>CALULA010000001.1 GCA_944321365.1 uncultured Paraprevotella sp.
GCTCTCTTACGAAGAGACCGACCGCAGGCCGCCGTGTGCATGTCGGTCTTACAATCTTATACCATAAAATATTATGATGACTCTATTAACTGCCAATCTGTTATGAACCTATGAAAAAGAAAAGAGTGTTGATGGGATGGCTTTGCTGTTTGCTCGCCTGTGTCGGTGTGGCACAGACTCCCATTTCCTTTACTTCGGATCAAGGGCTGTCGAACACTTGCATTCGTTCCATTGTGCAAGACAGCTACAAGAATGTGTGGATCTGCACCCAGAACGGGCTGAACCGCTACGACGGGGCTAAGATGAATGTCTATCATCACAGTGACGACGATGCCGGCTCGTTGCAGCACAACAATGTGCTTTGCGTGCTGGAACTGCAGCCGGGCACTGTGCTGGTGGGTACGGAGGCGGGCGTGCAGGCTTATTCCTACGACACCGACGGGTTCACCCTCCTGCCGCTGCTGGCAGAGAACGGCGACACGCTGAGGGCGCATATCATCTCCATGACCCGCCTTTCCGACGGCACGGTCTACGTCTGCACCTCCGGCTACGGCTGCTATCGTCTGCACACTGTGGACGGCGGGGGGATGGAAATGCGTCAGACATCGGAGTTTCCCGGCAAGGACCAGCTCACGCAGTTGATGGAGGACCGCCGCCACCGCCTGTGGATTGCCGATTGGTGCGGACGGGTCTACTGCCGTGAGAACGGCATCGTGCGCCAGGTGGCTGCCCCGCCGAGTGCCTATAAATTCTGC
The DNA here is from genome assembly GCA_944321365.1 of uncultured Paraprevotella sp. Lineage (GTDB taxonomy): Bacteria > Bacteroidota > Bacteroidia > Bacteroidales > Bacteroidaceae > Paraprevotella. The sequence goes on from CALULA010000001.1 coordinate 756, forward strand.
GAGAGCAGCACTGGCAACATCTATCTGGTGACTTACCATCATGGACTGATGCGCTATTCCGATGCCGACCGCCGCTTCGTGCCTGCCGACAAGGAGAGCCAGCGTTACGTGCTGACGTCGGCCACTGCCGCTCCGGACGGTGAGCTGCTGGTCTCTACCGACGGCAACGGATTGAAAATCTACAGTGAGTCCACAGGTACCCTGAGGCAGAGCAACATCCGTACCTATGAATACAATCTGGCCACATCGAACATCAAAGACGCCATTGTCGATGCCGACGGCAACACGTGGGTCGGTGTCTATTGGAAAGGCGTGCTGGTGATGCCCGACATGGTGACCGACTTTGAGTATGTGGGCCGCCGCTCGGTGCTGAAGAATACCCTCGGAACCAACTGCGTGACGGCCATCACCGGCGACGGGCAGGGCCGTCTGTGGGTCGCCACGGACCACTGCGGCATCTATCATCTGGAGGCCGACGGCTCGCGGAGCATTCATTTCCGTCCGGGAGAAGTGAAGGGCATGCCTTCCACCGTGATGAGCATTCTGGAAGATTCCGACGGCACACTTTGGCTCGGCTCCTCGTGGGCCGGTGTGGTGCGGATGGACAAACAGACGGGCGAGTGCGTACCGTTGGGACAGATTGTGCCGGGCGGCGAGAAGATTCCTTCTGCCTATTCGATGGTGGAAGATGCTTACGGACGCATTTATATCGGTTCGATGGGCGACGGTCTGTATTGCTACCATCACAGAACCGGACGGCTGGAACATTACATAATGCTGTCGAACAATACCATGAAATACCCCTACGAGATTCTGCACAACAGTTATGTCCGCAGTCTGCTCCTGCTGAAAGATACGCTTTATGTGGGCACGGCTGATGGCATGGAGGTATTTGCCGTGGGGCGAGACGGCCTGAATTTCAAGCGCAGAGTGCTGACGAAATGCAGCATTCACGACATCAAGCAGGGAGCCGACGGCTCATTGTGGGTGGCCACTACCGGAGGGCTGGCGCATTTCAGCCGCAAGGGCGGCGAAGTCAAAATTTATGACCGGAACAACGGACTGCCCAACAATTCGGTGAGCAGCATAGAGTTTGCCGCCGACGGCAAGGTGTGGATAGGCACCGCCGACGGGCTTTCGGTTTTCAATCCCGCCGATGAGACTTTTGAGAACTATACCATCAATGACGGTCTGCAGGGCAACGAGTTCACCGAGAAAGCCTCTTATGCGCTGAACGGCATACTCTACTTCGGCGGTATCAACGGACTGACCTATTTCCATCCGTCCAACGTGGGGCGCAACAGCGGGTCGGACCGGATAGACCTGCGCGTGGTGGACTTTTACGTGAACGGACAGCCCGTGCATGTGGGCGACCGTTCCGGACGCTATGCCATCATCGACCGCTGGCTGCCGCAGGCCGGTGAGGTGAACCTGTCGCACAAGGACAAGTCGTTCAGCATCGAACTGTCCACCATGAGTTTCGGCAACCGCCGCGTTACCTATTATTATAGCATCAATGACGGTGAATGGATAGCTCTGGAAGACGGACAGAACCGCATCTCGTTCGTGAACATGGAGACGGGCACTTATCATCTGCGCATGAAGGCCGAGTCTTATGGCGAGACGTCCGACGTGAAAGAACTGAAGGTGGTGCTCCATCCCGTGTGGTATCTTTCCACAATGGCTTACGTGATCTATCTCATCCTGTTCCTGTTGTGCTGCTACATCGTTGTGCTGCAGGTGCGGGAGCGGCTCAAGGCCAAGCAGGTGCTGGAGAAACATTGCCAGAAAGAGGAGATGAACGAGGCCCGCATCCAGTTCTTCATGAACATCAGCCATGAGATACGGACGCCCATGACCCTCATCCTCAGTCCGCTGAAGAAGCTGATGTCGATGGACACCGACGAGGCGCATCAGCGCAACTATTCGCTCATCTACCAGAACTCTCAGCGCATCCTGCGGCTGATCAATCAGCTGATGGACGCCCGCAAGATTGAGAAAGGGCAGTTCCGGCTGAAATATCACAAGGTGGAGCTGGTGGGTTTCCTGAACAATCTGTACGAACTGTTCTCCTCGACAGCCGCCAACCGCAAGATAGACTTCTCTTTCGTGCACGACATGACGGAGCTGGATGTCTGTGTAGACCCGCAGAATTTCGACAAGGTGGTGATGAACCTGCTCTCCAACGCCTTCAAGTTCACGCCCGAAGGCGGACGGGTGGTTATGGAACTGAAGGACGTGCCGGGCAAGGTGCAGGGCGAACGCGACTTCGTGCTCACCGTGACCGATACGGGAGTGGGCATCCCCGACAAGGACAAGGTGCGCATCTTTGAACGTTTCTATGCCGGAAACTGGGGCGGCGACTATGTGGGAACAGGCATCGGGCTGAACCTGACCAAGCTGCTGGTGGAACTGCATGAGGGTGACATCACCGTGGAGAACAACCCGTCCGGACAGGGCACGCGCTTCACGGTGCGCATGCCGCAGGCTCTGGAGCTGATGGAAGACATTAACGAAGAGGCAGAGACCGCACCCGTTCCGGCTGTCAGTGCGGAAGCAGAGCACGTGGCAGACCTCGTGGAGGAACCTGTCGACGAAAAGGGCGGCGGCAACAAGCTTCACCAGTTGCTCATCGTGGAGGACGACATAGCCATCCGACGCTATCTGCACGGCGAGCTGTCTGACGCTTATTTTGTGCATGAATGCGGTAACGGGCAGGAAGCCTGGAACTACATCCTGCGCAATCTGGAGAAAATCGATCTGGTGGTGAGTGACGTGATGATGCCGGTGATGGACGGCCTGTCGCTGCTGAACAAGCTGAAGAAGAATTTCAACACCAGCCATATTCCGGTGATATTGCTCACGGCCAAGACCGAGGACAGCGACCGTCTGTCGGGCTTGTCGGGCGGTGCGGACGCTTATCTCTCAAAACCGTTCAACATCGACATCCTGCGTCAGACCATCGTTAACCTGCTTCAGAACCGTCAACGCCTGCAAGGGAAATATCATGTGACGGTACATCACGAGGATGTGGTGATGGACCGGGCCGATATGTCGTCGCCCGATGATAATCTGATGGAGAAGGTCATCAAGGTGGTGAATGACGAATTGTCTAATTCGGACCTGAATGTGGAGCAGATCGCCGAGAAGGTGGGTATCAGCCGTGTGCACTTCCATCGCCGGCTGAAGGAAATCACCGGACTGACGCCGCGCGACTTCGTGCGCAATTACCGCCTGATGCAGGCGGGCAAACTGCTGGAAGAAAAGAGAAATTACGACATCACGGACATCAGCGTGGCGGTAGGTTTCAAGTCGGTTTCCACTTTCTCCACTTGTTTCAAGGCCTATTATGGCATGAAACCGTCGGAATATCTGCGCCTCAAGACGAGTCATTCGGAGGAAAAAAAGTAACATGATTTGTCTGTGATGTATCATTGCCGGACTTTTTTTGCGGGATGATACATCACAGACAAAATCTGTTACAAGAGCGAAAATGCGTAACATCTTTCCTGCATTACCTTTGCGGTACATTCAATTTTCATTATTGTTAAATTTAAAATCATGGAAAAATGTTACGTAAATTGATGTTAGGAATGCTGCTTGCCGTAGGGGCAGGACAAACGGTACGGGCCGAAGTGGTTCCCATCACGGTGTCCGACAATGCGGAAAAAAGCGAAAGTGCGACATGGACTGCTGGGACTCAGACTTTCTCGTGGACGGCAGACGGAGCTTATATTGTTATATGGAGTGGTGACGGGACATGGTCGGAAGATTGGTCAAGGCTCATTTTCACGGCTGCCGATCTGACCGGAACGGGTGGTTATCGCTTGGACTGGGTCTTTTCAGACGATGAAGTCGTACAGGGATATGACGGTTTTACGAAATATGGTTCGCCAGGTGAGAAAGCAGCCGAGCTGGAGAGCTTCCTGCAAGAACATGGCACTGATGTCAAGGAAATACGCTTGGTGGGCCAAGGTGAATCCGGCAGTTTGTCTTTTAAGAACTCTTATCTGTTAAGTCCTGTTGAACTTTCGTATGACGACAATGGGGTAGCCGTTGTTCCTATTTCTGAATTTTATCCTTCCGGCGGCGTTACTATTGACAACGATGGCGTTGTGACGGGTGACGGAACTGTCGGTTCGCTGACGTTGTATTTGGGGGATGTGGATTTCAGTAACCTGGTTTCCGCTGTCACGGGCTACGATGTATCTACCGAAGGTTACAAAGACATTTTCAATTCAACCACGATTACTACGCTCGATAAGGGGGACGTAAACTCTTGGTTCACTTCTAAGGCTAATATCTCCTACACCGATGAGTATCAGGCAAAGAGCGAACATGTTAACACTGTCCGGTTTAATTTCGCTGAGGGTGACGCCGGAGTGGGATCAATGAAGTTCAACAGCATTACGTTTACAAAGAATGTTACCAAGGGATTGGCCTTGACAGACGGCATGAGCTTGAACACACTGCCTTATTTCGTAAAGGATGCTGCTGGAGAGTTTGCCGTAGGAACGAATCCGACGTGGAACTTGAATGTGTCCATTGATAAGGTATTTGGAGATTGTGATAACGTAGAGGCTTGTAAATCCTATGCCGATGTCAGTCACTTCGGTGAGTTGAGGATTACTCAGACTGAAGGAACTCCGGCGAGAGTTTGGTTCTTTAATGCGGATAATACTAATGTTGTTGTGAAAAAGGCAACAGAGACAGAGGGCGGTTATTCCGTTATAGATCTTGCTGCCGTTAAGGAGGAATGTGGCGGAAAAGCTTATCTGGTAGGTATCAAATCGGAGAATTCTTGGGTCGATCAAGGTACAGGACTGGTAACTATTACCGCATTGGAACTTTATGCTCCGACCGCCGATTATATGATTTACGGTGAGGGCGATTTGAATACGACTTCTCAGCAAGCCATTTCCAATCCCGCTACGACCGTAATCGATGCTACCGGTCTGACCGGCTCTTCAACGGTTAAGGTGGGTAATGTAGGCAACCCCAACTGCCTGTTTATCGTAAAAGACGCGGCGAAACTGTCCAACGAAAGCAACGTGCTGGTGCTGAAAGACGGTGCCTATACTTGTGAGAATCTGACGCTCACCGCCGCCAGTCCGTTCCGTGCTCCGGCAGCATTCACGGCAACGAACGCTTCCATGACGAAGAGCGTGAGCGAGGCTTCAGCCTTCGGTACGCTCGTGTTGCCCTATGATGCCGCATTGCCCGACGGCTGCAAGGCCCATAAACTGACAGCCGTGACCGGAAACACCGTGAGCGGAGAGGCTTTGACAACCATAACAGCCAATGAACCTTTGCTTATCAACGGCGCAGGCACCTACACCTTCAGCGCAGAGAACGTGACGATTCAGCCCGAAGCCGAAAGCATGACCAGCGGCCTGCTGACCGGTGTGTACACAAACGGTACGTATGCTCCTCAGAGCAGCTACGTGCTGCAGAAACAAACGGCAGACGATGCCGCAACATTCCACAAGGTGGCGGAAGCCGACAAGCAGCCGATGACGCCTTTCAGCGCCTACCTGACCGTTCCGGCAGAAGTGGCTCAGGTCAATGCCCGTCTGATTCTCGACCTGGGTGACGGGGCAACGACTGTAGACGATGTGCAGGCTGCGACCGAAGCCGTGACCGTGGTGGAGATTTACGACCTGTCCGGTTGCCGTGTAGACGCTCCGGTGAAGGGCATCAACCTGATGAAGATGTCTGACGGCACGGTGAAGAAAGTCATCGTGAAATGATGGGCGTGTGTGGAAAAATGTGATTATAAAACCTTAAAAACAATAGAAACAGTCATGAAAAGAAAAAATTATGAAGCTCCGGTTGCGGAAGTTAAAGATATGGAAGTCCTGCAAGTGTTGTGCGACAGCTATCCGGGTATCAGCGAAGACCCCAGTGATATAGGTATGCCGACAGAGAGCAACAAGAACCTGTGGAACGACATCTGGTGAGAACAGAGCAAGTGTTTTAGTACTTCAATGGAAGTGTTAGTTTAGATTTTATAATGCGGGCCGCGCTGGGAAGCGATTTCCGGTGCGGCTTTCTTTTTTACATGACATCTACACCTGTTAAAATAATACAAGACCTATGAAAAGCTTATTGAGAATCTTTGGCCTGTGTGTGGTGATGCTGTGGACTGGCTTACAGCTACGGGCGCAATATGGCGAACTGCCGCCTTTGCACGTGGACGGGCGTTATCTGAAAGACCCCCACGGGAATGTGGTGAACCTGCACGGCGTGATGGATACGCCCAACCCCTATTTTAATAATTACCGTTGGGGAAACAGCTGTGAGATGGCAGATGTGCGGGCCTGTCAGAACTACTTCGAGAAACTCTTTACGGCACTGACCGACACCACGCAGGGCGCATGGTGCAACATCTTCAGGCTGCATCTGGACCCCTGCTGGACGAACGACCCCAACAAACCCAGTACGGGCGAGGAGACGGGCGAGGCCAACATCAGCCGTTACAGCCGCACCCGGCTGAATTCTTTCCTGCGGATGCTGTTCGTGCCGTTGGCCGAGCAGGCCATGGATCACGGGATGTATGTGGTGATGCGTCCGCCCGGAGTGTGTCCGCAAGTGATACAGGTGGGCGGAGAATATCAGGAATACCTGTTGGATGTGTGGGATATTGTCAGTTCCAATGCGCTGGTGAAGCAATACAGCGGACAGATTTCGCTGGAGCTGGCCAACGAGCCGATCACCTGTCTGGATGCCGAGGGCAACGAGACTCCGGAGGCCTTGCACGACTTCTTCCAGCCCATAGTGGATAAGATCCGTGCCAACGGCTTCAACGGCATTCTGTGGATTCCGGGTTCGGGTTATCAGTCGAACTATGTGGACTATGTGCATTATCCCATTGAAAGCTACAACATAGGCTATGCCGTTCATGCTTATGTGGGCTGGTATAACTGCGACGACGAGACGGCTACTCCCGAACGCTTTATCGAGGAGTTCGGAAAGTCGGTGCCGGTGGTCCAGACCAACCCCGTGCTGGTGTCGGAGGTGGACTGGAGTCCTGAGATGCCGGGTGAGGGCCATTACAATGAACACGGCGACTGGGTGCCGGGCAATATGGGCACCTGGGCTACCGGGACAACGTCCGGATGGGGCAACTCTTTCAAGGCCGCGCTGGACCACTATGGCAACATGAGCATGACACTGACCGGAACGGCTGACTATATCGACATCGACACCTATCTGAACAGCCGCGAGGTGGTGCCGGCATTCGGCGGCGAGCCGGAAGCCTGTGCCAAGGCCTGCTTTGATTGGTATGCCGACTATGCCAAGGTGGACTATCCCCATCCGGAGTTCACCTGCCGCTATACGGCGGACCAGGGCGACGGCACTTTCGTCAATCCGCTTCTCGCAGGGGATTTCCCCGCTCCGGATGTCATCCGTGTGGAGGACACTTACTATCTGGCCTCTGCCTCTGCTGCCGGTTTCCCCGGTGTCACGCTGCTACAGTCGAACGACCTGGTGAACTGGACTTATTGTGCACAGCCCCTGCAGTCGCTGTATGCCTCGGCAGAAACGGGACTGGCGGACGAGCTGGCACCATACGCCGACGGACATTGCTCTGTCAGTCTGGGGTACGGCAACGGCAGATTCTATCTCTATTTTGCGGCATCCGCAACCGGTGAGGAGGCTGACGGACGCAGCTATCTGCTCATGGCCGAACGTCCGGACGGGCCGTGGCAGGTGCAGCCGCTGGACGATTTCTATGGCGATGCAGGCCTGTTCTCCGACGGGGAGGAGCTTTATCTGGCTCATGGCCGCGGAGCGTTGAGCATCACCCGGCTGGACTCTGACTTCCGGGCCGCAGAGACGGAGCAGGTTGTTGCGGCAGCCGACGGAACGGGAAACTGCCGGTTGTATCGGACGGATGATTATTATTACCTTTATGTAGCTGTAGACGGCAGTGCGGAAGGGCAGACGGTCTATCGCTCCACGCAGCTGTTCGGACCCTATGAGGCCCACGAGGGAAACGTGTTTGAAGGACAGCAGATGCGCAAGGGTTGTCTGGTGCAGACACAGACCGGAGAATGGTGGACCGTGTTGGCGAAGGAGCATGGCACGGCAGGCCATCTGCCTTATCTGGAACCTGTGACGTGGACCGACGGCTGGCCGGTTATCGGCAACGACGGGACCGACGTGAGCCGGGACGGTGCCACATACGGCAAACCTGATGTGGGAATGGTCTGGCCCATGACGGCTCTGACTACGAATGAGACTTTCACCGGAACGTCGATGGGACTGCAGTGGCAATGGAATCGCGGTCCGGAAGCCGGCAACGGGTCTATCTTCGAGCGTCCGGGCTATTTGCGCCTCCATGCCGGTAAGGCCGGTGACGGCGATTTGCGGCAGGCGTCCGCTCTGTTGACCCAGCGTCTGTTCGTCTACGACACGGAGGGTACGGCTGCCGACAGTTACCGTGATTCTTACGCCACGGCATGTTTCGACCTTTCCGGTTTGCAGGAAGGCGACGTCTGCGGACTTTGCGTTATGCAAGAGCCCTATGCTTATATCGGTGTGAAGATGGAGAACGGCCAACATCGGCTGGTGTATTACCGGAGCGCGTATGACGAAAACGGCACGACTGTACCGGCGGTGGAAACCTATGGCGAGGAAGTGAGCGGCAAGGAAATCTGCCTGCGTGCCGTGGTCAACTTCGGTACGGACCGGGTGACTTTCCATTACAGTACGGACAACAGCACTTATCAGGCCTTCGGTGAGGAGTGGACCATGCGTGGCACGGCGGAAGAGACGACCGGCAGCCGCGTCGGACTGTTCGCCTGTGCCGCGGGAGATGCCGGAGGCTATGCCGATATCGACTGGTTCACTACCGAAACGGAGTTCAGCGAAAGGAAGTATTATGCCGAAGGTACACTGCAGACTTATACGGAAGACGACCTGTCGTTGGCGTCGCTTACGGCAGCCGACGAGACGCTGAATCTGAAAATCGGTGACCGTCAGGCCCTCGTTCTGACCGCCACATTCCGTTCGGGACGTACGGAAAACGTGGCAGCCTCCTGCCGTTATGAGTGCTCTCCGCAGGGAGCGGTAGAGATTCGGGATGGCTATATCCAGGCTGTGGCAGACGGCGATGTGGAGATAACGGCTTATTACACAGATTACAGCGGGCAGACATTGAGCACCACGCTGCATGCCGCGGTGGCCACCTTCCCGCTGACCGCCGAAGGATTCAATCCGTCCATCTGGGAGACCGGTTCGTTTGACGAGAGCACGGGCTGTCTAATTACCGGACCTTACGGTTTCGGTGGCTGGCAGTATGACGCCGGGCTGGACCTTTCTGCCTATAATTATCTGGTGGTGCGTCTGAAGCAGTCCGCCTCTTGCCAGCCGTCGTTCCGCCTGTTCGATAATCCCAGCTACTGGACAGATCCTTATATGTTCGACATGGGGACGGGCACTGAAGCGCGGATCGATCTGCAGAATATGAAGAAGGCCGACGGGACGAAGTGCGACCCCTCACATATTTATATTGCCGGTTTGTGGACCATGGGCGGAAGCCCCGTCTATATAAAGGAAGTATTCCTGAGCAACGACGGTGAGAATCCGGTAGGCGTGGAGGCTGTGGACGCTGACGCAGACGCCGAAGTCGTTTCGGTGGTCTACTATTCACTCTCCGGACAGATGTTCTCCGCACCGCAGCCGGGAGTGAATGTCGTGAAGCGCGTGCTGTCGGACGGCCGTGTTGAAGTGAAGAAAGTGTTGTATCCGTAAGTCGGACCGGATGCTTTGTGTGGAAACTGTGCCGGAGCCTTTCCGGCACAGTTTTTTATGTATCAGTGAGTAAAAAGTGAGTGTTGTTACACAGGGTAAATAATCTGTTACATGAGGGAAACAGATAAACAGCGTTTTCATGTATCTTTGCGAGCAATGAACACATGATCTGACGGGTATGAATAAACATTTCCTGATTTTTTTGACGGTCTTTTTTTCTCTGTTGGCGACTGCACGTACAGCACATGCCGTCAGCTCGGACTATGTGGTCTACACTCCGCAGGCCGGAGCATTCTGTATTTCGGACAAGGGGAAAGCCGCTTCTTTATATATAGATGAACAGGACTGGCCGGGCGTGCATATCGCTGCACGCAATCTGGCCGCGGACATCGGTCGCGTGACCGGAACGGCAGCCGTGCTGGAGGAGGAACGGCCGGCAGGGCAGGGCATGCTGATTGCCGGTACGCTGGGGCACAGCCGCTGGATTGACAGTCTGGTTGCAGAAGGACGGATTGACGTTTCGCCCATAAAAGGATGTTGGGAAAGCTATATTATAGAGGTGTCGGACGGCAATCTCGTGGTGGCCGGAAGCGACAAGCGGGGCACCATCTTCGGGATTTATGATCTGGCCGAGAAAATCGGCGTCTCACCCTGGTACTATATGGCCGACGTGCCGGTGCAGCAGCATGCGGCCCTTTATGTGATGCCGGGCCGTTACGTGCAGGAATCGCCCAAGGTGAAATACCGCGGCATCTTCCTCAACGACGAGTGGCCGAGCCTGGGCGGTTGGGCTTCCGCAAAGTTCGGAGGCTTCAAGAAAGGCTTCCATGAGCATGTCTTTGAACTGCTGCTCCGCCTGAGGGCCAATTACCTCAAGCCGCTCCCGCCGCGCGAACGCAAACTGAAACTGGTGACCGGCGTGGGACGGATGCGCAGTGAGGTGTTCGACAACCTGCGCTGGCTGACGACAGAAATCGAGGTGGACAAGCCGGGACTGCATACGTTCAAGGTCTACATGGTGGATCCGGAAATCGTATTGGAACAGCTGGTATTCAGCCCGGACAATGCGCATCCGAGCTATTTCGGAGCGCAGCCGCTGCAACATCAGTGCGGACGGTGCGGCAAGCCGGAAGCAGAAAAGATGTAGGACAAAATGAATGTTTTAAGTTATAGATTATGAAACAACAGATAGCAAGAGGCCGTACTGCGCTCGTGTGTTTCCTTTGTTGCGCAATGATGGCGTCGGTCTTGCCCAAGACTCAGGCAAGTGTTGCGGAAACAAGTTCCGTGTATAACGTACCGATGGCAGAGTATCCCAAGGTGGACAGTCTGAATCGGGCCATATTCCGTCTGCATGCCCCGGAAGCCCGTTCGGTGACGGCCGATATTTGCGGCAGGAAATATCCGATGAAAAAGGATGCCGAAGGCACGTGGACCGTTACGACAGACCCTTTGGTAGTGGGCTTTCACTACTATTTCCTGCTTGTAGACGGGGTGCAGGTGACAGATCCGGGGTCGGACTGTTTCTATGGGTGCGGACGCATGTCCAGCGGCATAGAGATACCGGAGTCGCCGGAAGAAGCGGCATATTATACCTTTAACAAGGATATTGCCCACGGACAGGTGCGTGAGTGCCACTATTATTCGGCAACGGAAGACCGTATGCGACGTTGTTTCGTCTATACACCGGCGGAATATGAAACCAGTCCGGAGCAGAAATATCCCGTGCTCTACCTGCAGCACGGCATGGGCGAGGACGAACGCGGATGGCACCAGCAGGGCCGCATGGCCGAAATCCTGGACGGACAGATTGCGTCAGGGCGTTGCCGTCCGATGATTGTCGTAATGGACTACGGCAATTGCGGATATATACATGGAGCGAAAAAAGGAGAGAGCCGTGACGAGTTCGGGGCTTCCTTCGGCGATGTGTTGCTGAATGACATCATTCCTTTTGTCGAAAAGACTTTCAGAGTGCGGACCGATCGCGACAGCCGTGCCATGGCCGGACTGTCGTGGGGCGGGCATCAGACATTCCAGGTGACCTTGAACAACTTGGATAAGTTCGCCTACATCGGTGCGTTCAGCGGGGCCATTCTCATGGCGCCGGGGCAGAATCTGAAAGAAATATATAATGGCGTGTTTGCCGATGCCGACAAGTTCAACAGCCAGGTGCACGTCCTTTTCCTCGGTCAGGGTACTGAAGAAGGGATGGGAAGCGACCGGCTGAGCCGCCAGCTCACGGAAGCCGGTATCAGAAACGTCTATTACGCCTCTCCGGGAACGCATCACGAATGGCTGACGTGGCGGCGGTGTCTCAATGAGTTCCTGCCCCTGCTGTTCAAGGAACCGGCAGGAACAGGTGCGCCGACTTTCACACTGAAGGGCAATCCGGTGGTGACGGACAAATTTACGGCAGATCCGGCCCCGATGGTGCACGACGGAACGCTGTATCTTTATGTAGGACACGATGAGGCCAAGGGCGATGAGATGTTCAACATCACGGAGTGGCTGTGCTATTCCACCCGCGACATGAAGACCTGGACCGACCATGGGGCGGTGCTGCGTCCCACTGACTTCGACTGGGCCGTGGGCGAAGCCTGGGCCTCGCAGGTGGTGGAGAAGGACGGCAAGTTCTACTATTATACAACAGTGCAGGCCGGTGCGCCGTTGAATTGCAAGGCCATCGGCGTGGCTGTAGGGGATACGCCCACCGGACCGTTCAAGGATGCGATAGGCAAACCGCTGATTACGGATAAGATGACACCGAACGGCGAGCGTGGCTGGTGGAACGACATCGACCCCACAGTGCTCATTGACGACCACGGGACACCGTGGCTTTGTTGGGGCAATGGCACCTGTTTCATTGCCAGACTCAAACCGGACATGGTGAGTCTGGACGGACCTATAGAGATTCTTGAGCTTCCCCATTACGTGGAAGGGCCGTGGCTGCACAAGCGGGGCGACCTGTACTATCTCACTTACGCCTCCATGGGAAAGGGTAGTGAGATGATGCATTATGCTACGGCTAAGGAAATCGACGGAACGTGGACGTATCAGGGCGCATTGACCGGAACAGCCCGGAACAGTTTCACCATTCATCCGGGAATTGTGGAATTCAACGGACAGTGGTATCTGTTCTATCACAATGGTGGGCTGACCCTTGACGGACAGGGCGCAGCCACAGGGCGTCGCAGCGTTTGTGCGGATTATCTTTATTATTATCCCGACGGACGGATGGCTTTCGTGGAACAGACCGAGGCCGGTGTCACCGTTGCACCGAAATCGCAGACCGAGGCTTTGAAAGTGGTCAACCCGTTTGCAGATGAAAAACCGGCGGAAGTGAAACGTACTGTGGTGCAGACGGAAAAATAAACAGTCTGCAGACCGATGCTGACGGTGAGCAAAGGAAGCTCGCCATGGGTGAACGGGCAAATAAGGACAGTAAGATGATGGATGAATAAACATAAGGATGAATGATGAAACGTAAAGCAATATTGTTTGGACTGGGACTGTTGGCAGTGGGACTGAAGGCCCAGAATCCGATTGTGCAGACTCATTACACGGCCGATCCTGCACCGATGGTGTACGGCGACACCTTGTATCTGTATGTGGGGTGTGATGAAAAAGACGCTCCGAAGAAATCCTATCTCATGCGGGAGTACCGTCTGTACACCACTACCGATATGGTAAACTGGACCGACCATGGTGCTCCGTTGAAGACCAGCGCGTTCGCATGGTCGGCAGGCGACGCGAGTGCCGCGCAGTGCATTCCGCGGAACGGCAAGTTCTATTGGTACATCTCTTCGCAGAATCGCCGTAATCCGGGCTCCTCTGTCGGCGTGGCCTTAGCGGACAGTCCCTACGGTCCGTTCAGGGATGCCTTGGGACATGGGCTGGTGACGAACGATATGACCACTTACGCCAAACACAGTTGGGACGATCTCGACCCGACGGTGATGATCGACGACGACGGGCAGGCTTGGCTCTATTGGGGTAATGGAGTGTGCTACCGCGCAAAGCTGAAAGCGGACATGCTGACTCTTGACGGTGATATAGAGGCTATGGACCGTCTGGATTCCCTTGCTTTCTCCGGCGGTTTCACAGAAGCGCCGTGGCTTTACAAGCGTGGCGGGAATTATTATCTGATATATGCGTCAGGTTTTCCTGAATCTATCCACTATTCCATGGCTGAGTCGGCTGGGGGAAGCTGGAAAGCTCAGGGAGTGGTGATGCCTTTGGAACGCGGAAGTAACACCAACCATCCGGCTATTGTGGATTATAAGGGGCATTCTTACTTCTTCTATCATAATGATGCGCTGCCGGGCGGACACAGCTATTGCCGTTCGGTATGTGTGGAAGAGTTCAAATATGAAGCAGACGGCCGGATTCCAGAACTGCACATGACAGACCAAGGCATAAAGAAAGGTGTGGGTACGCTCGATCCCTACCGTCGGACGCAGGCCGAGACCATAGCCTGGTCGGAAGGTGTGACTACAAGAACGGATGCGGTGCGGGGCGTATATGTGACGGATATTCATCATGGTGATTATATTAAGGTACGTGATGTGAATTTCGGTCCGTCAGGAGCGTCCGGTTTCATGGCCGCAGCTTCCAGCCGTTATTTTGGCGGACAGATAGAATTGCGGCTGGACAGTCTGGAAGGTGAGGTGCTGGGCATCCTGAATATTCCTTATACCGGTGAATGGGAAAACTGGAAAGAGTTCACCGTCAAGGTGAAGAGCGTGCCGGGAGTGCATGACCTGTATCTTGTGTTCAGAGGAAAACAGCCTCATGCCTTGTTCAACCTGGATTATTGGAAATTCGATGAGGCCTCCTGAATGTGCCCGACAGGGCGTCGGGATGTGAGAAGGTCAAAAACTGAATTTAAACTGTAAAAGAAATATGTTGAAGCAAAACTTTTTATTGTTCTTCCTGGGAATGTGTCCTTTGGTGGGGACGGCCCAGAACCCGATTGTACAAACCATGTACACGGCAGACCCCGCACCGATGGTGTCCGGCGACAGACTCTATCTTTATACCAGCCATGACGAGGACGCTTCGACGTGGTTTGTGATGAACGACTGGAAACTTTATTCCACCACCGACATGGTGAACTGGACCGATCATGGGGTACCTCTTTCTTACAAGACCTTCAGTTGGGCCAAAGGTGACGCCTGGGCCATGCAGTGTGTGGAGCGTGACGGCAAGTTCTATGCCTATGTTCCGGTGACGATGAAGAAAGGAGGCGGTGCCATCGGAGTAGCCGTGGCCGACAATCCCGCAGGTCCGTTTTACGATCCGTTGGGGAAACCGCTGGTGAGTAGTGGGAAAGGTGATATAGACCCCACCGTGCTGGTGGATGATGACGGTCAGGCTTATCTTTATTGGGGTAATCCTTTTTGCTATTATGTGAAGCTGAACGAGGACATGATTTCCTATTCCGGTGATATCGTGCGTGTACCCATGACGGAAGAAGCCTTCGGCAAACGCGACGGCAATGTGGCCGAACGGCCTACGCTTTATGAGGAAGGTCCGTGGCTTTACAAGCGCGACAGCCGTTATTATCTCTTGTGGGCCGGCGGACCTATCTCGGAACACTTGGGCTATTCGATGGCCGACAGCCCCACAGGTCCGTGGAAATATGCCGGCACTTTGATGCCTACCGAGGGGCGTAGTTTCACAAACCATCCCGGCATGGTGGACTATAAGGGACATACTTATCTGTTCTACCATAACGGCGCACTGCCCGGAGGATCAGGATTTACCCGTTCGGTGTGCGTGGAACAGGTCGAGTTTAACGCTGATGGTTCCATCCGTCCCTTGAAAATGACGGAAGGTATCCGTGAGGGGTTGGGAACACTGAATCCTTATCGTAAGACCGAAGCGGAGACTATGGCGTTCTCGGAAGGGATGAAAGCTGCACAGAACGAAGAAGTCGGGGTGTTTGTCAATGCCATGCATGACGGTGCTTACATCAAAGTCAGGGATGTGGACTTCCGGCAGGACGGTCCGTCACGGCTTATGGCGCGTGTGGGTACAACCCATAATGGCGGTGTTACGATGGAAGTGCGGGCCGATGGAGTGCAAGGACAGCTGTTGGGTACGATTAAGGTGCCGATGACCGGATGGGATGACCGCTGGGCCTTGGTGGAAACGGAGGTGAGCGGCGTGAGCGGTGTGCATGACATCTATTTCGTCTGCAAAGGCAACAAGCCCGGCCGGTTGATGTATTTTGATTACTGGATGTTTATGAAATAAATCTGTAAAAGGACAAATATGAAAAAGACTAAGATGTTTAAGTTGTCGCTGGTACTGTCCGTCGCACTTTCCCATACGCCTTTGATTTGTAATGCCGTGCAACAACGGCAAGCGGCGGACCAGCCTGCGGCTTCATTTACCAATCCGGTACTTTGGGCTGATTTGCCCGATCCGGATGTGATTCGTGTGGGCGACTGGTTTTATATGATGAGCACGACGATGCATCTGATGCCCGGTGCTCCGGTGATGCGTTCCAAAGATCTGGTGAATTGGGAACTCACGGGATACTTGTTCGACAAGCTGCACGATACGCCCAAGTACGATATGGAGGGCGGAACTGTCTACGGGCGCGGACAGTGGGCCACGTCACTCCGTTACCATGACGGGAAGTTTTATGCTTTGTTCTCGCCGAACGACCAGCCTTATCGCTCGTTCATATACACAACGGACGACCCGATGAAAGGTTGGACTCTGCACAGCCGTATGAATCATTTCCATGACGCCTCGTTGTTCTTCGACGATGACGGACGGGTGTATGTGTTTTCCGGAACCGGCCGGCTTATGGAACTGGAATCCGACCTGAGCGGAGTGAAGAAAGACGGGATAGACACCACACTGAATGTGCGCGATGCGGAGGAGACGGGCTTGCTGGAGGGCAGCCGCGTGCTGAAGCACAACGGAAAATATTACCTGCTGATGATTTCCTGGCCAAACGGACAGAAGCGCCGGCAATTGTGCTATCGTGCCGACCGTATTACGGGACCGTATGAAAAGAAAGTCATTCTTTGCGATAACTTTGCCGGTTTTCCTTATGTGGGACAGGGCACTATCGTTGACGATGCGCAGGGCAACTGGTATGGATGGATCTTTCAGGACCGCGGGGCGGTGGGGCGTGTGCCCACGCTGTCGCCTTGTCGTTGGGTCGATGGATGGCCTATGTTGGGCGATGCCGACGGACACATACCGGCCACGATGACGCTTCCCTTGAAGCCAGAAAAGGAAATCCCCTTGGTGGTGAGTGATGAGTTCGACGGAAAAGGGCCGAAAATCAACTGGCAGTGGAACCATAATCCAATAGATGAAGCTTATACAACGACCGAACGGAAAGGATTCTTGCGGTTGAAGACCAACAAGGTGGTTCCCAGTATTTATGAAGCCCGGAACACCCTGACCCAACGTATGGAAGGTCCGGGGTGCAGCGGCGTGATAGCCATGGACGTGAGCGGAATGAAAGACGGTGATCGTGCCGGACTGTCGGCTTTCAACGATCATGCCGGATTGCTGGAAGTGGCTCGCGACGGTGACCGTCTGATGCTTTATATGAAGTCGCAGGACGTGGAATTGGACAAGAATAAGCGTGTGACGGCTGTGGAAAGTCATGCGGAAGACAGTGTGGAACTGTCCGCAAATGCCACTGTATATCTGAGGGTAGACGCCGATTTCCGTCTGCATCGTGATATTGCCACTTTCTATTATAGTGCCGACGGGGAAAACTGGAAGCGCATGGGAGGTGATTTTAAGATGCGTTTCGACTTCAGGAAGTTCTTTATGGGGACGAAGTTCGGCATCTTCAACTATGCCACGAAAGCGGCAGGCGGGCATGTGGATGTAGATTATTTCCATTATGAAAAGCTGCAACTGGATATGAATTAACAGGTTAAAGGAGGACGAAAAAATGAGAAAATATGTGTTGACATTTTGTATGTTGTGTGTGGCCGGGTGGATGATGGCGCAGAGTGCGGCTAAGCCCGATCCGAACTTTTATGTATTCCTCTGTCTGGGACAGTCGAACATGGAGGGCAATGCACGGGTGGAAATCCGCGACCTGCATGGCGTGAGCGACCGTTTCCTGATGATGGCGGCAGTGGACGACAAGCAGCGCAAACGTGAACAGGGGAAATGGTATAAGGCCGTTCCGCCGCTTTGCCGTTCCAACACGGGGCTGACACCGGTGGATTATTTCGGCCGGACGCTGGTGGCCACGCTTCCGGAGAATGTCCGTGTGGGGGTCATCAATGTGGCCATTGGCGGCTGCCATATCGAGACGTTCATGAAAGACAGTATCGACAATTATGTAAAGCACCGTGCGCCGGACTGGATGAAGGGACCGTTGGCTGCCTATGACAACAATCCGTATGCACGGTTGGTGGAATTGGCCCGCGCGGCACAGAAAGATGGTGTCATCAAGGGCATATTAATCCATCAGGGAGAGTCGAACACGGGCGACAGGACATGGCCCGAAAAGGTAAAGAGTGTGTATGAATGCCTTCTGAAAGACCTGAACCTGAAAGCCGAGGACGTGCCTCTGTTGGCCGGCGAGGTGGTGAACGCCGATCAGGGCGGTACGTGTGCATCAATGAACAACATCATCCGCACCTTGCCGCAGGCGATTCCGACCGCAGACTTCGTTTCCTCTGCCGGATGCACCTGTGCGACAGACTCTTTGCACTTCGATGCTGCCGGTTATCGCGAACTGGGCCGTCGTTATGGCGAAAAGATGCTTTATCTTTTGGGTAAAGACCGTCAGTAAACTCCATTCTTTCATACTTTAAAAACAATTTATCATGAAAAAAATATCTTCAACATTATGGCTTTCCCTGGCCTGCGGACTCCTGCCGGTTCAGGTCCAGGCTCAGGAAAATATCACAGTAGACGGTACGGTGCGCAACATGATTACCTACGCTCCGGAGGACTTGCCTTATAATCCGCCTTTGGTCATTTCATTGCATGGCATGAGTCAGGATGCCAACTATCAGCGCGGGCAGACCAACTGGGAGGCTGTGGCCGATACGGCCAAGTTCGTCGTGGTCTACCCTAACGGAATCAACAAGGCATGGGATATCAGTGGAGATACCGATATCCGCTTCATCGAGACGATCATTGATACGATGTACAGCCGGCATCATATCAATCGCAACCGGGTATATCTCACAGGATTTTCCATGGGCGGCATGATGACTTATCACGCCATGGCTAAAATGGGAGACAAGATTGCGGCTTTCGGTCCGGTGAGCGGCATCCCCGTAGATTACCGTGATCCGTCCGGTACGCGTCCTGTGCCTATCATACATACTCACGGAACCGCCGACAATGTGGTGTGGTATAACGGAGACGCAAGTCATCCGGCCGGAGGCTATGGCAGCATTCCGGACTATGTGAAGAAATGGGCCGAGTTTGACGGCTGCAACATGACACCGGAAGTCATCAAACCCTATCCGGCGAACAAACCGGGGTCGGCTGCAACCTATACCAGATATGCAGGTGGAAAGGATGGAGTGGAAGTCGTCCTCATTTCCATTGAAGGGAAAGGACACTGGCATTCCAACGATGCAGCGAGCGTGATAACGACGCAGGAAATCTGGAATTTCTGTAAACGCTATGCACTGGGACCGGAAGAGCCGGAACCGCCTTCGCTGGTTTCGGCACAGCCTGAAGACCGGTCTTTTGATTTGCCGACAAGTACTTCGCAATTTGAGTTCGTGTTCAACGAAAAGGTTGATTGCGGACAAGTGACTGCCGAACTTGTCGGCGAGGGGGAAGTCTATTCCCTGCAGGCAGTCACTGAGGGATGGAACACTACGCTGTCGCTCTCTTTGCCGGAGCAGGTTGAGCCTGCCGACGGCGAGTATGTCCTGACGATTCGTAACGTCGTGAACGAAAAAGGCGGCAAGATTGCATCGCTGTCGTTCCGTTACACTTACGGATTCACTGAAGTGGGCATGGATTTGGCTATCGACACTTTGCTGTTGCCGGACTGGATGGCAGAACAGGCTGCAGTGGGCGAAGGCATACCGCAGGGATGGTGGCGTGTGAACAGCCGTTCCGACGGCTCGAAAGACGAGAAAGAGCCGGGCAGTGTCAACACGGGTGGTGCACGCCTGAAATATTTCCCGACGGGAGGAGATTTCGATTCCGGCTTCTATCTGAGTGCCCGCGACTATGACGTCTGCCGTTTCTATTATGGCGATGTGGAAGATTATCGCTTGTATCTCCAACCCGGAAAGTATCTGTTGTCGTTCAGCTCTATATACTGGAGTGCAGGTTCGGCCAGCGGAAAGGCCACGTTTGACGTGACAGTCAGCGGTGTGGAGGACGGTGAGACGGTATTTTCGCGCAGCGGACTGTCGTCAACGGGCTGTCTGAATGAGTCTACGACGGCTCCTGTTTCCGGGGCACAAGCGCACGAATATGCTTTCGAAGTGTCGGAAGCCGGAAACTATCGTCTGGAATTCAGTATGTCGCAAGGTTGGAACTCCGTTATTTTGGGGAAGGTGAAACTCACGACGGCACCGTCTGTAGCCGATGTGTATAAGGGGGGATTCTTGCGGGCATTGCAGCCTGCACAGCAGCTTTATGCCGACACGGAGGGCGAAAGATACAGCGATTCCGAGGAACTGCGCGAGGCTTTACGTAAAGTGTTGGAGCAATACGAGGACTGGAGTTCCACCTCGCCTACTGAGTATGAGGCTGCCACACGGGCCATAACGGAAGCCGCAGAGCCGTTGAATGTGCGGAAAGCCTGTGTGGACCGCTACTTTACGGCCTATGGGGCTGCGAAGGATTGTGTGGACCGTTATGCGGGAAACGCCGTGTATGAGCAGCAGACAGCTTATATTTCTTTGCGGGAAGCCGTGGACATTTATGCGGAAGAACGGATGGATCTTTCCGCAGAAACGCAGCTGGAATCCGCCTCTGCTGTTTTGGAAGAGCGGCTGGCCGATTTCCTGGACTTTGTCACGGCGGTGAAACCGGCGGAGGTCGTGGCCGAACCTGTCGCAGTAGAATATTATGACTTGGACGGGAAACGTGCCGGGCTGCAACGTGAAGGGATGGTGATTGTCAAGGCACGTTATGCCGACGGCACGGTCAGAACGTGGAAGCAGGCAAGAAAATCCGGACGCTGACAGCGGATGAACTGTTTTTTTTCGTATTTTTGTTTGCTGAATGTTATTCATTAATAAAAACGAATATCATGAAAAAACTTTTTATTCTTCTCGTTCTGTTTTCCGTCAGTTTCTCAACAGTCAGTCCGGCGGACCTGAAATTGTGGTACAGCCGTCCGGCGCAGAACTGGACTGAAGCCTTGCCCGTGGGCAACTCACGCCTTGGGGCGATGGTCTATGGCGGGACGGAGCATGAGGAAATCCAGTTGAACGAAGAGACTTTCTGGGCCGGAGGACCGTATGACAACAATAATCCGAATGCACGCTATGTGCTGCCCATTGTGCGTCAGCTGATTTTTGAAGGAAAAAACAGAGAGGCACAGCGGCTGATTGACGCCAATTTCCTGACGCGGCAGCATGGCATGAGCTATCTGACGATGGGAAGCCTGCGTCTGGATTTCCCCGGACATGACGGGGTCACGGGCTTTTACCGCGACCTGAATCTGGAAGATGCGACGGCAACAACCCGTTACGAGGTGGACGGCGTGACCTATACCCGCACGGTCTTTGCGTCATTCACGGACAGTGTGCTTGTCGTCCGTCTGTCGGCAGGCGAAAAGAACCGGCTGGCGTTCAGCGTGGGGTATGACAGTCCTTTGAAACATGAAGTGGAAGTGCAGGACGGCATTCTCCGTTTTGTCTGTCACGGTCAGGACCAGGAAGGCATCAAGGCGGCATTGCATGCGGAAGGCCGTGTACAGGTATTGACTGACGGAAAAGTGGTTTCGGGCGAAAAAAGTTTGCGCGTTGAGCAGGCTACTTATGCCACACTCTATCTGTCTGCCGCCACAAACTTCGTGAATTACCATGATGTGAGCGGCGATGCCTCGGCACGGGCCGACCGGTTGCTGGCACAGGCCGTGCAGAGACCATACGGGAAAGCACTTGAGCAGCATGTGGATTACTATAAAAGTCTGTTCGACAGGGTGCAGCTGAACATCGGTGACGGGACGGACGGTGCCGATAAACTGGAAACCGACATCCGTATCCGCGACTTTCATAAGGGGAATGACGTCTCGTTGCCCGTGCTGTTGTTCCAATACGGGCGCTATCTGCTGATTTCCTCATCGCAGCCCGGTGGGCAGCCGGCTAATCTGCAGGGCGTCTGGAACCGCAGTACGCATGCTCCTTGGGACAGCAAATACACCATCAACATCAACACGGAGATGAACTATTGGCCTGCCGAGGTGACCAATCTGAGCGAGATGCACGAACCGTTGTTCGGCATGTTGCAGGATTTGTCCGAGACCGGTGCGCAGACGGCCCGCGAGATGTATGGCTGCCGGGGATGGGTGGCCCATCACAATACGGATTTGTGGCGCATCTGCGGCGTGGTGGATTTTGCTGCAGCGGGCATGTGGCCGAGCGGCGGTGCCTGGCTGGCGCAGCATCTGTGGCAGCATTATCTCTTTACGGGCGACCGCGATTTCCTGAAAACCTATTATCCCGTTCTGAAAGGCACGGCACAGTTCTACATGGATTTCCTGACGGAACATCCCCGTTATCATTGGTGGGTGATTTCACCGTCCGTCTCTCCGGAGCACGGACCGGTGACGGCGGGTTGCACCATGGACAACCAGATTGCTTTCGATGCGTTGCGGAATACGCTTGCCGCAGCCCGCATTGTGGGCGACAGTCAGGCTTTCCAGGACTCTTTGCGTCAGATGGCGGACCGTCTTCCGCCCATGCAGATCGGGCAACATGGGCAGTTGCAGGAATGGCTGGAGGATGTGGACAATCCGACAGACGAGCACCGTCATATCTCACATCTGTACGGTCTGTACCCAAGCAATCAGATTTCACCCTTCAGTCATCCCGACTTGTTCCAGGCGGCCCGTACTACATTGGAGCAACGGGGCGACCAGGCAACGGGGTGGAGCATCGGCTGGAAAATCAATTTCTGGGCCCGTATGCTGGACGGTGATCATGCTTATCGGCTGATTAGTAATATGCTCAGGCTGTTACCTTCGGATGAGAAGGCAAAAGAATATCCGGAGGGACGCACCTATCCGAATATGTTCGATGCGCATCCTCCGTTCCAGATAGACGGTAATTTCGGAGCGACAGCCGGCATCGCCGAGATGTTGTTGCAGAGTCATGATGGGGCCGTACACCTTTTGCCCGCATTGCCTGAAGCCTGGAGCAAAGGTAAGGTGAGCGGATTGTGTGCCCGTGGGGGATACGAAGTGGATATGGAATGGGCTGAAGGACGGTTGACGACGGCTGTTGTGCGTTCCGCTATCGGCGGCACATTGCGCATCCGTTCGCAAGTTCCGTTGAAGGGCCGCGGACTGCGGAAAGCTGAGGGCGGGTGTCCGAATGAGCTGCTGGCCCCGGCTGACGTAAAAGAGCCTTTGCGTTCTCCCAAGTTGAGCGGAACGGTCGAGGCAGAGCTTCCGACGGTTTATGAATACGATGTGGATACCCGTCCGGGAAAGACTTATACTTTCCGGGGCGTATAGACGATGGGGAGAAGCATTGTCTGGCAATATGAAAAATGAAATGTGTCAAAAACAGAAACAGATGAATGTAGGGTGCGTGAAGACGTTGTTGCTGATGTGCTTCTTTTCCTGTGTCTCGACGTTAGGCATGCGGGCTGAAGAATGGGTATGCAGCGAGTCCGTGCCCGGTGCTTTTCCGTTGGTGACGGAAAAGGAGGTTGCCGCGTTGTGCTATGACGACGGTGAATATGCCGGCGTGGTGAGGGCTATCGGTGATTTGCAGAAAGACATCTGCCGGGTGACAGGACGTTCGCCGCGGGTGACGATGGACGATGGGGCACAGCTTCCTGTCATCATCGGAACCGTGGGAAGGAGCAAACGGGTGACGGAACTGCTAGATTCCGGACTCTTGCATGCGGAGGATTTGGAAGGCAAGTGGGAGAGTTTTGTCGTTGCCGTGGTGGAGAAACCGTCAGCAAATGTACCCCGTGCCTTGGTCATCGCCGGAAGCGACAAGCGCGGTACCATATATGGTATTTATGAGCTGTCCCGTCAGTTGGGCGTCTCGCCATGGTATTGGTGGGCAGATGTGCCGGTGTGCCATCGGGATGCAGCTTATGTCAAGTCCGGTTACCGGGCCTCTGGGGAACCGAAAGTGAAATATCGCGGCATTTTTATCAACGATGAGTTCCCCTGCATGACGGCATGGGCACGGGAAAAATTCGGCGGGATGAACAGCAAGATGTACGCCCATGTCTATGAATTGCTGCTGCGTTTGAAGGCCAACACCCTTTGGCCCGCCATGTGGGGGTCGTTCAAGGAATACAAGCCTTTGGTGCCCGAACTTCGCGATGCGGACGGACTGTATGCCGGTAACTGTTTCAATGAAGACGATCCGGAGAATCCCCGTCTGGCTGATGAGTATGGCATTGTCATCGGGACCTCACATCATGAGCCGATGCAACGTTCGCAACAGGAATGGATGCGGCACAAGCAGGACTATGGTAACGGGGAATGGAACTGGCTGACCAACAAGGGGGCCATCAAGCGTTTCTTCAGCGAAGGCATAGAGAACACCAAAGACTATGAGAGTCTGGTGACCATCGGGATGCGTGGGGATGAAGACCGCCCGATGACGGATGCCGGAAGCCGGGAGGCCAACTTCCGGGTGATGGAGGAAATCATTGCCGAGCAGCGCAGGATTATCCGGCGTGCGGCCGGACGGCCAGCGCGCGAAGTACCGCAGGTATGGACGCTCTACAGCGAAGTCCTGGACTATTATGATGGCGGTCTGGAAGTTCCTGACGATGTGATTATCATGCTTTGTGATGACAATTTCGGTCATGTCCGCCGTTTGCCGGACCTTGGGAAGGAACGGCATCCTGGTGGGTATGGCATGTATTACCACGTGGGATATTATGGTGCGCCGAGAGCCAGCAAATGGCTGACCATGTCGGCCCTGCCGGAAATGTGGGAACAGTTGCAGGCCACTTACGACTACGGGGTGGACCGTCTGTGGATGCTGAATGTGGGCGACATCAAGCCGCACGAATATGCCATTGACTTCTTTATGGAAATGGCTTGGAATCCGGAACGGTTCAGGGCTGATAATTTACAGGCGTATGCCGAAGCGTTCTGTGCCCGTCAGTTCGGTCCGGAGCAAGCCCGCGAGGCGGCGGAACTCCTGTCGGCCTATGGGCGTTATGTCTCACGGGTAACGGCAGAGATGTTGGATGCTGAAACGTATAATCTGGAGAGTGGGGAATTCAAGGCCGTGCGCGATGAGTTCATGGCTTTGGAGGCCCGTGCGCTCCGGCAGTTCCTGACGCTGCCCGGCGAATACAGGGACGCCTATCAGGAACTGGTGCTTTTCCCCATCCAGGGCATGGCCAACCTCTATGACATGTACTACGCGCAGGCGATGAACCGCAAGCTGGCGGAGGAGAAGAATCCGGAGGCCAACAGATGGGCCGACCGTGTGGAGGAATGCTTTGAGCGCGATTCCCTGTTGTGCCATGACTACAATCATCGTCTGGCAGGTGGAAAATGGAATCACATGATGGACCAGGTGCACATCGGATATGCAGAATGGCATGCGCCGCGCTATAACCGTATGCCGGAAGTGGTGCGCGTGGAGGTGGAGAGGCAGGGCGATGGTTTGTCGTCACTGCGCAAGGGCCATGTGTTCCGCCAGTACAGGGGAGTGGTGGCAATGGAGGCCGAACACGTGTTCGACTGCACGGATGCGACAGAAGCCCGCTGGAACATAATTCCGGGACTGGGCCGTTCGCGTTCGGGGCTGGCACTCATGCCCTACACAGTCGGGACGGACGGAGCACGGGCTGTCTACCGGATGGAACTGGACACGGAGGCTGATTCCGTGGATGTATGGCTGACTTTCGCCGTGACCATGCCTTTCCTGCCGGGAGGGCATTATGCCACATTCTCCTTGGACGGGAGCGCAGCACAGCGGATCGGACTGAATCAGGACCTGATATGGGAGAACAAATACACGCTGATGTACCCCACGGCGGCCTCGCGCGTTATCCGCAAGCGGGTGCGCCTGCCGCTCGGTCAGGCAACGCAGGGCAGTCATGTGCTGGAATACCGTCCCTTGCAGCCCGGCATTGTGCTGGAACAGATTACGGTGGATTGCGGCGGTTATGAGGAGACGCGGAACGGCATGCCGGAAAG
Organism: uncultured Paraprevotella sp.; assembly: GCA_944321365.1. GTDB lineage: Bacteria > Bacteroidota > Bacteroidia > Bacteroidales > Bacteroidaceae > Paraprevotella. The sequence continues at coordinate 26,851 of CALULA010000001.1, forward strand.
TCCGTATGCGATCAGACCTTGATATGCGGGACTATTATATATGAAGTAAGTCAAGATATGTTGAGAAAAATATTATGTGTGTTATGCCTGATGATGAATGTTCCTGTCTTGTGGGCAGCGAACACCGGTCGGGAGGTTGTCAATCTGAACCGTGAGTGGCAGTATCGCCGTGGCGACTGTCCCGGAGCTAAGCAGGCAGATTATGATGATTCCGGATGGGAAACAGTAGGGTTGCCCCATTCTTTCAGCATCCCTTATTTCCTGTCCAAGGACTTCTATACGGGATATGGCTGGTATCGCAAAACGGTGGATTTCACCAAAAAGGACCTGAAGAGGGACTTGTTTCTGGAGTTCGACGGTGTGTTCCAGGAGGCTGAAGTCTATGTCAACGGGCAATTGGCCGGAACACATCGGGGCGGATATACCGGTTTCAACATCCGTATTACTCCTTATGTGAAGCGGGGGGCGAACCAGATTGCCGTAAGAGTGAACAACCTGTGGCAGGCGGACGTGGCTCCGAGGGGCGGTGAGCATGTGTTCAGCGGTGGCATCTACCGTAATGTGAGGCTGATGAAGAAGCATCCTGTGCACATTGACTGGTATGGTACGTTCGTCACGACGCCGACACTGGAGGAACGGGCCGGGCGTTCGTCAACGGTACGCGTGCAGACGGCGGTGCGTAATAATACGGAGAAAACCGGAGAGTATGCATTGAAGATACTGGTGAAAGACGATACCGGTCGCACTGTAGCCACGGGGGAGACCGCCGGACGTGTGGAAACGGGGACGGTGAAACAGTTTGACCTCACTACGGAAGAGATTGCCGGAATCGCTTTGTGGAGTCCGTCTTCTCCGCGTCTGTACACCTTGGTGAGCGAACTTTATGAAGGACGCAAACTGGTGGACCGCGAAGAGACGGAGTTCGGCTTCCGTTGGTTCAAATGGACAGCAGACAAGGGATTCTTTCTGAACGGCAAGCACCTGTTCTTTCATGGGGCCAATGTGCACCAGGACCAGGCCGGATGGGGTGATGCCGTTACGGAAGAGGCCATGCGTCGCGACGTGAAAATGATGAAAGAGGCTGGCTTTGATATTATTAGAGGGAGCCATTATCCCCATTCTCCGGCTTTCTCCAGGGCATGCGACCGCGTGGGGATGCTCTTCTGGTCGGAAACCTCGTTCTGGGGTACGGCGGGACCGAAAGTAGATGGAGGCTGGACGGCGAGTGCCTATCCGGTAAAGGAGAGCGACATTGCAGGTTTTGAGCAGAATGTTCTTCAGCAGCTGGAAGACATGATCCGCATTCATCGCAACCATCCGTCTATTGTTGTATGGAGCGTTTCTAACGAACCTTTTTTTACGGATGGCAAAACGATTCCGGGCGTAAAGCAGTTGTTAAAGAAACTGACGGACAAGGTGCACGAACTGGACCCGACCCGTCCGGCAGCTGTGGGAGGGGCGCAGCGTCCTTTAGGCGTTGACCGGATAGATCATATCGGTGACATTGCCGGATATAATGGCGACGGTGCGCGCATCGAAGATTTCCAGTCGCCCGGAATCCCCAGTGTAGTGACGGAATATGGCAGTACCACCTCCGACCGTCCGGGCCGTTATATCCCCGGATGGGGTGATCTGGCACGTGATGAAGGCTGGAGAGGCCGCGCGTGGCGCAGCGGGCAGATTATCTGGTGCGGCTTTGACCATGGCAGTCTTTTCGGAGAGAATATGGCCAAGATGGGCATTGTGGACTATTTCCGTCTGCCCAAGCGTTCGTGGTATTGGTATCGTAATGAATACGGGCACAAGTCACCGCCGGAATGGCCTGTGGAGGGCGTCCCGGCCAGATTGAGACTGGAAACTTCAAAGACTGCGGGCATACGGGCCGATGGCACTGATGATGTGCAGTTGGTTGTCACGGTGCTGGACCGGGATGGCCGTGAGCTGAGCAACAGTCCCGATGTGTGTCTGTCTGTGGTGTCCGGTCCGGGGGAGTTCCCCACGGGGCGGAGCATAGCATTCTCTGCGGATAGTGATATCCGTATTCAGGATGGTAAGGCGGCCATTGCCTTACGGGCTTATTATGCCGGGCGGACTGTCGTAGAGGCCACTTCGGCTGGTTTGGAGCCGGCACGGGTAGAATTGGAGTTTGTCGGTGCGCCTGATTATGAGGAAGGAAAGTCGCGGCAGGTAACAGAACGTCCTTATGTACGTTATGTGAAGGAGACAGAAAAGAAGGAGTTGCAGCGTTACGGTCCTGACAGTCCCACTTTTGCCAGCAGTGCGGTGCAGGGCTGTCCGGCGGGTTTTGCTGCGGATGGTGATACTGCTACTTATTGGCAGCCGACGGCAAACGACAGAAAACCGTATCTGACCCTTGATGTGGAACGTACGTTGGAGCTGCATTCGGTGACGGCAGTACTGAACCGGCAGGTGGCAGGGCGGATTGTCGTGGAAGTGTCTGCCGATGAGGTGAATTGGCAGAAAGCGGCTGAGGTGGGCTCACGTCGCGACGGTGCGTGGACGATTCCTTTGCAGAAACCGGTGAAAGCACGTTTTATCCGTTTCACTTTCCTGTTGGGTGAGGGAGAAATGTCTCCTGCACTGGCGGAAGTAGAAGCACGCGGAACGGTGGCAGATTAATATGAAACGATAATAATATAAACAAAATGAAGATGAAGATGAAGAAATTTTGGTGCGCGGCGGCAGGACTGGTTGTTGGCCTGTCGGCAGTCGGTGCATCCATTCCCGCAAAAGTGGAAACATTTCCGGTGAGTAGTGTAAGACTGACTCAGAGTCCTTTCAAGCATGCAGAGGATTTGGACATACGCTATTTGCTCGCGATTGATCCGGACCGCCTGCTGGCCCCTTATCTGAAAGGAGCCGGACTGCCGCCCAAAGCCGAGAATTATACCAATTGGGAGAATACTGGTCTGGACGGACATATCGGCGGGCACTATCTTTCGGCCCTGTCGTATATGTATGCGGCTACGGGAAATCAGGAAATCAAAGGACGTTTGGACTATATGCTTTCCGAGATGAAACGTTGTCAGGATGCTGCGGGTGACGGCTATCTGTGCGGTGTACCCGATGGCAGAAAGATGTGGGCGGAGATTGCGGAAGGAAACATCCGGGCCAGTTCGTTCGGACTGAACGACCGTTGGGTGCCGCTTTACAATATCCACAAGACGTATGCCGGATTGCGGGATGCTTATGAAGTGGCAGGCTGTAAGGAGGCCGGTGAGATGCTGGTGAAGCTGACAGACTGGATGATGAGCCTTACGGAGAATCTGACAGACGAACAGATGCAGGACATGCTCCGCAGTGAACATGGAGGATTGAACGAGATATTCGCAGATGTGAGCTACATTACCGGAGACGACGCTTACCTGAAGCTGGCACATCGCTTCTCTCATCAGGCCATTTTGGACCCCTTGTTGAAACATGAGGACCAGCTGACGGGAAAACATGCCAATACACAGATCCCCAAGGTGATCGGCTATAAGCGTATTGCCGATTTGGAGGGGAATGCGGACTGGGACGAGGCGGCACGTTTCTTTTGGGAGACGGTGGTGACGCGCCGTAGCATAACCATTGGCGGTAACAGCGTACGTGAGCATTTCCATCCGGCAGAAGACTTTTCCAGTATGCTCACCAGTGAGCAAGGGCCGGAGACATGTAACACCTATAATATGCTGCGTCTGACCAAGATGCTCTATCAGACCAGCGGAGACTCCCGCTATATGGATTATTATGAACGGGCTTTGTTCAATCATATACTGTCTACGATTGATCCCGTGCAGGGCGGTTTTGTCTATTTCACGCCGATGCGTTCGGGGCATTACCGTGTCTATTCCCAGCCGCAGACCAGTTTCTGGTGTTGTGTCGGCTCCGGAATGGAGAACCATGCCCGCTATGGGGAGATGATTTATGCTCATTCGGGTGAGGATGAACTTTATGTGAATCTGTTCATTCCCTCCTTGTTGCAGTGGGGAAAGGTGAATGTGGAGCAGCAGACTGCTTTCCCTGAGGAAGAAGCCACCTCGTTGCTCTTCACCATGAAGAAAGCGCGTACGTTTACCGTGAAGTTCCGTGTGCCGGAATGGGCCGATGTCTCTCAAATGACATTGACGGTGAACGGGGAGAAGCAGACCGTGAATGCATCGGACGGTTACGTGCAATTACAGCGGACGTGGCAGAATGGCGACAAGGTGAAGCTGTCATTGCCGATGTCGTTGCGGGCTGTGCGGTTGCCCGATGGCTCGCCGAACTATTCATTCCTGTACGGTCCTGTCGTTCTGGCCTCCCGTATGGGGAAGCAGGATCAGGCCGGACTGTTTGCCGATGACAGCCGGGGCGGACACATTGCCGGCGGTCCGCAGTGGTCTTTGCAGGACATGCCGGTTCTGGTCGGTGATACGGCAGATGTGTTGTCGCACATCAGAAAGGTGGATGGAAAGCCACTTACGTTCCAGCTCACCGGTCTGTACCCGTCGCGTTATGAGGGTATGACGCTCGAACCTTTCAATCGTTTATATGAATGCCGCTACATGGTGTATTGGCCGATGGTGTCGACCGAAAGGCTGAAAGCCCAGCAGGAGGCTTTGGCTGCGGCAGAACGCAAGCGTCAGGCTCTGGAGGCTGCAACGGCAGATAAGGTCATCTGCGGAGAGCAACAGCCGGAAAGTGATCATTTCATCCAATCAGAACGTTCGCGTACGGGAAGTGACAACGACCGTCATTGGCGCAGTGCGGAGAAAGAGGGATGGTTCTCTTACCGGATGCGGACGAATGGCCGTGCGGTGAACAGCCTGCGGTTGGAGTATATGGCGGACGATGCGGCCAGTCTGATGCTGTCGGTAGACGGAGGCCAGTCCGTTATGGTGAGACTTGAAGGCGGGCGCGGCATGAAGACCGCAGTAGTGGAACTGCCTGAAAATGTTGAAGGAAAAGAAGTGTTGACCGTGAAATTCTCTCCGGAAGGACAAGGCGTTACACCGCGTCTTTACGAAGTACGGCTGATGGATTCCGAAAAAGGTGTTGAGTGATGAGAACAATCATTGCATGGTTTATGTCGTTGTGTGCTGTAACCTTGACAGCACATACGGATTCATGGACGGCGGATAACGGGAATGGAACCTTCACCAACCCGTTGTTTTACGACGAGTTTTCCGATCCTGATCTTATCCGGGTGGGCGATGATTTCTATCTGGCCGGAACGACCATGCACTGCACGCCGGGCCTTGTGATTCTCCATTCCAGGGACTTGGTGAACTGGGAGTTCCTGAGTTACTGCTTCGACCGTTTCAACATGGGTGACGAGTTCCGTCTGGAAAACGGGAAAGAGGCATACGGACAGGGCATCTGGGCACCCTGTATCCGTTATCATGACGGCAAGTTCTATGTGTTCTCCAACATCAACGGGCACGGCATGCAGGTGTTCATTGCCGAGAATCCCGCCGGACCGTGGGAGCATATCAATATGGGCGGGAACATCTATGACCTCTCCGTGCTGTTTGATGACGACGGCAAGATATATGCCGTGTACAAATATAACGAAGTGAGGATGATTGAAATCAAGCCCGACTTCAGCGGCTATGTGGAGGGCAGCGAGCGGATTATCATTCCGGCGGGAAATGCCATGGGCGAGGGCCATCACTTCTATAAAATTAACGGGAAGTACTACATCATAAGTGCCAATTTCGCCCCCGTGGGGCGGATGCAGTGTGCACGTGCCGACCGTCCTGAAGGACCCTATGAGACGGTGACCATCAGCGCGAAAGAGACATTCGGCACCATGCGTGCCATGACGGTGAACAACGTAGGCCTCGGAGCACCTGTGCCGGAGGACGGGTTCAATTTCAAGGTTAATGAACCAGAAGGGAACTATCTGGCTGCCGTGCCCTTGCATCAGGGCGGCATTGTGGACCTGCCCAACGGTGAGTGGTGGGGATTCTCCATGGTGGACTTCATGGCCGTGGGTCGTACCACTTGTCTTTCGCCGGTGACATGGGTAGACGGTTGGCCCTATTTCGGATTGCCGGGGAATCTCGGACGCTCGCCGCGCACGTGGTTCAAGCCCGAAGTGGGATCCGACGAGAAGCCCCATGCACCTTATCAGCGGAACGACAGTTTCGACGGTAAGGAACTGCTGCCCGTGTGGCAGTGGAACCACGAGCCGGTGGATGGCAAGTGGAAACTGACAGGTGGCAAACTGCGAATCTCCACTTTACCTGCCAGAAGCTTCCTTTGGGCCAGGAACACGTTGACCCAACGTGGTGTGGGGCCTGTGTCGATTGCTACGGTGAAAGTGGATGCCTCCCGGCTGAAGACGGGTGACGTAGCCGGACTTGGGCTGCTGAATATGCCTTATGCCACCTTGGGACTGGCGAAGAAAAGCAAGAGCGAATATGCCTTGAACTGGTACGATCAGGATGCAGACCTGCGCAAGGAGGCCGCAGCCTCGTCTGTCATGTATCTGCGCATAACGGGTGACTTTCATCGTGCGCTGGCCCAGTTCAGTTATAGTTCCGATGGGGTGAACTTCACCAACATCGGCGACAGTGTGCGGATGCCCTATCAGTTGAAGACATTCCAGGGCACGCGCTACGCTCTCTTTGCTTACAACACGGTGGACAAGGAGGGCGGTTATGCCCAGTTCGACGACTTCAGGCTGGACGAACCGATGGCTGATCGCAGCGGAAACCTGCCTGTGGGCAAGGTCATTACTTTGGTAAATCTTGGGTCTGGCAACCTGGCATGGGCTAATCCTCACGGCATGTTGCATTCTGCGGGTCGGAACAGTAAGGATGCCAAAGGCGACGGTTGCCGTTTCCGGGTGCACGACCGTGGGCAGGGCCGGGTGGCCTTGGAGGCGTTGAACGGTACGGGATTCGTCACCGTGGTGGGAGCCGGGCTGTCTTCGGATGTTCGTTTACTGAAAGAGGAGTCGGAGGGAAGCTTGTTCATGTGGCAGGATATGCTGGACGGACAGTGCATGTTGCTTTCGTTGAAAACCCATCGCTATGTGGGCCTCCATCCGGAAACGGGCGAGCCTTATTCGGCTGATTGGCCGGGTACACTGCCCGACCGCCGTGACGGGACGGTGTTCCGCTGGCAGGTGGTGGACGAGTAGCCTCAGTTGCTATATATAATAAGGTATATATTATAATAAGGTGTAGCTTTATGAAACAGGTGGTGAAGAACATTCTGTTGAGCGTGCTGTGTGTGGCATGGGCGGCAACAGAAGTCTGCGCGGCGGACAACCTCACGGTGTCCGACCGTGAGACGAAAGGCAGTTTCCTGTTGTCGGAAGCTGCGGTGGTCTATGATGAGGCAGACGGAGTGACGGTGAAGACCGTGGCCGGACTGTTTGCAGCAGATGTCGGCCGGGTGACCGGTCGGGGGGCTGTTTTGCGTACGGATATGGAAGGCGTACGGTGGGCTTTCATCTTCGGAACGGCTGGTGGAAACCGTTACATACGGTGTCTGGCTGAGGCCGGAAAGATAGACGTTTCTCCGCTGAAAGACGGTTGGGAACGTTTCGTGGTGAGGCAAGTGGAGAAGCCTTTCCCCGGCGTGGACGAGGCTCTTGTCATTGCGGGCAGCGACCGTCGTGGAGCGGCATACGGGGCATTCACCCTGAGCGAGAAGATGGGCGTGTCGCCTTTCTACTGGTGGGCGGATGTTCCGGTGCGACGGATGGACAAGGTTTGTGTGCAGGCCGACTATGTTTCAGCAACACCGTCGGTCAGGTTCCGTGGTATCTTCCTCAATGATGAGGGATGGGGACTGAATCCTTGGGCGGCTAAGACGTTTGAGAAAGAACTCGGCAATATCGGTCCGAAAACGTATGCCAAGGTGTGCGAACTCATCCTGCGCCTGAAGGGCAACATGCTGGCTCCGGCCATGCACACCTGTTCCACACCTTTTTATGTCAATCCGGAGAACAAGGTGGTGGCAGACAGTTTCGGCATCATGATCACGACTTCTCATTGTGAGCCGCTGCTCTTCAATAACGCTTCAAAACTGGAGTGGGATACGGCGACAGATGGCGACTGGGATTATTCGAAGAACAAGGCTACCATACTGAAGAAACTGGATGCGCGGGTCCGCGAGGCGGCACCGTATGAGAATGTCTACACGCTGGCCATGCGGGGCCTGCATGATGCCGGAATGCGGGGTGACCTGACGGACGATGAGAAAGTGAGACTGCTGGAAGAGGCCATTACCGACCAGCGGGGCTTCTCTCAAAATATGTTCGGAAGCCGTTGGAGACTATTCCGCAGATTTTCGTGCCTTATAAGGAAGCACTCGACCTGTATGAGCGCGGGCTTTCCGTTCCGGATGAGGTGACGCTCGTGTGGCCGGATGACAATTACGGTTATTTGAAGCGTCTTTGTGACCCGAAGGAACAGCGGCGTAGCGGTGGTTCGGGCGTGTATTATCACCTTTCCTATCTGGGTGGGCCGCATGACTATCTGTGGCTTTGCACTACGCCTCCCGTGCTGATGTACGAGGAATTGAAGAAAGCCTATGACACTGGCGGCAACCGTTACTGGCTGCTCAACGTGGGCGACATCAAGCCGATGGAGCTGGGCATAAAGACATTTTTCGACCTGGCGTGGAATTTTGACGGGTTTGACTACGAGAGTGTCCATCGCCATCAGGCGCGTTTCATGGCTTCTGTCTTTGGAGCGGAATATGAGGCGACGTTTCAGGAGCTGCTGGACACTTATTATCGTCTGGCCTGGAGCCGCAAGCCGGAGTTCATGGGCTGGGAGCGTGAGTGGGACGCTCCGCAATACAAGGAACTGAAAGATACGGAATATTCCTTCACGGCCTATAACGATGCCCGCCAGCGTCTGGCCGATTATGAGCGCATTTCCGATAGGGTGGCGCGGATCTGTGAGGAATTGCCGGAGGAGAGTCGGGCGGCTTTCTTCGAGATGATGGGTTATCCGGCCATGGGAGCTTACCAGATGAACCGGAAGTTTCTCCTGGCACAGTTGAATCATGAGCTGTCTGAGACTGGTCGTGTGGAGGAAGCGAACTGGGCAGCCAGAGAGTCGCGCCGGGCATACGACAGTATTTTCGGGCTGCACCATCGCTATAATTCCTTGTCGGGCGGCAAATGGAACCACATGATGATGCTGGCCCCCGGCTGGGTGGCCAAATACCAGAACATGCCGGAGGTGAGCTACGTGGAGGGCAAGGGCGAACAGCCGGTGGACTTGTCGCCTCGGCCGGAGCAGGACCGCCTGGAGGGCTGTTATGTGGTGGACCTGCGCGATGGCAAGTGCCGTGAGGCAGAGGGCATCCGTCCGGCATGGCTGGAGGGTATCGGTTACGATTGGAATGCCATACAGCTGGGTGAGGCCATTCAGGCTTCGGTCGATCCCCGCCGTCTTGACGGACCGCGGATAGAGTTCGCATTGCCCCGGATGGAGGCCGATTCTGTGACCGTTCAGGTCTACACCGTGCCTTTCTTCCCGCTTTATGCGGACAAGGGGAGCAACCGTTTCGGCATTTCGGTGGACGGGCAGCCGGCGGTTGTAGCGCAGAACGTGCCGAAGGAATACAGCCTGCAATGGAAGGACCAGGTGCTGCGGAACGGAGCGTTGGCCGTAGCCCGCTTTGCGGTAGATGCCGGGCGGAAACGGCATACGCTGACACTTACCTGCGGTGATCCCGGTGTGATGGTACAGCGGATCATTGTTGATTGGGGCGGTCTGCAAGACACCTATGTAGGACCGAGTGTATGGGTCGGAAGAGACGGGCGTTAAGCTGATGCTGCTATTCTTGCATGCGCGTCCCGTGAGCTGATAAAAGTCCGGTCCGGAAATTTCAGAGAAGATTTCCGGACCGGACTCTTATGTTAGCTGAAGAACAATCTTTTGCCTTAAACAACTTTCTACCTAAATAAAAACCAATCATTAACCTAATTTCCTTTATCCTTCGTCAATCTTTTACCTTACACAATACATCCTAAAAAACCGACATTAACCTAATCATTATATTATGAAACCTATTTGTTCTTTTCCTACAATGCAAAGATAATGCTTTTCTGATGAAGACATTTTCGCTTATGTCGCGGATTTTTTCTCTCATGCAATTTGAAATGCAAAAAAAGCATACGATGATAAATGAGCAAACAAAGATGTTACATGAGAGAAAATCACTTGGAGTGAAAAAAACTATTTTTGCAACGTTACCCGTTGGAAAAAGGATATTTTATGTTTAATGTTATTATAAATATGAGTATGAAACATGTTTTTTTGAAGTGTAAGCGGTGTTGGCTGGCTTGGGTCGCCGCAGCCGTGATGTCGCTTGTCGGTGTGGAGACGGTCAGGGCCGATGTGCCGTTGCGACGTCCAATCTCGCCGGAGAGCCCGATGTGGATAGTACATATCGACACCTGGAACTATCCGGATCCGGAACGCATCATCGAGATGATTCCGGAGGATGTTCTTCCTTATGTAGTGTTTAATATTTCCTTGTCTGCGGACGACAGTCGCTGTGCAAACGGTTATGACGTGTGCGATTCTTGGTTGAAAGCCTGTGCGCAGAAGCGGGTGTGGAGCATGGTGCAGTGCGCCAGTGGAGGCCATAGCCGTTTTTCTGACCATGACCTGTCGGTCTATGAGGATTATTTCCGTAAATATCCGAACTTCATCGGCTGGAATTTTGCAGAGCAGTTCTGGGGATTCGACGAGGACGGAAGTCCTTCGTTTCTGGAGCGTCTGGCCTTGTTCGGCGACATTCTGAAGATCTGCCACCGCTATGGCGGCTATCTTGTGGTGAGCTTCACGCAGGCATTCTATTCGGCCAACATGATGCCCATCGCTTACATGAAACGCAATCCGGAAGTGAACCGTCTGCTGACGGAACATCCGGAACATTTCATCTGCTGTGAGAAATACACAATGCAGAATGGATTCTATGACATAGAGAGCAACTGCCTCGGAGCCTGGCTGGGCGGTTATGCCGGTCAGTATGGTATCCGTTTCGATGAGTGCGGTTGGTCGGCTACCGACTCCGACGGGGAGCCTTTCGTACGCGGCCTCAGCTCTATTCCTATTATGGAACATGTGATGCTGACGGGCGAGACGGTTATCGACGGTCCGGAGCTGATCTGGAGACATGTTTCCCGTGAATTGTCTACCACAATTACTCCGGACGGTTATACACGGCGCAACTGGGGAATGTACCCGCACTTCGTCAACACAAACCTTGACGAGTTCCGTAAGATTCTGGACGGAACAGTGCGTATTCCGACCCGCGACGAGGTGATCGACCGTACGAAGATTTGTATTCAGAATGACCTGAGCACGGGCGGATTCGAGGATTATCTCACTCCGGCTACGCTCTTTGACGGACTTTACCGTCCGGAATGCGACCGTGATAATCCGTCGAGCGAAACCTATAATAACTCATGGGTGGAAAACAAGTGGTGGTTGAAGTCTTCCGGTCGTTATCCTACAATACCGCAGGTGTACGATTTGCTGGATGAGTCGGCGCAACGTCTGCAGGTGGTCAAAGCGTCTGAATATAACAACCGGTGGCCGTCTGTGGCAGATAAGGTGGCTGAACTGAATGAGCTGTTCCCGGAAGAATATACGGGTGATATGTATGCTTCGCACATGGAGAACACCTGGATGCTCTACAATCCGTACCAGTATGATGATAAGGTTGTGAATGGCGTTCGCGAGCGTCACTATGCGACAGAGCATGCTTCGGGCAACGTTCCTTTCTTATATAATACGGCCGACAGCATTTTCTTTGACTTCTCGCCTTATGCCATGGCGGTGATGAAAGAGTTCGGTGACAGTGTGCTGATTTATATGTCCAATTATCGTAATGCAGAAGTGAACGGCAATTATGTCGAGGATGAGAATGCCACTGACGTCATTCGCATCTATGGTGCCACGGCTGAGCCTGTTGTCAAGTGGACCGACCGCGGCGATCATCGCGCCAGCGAGGTGAAGCAGACATGGGAAGACGGTGTGCTCACACTGACGGTGAGTCATAACGGACCTCTGGAAATAGGCATCAAGTGCAGCGGAACGGCAACAGACCGTCTGACAGACTGGACATCGGCCAGCATGAAAGCACCCGAAACAGCTCCTGTCTATACGGGAACGTTGCAATATGAGGCCGAATGCTTCGACTATAAGAGTATCGGTGCCTGCCGTACGAACGGTTATTACAATGGCTATCCGCGCTATCAGGGTCAGGGCTACATAGAAATGGGCACCGACCGTTCGGCGGCCATCCGCGATACGGTGAACGTTCTCCGCAGCGGTACCTATACGCTTTCTGTGCGCTATCAGGCACCGAACGGCGGTGTGAGCATGGGACTGTACATCAACGGAAGCCGTAAGCTCATGTCTTTCCGGCCTACGCAAGGCGAATGGATGGAAACCTCGACCACTGTGGACCTGAATGCCGGAATGAATACCGTACAGCTGCGTTTCACCTCCATAGCTACGAATATTCTGATAGACTGCATCAAGATTGACCGTGCCGACGCCAATATCTATACTTTCGAGGAAGATGAGGCGACGACTGCCGCCACAGATCCGGCAGCCCAGATGGTCAGCGTGATAGACGGGACGGCAGGCGTTGTGGCTCTGTCGGGCGACGAGGGCGACGGCCAGGCTTTCCATGCCTATACGTCGGGCGACGGCTGCATGGGTCAGGCTGTTCTGGATTTGTATCAGCATAATGCGACAGACTATTCAGTGTCCTGGAAGCAGGTGTCCGGTGAGGCCGGCATGTTGCTCCGTGGCGGTTATCTGTTCCGTCTGTCAGGCGGGAAGGTTTCCGTTTCCACGGTGGAAAAGACGGCCGAAGGCCATCTCCAGCTTGTGAAGACTTTGAGCGAGGCTGAACTTGCCGCAGGCCTGCCTTATCTGCGTGCCACTGTCCGCGAATCTGAGCTGTATCTGGATGCTTCTGCCGACGGTGAGACGTGGCAGAATGTCCTGTCGGCAACGGATGAGACCTTCCGTATGGGTGACACCCGTCTGTGCTGGGAGGGCGCGATGACCGTGGACGACATCACGCTTTACAGCAGCGGTCTGACGGTATCACAGACTGACATCGAGGAAATCACCATGACCAACGGCGGTTCTAACGTGGTGACCCGCAGCTTTGATGTGAGCGGAACAGACCTGTTGGGCGACGTGACGGTCAGTCTTGACGACTGCGCTTATGAGATCTCGACCGATTCTTTAGGCGATTATACGGATCAGATCGTACTGGGCCACGACCGGCTGACGGACGACGCTTCGCCCATCCGTGTCTTTGTGCGGCTGAAAGCCGAGACCGGTATCGGTGATTATACGGGTACGGTGACACTGTCTGCGCAATATCTTGCGGATCGTACCGTTACGTTGGAGGGTCGCGTGTCTCCGGCATCCTATACCACCTTCTATGATTTCGAGGAGGATAACGTCACGAGCGGCGCGTCCACTCCTCCGGCTGACGGTGTCACGGTCGGTACGTCCAACCGCTGCACGGCAGGTGTGGCCAGCTATACAGACAAGGATTCCCACAAGAGCAACATGCTCCGCATCTACAGTGCCTCAAGTGCAAACGGTACGGGCGTACTGAATCTGGAGAAGTTCACGCAGGAGAGCACGGACTACAGCGTGACATGGCGTCAGGTACTGACTTCGCCCAACTCCAGTTATAAGAACGGTGTCCTGCTCCGAGGCGATCCGTCCGTGATTGGGAATTCGACCCATACCGAGGGCTATACCGCCGGCATCATGGCAGGATATTATATGAATGTCTTCAATACCGGTTCCGATACGCAGTTCCGCATCTACAAGTCTACCAGTGCGACGGAGCTCAGCATGATTAACAGCCGTACGGTGGATCTGGTTGTCGCCACGGGACAGAGCATGTGGTACCGTGCGTCTGTCTCCGGAACGTCGAAAATCACGCTGAAGATTGAATATTCGACCGACGGTGAGACCTGGCAGGAAGGTACGTCGACGGCAGACGAGGGCGGCACGTTCCAGAAGGGCGCTACGCAGTTTGTCTGGGGACTGGCCTCTTCCACGAACAACTTCCTGGTGGATGACATTACTTTTGAGGGTATTACCTACGATGAAAGTGTCACAGAAGTCATTTCTGCCCCGATGGACGAGACTGCGGACGTGGTGCGTGAAGAGTATTTCGACCTTTCAGGCCGCCGCATCATACCGGGCGATGCCACGAAGGGTGTGGTGATTCGCCGCAGCTATTTGTCGAACGGCACTGTTAAGGTGGACAAACTTCTGAAGAACTGACGGGGCTTTAACGGCTGAGACCTTTTTTAAATCTTTATACCTACCTTGTGCGGGGCGGATGGCCATGAAGCTGTCCGCCCTGCTTTTTTCAGGTGTTGTCGCAAAGAAGAACTGCGGTCGGAGAGCGTTCGTGCGGCTCATGGCTTTGGTGGCGGAATGACGGGAAGGTGTGTGCCGTTTGTCATTGGCAGAAATTCCGAGCCATGCCTCCCGTTTGCTCCGTAAGCCCGGACCGTTTTCCGCATCCGGATATGCCGCAAGCGGAATGTCGTATGGCAAAAGGGAGGTATATCTCTGCTTTCTACGTCAAAAAGCAATGAATTGTGCATTTTTGCTGACAGACGCTTTTTGTTATCCGCTCCAAATAGAACGGTTCCCTACATATTTCGTTACATCTATTTGCGGATTTTAACTGTTTTTCCGCAAAAACGCCGCTTTCTTTCCGCAAAGATGCGGACGGCCATGCGGAAAAAACACTTTTTTTGTGCGCAATACGCGGTCCGTTTGTGCGCATTGCGCCGGATTTTTGTCCGCAACGCGGAAAAACGGCAACCGCAAGGCGGGTTTCCGCCGTGCTTTTCCCCGCTTTTTTCTCTAATTGACACGGGAAGCCTCTTTCCATCGGAGTGTCAAAAGGAAAGCCGTAAGTCCTGATGGCTGACGCATCCGCCTTTTTTGTGCGCACGACTCTCTCCGCGCGCCTGCATGTGTCTGGCAAAATCCGTTTTCTGCTGACGGAAGGAAAAAGTTCCGGTGCGTGAGAATCCGTTTCTCTCACCGGCAGCTCCGTTTGTCCGTAAACAGGCCACTCTTGCGGGGCAGGTCTGACATTCTGTCAGCGGAACAAGTAGTCGGAATGGCGGCAGGGGCGGGGTGGCGTTGCGGTGGCCCGTGGATGCCTTTGCTGTAAGCCGCAGCGTTTTTTGCGGGAGTCCGAAAAAAGCAACGCCGGACCTTTCTCGGTACGAAAAGGTCCGGCGTTGTGGGTTGTCAGATGCAGTCCGGTCAGTTTCCGGCAATTTCCTTGAAGGTTTCCATGCTGCCGTCGGAGTAGAAAGCCTTACGGATGAAAATGCCGTGAGTGGGCTGCTCATGCAGTCTCATGCCGTTGAGGTGATAGTACTCACTGCGGACAAGCGTCTTGTGCCCGTTGCCGTTGCCGATGATGGAGCTGCCGCTGTTTTCCATGAACTGCCAGGCGTCGAATTCTGCGTCTTCGGCATGGGTGAAGAGCAGGTACACATTGTGCGTTCCTGTGATGGCGGAAGAGCAGGCGACTTCTGCTTCGTTCCAGTCTGCCGATGCAAAATCCAGCGTGGCTACGGGGTCGGCATCGATATTGTCAAGGCGCACCTCCAATGTGCCCTTGCCTTTCAGCCGCGCCTTGAATCTCGTAGCTTCCGTGCTGCCGAACGAAACGGTTTTCAGCATCAGCCAGGCTCCGTTCTGAATGTCCGTCAGCACGGTGTTGCCGGCTTCTTCTGCGTTTCTTGCGCTCAGGCCTGCTGCCGTGCACATGGTTTCAGCCTGTTGCGGGTCAAACGGGTTGATGCGGTTGGCTGGCAGCGCGGATATGCCTGCATCGGATGCCGTTACGGGGCTGATGTTCTGCATCCTTTCGATGACCACGGCGCGGTTCATGCTGATGTTGCGGTATCCGCCGTTGAGTCCCATCTGTTGTTCCAGGGATTGTGTGTGGTAGAACAGGTAATAATAGTTGCCGAACTTTTGCAGGTGAGTATGGTTGTTGCCGTAGGGATAGCCGAACCTGACGGGATTGCTGAAGTATTCTCCGCAGTATTTCCAGTTATTGGAGTTCAGCGGATCGGTGTTGGTCATGTAGCACATGCTGCACGCCGTGGGCGCGTCGAGCGAGCTGCCGTAGGAAGTCCAGTCGGTGCGTTCGCGCCAGCTGGTGCAGTACGTGTAGACGAATTTCCCGTTCATGATGTTCAGCTCGTTGGCTTCAAAGTGGTAAGGTGCCGGAATCGTGGCTATTTCACTGTCGAGCGAGATCATGTCTTTGCCCAGCCGCACGATGCGTGCATTGCCCGGCATCAGGTCTGTTCCTTCTGCGTTGGGACTGCCGCCTCCGAAGGCCAGCCAGCCTGTGCCGTCGTCATCGATGACCACTCCGGGGTCGAACGGGAGGGTGCAGAGTCCGAGTCCCGGCGTGCTTCCGGAAATGAGATTCTTGCCGAGCGGATCGGTCCACGGACCGAGGGGAGAAGTGGCCGTGATGACCCCCACGCCGCCTCCGCTGTTGGAGAAATACAGGTAGAAGTGGGTCAGGCCGTCTTCTTCCTCACGCGATACGATGGAGGGTGCCCACGAGGCTGTCAGCCAGGAGCCGCATACGGCCTGCATGTCGATGGTGCCGTGATAGGTCCAGTTCACCAAGTCTGCCGATGACATGACGACCAGCGACTTGATCTTGCCGTACGTGTTGGACGTCATTCCTCCTGTGGCGTCGAATTCCTGCTGGTCGTTTGTTCCGTACACATACAGACGCCCCTCGTATTCTATGGCTGTGGGATCGGCACAGAACTGCAGCGGATTGAGCGGATTGGTCTGCGTGTCGGCTTTATAGGCTTCCGCTATTGTCGGCTGGCCGGGTTCAGGCTCTTCGGCTTCCGTGCGTATGAACTGCAGGGTGTAGAAAGCACTGGGCAGCAGCGTGATTTCCGGGTTGGCCGTCCCGGCGTAGGCGTTGCTTTCGTTTTGCCGGTAGCGGTTGCGGACGGTGTTGGTTACTATGGTGTACACCTGTTTGCTCTCAAACGGCAGGTTGATGCGCAATGAGACGCTCTGGTCTGTCCGGTTGAGGACGAACAGATTGACGGTGTCTCCTTTCTCACTGACGTAGGCCGAGCCTTTGAGAGCCGCTCCGCCGGAGTTGGCGAATGTGGCGTCTATGCGGGTCATGCCTGTGGCGTATTGGGCATAATGCCCAAGGATGTAGGCGAATTTGCCCGGTTCGGATGTGTCGCCGCCGCCTGCTCCGTCGCCGAAGAAGTGGTTGACCATGTTGTAGTAGACGTAAGCGCTGAAGCCCATACGCATACAGCTGTCCACCTGTTCGGCAAAGTTGCAGGCGCTTTCCCACGTGCCCACCTTGTCTTCATCGTAGATGTATTCCGTCATCCACATAGGTTTCCGGGTGATGTTGGTCACATACTCCACGTATGTCAAGTCGTTCGCTCCGTAAAGATGGTTACCCCAGACATCGATACTGCTGCGGACGGCTGCCGACTTGACCAGTTCGCGGTTGTATTTGTGGCTGTCCCATCCGAAACACTCCGGTGCCATGATCTTGCATTCCGGAGAGATGTATTTTCTGGCAGCCTGGACCATTTGTGCCATTTCGTCCACCGAGAAGAGACATCCT
Source organism: uncultured Paraprevotella sp. (assembly GCA_944321365.1). GTDB lineage: Bacteria > Bacteroidota > Bacteroidia > Bacteroidales > Bacteroidaceae > Paraprevotella. The sequence goes on from CALULA010000001.1 coordinate 44,536, forward strand.
TCATAATCAGGGTCGAAGTCGCATTCGTTCTGGATGGACAGGATGTCAATGGCCGCTCCCTGGTCTTCCATGTGCTGGCGGTATTGCTCCAGCCATTGGGCATACACCTCGATGCTGTCGGGGTTGATGCTGCCGTGGCTGGACGACTGTCCTCCCCAGGGCGAGGGCGTCGCGCCCACCTTGAACCGGATGGGTGGCGTCCACGGCGTGGCGAATACGATGGCACCGTGTGCTTTGGCCCACTTTACGGGGTTGACATAACTGTTCCAGTCGCTTTCGTTCGGACTGATGCGGATGCGCATGATGTTGTAGCCCATGCCGTCCGGTCCCCATAACTTGTCCACCTGTTCCTGGGTGTAGACATCGGCCCATTGGCCGTTCATGCCACATCCGCCGAATCCGTCGATGGTCTGATACTTCTTTTCACTGTCTATACTCACGGTCGCTGTCGGTTGTGCGGAGAGCGTCAGTCCGCCCGACAGTGCTGTGGCATACAGTAGTGTGATGATTTTTTTCATAATTTAGACGTATAAATGGTTGTTGATTTCTGTACCGGACAAAGTTAATCAACTTACGGCGTTCTTGTTTTCGTTGCAGTAGGAGATTCTTGTCCGTGGGTTACATTGTTTTGTCTTTATGTAGCAAATTTTTTATCTGGCGTAACATCTGCCGCAAAAAGCTTCATGACAGCAAGTTTTTGTAATGTCAGCGAAAGGGAGATAAGGGAGAATCTTTTATTTTTGTCCGGTGAAACAAATTAAAGAACGGTGCTTATGAAAAAAGGTTTTCGGGTCAGCCTTTTGGCCTTGACCCTGTTTTTTGCGGGGAGCGCGCTTTCAATAGCTGTCGGTCACGCACGTGAGAAAGAGAATTTCGACTTTGACTGGAAGTTCATTCTGAATCAGGATGAACGGCAGTTCGCCGATCCGCAGTTTGCCGATACCGGTTGGCTGCCGGTGCAGTTGCCTCATGATTGGAGCATCTCGCAGCCTTTCGACTCCCGGCTGAGCGGCAGCAACGGCCATTTGCCGGGCGGGGTAGGATGGTATCGCAAGACGTTCCGGGTAGACCGGCGCGATGAGGGGAAGCGTATCGCCATACTCTTCGACGGCATCTACAGCCGTAGCGATGTCTACTTGAACGGACATCATTTAGGATTCCGGCCTTATGGCTTTTGCTTCCTGGAGTATGACCTTACGCCTTATCTGGTATATGGAGGTGAGAATGTCGTGGCGGTCAGGGTGAACAACCCCCTGGAGCACGACAGCGTGGCACGCTGGTATACGGGTGCCGGCATCTACCGTCATGCCTATCTGGTGAAGACGTCCCGCACACATGTAGCCCAGTATGGCACGTATGTCACTACGCCCGAAGTCACGGCGGAGCGGGCCGAGGTGAATATGCGTACCACGCTGGTGAACGCTTCCGGCGAGGACAAGCGGTTGGCGGTGACGCAGCGGATGGTGGATGCTGAAGGCAAGACCGTGGCCGAGTCCGGAAAGCAGACGGTGGAGCTGAAAGCCGGGCAGACTGCCGACGTGGAGCACCTGATGGAAGTGCGGCAACCGCAGTTGTGGTCGCCGGAGACTCCTTATCTATATACGATATATACCTCTGTCTACGACGGACGTCGGCTGGCTGACACCTATGAGACGGTGACAGGCATCCGCACCTGCCGCTTCACCCCCGACCGTGGTTTCCTGCTCAATGGCCGGGCCGTGAAGTTGAAAGGCTTCTGTCTGCACCAGGATGATGCCTCGCTTGGGGCGGCGTTGCCCTTGCGGTCCATGGAGCGCAAGCTGGAGATTATTAAGGAATATGGGGTGAATGCCATCCGTTGCAGCCATAATCAGCCGGCGCCGGAGTTCCTGGACCTTTGCGATCGCATGGGATTTCTGGTCATCGATGAGGCTTTCGACAAATGGAAGTCCGGTTACTATGCCGCATATTTCGACGAGTGGTGGCAGAAAGATCTGGAAAACATGATTGTGCGCGACCGTAACCATCCCTGTGTGGTGCTCTGGAGCATCGGCAACGAGCTGCAGGAAGCCTGGGACAGCTCGGACGAAGGCTGTCGGCGGGCCGCCATGTTGCAGGATTTTGTGCACCGGCTGGAGCCGTCCAGGCAGGTGTGTCTGGCCGCTCAGAACCGTCATGATGAGAGGTTTTCCGGTGTGACGGATGTGGTGGGTTACAACTATCTGGAAGCCCGCATGCTTTCCGATCACAAAAAGTTCCCCGAACGCTGTTTTCTGGTGACGGAGGAATTGCCTTATTATTGCGGTGCCGAGGGAAACATCCGCAGTTACGATACGGACAATCCCTGGAACATCATTGCCGGAAATGACTTCATCGCCGGTGGTTTCATCTGGGCGGGGACGGACTATATCGGCGAGGCCGGTTGGCCTAGCCATGGTTGGCCGACCGGTTTGTTCGATATCTGTATGGTGGAGAAGCCGCGTGCAGCCTTTCATCGTGCGGTGTGGAACGACGAGCCGATGGTACGCATCGCCGTGCGCGACAATGCGCTCGACATCGATCATGGCCGCGACCTGTGGCAATGGCCCAGTATGGCCGCCATCTGGAACTTCCCGAAGAGTTATAACGGTCTGGTGATTGAGGTCAATACCATTACCAACTGTGAGCGGGTGGCCTTGTTTCAGGATGGCTATGAGATGGGGGTCCGGACCACGGCAGACTATCCGAATCATACCATCACCTGGTGTCTGCCCTACAGACCGGGGCATCTGGTGGCCAAGGGCATCAACGGGACGGATACCGTGGCGGTGTATGCAATCCGCACTGCCGGCGAACCGGCCATGCTGCGTGCCACGCCAGACCGCACCCTGTTGCGCGCCGACGGGCAGGATCTGAGTTATGTGCAGGTGGAGTTGTTGGACAAAGACAGCGTGCTCGTGCAGCACGCCGACCGCCACGTGAAGGCTTCCATTGAGGGCGAAGGCCGTCTGGTGGGATTCATCAACAGCGATCTGCGCCGTACTGCACCTTTCACCTCCACCGAGGATGATACCTACTTCGGGCGGGCCATGGCCATCGTTCAGACCACCCGCAAGGCCGGCGACATCCGTCTGCGCTTCGATGTGGAAGGCATGGAGCAGCCCGTTTATGTCAGTCTGTCGTCCGAGGCGTTGCCTGAGGGCTGTGTTTCCGACATACCGAGCTTCCGTTGAGACTGTTATGATGCAATAGTTTAATCTCTAAAATACAGATATGAAGATGAAAAAAACACATTTTGCAGCGGCTGCGGGCCTCTTTGCGCTGGTCCTTTCGGCCTGTACTCAGGAGCATGTAGCCGTGTTTACCGAGTTCACTTACAAAGGGACCGACCGGTTGGAGCAGTTCAATCCGGCCACTCAGTATCTCAATCCGATTCTTTCCGGCTGTTATCCTGATCCGAGTATTACCCGGAAAGGAGAAGATTACTACTTGGCCAACAGCTCGTTTTCTTATTATCCCGGACTGCCGGTGTGGCATAGCCGCGATCTGGTGAACTGGGAACTTGTGGGTTATGCGCTGGACCGTCCGTCGCAGCTCAATCTGGGCGACGGGGTCGGCCTGTCGGAAGGCATTTTCGCTCCGGACATCAAATATAATCCTTATAATGACACCTTCTATCTTATCGTGACTGTCGTCGGAGGCGGAGGGAACATCGTTGTGAAGACAAAGGATCCGGCCAAGGGATGGAGCGACCCCATCCCGGTGGATGTGCCGGGCATCGATCCCTCGTTCTACTTCTCACCGGACGGGAAAGCCTATATCGTCAACAATCAGGAACCGGACACACCGGCCGAATATGACGGTCACCGGGCCATCGGATTGCGGGAATACGATCTGGCCACCGACAAGGTTGTGGGCACTTGTACGCAAATCGTAAACAAAGGCGTGCGTCCGGAGGACAAACCTATCTGGATAGAAGGTCCGCATTTGTATCATATCGACGGGACATATTACCTGATGTGTGCCGAAGGAGGTACGGGCGACGGACATTCCGAGGTGGTGTTCCGCAGCGACAGTGTGCGTGGTCCTTACGTACCTTGTGAAATAAATCCCATACTGACGCAACGCACTTTGCCCAAAAACCGTCTGGCACCGGTGACTGCAGCCGGGCATGCCGATCTCATTCAGACGCCGGAGGGCGAATGGTGGGCTGTGTTCCTTTCCATTCTGCCTTATCGGTATGATGAGGCGAACACCTTATGCAACACCGGCCGCAATACGTTGCTTTTGCCGGTACGCTGGGAGAACGGACAGCCGGTCATCCTCGATGAGGGGCAGACTGTGCCTTACGTTGTGGACAAGAGCGGTATCGCAGCCGACGGTGAACGCCGGAACAATACGGGTAATGTGGAATTTACGGACGATTTTAAGGGCGCAAAACTTGACCCGTTCTGGCTGCAGGTGCGGACACCGCAGTCGGAATGGTATCGGTTGACAGACAAGGGGCTGGTGCTGCAGCCGCGTGACGTATCGATCTATGAGGAGAAGAATCCTTCGTTCCTGTGCCGCTGGATTAAGAATTTCAATTTCACGGCTACGCTGACGATGGATTATCAGCCGCAGGCAGAAGGCGACCTGGCCGGTTTTGTCTGTTATCAGAAAGAGAATTACAACTATGTCATCGGCAAGACGCTGGATGCGGACGGCAGAGAAACCATTGTGCTGAACAAGTGTGCCGGCAAAGGGCCGGAGCTGGTGGCTTCTGCCGATGCGGAGGAGTATGCAGGAGAGCCTGTCCGCTTCAAGATAGAAGCAATCGGTCGTGACTATTCATTTTATTATTCTTTCGACGGGACAGACTGGAAACAGCTGGGACGTGTGCAGGACGGAGCGATATTGAGCACGCAAGTGGCCGGAGGATTTACGGGAGCCGTGGTGGGCATGTATGCCACAACGGCTAAGGACCGCATGCCCGTTGCCGCAGAGTAGTGTGGCGGACTGCCGGATACATGTTCCCCTGCCGGACGCACGGACTGGTGGCGTCTGGCAGGGGAATGCCGTTTCTGTCTGTGCGGCAGAGGGCGGAAGCGTGCCGCATGCTTCTCACCGGCAGGCTATGGCGTCACCCGTTTGCACTTTCCGCTGAATTGTCTTACGGTCAGGCGGATGACGGCCGTGCGGTGGAATGATTTGTCGGCGTATTTGCGCCCTGTCTCCCAATCGGAGGGCGAATATTTCCGCAGGAGAAGCTCCAGAGCCTGCATGCGTTCCTCTGCGGTCAGTCCGGTATCGGCATGACAGGCGAGCACGACGGATTCGTAGGCGGTGGTGAACTTGTGGGAGATGACCTTTGTGGCCCCTACGATGCAGAACGACACCTGCGGGTTATGGCTGATGCAGCGGAGCTTCCGGCCTTCGGGGGCGCAGTGGACGTAGATGTGTCCGTGTCCGTCATGGACAAAGTTCACGGGAATGCCGTAGGCTTCTCCTTCCGGTGTGGTTAGCGACAGAACGCCGTATTCGCCCTGCTCCAACAGCCGGAGGGCTTCTTCTTCTGTCAGCAGACGGTCTTGCCGTCTGACGTGCGTGTTGTTGTATTCCATGAGTCAGAAATGTTTATGTCGACAGTCGGGCCTGTCGCGGATTCATGCTTGGGGCGGGTGGCCGGACAATGCGACTCCCGCCGGCGGTATGTTTTCTCTTGCTCCTCTTCTGTCAGGGGCGTTGGGAGAGTCGCTTCGTTACGCTATCCTTTCGGCGGGCCGTGCCCGCGCGCCATGTTCCGTCGCCGTGCGGCAGATGCGTTCCGTTTTTGCGCAAGACCGGGAATGTTCTTGCGCAAAAACGCTTTCAGTCTTGCGCATCATTTCGGGCATGTTGGCAGACCTCGATTTTTCTTTGTCCGGATTGCGGGACGATGACTGCGGCTTAGCTTGTCTTCGCCCGCCGGTCGGTCAGCGTTTGTCTTCATACACTTGTTCCAGCTTTTGCGTCAGACTTTCTCCCCGCAGACCTGTGGCCACTACCTTTCCGTCAGGATCGAAAAGCAGGGTGAAAGGGATGCTGCGGACGCCATATAGGGTGGCCGCCTCGCTTTTCCAGCCTTTCAGGTCGGACATTTGGGGCCATGTGATGCCCATCTGTTCCGTTGCCTGCCGCCAATCGTCCGACTGGCTGTCCAGGGATATGCCCACGATTTCAAATCCTTTCGGGTGAAAGCGGTTGTAGACGTTTCGTACGTTGGGCATTTCCGCGCGGCACGGACCGCACCAGCTGGCCCAGAAGTCTACCAGAACGTAGTTCCCTTTGCCTACGTAGTCGGAGAGCCTCACCGTCTTTCCCGCCATGTCGTTGAGCGCGATGTCGGTGAACGGCGCTCCTGTCGCTTTCCGTTCTTCCGCCTCGACGAGTCCGACGATGTCTTTCAGCATTCCGTTGCCGCGATGGGGATAGGTTTTCAGGTAGGCGGCAAGCGTGTCGGGAGCGATAAGGTCGCTGTACATGGTGATGAACGGGACGGGGATGAGGTTGTTTCTGTTGCTTGCCAGCAGGCGGTGAAGGAAGAGACGCTGCCGCTGCATGACGTCGGCAAACCGGGTTTGCAGGGGCGAAAGCAGGTCGGCAGGTATCGCCTGTGCGCTTTTGTACTGTCGCATCAGCCGGTTAATCTGCATGAGAATGTCCTGGATGTCCTTTATCCGGTGCTCCGATGCCGTATTGAGGGCCGATAACCGGTTGTTCAGTTCTGAACCTGTGACGGTTGTGCTGTCGGATGTCACGGTCACGGTGGTTGGTGTGGCGTCCAGAATGAAAAAAGCCAGCCGCGCGGTGCCTCCGTTGTCGGTGCAGATGCTGACGATTTGCGGGGTTTCCGCCTTTCCTTGCAGCACTGTCTGGCTGCCGGTATAGGCAGCACTGTCTATGGCCTTGTGGCTTTCTTCGGCGTAGAGATAGAGCCTGCCCTCTGCTTCAATGCCCGGCATGACAATGTCTGCAGGCTCTTCTGTCTGCACGGTTATATGATAGTCGGTCTGGGCCAAAGCCATTGCGGACCAGAGGGTCAGCAAGAATGCGATGTTCTGTCTTTTCATACGGTTTCGGGGTTGTTGTTTCTCTTAGATGTAAAGATACGAAATCTTCCGGTTTCTTGCCGGAGATAAACTTTTTTTATGCTTTTTTTTTGCCGTCTGCTTGCTTTGTCGTAACTTTGCACCAGCGTTTTCCTGCCGGAGAATGTGATGAGTGCTTGGTAACCTCTTTAAAAACAAGATGATATGAAAGGAAGAATGGTGAGCGTATCCTTCATGTTGCTGGGGATACTGTTCTGTGTGTGCCTGATATCGGCAAACTTGTTGGCAACAAAACAAATCATGTTCGGCCCGTTCAATATTACGGCCGGCATTCTGGTCTTTCCTGTTTCCTACATTGTGAATGATTGCATTGCCGAGGTCTGGGGATTCGGTAAGGCCCGGATGATTATCTGGACGGGGTTCCTGATGAATTTCCTCTTTGTGTTCTTCGGATTCGTGGCCGACCTGATTCCCGGCGCACCCTATTGGAACAATGATGAGGGATTTCACCTTCTTTTCGGCCTGGCTCCCCGCGTGGCTTGCGCTTCGTTCATGGCTTTTCTGGCCGGTTCGTTCCTCAATGCTTATGTCATGAGTGTGATGAAAGTGGCTTCGGGCGGCCGGCATTTCTCGCGTCGTGCCATCCTTTCTACGGTGGCCGGCGAGACGGCAGACTCTTTGATCTTCTTTCCGGTGGCTTTGGGGGGGATTGTACCTTGGGAAAATCTGATGCTGATGATGTGCTGGCAGATTCTGCTCAAGACGTTGTATGAAATCCTGATACTGCCGGTAACGGTCCGGGTGGTGGCTTTTGTGAAGCGGACCGAGGGCGTGGATGTCTACGATCACCGTATTTCCTATAATATATTAAAGGTATTTCAATTATGATGAACAAGGATACTGCTTTGGTTGTATTCAGTGGCGGGCAGGATTCCACTACCTGCCTGTTCTGGGCCAGGAAGCATTTCAGGAAGGTAGTGGCACTGAGCTTTGTCTATGGACAGAAACATGTGAAGGAAGTGGAGCTGGCGAAGCAAATCGCTTTGAAGGCCGGTGTGGAATGGAGTTGCATGGATGTTTCTTTCATTGGCTCGTTGGGACGGAATTCTTTGACCGACACCACTCTGCGTATGGATGAAGAGAAACCGGCGGAGGGCTGTCCGAATACGTTCGTTCCGGGCCGCAACCTTTTCTTTATCAGTATTGCCGCTGTCTATGCTCGCGAACGGGGCATCAGTCATTTGGTGACGGGCGTTTCGCAGACTGATTTCAGCGGCTATCCCGATTGCCGTGATGCTTTCATCAAAAGCCTGAACGTGACGCTGAATCTGGCAATGGAAGAACAGTTTGTCATCCATACACCTTTGATGTGGATCGACAAATGTCAGACCTGGGCACTGGCAGACCAACTGGGTGTGTTGGATATAGTGCGTCATGAAACGCTGACCTGTTACAACGGTGTGCCGGGCGACGGATGCGGGCATTGCCCGGCTTGTAAGCTGCGCAACGAAGGATTGCAGCGTTATCTGGCCGAAAAGGAACGGCACGGAGATGGATTACCTAATATGATAGAATGATGAGCAACGGAAGAGAAGAGGAAGGCCTGAAATCTTTGGGCCGTAAAACGGAGTACAGGCAGGACTATGCGCCTGAAGTGTTGGAGACATTTGAGAACAAGCATCCTGATAATGATTATTGGGTGAGATTCAATTGTCCGGAGTTTACCAGCTTGTGTCCTATCACCGGACAGCCCGATTTTGCGGAAATACGCATCAGCTATATTCCTGATCACCGTATGGTTGAGAGTAAGAGTCTTAAGTTGTATCTGTTCAGTTTCCGCAATCACGGCGACTTTCATGAGGATTGCGTGAACAAAATAATGAAAGATCTGATTCAGCTTATGGACCCGAAGTATATCGAAGTAACAGGACTCTTCACCCCCAGAGGCGGAATTTCCATCTATCCTTACGCCAACTACGGTCGGAAAGGTACGAAGTTCGAGCAGATGGCAGACTATCGGATGCTGAATCACGACCTGAAATAGGAGAGAGGCTGTGAGGGAAAAGGAAGCGTCCGGACCGGATTCATACCAATTCCAGTCCGAACGCTTCCTTTAGTTTTTGCAAGGCCGGATTCTTCTGACTCATCACCTGGTATTGTTGTGGCTTGCTGTATATGTGCTTGTTTTCCGTAGGAGCCGCGATGCGTATGCTCATGTTGAGCTTCCGGTTGTGCAGGTTTTTCCGCATGTGGTCCACAATACGGCCGGCCATCTGTTCCATGTAGTATTTTACTTGTTCGTTGTCCACTACCACTTCAAACAGCTCGTCTTTCAGCAGTTTGGGGCGCATGACTTTCATGCGTTGGGCCATGGCCGTTTCTTCTTGCGGAAGCAGGTTGACAAACTCGTGCCAGCTGAAGCTGATGTTGTCTTCTGTCACGGGATAGTCTTCTTCTTCTCTTGCTGATGTGGCGGTGTTTTCTGCCGGTTGTGCGGAAGAGGGTGACTGTCGGGTGGCGTCCTGACTGATTTTGCGGATGGAGGGACCGAAGGAACCATATTTGATTTTCGGAATCTTGCGTCCGGCAGTTTCTTCTTCGGGTAGCGGAGAGCGGCGGGTGGCATACGTCTCCGTCTTTTCCTGTACGTTTGTCGGGACTTTTGTTTCCGGCTGTGGTTGTGGTGGAGTCTGCACTTGGGCGGTTGCGGGTGCCGTGACTTCCTTGGCGTCGGTCTGTGGCTTGAACAGGGGTTTTAACTTCTTCTCAGGGCCACGCCCACAGGCTGTGTCTTCATCTTCCTGCGTCAGTTGCGATAGCTGTATCAGAGTAATCTCCACTTGCAGCCGCTTGTTCTTGCTGGTCCGGTAGTTCAAGTCGCATTCGTTGCATAGTTTGATGGCCCGGAAAAGGAACTTGGGCGGGCAGCGTTGGGCTTGTTCTCCGTAGCGTGCTTTCACATCTTCGCTCACTTCAAGCAAGGGGAGCGTGACGGAATCCCGGCAGACCAGCAGGTCGCGCAGATGGGAAGCCAGTCCGGTGATGAAGTGGCTGCCTTCGAATCCCTTTCCCAGAATTTCGTTGAAAAGCAGCAGGCATTGTGGCGTCTCGTTCTTCAGGAAGTGGTCTACTAACCTGAAGTAGTATTCGTAGTCCAGAACATTGAGGTTCTCGATGACCTGTTTATAGGTCAGATTTCCCTTTGTGAAGTTTGCGGTCTGGTCGAAGATGGAGAGGGCGTCACGCATACCGCCGTCGGCTTTTTGGGCAATGACGTTCAATGCAGCCGGCTCATAGGTATAACCTTCCTTTTCGGCAACGAATTTCAGGTGGCTGACGATGTCGGACACACTCATCCGGTTGAAGTCGTAGACCTGACAACGGCTGAGGATAGTGGGCAGAATCTTATGCTTTTCTGTGGTTGCCAGAATGAATATGACGTAGGAAGGCGGTTCTTCCAGCGTCTTCAGGAAAGCATTGAATGCCGCCACGGACAGCATGTGCACCTCATCGATAATGAAAACCTTGTACTTTCCCACTTGCGGTGGAATGCGCACTTTCTCTATCAATGCACGTATTTCCTCCACGGAGTTGTTGGAGGCGGCGTCCAGTTCGTAGATATTGAACGAGCGTTGTTCGTTGAAAGCTTTGCATGATTCACATTCATTGCAGGCTTCTCCGTTCTTCAAGGGATGCAGGCAATTAATGGTTTTGGCAAAGATTCGGGCACAAGTGGTCTTGCCTACGCCACGTGGTCCGCAGAACAGATAAGCATGTGCCAGTTTGCCGGAGGTGATGGCGTTTTTCAATGTAGTGGTAAGCGCATTTTGGCCCACTACGGCATCGAAAGCCGATGGCCTGTATTTTCGTGCCGATACGATATATTCTTCCATGATGGCAGCGGTCCTTTTAGAATCCTTATGCTGCAAAATTAGCAAAAAAAACGGGCATAGGCACTATCCTATTTGATTTTGTCGTATATTTGCATTGTAATTTATTGATATACATGGGGAGGTTAAATGCCGTCTGGAATGCTGTGCGCCGTCATAAGTATGGCGTTGTCATAGCCTTGTTTGTCCTGCTGATGGGATTCTTGGACGAGAACAGCTTGCTGAGTCGTTACCATCATAAGGTGGAATTGGGCGAGTTGCGCTCTGAGATTCGCCATTATACGGAGATGTACAATCATGACACCCGCTATCTGCAACAGTTGGAGTCCAATCCGGAAGTGCTGGTGGAGATAGCCCGTGAGCGTTACTATATGAAGACGGATGGCGAAGATATTTTTATCGTACAGGAGGATGACGGGAATGAAGACGCTCAATAAGGTCCAGACTTTTATATTTGTTGCCGGCGGGATTCTGACATTGGTCGGTGCGGCCACCTACATCACGGGGTGGCCGGTGGCCTTTTATCTGTATGCGGCAGGGGCCGTGGCCTTTTCAGTCATGCAGTTATATGCCGGTTATACCGGTGATAATCTGGTGGTGAGAAGGTTGCGTCTGCAGCAAGTGACGGGAGCATTGTTGCTGATGATTACGGCGGTGCTGATGGCCATGCATACTTTTCAATTCGGGTTTGCCCGGCATAATGAATGGGTTGTGGCCTTGGCTATTGCCTGTGTGTTGGAATTGTACACGGCATTTCGCATTCCGTCGGAACTGGATAAGGAGAATGCCGCGAAGAAACGACAATAAATTTTAAAACGGGAAAGACAAACTTAATTTGTGATAAAACGTTTCACGAGGTGTGCGGAAGAGCGTATCTTTGCACGTTGTTAAGCTCTATATAGTGTTGTTAGACATGAAATATTTTTCGTTCATACTGTTGGGATTGGCCATGTTGGCTTCCTGTCGTTCCGGCTATGTAGTAGAGGGGAACTCGACCATCCAGACCATGGATGGGAAGAAACTCTATCTCAAGGCTTACCAACGTGACGATCTGGTGGACGTGGACTCCAGTGAGGTCGTGCATGGCAAGTTCAGTTTCAAGGGGATGTTAGACTCGGTGATTATGGTCAATCTGTTTATGGATGATGAGTGTCTGATGCCTTTTGTCCTGGGACCGGAGGAATTGACCATACACATCAGCATGACGCAGCAGTATGTTACGGGAAGTGCACTGAATGATACCTTGTATAACTTTATCCGCAACAAGACCCGTTTGGACAGTGAGCTGGCAGAATTGCCTCACAAAGAGAGCCAGATGATTATGGATGGCGTGGATGAGGATGTGATTATGGTGCGTCTGAACGATGAGGCTAACCGTCTGGCGCATCAGAACGACCGCCTGGTTACGGATTTCATTACGTCTAATTTTGATAATGTATTGGGGGCAGGAGTTTTCATGATCATGACAAGCAGTTATCCTTATCCGGTCATGACGCCGCAAATAGAAGAAATTATGGCGAAGGCTACCCCCTATTTCAAGAACGATGTTTATGTAAGGAACTACATACGCGCAGCCCAGGAGAACATGAGGCAGATGGGATATGGCGGATATGGCGAGGAAACTGTCAGTCCGGATTCTTTGTCACAACCGGCTGATTCGCTCGTCAGGCCGTAGATATGGGTACGGAAATGGATGTGTGTAAAACGATAAAGCGTGCCGCCAATGGGCGGCACGCTTTATCGTTTTCGGTAATAGGTTATTGATTTTCGTTGCGGACAAAACCCTGTCGTTCTTCAGGTAGTCCGCTCATGACCACCTGATAGGCTTCTTCCATGGTCTCTTTGATGTTTTCCGGACCTTTACCTTTGGGCGGAATGGGATGATGAATGGTCATGGTCAGTTTGTGGCGGCGTACGAAGCTGACGCCTTTTGTTCGCGGAAGAATATCGAAAGAGCCGTCTATGGTGACGGGAACTACGGGCAGTTGCAGTTCGTCTGCCAGCTGGAAAGCTCCTTTTTTAAACGCCCCCATGTGACCGGTGAAAGTGCGTGACCCCTCCGGGAAAACCACCAATGAGGTACCCTCCCGCAAGATTTCCCGTGCATTGTTGTAGGATTCCTGAATTTTTTTCGGACCAGACTTGTCCACGAAGATATGGCGTGCGCTTTCGCAGGCTTTGCCCACCAGGAATATTTTGCGCAGAGATTTCTTCATCATCCATTTAAAGTTACGTCCCAGAAAGCCGTAGATGAGGAAAATGTCAAAAGCCCCCTGGTGGTTGGCTACGAAGACATAGGATGTTTTCTTGTCAACATGCTCATGACCGCGCACGATCACCGGAATGAACAACACGCGGCAGATGATGATGGACCATATTTTGCCCGGATAGTAACCCCAGAAATGCGCACTGCCGAGCCATGAGCCTATGATGGTGACGATAGCGGTGAGCATGGTGCAGACCAACAGAATAGGCAGTGCGATACAGATTTGATAAACTTTGTAGAGTATCATGTTGTATTTTACGTAGATATTTACGGTTACAAAGTTAAAGAAACTTTATTTACGGTGCAAGGTTATGACGTTAATTTCAGGCCATGCACCGAAACGGAAAGGAATCAGTGCTTCTCCGATGCCGAGACTCACGTAGAGGGCGCGTCCGTTCTCACTGTACATGTGTTTCCATTCCGGATAGAAGTGCTGCGCGGGCGACCAGCCGAAGAGAATGAACTGCATGCCGTGGGTGTGCCCGGAAAGGGTCAGCTGGATATCGGTTTCCGGCAGCACCTTGCGCCGCCAGTGGCTGGGGTCGTGACTGAGAAGCACTTTGAACATGCGGTGTTCGTCCTTGACCGGTTTATAACCGGGTAGAGGGTGCAAGGCTTTTTGCAGGTCGCCTCGTTCGGGAAAGGGCGGTTTGCCGTCGTTCTCGACGCCGATGATGGCGATGCTGTCCGCACCGCGCCGGATGATGCGGTGCTCGTTCAGCAATAAGTCCCATCCCATGGCTCGTTGGCGTTGCATAAGTTCTTTCCGGTGTGCGGCCTGTTCTTTAGGTGTCAGATAGCGGGCATACGTCAGATAGTCGTGGTTGCCCATAATGGAATAGACGCCGTCGGGAGCGTGCAGCCCGGAGAGAATGCCGTCGAAACCGTTCATTTCGTCCACGTCTGTGCTGACCAGGTCGCCGGTAAATACAATCATGTCGGGGTGCTGTTCCTCGATAAGGCGGACGAGGTGCCGCAAGTCGTCAGAGCGTCCATGGAAACTTGTGAGGTGCATGTCGCTGATCTGCACGATGCGGTAGCCGTCGAAGGCCACCGGCAAATCGCTGGAGGCAAAGTCGGCTTGCCGTACGCGGAACCAATCCGGCCCGAACAGCAGTCCTGTCCCCATGACAAGAAACAACAGTGTGGAGGCCAAGGTGCTGACGGCTGTACTTATTTTCCGGCCTTTGGGGAAGAACAGGCAGATGCCCTTTCCGATAAGGTCTACGATAAGAAACAGCATCTTGGGCAGGGCGATGAGCAGATACAGACTGAAAAAGATGACCATCTGCGTCATGTTGGCCTGCGTGTGGCTTTCTGTTGCGGTCAACAGCAGGGCCGCTGCCAGCAGCAGGCTGTTGGGTAGAAAAAACAAGACTTTGGCCCATTGCGGACGGTGACGTTTGTGCATGAACCTGAAGTACAGGTAGAGGTCTGACAGAATCAGTGTCAGCAGCAGTACGGGAAGGATTCTTAATACCATATGGATGTCTTTTTCGTTGTTCTTTATAAATTAGCGGTCAGGAATTTCCGTATCTCTTCTGTCGGGCGTCCCCGTCGCCGGGCGTAATCTTCGAGTTGGTCTGTTCCGATTCTTCCGATGGAGAAATAGCGTGCAGAGGGATGACTCAGCATCAGACCGCTGACGGATGCGTGGGGTATCATGGCCCCGTTTTCCGTCAGCCGTATGCCGATTACCGAAAAGTCGGCGAACGCGGCCAGATCGAAGTTGACCGATTGGTCCGGCAGCGAAGGATAGCCTACGGCAGGGCGTATGCCTTGATACTTCTCCACGAGCAGGTCGGCCACCGGAAGATTTTCTTGCGGAGCATATCCCCAGTAGCGGGTGCGTACTTCAAGATGCATCTTTTCGGCGGTGGCTTCTGCCAGTCTGTCGGCCAGCGTCTGGGCCAACAGGTGTTTGAAGTCGTCGGCAAAGGCTCCGTTTTCATAGAGGTGTTCCATTTCGGCGTCTACGCTGGTGGCAAAAATGCCGGCGGTGTCGGGGATGCCCTGTTCCTTAGGGCGGACAAAATCGCTCAGACACAGGCAGGGCGCATTGTTCCGGGACGGGTGCTGCTGCCGTAGCAGCGGCAGACGCAGCTGTCGTGCAGGGGATTCCGGATCGGTGAACAGCAGGTCGTCGCCCTCGGCATTGGCTGTATACAGTCCGAAGCGGGCATGGGTACGGAAGTCTTCATCCAGTTGTACCAGCATGCGTCGGGCGTCTTTGAACAGTTGCATGGCTTCAGCCGCCCGCGCCCTTTCGTCTTCAGGAAAACCGGCCAGCCAGCCGGCCCGGCAGGCATCACAGCCGTGAATGTCGCTGATGGAGGCAAAACGTGCCGGGAATCCCCAGGCATGAAAAAAATAGATCCAGTTGATGTAAGGTGCTACATCGTGGAGGGCGTAAGTCAGTGTCTGCGTCATCGGTCGAAAGTAAGGGGCTGTCCGGTTATGCTGTCGTTGATGTTACCATGGTCATAGACCAAGTGTCCGTTGCAATAGGTTTGTTCTACCAACCAGTTGAACGTCTCTCCTTCCAGCGGACTCCAGCCGCATTTGCTGAGGATATGCTCTTGAGTCACTGTCCACGGACGGCCGGGGCGGAGCAGGACGAGGTCGGCATAGGCTCCTTCACGGATGAATCCTCTGCTGTTTATCTGGAACAGCCGGGCCGGTGCGTGGCACATCAGTTCCACCACACGCTCCATGCTGAGCGCTCCTTCGTCGGCCAGCCTGAGCATGGCGACAAGAGAGAATTGAACCATGGGCATGCCCGAAGCCGCTTTGACGCAGCCGCCCTCTTTCTCGCGGAGCAGATGCGGTGCATGGTCGGTGCCCACCACATCGATATGTCCGTCGGTCAGGGCCTGGCGCAGGGCCGACCGGTCGGTTGCCGTCTTGATGGCCGGGTTGCATTTGATGCGTGTGCCCAGCCGGGCATGGTCATCTTGTGTGTAGAGCAGATGGGCGATGCAGGCTTCTGCCGTGACGGGCTTTATGCGTCCTTTTTCATCACATAAAGAGCCGGGGCTGAAGAGCGACAGTTCCCGTGCTGTCGTGACGTGGGCCACATGCAGATGTGCACCGGTCTCGCGGGCCAGCCTGACGGCCAGTTCCGTGGAGCGGAAGCAGGCCTCCGCGCTGCGTATTTCGGGGTGATGCGTCACGTCCGGATCGTCGCCGTAGCGTTCGCGGCAGGCTTTCAGGTTGGCCGATATGAGGGCGGCGTCCTCGCAATGGGTCATGATGAGGAGCGGCGAGCGCGTGAAGACGGCTCGCAGGGCCTCTTCGCGGTCCACGAGCATGTTGCCCGTGCTGCTGCCCATGAACAGTTTCACGCCGCACACGCGGTGCGGGTCGAGCCGCTCCAGCAGGCCGGTGTTCGTGTTCGTTGCGCCGAAGAAGAAAGAGTAGTTCACGATGCTCTCACGGGCAGCCCGTCTGAATTTGTCGTCCAGAGCCTCCAGTGTAGTGGTCTGGGGCACGACATTCGGCATGTCCATGTACGATGTCACCCCGCCGGCCGCCGCCGCCCGGCTTTCGCTGGCGATGTCGGCCTTGTGGGTCAGTCCCGGTTCGCGGAAATGCACGTGATCGTCTATTACGCCGGGAATCAGGTAAAGTCCTTCAGCGTGGACAATGTTCCCGGCAGGCGGGAGCGCATGCGCGGTGTCATGAGCCTCAACGATGCTGATAATGCGGTCGTCTTCTATCGTTACGGTTCCCGTAAACCGCCTTCCTTCATTGACGATAGTGGCATTTTCTATTCTGGTTCTTGTCTTGTGTGGCATGGCTTTGCTCTTTTGTTTCAGGGCCGTTTCTTGCGGATCTGCGCCGGTGCCCTTTTCCCGGTCCGTCCCAAGCCTCAATGATGGTCTTTCCGGGCAGGTTGTCGCAGATGTACGGTGTTGCAAATTTACGAAATACTTCTTATTGCAGGTTGCTTCCGGAGCGGAATCTTGCCGGGATTGCGGATTTTTGTTTACTTTGCGGTACTAAATCGTTGAGATATGGATTGCGGATTTGTTTTTTCCGAGGCAATGAGAGCGCAGTCGGAGGTGCTGGAACACATCCGGCAGTCGGCTCATGAAGCGCATGAGTCTGTCAGTCAGTATTATGGCAACGGGCTGCCCTATGCCGTCCATTTGGATGCTGTGGCCGAACGGGTGGCCTGTTATGGCGGTGAGGTTTGTCGTCAGGCGGCGGATGTGCTTCCCTTGATGTTCGGTGCGTGGTTCCACGACAGTATAGAAGATGCCCGGCTGACATACAACGATGTGCGTAAGCGGGCGTTATCGTTGGGGCTGGATGAACGGCAAGCCCTGCTGGGTGCCGAGATCGTCTATGCTCTGACCAATGATAAGGGGCGTACGCGGGCTGAACGGGCGGGCGAACATTATTATGCCGGCATTCGCTCCACACCTTACGCTCCTTTGGTGAAGATGGCCGACCGTGCGGCCAATGTCCGTTTTTCCGTGCATTCGGCCGACGGCGAGAATCTGCGCATGCATGAGGTGTATCGTCGCGAGTTGCCGCATTTCCTCATGTCACTGCATGTCGATTCGTCGGATTGCCGTTTTGCTGTTCCATGCGGATTGGTAGAGTCGGTGCGCAGGGATTTGGGGCTGGAAGAGTGAACTGTCGGCCAGCCTTGTACCAGGCTGAAAAAAAACTTGCGCAAGACTGCGGACGGTCTTGCGCATAAACGATTGCGGTCTTGCGCAAAGACGAAACCAGTCTTGCGCATAAAATCCGGACTATGCGGGGCGGGGGTATTTGCGGAACCAGCCGTCCAGCCGCAGACGGATCACACCGAACACCGCTTCGCTGAAGATGCCGCCGCTCATCTTGCTCGTCCCCAGCTCGCGGTTGACGAAGATGACCGGCACCTCTTTGATCTTGAACCCGCACTGTTTGGCCGTGAACTTCATCTCGATCTGGAAGGCATAGCCCTTGAAGCGCACCTTGTCCAGTTCGATGGTCTCCAACACCCGGCGGCGGTAGCACTTGAATCCCGCCGTGGTGTCGTTGATTTTGAGCCCGGTGATGAGGCGGACGTATTTCGAGGCGTAGTAGGACATCAGAATGCGTCCCATGGGCCAGTTCACCACGTTCACCCCGTTCACGTAGCGCGAGCCTATGGCCACATCGTAACCCTCGCGGGCGCAGGCGTCGTACAGGCGCGGCAAGTCGTTGGGATTGTGGCTGAAGTCGGCATCCATTTCAAATATGTAGTCATATTTTTGCGCCACGGCCCATTTGAATCCTGCGATATATGCCGTGCCCAGTCCTAATTTCCCGGAGCGTTCGATGAGGTGCAGCCGGTCTTTAAATTCAGTGTTCATGAGACGTTTTACTATGTCGGCAGTCCCGTCGGGCGAACCGTCGTCGATGACCAGCAGGTCAAACGGCTGTTTCAGTCCGAATACAGCTCGGATGATGTTCTCTATATTTTCCTTTTCGTTGTAGGTCGGTATGATGACTACGCTGTCTGCATGCATGGCACAATGGTCTTTTAAAGATGAGCTGAATTGTGTTTACGGAACAAATATAGGGATAAAATCACGAATGCGGGCAGCAAAGCGGAAATATTTCGCGTCCGTCACCCTCTTTTTTACATATTCTTTTGTAATTTTGCAAGGATTTAGAGATGGAGATACAAGCTTTACAGACGCTTTATGCGGGGCACAAGCAAGTGAAGGCTTTGGCCAAGGTGTTGGATGATGCGACCGTGCGTACGGTTTTCGCAGAGGGGTTGTGCGCTTCTGCCGCTCCCTTGTTGTTTTGTGCTTTGGCCGCAGTGCGTCCGCAGCTGATGTCGCGCCCGTTCGTATTTGTGCTCGATGATGCGGAAGAAGCCGGATATTTTTATCACGATCTGGTGCAGGTGCTGGGCGAGCATGATGTATTCTATTTCCCTTCTTCTTTCCGTCGGGCGGTGAAGTTCGGGCAGCGTGATGCCGCCAATGAGATATTGCGTACGGAGGTGGTCAGCCGGCTGTCCGCCGGTATGAGACCCCTCTTCATCGTCAGCTGTCCGGAAGCATTGATGGAGCGGGTCGTTTCGCGGCAGCAGTTGTCGGAGCATACGCTGAAGCTTAGTGTGGGGCAGCGGGTGGATCTCACCGCCGTGGAAGGCGCGTTGAGGGACTTGGGCTTTTCCCGTGTGGACTATGTTTATGAGCCGGGACAGTTCGCTGTGCGCGGCAGTATCCTCGATGTCTTTTCCTATTCTTCGGAATGGCCCTACCGCGTAGACTTCTTTGGCGACGAGGTGGACAGCATCCGCACGTTCGAGGTGCAGTCTCAGCTGTCGCAGGACAGGCAACAGGAGGTGATTATCGTGCCGGAGCTGGGACGGAACCAGCAGGGAAAAGTGCTTTTCACCGACTTGCTGCCGTCGGATGCTGTGCTGGTGATGAAAGATTTGTTCTATCTGCGCGATGTGGCCGACCGCGTTTATTCCGAGGGCTTTTCCGCTCAGGCTCTCATCGACGAGCAGGCACGTTCCGAAATGGAGGCGGCTGAGCAGCACGCGCGTCTTCGTGCCGACCTGCTGTTGTCCGACGGAGCATCGCTGTTGAAGGGCATGCTGGAATTCTGTCGGGTAGAGATCGGTAACAAACCGTCTGTCCAGCCCCAGGCCACGGTGCGTTTCCACATGACGCCGCAACCTGTCTTTCATAAGAATTTTGAGCTGGTGAACCGCTCGTTTCATGACTATATGGCCGAGGGGTACACCTTATATATATTAGCCGATTCGGCCAAACAGACCGACCGTCTGGCTGCCATCTTCCAGGAGCAGGGCACGGGGATAACCTTCACTCCCGTGGACAAGACGTTGCATGCCGGTTTTGCCGACGACGATCTGAAAGTCTGTTTCTTCACCGATCACCAGATTTTCGACCGCTTCCATAAGTATAATCTGCGCAGCGACAAGGCACGTAGCGGAAAAGTGGCCCTTTCGCTGAAAGAGCTTCAGGAGTTCAATATCGGCGACTATGTGGTGCATGTAGATCATGGCGTGGGGCGTTTCGGCGGACTGGTGCGCATACCTAATGGCGGTACCATGCAAGAGGTCATCAAGATCATCTACCAGAACGATGATGTGGTGTTCGTGTCCATTCATGCCTTGCATAAAGTGAGCAAGTATCGGGGCAAGGAAGGAGAACCGCCGAGGCTCAACAAGCTGGGTACCGGTGCGTGGGAACGGTTGAAGGAACGCACCAAAGCCAAGATAAAAGACATTGCCCGTGATTTGATACGCCTCTATGCCTTGCGCCGTCAGGAGCAGGGGTTTGCCTTCAGTCCGGACAGTTTCCTGCAGCATGAGCTGGAGGCCGGTTTCCTTTATGAGGACACCCCCGACCAGCTGAAAGCCACACAGGCCGTGAAGGCCGACATGGAGCGTGCCCGTCCGATGGACCGTCTGGTGTGTGGCGACGTAGGTTTCGGCAAAACGGAGGTTGCGGTGCGGGCGGCCTTCAAGGCCTGTGCGGACAACAAGCAGGTGGCCGTGCTTGTTCCGACCACAGTGCTGGCTTATCAGCACTTTCAGACTTTCTCCGCCCGCCTGAAAGGGATGCCCGTCCGTGTGGATTACCTGAGCCGTGCCCGTACGCCGGCGCAGACAAAGGAGATTCTGAAAGAGCTGGCGGAGGGGAACATCAATATCATTATCGGTACGCACAAACTGATAGGAAAGTCAGTAAAATTCAAGGATCTGGGATTGCTGATTATCGATGAGGAGCAAAAATTCGGCGTGGCGACCAAGGAAAAGTTGCGCCAGATGAAGGTGAACGTGGACACATTGACGCTTACGGCCACGCCCATTCCGCGCACGTTGCAATTCTCTCTCATGGGGGCGCGCGACCTTTCTGTGATTCAGACCCCGCCGCCCAACCGTTATCCGGTGCAGACGGAGGTGCATACCTTCAGTGCGGAACTGATAGCCGATGCCGTGAACTTTGAGATGAGCCGCAACGGACAGGTGTTCATCGTCAACAACCGCATATCCGGCCTTTACGATCTGGAGGCACTGGTGCGCAAGCATGTGCCGGACGCACGGGTCTGTGTGGGGCATGGCCGTATGTCACCGGACGAACTGGAGAAAGTGATCCTGGGCTTTGTGAATTACGATTACGATGTTTTGATTTCCACAACGATTATAGAAAGCGGAATAGATATCCCAAATGCCAACACGATTATCATCAACGGAGCGCAGAACTTTGGCCTGAGTGACTTGCATCAGATGCGTGGCCGGGTGGGACGGAGCAATAAAAAAGCTTTCTGCTACCTGATGGCACCGCCGCTGGCCCTGCTGCCGCCGGAAGCTCGCCGCCGTCTGCAGGCCATAGAGAACTTCAGCGATCTGGGTTCCGGCATACACATTGCCATGCAGGACCTGGACATCCGCGGGGCGGGCAACCTCTTGGGTGCGGAGCAGAGTGGCTTCATTGCCGACCTTGGATATGAGACCTATCAGAAGATTCTTTCAGAAGCCGTCAAGGAATTGAAGAACGATGAGTTTGCCGACCTGTATGCCGACGAGATCCGCAAGGGGAACGACTTGGGAGGAGAGACGTTTGTCGATGAATGCACGCTGGAGAGCGACCTGCCGATGTCCTTTTCAGAGGCCTATGTGCCCAGCAGCAGTGAGCGCATGCTGCTCTACCGTGAGCTGGACGGGCTGGAGCGCGACGAGGATGTGGAGGCTTTCCGCCTGCGCATGAAGGACCGTTTCGGCGAGATTCCCGAAGAGGGCGAGGAGCTGATTCGCGTGGTGACGCTCCGCCGGTTGGGCAAACAGCTGGGGGCTGAAAGGATATTCCTCAAGGGAGGGCGCATGGTGTTCTATTTCGTGCAGAACGAGAAAAGTCCTTATTTTCAGAGCCGCGCTTTCGGACAGTGCATAGCTTATGCGGGGATGAACGCCCACCGCTGCAACCTGCGTGAGGCCAACGGTCGCCGTTCGATGGTGATTCAGGACGTGCGTTCGGTGAAAGAGGCCGTAGACATCCTGCGCCAGATTTCGGAGCTTCAGGCGGTGTGAGCCCTCTTCTCTACGTTCCGTAGCTGTCTTGTTCTCGTTTTTTGTATGCGTCAGACTGCCATCCTTTGTAACTCTGTATGGTAAAAAGGGAGCCGTAAGCGGTGGACGGGCGGCACCGTCCGCAAGGTGTGGCTGCGGTGATGCGCAAGACCGCCGGCGTTCTTGCGCAAGGATGATGGGAGTGATGCGCAAGAATGCATGCATCTGTGCGCATGAAAAAACGGCTTGACCGAATGGGACGATCAGAGTGGGGCGGTGAGGCGGTCCGTTTCGCGGCACATCCGCCTTTCAGTTGGCCGTGGCACCGGTTTCTTCCGGCGTGGCGGAGAAGCGGAACGGCGGACGGAGCGTGATGTGGCGTACTTCGGCATTCTCCATGCGCGGGATGTCGCGCAGGGTGCAGTGTAGGCAGACTGCCTGTATGACACGGCAGAAAAGTCCGTGGCTGACCACCAGCAACCGTTTTCCTTCGTAGCGCGAAGTGACGCTGTTGAGAAATTCAACGGCGCGGGCGGACATGGATTCCACACTTTCAGCCCGGCTGTCTATCTTCGTGCGGGCTTTCAGGATGTCCATACCGGTGAACGGGCCCCAGTCACGTTCCCGCAGGAGCGGGGTGTATTCCGGTTGCAGGCCGTGCGCCTCGTTCAGTATGGCTGCGGTGTCGCGGCAGCGTTGCAGGTCGCTGCAGAGCAAGGCATCGAAGTGCGCCTCCTTCAATTCATCTCTCAGCTGCCGGGCCTGTGCCAGTCCTTCTTCGCTCAGGTGGCCGGGCAGATGCCCCTGCAGGATGTTGGCCTTGTTCTCTTCCGTTTGTCCGTGTCTCACCAGATAAAGTTCCGTCTCCATGTCATGTCTTGTCGTTATGCGTTGCAAAGAAAGCAAATAAAATCCGCAAAAAGTCCTTTTTCCTGCTTTTTTCCGTCTTTCTTTCGGTTTTCCGTCATTAATTTCGTATATTAGCCCTCGGCAAACTTCAAATATCAGGATTATGAAAGTCGTGAACAGTTATATTTTCCGTGCTGTATGCGCGTTGCTGGTCGGCATACTGCTGGTGTCCAATCCCGAACGGATGACGGAAGTGCTGGTGCAGGTCATTGGCGGGTTGTTCCTTATCTCCGGACTGTTGTCCTTGGTCAGCTATGTCGTTATCCTTTATGCTGACAAGGGTGTAGTGAAACCCGCTTTTCCGTTGGTCGGGGTGGGCAGTCTGCTGTTCGGCGTCTTTCTCGGTTTCTTTCCGGCACTCTTCATCACCTATCTGATGTATATCTTCGGCTTTTTGATGGTGGTGGCCGGTGTCAATCAGCTGTGGAATCTGTTCCGTCTGCGGCGGCTTATTCCCTTTCGCTGGTATGCGTTGCTGATTGCACTGGTGGTCGCGGCCTTGGGACTGTATGTGTTGTTCAAGCCCAGGGAGTCGGCGGCCATGCCTTTTGTCCTTCTGGGCATAACCTTTATTATCTATGGCGTTTCTGAAGTGGTGAACGGGGTGCGCTGGCGTAAGTATAGCCGGATACGGGAGTCGGAGGAACGCGCGCAGGCTGAGCTGATAGAATGATGCGTTCCGGCGCATTGCCGGACGTAAGCATATGACAAAGCCGCTCTGTCATGAAAGGATATTCATCATGGCGAGAGCGGCTTTTTGCGATGCTGTTCCGCGAGGTTATTCTTTCTTTTTCAGTTCGGTGTCGAACTGACGGATGGCGGCCATCCCTTCGTTGCAGGCACATGGTCCGCTGATGCAGCCTCCGGGGCAGGCCATTACCTCGATCATGCGGGTGGGGCACTTGCCCGTCTTGGCGTAAGCTTTCAGAGCAGCGATGTTCTTTTTGTTCAGGTCTGCTATGATGGTTCCTTGCAAGGTCTGATCGCCCACCATGTTTTTCACGGCGGTAAACACCCCGCCTGTTTTGGCAAAACCGTGAGCGTCGTGTCCGGCATGTTCTTCGGGGACGAAAGGCTCGCATTCATCCGGATTGATTTCCAGTCCTTCCAGTACGGCGTCCAGTTCGCGGAATGTCCAGACGAAGTCCACATTGGGATTTTCTTTACCCTCAGCTTTTTTTGAGGCGCAAGGGGCGATGAAAACGGTCTCGGCTTCCGGATGTTTCTTTTTGGCATATTGGGCGATGTAGAACATCGGTGAACCGGTTGAGGAAACATAGGGCATGATTTCCGGTATATGTTTCCGCGCCAGCTGGACGTAAGCCGAGCAGCAGCTGGTGGTCATGAAGGCCGCTCCGCCCTCCAGCCTTTCCTTGAACTCTTCCGCCTCGTTCCGGATGGTCTCTTCCGCACCGTAGGCTACTTCCAGCACATCGGTGAATCCGATGGCCCTCAAGGCTCCGAACACTTTTTCTATCGGATATTTGAACTGTGCCAATACGGATGGAGCAACCATGGCCACCATGGGTTTGCCTGCTCTGATACGCTTCAGCACGTCGAAGACATAGCATGTGTCGAATATGGCTCCGAACGGACAGGCGTTCAGGCATTTCCCGCAGTATATGCATTTGTCCGGGTCTATGTGTTCCACACCGTACTCATCTTTGGAGATGGCTTTCACGGGGCATGCTTCTTCACACGGAACGGGAATGTATACAATAGCGTGATAGGGGCACACCTGATGACACCGGCCGCAGCTGATACACTTCTCATGGTCTATACTGGCTTTGCCTTCGGCATCGTAGCTGATGGCATCTTTCGGACAGTTGTTGTAACAGGGCCTTGCCGCACAGCCACGGCAAAGATTGCTCACCTCATAATTGATTTTCACGCACGACGAGCAGGCTTCGTCCATAACGCTGAGAATGCTTTTCTCAGGATCCGGACGGTCGCGTTCCAACATGCGGGCGGCGTAGTTGGAGAGACGTTCCGTCTCGTCCGTCTCGTCGGTCATGTCGAAGCCCATCATAGCCATGGTCTTGTACTTGGTCACGGCCCGCTCTTTGTACACACAGCAACGTCCTACAGGTTTCTGTTTGCGGGGATGCAGTTCCAGCGGCAGCCGGTCGATGCGTTCCAAAAGCTCGTTTGCTTTCCACATTTTCACCAATCGCGCCAGCAACTGGTAGCGAATGAACATGATATTGTTGTTGTATGCCATCGTTTAGGATTATTTAGTTATGATTAGGCGGCAAATCTACGAAAAAAAAAGCAGCTTTTATGTATCTTTGTGTCAATTTTATGGTAGAAAGTGAAGATAAGCTGTCCGAGATGCGTTTCTCTGCGTTGCTGGAGAGATTGGCGACCGGCGAAAGTCCGGGTCGTGAGGGATGGCGTTTGCTGCTGACGGCCCTTAGCGGGGAGCAGGACTGCCGTCTGCGTCGGTGCGCCTCGGAGGTGGCCCGGCGTAATTTCGGTAACGGCATATACATTCGCGGACTGATAGAGATTTCTTCCTGTTGTCGCAACGACTGTTACTATTGCGGGCTGAGACGTTCCAACCGTCAGGCGTCGCGCTACCGTCTGACGGCAGATGAGATTCTGGATTGTTGCCGTGAAGGCGATCGTCTGGGGTTCGGTACGTTTGTGCTGCAAGGCGGTGAAGACAACGCGCAGAGCGATGAATGGCTGGCGGATGTGGTGCGTGCCATTCGTTCGGAGTTCCCGGAGCGGGCTATTACATTGTCGGTCGGTGAGCGCAGTGAAGAGGCCTACCGCAAATTCCGCAGGGCGGGGGCTGACCGTTATCTGCTTCGTCACGAGACGCGCAATGCAGAACATTACGCCCGCCTGCATCCGTCAGCCATGCGGCTTGACAGGCGTTTGCACTGTCTTGAGGTCTTGAAGCGGTTGGGGTTTCAGACTGGAGCCGGCATGATGGTGGGAACACCGTGGCAGACGGTGGATTGTCTGTTGGATGACATCGCCTTTCTGGAAGAGCTGGAACCGGAAATGATCGGCATGGGACCTTTCATCCCGGCGGCTCACACTCCGCTTGCCCGTTATTCGTCTGGCTCTGTCGCTCTTACGCTACGGCTGGTGGCGTTGATGCGCCTGCGGTTTCCAGGGGCTTTGATTCCGGCAACTACGGCTTTGGCTACGCTGGATCCTGCAGGCCGTAAGGCGGCTGTCCTGGCGGGTGCAAACGTCGTGATGCCCAATCTGTCGCCATTAGCTGTGCGGGGCAAGTACTCCATCTACGACAGTAAGGCTTATACGGGAAGTGAGGCTGCCGAGAGCCTTGGGCTGTTGCAGCGAGAATTGGAAAGCATCGGCTATACCATCGTTTACGGTCGTGGCGATGCTCTGTCGTCGGAAAGACGGCAGACTGACAGAATACTCATATAAAACAAGGTATATGGAAACGATATATAATGCAGGATCCGGGCAGGCGGCAGAATTCATGTCAGACCGGGAGATCCGTGATACGATGGCTTATGCCAAGGCTCATAAGGCCGACCGTGAGCTGATCACCTCTATTCTGGCCAAGGCACGCGAATGCCGCGGACTGGATCATCGCGAGGCTGCGGTGCTTCTGGAGCAGGACGAGCCTGATTTGCGGGAAGAAATGTTCCGCTTGGCGCGCGACATTAAAGAACGCTTTTATGGTAATCGCATCGTGATGTTCGCGCCGCTCTATCTGTCCAACTACTGTGTGAACGGTTGTGTGTACTGTCCCTATCATGCACGTAACAGAAGCATTCGTCGCCGTAAGCTGACGCAGGAGGAGATTCGTCGTGAAGTCATCGCCTTGCAGGATATGGGACACAAACGGCTGGCGTTGGAGACTGGTGAGGATCCGCTGCACAACCCCATTGAATATGTGCTGGAAAGCATTCAGACCATCTATGGCATCAAACACCGTAATGGGGCAATACGGCGGGTGAACGTAAACATAGCCGCCACGACGGTGGAGAACTATCGTCGCCTGAAAGAGGCCGGCATCGGTACGTATATCCTCTTTCAGGAAACTTATAACCGGACAAACTATGAGATGTTGCACCCGACAGGACCGAAAAGTGACTATGCTTATCACACCGAAGCCATGGACCGCGCCATGGAAGGCGGCATCGATGATGTGGGCATCGGGGTCTTGTTCGGACTGGAGACCTATCGTTATGATTTTATCGGTCTGCTGATGCATGCCGAGCATCTGGAGGCCCGTTTTGGAGTCGGGCCACACACGATCAGCGTGCCGCGGCTGTGTCCGGCGGATGATATAGACACTGACGATTTTAAGAATTGTGTGCCCGATGAGGTGTTCTACAAGATTGTGGCTGTGCTTCGTATTGCCGTTCCCTATACGGGTATGATTGTCTCTACGCGTGAGACGCCGGCCTGCCGTCGTAAGGTGCTGGAGCTGGGCGTGTCACAGTTGAGCGGCGGTTCGCGCACCAGCGTGGGCGGTTATGTGCAGGAAGAAAAACCGGATGAAAATTCCGCACAGTTTGATGTGTCTGACCGCCGGACTCTCGATGAGGTTGTGGCTTGGTTGCTCGATTTGGGCTATTTGCCCAGTTTTTGTACGGCCTGTTATCGTGAAGGGCGCACGGGCGACCGTTTCATGTCGTTGGTAAAGAGGGGTAAGATAGCAGACTGTTGTCTGCCCAATGCTTTGTTGACCTTGAAAGAATATCTGAATGATTACGCGTCGCCTTCTACACGCGCTTTGGGTGAGCAGATGATTTTGAAGTGGCTGGAAGCCGTTCCGAGAGAGCGGGTACGTGAGAATGTCAGTCGCTTCTTGGCGGCCATAGATGAGGGTAGGCGAGATTTCCGTTTCTGAAAGTTCTTGTTATGACAGTGACAGTTAAGGAAGACATACCGCGGTCTAACCGTTTTCATGTCGGGGTGTTTGGTCGGCGCAACAGCGGCAAGTCGTCGTTGGTGAATATGCTGACGGGACAGCAGACGGCTTTGGTGTCTGAGGTTCCGGGAACGACGGCGGATGCTGTGTTGAAAAATATGGAATGGCCGGGCGTGGGGGCTGCTGTTTTGGTCGATACGGCGGGGTTTGATGATGAAGGTGAGTTGGGCCGTTTGCGCGTGGAGCGTACCCGGCGGGTTTCTGGCGGGGTCGATTTGGCTTTGCTTGTGGTGGCCGGTCCGGCGGACGATGCAACGGAAGAGCGTGCGTGGGCGGCTCGGTTCAAAGCCGATGACATACCGGTGATTTATGTATATAATAAGACCGACAGTGACCATTGCAGTCAGGCCGGTCTGTGGTCGCAGGCATTGGGAGGCGTTGACGTAATTCCCGTTTCTGCCCGGACGGGATACGGACGTGATGCCGTGCTGGAAGCCGTGGAGAAGGTGTATCGTCAAACAGATGAGGCGACCGACCTTACGGAGGGACTGGCAGCTGAGGGTGATGTCGTGGTGCTGGTTATGCCTCAGGATATTCAGGCACCCAAAGGCCGTCTTATCTTGCCGCAGGTCCAGACTCTGCGTAATCTGTTGGACAAGCATTGCACCGTGTTGTGCAGCACTGCAGACGCTTTGGCGCAGACTCTTTCGTGCCTTGCCGTTCCGCCCGCCCTGATGATAACGGATTCGCAGGCTTTTCCGCAGGCGGAGGCCCTTTGTCCGGCGGGAACACGGCTGACGTCTTTTTCTGTTCTTTTTGCCCGCAGCAAAGGAGACATACGGCAATTCATGGCTGGTGCGCGCGTTTTGTCGGCATTGCAGCCGGATGCACGTGTGCTCATCGCAGAGGCTTGTACTCATGTTCCGCGTCAGGAGGATATCGGTCGGGTGAAATTGCCCCGTCTGTTGCGCCGTCGTTTCGGCGAAGGCTTGCGCATTGACATCGTTTCCGGCAATGATTTTCCGGAAGATCTGTCGGACTATGACTTGGTGATTCATTGTGGAGCCTGCATGTTCACGCGCCGACATGTGCTGAACCGTCTGCGTCGTGCGCGTGCTTGTGGCGTGCCGGTTACCAATTATGGCATAGCCTTGGCGGCTTTGAACGGCATATTGGAGCGTGTGGATGTGGGTGTCTTATGATGTGTTTTTGCCCTGTCCGGTGGATTGCTGAAGTTTTTCTTGTGGTCCGTTCGGGCCGGGCGGGGGATTTTCTGTAGTTTTATTCATTGTAATTGTTTCAAAAATTTATGCAAGCATTGAGAGAACGCATCCTGCGGGATGGGAAGTGTCTGGAAGGTGGAATACTGAAAGTGGATAGTTTCATTAACCATCAGATGGATCCTGTCTTGATGAAGTCTATGGCTGTGGAGTTCGTGCGGAGATTCGCAAGCCTTGACATTAATAAGGTGATCACCATTGAGGCCAGTGGTATTGCACCGGCTATCATGGTGGGGTACCTGTTGGAACTGCCTGTAGTGTTCGTCAAGAAGAAGAAACCGAGTACGATGGAAAACATGCTTTCCGCCCAGGTATTTTCATTTACGAAGAACACCACCTATGATGTTTGTGTATGTCGCGACTATTTAGGCCCCGGTGACAAGGTGCTTTTCATAGATGATTTTCTGGCCAACGGCAATGCCGCCAGGGGGATTGTCAATCTTGTACGGCAGTCGGGGGCCGAGCTGGCCGCTATGGGTTTCCTCATAGAAAAAGCTTTCCAGCACGGAGGCGATGGCCTGCGTGCGCAAGGTATTGTCGTGGAGTCGCTGGCCGTGATAGAAAGTCTGGACAACTGCCGGATTATGTTGCGTGAGTGAGGGCGTATTCGGCGGCCGTTCCGTATTTACGGATTGTAGCATACACACCGTAAGTCTGTTTGTCGATGTCGAATAAGGGACGGAGGCGGTATGTCTGACCGTTGTTTTCCAGCCGGAACAGGCCGTCGGACAGACTCTCTACCGAAAGATGATGCAGTACTTCGTCTGCATTTCCTTTGAGAATGATCTCGTCGTTGTGTTCAAATGCCAGCATTGTGAGTCGGTAGGATACCGCAAGGACGTTGGCATTGTCCGGCATGGGCTGCAGGCGGAACCGGTAGCGGAACACCGGTCTCACCTCATCGCCCGTAGTGATGTAGCGTTGTGCGAAGCCGTTCACCAGTGCCAGATGTGTGTTGGAGTGCAGTCCGGACAGGATGTCCTCACCCCGCGAGACCGGTCCGGCGAGCCATTCCGGGTCGACAGACGGGCCGGTGTCAGATGTGAGGGGCGTGCGATATGCCGTATAGCTTGTGGAGTGCCTTGTTCATGCCGCCGGTCTCGTTCTGCGGGTCAGCTTGTTTCCGCTCAGGGATGGTAAGGTTTGGCCGGGTCCTTTTTGCTCAGTGTGCGCAGGTCTTTAATCAGTTGCAGGATGTAGAGCAGGAAGAGGATGAACGCAACCAGACATCCGATGCCGTCGAACAAGGTGATGCGGATGCCGTATACGGTATATTGCAGGCTGCCCCATGAGGTATACATGTAGAGTGTGTTGACAATGATGAGCAGCAGACGTACTTCCGTGGGGCCCAGTTTGCCGTAAGTCAGGCGGAATTCATTGATGATAATCGTGCTGACATAGGTATAGATGGACAGACACAGGTAGCCGGCCAGAATCAGCAGTGCCACTTCCATCCGCATGACGGGCGACAGACCGATGCCGATGCAGATGAGACACGTTGTCAGGGCGTCCAGCGTATGGTCTATGAAAAAGCCGTAGATTGGGCGTTGCGTGTTGCGCACACGTGCCAATGTGCCGTCCAGACTGTCGCCGTACCAGTTGATGAGCAGTCCCAGTGTGCCTATCCACAGGAAGAGTTTGTTGGCATTGGCCAGCATGCCTCCGGCAGTGAAGAGTATGGCTCCGGTCAGACCTATGTATGTCAGGAAGTCTGACGTGACCCATGCGGGCTGTCTTTGCGCCAGCCACACCAGAGCCTTTTTTTCCATGCGGTTCAATATGGATGTCTGTATCCGTTCTGATTGTTCGTGTCCCATTCCTCGGTATCTTTTGTTTGTTCTGAATGTTTTCCGTCTGTTCCGTCAGCCCGGTCTCGTGGGGCGGGATGTTTGTCTGCCGTTCCTTTGGGCCGTGAAAACGAAAACCCGGCTTTACCATTCCATGTCAGGAGATAGTGAAGTCGGGAGTCTGTTCAGTTCGTGCCGTGCCGTTCTTCGGTGTTCCTCTCAGGCTTGAGCCTGTGGAATGGCCGTCAGGCGGCAAAAGAACGTTCAGCGGAAAGACAGGGATTCGAACCCTGGGAACAGTTGCCCGTTCACCGCATTTCGAGTGCGGCCCGATCGACCACTCCGGCATCTTTCCTTAACAGCGGTGCAAAGTTACAATTTTTTTGTGATTGTTGCCATATATCTGCAAGGAAAAAATGACTGTCGGGGTGTTTTTCTTTCGGTTCTCGTTCCTTTTGCCTGCTTTTTCTTCATCCGTATTTCGTCTGCCGGTGTCCGTCAGGGCGGGTGTCCGGCAAGGGGGCGGAATGCTTTGCGCAAGACTCTCTGTACTTTTGCGCAAACATGTCCGCGTTCTTGCGCAAGACTTTTTCCGCTTGTGCGCAAGGCGGGCAAAAAGGTGTTCCGCAGCGGACGGGTTTCTTGCCGCAATGTGGCCCCTGTTTGCTTTCGGGCGGTTTTGTCCGGCAGGCATGCGGGATGGTGCAGGCCGTGGACAAGGTCTTGCCGGACCCGTCCGTCTGCCGTTTTTTGCCTTATGGATGTCGGTCTGGTCCGGGCTTACCGCCGCCGGTCTGGTGCAGCAGGTGCGATGCCGTTGCTTCAGTATGCCGTTTTGTCTTCCGTATTGCGCCACAGTCGGAAGGCGGCGATGGCTTCTTCCGGCAGGAGGCTTTCCATGGCTTTCCGCCGTTTCTCGCGAGGAAGAGCCAGTTCTTCGTAGATGAAAGAGTCGTCGAAGCCGATGTCTGCAGCGTCGTCTTTGTTGTTGCCATAGTAGATTTTGTCGATGTGTGCCCAGTAGATGGCTCCCAGACACATGGGGCACGGCTCGCAGGACGTGTAGATTTCGCATCCGCTCAGGTCGAATGTGTTCAGACGGCGGCAGGCTTCACGTATGGCACTGACTTCGGCATGAGCCGTGGGATCGTTGTTGGCCGTTACACGGTTTACTCCCGTAGCGATGATTTCATCGCCTTTTGTGATGACGGCACCGAAGGGACCTCCGCCGTTTTTCACGTTTTCAATGGACAGCGCGATGGCTTTTCGCATAAAATCTTTGTTCATTTTGTCTTATTTATATGATGAGGTTAGAATCTGATGTTGCAGTGTAGTTTCCGGGCCATGCGGTTGAAGGCTTCCTTATCGCCGGTCAGCAAGGGGCAATAGTGCCGGATGAACCATGCGACGGCAGACAGGAGGAGACTGCTCAGCAAAGTGGCCAGTATGGCGTAGGGCAGTGACAGTGATTGGCCGCAGACGAGGATGGGACCGAGCAGTATGTAGACAATTTTGGCCGAACCGCCATTCAGGTAATAGTAAATCAGGCTGTTCCTGCCGATGTAGCGCAGTGCGCGGGGCATGGGAAGTGCCTGGGTGAACTGGGTCATCATGACAATGCCGATGATGGCGTACAGCAGAAAGAGAGGAAAGTTGATGTATACATAAGTGTTGAAGGCGGAGACGGTGTGCAGGAAGCGCATGTCGAGCAATGTCAGGCCGAAATATAAAACGGCGGTAAGCAGGAGGTGCAGGCGTGATATTTTGAAACAGCGGAGCACTTGGCTTTCATACAGACGGTAGAAAAAGCCGAGGCCGAAGAAGAACACCACTATCAGGCTGCGGTCGAAGTAGAAAGGAAGGCTTTCGGGATGTGCTTCTTTGACGATATATCCCAGACCGAGAGAAATGAGCATGGCCGCAATCAGGACGGATTGCCTCTTGGTGAGTCGGAGCAGGCAGGCGAAAATGACTTGGGCCGTGCCCAGCGACACGATGAACCACGAAGCCTGCCCGATGAGAATCAGGCGGATGCCTTCAGATACCGGGCTGCCGTTCAGCAGCGATTTGGGAATGAGTATGAGAAATGTAAACACAAAATACGGCCATACGATGCCTCTGGCGATTTGCTTGATTTTGCTGCGGAAAGAAAAGGCAAGGTGATTGCGGGTGAAAACGTAGCCCGACAGGAAAAAGAAAAAGGGCATGCGGAAGAAGTTGAACAGTGCGCTGATGTCGCTGTTGCCTGCGGGATTGTATATCTCGCAGTGGAACAGTACGACCAGGAGCATACTGATGCCTTTTCCGGCGTCCACCCATGCTTTTCTGCCGGAGGGGGCTGTGATGGCGGGATTGCTGTTCATCGGGTTGTCTGATTGTCGGTGGCTGATTGCGGTTTTCTTCTTTTAGGCGTGAAAATCCGGAAGATGTCTTTCCAGGAATTGAAATCGCGTTTCAGGGCGATGCCGATGCCCTGTGTGGTCAACGATGATTTGGTGAAATAACGGTCGTTGGTCTTGCTGTAGGCTTTCAGGCTGATGTTACCGTTTGGCGTGAGCAGCCATTGCAGGTCGAAGTCACCGATGAAATTGCTGTTGTTGGTAGTGGTGCTGTTGTCACGGTAGCCGAAGTTGCCGTTGATGAGCAGCCGGTTGTTGAGCAGCCGGCCGGAAAGCAATCCCTCTACGTCCATGTCGCTCCAGCCCACTTCGCCGGTGCTTAGGCTTGTTCCGATGTTCCAGTTGCTGTTATTGCCGAGCAGGGACGAGAACATCTGGTTCAGTTGTCCGCTCAAGGTAGACGAAAGCAGCGATTTCATGGCAACGGATGACTGGCTTTGCTCGGTGTTGTTGTAGTCGTAAGTATAGAAACGTCCGATGCCGAGCAGGTAGATGACCTGCATGTTCTTTTCTTCCTCAGTGCTGATGAGGCTTCTCACCATTTGCTTCTCATCCTCGTTGACGGTGGGCAGGTCGAAATCGAATCCGATTTGTGGTGACTGGGCCTTGCCGGTGAGGTTCATCAGACAGTTCACCCTGACGTTGTTCTGGCTGAACGTGGAGCCTGCGCTCAGGTCGTTGAGAGACACGGAGGGGACGGTATAGACGGCTTGCAGGTTGAGGTCGGCGTTGGTTGGCGAGCCGCTGAAGATGATGGTGCCGCCGGGATTGAAGAGAAAGTCTTTGCGGATGACGTCCTGCAGAGACAGCTTGTAAATGCCATGATCCACAGTGTAGGTGCCATACATGGTGAAGTCTCCTTTATTATAATAGGTGGCACGGATATTGCCGTGTCCGTTCAGGGCGATATAGTCTCCGGCTTTCGGGTCCATGAGTATTTTCATGGTAGCTTCCGGCGTAAGGTCGAGCCGGAAGTTGATGTGCATGTCGGTTTCCGGTTCCGGGGCGTCTTTGTGTTCCTGCCGGTCTTTTTGCGGACTGATGCTGTCTGCCGTGGACTTGTAGGTGATGAACTGGTCTGTGGTCAGCGTGTTGGGTGAGGTCAGGTTGTAGGCAAACAGCGTGTTGGCTTCCGGACGCGCGTTGATGTTGATGTTCAGGTCGCCGGGTTGTCCGTAGAAACTGATGTTGCCGGTAGCGAATGCCGTACCGCAAAACACTTCGTCGCCGAAGTCTTTCACGTCGTAGCCCAGTATATTGTTGGCTTGGATGTTGAAGTTGTAGCGCATGTTTGACATGTGCGTATGTTG
Organism: uncultured Paraprevotella sp.; assembly: GCA_944321365.1. GTDB lineage: Bacteria > Bacteroidota > Bacteroidia > Bacteroidales > Bacteroidaceae > Paraprevotella. The sequence continues at coordinate 79,309 of CALULA010000001.1, forward strand.
AAGTACTCCGTTCACTACGGCATAGTGTTCGTCCTTTCCTGGGTCACCGTAGCGGTCATAAACGATGGCGTTACGGAAATAAATATTGTCCGGGCGCAGAATGACGGAGTCGTTGACAAGGTGATATTCCACATTTGTGGCGTCTACTTTTGTGCTGGCATGAGCCACCAGCATGTCTCCTTCGATATTGATGCCTTTAAACGGTCCGAACACACGGGTCCATCCTGAAGCACGCCCTTGAAGGTCGGTGAAGATGCCTTCCGTGTAGCGGTTGAGAAATGCCAGGTCGATGTTCTCAGTGTTGATCATCAGGTCTATGCCGCCCCGTGGAGGTGCTCCGATACGAATGTCTCCTTTGACGTTGGTCCAGCTGTTGTTAGAGTGGTCGGTGATGTGCGCGTCCAGCGAAACTGCATTCTTTTCTTTGTCCCATCCCCCCTTTACTTCCATATTGCCGATATAAGCGTCATTGAACTTGAAATTCCTTACCTGCAGGTCGGCGGATACTGAAGGGCTTTTCATCAGCCGGGTGGCGTAGGCATGGCCTGTGGCCTGTCCGTTGAAGTCTACGGTATGGAAGTTGATGATATTGAAGATGTATTCCAGATTGATGTCTTTCAGCTCCACAGTCAGTGAGTCGGTGTCGTTGTCCGACACATTGCCGTTGAGCATCAGAAAGCGGTCGGCCTGATCTATCTTGAAATGGCGTACGGACACAAATTTCGGTGCCGCGTGAATGCTGGCTGCATGCACGTTCCACACAGAGTCGTTGACAATGATCTGTGAGGGATGTATGCTGATGTCCGTCAGCATTTTCTTGTCTTCGTTGAGGCTGAAACGGGTGTCAGTGGACAGAGAACCGCGGTATAGCTTTTCGGCATGGTTGGCCCAGTTCAGCCCCACGTGGATATTATCGTTGGCGGCGCGGGCCTGCAGTCTGAAGTCTACGGGAGCTTTGCCTATGGTTTTCTTGAACGTCGTGTTGCATACTATAGAATCGTTGAAGTGACCGGCCAGGATGCGGATGCCGGTCAGCTGTTGCCCGTTATAATCCAGCGAGGGAATGTTGGCGTTGAAATTGAATTCATGGGTCTGGCTGTTGAGATAGCCGCCTAAATATCCGGGCTGGTCTATCCGTAGTGGAATGCCGAATATCTTTTCCACCGGCTCGGTGTTGTTGATTTCCATGGACAACAGGACTTTGTCCGGAGTCTCTTTTTTCTGCAAGGGAGCTTTGACAAAGCTTGGAGTGTAGCGATGCAGCAATTGACGGAAGTGGGCAATGAGCGTTCCCAATTTGAATTTCCCTTCCAGTTCGGCGTTGAGAAAATCGCTTTTCAGGGAGAGAATCCGATAGTCCGGATGGTTGGACGCTTGGAATGAAACAGGTCCGATGGTATATTGCTGTCCGTCGCTGGTCGATTGGTTGAAATGGTTCAGTCTGACAAAGCCGTCCATGTCTTCGATGTCATTCCCTTGAAAGTCTGTTTCAACGTCAGCTTGGAATACGGTGCCCGCATATTTGTTTGTCAGCAAAAGGGCGTGTGGGTTGAAGTGTCGTATGGATGTATTTCCTTTAATATAAGGAGTAGAAGATTTCAGATTGCATTCTCCTTTTGCCGTCAAGGCTATATTGGGATCATCTATGGAAACATCTCCGTTGAATCCACCGTTTTGATAAATTACGTTGAGCGCAACATTTTGGTATTCATATTGTTTGAATGTCAGTGATTTTACGATACCGGATGCGGATATTTGAGGCTGTTTGCCTTTAGGAAGCCTGCCGTTGACAGAAAGGTTGAAGATGGCTTTGCCCAATTGTCCGTTGCCGGTCAGATGCCCTATTTGGAGACCGTCAGTCTGAAGTCGGGCATTGAAAGTCCTTTGAGCCTTCCATGTGCCGGCAAGACTCAGATTTCCTATGTCGGTATGCAGATTCAGCTGCCCTTCCGACTGTTTGTTGTTATAGGTTATGGCACCATTGCCTTGCAAGAATCCGGTAGCAGACAAATAGTCGGCATCTTTCTTGCCTGTGGAGCTCAGCCATTTGCTAAGGTCTTTCATGCCGGAGCGGCTGATCTGCAGGTTTCGCAGGTTGACTTTTACGGCTCTTTGTTCTTTGTTCTGCAGCTGGCTGATGAATAAGGGAGCATCGAGACGTATATCCTGTTCCCGTGTGTGTAGCTGGAGTTTGTCTACGGCAAGATGTTTGGTGTTTCCCTGGAATTGTGCTTCCAGATATACAGCTTGCAAGTTTGTGGGCAACTGTATGTTTTTCAGTATAGGCCAGATCGGAATGAAATCCGGGGCCGCAAGTATGCTTTTGTCTATACTTCCCTGGAAATTCAGGTCTTTAAAAGTCTTTTTTCCGGTTAAAGTGTCTGTTTCTTGACGGTAAGTAAATGTCACAGGCTGTAATGCCAGAAGGGAATGCGAGCCTTCCAGTACAAAATCTTCGAGGATAGCTTTGTGCGGATTGGCGGTGATTTTGAACGATAATTGTTTCAGGGTCAATCCGGAATGCTCTTCAAAACTTATTTTCTTGACATTTAGATTCAGCGAATCTTTTGTATATTGTTTTAATGATAGGGTAGCACTAAGTTTTTCTAACCGGATGTGTCGTGGGTTGAACCGGCCAGGAGTTTTTGGTGCGTCGTCCTGATCCCAGCTCATCTTCCCGCGTCGTATCAGGATGGAATTGATTTTCAGGTGTGGATTGGCTGGCTGTTTCTTGTTTCCGGAGAACGCATCGATAAGGAATTGAAAGTTAGGTGGCGTGTTTTTTCCTTTATTGTAAAGCCGGATGTCAAATCCATAGATTTGAATGTTGGATATGGTGGTTTGACCATGCAGCAATGCTGCCAGTTCTATTTTTGCCGACATGCGGGCGGCTTTTAGAAGAGGCTTGCCGTTCTGGTCTTTTATGAATACGTCGTCCAAGATAATTCGGTTGAAGAATCCTATTCCGACCCGTCCGATGTGGACTTCGGTCTGTAGGACGTTTCCTAAAGCTTGAGTCGCAAAAGTTGTAATAGCCTGTTGCACCGCCGGAACATAAAGGAGTGCAATCGTCATCAGGTAAAGTCCTATTGCAATACCTGCTATCGTTCGGATTATATTTCTTAGTCTTTTGATACGGCTTTTGTTTATTAGACAAAATTACGATTTTTCTTTTTAGATTTCTTCACTTTGTCATATTTTTAATGTAATTTTGCCACGTTTTAATTAAAACCAGTTTATTTAATCCTATTATATGGCAAAGGTAATCAAATTACACAAGGGCCTTGATGTGAACCTAAAGGGCAAGGCTGCCAAGGAGCAATTTCTGGTGAAGAAGCCTGGCATATATGCTTTGATGCCGGATGATTTCACGGGAATGAAGCCAAAGGTAGTCGTCAAAGAGGGTGACACGGTAAAGGTTGGGGATGCTTTGTTCGTAGACAAGAATCATCCGGAAGTTAAAGTGGTCTCTTCCGTTAGTGGAAAGGTGACCATGGTGGAGCGTGGCGACCGCCGCAAATTATTGAGCGTGCGCGTTGCTGCCGATGAAAATCAGCAGTATGTGGATTTTGGAAAGAGAAGTGTAGAGCAGATGACGGCGCAGGACGTGAAGCAATTTTTGCTTGAAACGGGTCTGTTCGCTTTTTTAAAGCAACGTCCGTACGACGTTGTGGCGTGTCCGGATGATACACCGAAAGCCATTTTTGTTTCTGCATTCAATTCTATGCCGTTGGCAGCTGATTTTGAGTATGTACTGCAAGGGCGTGAGTCTGATTTTCAGACAGGATTGAATGTGCTGGCCAAGCTGGCTAAAACTCATCTGGGCGTGAGCACAAAACAGACGGCCATGGCATTGACGGCAGCTAAGAATGTAGAGGTGACTTTCTTTGACGGACCGGCTCCTGCGGGTAATGTGGGAGTACAAATCAATCATGTGGATCCCGTGAATAAGGGAGAGGTGGTTTGGACTGTCGGTGCAGAAGAGGTGATTTTCATAGGGCGCTTGTTCAATACCGGCAAGTTGGATTTCACCCGTGTGATTGCATTCGCCGGATCGGAAGTGAAGAAACCTGCTTATTGTCAGATGACAGTAGGGCAGCAGCTGACTTCCTTGATAGAGGGTAATGTTACAACGGGGCGTACTTTGCGTGTGGTGAATGGAAATGTGATGACCGGACAGGTAACGACCGCAGACGGTTTCTTAGCTGCACATGCAACAGAGATTAATGTGATTCCGGAAGGCGATGACGTCCATGAGATGTTTGGATGGATTATGCCCAGATTGAATGATTATTCTTCCAGCCGTTCTTATTGCAGTTGGTTGATGGGGCGTAAAGAGTATGCCTTGGATGCTCGCATCAAGGGGGGAGAACGTCATTTGATTATGTCTGGAGAATACGATCGTGTATTTCCTATGGACATTTTTCCTGAGCAGTTGGTAAAAGCTGTTATTGTGGGCGATATAGATCGCATGGAGGCATTGGGCATTTATGAAGTGGCACCTGAGGATTTCGCTTTGTGTGAGTTCGTCGATTCATCTAAGCTCGAAGTGCAACGTATTATGCGTCAAGGGTTAGATATGCTTCGCAAGGAAATGGCCTGATAGAGTATTATATAGCAGTTGTTTTTTTTAGAATAGTGTGAAATTACAATGAATGCGTTAAGAAAATATCTTGATAAGATAAAGCCTGACTTTGAGGAAGGGGGCAGGCTGCATGCCTTGCGTTCGGTGTTTGAAGGGTTCGAATCGTTTTTGTTCGTACCCAATACCACATCGAAATGCGGAGTGAATGTGCATGATGCGATAGACAGCAAGCGTATTATGATTTTTGTTGTCATTGCACTCATGCCTGCACTGTTGTTTGGTATGTACAACATTGGCTACCAAAATTATATGGCAGCCGGTGTGGATGGTACGTTTTGGGAAATGTTTGGCTTCGGCTTCTTGGCTGTATTACCTAAGATTATTGTTTCTTATGTAGTTGGACTGGGAATAGAGTTCATCGTGGCACAGTGGAAGCACGAAGAGATACAGGAAGGTTATTTGGTTACAGGTATGCTTGTACCGATGATTGTTCCTGTAGATTGTCCGTTGTGGATTATTGCTATTGCTTGTGCTTTTGCCGTGATTTTTGCCAAAGAAATTTTTGGCGGTACCGGTATGAACATTTTCAATGTCGCTTTGATTACCCGTGCTTTTCTCTTCTTTGCTTATCCTACGGCCATGAGTGGTGATGCCTGTTGGGTGGCAAAAGAAAGTATTTGCGGCTTGGGTAATGACTTGCCGGATACGTTTACGATGGCGACTCCGTTGGGTGAAGTGGCAACCGGCACGGTCCCGGCTTTTTCGTGGGACCAAGTAATCGGATTGATTCCCGGCTCTATAGGCGAGACGAGTGTTATTGCAATTGCCATTGGTGCCCTCATTTTATTATGGTCAGGTATTGCCAGTTGGAAAACGATGTTCAGCGTGTTTGTTGGCGGTGCGTTGCTGGCCTGGATTTTTAATATGTGGGGACCTGAGGGTAATGCGGGTGCTATGATGCCTTGGTATGAGCATTTGGTGTTGGGCGGATTCTGCTTCGGTGCAGTGTTCATGGCCACAGATCCTGTGACTTCTGCCCGTACGGAAACAGGTAAGTATATCTATGGTTTTCTCATCGGTGCCATGGCCATCATTATTCGTGTGTTGAATCCCGGTTATCCTGAGGGTATGATGCTGGCAATTTTGCTGATGAACTTGTTTGCTCCGCTTATTGATTACTTCGTTGTTCAGCACAATATCGACAAGCGGACTCGACGTGCAATTAAAAAATAAGAAAGGACTATGGCAACAAAGAAATTCAAATGTAAAGTATGTGGTTACATACATGAAGGTGACGCAGCGCCAGAAAAGTGTCCGGTATGTCAGGCACCCGCTTCCGAATTTGAGGAAATCACGGAAGAAGGAAGTGCAAAGCCCGTTAAGAAAGGGTTGAACACGGATGGAAATGCTTATACTATTATTTATTCCTGTATCGTTGTGATTATTGTGGCTTTCCTGTTGGCTTTTGTGTCAAAGGTATTGGAACCACAGTCTATGGCTAATGTCCGTATAGACAAGAAAAGCCAGATTCTGGCAGCCTTGAATCTTCGCGACATCGAGAACTCCGAAGTCGAGAATACATACACGGACGTTGTTGTAGCCGATCAGGTGATAGATAAAGACGGCAATGTCGTGAAAGAGGGAGCATCCAAAGACAAAGACGGTTTTGTCGTGGAAGACAAGAATATTTCCGACACCTGTCTGCCTCTGTATGTCTGTGAGGTGAATGGAGAGACCAAGTACGTCATTCCGGTAACTGGAAAGGGACTGTGGGGACCTATTTGGGGCTATGTCGCTTTGAATGAAGACAAAAACACGATTTATGGCGTGTACTTCACTCACAGCAGCGAAACGGCCGGTTTAGGAGCGTTGATTACCGAGTATGACAAGTTCCAGAAGCAGTTTGAAGGCAAGCAGCTGATGAGTGCCGACGGAAGCTATGTCGCATTGAGCGTGGTGAAGAAAGGAAAGAACGTGCCGGGGCTGGCTGAAGATAACCGTTGCGATGCTCTGACCGGTGCCACATTGACGACAAACGGAGTGCAGGCTATGCTTCAGGAATGTTTGTCGCGCTATAAAGTCTTTTTAACCACTAAAGAATAATAAAGGAGACAAGATATGAGCAAGTTATTTTCTAAAGAGAACCGGGAAGTGTTTACTTCTCCTCTTAATCTTGACAACCCGATTGCCGTCCAGGTGCTTGGTATTTGTTCCGCACTGGCGGTCACCTCGCAGATGCAGCCGGCTATTGTCATGGGACTTTCCGTAGCTGTAATCACAGCCTTTTCCAATTTGATCATCTCCCTGATTCGGAAGACTATCCCCAACCGCATCCGTATCATCGTGCAGCTGGTTGTCGTAGCCGCGCTGGTGACGATTGTAAGTATGGTGCTTAAGGCATTTGCATACGATGTGAGTGTGCAGCTCTCGGTCTATGTGGGATTGATTATTACCAACTGTATCCTGATGGGACGTTTGGAAGCCTTTGCCATGATGAACGGACCGTGGGAGAGTTTCCTCGACGGTATGGGTAACGGATTAGGCTATGCCCTTGTGCTCGTTGTTGTGGGTACGGTACGTGAATTACTCGGTAATGGCTCCCTGCTGGGCTTTCAGATCATTCCCCAGAGTTTTTATGATATGGGTTATATGAACAACGGTATGATGACCATGCCGGCTATGGCCTTGATTCTTCTGGGGTGTGTGATATGGGCTCATCGGGCTTATAATGAGAAAAAGGAAAAGAAGTAAACGCCCCATAACCTAAAATAGAAAGACTATATGGAACATTTTTTGAGTTTGCTTGTCCGTTCGATTTTCGTGGACAACATGATTTTCGCTTTCTTCTTGGGTATGTGTTCTTATCTGGCTGTATCCAAGAATGTGAAGACAGCCATCGGGCTGGGTGTCGCTGTGACGTTTGTGCTTGTGGTGACAGTTCCGGTGGACTATCTGCTGCAGACCAGGGTGTTGGCTGAAGACGGCATCCTCGGCATAGACTTGACTTATCTTTCGTTCATCCTGTTCATAGCTGTTATTGCGGGTATCACGCAGCTGGTGGAGATGGTTGTGGAGCGTTTCTCACCGTCGCTCTATTCAGCATTGGGCATCTTCCTGCCTTTGATTGCCGTGAACTGTGCCATTATGGGTGCATCGCTCTTCATGCAGCAGCGCATTACCATGGATCCGGCTACCAGTACGCAGGCTATTTCCAACGTGTGGGATTCCATTGCCTATGCTTTGGGTTCCGGTATAGGCTGGACTTTGGCTATCGTGTCTTTGGCGGCTATCCGTGAGAAAATGGCTTATACGGATGTGCCTAAACCTTTACAGGGGCTGGGCATAACCTTCATCACTGTAGGTCTGATGGCCATGGCTTTTATGTGTTTCTCAGGTTTAAGTATTTAAAAGGAAAGGAATAGAACAATGGATATGAATTTTATTTATGCGAGCATTGGCGTATTCCTCGTTACAATCCTCCTCTTGGTCATCATCCTGCTTGTGGCCAAGAAGTATTTGTCACCGAGTGGAAACGTAAACATTACCATCAATGGTGATAAGGTCATTTCCGTATCTCAGGGTGAGAGCTTGCTGTCCACGCTTTCCGCATCGGGAATCTACTTGTCATCCGCTTGCGGTGGAAAAGGGTCTTGCGGACAGTGTAAATGTCAGGTGGTTGCCGGAGGTGGCGAAATCCTTGATTCAGAGAAAGGCCACTTCACCCGCAAGCAGATTAAGGACCACTGGCGCTTGGGTTGTCAATGCAAGGTGAAAGGCGATTTGGAAATCAAGGTGCCTGAATCTGTCATGGGTGTGAAAGAATACGAGTGTACGGTCATCAGCAATAAGAATGTGGCCACGTTTATCAAGGAATTCAAGGTACAGCTTCCTGCCGGGGCGCACATGGATTTCCTGCCCGGCTCGTATGCACAGATCAAGATACCTGCATTCACGATGGACTATGACAAGGATATCGACAAGGCACTTATCGGCGACGAATATCTGCCCGCATGGCAGAAGTTCGGTCTGTTCGGTCTGAAGTGTGTCAATACGGAACCAACGGTGCGTGCTTATTCTATGGCCAATTATCCGGCCGAGGGTGATGTGTTCATGCTGACGGTGCGTATTGCAACGCCTCCCTTCAAGCCCGACCGCAGCGGCTTCATGGATGTCAATCCGGGTATAGCTTCTTCTTATATCTTCACCCTCAAGCCGGGTGACAAGGTGCTGATGAGCGGACCTTATGGTGACTTCCATCCGCATTTCGACAGCAAGAAGGAGATGATTTGGGTCGGCGGTGGTGCCGGTATGGCTCCGTTGCGTGCGCAGATCATGCACATGACAAAGACGCTGAATACCCGTGACCGTGAGATGCACTATTTCTATGGTGCCCGCGCGCTGAACGAGGTATTCTATCTGGATGATTTCCACAACCTGGAGAAGGAATTCCCGAACTTCCACTTCCATCTGGCCTTGGACCGTCCGGATCCTGCCGCTGATGCCGCTGGCGTGAAGTATACTCCGGGCTTTGTGCACAAAGTAATGTACGATACGTACTTGAAGGATCACGAAGCTCCCGAAGATATAGAATACTACATGTGCGGTCCCGGTCCGATGTCGAACGCCGTGGTCGGTATGCTCGACAGTCTCGGCGTGGATCCGGAGTCTATCATGTACGATAATTTCGGCGGATAAGCGATTTGTTCAGAACCGTACAATCCTGTACGAGAAAGGAGCAGCCCCCTTGAAGTTCACTTCGTGGGGGCTGCTTTTTTCAGTTATGCTTATGAGGTCCTGATTTGTTTTATGATTCTTTTTCGGCTGTTTATCCGTTTGCGGCATGGGGCGTAAGACGGGGCGTCAGACTCGTCGGTTTGTTCCGTCTTTCAGTGAACGGTTCGTTCTTCAGGACTGCAGGCTTATGAATCACGTAGAAGATTCCCCTTGCTTTCTGCAAGGCAGTGAAAGGCCTTGCGCAAGACCACGGGCAGTATTGCGCAAGACTTTGAGCCGTTTTGCGGAAAACCTTACGGATATTCCTTCAGGACTGTTTGTCCGCACGGCCCTGTTCCGATAAGTTTTTATGGCAATTCCGGTCGTAACAGAAAGAGTATTCTCCGCCGGTAATCAGAACTGGAAGTAGATGAACGGCTGCATTTCTGCTGTGACAAACTGATAGAGGATGAACACGGCGAGCACGACAGCGGCGGCCATCAACGGCAGCGGCATGCGGGCAAACCAGATGCGATAGCGGCGTTTCCAGTTGTCAGGAAGCCAGTGTATGATCATTCCCAGCAGGAAAAGAGCAAACACTTTGTCATAGGCCAGAATGATGTCACCCACGTTGGCGTTCCATGCCGACCCGATTTGATTCACCATTTCTGTTGCGATGCGCCATGCCGTCTCGTTGGCCGTGGCCGGGTCGAGGTTGGAACCGGAACGGAAGAACAGGCGGGTGAACGTGATGAACACGAATGTGACCCACACGGCCCAGGCATGACCGAGCCAACCCACACGCCATTGGGCACGGCTTGTCTTGTATACGTATTTGACGAGTGCGCTCACGGCGATGAAAAGCATGAACACGAGGAACAGATTCCATACAGGAGCCGGGATGAGCACGGAGAATGCCCATACGAGTGCCAGAAAAAATGCCGACCATGCCAGCTGCCAGAACGGCCGGATGTCGCGCCAGAACTTGTAGATGATCATGCCCACACCGTTCAGGCCGCCCCATACCATGAAGTTGCAGCTGGCGCCGTGCCACAGTCCGCCGAGCAGCATGGTGATCATGGAGTTCAGATTGGCCCAGATCTTTTTGCGCCGTTCGGGGTAACGTATTCCGGTATAGACCACGGCGACACCAAGCAAGAGTACCCCCAATGCGACATACAGGTTTCCGGAAAGAATCAATGCCACGATGGTGATGGTCAATATCCAGAAATACGTGCCGAAGGTGGCGTTGCGGTTGCCGCCCAGCGGGATGTACAGATAAGTCTGCAACCAGCGTGAGAGCGAGATGTGCCAACGTTTCCAGAAGTTGCTGCAGTTCGGGGCTTTATACGGTGAGTTGAAGTTGCGCGGCAGATAGAAGCCCATGAGCAGTGACAGACCTATGGCGATGTCCGTGTAGCCGGAGAAGTCGGCATATACTTGCAGTGAATAGGCAAATAAGGCCATCAGGTTTTCAAAACCCGAAAACAGCATCGGGTTGTCAAACACACGGTCGATGAAGTTCACGGCAATATAGTCGCTCAGAATGATTTTCTTGAACAGTCCGTTGAGAATCCAGAACACGGCCATGCCGAATTGCAGCCGGCTCAGCCGGTATTTGCGGTAGAGTTGCGGAATGAAGTCGCTGGCTTTTACGATAGGACCGGCTACGAGCTGCGGAAAGAACGTGACGAAGAAACCGAAATCGAAGAAATTGCGCACGGGTTTAATCAGTCCCTTATAGACATCAGCCGTATAACTGATGATTTGGAATGTGTAGAACGAGATACCCACAGGCAGAATGATGCGGTCTACGCTGAACACCGGTTCTCCCGCAACACGGTTGAAACCTTCGGCCAAGACGTTGGTTACCTCAAAGGATGTACCACAGACCGTGTTCACCAAGTCGGCAAAGAAGTAGGCATATTTGAAATAGCACAGTATGGACAGGTCGATTGTCACGCTGAGGATGAGGAACAGCCGTTTTTTCCATCGCGCCCGGCTCCGGTAGATGAACTGTGCGATGATGAAATCGCTCAGAGTGACGAAAAGCAGCAGGCCGAAGAACAGGCCGCTTGTTTTGTAATAGAACAGCACGCTGACAAAGAACAGATAAGTGTTGCGCAGCAGACGGCGGTTGCGGAAAAGGGAAAATACGGCGAAAACGATGGCGAAGAACGCCCAGAACTGGAATTGGGTGAAAAGCAGCGGGCTGTTTGCATCGAACGAGAATACGCTTTTCAGATAGTCTGCCAGCTGCAGCAGTATCGTGTTATCTTTCATTTCTTTTCAGCATGTAAATAGTCGGTTATGATGGCGTTGTAGAGCAGGTCGGCCACCAGACGGTAGCCTTCGGCTGTAAAATGGATACGGTCGCTGCGCATCAGGCCTTTGCCACGCCACAGGGCCGAGGAGCGCGAACCGCCCATGACCGTGTACTGATCCCATACGGCTCCGCCATATTCCTTGGCCAGCTCCTTCATGGCTTTGGCTACGCGGGCCGTGTTGGGGTTGGTGCGCTTTCCGTAACGGCGCCCCAGGTTGAGCAGACAATCGTTGTTGGTGATGAACAGCAGGGCGCAGTGCGGGTTGGCCGCCTTGAACAGGGTGATGAGGCGGCGGTAGTTGGCTTTGAACTTTTCGGGGTCGAAGCGTTCGGGCGGAACGTTGGCGTCGTTGATGCCGATGCCGAAAATGGCCAGATCCGGAGCGATGAGGCTCAGTTCTTGCGGCAGTCGGGTGCAGCGCAGCCAGGCCGGGACGTCTGCCCCGTTGATGCCTGCGGCATGATAGGTAATGCCGTCGCGTCCGTTTTCCGGCAGGATGCCGGTCAGCGTGAAGCGTCCGCCGGCAGGAATACGGAAAAAAAGGTCTGCTTGGGTGCAGGCTTCAGGAAAGTTGATGACATAACCGCCGGCTGCGGTGTCGCGGTGAGCCAAGAGTTTCTGGCCGTGGTGCATGGCATAAGGGCAGGCCGTGGTGTCCGAGGCATATCCCAACAGTCGCAGACGGTCGAAATAGAAAGGAACGGAGTCGTGCAGGTTGAGCGTGATCGAGAGCGATGCTCCGTTGTCTTGTGTACTGACGGCCGCTCCGGCAATGCCCATCGAGTCTCTTCCGTCGGGTTTGATGCAGCGGGTGCTTTCCCAGTGGCCGGAATAACTGATGCGGTAGTTCTGCGGGACGTTGGTGCGCAGGATGCGGAGCGGGAAGAGCAGGCCACGTTCTGTCATGACAGAATCCGCCAGTGTGGCAAAGTCCGTGCGCAGGCGGTGGCTCATGTAGCCGGCCTGCACGTGACTGCCTCCGATATGCAGGATGGAGATGTGCCCTTTTCTGGTTTGCAGCAGGGTGTCCAGCTTTTGGTATAGCGTGTCGAACTGTGCATGTCCTCCGGGAAATTGCAGCATGTTTTCTTCATAGCGGATGAAAGGGTAGGTGGGAAGCGGGCGGAGTTCGCCTTTGCGCGCTGTGCTGTCTTGCTCCGCACTTACCATGCAGGAGGCCAGCAGGATGAATGCCGTCAGGCAAACGTATATGTGGATGATTCTTTTCATTGCGGGTTATTTTTGATGGATTGCGGAGTCGCGGGCAGGAACTGCACTGTCGGTTGCCGGACTGTCGCCGGGATTTGTAGCAAGGGTTGCCGCGCGGGACGTCTGCTCTGCGTGCCGCCGGTTGGTCGTGTCGGCGGATGTGGCAGCTTTTGTCCGGTCGCTGTCGGTGCTGTCGGCGGCTGGTTGACTGTCCGGCAGAGTCGTGCCGGTGCTGTCTATCACCAGCTCCGTGCTGTCTGCGCTCAGTCTCAGCCTGTCTTTTCCGGTGCGGAAGCGATAGAATTTGTGATAATACTCCAGCGTCTCATAGAGCATGTTGCCTACGTGGCGTGCACCCTTCGGCGTGAAATGCACGTAGTCCGGTCCGGCCAGCTGACTGTCTACCCATTTAAGCATGGAGCCGCGTCCGCCCATGACGGCATACAGATCCCAGTAGGCAATGCCGCATTCGTCTGCCATTTGTTTCAGGGCCTCCACAATGCGGGGCAGCATGGGGTAGGTCTGCATCTGTCCGTCTATGGATGTAGACATGTCCGACGGGCCGATGAAGAGCATGCGGGCTTCGGGGGCCAGCCGCCTTAGGTAGTCAATCTGTCGTTTCAGACCGGCTGTATACGAGGCGATGCCCTTGTCGTTTTTCAGATAGGGCACGGAATTGCCGCCGTATTGCAGGATGATGAACCGTACGTTTTCGCGTCGGTAGAATGGTGCGAGCGTTGTCTGGCTGATGGAGGTGAAGATTGTTCCGGAGCAGCCTCGCATGGGAATGTTGTCCACTGCCACGCCGTTTGTTCCGTCGAGCAGGATGCCGTAGATGTCAGTCTGCCCCTCGACGGTCAGGGTGACGGTGGTGCGCGATGTGTTCAGACGGGCCGTGTAGAAGTATATTCCCGCGCCGTTTTGCGACTCGTCCATCGTCAGCGTGTCGCCTGCAACCGTGATGCGGGCTTCTACGGGGCTTTTTGTCAGCAGTGTGACGCGGCTGAAACGCGATGCACTGCGGTAAGTGTCGCGCATGCGTGTGGTGAAACTGAATGTGGCTGTGCCGTCTATGGTGGCGGTCTGTCCCATCGGGCCGTAGGCTTTGTCGGTCAGTCGCATGTCGGCGGGGCCATATACGAGGTGACGGGGCAGCCCGTCGGGGACGGCGGTCTGCGAGAGCGTGTAGGTGCCTATGGTCTGTATGGCCGGCACCAGTCCTACGCCGTTGCCGCCGAAGCGTTCCTGGAACGCCTCGCGCAGGACCGAGGTTATCCGGTCGCCCTCCAGTTGCGAGTCGCCGTAGTGCATGATGCGCAGGGGGTGCCGGCGGGCGGTTTCGAGTGCGTCGAAGAGCGGGTCAAGGTAACCTATGCTGTCGTGCGGCATGTAGATGCGTGCCGGATTGGTCCGGCAGTAGTCGAGAAATTCGCTTTCCTTTTCGGCCTTGAGGGCGTCCATGCGCATTTGCATCAGTTCCTCCGTGGTCAGGGTGTCCTCCGGCACGGTGTCGGTCGGGGTGGTGTCCGGTTGTGTGCGCATCACTTCAGCCAGTGTGGGGAATTTCAGCTGCATGTTGCCTATGGTCAGGCCCTCTTCCGGAAACGTGTAGGCGATGAGGGCCAGAAAGCCTATGACTGAAAAAATGAAAATGACGATGGTGCTGACTTTCATCCTGTTTCTTTGTGTTGTGGAAAAAACACCGCAAAGATACGCATTAAAATTGAAACGGCATCCATTTCGTGCTGCCGATTAGTGGTTCAGGGGCGGAATGTCTGTCGGGTTGCCCGTTGATGTCTTCCGGACTGGTCCGGAAGGGCGGCGGTGTCTTTGCGCAAAGACGCGCCTGTTCTTGCGCAAGGTTGCGGATGTTCTTGCGCAAGACTGAGGCTTGCGTTGCGCCATGCCGGAAACTGCATTGCGCCATGCCAAAAACCGCACGGTGGAATGCCGGAAAATGCACGGTGTCGTGCGGCGGACCGTCTTGTGCCGGGCACGGGGGCGGAGTGCTGGCGGGGATGCCTCGCAGTGCAGGTGCCTGTGGAATGTGTGTGGGCCGGAAAAAAAAGAGAGACCGGCAACCGTGCCGGTCTCTCTTCAGAAATTATGTAGGAGATAACCTTTTGATCAGTCGTTGCTTGCCAGACTGCCGAAGGGGAAGTTGATGCCGATGCTGAAGTTCATGTTGGCACGTCCGGCCGGGATGAACTGCGGCGTGACCTTGAAGAACTGATGGTTGCTTCCGAGGAAGAGGTTGAATCCTCTGGTGTGGAAGTTCGCTATCCAGCCGAATGAGGAACCGAACGACGAGATGGCGTAGCTGATGGATGCGTCGAAGCACTTCACCGGGGCCACATTGGCCGAGAAGCGGCCTTCCGACCAGGAATAGCGGCCGTTGATGCGCGTAGATTCCAGGAAACCGAACTTCAGCTTGTCGTAGTATGGCAAGGTGTATAAGGCACCGATGTTCAGCGTGGCCCCCAGGGCCTTGGCCTTGCGTCCCTTGCCCTGTGCCTTCATCTGGAACAGGTCTTCCAGGTCGTCCGTCAGATTGTCTATCTGGTCTTCGATGGACATGCCCGGAGCGGCTTCGTCCGAGTCGAACGGCACGTCGTGGAAACCGTCGAACTCCCACGGCTCCATCATCATGGATGCCTGCGTGGCGTTCTTGTAGCTGATCCAGCCCAGGTCAAGGAGTGCCATGGACAGCTCCAGATCCTCACGCAGCTGGTAGGTGGCTCCAAAGTCGAAAGCCATGCCGAAGCCGCCGATGGGGTCGCCGGTGTCGATGTTGTCGAAGTCCAGCTCTTCTTCCTGTTCCGTGCCCGTCACTACACCTTGCTCGTTGGTCACGTTCTTGGTCTTCATCTTCGTGGGGATATCTACGATACCGGCCGAGGTGAATTCACCGTCGCCGGAAACCATCCACTTGTCGTCCGACAGCACCAGACGCATGTTGTTGGCGTGGAAGTCGGCGTTGTAGATGCCCAGCAGGAACTTCACCTTTGCGCCCACGCGGAGCTTGTCGGTGATCTGGCGCGAGTGGCCGAGTGCGATTTCAGCGTAGTTGTTGGTGTATATGCCCAGGTCCTCCAGATTATATTCTGTGTATCCGTTCTGCATGCCTACCTTGGCAAATTCAAACAGGCCTCCGGGCAGGTTCATCCGTGTGCCGCTTTTGACAGAGAGGTCAAAGGTGTTGAATCCGCCCCACTTGTGGAAGCCGAACGAGATGATGTTCAGGTTCAGGTCCAAATTCAGTCGGTTGCGGTCTTTCAGCTTGTCCAGGAACTCGTTGCTTGATACGCTTTCGTTCAGGAAAGTGGTAAGGTCGCCGCTGGGAGTCTTGTACAGGAAGGTCGACAGACCGATGTTGGACTGCAGTCCCACGTTGAAGTTGCCCAGGATGGGCATGCCCACGTAGTTCCGCTCGCTGGCGAACGCAGGGTTCATCTGGTGACGATAGACATAGCCTTCGGTGAAATAGGCTGAGCGCAGGGTGTTCTGTGCCAAGGCTGTGGCCGCAGGAGCGAAAAGTGCGGCGAGCAGGGCTGCTGCTATTTTATTTCTTTTCTTCATGATGTTTTCGTGTTTGGATGTTGTTAATTCAAGTCTACTGTCACTCCGTTTTCTATGCGTATGCGTATGTTGTTGAGCTGAAGCGACATGCTTTCGTTAAGCGTGGCGTTCATGTCCGGCGTCACATCCTTGTTGTTCCCCCTGAATGTGATGATCAGACCGTCCCAGTTGGACATGCTGCCTTCCTTGCAACTGATTCGCAGCTCTACGTTGCTTTCCGTGGCCTGTGTGGAGGCATCGCCCTTGATTTTCCGTCCGGCCCGGATGGTGCCGTTCACGGGGTCTACGTTCACGTCCGGATAGACGTTCCCGTCGAGGTCTATGGCCTTCGCCTCTATCTCAAAGTCGAGCGGAATGCCGTTCAGGGCCGTCATGCTCACTACGGCTGTGCGGATGCTGAGATCCTCAAGGTCACCGGCCCAGTCGTTGATGGTGTCTTTGTAGACGATGTCCAGCTGTGGTCCGAATTTCAGCGGGGCGTTCAGGCCGTAGATGGTGTTCACTTCATAGTGTGCGCCGTCTTCTCCCAAATCAATGGTAGTTTCGTTCTGGACGGCCTGGGCGTTCACTTCGGTCAGACGGACTTCATCGGGGATGTGGCGTGTCATTTCATACAGGTTGTCGTCCAGTATGATGTTATACTGTGGGTCTATGTTGTCCATGCGTTTGCGGGAGAGGTAGTATTCCGACGTGTAGTTGCCCGGTATTACGATGCTCTGTCCCGGAGTGTTTACAGTTCTGTCCGTACCTATTCCGAAGCCTTGGGCGGTCACTCCGTCTTTTGTCCAGTTGAGGTGAGCCTGCAGGTTGACGGTGGCAGGCGTGGTGTTTGTCAGCTTCAGTTTGATGCAGGGATTGTCGATGTCAAGGTCGGTGTTCTCATCTTTCAGGAAATCGGGCACGTCATTCACCGTGATGGGGTCTACGTTCACATCAATGTCCGGATCGATGACGCCCGTCACGGCCATCAGATAGAACGGTTCCAGCTCGGTGTCGTTCATCAGCGTTACGTTGATGTCGCCCGTTCCGGGGTCGGCTGTCGTGGCTCTTCCGTTGGCTATGACGTTAGTTTTCAAGCTGAAATGTCCGGGACTGGTGAGTCCTTGTCCGCGGGGGAAGTTGTGAATGCGTCTGAAACGTACGGGGATGCGCAACGTCTCTCCGCGTCTGATCGACTGGTCATTCAGGAACACGATGGTCTGGGGGTCGTCATTGGCAAAGCCGTAGTTCTCGGTGTCCAGCAGCTCGAAGTCGATGTTGTCCGAGGCGTCAGACTCCTCCATCCGTATGGCCACGTTGAGTCCCCGCTTCAGGGTGATGGCGTTCACGTTGCCGCTGTTGTCATTAAACCACATCGTCATGTCGCCGGTGAAGTCCACGTCGGCCGAGCTGATGTCCTGTATGTCGGTGGTCACATCGTCTTTCGTGAAGGTGAAACTCATCTTCACGTCTTTGATTTCGGCTTCCAGCACACCGGTCATCCCGCCGGGGTTGTAGAAATTCAGCGGGGTGGTGCTGCGATCGGTTTCTACATGCTCAATATAGACGGCATCCACATCGACATCTGTGTCCGTCGTGTCGGACTTGTCCAAGGCATAGTCGCCGTTCTCGTCAGCCTGGATGATGCTGTTCTCTTCCAGATCCATGATGTCGGCCAGTGTGAACTCTTCGGTTCCGCTGCCCGGAATGTTCAGGTTTCCGCCGATGGTGATGGTCATGTCTATGTCCTTGCTCAGGTCATAGTCGTCTTCCACGCATGCCGTTAGGAGGAAAGGTGCTAATGCGGTTGCCCATAGTGCAACTTTTGTTAGTCTTTGCTTTTCCATATTCATATAGTTTTTTAAAGATGATAGAGTCTTTTTCAGAAGTTTTTGCAACTGGATATAGCTTAGCTTAACCATTCGCAAAGATATGTAAAATAATAATAACTTGTTTGTATTTTGATGGAATATTTTATCTTTTGTCTGATTTTACGGGAAAGGTATTCTGATGATTTGATTCATTTTTCGGGGCTATATGGTAATGAAATCAGGCTTTTTTGCTTAACTTTGCAGCGAAAGTTTTTTATTCAAACCTGTTACAAATAGTGATTATGTCTATTTCATTCTTTAGAACTCCTGCAGGCAGTGTAATCGCCACTCAGGCCGATCATCAGCTCAGTGCCGGAGAAATCGAAAAGTTATGCTGGCTGTATGGGGATGCCACGATGGAAAAAGGTGCACAATTGGAAGGCTTTTTTATAGGGCCTCGCCGTGAGATGATTACTCCATGGAGTACGAATGCCGTAGAAATTACGCAAAACATGGGGCTTGTCGGCATTTCGCGCATCGAGGAATACTTCCCGGTCGGGAGCGAAGAGGCCGAGCATGACCCGATGCTGCAGCGTATGTACAAGGGGCTGGACCAAGACATCTTTACGGTGAACATACAACCGGCTCCGATTATGTACATCGACAATCTGGAAGAGTACAATGAACAGGAGGGGCTTGCACTTTCGCCTGAGGAAATTGAGTACTTGCATCAGGTGGAGGGGCAGCTCGGACGTAAGTTGACAGATTCGGAAGTGTTCGGGTTTGCGCAGATAAACTCCGAACATTGTCGGCATAAAATTTTCGGGGGAACCTTCATTATCGACGGGAAAGAGATGGAATCTTCCCTGTTCCAACTGATAAAGAAGACCACACAGATGCACCCTCACAAAATCATTTCTGCCTATAAGGATAATGTGGCTTTCTCGGAGGGGCCTGTCGTGGAACAGTTCGCCCCGAAAGAGCATTCCACATCAGACTATTTCGTTATCAAGGACATAGAGTCTGTGGTTTCCATAAAAGCCGAAACGCATAACTTCCCGACTACGGTGGAACCGTTTAACGGAGCATCCACCGGTACGGGCGGAGAGATCCGCGACCGTATGGGCGGCGGGGTCGGCAGTTGGCCGATAGCGGGTACGGCGGTCTACATGACTTCTTATCCGCGTACGGATGAAGATCGCGACTGGGAGGACATCCTGCCGGTGCGCAAGTGGTTATATCAGACTCCTGAGCAGATTCTGATCAAAGCTTCGAACGGTGCTTCCGATTTCGGAAACAAGTTCGGTCAGCCCCTTATTGCCGGGTCCGTGCTGACGTTTGAGCATCAGGAGAACGGCGAACGCTACGGATATGACAAGGTGATTATGCTTGCCGGTGGTGTGGGTTACGGAACAAAGCGCGACTGCTTGAAGAAGACTCCCCAAAAAGGGAATAAGATTGTTGTGGTTGGTGGCGACAATTACCGCATCGGTTTGGGCGGCGGTTCTGTCTCTTCTGTCGATACCGGCCGTTATTCTTCTGGAATAGAGTTGAATGCCGTGCAGCGGGCTAATCCCGAAATGCAGAAGCGTGCCAACAATCTGGTGCGTGCCTTGTGTGAGGAAGAGGTGAATCCTGTGGTTTCCATTCACGACCACGGTTCTGCGGGGCACGTAAATTGTCTGTCTGAGTTGGTGGAGGATTGCGGTGGCTTGATAGATATGTCCAAGCTGCCTGTCGGTGACAAGACTTTGTCGGCCAAGGAAATCATAGCCAATGAGTCGCAAGAGCGTATGGGACTGTTGATACAGGAAGAGCATATTGAGCATGTCCGCAAGATAGCGGAACGCGAACGTGCTCCGATGTATGTGGTGGGTGAGACTACTGGCGATGCTCATTTCGCATTCCAGCAGGCTGATGGCAAACGTCCGTTCGACTTGGATGTGGCGCAGATGTTCGGGCACAGTCCGAAGACGTATATGCGCGATCATACGGTAGAACGTAAGTATGAAAACGTAAGTTACGAGGCATCCCGCCTGAATGAATACGTGGCCCGCGTTCTCCGTCTGGAGGCTGTGGCTTGTAAGGATTGGCTGACAAATAAGGTGGACCGTTCCATTACGGGCAAGGTTGCCCGCCAACAGTGCCAGGGGGAGATACAGTTGCCGCTGAGCGATTGTGGCGTCGTGGCTTTGGATTACCGTGGAAAGGCCGGTATAGCGACGGCTATCGGACATGCGCCTCAGGCCGGTCTGGCCGATCCGGTTGCCGGATCCGTGCTTTCTGTGGCCGAATCACTGACCAACATCGTGTGGGCACCGTTGAGTGACGGACTGGACAGTGTGTCGCTGTCGGCCAACTGGATGTGGCCCTGCCGTTCGCAAGAAGGAGAGGATGCCCGCCTGTATAAGGCTGTGCAAGCCCTGTCTGATTTCTGCTGTGAATTGGGTGTCAATGTGCCTACGGGTAAGGACTCGCTTTCCATGAGCCAGCAATATCCCGGTGGAGAAAAGGTGATTTCTCCGGGAACGGTTATCGTAAGTGCCGGCGGCGAGGTCAGTGATGTGAAGAAGGTTGTATCTCCTGTCATGGTGAATAAGGCAAAGAGCACGTTCTATCACATCGATTTCAGTTTCGATGAGCTGCGTCTGGGCGGATCGGCTTTTGCACAGTCGCTGAATAAGGTCGGCTCGGATGTGCCGACTTGTAAGAATCCCGAATACTTCCGTGATGCATTCAATGCCGTACAGACGCTGGTGAACAAGGGGCTTCTGTTGGCCGGCCACGACATTTCGGCGGGAGGTCTGATTACGACCTTGCTGGAGATGTGTTTCGCCAATACAGACGGTGGTATGGAGATTTCCCTGGATAAATTCCGCAATGATGATATTGTGAAAATCCTGTTGGCCGAAAATCCGGGCGTCGTGGTTCAGATTGCCGATAAGGACAAAGCGGAATTCAAGAAAATCATGGACGATGCGGGTGTGGGCTACTTGAAGCTGGGTCATCCCACTGATGAGCGTCTCGTTCAGGTGACAAAGGACGGAGCGGAGTATCAGTTCGGCATAGACTATTTGCGTGATGTGTGGTACAGCACGTCTTATCTGCTTGACCGTAAGCAGAGCATGAACGGATGCGCCAAGGCCCGGTTTGAAAACTACAAGCAGCAACCGCTTGAGATGGTTTTCAACAAGGACTTCACCGGGAAGCTTTCGCAGTATGGATTGAATCCGGATCGTCGTACGCCTTCCGGTATCAAGGCGGCCATTATCCGTGAGAAAGGTACGAACGGTGAGCGTGAGATGGCTTATTCGCTTTATCTGGCCGGATTTGATGTGAAGGATGTGATGATGACCGACCTGATCAGCGGGCGCGAGACACTGGAAGATATCAGCATGATTGTGTTCTGCGGAGGCTTTGCCAATTCCGATGTGTTGGGGTCGGCTAAAGGATGGGCCGGTGCTTTCCTTTATAATCCCAAGGCAAAGGCGGCATTGGACAAGTTCTATGCGCGTGAAGATACCTTGTCGCTGGGCGTGTGCAACGGTTGCCAGCTCATGGTGGAGCTGAATCTGGTCAACCCGGAGCTGGAGAAGCGGACGCGCATGCTGCATAACGATTCCCACAAGTTTGAGTCGGCTTACGTAGGACTGACCATCCCGATGAACCGCAGTGTGATGTTCGGCTCGCTGAGCGGCAACAAACTGGGCATTTGGGTGGCGCACGGCGAGGGCAAGTTCTCGCTGCCTTATCCAGAGGAATGCTACAATGTGATTGCCAAGTACAGCTACGATGAATATCCCGGAAACCCGAACGGGTCGGATTATAGCGTAGCCGGCATTTGCAGTGCCGACGGACGCCATCTGGCCATGATGCCTCACTTGGAGCGTGCTATCTTCCCGTGGCAGAATGCCTGGTACCCGGCTGACCGCCGTGCGGATGAGATCACTCCGTGGATGGAAGCTTTCGTGAACGCCCGCAAGTGGGTGGAAGCGCATAAAAAATAAGTGTACAGACTGTTATGGGCAGGAAGGGGGGCCGTGCCGTCGGGCACAGTCCTCCTTCGTGCCATAGGTCGATAAAAGAAAAAATCAAAGCTGATGAACTTATATTGGAACATATTCCGCACGTTTTTCCGTATCGGGCTGTTCACCATTGGCGGAGGATATGCCATGATACCTTTGATTGAGGCCGATGTGGTGGACAAATACCGCTGGGTGGAGCGTGAGGAGTTTCTGGACCTGATGGCGATAGCGCAGAGTTGTCCCGGCATATTTGCGGTGAACATGAGCATCTTCATCGGATACAAGTTGCGCGGAGTGCCGGGCAGTGTCGTATGTGCTTTGGGAACGGTGTTGCCTTCGTTCCTGATCATATTGGGCATTGCCTTGTTTTTCCAGACGTTCAGTGACAACCCTACGGTGCGGAGCATTTTCAAGGGCATACGTCCGGCAGTGGTGGCGCTGATAGCTGCTCCGACGTTCAAAATGGGAAAAAGTGCGAAAATCAGTATGACCAATGTGTGGATTCCCGTGGTCAGTGCCTTGCTGATATGGCTGATGGGCGTCTCGCCTATCTACATTATCATCATAGCCGGACTGGGAGGCTATCTTTACGGTCGGTATGTCAAACCTTCGGAGAGCAGATAGACAGTTTATGTGGTGGTTATATTTGCAGTTGTTTTACAGCTTTTTCAAAATCGGCTTGTTCGGTTTCGGTGGCGGTTATGCCATGATTTCGTTGATTCAGGGAGAGGTCGTGAACCGTCATCACTGGTTGACGAGCGGACAGTTCACGGACATTGTGGCCATCAGTCAGATGACACCCGGTCCGATTGGCATCAACTCAGCCACGTATGTGGGCTACACCAGCATCGTCAATGCCGGTTACGGGCATGCATGGGGAGTGTTGGGCAGTGCTACGGCGACCTTTGCCGTCGTGTTGCCTTCGTTTATCCTGATGCTGCTCATCAGTAAGTTCCTGATGAAGTTCAAGGACCATCCCGTGGTGGAGCATGTGTTCCAAGGGCTGCGCCCGGCTGTGGTCGGATTGTTGGCCGCCGCCGCGTTGCTGTTGCTCACGCCTGAGAATTTCAGCACACCGGACAATCCGTGGCAGTTTTACATCAGCATTTTTCTGTTCCTCTTTGCTTTCATCGGCAGTTTGGTTTACAAGATGAACCCTATTAAGCTGATTTGCATTTGCGGCGTGGCCGGATGGCTTTTGTTCTGATATGGTTTTTCATGAAACAGATGTTTATGGATACAGTTTCTACGTATGCGTTATTGTGCTTCACATCGCTTTTCACCATAACCAGTCCTTTAAGTACGATGCCGGTTTTTCTCACCATGACGAATTCCTTGGGCGAGAAAGAGCGGCGGGCAGTGGCGGTCCGTGCCACGGTGGTTGCTTGCTGTGCCTTGTTGATTTTCGTATTGGCCGGGCAGTTTCTGTTCCGCTTCTTCGGTATTTCGACCAATGGTTTCCGCATTGTCGGGGGCATCATCATTTTCCGCATCGGGTTCGACATGCTTCAGGCGCGCTATACGCCGATGAACTTGCGGAAAGAAGAAATCAAGGAATATGCCAAAGATGTGTCGGTGGCCCCCTTGGGCATACCTTTGCTTTGCGGTCCGGGAGCTATCGCCAATGCCATTGTGCTGATGCAGGAGGCTCATTCGCTGGAGATGAAGACGGCCCTGATCGGTTCCATCGTTCTGGTCTATCTGATTACGTTCTGTATGTTGCGTTGGGCCGGCCAGCTGGTGAAGCTGATTGGCGAAACCGGAAACAATGTGATGATGAGGCTTATGGGATTGATATTGATGGTGATTGCCGTGGAATGTTTTGTCAGCGGTGTGCGTCCTATTCTGACGGAGATCATTCATCCGTAGCGGAAAGCGTGAGGCGGGCGTGTGCAAAAGCACGGACGTCTGTGCGCAAGACTGCCGACGTTTGTGCGCAAAGACTAGACGGTTTGTGCGCACAGACGGAGCGGTTTTTCCGCAACGTTTTTCTGAGCCGTTCTCATCCTCCGGGTTATGGTCCTTCTGCGGTGCGGATGAAACCGCTTTTCGGCTGTCGCGCTGTTGTGCGCGGAATGCTCCGGTATGTCCGGCATAAGATAAAGGCAAAGCGGATGCAGGCTGTTGTTCCGCATTCGCTTTGCCTTTTGTTTTGTAAAGACTGACGGTTGCTGTTCCTGTCAGTTGAAATAGTAGATGAAGATGGCTGTTCCTTCCAATGCTTTCTTCCCGTTTTCCTTGATGTCCATGGTGAAGCGGATTTCGGCCTTTACGGCTCCGCGCAGATTGGTCAGTGACTGCAGTTTGGTGCTCAGCCGCACGCTCTGTCCGCTCAGGACGGCCTGTCCGAACTTCATCTTGTCCATGCCGTAGTTGATCATCATCTTCAGGTTGTGCACTTCGATGATCTGGTTCCACAGATAAGGCAGGACAGACAGTGTGAGATAGCCGTGCACGATGGTACTCTTGAACGGGCTTTCTTTCTGGGCGCGTTCAACGTCTGTATGAATCCACTGGTGGTCGAGAGTGGCGTCGGCAAACAGGTTGATCCGCTCCTGGTCTATTTGCAGATAGTCCGACTCTCCCAAAGGTTGCCCTACGTATTTCTCAAAATCCTCATAGGACCCAATGATTAATTTGCCCATTTTAGTTTGAATTTTAGGTTGATATGTACTGTTTCTTTTGGCAAATGTACGATTTTATCGGCTTATGTCCAAGATTTTGTCTGCTTTTTGGACATTTTGCTTCCTCTGAAATCCATCTTTACATGCTTTTATCGGATGCAGACCTGGTCGATGACGATGCCCTCGTCTATGGCTTGAATCCGGACGCAGCCCTTGTGTGTCGGCCCGGTGGGCGCAGAGAGCTTTCCGGTTCATCTCTTCGGTGGGCTGCACGGGATGTTGTATCATCTCGAAATATGCGTCCGGACGGTTGGCCGGTATGCGTCCGCACCACGTCTGTACGCAGTCCGGACTGCTGTCGGGAACAGCAGCGCGGAAGATTTTTTCTGTTTCATGATACAGTGTCGGTGTGTAGATTTAAACAGACATAAAGGTATGGTTTATGGCCCGTCCGGCAAATTCCTGTTGCAATATTTAACAAAATCGCGGCATTGTGCCTTCTTGTCGGATAGGATGCAAAGCTTATCCGTTTGTCTTTTTTTTGCCAGAATATGGAGCCTGCGAGGAAACCTTTGTGTTTTTTTGAGTATATTTGCACGATATACATTAAATTATACGGGGAATGAAGCCTATTGTTATTGCCGGACCATGTGTGATAGAGTCTGCCGCGTTGCTGGACGAGGTGGCAGGCGAACTGGTCCGCCTGAAACAGATTTTTGATATAGAGATTTATTTCAAGGCCTCTTTCGACAAGGCGAACCGCACGTCCGTGCATTCTTTCCGCGGACCTGGATTGCAAAAGGGGCTGGAGATGCTGGGCGATGTCAGGGAGAAATACGGTTTGAAACTGCTGACGGACATCCATGAGAGTTGTCAGGCCGCTCCGGCAGGCGAGGTGGTCGATGTGATTCAGATACCGGCATTCCTTTGTCGTCAGACCGATCTGCTGCTGGCAGCCGCGCGGACGGGAAAGGTGGTCAACATCAAGAAAGCCCAGTTCCTCTCCGGGCAGGACATGCGTTACCCTGTAGAGAAAGCACGCGACGGAGGGGCGCGTGAAGTCTGGCTCACGGAGCGTGGCAACATATATGGCTACAATAATCTGGTGGTTGATTTCCGCAACATCCCGGACATGAAGGCGATAGTGCCCCGTGTGATTATGGACTGCACCCATGCCGTGCAGCGTCCGGGAGCCGCAGGCGGAAAGACCGGTGGCAACCGCGAGTTTGTGCCCGCCATGGCACTGGCCGCGAAGGCCTTTGGTGCGAACGGCTATTTCTTTGAGACGCATCCCGATCCGGATCACGCCTTGAGTGACGGGCCTAATATGCTTTACCTGAAAGATTTGGAGAATGTAATAGCCTCGTTGTTATGACACAAGCAAGGGATATTGCCATAAAATGTTTCCGGGATGAGGCGGAGGCCATTCTGGAACTGATACCGCAGCTGGATGAGCATTTCGACAAGGCGGTAGATTTGATGTACCATTGTCATGGGAAGGTGATAATCACCGGCGTTGGGAAAAGCGGACACATCGGAGCCAAGATGGCCGCCACACTGTCCAGTACCGGGACACCTGCTTTTTTTATTAACCCTCTTGACGTGTTCCATGGCGACTTGGGCGTCATGACAAAGGAGGATGTCGTCATCGCCATTTCCAATTCCGGACAGACGGATGAGCTGTTGCGCTTTATTCCTTACCTGTTGGAACACCGGATTCCTCTGATTGGCATTTCTGGGAATCCTGATTCGCTGCTGGCCAAATATTCCACTTGTCATCTGAACGTAAAGGTGGCCCACGAGGCGTGTCCCCTGAATCTGGCACCGACGTCCTCCACAACGGCAACGTTGGCCATGGGCGATGCTTTGGCTTGCGCCTTGATAGACATGCGGCATTTTCAGGCATGCGATTTCGCGCAGTTTCATCCCGGCGGGACGCTGGGTAAGCGTTTGCTGACTACGGCGCGCGATGTGATGCGCAGCAATGACCTTCCGGTGATTCCGCCGGAGATGCGACTGGGAGAAGCCATCATACATGTCAGCAAAGGTAAGTTAGGACTGTGCGTGGCAGAAGTCGGCGGAAAGGTGGTGGGCTTGATAACAGACGGCGATGTGCGGCGGGCAATGGAAAGTCTGCAAGACAAGTTCTTCAACGTGCCGGTGAGCCAGGTCATGACCCGTCAGCCGAAATGCGTGTCGCCGGATACCAAGATAGCCAAAATACAGAGCATCATGCACAACAACAAGATTCATACGGTACTGGTGGTCGATGACGAACAACATCTGTTGGGGGTTGTGGACCACTTCAGCTGTATGTTCTGATTCGGGTGCCGGTTGTTGCGCGCATATACGGAGCTTTCTGCCGGGAATGCAAGAAAATAAGATGAATAGGTGGTACATATTGTTATGCTGCTGGCTGTGGCTGATGCAGACAGGCGTATGGGCGGACACGCTGCGCAGCGATTCTCTCACCGGACAGGACCTGAGGGAGAATGGGGTGGTGTTCACGGAGCATAACCGTGTGAAGCTGTTGACCAGCGGCAAGGAGAAGTTCATGGACTTGTTCAGGGCTATCGAACAGGCGCAGCGGTATGTTTATCTGGAGTACTTCAACTTCCGCAATGATTCCATCGGGAATGAGTTGTTCCGGCTTTTGGAGAAAAAGTCCCGCGAGGGAGTGAAGGTGAGAGTGATTTATGATGATTTCGGTAACCTGAGCAACGACCGTCCTTTACGCAAGAGACATTTGCGTCATCTGAAGAGTGAACAGGTGGAGGTGGAAGTGTTCGACCCCATTGTTTTCCCTTATCTGAATCATGCCCTGCACCGCGACCACCGCAAGATTGTGGTTATCGACGACCGTATTGTCTATACGGGCGGAATGAATGTGGCCGATTATTATATCCATGGCAAGCCGGAGTTCGGACAATGGCGCGACATGCACATCCGTCTGGAGGGGGATGCTGTGCCGGTCTATCGTAATATCTTCTGTTCGATGTGGGAACGTTGCACTGGCCAGAAGATTGATGTTACGGAATATTTTGCTTTGGACACCACGCTGTTTCGTTCACCGTTTGAGCCGGTGGAGGCCGTGCGCGACACTTTTTCGGGCTTTGAGGTCGGAGTGGCTAACCGTGAGCCTCACACGAGTCCGGCTGTGATACGCCGCAGCTACATCGATGCCATCGACAATGCCCGGCATAACATACAGATCATAAATCCTTATTTCACATTGGTGCCCAGCGTGAAACGTGCCTTATACCGTGCATTGGAGCGTGGGGTAAAGGTAGAGATCATGTTGTCCACTAAGTGCGATGTTCCGGTCACACCGGACGTGGCGGCTTTCAATGCCAGGAAACTGATGAAGCGCGGGGCGGACATTTATTATTATGAAGACGGATTCCATCACTCTAAAGTCATGATGGTGGACAGTCTGTTCTGCACTGTCGGTTCAGCCAATCTGAACAGTCGGAGTCTGCGTTTCGATTACGAAGTGAATGCTTTCATCATGGATGTGAGGACAACGAATCAATTGCAGACGATTTTTGAGGAAGACAAGAAACATTCCACCTTGTTGACGCCAGAGAACTGGAAGAAGCGGCGTTCTTTCGGACGTCGCTTCATGGGATGGTTTTATCATTTGCTGATTCCTCTTATCTGAAAAAGAGGCGTCAGTCTTTTTCGTCCGGCAGCAACATGTCGCGCATCAGATTGATGTCCAGGGGGGCTATGCCATGGCGGAGCAGTTCTTCACGGTCGTCATCGAAAGGGAGCAGCGGAGACAGCGCGGAGTCTTTCTTCTTGTTCTCGTATAGTTTTACGTATTGCCGGTAGTAGAGAATAGCTTCGTTTGTCCGTCCCATGCACCAGGCGGTATGTCCGGCATTGAGATAGTCTTCCCATGTCACTTTTTCCTGTTGCAATATTTTTTTGTAGTATTTTCCGGCATGCTCCAGTTTGTTCATCTTGAAGTTGCACCAGGCGATGGCCCTCCAGGATGAAAGCACACGCTCTCCTTTGTACTCCAGTTCGTAGAAGCGGTTGGCAGCTTCCTCGTAACGTCCGAGCTGCATCAGGCACAGACCGCTTTCAGAGATCAGACGTGCGTTGTCCGGGTTCATGCTTTCAAGTTTTTTCAGGCAGGACAGTTCCTGCTCATATCGCCCGCAGGCAGAGAAGCACAGGTACATCTGCCGCAGAATCCATTCGTTGTCCGGACTGAGCAGGTCTGCCTGCTGATAGTAATAGATAGCTTTGCTCAGGTTGTCCGTGTGCTGATAGCAGAAAGCTATCTTCTGAAGCAGTTCGGCATCAGCCTTTTCTTTCTTCAGAATTTCCTCTATGTAGGATATGGCATCCAGATAACACTCCCGTTTGATAAGGTAAGAAGCCATGTCTTTCAGGTATACGTTGCTTTTCAGCATGCCGGAGAGCACCGGATAGCGTGTAAAAAGCATGTCACGTTTAAACGGATCGTCGAATTGATGCTTGCGGGAGAACAGTTTGTAGAAACGGTACAAGTCTTGCAGATAACTTCGATAGACATAGGCCGTGTTCTGGTTTGCCTTGGCTGCTTCACGGATTTGTTCCTCATTGCTGTCCATCTGTGCGCCTATTTGCGTCAGCATGGTTTCCCGCTGCGACGGCATGATCTGGGTCAGCATCAGGCATAGCGAATATTTGTCAGAGTCACAGAAGCTGCCGCTTTCCATCAACATCTGTATGGGATTGACTTTAAGTTCTTTGGGGAAGAGGCTTTCCACTTCCGGTCTTTGCTCGTCAAAGGGAGCGAACCAATGGGATATGGATTGGAAGAAAGCGAAACCTTTCAGGGCGGAGAACGTTCCGAGGTTGATGTCGATGCCCTCTTTTCCCATGGAGATAATGGCTTTCATGTTGTCGGCCAGTTGCTTGTTGCCCTGCATGTTCTCCCATTCGGCATTAGGTTCTCCGCGCAGGGCTTGGGCCAAATCCTCTTCCATCTGTTCCATGCCCATCTTGTTGCGTTGGTAGTTACTGTTTTTCAGCAGGTCGGGAAGTATCTCATTCTGCAGCTTTTTCTCGGCTTTGGCCGTCTCCATGCTCAACAGCAGTTGCCGTTGCAGTAGGATCAGCTCGCCTTTCAGCTGTTCATCCTGGGCGAGCAAGGCCAGTCCGTCGCTTAGGTCTGTATAACAGTTGAAACGTTGTTCGTGTTGCATGTAAAGCCATACGGTGGCAGTCATGGCGCGTGCTCTGACAACTGTGTTTTCTGTCCGGCAAAAATGGAGGAGCAACAGGAATTTCTGTGGATCGAAATAGCGTTGTGTGCTGAGCATAAGTGCGCTGAGCAATGGGGCTTGTATGTCGTTTGTCTGCCGTTCGATGAACATGCGGAGGCGTTCTGTGTCTGATGCATTGAGGAGAGGTGCCGTCCAAAGGGATTCAAACAGGCGGTCGAGTGTGTCGTACAGTGTGCGGATTTCTCCGGTATCGGCTTGCCCTTCAGCCCGTTTTTCCTGAAGCAGGTCGATGTTATCCATCAACATGTCAGGTGTTGTGGCACCGTCTGCCCGGCATCTGTTGCAGATTTCCGTATAGAAGTCCTTTTCATGCCGTAAGTGATACTGCCTGGCTGCTTTGTCTGTCAAGGCATAAGAGCGTTTTGTCAGGTGACGGTAGATGGCGGCCCGTTGCGGATCTGTTCCGCCTTGTTGCATGAAAGAGAGCATCATGCTGTAGTCTTGTCGTATGGCTTCCAGTTCGTTACTCAATTCGATGCTGTCGGTGTCGGACAACATGCCCCGCATGCAGTTCAGCGCATCAAGCAGATGGTTTTGGTTGAGAGCATTGATTGCGTCGGTATAGAGCAGATTAAAACTATTTTTGTCCATGTCGTAAGGCTTGTATGATGGAGTTGTTGAAAAGTGTATCACTGTTGTATTGTGCCGGAATCAGCTGGCGTTGCCGCAAAAATTTCACGGCAATGCCGGCGTCTGTGCCATTCCCGTTGCCGGCAGGGGCATAGGCCGGCAGTTGCAGTGAGTCGGCGGTGGCCGGTGTCACGGGATAAGCCAGCAGGATGTTCCGTATGCTGTCGGGGTTTTCCTTACGGTTGATTTGTCCCACGGCCCGGTTATAACTTTCCAGCAGCAAGCGGAGTTGCTCTGTTTTTCTTTTGTCGGCCATGCTTTCTGCTGTGGCCATGAAAGCCATCAGACGAATGTGTTGTTTGCGGCTGTCGTAGATACTGTTGTTACCCTCGGTCTTCAGTTGTGTGATGTAGGGTTCTGTCAGGAACGCTGCGTCTAAGGTGGCGTTTCTGACCATATCCTGACGTAGCACGATGTCGTTGATTTGGGGATGATATACGGTTGTCGGATCAATTCCGGACTGTGCGACGAGGGTGTCTAACAGCAGATCGGTCACTGAATGGCGTGCCATTCCTATCATTTTCTCTTTCAGATGTCGGATGTTGCGTACGCGTTTGCTTTTGGCGGCCATGAGTTCATGATGTCCGTCGGCCTGCATGATGACGTATAGTCCCGTGTCCTTGCTTTGCAGAAGAGCAGCTCTGACGAGATCTGTGTATGATACATCTACGTGTCCGCGTATGAAGGCGGTGTCGCAGTCCATTTGTGCGTTGAACGTCTGTAGTCTGACGTCCAGTCCGGCAGCGTGGAACAATCCGCAGCGTTCTGCATAATAGAACGGCAGACAGTCCAAAGTGGGCATCAGTGCCACCTTGAGTGCCAGTGAGTCTTGGCGGCGGGCCTGTTCGGTCATCGTGTCATCGGCGTTCTGTGTTGCGGAACCGCATCCGCATATCAGATGTGGCAAGAGAGTGAGCAGTAGGAATAGTTTTTTCATGTGGCTGTTTGAATAAAGAAGGGCAACCCGTATGCGTGGGGTCGCCCTTCCATTGTTTTATATGTCCGTCGGGACGGATTAACCCTTTATGGCTGCAATGCCCGGCAGCACTTTGCCTTCGATGGCTTCCAGCAGGGCACCACCGCCGGTGGAAATGTAGGAAACCTGATCGGCCATGCCGAACTTGTTGATGCAGGCTACGGAGTCGCCGCCGCCGATCAGTGAGAATGCCCCTTCTTTGGTGGCTTCAGCGATGGCCTGTGCTATGGCACGTGAACCGGCTGTGAAATTGTCGAATTCAAAGACGCCGGCAGGGCCGTTCCACAGAATGGTCTTGGCACCCTTGATGGCTGCTGCGAAAGCTTTCTGCGTTTCAGGGCCTGCATCCAGTCCTTCCCAACCGTCGGGAATATTGTTGGCGGGGACCACCTGAGTGTGTGCGTCGTTAGAGAATGCATCGGCGGCTACACAGTCTGTGCCCAATACCAGATTTACGCCTTTGGCTTTGGCTTTGGCCATGATGTCCAAAGCCAGATCAAGCTTGTCGTCCTCGCAGATGGAGTTGCCGATTTTGCCGCCCTGTGCCTTGGCGAAAGTATAAGTCATGCCGCCGCAGAGTATCAGGTTGTCCACCTTGTCCATCAGATTCTCGATGATTCCTATCTTTGTCGATACCTTGGAACCGCCCATAATGGCCGTGAACGGGTGCTTGATGTCGCTCAGTACGTTATCGACTGCCTGCACTTCTTTCTCCATCAGATAGCCGAGCATCTTGTTGTCGGCGTCGAAGTAGTCGGCGATGACAGCTGTGGAAGCGTGTTTGCGGTGAGCCGTTCCGAAGGCATCGTTCACGTAGCAGTCGGCATAAGAGGCCAGGGTCTTGGCAAACGCTTTCTGGGATTCCTTCATGGCTTTCTTGGCTGCTTCGTAGGCCGGATCTTCTTTGTCGATACCCACGGGCTTGCCTTCCTCTTCGGGGTAGAAACGCAGGTTCTCCAACAACAGCACTTCACCGGGCTTCAGGGCTGCGGCTGCATCGGCGGCCTTGGCGCAGTCGGGGGCGAACTGTACGGGTACACCCAGTTTTTCGGAAACGGCATCCACAATCTGCTTCAGGGAGAACTTGGGGTTCACCTTGCCTTTGGGCTTGCCCATGTGGCTCATGATGATGAGCGCACCGCCGTCGTTCAGAATCTTCTTCAGCGTGGGGAGCGCGCCGCGGATGCGGGTATCGTCTGTTATTTTTCCGTTTTCATCCAAGGGGACATTGAAGTCCACGCGCACAATTGCCTTTTTTCCGGCAAACTTGTAATTGTCAATAGTCATCATTTTAAGTTTTTATTTAAAGGTCTTTTTGTAGTTTCTGCTTTCCGGTTGACATTTTAAGTCCTTGCAAAATTACTTTTTTCCGTTTGAATTTGCAAGTCTGCCGCCTACTTATTTTTCTCCTTTTCCGTGTGCGGTTCCGTTGGTGTGCGGAGGCTCTGATTTTGTGTTCCGTTCCGGTCTGGGATGGCCGTGGGTGTTAAGATAATGTCGGCAGATCAGCTTCAGTCCGCAAGCGTCGCATTTCGGCGACCGTGCGGTGCAGACGTAGCGTCCGTGCAGGATGAGCCAATGGTGCGCTTTGGGAATGAGGGCCTCCGGGAAGTAGCGTACGAGCTGTTTTTCCACACTGTAAGGCGTGGTGCACGTCGAGGGGACCAGTCCGATGCGGTGACTGACGCGGAACACATGGGTGTCTACGGCCATGGCTGCCTTTTCAAAGACTACGGCCTGGATGACATTGGCTGTCTTCCGTCCTACTCCCGGCAGCTTGATCAGCTCATCCAGGTCGGAGGGCACCTGGCTGTTGTAGTCTTTCACGAGCATGCGTGCCAGTCCTACAAGGTGGCGGGCCTTGCTGTTGGGGTAGCTTACGCTGCGGATGTATTCGTAGATCACTTCGGGGGTGGTTGCGGCCATGGCTTCCGGGATGGGGAAGTCGTGGAACAACGGAGGAGTGATCTGGTTGACTCTTTTGTCTGTGCATTGGGCCGAAAGCACGACGGCCACCAGCAGCTGGAACGGATTGTCGTAGTGCAGTTCGGTTTCCGCCACGGGCATTGCCTCTTCAAAATAAGCCGTCACGCGGTCATACAGTTCCTGTTTTCTCATTGTTCCTTTGTTTTTGTCTTGCAAATATACGAAAAAACGGAGTCCGTGCATCCGTCGGCATGGGCTAACTGCATGCACCGTCGGCAGAATGTCTGCCGGGGGCTTTCGGCGGTCCTTTCTGTCTGTGGGGCGGAGGCTGTGGCGGTGATTCTGTGGGGCGTAGGGCAGAGGCGGGGCTGAGGCGTTCTGCCTTGTGCAGGACGGCCAGTGTTTTTGCGCAAAAGCCCGGATGGTTTTGCCCAAGACTTTCTCCGTTTTTGCGCAAGAGCGGATGGGGCTTTGCGGCAGCCGGAAAATGCCGGTCTGTCCGGAGCGGACGTAAAAAGCGAGATGCGCCTCCGGCTGAAGCCATGAGGTCGCATCTCTGGGGGAAAGTATAATGAGTAGCTTTGTGTTTCCGGTTTTATGGCTTGACGGACGCCCATGCTTCTTCCAGGCCTTCGGGCGGTTCCGTGCGCGTCCATTCCTCGTAGAACTCTACGCCGTCCCACATGAGAGTCATGCCGAACGTGTTCTCGTCCTTCCACTCCAGACGGCAGTCGCCGCCGTTCTCACGCACGAGGTTGTCGTCTACGTATTCAAATGTGCCGCAGTTGCCGCTGAAGAATATCAGTTCAGATGATTCCCGGTCTGATGCCAGGGTGACGTCAGCGGTGATGTAGTGTGTGTTGCCGTACCATTTATATTGCTGGTTGTGTGTCGGAACGATTTCGCCGGTGTTGTTGTTCCGGAAGGCGGACATGAGCCACACTCCTTTCAGCCGGTCGGCACGCTCGTGGCATTCTTCGGGCACCTGCATCAGCGACTGTTGCTCTGCCGTAGGCGTGTGACGCTGCCAGCGTTCGGTTTTCCACAGTCCGGGCAGATTGGATTCTCCTGCTTCATCGCGCCATGTCAGTTCAAAGGTGGCGGAGTCCGCCCGTTCCACCGGGCACAGTGCTCCGGCCTCTGCGATTGCCGTGTCGCCTGCCAGGCGGAATGAGGTGAGCTTT
Organism: uncultured Paraprevotella sp.; assembly: GCA_944321365.1. GTDB lineage: Bacteria > Bacteroidota > Bacteroidia > Bacteroidales > Bacteroidaceae > Paraprevotella. Next base: position 114,159 of record CALULA010000001.1, read on the forward strand.
CCGGTGAAGAAACGCAGGTGCGGCGGTTTCTGTCCGGTCACACAAACGGTGAGTGCTTGGTTCTTGCCGATGAATTTGTAGTGCGGGGCTATTTCCGTGGAGCGCACGGTGCGGAAGGCCGAGTCGCCGATGCATTGCATGCTCCAGCAGCCTTGCAGGGGGTAGTCTTCCACTTCTTGTTTTTCACGTTTGGTGTCCATGCAGCCGTATAGGCTGACGCATGCGACGAGAGTGGCAGTCAGGGCCGTGCGCATGTTGCTGTTTTTGATAGCTTTGTTCATAAAGATAATTCTTGAGTTTAGCATGGAATGATTGTAGCCGGTGCTGACGGGCACTTTGGCTTGCCGTTCTTTGCACGACAGGACAAGGTGTATCTGATATTGCTCGCTGTCCATGCCGCTGTCCAGTACGTCGCGGTCGGCTTCCATTTCCTGCTGTTCGCGGATGCACCTGTAGAGCAGGTGGGCGAACGGGTTGAACCAGTTCAGGGCTGTCAGTACCTGCAGCAGCAACAGCTTGTAGAAGTGGGCGTGCCGGATGTGGCTGATTTCATGCGTCAGCACGAACGGCAGTCTTGTCTCGTCGGCTTGGGCCGGAAGAAAGATGGCGCGGGCAAAAGAGAACGGCGTATCGTAATGGGTCTGATACAAATCCGCTTCTTCATACTGGCCGATTGCGGTGGCGCGGTGCCGTATGCGTATCAGATAGAGCAGTTGCAGGGCGATGTAGAGCACGGAGATGATGATGCCTGCGACGTACCAGGAGAAAAGTGTCGGTAAGCCCTGTTGCCAGCTCTTTTTTATGGCTGCTGCATTCCATTGCAGGCCCTGCGTGGCGGGCGGCGGTGCCGACGTTGTTCCTAAGGTCTGTTTGAAACGGTTCTTGGGGAATACGGGGAATCCCGGTTGGGTGTAGGGTATCTGTGGCGTGCTCAGACTTGCCTGATCGGGTGGGGGTGCCTCAGGGCGTTCCGCTGTTACGAGCGTGGGCTGCAGGAACAGGCTGGCCGTGGCGAGGAACATGCCGGCCATGATGAACTGCTGTGCCTGACGCGGTTTGCATTTCATGCGCATCAGCAGCATGTAAAACAAGAACACTGCTCCGCCCGTGAGCAGGGAAGCCAGCGGATAGAAACCTTCGGTCAGTTGGATGTGCGTCGGGGCAGAGCTTAGCATGCAGGTCGGTTGTTGGTCAGGATTTGCGTTGCTTGATGAGCTGTATCAGCCGGTCGGCTTCCTCGTCGGTCAAAGTCTCTTTTTCGGTAAAGAAACTGACGAGCGAAACGAGCGACCCGCCGAAAAAGGTGTTTTTCACATCTTTCATGAAGCGGCCGGTGTATTCCTCCCGGCTTATCAGGGGAGAGTAGCGGAGCATCTTGCCGATGTTCTCCGACCTTACGTAATTCTTCTCCTTGAGGATTTTAAGGAAAGTAGCCAGTGTGGTGTAGGCCGGTTTGGGGTCCGGATATTGTTTCAGAATGTCGCCTATGAAACCGCAATGGCCCGGCAGGCTCCACAGGATGTTCATGACTTGATATTCTGCTTTGGTAAGCTGATTGTTTCGTTTCATTTACTAATTGTTTAGTAGAACAAAAGTAGGCATAGTGTTCTGTCTGTGCAAACAAACAGTAGAGAAAAAGCAGTGTTTTTAGTTTTATTAACTGTTTATATGCTGTGATTGTGTCCGTCATTTTTTGTGGCGGACCTTTTTCATGGGGTTTCCGGTCAGTGTTCCAGTAGATAAGAAAACGGGAAAACGACTTTGACAAGTGCGTTTTCCCGTATGGTCGAGTAGGGGCAGGATGGAAATCTGCTTTGAGGATTAGGGCTGTTGTTCTTCTTCTTTTAAGATGTTTTTGGCCGATTCATCCCCCAGTTCGGCTGCTTTTTTCAGGTTTTTCAGTGCTTCCTCGCGTTGTTTCAGCTGGAGCTGGCAGATGCCGATGAGTCGGTAGGCGGCTCCGAAATCCGGATCGAGTTCCGCGCTGCGGCTTGCGGCCTTGATGGCTTCTTCCGGTTCTCCGATGCGATAGAGCACCACGGCACGTTCGGCGTGGTACAGCGGTTCATTGGGACTGATGCGTATGGCCCGGTCTATGTCATCCATGGCCTGTTGGAACATGCGGCATTGCATTTCGGCCTGTTCGCGTTGGTAATAGAATTGGGCGTTCAGTTCGCCTCCCATCAGCCGTCCGTATTCGTTCATGTCCAGCACGGCCTCGCGGTAACGCCCCAGCGACAGCAGCGTATTTGCCCGTTCCAGCAACGCCGGAGCGGCATCTCTCACGTAGGGTTTGCTGAAGCAGGCCACGGCACTGTCTTGCAACGCCAGCACTTGCAGCGTATCAGCTCCCGTCATGCGCTTGCATTGCGCGGCATAAAGGAAGATGTTGGCCGAGCGCATATTGGTTTCCCGCAGTGAAAGATACTTTTCGCAAGCCTTGTCATACTCCTTCAGCGCATATAGGACGTTGCCTTCTTGCTGGATATAGAGAGGCAGCGGATTGATTTTGTAGGCCTCTTCCGCAAATGCCAGTGCCTTGTTCATGTCCCAGTCCTTGTACGTCTGATAACCTTTTTTGAGGTTCAGTTCATAGATCAGTTTGCTGAGCGAATAATAGGCTTCGTCTTTTTTCTTCGCGACATCTATGGCCGTGTTCATGTCTGTTTCGGCTGCGGCGAAGTTGCTGTGCGCCATGTAAAAATCAGCCCGTTGCAGGTAAGAGTCGCTGCTTTCGGGAAATTTGGCGGCATAGTCGTCCAGATATTGATTATAGGTGGCCGAATCGGCGCGTGCGGTCAGCATGAACAGAAATGTGCGTGCTTCGTTTTCGTCCTCCGGCAGTGCTTTGCGGATGTAAATGCTGTTCAGGTCGTTGTCGTTGGTGGACAAGCCGTTGGTGGCCAGCGTGCTCCCATAGGCTGCGCTGATGGCATAGGATGCGGCCGCGGCATCGTCGGCTTTGCGTTGTATCAAGGCGATGACTTCTCCCTCTTCGTCCATCACGGGACTGTTCATGTACTTCTCATCCAGTTGTCTGGTGAGGGTATAGTAGCCGTAATGCTCGTTGAACTTCTGGATGTCGGCCAGAGTGTCGTTCAGGCATATCTTGTTTTCTTTGGTCGGATACGGCAGGATGTAGACATGTTCTTTCTTGACTCCCATCCGGCCAGAGATGGTCAGTGCCGGGGTTTTCTTGTCAGTGCGCACGCGGAACTTCACGAGGTCGTAGAGCGAGCTGGCCCCCATGATGTTTTCCACTTCATATTCTTTGCCTTCTGCGCTGACCACTTTGGCTCCGCTGGCTTTCTTGAACAGGTTATAGTCGGCCAGAGCCACCCCGTCTTCGCTGATGAAGAAGCCGTTTCCGGATTGCAGCATGTTGCCTTTTTCGTCTACGGTCACAATGCTGATCTGCGCTTTCGCTGCCTTTTTGTACCATTTCGGATTTTGTCCGCTAAGCGAGGCGGCGACGCTCAGCATGCACGTCAGTATGTATAGTGTTCTTTTCATTTGTGGGTTGTTTTGGAATGGTTAAGCAATTCTTTGGCATTGTTTATGGCCGCATCAGTCAGGGCAGACCCGCTCAACATGTGTGCGATTTCTTCTATCCGTCCTTTTTCATCCAGCTGGACGATGTGGCTGGTGGTGCTCTCCGCGTGATCTTCTTTGTACACTTTGTAATGTGTGGCTCCCATGGCTGCAATCTGAGGCAGGTGAGTGATGCTGATGACCTGTCGGTTGAGCGCACCCATTTCCTGCATGATGTGGGCCATCTGTTCGGCAATGCTGCCCGAAACTCCTGTGTCTATCTCGTCAAAGATGATGGTGGGGAGCTTCACCGCACCGGAGATCATGGCTTTCAGAGACAGCATGACGCGCGCGATTTCTCCTCCCGATGCGACTTGTGCTATGGGTTGCAGCCGTCCGTTCTTGTTGGCACTGAACAGAAAGTTTATTTTATCTGCTCCGTTCTCGTCCGGTTGTTCTTTCTGCCCCAGTTCCACTTTGAACTGCACGTTGGGAATTCCCAGCGGAATCAGTCTTTTTTTCATTTCTTTTTCTACCTGTTCGGCGGCTTTGGTCCGCATGGCGGTCAGGCAGCGGGCCTGAGTCAACAGCATTTGTTCCGCTTGTCGGCATTCTTCCTGCAATTGGTTTATCCGTTCATCACTATGATTGATGGCGTCAAGCTTTTCCCGGTAGTCATGTTCTATTTGCAGCAGTTCCTCAAGCGAGTTTACATGGTGCTTCTGTTGCAGTTCGTATATGGTGTTCAGCCGTTCGTTGACATAGGCCAGTCGTTCCGGATTGAACTCGAAAGCTTCGGCCTTTCCTGTGATTTCCCCCGACAGGTCTTTCAGTTCGATGTAGCAGGAATTCATGCGTTCGTACAGCTCTTTTCCGTCAGGATATATTTTTTCAAGGTTTTCCAGTAAGTGAACGGAGCTTTTCACGGCACTTAATATGCCGTTTTGCTCGTCTTCCAACAGACTTCCTGTCTGGTAGAGTGCCTGTTTGATGTCTTCGGCATGCGTCAGTGTCTCTGCTTCTTGTTCCAATTCTTCCTGTTCGCCTTCCTTGAGGCTGGCTTTTTCCAACTGGTCGAGCTGGAATGCCAGATAGTCTTCTTCCGTTCGTGCCTGCTCAGCTTCTTTTTGAGCTTGCTCCAATTGCTTCCGCACTTTCCGGAAGGCCGTGTATAGTGTTTTATATTGTTGCATTTCCTCGCGGTCACCGGCCAGGATGTCAATGACCTGTAGCTGGAAGTTTTCTTTGTTCAGCAGCAGGTTCTGGTGTTGTGAATGGATGTCGATCAGCATCTCGCCCAGTTCCTTGAGCTGGTTGACCGTGGCGGGTGTATCGTTGATGAAGGCACGGCTTTTCCCTGCAGCTGTGATTTCACGGCGCACGATGCATTCCTTTCCGTCGAAGTCCAGATCATTTTGTTCAAAGAAAAGCTCCATGCCGTAGGCACTGAGGTCGAACGTTGCCTCGATGACGCATCTGTTTGCTCCGTTTTTGATGGAGCGGCTGTCAGCACGCTGGCCTAACAGTAGTCCGATGGCTCCCAGAATAATGGATTTTCCTGCTCCTGTTTCTCCGGTAATGACAGAGAAGCCGGGGGCAAAACGGATGTCCAAAGTGTCTATCAGTGCGTAGTTTTGTATGAATAAAGATTTTAGCATGTCCTCATTTCTTAAGTTTTTCCCAGTAAGTACTTTGCGAGGCGTTGATGCCAAACAGGATGTCGTATACTTTTTCCCGCTCCTCGTTTGTTCCTTTGCCGCTGTAGATGCTCACCAGTTCGTCGCGTTTTATGTCGGTAAAGATGACGGGTAAAGAACTCATCGTCTTTTGGTCGCGGGCTTGTTTCAGCAATTCGATGGACGTGGTAATGGCTGCCCGTGCCGTGTCCGTATTCTCGGTCATGCGGTCTAATCCCATGCGATGGTACTGATATTCCATTTGTCTGAACGGTTCCATGGCACCGTCTAAATAGTCATTGATAATGGCGAAGCGGTTGCGGTCGTCTTCAAAAGCTTTCCATCCGGCAAAGCCGAGATTCTGAGAGTTGTTGGCCACGTCCATGGCCATTTGCAGTATGTCTGTTCCGCCCAGCGGGGCCATTGTATCCATGTCCAGCCCTATGATGAGATAGGCATAGTAGGCAAGGACAGCTGTCAGGTTGTTGTCTACTTGTTCGGGCCGGAATTCCAGCTGGTCGAACTGCTGGAAATTGAAGTTGAAGTCTTCGTCTTGGAAATTAAACACCGTGGTGGAGTAGTTGGAGTTGTAGACCGGACGTGTGCTTTGCACCTGTATGGTACCTGTGAATGAGTTGTCGGTCTCGCTGTAGGTTTTCAGCGTGATACTGAAAGTGCAGTTGATGCGCTCATAGTCCTCATATTCCATCTGCGTCCACTGCCGTTCGTTCAGGAACGCGGTCAGTGAGTTTTGCAGGGCTTCGAAGACAGCTTCCGTCGTATTGGAGATCTGTGAACGGTTCAACGTGACCTTTGCGTTGAGTTCCTGGGCATGGATAAGCGCGGAATGCGTCCCTATTGTCAGGAAAATGAGCAGTGTGAAGAGCCGTGTGACAGGTCGGTGTAAGGTGTGCATGTCGTTTGAAGTTTCATTAAAAGGCCGCAACGAGGCGGTCGATGATGTCTTCTGCCACCTCTTTTTTGCTTTTCAGCGGGTAGGTCTGTGTTTCGGTTTGCGTGAGAATCGTTATTTTGTTCGTGTCGTAACGGAATCCTGCGCCTGCGTCGTTGAGCGAGTTCAGTACGATGAAGTCTAAGTTCTTGCGCTTCATTTTGTCGCGGGCGTGTGCTATTTCATCGTGGGTTTCCAATGCAAAACCTACCAGCAGCTGTCCGGGGCGTTTCTGCAGACCGAGGGCTTGTGCGATGTCGCGCGTAGGCTTCAGTTTCAATGTCAGTCCGTCCGGACCTCGTTTGATTTTATGGTCGCAGGTCTGGTCCGGTGTAAAATCGGCCACAGCGGCGCATAATATGGCTGCATCTGAGGTCGTAAAGTGTAAGGCTGCCTCATGATACATTTCTTCTGCCGACTCTATGTCGATGCGGTGTATGGCCGGATGAGAGGTTTTCAGTGCCACCGGGCCACAGATGAGTGTGACTTCGGCTCCTCGCCGTGCGCAGTTTTCGGCTAATGCCATGCCCATTTTCCCGGAAGAGTAGTTGCCGATAAAGCGCACAGGATCTATTTTCTCGTAAGTCGGTCCGGCGGTGATGAGAATCCTTTTTCCTTTCAGGTCCGGCTGCCTGGCGTTGAAATACTGTTCCAGGACCTTGATTATGTTTTCCGGTTCTTCCATACGTCCTTTTCCGGTCAGGTGGCTGGCCAATTCACCGCTGGTCGGCTCAATGATATGGTTTCCAAAAGAGCGGAGCCGTTGCAGGTTTTGTTGGGTGGACGGATGGGCAAACATGTCCAGGTCCATGGCCGGTGCGACGAATACGGGGGCTTTCATGGAAAGATAGGTTGTTACCAGCATGTTGTCGGCGATGCCGTTGGCCATTTTCCCGATAGTGGAAGCCGTGGCGGGAGCGATGACCATGGCATCGGCCCACAGACCGAGATCGACATGGCTGTTCCAGCTTCCGTCACGCCCGGAGAAGAACTCGCTGACAACGGGTTTGCCCGTCAGGGCAGAGAGGGTTATGGGAGTAATGAACTCCTTGCCCGCAGGAGTGATGACCACTTGCACCTCGGCACCTCTCTTTATGAGTCCGCGGATGAGGTAGCAGGCCTTGTATGCCGCGATGCTTCCGGTGATGCCCAATACGATTTTCTTGCCTTTCAGTATTTCCATAGCTCTTTGTCCCTCCGTTATTTGTTCATGTTCAGGCGGATCTGTGTAAGAATCTGTTTCGTGTTACGGGCAAAATCTCCTTGCAGTATCCAGCTGTAATATCCCGGATCTGCGCGCAGTACATCGGTAACTTTCTTACCTTTGTATTTGCCGAAGTTGAAAACGATTTCGTGGTTTTCGTCATATATCATACGTCCGGCAAAGTCTACGTTATCCGTCATGCGGGAGAAGTCGGACAAAAAGCTTACATCGTTCTGCAGATCGTTGGGGTAATGGTCCAACTGTGCCATCAGAACCTCATAGGTGGCGCGCGTGTCGGCCAGTGCCGAATGGGCGTTTTCCAGGTCTTTTCCGCAATAGAACTTGTAAGCGGCACTCAGTGTGCGGCGTTCCAGCTTGTGATAGATGTTCTGCACGTCGATGAACTTGCGTTTCCGTATGTCTATGTCAATTCCGGCACGCAGAAATTCCTCCACCAGCATGGGCACGTCGAAGCGGTTGGAGTTGAATCCGGCAAAGTCACATCCCTTGATGGTGTTGGCCAGTTCCTGCGCCACTTGTCTGAACGTGGGGCAATCGGCCACATCGGCATCATATATTCCGTGTATGGCCGACGAGCTTTCCGGGATATGCATTTCCGGATTGATGCGCATGCTTTTGGCTTCTTCGTTGCCGTTGGGGTGCACTTTGATGTAGCATAGTTCCACAATGCGGTCGGTCGTGATGTTGATGCCTGTGGTTTCCAGGTCGAAAAACACGATGGGATTCTTCAGGTTCAGTTTCATGCTTTTGGGTTTAGTCGTTCAGTTTTAAGGGCATCAGCAACATCAGCAGGTCTTCGTTCTCGTGCTGTTCGGCTGGTGTGATGACACCGGGACGTCCGGAATCGGCCAGTTCAAGCACGACATTTTCTCCCTCTATGTTGTTCAGCATGTTGATGAGATACGTTCCGTTGAATCCGATATTGACGGGCGATGAGTTGTAGTCGCAGATGAGACGTTCTTCGGCAGAGGTGGAGAAGTCTATGTCCTGGCCCGATACGATGAGCAGGTTGGTATCGAAATGCAGGCGGATCAGCGACACGCTTTTGTTGGAAAACACCAGAATGCGTTTCAGCGCACTCAGCATGGAGAGCCGGTCTACGGTGACACGATAGGGATTATTCTGCGGAATGACGGAATTGTAGTTGGGATAACGGCCCTCGATAAGGCGGCAGACGAGCCTGAAACTCTCGGCTTTGATAATGGCGTTGCGCTCATTGAATTGCAACTCTACGTCGTTAGCTTCTTTCGGCAGCAGGTTTTTCAAAAGGTTGGCCGGTTTCTTGGGCAGCGTAAACGTGGAGATTGTCGTGTTGCCGTTGGGGAATATGTAGTATTTATCCCGCACGAGGGTATTGCCGTCTGTCGACACGAAGGTGAGGTTGTCCGCCTGGAGGTCAAAATGTATGCCGTTCATGATGGGGCGCAGTTCGTTGTCTGCCGTGGCAAAGAACGTATGGTTGATGCCGTTGAGCAGTGTCTCGGCTGAAAGGATCAGGGGGCTCATGCCTTCTTGCGGGACGGTGATTTCCGGATATTCTTCAGCGTGCTGTCCCACTATGTTGAACCGGCCGTTCTGATATGTGGCCGTGATTTCCATGTTGTCGAGGTTGATGTCGAACGTAAGCGGCTGTTCGGCGATTTCTTTAATGGAATCCTGTATGATTTTCGCGTTGATGCAGAACCGGCCGTTGCTGTCGCTTTCCACAAGTTCTGCGTGTGTCATGAGGGTGGTTTCGCTGTCGGATGCTGTTATTTTCAGCATATTGTCTTGAATGTCAAAGAGGAAACAATCCAGAATGGGCAGCGTGTTCTTTGAGTTTATGACACGCCCTATCGTCTGCAGACGGGTGAACAGTGCAGCACTTGATACAATAAATTTCATAACGTTCTACTTTAAAAATTATATTCAGCAAATTTACATATTTCGTCAGAACGGAACAAAAAAAACAATGTAAAATTAGACAGAGTAGAAAATTAGTTGTAATTTCGCGACGACAATCAGATAAAGTAGAGTTATGGAAATTACCGGAAAAATCATTGCTGTACTGCCCGAACGCGGGGGCATCTCACAGCGTACCGGCTCTGAATGGAAGGTGCAGGAGTATGTGCTGGAAACTCAGGAGCAGTATCCCAGAAAAATGTGTTTTGACGTTTTCGGGGCCGACAAGATTGCACAGTTCGCCATCAAGATTGGTGACCATCTGACGGTTTCTTTTGATATAGACGCCAGAGAGTATCAAGGGCGTTGGTATAACAGTATTCGGGCATGGAAGGTGGAGCGTGTGGCCGACCAGCAACCGGCTGCTCCGGCAGATTATCCTCCGTTTCCGCCTGCCTCTGACGCGGCACCCGTCGACTTCTCTGCGGGCGATTCAAAAGACGATCTGCCGTTTTAAGGGAGGAGAGGAACGGAATAGCAGAAAAAGGATGCATCCGGATTCGCTTCATGCGGGTCCGGATGCATCCTTTTCTGTCAGGTGAGGAACGGTGTCGTGTTTGTGTCCGGCACCGGCTCTTTCCTTTCTGCCGGGGCAGATGGGGAGAGCTTGCAGGAAGAGCGTTTTTTCTTTGCGCATGACGCAGACGGTTTGTGCGCAAGATTTGCGGCGTTTGTGCGCAAGACTTTAGGCGGGATTCCGCATCATCTGTTTTGTTTCCGGTTACCGGTTGATTCTGTGATGATTGTGATGCGGTTGCCAGAGTCGGATGCAAAGGACGTGCCTTGCTCTTGACGAACGGTGAAAAGGCGGTGTGTGGAAATAAAACAAGAAGTGCACCGTTTTATGCCGGTGCACTTCTTGTCGTTATGATAGCTGTATGCAGCTTCTTGTCAGTCTTCAGTATAGCCTCCGCCCAGTGCCTGATACAGTTCTATTACGGCCTGAATCTGGTCGAACCGGTTACTGATCTGCGATATTTGTGCGGACAGCAAGGTCTGTTGTGCGGTCAACACTTGCAGATAGTTGGTGGAAGAGTTCAGCATCAAGGCCTGTGTGCTCTTGACTGCGGTCTCCAGCGATGCGATTTGCTTGTCGTACAGATCGCTTTTTTCATTGGTAGCCTGTATCTTGGTGAGCGCGGCATTTACCTCAGCCCCTGCGTTCAGCAATGTTTGCTGGAACGAGAGCTTGGCCTGTTCCTGTTGTGCCTTTGATATTTTATATTGTGCACGGAGCTGGCCGTTTTGCAGCAGCGGCTGCGTGAGAGAGCCTATGGCATTCCAGATCCATTTGCCCGGATTGACCACCGTTCCCAGATCATTGGTCCAGCCGATGGTCCCGCTCAGGTTGATGCCGGGGTAGAAGGCTGCGCGTGATTCGTTGGTAGCATAGTAGGCTGTGGCCAGTTGCGTCTCGGCTTGCTTCACGTCCGGGCGGTTGCACAGGGCTACAGCCGGAATTCCGGCAGAGAGCCGGGACGGTACGACCCATCCGTCCATCGTGCCGATGTCGTATTTCTGAGGTGTGTCTCCTAACAGAGCCGAAAAACTGTCCTGCATGTCGCTGATCTGCTGTTTCAGATCGGTGATTTGTGTACAGATGCTGTAGTAGTTGGCTTCCGTTTGTGACACGGCGGCCATGTTGCTTTGTCCGGCTTCCATTAAGGCACGGGTCGTTTCAACGTTGGCTTTCCATGACTGTTCTGTCTCAATGCTGATTTTGAGCTGGTCCTCCAGCATGGCCAGTGAATAGTAGTAGTTGGCGATGGTGGCAATCAGCTGCGACTGAACGGCCTGTCGGTAAGCTTCACTGTTGGCCAGTTGGGCCTTGGCCCGCTTCTTGGCGTTGTGCAGGCTTCCGAAGAGGTCCAGCTGCCAGGAAGCTGTCACCGGGATGGTGTAGGTCTGTGTGGCTTTGCCCCAGTCTATGCCCGACAGCGTGCCTTGCGGCGCGAATACAAAGTTGGGCACGTAAGCCCATTTGGCTGCCATCAATGTGGCTTCGGCTTGTTTGATTTGCAGCTGTGCGCTTTGCAGATCCGTGTTTTGAGCCAGCCCTCTTTCTATCAGCGTTTGCAGCTTGGGGTCGGTGAATACTTCCTTCCAATTGAGCGCGGCCAGTCCCAAGGAGTCACCGGCCTGTACGCTTTCGCTACGATAAAGTCCGTCGGTCTGAATGTCGGCAGGGCGTTCATAGCTTTTGTATAGGCCGCAGCTACTCAGCAGAGCAGCCACGGTCATGGTCATTATTATCTGTTTCATTTCTTATCCTTTTCTTTGTTAAATGCACTCTTTTCCTGCATGTTCCGCTCATGTTCTGCACGGATTTGCGGGTCCATCTCTTCATGTAATGCCGGACGTATCTTCTCTTGCAGGTACTGGAATACGATGAAGAATACCGGTGTGACAAAGAGCAGGGCCAGAGTTCCTATCGTAATACCGCCTACGACGCCCGTACCCAATGAACTGTTACCGTTGGCTCCGGCACCGGTGGCAAACATCAGCGGGAGCATACCGAAGATCATCGTCAGCACGGTCATCATGATCGGACGGAAACGTGCTTGTGCTGCCGTATAGGCGGCTTCAACGATGCCCATGCCGCGGCGGCGGCGTTCGGATGCGTATTCAGTGATCAGAATGGAGGTCTTAGCCAACAGACCGATCAACATGATGACACCCGTTTGCAGATAGATGTTGTTTTCCAGTCCGAATACCTTGGCAAAGAGGAACGAACCCATCAATCCGCAGGGCACTGACAAGATAACCGCCCAAGGTACAAGGAAGCTTTCGTACAGACAGGACAGGATCAGGAAGATCAGCACGACGCAGAGCACGTAGATGAATACGGTGTCGTTGGAGCCTGCCGTCTGGCGTTCCTCACGGGAGATGCTACCATACTCGTAGCTGTAGCGCGTGGGCATGGTCTGCTGGAACACCTCTTCGATGGCCTGCATGGCCTGACCGGAAGAATAGCCTTCAGCCGGGTTCACGTTGCAGGTGATGGCATCGAACAGGTTGAAGCGGTTCGTGATTTCAGGACCCATGGTCTTTTTCACGCTCAGGAACTGGCTGATGGGAGCCATCTTGCCGTTGACGCGGACGAAGATGTTGTTCAGCGAGGCTTCATCCAGACGATATTGGGGATCGGCCTGAATCATGACACGGTACACTTTCGAGAACAGGTTGAAGTTCGATGCGTAGATACCGCCGCAATAGCCGCCCAGAGTGCTCAGCACTTCCGAGGGCGAGATGCCTGCGCGCTTACATTTTGCGGCGTCCACGTCTATCTGATATTGCGGGAACGTCGGGTTGAACGTCGATTGGGCCATGGCCACTTCCGGACGCTGGTTCAGTGCGGCAAGGAATTCTTGCGTGTTGTTGAAGAATGTTGTCAGGTCGCCACCCACACGGTCTTGCAGGTGAAGCTCGATACTGTTACCCATACCGTAACCCGGAATCATACCCGGCTGGAAGGTGAAGGCCTGTGCTTCTTTCACGCTCTGGAGCATGAAGTTCAGTTTGTTCTGCACCGAGGTGGCGTCCTCACCGGCACCGGTACGTTCGCTCCAGTCTTTCAACCGGATGATGAATGAACCGTAGGATGTTCCTTGTCCGGCGATAAAACCGTAACCCGAAATCTTGGAGTAGTGGTCTATTTCAGGAATCTGTTTCAGGATGCCTTCGATCTTCTGCATGGTCTTGTCCGTAGTGGCCAGGCTGCTGCCCGGAGCCATGCTGACGTTCACCATCATGGTACCCTGGTCTTCCTGAGGAACAAGACCTGTCTTGGTCGTCTTCATGAAATAAACCAGCAGAACGCAGGATACAAGTACGGTGGTCCATGCCAGCCAACGGTGGTTGATAAAGGTCATTACTCCTTTTTTGTATTTACCCAGAAGAGCTTCATAGGAAGCATTGTAGGCTGCACGCACAATGGTGTTGATGTTATATTTGCCTTTATTTCCCTTAGCCGGGCGCATCCACATGGCACACAGGGCCGGACAGAGCGTCAAGGCATTCAGACAGGAGATACCGACGGCAACGGCCATTGTAACACCGAACTGCGTGTAGAATATACCAGACGTACCGCCCATGAAAGTCACGGGGATGAACACAGCCATAAATACGAACGTACATGAGATAACGGCCATGGTAACATCCGAAAGGGCGTCTTTTGTTGCCAGATATGGAGATTTATAACCAGCGTCGAATTTCGCCTGTACAGCTTCGACCACGATGATGGCATCGTCCACCACCGTACCGATGACCAGCACCAGTGAGAACAGTGTCAGGATATTGATACTGAAGCCGGCTATCTGCATGGCTGCAAACGTACCTACAAGAGATACGATGATGGAGATAGACGGAATGATCGTACTCTTGAAGTCTTGAAGGAAGAAGTATACAACGAGAATGACGAGGATGATGGCGATGACCAGTGTCTTGACCACTTCGTGGATGGAAGCGAACAGGAAGTCGTTAGAACTCATCATGGTCATGAACTCTGTGCCTTCAGGCAGATCCTTGGACAGGTCGTCCAGCAGGTTGGCGATGCGCTCGTTTACTTCCGTAGCGTTAGAACCGGCTACCTGGAACACCATGAACGTACAGCTCGGATGTCCGTCCACGTTGCTGTCGAATGCGTAGGACTGAGTACCCAGTTCCACGCGGGCCACGTCCTTCAGGCGCAGAAGGTTACCGTCTTCCAGCGAACGGATGACGATGTTTTCAAATTCGGATATTTCAGTCAGACGACCTTTGTATTTCATTGTGAACTGGAACGTATTCGGTGAGTTCTCACCCAAGGAGCCGGTAGGCGATTCCAAGTTCTGTTCGCCCAGCACAGCGGTGACGTCCGAAGGCACCAGGCCGTATTGGGCCATTACATCAGGTTTCAGCCAGATGCGCAAGCTGTAGGTGTCACCCATGGCCATCACGTCGCCCACGCCCTCGACACGCTTGATCTGCGGTACGACATTGATGTCAAGATAGTTGGCAAGGAAAGTCTTGTCGTAACGATTGTTCGGGCTGTAGAGCGAACCGATCTGCAGGAAGCTCGTCTGTCGTTTGGTCGTAGTCACACCGATTTGGGTAACTTCCGACGGCAACAGGCCTTGTGCCTTGCTTACGCGGTTCTGCACGTTCACTGCGGCCATATCCGGATTGGTGCCTTGGGTGAAGAACACTTGTATGTCGGCCGAGCCGGAGTTGGTGGCTGTGGATTCCATGTAGGTCATGTTTTCCACACCGTTGATGCTCTCCTCCAGCGGCTGGATGACGCTCTTCATTACGGCGTCCGCACTTGCACCCGTATAGGTTGCGGAGACGAGCACTGTCGGAGGAGCAATATCCGGGTACTGCTCAACCGGCAGGGTGCCCAGTGAGATGAATCCTACGATAAGGATCAGAATGGAGATGGACAAGGCCATCACCGGGCGTTTGATAAATATATTACCTTTCATTGTTTCTGATTGATTTGTTGTCTGTTATTTGCCTTGCTCTTGTGTTTTCTGCTGTGCGCCCTGTTGTCCGGCGGGACTGCTTGTTATGGCTGTTCCTTCACGGAGAAGGCCTGCGCCTTCGGCTACGATAACATCACCCACGTTCAGGCCTTTCGTTACGATGTATTCCGTTCCGTTGTTTTGCGGAGCTACTTCGATGTTTACGCTTTGTGCTTTTCCGTCTACGACCTTGTAGGTCAGAATTTTGTCCTGACGTTCAAATGTAGCGGCTTGTGGGATGACAATGACGTTGTTGTATTCCACGGGCATGAGCACGTTGCCGTTTGAGCCGGTGTGCAATAGGTGTGATGTGTTGGGGAAGGCTGCACGAAGCTGTGCCGAACCGGTGTTGGCGTCGATCACACCACTGATGGATTCCACGCGGCCTGTGTCCGGCAGGATGCTTCCGTCGTTCAGCATCAGCTGCACTTTCGGCATGTTCTTGATGGCATCGTCCAATGAGCCATATTCGCGGACAAGGTTGAGAAGATCGTTTTCCGGAATAGAGAAATAAACATACATTTCACTGTTGTCCGAAACGGTCGTCAACGGCTGCGCGATGGCGCTGCTTACCAATGCGCCCTGACGGTAGGGAAGTTCGCCCACAACGCCGTTGGACGGGCTTTTCACTACGGTGTATGACAGATTGTTGGATGCATTCACCACTTGGGCTTCCATCTGTGCCACGGAGGCTTTTGCGCTCATCAGGTTGTTTTTGGCCGTCTGGAGGTCGAAGTCGGAGACGACTTTCTGGTCAAACAGTCGCTGGGTGCTCTTGTAGGTCAGGTCGGCGGTTGCTTCTGCCGCTTTGGCAGCTTCCAGATTGGCTTTGGCTGTGTTCAGTGCGGCCTGGTAGGGCACTTGGTCTATGATGAATAATGTCTGGCCCTTTGTTACGCGGTCACCTTCTTTGACGCACAGCTTTTGGAGCGTACCGCTCACTTGCGGATAGATGTCTACGTCCTGACGTCCCTGAATGCTCGCGCTGTAGCGGGATTGCAGTTCTCTGGATTCGGTTTTCACGGTCATGGTCTTATACGAACCCATGTCCATTGCTTGCTGTTGCTTGTTGCAACCAGTCAACGCAACCATGCAGCACAGTGCAGTGGTTGCGACAGTCTTAATACCTCTATTCATAATACTTAATAAAAATAATTATCTCAAAACTCGGTGCAAAAATACACATTGTATGCGAGAATGGACGTGTTAAAAGGGTCTTTGTTTTGTTCATTTTCGGAATAAAACTTGCAATTTAGGAATATTCTACTTAATTTTGATTTTTATTAACGGACATCATAACTATGAACAGTTGACCATGGAAAAGAAAGTGACATGTTTGCCGGAGCGTGAATGTTTTTGCGTTGAAACGGATCTGGATTGGACCAGGGAGGAGACGGTGTGGCTTGACATTTGTTGTCTGATCGTGGTGAAGCGAGGCTCGGCAAGAGTCATGGTGGGGAAAAATGCTTATACCGTCGGGCGCAATCAGTTGCTGTTCATGCGTTCTGATCTGCCGTGGAAAGTGCAGGATGCCTCATCGGATTTTCTGGTCACTTTGATTGGTTTCCCCATTTCGATGCTCCATGAAGGCATTCAAAGGATGGAGCCGGATTTTCTGTTGCTGCTTTTTTCAAAACAGGTGTGGGACTTGAACACTCAGGCACGCCGGATGTTGTCTCATTTCTGTGAGTTGTTCCGTTTTGCTGTTTCGGATTATGGCAGTGGCTATAGCCGTGAGCTGGTGATGTTGTTGGTGACGGGGTGCATATATGGGGTCTACAAAGTGTGTGGCCAGGCTTGTCAGGAACGTTTGCCTTCTGATTCGTCACGTTCGCGTGAGCTTTTCCGCAGGTTCATGGAGCTGCTGCATGAGAATTTCAGCAAGCAGCATGAGGTGCAGTTCTATGCGAATTGTCTGTGCATTTCGGCCAAATATCTCACGCAGATTTCCAAGCGCGTGATAGGGCGGACGCCGAAACAGATCATCGACGACAGACTTTTGCACGAGGCCATGAAGATGCTTGACATGAATAATTCGAGCATTCAGGATATCAGTGTGCGGCTCGGTTTTCCGGATCAGTCGTATTTCGGGCGTTTCTTCAAACGTATGAAGCAGGTTTCTCCGCAACAGTATCGTGTGAAGCCTATTCGTTGACGGAGCGTCTTGTGGCAGACCGTGCAGGGTGGATGCGGGGATTTCGGCATGCTTTTGCGGGTATGCCGTTTTTTTGTGCGCAATGTCGCGGATGGTTTTGCGCAATGTCGCGTCGGGTTTTGCGCAAAGCCCGGTTGCTTTCTGTGCGAGCCTTTTGACGGTTGCGGGCAGATGAAAAAAGCCACGGCCATTCACCGGTGTTTCGTAATGGCCGTCGTACCGGTGAATGGCGCCGATGGCTCCTTTCGACCGGGACTTCCAGGCCCGTTGGGGTGAATGGCTGTGGCTGTGAGTGTTGCCGGGAGATGCTGTACGCCTCCCGGCGACAGGTCAGGAGTTCATGCTCAGCAGGAACTCTTCGTTGTTCTTGGTCGGTTCTATTCTGTCTTTCAGGAATGTCATGGCTTCCACCGGATTCATGTCGGCCAGTATCTTGCGCAGCACCCACATGCGGTCCAGTGTCTGCTTGTCATGCAGCAAGTCGTCGCGGCGTGTGCTTGATGCTACGATGTTCACCGCCGGGAAGATACGTTTGTTGCTCAGGGTGCGGTCGAGCTGCAGTTCCATGTTGCCTGTTCCCTTGAACTCTTCGAAGATCACTTCGTCCATCTTGCTGCCGGTGTCGATGAGGGCCGTGGCAATGATGGTGAGCGACCCGCCGTTTTCTATGTTGCGGGCTGCGCCGAAGAAGCGTTTGGGTTTGTGCAGGGCGTTGGCGTCGACACCTCCGGAAAGCACCTTTCCGCTGGCGGGCGAAACGGTGTTGTAGGCGCGGGCCAGACGGGTGATGGAGTCGAGGAATATGACAACATCATGTCCGCATTCCACCATTCTTTTGGCTTTTTCCAGTACGATGCCGGCGATTTTCACATGTCGTTCTGCCGGTTCGTCGAACGTAGAGGCGATGACTTCCGCGTTGACCGTACGTGCCATGTCGGTGACTTCCTCCGGCCGTTCGTCGATCAGGAGCATGATGAGGTAGGCTTCCGGATGGTTGGCGGCGATGGCGTTGGCGATGTCTTTCATCAGGATGGTTTTACCGGTCTTGGGCTGTGCCACGAGCAGCGCGCGCTGGCCTTTGCCGATAGGGGCGAAAAGGTCTACGATGCGGGTGGACAGGTTGTCGTTAAAGCCTTTGCATAAATGAAATTTCTCGTCGGGGAACAAAGGGGTGAGGTGTTCAAAGGGTACTCTGTCGCGCACGTCGGCGGGCAGGCAACCGTTGATTTTGTTCACTTTGATAAGGGGAAAATATTTTTCGCCCGGTTTGGGGGGGCGCACCGGACCTTCTACCACGTCGCCTGTTTTCAGTCCGAAGAGTTTGATTTGCGAAGCACTGACATAAATGTCGTCGGGCGAGGACAGGTAATTGTAGTCGCTGGAGCGCAGGAAGCCGTATCCGTCCGGCATGATTTCCAGAACGCCTTCTCCAACCAGTATGTCACCGAAGTCGTATGTCGCTTCGTTTTCTTTCTTGTTGTTCTCTTCCTTCTCCGTTGCGGTTTCGGCAGAGTAGGCGTATGTGTCGTTGTTTCCGTCGGCGGTCAGGTCTGGCTGTTGTTCCGGATAGGTGAGGTAGCTGCCTTCTGTATCGGTCGGATTGGGGGGGAGGACGGGGATGTCATTAACGATTACGAAGTCGTCTTCATCGGCCGAGAAAAATTTCTCCGTCTCGTTTTGCATTTTTTCTTCTGCCTGTAGCACTTCTTGCAGAATGTTTTCCGACGCAGGCTCTTCCGGTTCCGGCTGTTGGGCGGTCGGATTGTCTTGCAGAATGTCCAGTGGTACGTCGGTGATATCTTCCAGCTTGGGTTGTTCCTTCGGTTCCGTCATTTCCGTTACGGCCGGCTGTTCGCTTGCTTGTGGCTCGGCGGTTTCTCCGGCAGCTTTTTCGGTTTTTGGTTTTCTCCCTCGTTTTTTGGGTGCCGGTGCTGCCGGCTGTTCGTTTGCCTGTTCTGCGTCGGTCGGCGCAGCGGTTTCGTTTGCGGCTTCGGCCGCGGTTTCTGCTGCCGTTTTCGCCGGCTGTTCTTTGGGGGCGGTCAGGTTGTCTTTGTCCTTATTGTCGTTTGCGCTTTCCTTTTTTTTCATCAGGTCGAAGTTCTCTCCGTTACCTTGTGAGGCGCTGTAGACCCGGTCTGTTTCTTTTTTGGTTATTCTGACTCTTTTGCGTGGCGTTTTGGCCGGTGCGGTTTTCTGTGCGGCAGATTGTATGGATTCTTCGTCTATGATTTGGTAAATCAAATCCATACGGTTGTTCTCGCCGGGCGATGTGATGCCCAGTTCTTTTGCTATGCCTGCCAGTTCTTCCGCCGACATGGCTTCTAATTCGCTTTTCTTGTGCATAATAGGAATGTGTTGTACTGTTGTCTGCTATTTTACAGGGAATGCCTGTAGAATAATCATAGTGTTGTTTGAATGAAAATGTTATTGTGATGATGAAAGAAATACCGCATGATGGCGGTACATTCAATACTTTGATGTTGCAAAAATAGTGAATATTTTGCAGATGCATGCATCACGGGCACTTTTTTTTCTTAAAAAGAAGAAAGTTTTCCTTGCGCACTTTCCTTCGTTGCCGTTTTCATAATAATTGGTTATATTCGCGGGGAATTCAATCTGATATGGCTATAGTAAATCCTTATTTGCAGGTGGAAGGCCTGACTAAATCTGTAGGCGACCGGGTGTTGTTCAACCGGATTTCATTCGGAATCGCCGAGGGGCAGCGCGTGGGGCTGATTGCCAAGAACGGGACCGGCAAGTCTACCTTATTAAATATATTGAGCGGTAAAGACGGTTATGACGAGGGGAGCATCGTTTATCGGCGCGACCTTGAAGTGGGATATCTGGAACAGACGCCTTACTATCCGCCGGAGCAGACGGTGATAGAGGCCTGTTTCAGTCATGGGAATGCCGTGACTCGTCTGATTAAGGAATATGAAACCTGTATGGCTGTGCCGGGCCATCCGGGGCTGGATGAGATACTCGACCGTATGGAGCGGGCAAAGGCGTGGGATTATGAGAACAGGGCAAAGCAGATTCTGTCGCAATTGAAAATTTATTCGTTCGACCAGAAGGTGTCTACGCTCTCCGGAGGTCAGCTCAAACGTGTGGCACTGGCCAATGTCTTGATACTGAATCCTGATTTGCTGATTTTGGATGAACCGACCAATCATCTGGATCTGGAGATGATAGAATGGCTGGAGGAATATCTGAAACGTTCCCGGTTGAGCTTGTTGATGGTGACACACGACCGCTACTTCCTGGACCGCGTGTGTTCTGTCATTTGGGAATTGGACGACCACACGATGTACACTTATCGTGGCAATTACAGTTATTATCTGCAAAAAAGGCAAGAACGCATAGATGCTGCTACGGCAGAGACGGCGCGGGCCGGCAACCTTTACCGCACGGAGCTGGAGTGGATGCGCCGTATGCCTTGTGCACGCGGGCATAAGGCCCGCTATCGCAAAGAGGCTTTCTATGAGTTGGAAAAGGTGGCCAAGCGGAAAGTGGAGGAGCAGAACTTGTCGTTGGAGGTGAAGTCTGCTTATATCGGGAGCAAGATATTCGAGGCGGAATATGTATCCAAGAGCTACGGACCGGACAGGGTGATACTGAAAGATTTCTTCTATACTTTTTCGCGCTATGAGAAAATGGGCATAGTGGGTAATAACGGAACAGGAAAGTCTACTTTTGTCAAGATGTTGTTGGGGCTGGAGAAGCCCGACAGCGGACGGTTCGTTGTCGGAGAAACCGTGCGGTTCGGCTATTATTCACAGGAAGGACTGGCTTTCGATGAACAGCTGAAGGTGATAGACGTGGTGCGCAATATTGCCGAATATATCGATCTGGGCGGTGGACGCAGGCTGTCGGCCATGCAGTTCCTGCAGCATTTCATGTTTTCGCCGCAGGAACAACAGAATTATGTCTACAAGTTGAGCGGCGGGGAGCGAAGGCGGCTCTATCTTTGTACCGTGTTGATGCGCAATCCCAATTTCCTGGTCTTGGACGAACCGACTAACGATTTGGACATTGTCACATTGCAGATCTTGGAAGAATATCTCCGCCATTTCAAGGGTTGTGTGATAGTGGTCAGTCATGACCGTTATTTTATGGACAAGGTGGTGGACCATTTGCTGGTATTTCAAGGGCAGGGAGATGTGCGGGATTTTCCCGGAAACTACACACAGTACAGGGAATGGCAGGAAGAAAAAGAACGCTTTGAACGCGAACAGCAGAAGGTTGTGCCCGACAGCCGGAAGAATGCAGAGACCGATTCTTCCCGTAATTCACGTCCGAGTCAGGAACGGAAGCGCAAACTGACTTTCAAGGAAAGGCGGGAGATGGAGGCGCTGGAGCAGGAAATAGCGGAGCTTGAGGCGGAGAAGAAAGCCATAGAAGAAGCTTTGTGCAGCGGAACTTTGTCGGTAGAGGAATTGACCGAGAAGTCAAAGCGGCTTCCTGTTGTGAACGACGACATTGATGTGAAGTCCATGCGTTGGCTTGAGCTGAGCGAGATAGAAGGATGATGCGGTGAGGCAGGCGGGCTCAGTTGCGGCCCACTTGCTTCACTCCTTTAATTGTTTTTAGTTTTTTCATCAGTTGTTGCAGCTTGCCGGTGTCGTCGAGCATGACGGTCAGTGTGCCCGAAAAGAGTCCGTCGTGAGAATCTATGCTGATGCTGCGCAATGAAATTTTTTCTTCCTTGCTGATGATGGATGTGATGTTGTTCACGATGCCTATGTCGTCGTTCCCGATGACTTTCAAGGTGATGGGGTAGTGGCTGCCCCGCTTCCCGGCCCATCGTGCCTTGACGATGCGATAGCCGAATCTTTTGCGCAGCTCTTGGGCGTTCGGGCAGTCGCACCGGTGGATTTTGATGCCGCCGTTGATGGTAACGAATCCGAAGACATCGTCACCATATATGGGCTGACAACATTTGGCCAGTGTGAAGTCCAGTCCTTTCAGATTCTGGTCGATGATCAGCACATCTTCGTTTGTCCGGGCTTTCAGTTCGGCATCTGTGGGTGCGTTATAGTTCTCTGCGCTTGTGGCCGGTGCGTGCTCTGCCAGGCCGGCTTCGTATTTTTGTTCGTCCAGATAGGTGTCTATCACATCGTTGACATCAGTCGTTTCGTCTGCCAGGCTTTTATAAAAGTCCGTGACAACCTTGAACCCCATTTTCTTGATGACGTGCATCATCGTTGGCTCATCATATTCAATCTTCCGGTTTTTGAACTTGCGCTCCAGCAGCTCTTTGGCAAATGCACCTTGTTTGGCCTGCATTTCTTTGAGGGCCTGGCGGATTTTGGTTTTAGCCTTTCCTGTTACGACGATGTTCAGCCAGTCTTGTTTCGGGGTCTGGTTGTTGGAAGTCAGGATTTCCACTTGGTCACCGCTGTTGAGCGTCTGGCGCAGTTGGACATTCCTCTCGTTGATTTTTGCGCCGATGCAATGGTCGCCCACGTTGGTGTGAATGGCGTAGGCGAAGTCTAATACAGTAGCTCCCTTGGGAAGTTTGAACAGGTCGCCTTTGGGTGTGAATACGAATACTTCATCTTCATACAAGTCCATCTTGAACTGATCCATGAGCTGCATGTCGTCGTTGTTCTCCAAGGCGTTGCGTATGCTGTTGAGCCATTCGTCCACACCGCTTTCTCCGCTTTTGATGCCTTTGTATCTCCAGTGTGCGGCCAACCCGCGTTCGGCAATCTCGTCCATCCGCTCTGTGCGTATCTGTACTTCCACCCATTTGTTCTCAGGTCCCAGCACGGTGATGTGCAGGCTCTCGTATCCGTTGCTTTTGGGAATGGAAAGCCAGTCGCGCAGTCGCTTGGGATTGGGCTGATACATGTCCGTGATGATGGAGTAAACCTGCCAACACTCCATCTTTTCTTTTTCAAGCGGAGAATCCAAGATGATGCGGATGGCAAACAAGTCGTAGATTCCTTCCACGCCGCAGTGCTGCTTTTTCATCTTTTGCCAGATGGAATGGATGCTCTTTGTACGGCCTTTCATGTGAAATTTCAGGCCGGCTTCTTTCAGTTTGGCTTCAATAGGCTTGATGAATTTCTCGATGTATTCGTCACGTGCTTTCTTTGTGGCGTTCAGTTTTTCCTTGATCAGATAGTATGCATCGTGCTCCATGTATTTCAGCGACAAGTCCTCCAGCTCGCTCTTCAGGCGGTAGAGTCCCAGCTTGTGTGCCAATGGCGCATACAGATAAGCCGCTTCGGCCGACACTTTTTGCTGTGCTTCTTTTTGGTCTGTGTCTTTTATTTGCCGCATGATGTTTACGCGGTTGGCTATCATGATGAGTACAACGCGCATGTCTTCGGCGAAAGAGAGCAGCAGGCTTCTGAAATTTTCGCTTTCGACACTGGGCGTTTTTTCATAAAGTTCCCGTATGCGGTTCAAGCCTTTGATGATGCCGGCTACATCTTCTCCGAACTGCCGCTCGATGTCTTCCGTCGTGCTGTATCCGCAGCGTACGCAGGTGTGTAGCATGATGCCCAGAATGGCCCCTCTGGTCATTCCTATCTCCGATGTGACGATCAAGGCTGTTTCCATATCATTTATAATAGGATTCATGCCGAAAACGTTACGCCGGATCAGGTTGTTGCTGGCCGCCCCGATGAGATAACTTTTTACTTTTTTGCAATCGTCCGGGCGGAGTATCTTTCCGGAGAGGGTGAGCAGCTGCTTGTAAAGTTGTGCCAGTCGTGCTTTTTCAGAATCGGAGAAAAAAGTATTTTGGTTCATCGTCAGCTTATTTTTGTTCAAAGGTACTACTTTTTTTGCTGAAACGTTTACATCGTAGCATAAAAATTCCTATATTTGAATATCGTTTGAAGTATAAAATTAAAATTAATGGTTATATGTTGACAGCAGAAGACAAGGCTTTGTTGGCCAAAAAAGGAATTACAGAGGAGCAAATCGAAGCCCAGTTGCAGGTTTTCGGAAAGGGTTTTCCCTTTTTGCGGTTGAAGGCTGCGGCCTCATTGGAAAATGGCATTCTGTCTCCCACGGCTGAAGAATGTCATAAATACACGGAGATCTGGGATGAATATAAACAGGCAGGCCGTGCAGTCGCCAAGTTTGTGCCGGCTTCGGGAGCTGCCAGTCGGATGTTTAAGAACCTGTTTGAATTTTTGGATGCGGATTATGGCACACCGTCTACGGATTTTGAGAAGGCTTTCTTTGCCGGCATCCGCAAGTTTGCTTTTTATGATGACCTGGACGCAGTCTGCCAAAGGAATGAAGGGCGGGGCGTGGAGGCTCTGATGAGTGATGGTGAGTATAAAAAAGTGGTGGCTAATCTGCTTCGTCCGGAAGGATTGAATTACGGGCAATTACCCAAGGGGCTGCTGAAGTTCCATAAATATCCGGAAGGGGCGCGTACACCGGTCGAGGAACATTTGGTGGAAGCCGCTCTGTATGCTTCGAGCTGCGGGAAGGCTGAAGTTCATTTTACGGTTAGCCCGGAACATAAAGCTTTGTTCCTCTCGCTGGTTCAGGAGAAGTTGCCTCAATATGAAGAAGCTTATGGCGTGAAATATCACGTGACATTCTCCGAGCAGAAGCCATCGACAGATACGGTTGCAGCCACGTTGGACAACGAGCCGTTCCGCATTGACGGAAAACTGTTGTTCCGTCCGGGGGGGCATGGTGCGCTGATTGAAAACTTGAATGACTTGCAGTCGGATGTCATTTTTGTGAAAAACATAGATAATGTGGTGCCCGATCGTCTGAAAGCGGATACCGTTACTTACAAGCAGGTGCTGGCAGGCATACTGGTTGACTTGCAACGTAAGGCTTTTGCTTACCTTGAGAAGCTGGAGAGTGGCGTCTATAGCCATGCGGATATCGAAGAGATCATACGCTTTGTACAGCAAAAGCTATTCTGCCGTCGGGAAGATGTGAAGGAGTTAGAGGATGCCGAACTCGTGATTTACTTGCGCAAGAAGCTGAACCGTCCGATGCGCGTATGTGGCGTTGTGAAGAATGTGGGGGAGCCGGGAGGCGGTCCGTTCCTTGCTTATAACAATGACGGGACAGTGTCTTTGCAGATTCTGGAGAGCAGTCAGATAGATACGGGTAATCCGGAATATGTTTCGATGTTCAGGAACGGCACGCATTTCAATCCGGTGGATCTGGTCTGTGCGGTAAAAGACTATAAGGGACATAAATTCAATTTGCCCGACTATGTGGACAAAAACACCGGTTTTATTTCGTATAAGAGTAAGAACGGGAAGGAGCTGAAGGCATTAGAACTTCCGGGTTTGTGGAATGGTGCGATGAGTGATTGGAATACCGTCTTTGTAGAAGTGCCTTTGAGTACGTTTAATCCGGTGAAAACGGTGAATGATCTCTTGCGTGAGCAACATCAATAAGAGCGGTGGTTAAAAACGAATAGTCTCTATACATTAATATATTGTCATGACGAAAAAAATTTTATTGCTGGGATCCGGCGAATTGGGAAAAGAATTCGTGATTGCTTGTAAGCGCAAAGGGCAGTATGTGATAGCCTGTGATTCTTATGCGCATGCTCCGGCCATGCAGGTGGCCGACGAGTGTGAGGTGTTCAATATGCTCGACGGCGAAGAACTTATGTCTGTTGTGGAGAGGCATCGTCCGGACATTATCGTTCCGGAAATTGAGGCTATCCGGACAGAAAAGCTTTATGATTGTGAGCAGATGGGCATTCAGGTGGTACCCAGTGCACGTGCTGTCAATTTTACAATGAACCGTAAGGAGATCCGTGAACTGGCTCATACGGAACTGGGACTGAAGACGGCGGATTACCGTTATGCTAAAACTTTTGATGAATTGAAAGCTGCAGCCGACATAATCGGCTATCCTTGCATTATCAAACCGTTGATGAGTTCGTCTGGCCACGGGCAAAGTAAAGTAGACTCATCTGCAGATTTGGAGCAGGCTTGGACCTATGCCTGTAAAGGGGCACGGGGTGA
The DNA here is from genome assembly GCA_944321365.1 of uncultured Paraprevotella sp. GTDB lineage: Bacteria > Bacteroidota > Bacteroidia > Bacteroidales > Bacteroidaceae > Paraprevotella. Next base: position 140,112 of record CALULA010000001.1, read on the forward strand.
TGTGCAGGAAGTCATTGTGGAACAATTCATACCTTTCGACAGTGAGATTACGTTGTTGACTGTGACACAGAAAAATGGTCCTACACTTTTCTGCCAGCCTATCGGACATGTACAGAAAGGGGGAGACTATCGCGAAAGTTTCCAGCCGGCAGCTGTTCCTCCGGAGATGCTGAAAGACGCTCAGGACATGGCAGCCAAGATAACCGGCGCTCTTACAGGAGCCGGCATCTGGGGCGTGGAATTTTTCTTGAGCCATAAGGACGGAGTCATATTCTCTGAGCTGAGTCCGCGTCCGCATGATACGGGTATGGTGACGCTGGCTGGTACTCAGAATCTGTCGGAGTTCGAGTTGCATTGCCGTGCCGTGTTGGGTTTGCCCATTCCGGAAATTACGCAAGAGCGTATGGGAGCCAGTGCGGTGATTCTGTCGGATGTGGAGACCGATGGATGTCCGCGATATTCGGGCGAGGAAGAAGTCTGTGCCGCCACCAATACTTATTTGCGTATTTTTGGCAAGCCTCAGGCACATGTGGGGCGCCGTATGGGAGTCGTGGTATGCTGGGACAAGTTGGATGCCGATCAGAATGCCCTGCGGGATAAATGTAAGAGCCTTGCGACTAAGGTTAAAGTATATTAAAACAAAACTGTAATTGTCGGATACATGGCATTTTTTCTTTGAAAAACTATACCTTTGTACCCGATTCGCGATAATAGCTCAGTTGGTAGAGCATTGGCTTCCCAAGCCGAGGGTCGCGGGTTCGAGTCCCGTTTATCGCTCTTTTTTATCCCCATCCTTTCATGACTGTCGTAATTGTCACTATTTTGCTGTTAGGATATTGTGCTATTGCTACTGAGCACATCACTAATATCAACAAGGCGGCGGTGGCAATGTTTTTGGGCGTCATAGGATGGACTCTTTATATGGTGGCGGGGAAACAGTACGTTGAAGCCATGTATGCTGTAGAATATGCAGAATTTCTTGGCGGAGAGGTCTCGACAGTCACGTCTTTGAAAGATTTCATTGCCAATTACATTTTTATCGGTCATGTAGCTGACATCTGTCAGATTGTTCTTTATTTGCTGGCTACGATGTCTATTGTAGACTTGCTGAACACCAATGGCTGTTTCGATTTCCTCAGTGAATGGATCATGACACGCAACAGCAGGCGACTGATGTGGATGATGGCTCTGATTACTTATATCCTTTCCGCCAATCTGGATAACTTGACAACGGCGTTGATGATGTTCGCCATTATGCGCCAATTGCTCCCGGCCACTCGTTTTCGTATGTATTATGGAGCTGTTATTGTTATAGCAGCCAATGCGGGCGGTTGCCTTACTGTGATAGGCGATGTGTCTACGCTGATGTTATGGGTGAAAGAGGCCGTAACGCCTTCCAGCTTTTCTGCGGCCATGTTTTTGCCCTCCGTCGTTGCTGTGGTTGTTCCGACATATCTGATTTCGCGCAAACTTCCGGAGCAAATCAGTATTAATACTTCGCGTATCCGCTATCGGGGGGACGACACGACGCTTACACGCTGGCAGCGCATTCTGATGCTGTTTGTCGGCATAGGCGGTCTGTGGTTCATTCCCACGTTCCATCATCTGACCCAACTGCCTCCGTTTGTAGGTGCCTTATGTGTCTTGGCACTCTTCGGTGTGGTGAATGAGCTTTGCAACCGTAAGCTGATAAAGAACGATCTTCCTTTTTTGCGTCCGGTTCCTCGCTTTATGCAGACAGAAAGCATCCAGACCATTCTTTTCTTTATCGGGGTGAGTATGGCCATTGCTGCTCTTCAGGAGACCGGGGCACTTTATACAGCTGCTTTGTGGTGCGACGAACATATTCACAACATCTATATTTCCAGTCTGATTCTTGGCGTTATTTCCGCATTCCTTGATAATGTAGCCTTGGTTCTGACCAGTATTTCCATGTATGATGTGGTAGATCTGGCAAAGGTATCGTCTGATATCGATGCCGGTTATCTGAGCTCATTTGCTTTGAATGGACAGTATTGGCAACTGGTGGCTTACTGTGGAGGAGTCGGCGGTTGCATCTTGTCTATTGGATCTACAGCCGGTTATGCCTTGATGAAGTGCGAGAATGTCTCCATTTGGTGGTACTTGCGTCATATTTCCGGAAAGGTCGTCATAGGCTGGCTGGCTGGTTTGGGAGTTTATTTTCTTATAGATTCGTTTATACGTTGAGAGATTTATTTTTGTAGCCATGCAGCTTAATCATACGGTTTTCAGAAAGAAAATATTGTCGTTTACGGTCATTCAGGTAGTGCTTTTGAGCTTTCTGCTGTTCTTCTCTGTGGTGTTACGGATTTTCCTTTACCCTTTGGATAATCTGGAGTCTTTTCCTTTGTATTCCATTGTGGGCTTCTTTTTCGTATGGGAGATGTTTCAGTTTATCATGTTCAGTTTCTGGAAAGATGAGAAGCGTCAGGGCGTGAGGGCATTTGTGTTCCAGGTATTGCTGTTGCGTTTGTTGGCTTCAGCCTTGGTAGGTTACGCCGTGTGTTTTCTCTTGTCTGAGCAGGCCGGGATCAGTTTGATGGTTTTTCTCTTGTTTTTTGTGGTCGAATTGTTTTTTGATGTGATATATTACAGAGGCTGGTGGGGAACAAGTTCTTGTTGACCGGAGGTGCATGATGGAGAGCAGAGAGCGCGTCAGTCAGTTGTTGAAGTTGCTGAATGAAGGCATATTCGAGAAAGAACATGTGATGGGGCTGGCCTTTCTGGCCATTGCGGCGGGGGAGAGCATTTTTCTTTTAGGACCTCCGGGGACGGCAAAAAGTATGATAGCCCGCAGGCTGAAACAGATATTCCGTTCAGGCTCTTCTTTTGAGTATCTTATGTCCCGCTTCAGTACACCGGATGAAATCTTCGGGCCTGTATCCATCTCTGCGCTGAAAGATGAAAGTCGCTACATACGTTTGACCGAGGGGTATTTGCCTTCTGCGGATGTCGTTTTCCTTGATGAAATATGGAAAGCAGGTCCGAGCATACAGAATGCCTTGCTCACTGTACTGAACGAGAAGATTTACTTGAACGGAAAAGAAGAACTGCACTTGCCGCTGAAGCTGATTATAGCAGCATCCAATGAGTTGCCGGCCGAAGGCGAAAACCTTGGTGCTTTGTGGGATCGCTTCCTGCTTCGTTGTCTGGTCGGTGGCGTGACAGACCGTCAGTTGTTCAACCTCATGGTCTCGTCCTCAGGGCATATCACCACAGACATACCTGTAGATTTGCGTCTGACAGAAGCGGAGCTTTCCTTGTGGGCCGAGAGCATTGATAAGGTGGAGATTCCGGCTTTTGCTTTTTCTTTTATTCATTTCTTTCGTTCCGGAATAAGCGAATATAATGTGCATGCGGACGAAAAAGACGGGCAACGTTTCTACATATCCGATCGCAGGTGGAAGAAGATTGTACATTTGTGGCGGACTTCCGCGTTTCTGAACGGCCGCTCTGCATTGGCTTTATCAGATTTGTTATTGTTGCGCGAATGTGTGTGGGATGTTCCGCAACAGTTGACTGTTTTATCCGCATTACTGTCCGATGCATTCGAGGCCACCTGTGAGGAGCTGTTAGGGTATGCTCTGCTGGTTGACCGGTTGGCGGCCGTGAAAGAGTTGAAAAGGCAGCAGACGGTATCGGTTAACTTCAAGGTTGTCAAGGCGTTTTTCTATCAGATACAATCCATGGTGGCCGGACATACGGTGCTGATTTATGTCAGCGAGTATGAGGAACTCGATCGGCAACGTCCCACATATTTCATTCTTACCTACGACAAGCGCAAGACCGGAGCCCAAATCTTGCGCAAATATGTGGAAGGACGTTATCCGGGTGCTCTGCCGAAAGATCTGTTGCGCGTGGTGCGTACGGCCACCGGACTTCAGGTGAACGGACGTTCGTATGATTTGTTGCAGGAGAAGGCGGAGGAAGGGAAAGAACTTCCGTCGGAAAATACGTGTTCTGATGACGCAGCCTTGTCTGTGACGTTGGTAGAGCGCATGCAGACTGAGCTGCAGGATATGCGGTCGCGTTTGGCCGAATGGGAACAAAGAGAACGGGAATATGCTGACAGCCATCTTTTTATAGATAATAAGGAAAGGGAAATCCTGGAACTTGTATTCCGCCGTTTGCACGAAAAAACGGACGTTTTGCAAGTGGATACAGCAGAATTGCGGCATGCAGTCGGGAAGTAAAGTGTGTAAAAGCAGGGAGCGGACAGAACGTTTGTCTGCTCTTTTTCTTCAGCGTCTGCGTGAGATTGCTGCCGTGCGGTATGCGCCTTTTTTGTCTGATGAGACGATGCGGCAGGAGGAAGTTGAAGAAGAAGTGCAGGCTTATTTCTCCCGTAAAAAGTCCGGCTTGCAGGATGTCTATTCCTATTATGGTGAACAGTGGGATTATTTCTATCGGATGGAGACGGCTTCCGATGCTGCGTTTTTGCCCATGTTGCAGCAAGTCCGTTCGCTTTTTGCCCGTCTTTATCAGCCTGCAGAGCTTGATGCTTCTTATTATATGGAAGAGTTGAAACGCTATGCCTATGCAGATGAGCGTCGGCAGCTGCTCCGCCGTCACTTTATGCAGAAGTGGCAGACTTTGTTGGAACAGCGCGAATGGGATTATCAGACGAGGCATATCGAACGGCTTTGCGATGATTATTTCCGGATTTGTCAGGAACATGGCAGCATGATACAGAATCAAGGACGGGGAAGCGGTGGTATGGGGGCACGTTTGTCGTGGTTGCAACTGACCTGTTCGCCTGAATTGCGGAAAGAGCTTCGCAGGCTGGCAGTCGTGATGCGCAAAAGCTCCGTCATCAAAGAGCTGGAACGTGTTTTGGGACGTAAGCAGGCCGACAAGGAACGTCATTATCAAGCTGTGGCCGGACAGCTGCCGGTGTGGTTGTTGCGTCCGGCTTCTCATTCTGATATTGTCGGCATCACGGAAGGCGACAATCTGAATGCGTTGATGCCGCTGGAGTATTGTCTGTTGGCCGAACCAGCCTTGGAGCCGCTTTTTTATCGGCGTTATACGGAGAAGAAACTGTCAGTCTTTGAATCTGTTTCCCGTAGACTGGAACATGTCGAAGCTTCTGCACGGCAGGGACGTGAGATGGAGAAGCGCCTGCGTCGCGGTCCTTTTGTCGTGTGTGTTGATACGTCTGCTTCAATGCAGGGAGAGCGGGAATTGTTGGCCAAGGCCATAGTCTTGAGTCTGGCACTTATGTCAGATCGTCTGAAGCGTAATTGCAGAGTGGTGCTCTTCTCCGACCATATTGAGACTGTAGAATTAAAGAATCTGTATACGGATTTGTCGCAACTGACGGATTTCTTTTGTCATACCTTTCATGGTGGTTCTGACATGTCGCCTGCGTTGAGCGATTCGGCACAGACGCTGGTGAGGGAAGATTTTTGTTATGCCGACTTGTTGTGGCTTTCTGATTTTGAGATGTCTCCCATGACTTCCGCCCAGCGTTATTTGATAGAGGAATTAAAGCGTCGTAGTGTCAGGGTATATGCAGTTGCTTTCGGAGGGAAAGCAGAGTCGTCTTATCTTGAGATGGCAGACAGGTGCTGGTTGGTAGACTGAATGTGGAACGTTTGTCAACCCCTTCAGGATTTCTATATTTCTTCACGGTTCTCCGTTGTTGGGCTTTTGCTCGATTCTCGCGCGTTTGACGGTGAGCAGTATGTTTTCTTGTTTGTCGGTTTTTTAGGACTTTGCATCGTAAATTTGTGTTGTTTTGTGTGTTTTCAATGCGATTGTCGTGGATGTTGTTTCTTTTTGCTCTTTTCTTTTTGTATTTCTTTTGGGCTGAAATAGAAAAAACGGGCCGTTTAGTCTGAATTTTTGTTGTTATATATTAAAAGCATAAATGGCGGACGAAAGTCCGCCATTTATGCTAATTCCGTGATTCCGTTGGGGCTCGAACCCAAGACCCACGCCTTAGAAGGGCGTTGCTCTAATCCAACTGAGCTACGGAACCGACCTTAAATCGGGTGCAAAGATAGGTGTTTATTTTTAATATTGCAAGTTGGCTGCATGATTTTTTCAGGTTGTCATCGTCCGCAGAGGCTTTTGTAGTCACAATAAGAGCAGATTTTCGGCAGTCCGGTTTGCCGGAAAGGGATATCCGGATTGAACAATTCATTGAGCACGCTTTGCAGCATTTGTCTGAAATCTTCCTTCAGGCCGTTGAAGTCTGTTACTCGCTGTCGGTTGAATATTACCGTAGGATCATAGTCCGCTGTGTTGGATTTGTGAACGAAAAACAAGGCCGGAGACACGGGATGTTGCTGCTCTTCGCTCAGCACATAGGAGTAGAGGAAAATCTGGAAAATGTATTCCGGGCGGCGTTCGGACGGTTGTATGAGTTGCTCCATGCCGGCGGCTTTCTCCGGCATACCTCCCGTTTTATAATCCACGATGCGCAAGGTTTCCACCTTTTTGCCTGTGGCTTCATCCGACAATACCACATAGTCCATGCGGTCTATTTTGCCCCCGATGTCGATGTGTATGTTCTGCTGTCCGGTGCTGACCACTATGCTTTTGCGGTGTTCCTGTTCCATTTCTTTCAATCGTAGTTGTTCCATGCGGGCGTCGTGAGCAAGGAGTTGGCGCAGGTAGCTCACCATTACCTTGCGGGCTATGAGCAACTGACCGTTGTAGAATACTTTTTCGGGTTGGTTTTCAAAGAAATTCTTCTGGAATGATGCTTCCACACAGGAAAGCAGCCCCCGGTCACCTTCCTGCAGCAGCCTTTCTATGTCCTGGCGGTGTATGACAGGATTGCGTTCTGTCAGCCTGCGGTAGACGAGTTCTGCCGCTTCGTGGAAGATGGTGCCGAACAAGGCATTGTCCAATCCGTTCTGCGGGTTTTTGGGTTGTCGGATGCGGGCGATCTGCTGATAGTAGAATTTGAGCGGACAGTCGATGTAGGCATTTAAGGCCGATGGGGAGAGCGGGCGTGAACCGGGCAGTCCGCTGGTATAGTTGCGCAGCAGGATGTCCATCACTTCTGGTGTTTTTTCTACCTGTAAGGAAGGAATTGTCGGTACGGTCTGCCCGGATTGCAGAATTTTTTTCTCGATGGGGAAGTCTGTTTCTGCCAACAGTTGCCGCAGGAAACGGGACATTTCGTTTTTGTTTAGTCCGTCGGTCGCGATGTTGTATACGAAAGTGATGTGTTCCGTACGTTGCAGCAGACGGTAGAAATAGAAGGCATAGACGGCTATTTTGTGCCTGATGGTGGTCAGACCGAAAGCTTCGCGCAGATGATAGGGAATGAAAGAGGTGTTGTTTTCATTCTTGGGGAGTTTGCCTTCGTTGACCGACAACATCAGGATATGGCGGAAGTTCAGGTTGCGGGTCTCTAGTACGCCCATCACCTGCAGGCCTGTGGCCGGTTCGCCGTGAAACGGGATGGAGGTGGCGGTCAGCACGTTGCGGAGCAGTCTGCGCAACGTGGTCGGCTGTACGTCGAGCACTTGCTCTTCCGTCAGACGGATAAAGCGGCATATAATGTTGTGTGCGCGATAGAGAGCTTCGTTGTACAGTTGGGTGTAGACGTCGTTGTCCGGTCCGGTGGTTTCGCATCCGAACGCGCGGCCCAGCAACTCAAGCAGCCGGCGCAGGTAATTCAGCAGGGCGGGGTTGGTGGTGTGCGGCGTGAATATTTCTGCTTCGGGCAACAAGGCGGCATAGGGATGTCGCCGGACAATATCGGTCTGTTCCGTGCGGAAACAGTGCCTGTCGCGGTCATATCCTTCGGTCTGCAAGGTGAACAGTGCGTTAAGAAAGCTGTATACGGGTGTGTCTGTCATGGGGAATCCCATGGTGATGTTGGCCTGTTGCACGGGATGAGGCGAACGACTGTCCGGGAGCGAATGGAGCACGGGCTGCAGCAGTGATTCGTCGCAGAGTATGATGGCTGTGTCCTGTTCCGGCTGTGTCAGTTCCGTGTCCAGCCATTGCGTGATGTAACGGGCCTGAGCGTTTTCTGAAGTCGTGGCTACAAACGCTATCTGCGGCGGACTGCCGAGGTTGTTGTAACAGCTTTCCGGCAGGGCGTTGCCGAACTCTTTCAGATTCTGTCGGATGAATGTTCCGGCTTCAAAATGGCTGTTTCCGTTTACGTACATTACATCATAGTCCCAGTAGAACAAGGCCTGGTCTTTGGATTGCAAGTATCGGAACAGACTTTTTTCTACATCGTTGAGTACGTTGAATCCCACAAACACATAGGTCATGTCGGACGGTATGCGGTCGGACCGTTCTTCCAGATGTTCAGTCACGTCCTTGTAGAGTGCGCCTTCGTAAAGCACTCCTTTCCTGCGGAGAGCGGCATTGAACGCCGTGTATATGTCGTCCATGCGGTTCCATAGTGAAAGGAATTTCTCTTTCAGCCGGCTGTTGCCTTCGATGGAGAAGTTGGCAAAGAACTGTTTCAGTGCCTCTTCCTGCTGTGAAGAAAGGAAACTGTTGTCGTCCAGTTCCCTGATGGCGCGGATGTTGCTGAACAGCCGGTGTGCGTCGGTCAGATGCTTGTCCATGTCATCGAAGTCTGCCAGCATGATTTCTCCCCATCCGTAGAAGCGGTCTGCAGATTCCGGGTCGGGCATCAGCCGGCAGTAGACGTTATACAGTTCGCATACGGCTTGTATGTCGTCGCAGCGGGCAAAGTCAGACAGCTGGTCGAACAGCTCGCTGATGGTGCGGTAGCGCGGAGCCCAGACGGGGCGTTGCGCGGCTGCTGCCAGTTGTTGGTTCATGAATAGTCCGGCGCGTTTGTTGGGGAACACTACGGTTACGTCGCGCAGGTTCGTGCCGAAGCGGCGGATGAGGTCTCTTGCCGTTAGTTGGATGAATGTTTCCATAAGTTGTGATAGCGTTAGGCTCTGACTTCTTCAAGACGGTTGTTCAGGATATACCACAGGTAGCCTTTTACCTTTCGGTCGGGTTCCATCAGTCGCAATTGTTCCATGTAGCCGGCCACCTGTTGGCGATAGCTGTTGTGAGGTGCGCCGAACTTGAAGTCTACTACGGTAACTTCGTCCGGTGCGAACATGACGCGGTCGGGGCGGTAGGTGTCATATTTGCCTGTAGATTCATTATAATTCTGGGTCAGGATGGGGCATTCGTTGTACAGTTTGCAGGTGCCGTCGAACCAATGGGCTATTTCCGGCAGTCGGAAAGCCTCTTCTATCTGCTGTTTCAAGGCCTCTTTTTCCGGTCCGGTGCCGATCAGCCCTTCTGCTTCTAATTGCAGAAGAGCCTTTTTTATATCATCGCGGGTATAGATGGTCGAGAAGATTTTGTGCATGAGTATGCCCATTCGTCTTTTGCTTCCGCCGGGCCGTTCCGTATGTTCCGGATCGGCCAGTGTTTCCAGGAATTCTTCTGCCCGATTGGACTGGCAAAACGTTATGCGGGCTTCGTATGAGTGCATGGTTACCGGCTCAGGGCGATAGTCTGTTTCCATGCGGTTGTCTGTCTGTTTGCGTTTCCGCATGGGGTCGGTCATAGGCTCACCGTAGGTGAAGAGGGCCGTTTCTCCGTTGTCTCCCGCTGTTTCCGTTGCCGGCCCGATTTCTCGCGGAAGGGCCTGATAGATGAGATCGCCGATGGTGCTCCGTTCATCCATGACATAGTGTGTACGGCAGTAGGCGAACAGATTCTTCTCCGCCCTGGTGAATGCCACATACAAAGTGTTAAGGGCATCTACACGGCGTTGCAGGTGTTCTTCCTCATATTCCTTGCAGAAGATGGAGTGCCGCATGGAGGCTTCTATGGTGATGGGTATTACGGGCAGGTCATTGTAGGGAGGCTCATGGGTTTCGCACCACAACAAGTCATTATGGCGGTTGAATCCTTTGCTGTCCTGTTCGATGTCCCAGTGGCAATAGGGAACGAAAACGGTGTGGAACTGCAGTCCCTTGGATTGGTGTACGGTGAATATGCGTATGCCGTTCACTTCGCCTGAAGGTATGGATTCGCGGCAGAGCGTCTCGTCCCAATACGTCAGAAAAGAATTGATGTCGGACGGATTTTCCTGCAGATAGGCTGTTATGCGGTCGAAGTAGGCAAACAGGTAGGCATCCTCGTCGGCTATGCGTTCCAGATGGAATATTTTGTACAGTTCCTCTTGCAGTTCGTAGAGCGGCATTTGCCGCAGTCGGTCTTGTTGCCGGACATAAGTGTCGGGCAGCTGCTGTTCGAGCGGTGTGCGGAGCAATTTGTTCAGCGTGTCGCCGTTTCCGTCTGCCGTCTGTTTGCCGGAATGCAGTGACAGGAAGGCCAGTGCCACCTTGTCGTCCGGATCTGCCATGTGGCGCATGGCGGCAATCAGTATGTTCACGCTCAGCGCACTGGACAGCAGAAAGGCTTCGTCAGAGACGAGTTTCACGTCGGGCATGCGTTCGGCAAAGTGATGTATGATGGGTGTGGCGTGTTTCCGTTTGCGCAAGAGTATGGCCATCTCGCTGTAAGGCAGCCCGGCTTCGTGCAGTTGTCTTACGTTTTCGCACAGCTCGTCCAGCATTTGGGTCTCCCAGTCCTCTTCTTTGTTTTTTTCGTCGTAGAAGCGTAGCTGCACATATCCGCATTCCCCCTTGTCGGCGGGGCAATGCTGTTCCACGTCAGCATAGGCGTCGCTCATTCTGATGGGTGCATGGGGGCTGAGTCGGTCCAGTAGGTCGGCGGCGGCGGAGAACAGCATGTTGTTGAAACGGATGATGCGCCGTTCGCTGCGATGGTTAGTGTCCAGATTGCGGATGTCCGGATGCCAGGCTTTCATTTCGCTTCCGATGTTGCCTAAAATAGTCCAGTCGCCGTTTCTCCAGCGGTAGATGCTTTGTTTTATGTCGCCCACGATGAGGTTGCCGAAGCCAGACGCCATGCCTTCCAGCAGCAGAATCTTGAAGTTCTTCCACTGCATGGTCGATGTGTCCTGGAACTCGTCGATCATGACGTGCTGGAAATAGCTCCCCATTTTTTCGAAGATGAAGGGAGCGTCGCTGTCTTCTATCAGTTCGTTGAGCAGGAGCGGGGTCTTGGCCAGCAGGAAACGGTTGTTCTCGTGGTTAAGCGTTGCCACCTGTTCGTCAATGACACCGAGCAGCCGCAGGGGGTTCAGGTGTTTCAGTGCCAGCGATGCGCTGGTGTAGTGTGTGAGGCTTTTCTGCTGGAATTGCCGCAGGGTGGATAGCAGTTCACTGAAATAGGCTGCAGCCTGGATCATGTTTCCGTTGTCGGCATCAGCTTTTTTCAGCAGGTTTTCCGGCCGGTCGGCAAAGCCTTGCAGGCGGGAGCCGAATTCGGCGTCGAGTTGTCCGCTCTCGATGCGCCGCAGGTAAGTGTCTATGGTCGAGCCGAACTTGAAGCGGTCGCAGGTGAGGCCATAGCGTTCCAGCTCGGCGCGGAAGTGGGCGGCTGCGCTTTGTGCGATGTCTGCTGCGGCCAGCATTTTCTCTTTCAGTGCGGCACGCAGTTTGCCGATGCGCTGGTTGTCTTTCAGTGCGGCACGCAGTTCGTGCTCGTGGGTCAGATAGGCTTCTTTGAATATCCAGGCGGCAAAGCCTTTCACCTCGCGGGCGATGTCCCAGCGTTCGTTGTTTGAGATGCGGTCGTCCACATATTCCAGAATCCAGTTCAGCACGGTCGGCATGAGATGGAGGCGCTCCATGAGGCGGTCCACAGCCGTGTCGAGCACCTCCGTGTCGTTGAGGTCCACTCTCAGGTTGGCCGTGAGGCTCAGCTCGTGGGCCAGGTTTTTCATGACAGACTGGAAAAACGAGTCGATGGTTTCTACGCGGAAACGGTTGTAATCGTGCAGGATGTGGCGGAGTGCGCTGCCGGCCCGTTGCCGGATAACGTCGTCGGAGAGTTGCACGCCGTCCTTGCGCAGTTCGTTCTTCAGGGCGTCCAGATAGCCGGCCGACGAGGGCAGGCCTTTCCAGATGCCGTAAAGCTGTTGCAGGATGCGGTCTTTCATCTCGGCTGTGGCTTTGTTTGTGAACGTCACGGCCAGAATATGGCTGTAGGCACGGCTGGTTTCCTCTCCGACAAGGATTTTGATATATTGTATGGTCAGGGTGAACGTTTTGCCCGAACCGGCCGATGCTTTGTAAACAATCAGGTGAGAGTCCATGGGCTCAGGGAATCATGTTTTGATACAGGTAGCGTTTGATGCTTTTCTTGGCTGTTTTCTCGAATTCTTCGTTCTGCAGCATCACTTTCGTGATTTGGGAGTAGGGCGGAAGCTCCTTGTTCAGTTCCTTGCGTGCGTTGTCTATTTTTTCCTGCATTTCCTGATCGCTCAGGCCGTCGCGCATGCTTTCTCCCAGGTCGGGGTAGATCAAAGCCACCAGTTTGTCGTTGTGCATGATGACCAGCGATTCGTTGACGTAGGGCAGGTTGTTCAGCCGCGATTCTATCTCTTCGGGATAGATGTTCTGTCCGCTCGCGCTGAGCAGCATGTTTTTGCAGCGTCCTTTGATGAATACGTCTCCCTGTTCGTTGATGACAGCCATGTCGCCTGTATGCAGCCAGCCTTCGTTGTCGAATATCTGTCCGGTGGCTTCCGGATTTTTATAGTAGCCCAGCATGGTGTTCTGTCCGCGGCATACCAGCTCTCCGGGGATATGTGCGGGGTCGGAGCTGAGCACTTTCAGCTCCATGCCGTCGGCAGCTTTGCCGCAGGACATGTAGGCGGTCTCATACCATGGGCTGTGTCCGATGATTGGTCCGCACTCCGTCATGCCGTAGGCAATGGAATAAGGGAAGTTGATGGAGCGGGCAAACGCTTCTACCGCCGCGTTGAACGGTGCGCCGCCGATGATTACCTCCTTGAGGTTTCCGCCGAAGAGACGCAGGCTTTCGGTCCGTGCCTTTTCCTTGATTTTTTCGTTGATGATGGGGATGTGCAGCAGCAGTTTGCCCAGTTTGTTGTCTATTTTGGGCAGCAGTTCCTTTTTGAATATTTTCTCGATGACCAGCGGCACGGTGGAGATGACGCGCGGATGCACCTGGGCGGCGGCGGACATGATGATTTTGGGCGAGGGCATGCGGGTGAGGAAGTACAGATGCGCTCCCGCGCAGACGCCGTAGAGAAAGTCGTAGACCAGTCCGAACACATGGCCCAGCGGCAGCATGGAGACGATGTTGTCGCCGGGTTGCAGGCCGATGGTGCGGTGGCAGAACAGGACGTTCGACACCAGACTGCGGTAGGGCAGCATGACGCCTTTCGAGAAGCCTGTCGTGCCGGAGGTGTAGTTGATGACCGCCAGCTGCTCCGGCGATGTCTCGGCGGGGTAATGCACGTGGTCGCGCAGGAACATCATGGGGAATTTCTGTCCGAACAAGGCGTTCAGATGCTCGCGGGCAAAAGAAAGCTGTTCGGAACGGCTGTTTACGAGCATGAAGTCCTTCACGCAGATGATGCCTTGCAGGGCAGGCATGTGGTTCTCGTTGAGGTTTTCCCACACCTGGTCGCCCACGAACAGCAGTTTGGCTTCGCTGTGGTTTACGATGTTGTGCACATTGTCCGGCTTGAATTCGTGCAGAATGGGGACGATGACTGCGCCATAGGTGATGGTGGCCAGGAAAGACACGCACCAGTTTCCGCTGTTGCGTCCGCAGAGGGCTATCTTGTCGCCGGGCTGGATGCCGGCGGCTTCGAACATCAGGTGAAGCTTGGAGATTTTCCGTGCCACGTCTTTATATTGCAGGCTTTCGCCGTTGAAGTCCGTGAAGGCCTTGCGGTCCCAGTTTTGTTTGATGCTGTCCTCTATGAGCTTTATTAGTCTTTGTTCCATAGTGTTTCCGGATAATGTTGCGTATTGGAGGCAAAAATACAAAAAAAAGCGAACTTCATGCCGTTCTGTCCTGCTCATTTTGCCGGGTGGCCGGTGTTTTTGCTGCCGGGTGTCCGCTATTTCCTGCTGTAGAGGCGTGGAGCCGGTGTGTGGCGCTTGTGTGCGGGCGGCTGCAGAGTCTTGCGCAAGGAACTTCTCTGTTGTGCGCAAGGAACGTCCGCGTCTTGCGCAAGGATTTTCCGTGTCTTGCGCAAGGAGTTCCGGAGTCTTGTGCCGGACTTCCGGCATTCGTGCCATCCGCGTTTTTTTCCGGTGCTCATGACCGGTATTCCCCGGTTTTTCCGTAACTTTGCGCCCGTCTTATTATTTTATGGTTTATGGGAAAAGATTTTGAAGCAGGAGTGCGCACGGCGGCGTTGTTTGACTTGGACGGTGTCATCTTCGACACGGAACCGCAGTATACCCTTTTCTGGGGAGAGGTCGGCCGGAAGTATCATCCGGAGGTGGAACATTTTGAACAGAAAATCAAGGGGCAGACACTGGTGCAGATTTTCGACCGCTGGTTCGACGGGCAAAAGGATTTGCAGCGGCAGCTTACGTGCGAATTGGATGATTTCGAGAGCCGTATGGCGTATGCATACGTTCCGGGGGTGGAGCATTTTCTGAGTGCTTTGCGCCAGGCGGGAATCTGCACGGCCGTAGTGACCAGTTCCAATGATGCCAAGATGCGGAACGTCTATCGCCAGCATGCCGGTTTCAAGGCCTGTTTCGACCGTATTTTCACGTCGGAGTGTTTTGCGCGTTCCAAGCCTGCCCCCGACTGTTATCTGACCGGTGCCGCGGCTTTCGGCTTGCCTGCAGGCCGCTGTGTGGTGTTCGAAGATTCTTTCAACGGCTTGAAGGCCGGACGTGCCGCGGGGATGAAGGTGGTGGGGCTGTCCACGACAAATGCGCCGGAGCAGATCTGCGGTCTGTGCGATGTGGTGATTCCCGACTTCAGCGGTTTCAGTGTGGAAAAAATGCTGGATTTGCTCTCCGGTGAAGAATAAATTTGTTAATTTTGCACATTGTTTCAAAAAAACAGCAAGAGTATGGGAGGTTATTTAGTGGAAGATGCGCGTAAGGTGACTACGCACCGTCTGATAGAGATGAAGCAGCAGGGCAAGAAGATAGCGATGCTGACAGCGTATGACTATACGATGGCCCGCATTGTGGACGGGGCCGGTATGGATGTCATTCTCATTGGCGATTCCGCTTCCAACGTGATGGCCGGCAATGCGACCACGTTGCCTATTACGCTGGATCAGATGATTTATCATGCCCGTTCGGTGATGCATGGTGTGCAGCGCGCACTTGTGGTGTGCGACATGCCCTTCGGCAGCTATCAGGTGAACCCCACCGAAGGGGTGGCCAACGCCGTGCGCATCATGAAAGAGAGCGGCTGCGACGCCTTGAAGCTGGAAGGCGGGGTGGAGATTATCGACACCGTGCGGGCTATCTTGGCCGCCGGCATTCCGGTGATGGGCCATTTGGGGCTGACACCGCAGAGCATCAATAAGTTCGGCACGTACGCCGTGCGGGCCAGGGAAGAGGCGGAGGCCGAGAAACTGGTGGCCGATGCCCGTCTGTTGGAACAGGCCGGATGCTTTGCTTTGGTATTGGAAAAGATTCCGGCGGATTTGGCCGCCCGTGTGGCTTCCGGGCTGTCGATTCCGGTGATTGGCATAGGAGCAGGCAACCGGGTGGACGGTCAGGTGCTGGTGATTCAGGATATGTTGGGGATGAACCAAGGCTTTTCGCCGAAATTCCTGCGCCGTTATGCCGATTTGCATACGGTGATGACCGATGCTATCGGGCAGTATGTGACGGACGTGAAACGGTCGGATTTTCCTAATGAGCGTGAACAGTATTGATGTGGAGGCAAGACAGTCCGGTGGGCATGTCTTGTGGCATGCCGGTTTTCTGAAGATCATACTGGCCCATTTTTTGGTGGGCGTTTCCATTTATATGTTTTTGCCCGTGGCACCGCTCATGACAGGAGGGGCCGACGGTGTTGAGGCCGGTGGGGCATTGGCCGCTGTGTTGTGGTTTTGCGTGGGGATGTGCGTTCCCGCGCCTTTTTGTAATTATTGGTTGGATGCCTACCGACGTAAGGGAGTTGCCTTGTGGGCACTGGCGGGCATGGCCTGTTCGGTGCTGTTTGCCGGTGCGGGTTTTTCCGGTTGGGCAGGCGGATTGGTCCGGTTGTTGCAGGGAGCGTCCTATGGCGTGTTTCAGATTGCGGTGGGGAGCACCTTGCTGCTGGATTTGTCGGACACGCGGAAGCGTACGGAGGCTGCCCATGTCTATTATTGGTTTCAGAGGCTGGCGTTGGTTGTCGGTCTGCTGGTCGGCAGGGTGGTGGCCGTGCTTTACGGGCGTTCTGAATTTTTATGGATTGCGGCGGGGTTGCTGCTGGCGGCACTGTTGCTGGTGGGGTCGCTTCGCGTTCCTTTCCGTGCGCCTTTGCAACCGGCTCTTTTCACGCTCGACCGCTTTTTCCTGCCGCGCGGATTCCGTCTTTTTGTCCCGTTGCTGTTGTCCTCGGCCGTGGCGGGATTGCTGTTGGGTCAGGTGCATGCACTGACAGGTTTTCTGGGCTTGTGCATCGGTTTGTGGCTGGCCCTTTCGTTGCATCTCCGGCTGTTTGGCGAACGGTTGGAGCTGGAACTGTCGGTAGGCTTTCTGCTGCTCCTGGGGGCTTCGCTTCTTTTTCTCTCCCCCTTGTCCGGTCATGCGGTAGCCTGCGTGTCTTCTCTTTGCCTGGGGTGTGGCTTGGGGTGCATAGCCAGCCGCTATCTGCTGTCGTTCATCCGCATTTGTGAACATTGCGAGCGCGGCACGGCGCAGACGTCCTATCTGCTGGGGTGGGATGTGGGCATATTGTCGGGTTATTCGTTTTCTTCCCTGATGTGGACTGCAGGTGAAAGAATATGTACGTATGTCCTTTTGGGGCTTTGTCTGTCGGTCGCCGTTTTCCACTTCGTCTTTGTCCGTAAATGGTATGTCCGGCACCGGCGTAAGTGAGGAATCAGTCCGCCGCTGCGCCGTTTCCCGCCGGTTTTACATTTTTGTAACATTCCGGAAACATGTTTTTAAACATATTCTTGATAAAAGTTTAGTTTTTATTATGTGTTTTTACGGAAATGTTCTACCTTTGATAACAATTTAGCGGGGTAGTATATACCTGTTTAGAAAAATATTGAATAATTAACCTAATGAGGAATAAAAAACCGCAATATCATGAAACGTCAACACTATGATTTTGAGGAGCGGAAAGGAGGCAGATACCGGCACGGCCATGTCGGGCGGGATATAGTGCATCTTCCTGCTTGTCCAGGCACGCAGTGACGGCCTTTCTTGCGGAGCGGATGAGTGGTGTCTGCCATATATAATAAGGAATAATGAGATGAATTAATTGAAATATTAACCTAATGGAAATATGAGAAGCAGTGAGATTAAACGAAAAATGAGTCGTCTTGCTTATTCTGCTTGTGCTTTGTTCTGCGCGGGGGGCGTTCTCGTCTCTTGCGAGGATGAGTTGCTGACCGGTACGCCTTCCTGGCTGGGAAGCAGCATCTATGCGGAGCTGCAGAGCCGGGGGAATTTCCAGACGACGTTGAAACTGATTGACGACCCTGCCATTCTGCAGCATGATGTGCTGAGCCTGACGGGTAGTAAGACGCTGTTCGTTGCCAATGATGACGCCTATTCGCGTTTCTTCAGCAACAATTCATGGGGGGTGAGGAGCTTCGAGGATCTGAGCGATTCCCAGAAAAGGCTCCTGTTCAACTCTTCCATGGTCAACAGTGCTTATCTGATTGAGCTGATGTCGAGCATCAGCAACGGGACCTCAGACCCTACGCCGGGCATGTGCATGCGGCGGGAGACGGCTCTGTCGCTCTATGACACCATCCCCATGCTGCGGGCCGAAGACATGCCGGACAATACGTACTGGGCCTACTACCGGGAGAAGTATCCGGAAGGCGGACAGAACGGAATGCTGGTGATGCGTGATGACAACACGGCACCCATGGTGCACTTCCTGCCTGCCTTCATGTCGAGCAACTCCATCACGGACGACGACTTGAGCTTCCTGACAAACGGTGCCTGCGACAACACGTCGGAGTCGTACATCAACGGGCAGCGGCTGACAGAGGCTGACGTGACCTGCCAGAACGGTTACATCCAGGTGGTGGAGAATGTGATGGACCCGCTGACCAACATGGCGGAAGTCATCCGCAAGGATACTTCGCTGAGCATGTTCAGCAAGCTGCTGGACCGTTTCTGCGTGCCTGTATACAGCGCGAGCCAGACAAGTGCATACAATGCCTACAACACGTCGGGCCAGGTGGACTCTGTGTTTGTCTGGCGCTATGCGAACTCCGGTTTCGACGGGGCGCATGCGGCATCGGCCCTGACGAGCTATAAGAACCGGGACTTCACAGACCTGTTGCCTTATGATCCGGGATGGAACGCATACCTCAATGCACCGGGCGGAAAATCCATGGCTGCGGATATGGCTGTCATCATCGCTCCGACCAATGATGCTTTCAAGCGTTACTTCAGTCCGGGCGGTGACGGCCAGCTGCTGTACACACGCTACGGGACGCTGGACGCCGTGCCCGACAATATCATTGCGGCCATGCTGGAGAATTTCATGAAGACGTCTCTGGTGGCCACTGTTCCCAGTAAGTTCCGTACGGTAGTCAACACGGCGCAGATGGACATGGGACTGGAGGTGGATGAGGAAGGCGGTGAGAACGGCGTGTACTCCTGCCTGATGGCCAACAACGGAGTGGTCTACAAGTCGAACAAAGTGTTCACCGTTCCGGAATATCAGTCCGTTTCCTTCCCGGCCGAGCTGGACGACCACTGCCTCATCATGCGTAAGATGATAGAGGAGTTGAACTACGACGGTTATTTCAACACGATGTACAGCGAGTATATGTTCATTCTTCCTACGGACGAGGCCTTGGCCAACTATGTCGATCCCGTGGACTATCAGAAAACCACGCCTACCATCACGGAATTCTATATAGAGGACGATGTCGTGCACGCACGCCGCTATAATGCCACGAAGAATGCGGACGGCAGTCTGACCAGAGGGTTGCCGATCCGCGATCCGTGGTCTGTCATTGACGAGGAAGACTATATAAACAACCGCATGCGCGACATTCTGGAAAATTCCATCCTTGTGAAAGACGACAGGGCTTCGGTCATGTCGGGCAAGACCGTCTGGACTTCCAAGGGAGGCTGTCCGCTGATTCTTGAAGGATCGGAAGAGGACATGACGTTCATTACGCCCTACAACCGTGAACTTGCCGGTAATGACATCAACAGCGCGAAGCCGTTGACCGTGCGTCAGGAGGAGGGCTATTTCAATATGGGAAGCAATCCGGACGGAAACGGAGAGACGTTCATTGTGGAAAGCGAGCCTGTCATGCCGGCCACAAAGTCCGTCCTGCAGATGTTGGAAGACCTCGCTGCGACGAATCCTGAATACGAAGGCTTTTATGAGTTGATAAGTGCCAGCAGCCTGGTGAGCGAGACATTTGACGGTATCACCAGTTCCAGCAACACCTCATACAAAACAACTTCCAACGGTCCGACGCTGTCCATTATGAGCAACTTCAACTATACGGTTTATGTTCCTCCCACCTCGGAACTGAATAAGATGTACGATGCCGGACTGCTTCCATCCCCGCAGGCCATTGAGGAAGTGGAGAACATGCTGGACGATCCGGGGCTTAGCGACGCGGATTTGGCCCTGTATCAACAACGGTTGGAAAACATGCAGGACTCGGTTGACAACTTCATCCGTTATCATGTGCAGAACAATGCCGTTTATATGACGGCTCCGTCGACGGGCACTTACGAGACTTCCTATCTTTATGGCGGCCGTTTCATGACGCTTGCTGTGGAAAACTCAGGCAGCACGTCCGGCGACATCAGCGTGCGCTGTATGGATCCCGTTACGGGTGAGGCTATCACGGGAAGTGTTGTCCGCCATGTGACAGACGGAAATTATTTTGCGCGTGAATATCATTACAGACGTTACGTCTCTGCTTCAGAAAGCAGTCAGGATGGCCCCTATGGTGAATGCGCGACTTTGACGAGTGCCAATTATCTTTATAATTCAGCCACGGCTGTGATTCACCTGATAGACAAGCCCTTGCTCTATTCGGCGGATATGTGGGCGGATTATGCGGAGATAGAATAACCTTAATGAGATTGAAGATGAAAAATTTGAGATATTTTATATTGATCTGCTGCCTTGCCATAGCATCGGCAGTAGGTGCGCAGGGCATTACAAGCGTGAGCGGAACGGTCTCCGACTCCTTTGGTCCCGTGGCTGGCGCGGCTGTTGTCGAAGTTGACGAGTCTAACCGAAACATATCGGCCACAGTGACGGATTTCAACGGAAACTTCACGCTGAAAATCAAGAGTGACAAGAACCGTTTGAAGTTTAGCTATGTGGGACTGAAGACGCAGATCCTTCCCATCAACAAACGGATGTTCCACATCACGCTGGAAGATGCCATGGTGCTGGATGTCGTGGAAGTCAAGGCTAAGCGGCGTGTGGAATCGAGCGGTCTGGCCATTCCGGAGAACGAGGTCTCTTTCGCCTCACAGACCATCGACGCCAAAGAGTTCGAGGGATTGGGCATGACGTCCATCGACGAGGCTTTGCAAGGTCGTATCGCCGGTCTGGACATCGTGATGAATTCCGGTAACCTTGGAGCTGGTACGACCATGCGTCTGCGCGGTACGACTTCCATTTCCACCCTGACCAGTTCAGACCCGCTGATTGTGGTGAACGGCGATGTGTGGAATGTGGACCAGTCCGACTTCGATGTGAACAACGCCAATGACGAGCAGTTCGCCCAGCTGTTGAATGTCAACCCTGAGGATATCGAGAGCATCACGGTGCTGAAAGATGCCGCAGCCACAGCGATATGGGGCTCGCAGGGTGCCAACGGTGTGATTGAGATCAAGACCAAGCGCGGAAGCCGCGGTGCTCCCCGCCTGACCTATTCTCTTCGTCTGATGGGTACTTATCAGCCGAAGGGCGTCGACCTGCTGACGGGCGACCAGTATACGATGATGCTGAAGGAGGCCTATTTCAATCCGTCTCTGAGCGATCAGGCGGCCAATATCCCGGAACTGAACTATATCACCGACCGGCGTGTGTTCTCGGAGTGGCAGATGTTCAACAACAACACCGACTGGGTGGACGAGGTGACGCAGTTCGGCCTGCAGCAGCAGCATTTCATCTCGATCACAGGCGGTGGCGAGAAAGCCACGTTCCGTATATCGGGCGGTTATGACCATCAGACCGGCTCTGTCATAGAACAGAAGCTGAACCGTTTCACAACGCGCATGATGCTGGACTACTATGTGAGCGACCGCATCAAGATTATCAGCGACTTCTCCCTGACTTATACCGACAATCATAGAAATTCGGATGACTTGTTGTCCCTTGCCTATAGAAAAATGCCGAACTTGGCGATTTACGAGGAGGACGAACAGGGTAACTCACTGGGGCGTTATTACGAGATGCTGCAGGCGGACGGGGACAATGAGCTGAACGACCAGCGCGGACTGGTGAACCCGATAGCAAGTGCCAAGTATGCCAAGAACCGTTACAAGACCTATGCCATCGACCCTAAGCTGGAACTGCAGTATGACTTCCTTGGTGTGGATGCCACCTCGCATCGTCTGACTTACAACGGAAAGGTGGTGATGAATGTGTTCAACGCCTATACGGACACCTACTATCCGCGCGACCTGTCTACGGCCAACTGGAATACGGTGGGTGTGAGCCGCGGTACGAGTGCCAGTTCCAAGAGTCTGGCCTTCACCACCACGCATACCCTGACCTTCACGCCTCATTTCGCCAACGAAGACCATTCGTTCATGGCCATGGGACGTTTCCAGCTGGTGTCGGGAACATCGAGCGATCAGAACACGGACGTTTCCGGTCTGCCGCATGGCATCGAGGCTCCAAGCTCAGGCAACATCAATCCGGGCATGAGCAGCAACTATAACCGTTGGAGAAGTATGTATTATACGTTCTCGGCACACTATGGCTATAAAGAAAAGTATATGGTGGATTTCTCGGCCCGTGTGGATGGTACGACGAAGTTCGGACCCGGCAAGCGCTGGGGCGTCTTTCCGGCACTCTCCGGACGTTGGAACATCGTGAACGAGTCGTGGATGGAACCGTTGCGCAAGTGGCTGTCCATGCTTTCCATCCGTCCGGGATGGGGTATGACGGGTAACCAGCCGAGGCAAGACTATCTTTATGTCAACCAATACTATGCAGATTACAGCTATCTGGGGACATCGGCCATGTATCCGGGCAATCTGAAGATGAACACCCTGCGGTGGGAGCGCAAGTTCTCATGGAACGTCGGTTTCGATCTCGGCTTCTGGGACAACCGGCTGAAGATGGACATCAACCTGTACAAGCAGACGACCAAGGACATGCTGATGCCGAACGTGCGCGTGCCGAGCATCTCTGGTTTTACGACATACGCCTACCGCAACTCCGGTGACATGGAGAACAACGGATGGGAGTTCAACATCCAGACCGACCGCCTCGTGAGGGCCGGCAAGTTCACGATGGACGTGAATGTCACTTTCGCGAACAACAAGAACACCATCACCAAGATGGACCCCCTGATTCTGGAGACACTGAACAACGACTGGCAACCGGCTAACGGCTCTTTGCTGCAGCGCGTGCAGGTGGATAATCCTTTCGGTGCCATCTACGGCTACCGCAGTAAGGGCGTCTATATGTATCATTATGAAACCTATCGCGACAACGTGAGGGCAGCCAAAGCCGGTGATACGGAAGCTCAGCAGTGGCTTAATGACTTCCAGGCCAACGGCTGGACGGCACCTATCATGTATAACGCCAACGGCGAGGTGGTGACTGACGTGAACGGCGACCCCTTGCAGATGCGGTTCAACTATTCTACAAACGGAACCACTGCCTCTTATGACTTCAAGGGAGGCGACGCCATCTATGAGGATGTGAACCATGACGGTAACATCAACCAGCTGGATGTCGTTTATTTGGGTAACTCTTTGCCCAAACTGACCGGTGGTTTCGGGTTCCGGTTCAACTACGACCGCTGGAGCCTCAACGCGCAGTTCAACTATCGTGTGGACTATGACATCGTGAATATAGCCCGTCTGAACATGGAGAGCATGAGCTCTAACAACAACCAGAGCCAGGCCGTGAACTACCGCTGGCGCAAGGAGGGCGATTTCACTACCATACCACGTGCGTTGATTGCTTCTAACGAGCATCCTAATTATAATACGATGATCAGCGACCGCTTCGTGGAAGACGGAACTTTCCTCCGTCTGAATTATCTGCAGCTTTCTTACAGCCTGCCGCAGGAAAAGGCGAAGAAGATCGGATTGACAGGCTTGCGCTTCTACGTGAGTGGTAACAACCTGTTCTGTCTGACCAAGTATTCGGGCGTGGATCCGGAATTGTCTTACGGCGGTTACGGCGTGACGACAGATAATGCACAGACACCGCGTGCCAAATCATACACTTTGGGCATAACGGTTGATTTCTAAACAGATAATAAAAAGGCAATATGAAAAAAATATGGTTTAAGTCTGCTATTCTGGCCTTGGCGGGATTGTCTACGACGTCGTGCGGCGACTTCTTGGACATTTATCCCTTGACCATGGTGTACGAAGATAATTTCTGGACAGAGAAAGCCGATGTGGATCAGATTTTGGCCGGCTGCTACACCCGTATGCAGGATGATGACTTCATGCGTCGTCTGTTCATCTGGGGCGAGGTGCGTTCGGACAATGTCATTGCGAATATCGGTAGTCCAAAATATAACAATGCTTCACCGGAAGCCTATTTGTCGGTAGAGAATCTGCTGTCGACGAATACATACACGGACTGGTCTTCGTTCTATTCGGTCATCGACCGTTGTAACCTGATTATCGAGCGGGCACCTCAGGTGGCTGCTGTCGACCCCTCTTACTTGGAGAGCGACGTGAACGCCACGATAGCCGAAGCGTCTGCGTTGCGTGCGCTGTGTTACTTCTATCTGGTGCGGACGTTCAACGATGTTCCTTACTACACGAACGCCATCACCAATGACGAGCAGCCGCTGGCTTTGCCGGCAACATCCGGCGATGTCATCATCCGCAACCTGATTGCCGATCTGGAGGGCGTATATTCTTATGCGCTGACCGCATGGCCGTCACAGTCGGGAGTCGAAGGCAACGTGAGCGCGTTCCGGATCACCCAGTGGGCCATCTTCGCGCTGCTGGCTGACATGAATCTCTGGATAGGGAACTATACTGCCGCCGCCGACTATGCTCAGCGGGTCATTAAATACAAAACCGAGTCTTTTGCGGGAAGTTATCCTTCCACCTACATGGTGAACGGCTATCCCTTGTTTCCGGACAACGACGGTGTGTCGCTCAGCCGGGGCTATGCTTTCAACCAGCTGTTCGGCACAGGCGGAAGCCCGGAGAGCATCTTCGAGCTGTATTTCTCCGACAGAACCGACGACAACACCAAGTCCAATGTGATGGTGCGTGCTTTCTATTACAACTTCATTCAGGAAGGGGATACGTGGGCGCAATTCGAACCCGGCTATTTCACGCCTACCGATGCTTTGGAAAGAGCCGCGTCGGACGGCGATACGGAGATTTTCCGCACCTCGTCGGATTCGCGCATTCGTGAGTCGTTGTATCTGGATCCTCTTAGCAGCGGGACGAGCGATGACTCTTACCGTATGGGAAAATACATCTTCACCAGCGTGACCTTGTCGTCAGACAATTCACAGGCTGTATATGGAGGGCGTACTGAGAAGAACGCTGCCAATTGGATTTTCTATCGTGTCAGCGACATGATGCTCATCCGGGCGGAAGCGTTGATCTACCAGATGAGCGGTGACGGGTCCGAACATGACGATGAGCTGGGCAGTGAGGCTTTTGACTTGATCAAGGCTGTGGCCGACCGTTCGGCACCGCGATCGACCGGGTCGGGGCTGTTGTACAGCAATTATCCTACGAAAAGTTCATTGATAGAGCTGTTGTTTGCCGAGCGTCGGCGCGAGTTCCTCTTCGAGGGAAAGCGGTGGTTCGACCTGGTGCGCCGCAGCCGTCGTGACGGTAACACCGATTTCCTGGTGAATCAGGTGCGTAGCAAGTTCTCCAGTACGACTTCTATCAGTAAGTTCGGTAACTTCAATGCCATCTATTGGCCGTATAATTATGATGAGTTGCGGGTGAATCCGAATTTAGTCCAGAATCCGGCTTATCCGGAGACTTCGGGCGACTCATATGAATCAACAAGATAATAGGATCAGACATTATGAAACGTATCTTTAAAATATTTATATCATCGGTCGCTGTCCTGCTGTTGACAGTACAGATGAATCTGTTCACCAGTTGTAATGACGACTTAGCGGCAGAGAGCTACTATACGTTCACTGGTGAGATGATGAGCGATTATTTGAAAAACCGTGAGGACTTCAGTCTTTTCCGCCGCATCGTGGAGCGTGCGAACAGGATGGATTTCATGGCATCGCGCGGGTCGCGCACTTTCTTTCCTGCAGTCAACTCCGGTGTGGAGGCTTTCTTGCAGGAGAGAGGCTACAGTTCTGTGGATGATATTCCTGTAGAATATTGTGACACGCTGGTGCAGACCTGTCTGGTGGAGAATGTCGTTTACACGCAGAACATGTCCTCTACCTACCAAATGACCAACGAGCTGAACATGCCGCTCATCGTGGTGACGGCAGACTCGGTGGTGGACGAGAACGGGATGATTGTGAGCGTCGTCAATTCCTATGCGCATATCATTAATTCGTTGAAAAACGACTCCGTGGACAACGGCGTGGTGCATCCTGTGGACCAGTTGCTCGTACCGAATACCGGTGTCGGTGCCTCCATTCTGGATGAGAGTCACGAAGACTTTTCCATCTTCTATGAGGCATTGCGCCGCACGGGGCTGCTGGCCGAGATGGACAGTGTGGAATATCAGAGCGCGGCGTATGAGGCCGTGAAGGAGAACTATCCGGAGTTCCGTACCGGCATCTGGTCGGGAGGAAAATTTAGTGAGGAGGATTTGTATAAGGATGACGTCGGCAATGAATACTATGCCCGCCGTCCGGACCACCTCTACACCGGCTTCACCGTGCTGGTCGTTCCCGATAATGTGCTCTATGAGAAATATCCGTCGTATATCACGAGCGGCATGACGATGGACGAGAAAATCCGGGGCCTGTATGATCTGGCCGTGTCGAAGTATGACGATGCCAATTCGGCTGCTATCTTCGGGCTGAACGCCACGGATCCCGAATCCGGGCAGAGCTATAAGGAGAGGTACTGGAACTTCGATGGGGAGAGTCTGACAAGCCAGTATAATCCCTTGAACATGTTCTTGCGCTACCACATCATCGACCGTATGTTTGAGAGTACGGCCAAACTGATCAACGGTTGGGGCGTCAATCTCAATGTGGCCAATCCGACAGAATGGGTGACCACATGGCTCGAATTCTCCATGATGAAGCTGGAGCGCGTGTTCAGCTATTCGGAGCCGGAAGTGGAAGTCAGCGGTGGTTATTACATCAACCATGCCGCAGCGTCGGTCTATAACAGCGGCAGGGTGCGGGGAGCCATACTGACGCAGCCGTCCAACAATTTCTCGCTGAACTGTGCCTACTACTATCTGGACGACATCGTGACCTACGACGCTTCTATGCGCACCAACGTGATGAACACGCGGATCCGGATGGATATGTCCACCATCTGGCCGGAACTGACCACAAACGGCATCCGTCTGGCCGGTTATCCCAACCAAGCTTATTCAAGAGACTTGGACAACAGTGAGCAGTCTTTGAACTATTATATCCCGTCCGGCTATCTGGCCAATACGGAAGTGAGTGAGAACACCATCTTCTTCGTGCAGCGTCCCAAGATAGAATGGTGGAACTGGGGCGGTGATGAGTTCAACTTCCTCGGTACGAGCTATAGCATAGAATTCCGTCTGCCGCCGGTACCTCCCGGCAACTATGAGGTGCGGATGGGCTATGCCGGCATGATCGACCGCGGCATCGCGCAGGTCTATCTGAACGGCAACCCGGTGGGTATCCCTATCGACTTGCGTTATCAGGCGAACGACTCTCGTGTGGGAGGTAACTACGAAGCCGGATGGAAGATGGCAGATGCGATCAGAAATACGGATGAGGCAATGCAAGAGAATATCCGTACGATGAAGAACAACGGCTATTACCGTGGCGGTGCAAGTCAGTACACTGTCAATGGCGGTGCAAGCAGCAACCTGGACAGCTATGAGGATATCAACGAAATTATGGAAGTGTCGCAGGCTATGTTTACCAATACTTATACCTATCGCCGCAAGCTTTGCGATGTGACGGTGAATGCCCATGAGCACAATACAATCGGTATCCGCTCCGTATGGGTACAAGGTAACATCGGCTGTTTCATGATTGATTATCTCGAACTGGTTCCGATGAGCATCTGCGGTGCCGGTGGACTTGGCGAGGACAACTTATAACACACATATCACTCACTAAACACTGAATACAATGAAACTGAAATATTCTATACAAACAGGTCTTGTGGTGCTTGCCGCCACAATGGCCGGTGTGTCCTGTACGGATACGTGGGACGACCACTACAGTGTGTCGGTCGGCTCCACGTCCGGCATCAGTCTGTGGGAAAACCTGCAGCAGGACGAATCCTTGCGTCCGTTTGTCAGGGTGCTCGACTCCTGTGGCTATGGTCGCGTGCTCAGTTCCAATCAGGTGTATACCGTATGGGCACCTGCCATCACGGAGCAGAAGGCGCAGCAGTGCATAGCCGCTTACCGTGCCGAGGAGGCCGCCGGTGTGCTGACGGATGAAAACCGGACGGTGCATCAGTTCATACGCAACCATATCGCGATGTACAGCCAGCAGATTTCCTCGCTGACCGACGACACGGTGTCGATGCTGAACGGCAAGCGTATGCATCTGACTCCCACTCAGCTGAATGACGAGGTGAACATGTTGGGCGAGGGCGTCCCCTCTTCCAACGGCATGCTCTATAAGGTGGACGCGCCGGTCACTTTCTTCCCCAACATCTGGGAGATGATTCAGGAAGAGGCGACGGGCGGAGACGACGGTCTGGACAGCGTGTATAATTACTTCACGCTGTGGAACCGTGAGGTGCTGGATGTCGAGGCCAGCGTGCCGGGCGAGATTAAGGATGGCCGACAGGAATATCTGGACTCTGTGATGATCCGCTACAATGAGTATTTCTCCAATGTGAACGGATACATCAACCGTGAGGATTCCTTATACTGGTTCCTTGCGCCGACCAACAAGGTGTGGCGTGAAAATGTGGAACGTTACGAACAGTACTTCGATTATCATGATGACCGTGCCGAGGAGGGTGACTCCTTGCGCTACAACAATGCGGTGAACATGCTGCTGGGGGCATCGTTCTACAACGTCCGTTACCAGCCGGGGAATAGCTTCAATGCCGACGCCCCCGACTCTATCTGTTCCGTCTTTTATAATTCGTTCTATCCCGGATACTACATGTTTGAGCGTCCGTTCGACGGTGGCGGCATCCTGAACGGACTGAATCATTCGGAGTGTTCCAACGGGCGGCTGTACACGACTCCCGAATGGCGGGTGCCGGACACCAAGACCTCTTTCATGCGGACGATAAAGGTGGAGGCCGAGGTGTCGGACAATTACAGCGCGGTCATGCTGGATGCTGACACCCCGGAAGATTCCGCGAGAATGATTGTGACGGTTGTCGAGTCGAACGGCCTGTTCCCCGTTTCCGGCGTATTGGGGGGAAATCCCAGTTATATTGTCGTGAGCGACCGTCAGACACCGGACCGTCAGAACCGTCCGGAAATCACATTCCACATTCCGAACACGTTGTCCAACTGTCCTTATACCATCAAGGTGGTGTGTGCCACGCCTCTGGCCGGAGACATCAACAATGTGGATGACGCTCTGCTCAAGCGCAGGATTTCGGCTTGGATAAATTATTATGAAAGCACGTCCGGCACACTGAAGACCAATCCGGATGCTCTGGAAGCCGATGTGGAGGTAGATGCCACGAAAATGGATACGATTACGGTGGGTGAGAATGTTGTTTTCCCGGTTTGCAACTACGGTGAAGACAATCCGAAAGTGGAGCTGACATTGCGGTCTATTCAAAGAACTACGCCCAGCGGGTATGCCAAACCTTTGCTCATCGACTGCATTATATTTGAACCCCATCCGGAAGCGGCCAGTGCTGACGAAAACTGATTGTAGAACCCTTATTAGAGCGTTTGAATAATGAAAAGATACAGATTCTATTGTTTGGCCTTGCTGATGGCCGGCGCATTGGGCGGTCATGCCCAGGACGTGACGGCTGTGGCTGACACCGCTTCGGCGGCAGCTCCTTCATCGGCCGGCAACACCATAAAGAAAAAAGAGGTAAAGACACGTCCGGTGAGCGGACGGGTGTGCAGCGTATCGGCTGGGAATCCGTTGCCGGGCGCGCTGGTCAGCGTGAGCGGCTATGACGGCTACAGTACGCTGACCGAGGAAGACGGCACGTTCAAGCTGAATGTGCCGGAGTATGCCACGGCGTTGAAGGTTACCGCCCCCGACCATAACACGGTGCGGGTGGGCATCAACAAGTCGGGTCTGCTCCGTGATGTGGTGATGTATTCCACCATGACGAAGGCAAAATACACTGCGGATGACAACATCACCAATACCGTGCAGGCCACGGACTTCGCCTTCAGCCCGGAGCTGAACATCACCTCCGAAATCGGAAACCAGCTGGGCGGCTACGTGCGCACCATCTCGCGCGGCGGCACTCCCGGCATCGGCAACTACATGCAGATGAACGGCATCAACTCGCTGTACAGCAACGCCCAGCCGCTTATCGTCATAGACGGGGTGATTGTCGACCAGCAATATAGCCGCACGATGCTCCACGACGGTTTCTACAACGACATCCTGACCTCGTTTAATGTGAATGAGATCAAGAGCGTAAAGGTCATCTCCAACGGAACGGCCATTTACGGCTCCAAGGGCGCCAACGGTGTCATCTTGATAGAGACCAAGCGCAATACCAGTCTGGCTACGAAAATCGATGCCACGGTCTCGGTGGGCATTACCTTGTTGCCCAAATCGCTGCCCATGATGAACGGCAGCCAGTTCAAGACCTATGCTTCCGATTTGTTGAAATCCACAGGGACAAGTGTGACAGACTTCTCGTTCCTGACCAATGATCCGAACAACTATTATTATAATAAGTATAATAACAATACGGATTGGAGCGATTATATCTACGATCAGGCCTTTTCGCAGAACTACGGCATCACGGTGCAGGGAGGTGATGATGTGGCCAGCTATTTCCTGGCCTTGGGATACAATGGAGCCAACAGCGTGCTGAAAGACAATAATATGAACCGTCTGAACATCCGTTTCAACACGGACATCAACATGTTCAAGCGTCTGTCCGTCCGCTTCGATGCTTCCTACAGCAACGTGACACGCAACCTGAAGGACCAGGGCGCACCGGAGTCATACGATGAAGGTACGGTGACCTCCGTCAACTATCTGGGGCTGGTGAAAAGCCCCATGCTCAGCCCCTATTCCTATGTGGGCCGCCAGATTTCCACCGTGGCCTACGACGATGTTGACGAGAACTATCTGGACCAGGCTCTCTCCTCACTGGGCAATGCGAACTACCGCCTGGCCAATCCCGTTGCTTTCAACGAGTATGGCACGGCACAGAACAAGAACTATTTCGAGAACTCATATTTGAACATCGCCGTCACGCCGAAATGGGAGTTCAACAAGCATCTTTATATCAGCTCGCTCTTCAGCTATACGCTGACCAACACGAGCGACATGTACTACGTGCCCGTCAACGGCGTGCCCTCCTACTACGTGTCGTCACTCGGCGAGACGCGTGAAAATGAGATCCGTTCTCTCTATTCCTCACAGAACTCCATCACGAGCGACACCCGTATCGTGTGGGAGAACCAGTATGGCGCGCACAGCGTGGACCTCATGGGCGGTTTCCGTTATATGAACGACAGCTACAAGGTGGACACCCAGCTGGGTTATAACACCGGTAGTGACAAGACACCGTTCATCAACAACACCATGAACAAGCAGACCACCGGTCTGAGCGATGAGTGGGCTTCCATCTCATGGTACGGACAGGCGCACTACGACTACAGGAAACGCTATTTCGTGGAAGGTAACCTGGCCGTGGAGACCTCCTCGCGTTTCGGCAAGAACGCCCAGGACGGTTTCAAACTGGGCGGTGTGCGCTGGGGCGTGTTCCCCGGCATTCAGGCCGGATGGGTGCTGAGCAATGAAAGCTGGTTCGACGTGCCGGGCATCGACTACGCGAAGTTCAGCATGGGATATGACGTGAGCGGCAATGACGGCATCGACTTCAATGCCACACGGACCTATTTCGAGAGCATCCTGTTCCAGGGGCAGGCCAACGGTCTGGTGCTGGGCAATATCGGTAACGACGAGGCACAGTGGGAGACCACCCGTCGTTTCAACTTCGGCACCGACCTGAACTTCCTGAACAATCGTCTGAATGTGAAGTTCGATGTGTTCAAGAGCTGGACGGACAACCTGCTGACCTACCATTCCCTGAGCTTCGTCACGGGTCTGGAGAACAACTGGGTGAACGGCGGTTCGCTGGAGAACAAAGGCTTTACGCTGTCTTTCAACGCCCATTTGCTGGCCCGGAAAGACTGGAACTGGGAACTGGGTGCCAGCGTGGGACACTACAAGAACAAGCTGACCGCCCTGCCCGACGGTGCGGACGCCGTGACCACAGAGGTTTATGGTGCTACCATCCGCTCGCAGATCGGCATGCCCGTGAATATGTTCTACGGGTATAAGACGACCCCCACATCGACCGGAACCTACGTGTATGCACGGTCAGAAGAGGCGGCTGCCGACGGGCTGTATGTGCTGGCCGAGAACGGTGTGGACCACATACCTTTCGGTGCCGGCGACGTGAAGTTTGTGGATGTCAACGGCGACAAGGAGATCAATGAGGCCGACATGCAGATTATCGGCGACCCGAATCCCGACATCTATGGCAATATCTTCACCTCGGTAAGCTACAAGCGTCTGCGTCTGGACGTGAATTTCAACTACAGCCTGGGTAACGACGCCTACAACTACCTGCGTTCTCAGCTGGAAGGCGGCAACCGTTTCTTCAACCAGTCTGTGTCGATGGCGAACCGCTGGACCTATGAAGGTCATGTGACCGACATGCCTAAGGTGACATGGGAAGACCCCGTGGGCAATGCCCGCTTCAGCGACCGCTGGATCGAAGACGCCAGCTATCTGCGCCTGAAAGCTGTCACGCTGAGTTATGAGTTGCCTATCAACAACACCTTTATCCACGGCCTGACATTCTGGGGACAAGCCAACAATGTGTTCACCGTCTCCAAGTATCTGGGGGCCGACCCTGAGTTCTCGTTGGGCAACAGCGTGCTGGACCAGGGCATCGACCGTGGTTTGCTGGCTAACTGCCGCAGTTTCATGCTTGGTATTAAAATCAATCTTTAATTCTGTCACTTATGAAATTGAAATCTTATATATTACAGATAGCGATGGCGGCTGCCGGAGCGGCTTTCCTCGGCTCGTGCGAGGACATGCTCGAACCCGATTCGAACTATGTGCTGTATGATGCGGACCATCTGAAAACCCCGGCGGATACGGCCAATTCTCTGGTAGGTATCATCTACAAACTGCAGGCTGTGGGCGACCGGACCCACTTGTTGGGCGAGGTGCGCGGCGACCTGGTGCGGCTCACATCGGCCGCACATGCCGACCTGCGCCAGCTGGCCGACTTCTCCGTGGACGACGACAACCGCTACAACAACCCGCGGGATTATTACGCCGTCATCAACAATTGCAACTACTACATAGCCTATGCCGACTCCAATGCCTTTGACAACCGCGGCAACCGTATCTTCGACAAGGAGATTGCCCAAGTGAA
This sequence comes from uncultured Paraprevotella sp., assembly GCA_944321365.1. Lineage (GTDB taxonomy): Bacteria > Bacteroidota > Bacteroidia > Bacteroidales > Bacteroidaceae > Paraprevotella. Next base: position 173,048 of record CALULA010000001.1, read on the forward strand.
AGCCATCCGGGCATGGACTTACCTGCAACTGGCCCTGAACTACGGCAAGGTGCCGTTCTACACCGAGCCGCTGCTGACGGAGCAGGATGCCAACAACGTGAGTCTGGACGTGGCAGACCGCAAGGACCTGGAAGCCATCTGCGACTACCTCATTCCGGACCTGCTTCCCTATGCAGAGGTGGGCTGGCCCGCCTTGCATACGGTGGGAAGTATCTTCATGGCCAACTGCTTCTTTCCGGTGAAGATGGTGCTGGGCGACCTTTATCTGTGGAAAGCCACGCTGTCGGGCAACCGCAACTATTACCGCGAGGCCGCGCGTTATTACTACAGCTGGATCCTGGACAACCGCTCTCTGGGCGACCTTGAGCAGAAGTCACCCTTCATCGTATCCTCATCGATCGATGTTACCTGGTACAGCAACAACAACAATATGGCCGCGGTCATGTCCACTCTCGGCTCGCTCTACAGCATGGCGGCTAACCATTATGGCAACGAGACGTTCACCATCATTCCGATGGACACGGCATCGGCCCAGGGCTACTTCAGTGAAGTGAGGAACTTGTACAACTCACCGGTGGACGAAGGTGTTGTCGACACGTCCACTCCGGTAAGCATCATGCCTTCCACACACCTGCAGGAGATCAGCCGGGCGCAGTCTTACTGCTATCTGCGGCTGATAAATGATGAGGAGGTGTCTATGCCGATTATTCCGGACGAGCTTCTTTATGAAGGCGACCTGCGCCTGGCGGCGGTATGGTCAAGCAGGATGTTCAACACGACCGTTGGCGGTATGTCCGGCAGCTATGAATATTCATACATATCCAAGTTGGACCAGCGCAACATCTCTGTCTACCGTCAGACAGACGTTTGGCTCCGTCTAGCCGAGGCGTTGAACAACGGCGGTCTGCCCCGTTATGCCTATGCCATTCTGGCTACAGGGCTGAGCGAGGATGTGCTGAACGACAGCATCCTGGCTTACTGCAGCCGTGAGGACAGCTCTTTTGTTAACTCACTGGATCCGGAGGGATACATCGCCGCCAATTATTTCTCGCGTAACGGACTGGATGCCACCTCTACGAACCAAATCAACACGATAGGCATCCATTCGCGTGGCTGCGGTTACGCTGAGCGCAATCCGGACTATGCCTACCCGATGGTGGACTCCATGGATGTTGACGGAAACCCGATCAACGGCTATACAGGGCAAAGCCGGCAACAGTGGGCGCAGCAGAAACTGACCGCCGAGCAGGCTGCCGTGGACAGCATGATCATCAACGAGATGGCACTGGAGACCTGTTTCGAGGGCAAACGTTTCTACGACCTGATGCGCTTTGCCAAACGTTATCACGACAACGAGTGGGTGGCCGGTCCGGTCAGCCGACGCAACGGCGAGGACAATCAGGACCTGGGCCTTTACAGCAAGTTGATGGATGAGAACAACTGGTATATGAGTTGGAACCATCAGATCGGCCCGCGCTAAGAGGGCATGTCCCTGAGCAGATATGAAAAGTCGCGCCTCCGCATCCGTTGCGGGGGCGCGATTTCTTTATGTGCGGTGCAGACCGGCCCGGAAAAGCCTCACCCTGTTTCGCGCCCTGCCGCGGGAATGGCAGAGGCTCTGTGCAGGATTGCCCGCACCCTTGCGCAAGGACGGCGGCGACTTTGCGCAAGGACGGTGGCAGTCTTGCGCAAGAAAAACGCAACATGCCCGCTTCCCGATTTGTAGTGCCGCTACGGCTTTTTTGTGGAAATGCTTTCTATTCTGAAAAAGAAATCGTATTTTTGCCAAAATTTTACAGCAGCGCAAAAAAGTAACATACAATATATGACAAAGAAATTTGCAGAACGTACACAACTGAATCTCTCCGAGGTGAACAAGGAGGTGCTGAAGATGTGGGATGATGCCGACGTCTTCCACCGCAGTATGACAGAACGTGAAGGATGTCCTTCGTTTATATTCTACGAAGGCCCCCCCTCGGCCAACGGGCATCCGGGCATTCATCACGTGCTGGCACGCTCCATAAAGGATACGTTCTGCCGTTTCAAGACCATGAAAGGCTTTCAGGTGCGCCGCAAGGCCGGCTGGGACACCCACGGACTGCCCGTGGAGCTGGGCGTGGAGAAAGAGCTGGGCATCACGAAAGAAGATATCGGGAAGACCATCTCCATCGAGGACTATAACCGCAAGTGCCGCACCAACGTGATGATGTACACCGAGGAATGGACCGATCTGAGCCACAAGATGGGCTATTGGGTGGACATGGAACATCCTTACATCACCTACGACAACAAGTACATCGAGAGCCTGTGGTGGCTGCTGAAGCAGCTATATGTCAAAGGGCTGCTCTACAAGGGCTACACCATACAGCCCTATTCACCCGCCGCCGGCACGGGACTCAGCTCGCATGAGCTGAACCAGCCGGGCTGCTACCGCGACGTGAAGGACACGACGGTGACGGCACAGTTCCGCATTGCCGACCCGCGTCCGGAGATGACGGGGTGGGGCACGCCTTACTTCCTGGCGTGGACCACTACGCCCTGGACCTTGCCTTCGAACACGGCACTCTGCGTAGGTCCGAAGATTGAATATGTATGCGTGCGTACCTATAACATATACAGCGGCGAGCCTGTGACGGTCGTTATGGCCAAGGCCCGCCTGAACGCTTATCTGGATTCCAGGGGAGCAGAGCTTCCGCTGGAGGACTACAAGCCGGGCGACAAAGTGGTGCCCTACCGCGTGGTGGGCGAATACGTCGGGCAGGAGCTGACTGGCATGCACTATGAGCAGCTCTTCCCGTGGGTGAATCCCGGCGAGGGAGCTTTCCGTGTCATTGCGGGCGACTACGTGACCACGGAGGACGGTACGGGCATTGTGCACATCGCGCCCACGTTCGGTGCGGACGATGCTTTCGTGGCCAAGGCCGCCGGTGTGCCGCCGCTTCAGCTGGTGAACCGTAAGGGCGAATTGCGCCCGATGGTGGACCTCACGGGCAAGTTCTATCCGCTGGAAGAGCTGGACGAGAACTTTGTCCGGCAAAACGTGAACACGGAACTGTACGGCCCGTGGGCCGGTTGTTTCGTGAAGAATGCCTACGACCCGGCAAAGACAGACAAGGATGAGACACTCGATGTGGCCTTGTGCATGGAACTGAAGCAGCGCGGCATGGCGTTCAAGATAGAGAAGCACGTGCACAACTATCCGCACTGCTGGCGCACGGACAAGCCTATCCTTTATTATCCGTTGGACAGCTGGTTTATCCGCAGTACGGCAGCCAAGGAGCGCATGATAGAACTGAACCGCACCATCAACTGGAAGCCCCAGTCGACAGGTACGGGCCGTTTCGGCAAATGGCTGGAGAATCTGAACGACTGGAACCTGAGCCGCAGCCGCTATTGGGGCACACCGTTGCCCATCTGGCGGTCGGAAGAGGGCGAGGAGCTGTGCATCGGCTCGCTGGCTGAGCTTTATGCCGAGATAGACAAGGCCGTGGCTGCCGGTGTGATGAGCACCAACGTCTTGCGCGAAAAGGGTTTTGTGCCGGGCGACTACAGCCAGGAGAACTATGACCGCATCGACCTGCACCGTCCTTTTGTGGATGATGTGGTGCTGGTCAGCCCGACGGGCAAGCCTATGCGCCGCGAGGCCGACCTGATCGACGTCTGGTTCGATTCCGGCGCCATGCCCTATGCGCAGATACACTATCCTTTCGAGCACAGGCAAGAGCTGGACGACCGCGTCGTCTATCCGGCAGATTTTATCGCCGAGGGCGTAGACCAGACGCGCGGATGGTTCTTCACCCTGCATGCCATTGCTACGATGGTGTTCGACAGTGTGGCCTACAAGGCCGTGATTTCCAACGGACTGGTGCTCGACAAGAACGGAAACAAGATGTCCAAGCGGTTGGGCAATGCCGTTGATCCTTTTGCCACGATAGAGAAGTACGGTTCCGATGCCGTGCGGTGGTACATGCTGACCAACTCCGCTCCGTGGGACAACCTGAAGTTCGACGAAGCCGGAGTGCAGGAAGTGAGCCGCACATTCTTCGGCAAGCTGTTCCAGACTTATTCATTCCTGACCATGTACGCCAACGTGGACGGCTGGCATTATGCCGAGGATGAGATACCTGTGGCTGAACGTCCGGAGATAGACCGATGGATTCTGTCGGAACTGAATTCGCTGGTGAAGGCCGTGGACGCTTGTTATGACGATTATGAGCCGACACGTGCCGGACGTCTGATGCAAGACTTTGTGATAGACAACGTGAGCAACTGGTTCGTCCGTCTGAGCCGCAAGCGTTTCTGGGGCAGCGCGATGAGCCGTGACAAACTGTCGGCCTACCAGACTCTTTACACCTGTCTGGAGACTGTGGCCAAACTGATGGCCCCCATTGCTCCCTACTACGCCGACCGCCTTTATGGCGACCTGACGGCTGCCACCGGGCGTGCGGAGGCCGACAGCGTACATCTGGCTCATTTCCCGGAATGCGACGAAAGCCGTATCGACAAAGGATTGGAATACCGTATGGAGCTGGCTCAGCAGATCACGTCGATGGTGCTTTCTCTGCGCAAGAAAGAGAAGATTATCGTACGTCAGCCCCTGCAATGCATATCCATTCCGGCCGGTGATGCCGAACGCCGGGCAAGCATAGAGGCTGTGAAACAGCTGATTCTGGACGAGGTGAACGTCAAGGAACTGCGTTTTGTAGAGGGCGACGGCATGCTGGTGAAGCGTGTGAAATGCAACTTCCGTACGATGGGTAAGAAGTTCGGCAAGCTGATGAAGAGCGTGGCTGCTGCTACAGCCGGCCTGACTCAGGAACAGATTGCACAGCTGGAGTCAGAAGGCACAACCGAGGTGGTGCTCCCCGAAGGTGAGCGCGTCAGCATAGAGGCGACCGATGTGGAAATCTACAGCGAGGACATTCCCGGCTGGACGGTGGCCAATGAAGGCAGTCTGACCGTGGCTCTCGACATCACCGTGACCGATGAACTGCGCGTGGAGGGTACGGCCCGCGAACTGGTGAAGCGCATCCAGAACCTGCGCAAGGAAACGGGTTTCGACATCACCGACCGTATCGCTGTCACACTGTCGCATTCGGAGCAGACCGACAAAGCCATTGAAGCCTTTGGCGATTACATCTGCAACCAGGTGCTGGCCAACCGACTGACGGTGGGCGAGCTGGCCGATGAGGGCGTTGAGGTGGAACTGGACGGTTATTCTGTCCGGCTGAAGATAACGAAAGAATAAGGATATATCTATTTATTAACCCTAAAATGAAATTATCATGGCAGAGAAAACACGTTATAGTGACGAGGAATTGGCCGAATTCAAGGAACTGATCCTGAAAAAGCTGGCTGTGGCCAGAGAGGAATATGAGACGATGATGGGCACGCTGATGAACGCCGACAACAACGGGGTGGACGACACATCGCCGACTTATAAGGCATTGGAGGAAGGAGCTAACACCCAGTCGAAGGAAGAGCTGGCTTTGCTGGCTGCCCGCCAGCAAAAGTTCATCAAGGGACTTGAGGCTGCTTTGGTGCGCATCGAAAACAAGACCTACGGTATCTGTCGCGAGACCGGCAAGCTGATTCCGAAAGAACGTTTGCGTCTTGTGCCGCATGCCACGCTGAGCATAGAGGCCAAAAACATGAAGAAGTGATGGAGAAAACAGGAGGAAAGGGCACAACATGGCTCACCCAGGGGCGTCTGGCCCTGCTGATCATTGTGGCGGTTCTCGTAGCAGACCAGGTCATTAAGATATTGGTGAAGACGAATATGTATATGCACGAGAGCATCCGCATTACAGACTGGTTTTATATTCTCTTCACAGAGAATCCGGGTATGGCTTTCGGGTGGGAGTTTTTCGACAAGTTGTTCCTGACCTCTTTCCGCATCGTAGCCGTGGGCGTCATTGCCTGGCTGCTCTGTCGCAGCATGCGCAAGGGCGTGCCCACGGGCTTTGTCGTTTGTCTGTCACTGGTGTTGGCCGGAGCGGCCGGAAACATTATCGACTGTGTGTTCTACGGATTGATTTTCAACAATCCTCCGGCTCCTTTTGTGGCTCACTTCGTACCTTTCGGCACCGGTTATGAAAGCGTGATGCAAGGTCGGGTGGTGGATATGTTCTATTTCCCAATCATCGATACTTACTGGCCGGAATGGATGCCGTGGGTGGGAGGCAATCATTTTGTTTTTTTCAGTCCGGTATTCAATTTGGCGGACGCTGCAATCAGCTGCGGTATTATCGCTTTGCTGATTTTCTACCATAAACGTATCACTCAGTAAAGCTATTCGGATGTCGTACAGACTGGATGTTCTCTTCAGAATGCTGGTAGTCGGTTGCGGTCTCTGGCTGTTGTCGGCTTGCAAACCCGGTGTGCCCTCGCACCTGATTCAGCCGGACGAACTGGAAGAAATCCTGTATGATTACCACATTGCGCAAGCCATGGCCGATACGGGAAACGACAGTGTCAATTTCAAACGTTATGCCTATGTAAGAGCCGCGCTGGAGAAGCATGGTGTGACGGAAGCGGAATTCGACACAACGATGATCTGGTATTCAGCTCATGCCACTTATCTGAATGATATCTACAAGCGGTTGCACGAACGCTATTCCAATGAGGTGTCGGCCATGCGGGCGATTGTCGGCGAGACGGATGCCTTTGCCGATATAGATGCGCAGGGCGACACGGCCGACATCTGGCATGAGCAAAAGGTCCGCGTATTGAAACCCCGTCGTGCGGAAAGCCGTCAGCAGTTTTCTTATGTGGCAGATACGACGTTTCGCAAAGGTGATGTGCTGTTGTGGCGCTTCAATCCCCGTTTTGTGTCTCGTTCTCGTTCGGATGAAGCGTATGCCGGTTTATACATAGTCTATGACAACGATTCCACGGCCGGTGTCGTCCGGCGCGTTTATTCCAACAGCAGATTGGAGCTGCGTATAGAAGGCGATACGGCACATGCCATCCGGTCGGTGGACGGTTTTGTCTGCTATCAGCCTCTCAAGGAGGAAGACGGGAACCATTTGTTGGTACTGGAGAACATTATGCTGGTGCGCATGCATCGTCACATTGCGCCTGTCGACTCTGTTGCCGCTCCCGCTGCGACCGACAGCACGCAGGCCTTGCCGCCCGATTCGTCGCGGCGCATGCCGATGCCCGATACGGTTTCCCGCCGTCTTTCGCCTGAAGAATTGCGCGACAGTCGTCCGGTGGAGCGTTCCATCAATGTGGTGAAAGAGAAACCTTATAAGGTGCTCCGCAGCAGAGGACGCGTGATGAGAGTGCAGCAATAGCCCGGAAAGCAGATTTGGACGGTATGAGACTTTTGGCCTTTCACAAAGTGCTTCGCCCGGCTGGCGAAGCGGCTTCCTATCGTGTGATTCAGTTGGATGAGACAGGACGCTACGCCGGCGATTATCCTTTGACGGAAGAACGTGCCGGTGTGGAGTGGATAGGTGGGCTGTGCCTGCTGTTGCCCGATGGGTGCTGTCCGCAGTCCGGTAAATGTCTGTCAGAAGTATTGGCCGATGCCGGGAGTGTGGACGCCGGTGCGTCGTGTGGATTCCGCGTGTGGATTCCTGTCGGTATTTCAGCGTTGTCTGACGTGACGGAGCCTGTCAGTGCTTACCGGCTTGTCGGCGGAACTCCGCGCAAGTAATGGCTGTGGCCACGGCTACATTCAGACTTTCTGATGTGGTGCGCTCAGGCGGGAAGCTGGGGATGTAGAGCTTCTTGTTGATGTAGGCTGCTGTGGCCGGGCTGATGCCGTTTCCTTCGTTGCCCATGACGATTATTCCGTTGGGCGGCAAGGTCTGCCTGTAAATGTCATCGCCATCAAGAAACGTACCGCAGACCGGCATTTGTCCCGATAAAGCAGACAGCAGGGCGGGGAGGTCGGTGTAATGAACATGTACACGTGCCATAGCCCCCATGGTGGCTTGTACGGTTTTGGGGTTATAAAGGTCGGCCGTATCAGGTGAGCAGAAAATATGTTCGATGCCGAACCAGTCGGCAATGCGGATGATAGTACCTATATTGCCGGGGTCTTGTATGCCGTCCAGTCCGATACACAGCTGTTTGCATAGCTGTTCCGCCGGTGGAATGCTGTCCGGACGTTGGCGGAATATGGCCAGTACGTCTTGCGGATGCTTCTGCAGGCTGGCTCTTTGCAGTTCATCGGCACTTACCTCCAGCACTTCGGCGGCTTGCCGCAAGTATCTTTGACAGGATGTTGCTTCCTGTTTTTCAAACCATTCCTTTCGTGCAGCCAGGAACGTGCACGCAAAGGCAGGCAGGAGTTCCTCCACGAGTTTGTGACCTTCTGCGACGAACAGCTGCAGTTCTTTGCGGAATTTTCTTTGTTCGAGCGACCGGATGAGTTTGATTTTGTTTTTACTGATCATAAGAAAAGCTTGAATTAGGATGCAAATCTAAGAAGATATTTCCAAATGGATGGCCTTTGCGGGCGTTTTTGTGGCGCAGACCACCGTATTGTCGAAAAAATAATGTACTTTTGTGATGTAAAATGCGGATATGCGTAAACTATGCTATTTCTTGGCGGTGGTTGCGGCTGTTGGGCTATTGTGTGCTTGTTCGGCTACGAAGTTCATCCCCGAAGGGGACTATATGCTGGAAAACGTCTCAGTGAAGAGTACGGACAAGAATCTGGATGTCAGTGTGCTGAAAGGATACATCCGCCAACATCCCAACTCTAAATGGTTCAGTTTGCTGAAGGTGCCGATGGGGCCGTATGCCCTTTCGGGGCGCGACACGACTAAACGCATCAATCGCTTCTTGCAGCGCATCGGCGAGGCTCCTGTGGTGTTTGATACGGTGCAGGCCAACCGTTCGGGAGAGAATATGCTGGCTGCTGTGAAAAACATGGGCTATCTGAATGCTCAAGTGGAACAGCAGCGGACTGTGAAAGGTAAGAAGCTGCGGTTGTCTTATTCAATCATGCCCGGTGAACGCTATAAAGTGCGTAATATTCATTATGTGGTAGACGATTCTGTGGTGGACCGTATCGTGCGTGAATATGCCGGCTTTTCCTTGCTGCAGTCCGGCATGCCTTTCGATTTGAATGTGCTCGATGAAGAGCGGGGACGTATCAGCTCACATTTGCAGAACAGCGGTTATTACAGATTCAATCGGGAATATGTGCGTTTTGTGGCCGATACGTGTGTAGGGAATCATGAGGTGGACCTTGAAGTGCGGATTCCCTTGTATCGTACTTCTGCAGAGAGTGAGCCGGAACAGCACCGGCGTTATAAGATCAACCGAGTGGTTTTTGCCGGAAGCGGAGTCGCACTCGAATCTCCGGAAGATACGGTGGGGGCGGAGCATCTGACTTATGAAGGCTTTCCTATATATTATAAGGAGCGGCTGGCTTTTCGTCCGTCGGTCTTTACGAATAACAACGCCGTGATGCCCGGACTGCTTTACCGTGAACGTGATGTACAGCGCACTTACAATCATTTCGGACAATTGGGAGCGGTGATGTTCTCCAACGTTAAGATGATGGAAAACGATTCCCTGCCCAATTATCTGGATTGCTTCATTACCGTGCATGAGAACAAGACCCGTTCGGTGGGGGCGGAGCTGGAAGGAACGAACTCGGCCGGCGACCTGGGAGCGGCCCTGCTGCTGACCTACCAGAACCGCAACCTGTTCCGCGGCTCGGAACTGTTTTCACTGAAGCTGCGAGGCGCATTTGAGGCTATCACAGGCCTGGAGGGGTATAGCGATCAGAACTATATGGAAATCAGTGTGGAGGCCGGACTGACTTTTCCAAACTTCCGTTTGTTTCATTTTAACGGACGTGAGCGTGATATGGTGCGCGCAACGTCGGAAATCTCTTTGCTTTATGACTCTCAGAATCGTCCGGAATTTCATCGGCGTGTGCTGACCGGTGCCTTGCGTTATCGTTGGCACAGTCCTAATGGCCTGTGGCGTCACCGCATCGATCTGATAGATTTGAACTACGTGTTCATGCCTTGGATTTCGGATACTTTCCGACGCGACTATCTGGAGGACGAGACCGACCGCAACGCCATACTGCGCTACAACTATGAGAACTTGTTTATCATGCGGCTGGCCTACAGCTTTACTTATAACTCTCAACGCAACGCCACGAGTATCGCTGACTATGGCAGCAATGCGCTCGGACTGCGGTTCAATATAGAGTCGGCCGGTAATTTGCTTTACGGTGGCTCTCATCTCTTCGGTGCCAGTCAGAATGGTGACAGACAGTATACGCTGTTTAACATCGCCTATGCTCAATACGTTAAAGGAGACTTCGACTTGAGCAAGAGCTTCCGTTTTGACGACCGCAACTCTCTGGCTTTGCATTTCGGTGTGGGCGTGGCCTATCCTTATGGCAACTCGACGATTCTTCCGTATGAAAAGCGGTATTTCAGCGGTGGTGCAAACAGTGTGCGCGGCTGGTCTGTCAGAGAGCTGGGGCCCGGACGCTTCACGGGTGGAGACGGCCGTATAGATTTTATTAACCAGACGGGTGATATTAAGCTGGATTTGAGTGCGGAGTATCGCACGTTCTTGTTCTGGAAACTGCACGGTGCGGTGTTTGTAGATGCCGGTAATATCTGGACGATCCGCGATTATGCGGAACAGCCCGGCGGACAATTCCGCTTGAAGAGTTTCTGGAAAGAGATAGCTGTTTCCTATGGGCTGGGTTTCCGGTTGAATTTTGACTATTTTATTCTTCGTCTGGACGGAGGAATGAAAGCGATTAACCCCGCCTATACGGATGCTCGTCGTCATTATCCGTTGATTCATCCCAATTTCCATCGTGATTTCACTCTGCATTTTGCAGTGGGCCTTCCATTCTGACCTGCCATTTGTTGCCTTGTGTCCGGGACAGCGGAATATCGAAAACGGCTTCGGGAAGGATGCGCCCCTTTCGTTGTTCCAGCGAGTCGGCGGCTAATACATTATAAAGAGTGCATCGGACAATGGCTGTGCTGTCGTTGAATTCTTTGATTTCTGTGTCGTGAACAGTGGCAGGTTGCAGAGAAGAACGCATGGCCTGCAGGTCGCTTTCGGTGATGTTTGTGGCGCGGAAATGCAGCCATTTCCGTGAGTCGGGAGTGCAGTGGGCGAAGGCATCGTCGAAATGTAAGTTGAAATAGGCCTCTGCAAACTTTCTGGCTTTGGCTTCGGCTTTCTCCTCCTCTTCGTTCGTACATCCCGTTGTCATGCAACTCCACAGCAGTATGGTGGCTATAAGGCAAATATTTTTTCCTTTCATGGCATTTGTCTTTCCGGCGAATGGCGTTTGCCTTTCTTCGTGCCGGATTCTTTTTCTCCCGTTTTTCTTTCGCAAATATAGTCTTTATTTGTCGTATGTAGAGCGTTGACCTGTGAAAAATAAGCAAAACCGGCAACTGGAGCAGGAACGGCATGTGCCGCGTCTTTGATAGAGTTTATGGTGCAAGACGGAGATTTTAATTTGTCTGTTCCTGCAGGTTTTTGTATATTTGCATAAATAAAAGGCAAATATGTTGAAGTTTATTTGTCTGGGAAGTGGGAGTAGCGGTAATAGTTATTTCCTCTTCTCGGAGCATTATGGTATATTGATTGATGCCGGAATCGGCATACGGGTTTTAAAGAAACATTTTAGTATGAACGGGCTTTCGTTGAATCGCATCAACGCAGTGTTGGTGACACACGACCATGCCGACCATATCAAGTCCGTTGGCAGCCTGTCGAATGAATACGGGCTGCCGGTTTATGCCACGGCTTCCGTACATGAGGGAATCGGACGGAACTATTGTGTCAGCCCTAAAATAAAGAAAGAGAATATCCGCGTCGTACGCAAAGGAGAGACTTTCTGTATGGGCGGTTTTGAAATCACTTCGTTCGACGTGCCGCATGACAGTGCGGACAACGTGGGTTACAGCATCCAATACGGTGATGTGAATTTCTGTCTGATTACGGATGCCGGGCATGCGACAGATGATTTCGGCACGTATATTTCACGCGCCAATTATTTGGTGCTTGAAGCCAATCACGATGAAGATATGCTCATGATGGGACCATATCCTGCTCATCTGAAGAAACGGATCAGCGGTGATTTCGGTCATCTGAGCAATAAAGTGGCGGCAGAACTGTTAGGGAAGTATGCGACGGAGCGTTTGTGCCATGTATGGCTGTGTCATATCAGTGAGGAAAACAATCATCCGGAGCTGGTACGTAAGACCGTAGATGCTTATTTGCGTTCGATGGGGATTGTTGTAGGAAAAGATTTTATGCTGGATATCCTGAAACGTCGTATACCTTCTGATATCTATGAATTGAGGGGAAAACAGTAAAAAAGTAGCTTAAGATTTTGCAAGTAGCGAAAAAAAGACTAACTTTGCACTCGCAAAAACAAAAGATATTGCGTCCTTAGCTCAGTTGGTAGAGCAATTGACTCTTAATCAATGGGTCCAGGGTTCGAACCCCTGAGGGCGTACAAGTGAGAGAAACAGCAAAGTTGCGTCCTTAGCTCAGTTGGTAGAGCAATTGACTCTTAATCAATGGGTCCAGGGTTCGAATCCCTGAGGGCGTACAGTGGTGGAGAAAGTCATTCGGGACGATGGCTTTCTCCATTCTTTTTATCTGTCTTTCCTTTCTTGCCGACGGGGGCGCGATTATGCCGTGACAGCGGTCTGCCGTGTCTGCTGCAGGAAACGGCGGCAGAAGAGAAATCCCGCTGTGCCCAATGCTACGGGGAAAGCCATCCAGATGCCACTTGGTCCTCCTTTGAAGGTGAAGCCTAATAAATAACTGAGCGGCAGGGAAATGACGATATAGCTCAGAAATGCATAACGCATGAGCGGACGCACGTCGGCTATGCCTCGGAGTGAGTTGGCAAAGTTGACTTGAAGTCCATCCCCCAGTTGGTAAAGGGCAAACGGGATGACCAGTGTGACTACAATGTTCCGGATGTCCGGATCGTCGGTGAACAACGTGCAGACGGAAGATATGAATGTACAGATGATGGATACGAGGAATATGCCGATGCCGAGAATCAACAGATAGCCGGCGAATGCACTGCGGCGTACGTTTGTGACGTCGTTTACTCCATGGAAATGGCTGATGCGTATGGCTACTGCAGCCCCGATGCCGTAGTAGATCATGAAACAGGTTGATCCGATGTTGGTCATAATCTGATGGGCTGCCAAAGGTGCTGCTCCAATCCATCCCATCATGACGGCACACAGGCAGAAGGAGGCCGTTTCCATGCCCATTTGCAGTCCGAGCGGACGGCCTAACTTATGCAGACGCTGGCGCAGTGCGGTCACTTTTTCGGGGGTATAGAATCCTTTGTGATACTTCTGATATTCATGTGCCGTCCGGAAAATGGTGTAGATGACGCATAACATAATGATGCGCGACAGCAGGGTGGAAATGCCGGCACCCAGCAGTCCCAGTTCGGGAAACGGACCGGGACCATAGATCAACAGATAGTTTCCTACGATATTGAAGACATTGGCCCAGAGCATAATCCACATGGGTGTCTTGGTATTTCCGATACCGTCAAAGAATTGTTTAAAGGCGTTGAACAATGATTGTATGGGAACAGACAGCAACACTACAACGTAATAAGGGCGGATTTCCGGTAAAAGTTCTTCGGGTTGCCCCATGCGGTCGAGAAAGAAATACAGTACTCCCATCAAGACAAACAGGGCCGTTCCAATGGTTCCGTTAGCCTGCAAGGCGGCTTTCAGCGAACGTCCTGCATTGTCATGTTCATTCCGTGCGTGCATCGGGCCTATAACGGGGGTAAGGGCGTATGAATAGCCTAATGCAAATATCAGCACCAGCATCATGACATTGTTGACGAATCCGGCCGCAGCCAGCGACCGGGCACTGTAGTTGCCTACCATGATGGTGTCTGCCAAGCCCTGTATGATGGTTCCTAATTGTCCGATGATAATGGGAATGCCCAAGGTGACCAAGGCACGTATGTGCCGTCCGTATGTGATAGCCTGCGTATCTTGTTGCATAATGTCTTTTAAAGGCTGCAAAGTTACGATTAATCCGTCTGAAGTGCAAGTTTAGGTAACCCTTTCAGAATGCTTTGCGGTAGAACTGGCCGCGTGGGGTAGTACGGTAACTGAGCCATGAACAGCAGTGCCACCAAAGAAGGCGAAGCTCGAACCACCAGAAAGATAAATAGCATGGCCTTTCGTTCAGTGCGCGGACCGAGCGGTTGAATTGTATGGTTTTCCAGCAGAAGAGCAAGAGGGTGAGCAGAGATATGGCTGTCGTGGCGGCCCATTGTTGCAGCCATACGCTCCAGCATATGGCGAGGGTGGCACAGCAATAGAACAATGGAACGATGAGCTGTTTCAGATTGAAAAGTAGCCGATAGCCGACGGCGTGTTTGAAGTGTCGGCGTGTTTCCATATAAGTGTTGCGCATAAACTTCCATTGTCTTGCGGAAGAAATGTTCCCGCAAAGCACTTTACTTTCCGGCATGAAGCACACCTCGGTATTTTCCGATGTGCTGTGCCGGTTGACCAATAGTTCGGCAGCACCGCCAAGCAGGTTGACATCATCGGCAAATCCTTTGTGCGACATGAAGAAGCTGCGGCGATAAGCCAGATTTGCGGGGTTGCAACGATAGGCCTTATGTCTGGTAGCCCAAGGCAGGTATTGCAGTTGGTGATAGAGATTGAAGAAAAAAGTCTTCCGCTTCAGGTAGCTTTTGCCTGGGATGTAATTAGCATACCCCAGTACGATTTGGGCTGAAGGCCTGAAGTGCCGGGACATGGAACGGAGCCAATAGACGGATTGCGGACGGCAGTCGGGCTCAGTGAGCAGTATCCATTCGTTGCGGGCAGCTTTGAATCCTACGGTCAGGCACAGACGTTTGTGGCTGATATGACGTGAACCGGGCGGAATAAAGGAGTGGTGCAGGTGGGGATACCTCATTTCCAGTTCCTGCAGAACTTCTTCCGTGTCGTCGTCAGAAGCATCGTTGACGACGATGACTTCAAAATTCTCGTAGTCTTGTTCCAGAATGAAAGGCAGGTTGTGGCGTAATTGCACGGCCTGGTTGCGGACAGTCAGGATGACAGATACGGGTTCTTCTGCTGTAGCCCCTTTTATGTCTCCTCCCGTTTTCTGTCCGGATATTATGCGGCCCACTTTGCCATAAGAGTATGCGCATAGAAAAGACACCGCCCACGTGAGCATAAAGCCCACGTAGGCAGCATTGTCTGTAAATAAATCCAAGAGTTGCATCTAAGCAAAATCTTCTGTGGTATAACCTTTCGGCAGTTCACGGCAGTTGTATCCCGATGCCATGATTTCTCCATACGCTCCGGCGGAGCGGATGGCCAGCAAATCTCCCCGACGGCAACGGTTCAGGTCGTATGCCTTGACAAAGACGTCGCTCGATTCGCAGATGGGGCCTACAACGTCGTAGGTTTCTTTCTTTTCTTCGCTGGTCAGGTTTTCAATGGCGTGGAAAGCCTGGTAGAGTGCCGGGCGGATCAGGTCTGTCATGCCGGCATCCACGATGGCAAATTGCTTGTAAGTAGCCTGCTTGACGTAGAGTACCCGTGTGATCAGACTGCCGCATTGCCCTACTACTGCTCGTCCCAGTTCAAAATGCAACTGCTGTTCCGGGCGCAGGTTTAAGTGTTTGCGGTAGGTCCGGAAGTAGTCACAGAAGTTGGGAATGCTTACTTCGTTAGGATGTTGGTAGTCTATGCCCAGTCCTCCGCCGACATTGATGTTGTCCACCTTGATGTGATGTTTCTCCAGTTGGGCTTGCAGTTCATTGATTCTGTTGCATAAGGCGACAAAATCGCCCATCTCCAGAATCTGGGAACCGATATGGAAGTGCAGTCCTGCAAAGCGGACATTGGTCAGTGAAGCTGCGATTTCGATGACTTTTTCCATATCAGCCATCGCTATGCCGAATTTGTTTTCGGCCAGCCCCGTAGTGATGTTTGCATGCGTATGTGCCCCCACATCCGGATTGATGCGGAAAGAAACATGGGCTATTTTACCTTTCGCTCCGGCCAGTTGGTTAATGACCTCCAGCTCCGGTATGCTTTCCACATTAAAGCAGAAGATGTTCGCATCCAAGGCGAGGTCGATTTCCCAGTCGCTTTTCCCAACACCGGCAAAGACAATCTTCTCCGCCGGGAAGCCGGCGTCCAGACAGGCTTTGATTTCACCGCCGCTCACGCAGTCGGCACCGAACCCGGCTTCGCGGATGATGCGCAACACTTTAGGGTTCGCGTTAGCTTTCACTGCGTAGTGCAGGTGGTAATTGCTGTGTCTGTCTATTTCTGTCCGAAGAACTTCCAGCGTTTTCCGGAGCAGATTCGTATCATAATAGTAAAACGGTGTCCGTACCGTCTGAAATTTTTCAATCGGAAATGAGCCTTTCATGTGCAGGAAACGAACGGTTATGAGTTGAACAACGTGTCACTGAAAGCTTGAAGGGCGCGTTTCTTGTCTTCCATTTTCACAAGGAACGAGATGTTATGATTGCTGCCTCCATAAGAGATCATCTGTACGGGGATGTCCTTCAGTGCCTGTGCTGTCAGACTTTCAAAACCTACGTTTTCCCATGCCAGATCGCCGACAACGCAGATGATGCACATGTTTTCATTGACTGTCACGGTGCCATATTTCATCAGATCGGCAATGATGTCCTTCAGATACGATTTGTTATCTATGGTTACGGAAACGCCGACTTCGGACGTGCTCACCATGTCTATGCTGGTCTTGTAGCTCTCGAATATCTCGAACACTTTGCGTAAGAACCCATAAGCCAGCAACATGCGGCTGGATTGGATTTGAATGGAGACGATATTGTCTTTGGCTGCTACGGCTTTTATTTTTCCATGTTGTATCTCATTGTTGATGATGGTGCCGGGAGCAGAGGGGTCCATGGTGTTCAGCAGGCGCACGGGAACACCGGCAAACTTGGCAGGTTGAATGCAAGTGGGGTGCAGAATCTTGGCGCCGAAATAAGCCAGTTCGGCAGCTTCTTCAAAGTGTAGCTGACGTACGGGTTCAGTGTGCTCCACGACGCGCGGATCATTGTTGTGCATGCCGTCGATGTCTGTCCATATCTGTATTTCCTCACTCTTGAGTGCTGCGCCTATAAGGCAGGCTGTATAGTCAGAGCCGCCGCGCAGCAGGTTGTCGATTTCTCCATAAGCATTGCGGCAGATGAAGCCTTGTGTGATATAGATTTCATATCCGGGATTGGCAGAAAGCTGTTCGTTGACTTTTTCTTTGATGTAGTTGAAATCCGGTTCTGCGTTTTTGTCGGTGCGCATAAAGTCGAGAGCTGAGAACAGGATGGTCTTGACGCCACATTCCTTCAGGTAGTTCGTCACCATGTTTGTGCTTATGATCTCTCCTTGTGCCAGAATCATTTTTTCTTCAAAGGAGGTGAACAGGATTTTGGTGAAGCTACGCAGATAGTCGAACTCTTCTTTCAGAAAGCTCAGCGTCTTCTGTTTATATTCTTCTGTCGCGTAGAGCTCATCCACATGGTTGCGGTATTTTTGCTCCAGCTGGTTGATGATATTATTTGCTCCTTCCGGATTCTTCTTGTAAAGGTAGTCGGAGATTTCTACCAGTGTGTTGGTTGTTCCGGACATTGCGGACAATACCACCATCTTTGCCTTGCCGTCTGCGGTGATCAGTCGGCATACGTCTTTCATCCTTTGAGCGGAACCTACGGATGTTCCGCCGAATTTCATTACTATCATATGCTTTTTGTTTTTTAATTGTTCTCGTTCATGTTTTCTTCAATGCTGTCGGATTCGATATCCAATGGTCCAAGATGAGGACAGTAGTTGTCGGTACATTCTTCCAGTCGTCCTTCGCCACACCGGTAGACTATACCTGGAAACTCTTGAATGAGATCTTCATTATGCGTACTTAAAATGACGGTCGTTCCCTTTTTGCTGATGTCATACAACAGGTGGGCTGCCCGCCTGCCGTTTTCTTTATCCAGGTTTCCGGTGGCCTCGTCTGCCAGAATGATATCCGGATGATTCAGTATGGCTCGTGCGATGCAGATACACTGTTGCTCTCCGCCGGACAGCTGATAAGGCATTTTATCGGCCTTTTCCGTCATGCCTACTTGTGTCAGCACTTCATTGATGCGCTGGTTGCGTTCCGACTTTTTGCGCCATCCGGTCACGCGAAGAACGAAGTCCAGATTGCTTTTTACCGTACGGTCGTTCAGCAGTTGGAAGTCTTGGAATACGATACCTAACCTTTTCCTGAGCGTGGGGATGTGTCGGCGTTTGATTTTTGTCATTTCATAATCCAGCACTCGTGCGCTTCCTGTTTTTACATCCAGTTCGCCATAAAACGTCTTGAGCAGGGAACTCTTTCCTGTGCCTACTTTACCCACGAGATAGATGAACTCTCCCTGTTCGGCCTGAAAGTTCACATCTTTTAATATCGGTCGTGAATCTTGTACGACGTCCACATGTTGGTAATCAATTCGCATGAAGCAATTTCTTTTTTAGTGTTTTCTCCAGCCGGGTTTATGACGGTCTTGTAGCTCTTTGGCCAGTTGCTCTATGCGCAATCCTTTGGAGGTCAGCAGGACAATGAGATGATACAGCATATCCGAACCCTCGTAGATCAAACGTTCGTCTGTTCCGTTAACAGCTTCTATTACAGCCTCCAGAGCCTCTTCACCCACTTTCTGTGCCATACGGTTGATGCCGTCTTTGAATAGGCTGGTTGTGTATGAGCCTTCCGGCATTTCCTTATATCTGGTTTCGATAAAGTCTTGCAATTCTCCGAGAAAAGCCAGCGGAGTGGTCTCGTTCTTCTCTCCCCAGCAAGTGTCTGTGCCTGTGTGGCACACCGGTCCATCGGGATGCACTTGGATGAGAAGAGTATCATTGTCACAATCGTTTTTGATAGAGACAACATTCAAGAAGTTTCCACTGGTTTCTCCTTTGGTCCATAAACGTTGTTTTGTACGGCTGAAGAATGTTACTTTCCCCGTTTCTACGGTTTTGTCGTAGGCTTCACGGTTCATGAAACCCAGCATCAGAACTTTTTGTGTTTCGGCGTCTTGAATGACAGCCGGAATCAAGCCGTCCATTTTGTCGAAGTTTATTTCCATATATAATAAAGTATAGTTGGTCGGTTATTCAGATTCTCACATTGATGCCTTCAGCTTTCAGCCATAGCTTTAATTCCGGAATGGCGATTTCTTCGAAGTGGAACACACTGGCCGCCAGTGCGGCGTCGCTTTTGCCTATGGTAAAGGCATCGCGGAAATGTTCCCGTTTTCCTGCGCCGCCGGAAGCAATGATAGGAATGCTCAGTTCGTCTGAAAGGCGGGATAAGGCTTCATTGGCATATCCGTTTTTCACGCCGTCATGATCCATTGAGGTGAAGAGTATTTCTCCTGCTCCTCTTTCACAGGCTTCTTTTGCCCAGTCAAACAGATTCCATGCAGTGGGAATGCGGCCGCCATTCAGGAAGCAGATCCAGCCCTTTTCTGTTTTTTTCGCATCGATGGCTACTACGCACACTTGAGAGCCGAAGTGTTTGGTGATGTCGTTGATGAGTTGTGGATTACGGATTGCGGCAGAGTTGATGCTGACCTTGTCAGCACCGGCATTGAGCAACCGTTCGACGTCTGCCATTTCGTTGATGCCTCCGCCGACAGTAAACGGAATAGAGATTTCTGCTGCCACGCGTTGAACCATTTCCGTGAACGTTTTCCGTCCCTCGTGGCTTGCAGTAATGTCCAGATATACCAGCTCGTCGGCTCCTTGTTCGCTATAGGCTTTTCCCAAGGCTACCGGATCACCGGCCTGCCGCAGGTTGACGAAGTTGGTTCCTTTTACCGTCTGTCCGTTTTTGACGTCCAGACAAGGTATGATGCGTTTAGCCAATGCCATATTCGTTTATCGGTTTTCGGCCCATTCGGCCAGTTCTTGCAATGAAATTTTTCCCTCGTATATCGCTTTGCCGAAGACTACGGCCGGAATGCAGGCATCATTGAGACGGATGATGTCGGCCAGGCAGCTTACGCCTCCGCTTGCGATAAGGTGACATTGGGGGAACTGTTGTAAGAGTTCCTGATAAAGAGAAGTCGCGGGGCCTTGCAGCATGCCGTCTTTGCTTATGTCTGTACAAAGCACGTTCTGCACTCCTTCCTTTATATATTTTGTGAGGAAGGGGATAAGTTGTTCTCCGTTTTCCTCTTTCCAACCGTTGATGGAAATCAGTCCGTTTTTCACGTCTGCTCCTAAAATGAAACGGTCTGCCCCAAATGTATTAAGCCATTTCAGGAATTGTTCCGGCTGGGTGACAGCCAGACTTCCTACGGTAACCCACGATGCGCCGCTGTTGAAGGCGATATGCAGATCTTCATCGCTTTTGATACCGCCGCCGAAATCGATGGCCAGATTCGTAGCCGAGGCTATCCGTTCCAGCGTGGAATGGTTGACGACATGCTTGGAACGCGCACCGTCGAGGTCCACTATGTGTAGCCGTTTAAATCCATATTGTTTGAACTCGTGTGCTACGGCAACGGGGTCTTCGTTGTATGTCTTTTGCGTGGCATAGTCTCCTTTTGTCAGTCGTACGCACTTGCCGTCTATGATGTCTATGGCGGGGATGAGTTCTATCATACTGTAAGGTCTAAGAAGTTTCGTAAAATGCGTTCACCTATGCCGCCGCTTTTTTCCGGATGGAACTGCGTGGCATAGAAGTTTCCTTTTTGCATTGCGGCACTGAACGGTAAGATGTAGTCTGTTGTGGCTATGGTGAAATCTGTTACCGGGACATAATAGCTGTGGACAAAGTAAACAAAATCTTTTTCTTTCAGTCCCTTAAACAGGGGGCCTTTGATGTCCGACAGAGTATTCCACCCCATGTGCGGCACTTTGTCCTCATGCCGGGTAGGGCAGAATTTCATTACGTCTGTGTCAAAGATGCCCAGTCCGTCGGTGTCGCCCTCTTCAGAGTGGCGGCATAGGAGCTGCTGCCCGATGCAGATGCCCAATACGGGTTGCCGCAGTCTGCGTATGGTTGCGTCCAGCCCTTTTTCCCGCAAATAGGCCATGGCGTTGCCTGCTTCTCCCTGTCCGGGAAAAATCACGCGGTCTGCTTTTGTCAGCCGTTCCCTGTCGTCTGTCACTTCGGGTGTGATGCCCAAGCGTTTGAGGGCATTGATGACAGAACAGACATTGCCGGCATTATATTTCACGATGGCTACATTCATCTTTCGTTTGTGCGTGCTGTTGTTTTTAGTGATGCAAAGATACTAATTCTATCCGAGAATGTGCAAAAAGTAATATGAAAAAACCATATTTGCTTACATTCCGTTGCATTATCCCCGTCAGTTTCCTACTATATGTTCTTTTTCAGGAAGAGATGATGGTCGATGATGTCGGGCAGTTCTTCGGCGTAATGTGTCACCATGACCATGGTTTTGTTCTTTCTCTGACAGAAGGCTGAGATGATTTCTCTGGTCAGCTGGCGGTTCCGGTCGTCCAGACCATGGAGAGGCTCGTCCAGAATGAGCAGTTCCGGATCTTTGACGAATGCTCGTGCCAGCAGGCAGAGGCGTTGTTCGCCGCTGGACAGTTTCAGGAATGTGCGGTCTTTCAGGGCTTCTATACCGAAAATGTTCATCCACCATTCGCAGATTCCGCGCTGTTCGGCTTTCGGATGCATATAGAGTCCTACTGAGTCGTATAATCCGCTGGCCACAATGTCAATGGCAGGCAGGTCTTTCAGATAGGCCCGGTGCATTTCCGGACTTACGTAGCCGATGTGTTTCTTGATTTCCCAGATGCTTTCTCCTGACCCTCGTTTCCGTCCGAATAGCTCTATGTCGCAGGCATAGCTTTGCGGATTGTCGGCACAGACCAGGCTCAGCAGGGTGGATTTTCCTGCACCGTTTTCTCCGCTGAGTGCCCATTTTTCGTTTTGCCGTACAGTCCAGTCCAGATTTTTCAGGATGGTGCGTTGCCCGTAACGGATGTTTACGTTGTTGAATTTCAGAATGCAGCCGTCGGCATCCGTGGTGTTCATGATGTTTTGTTTTTCCGGCAGGGAGAGGATGCTGTTTTTGCGTCTGTCATCGATTACACGTGCCGGTCGTGGAGCTGCGTTCTTCCGATAGTCTGTCAAGGTGATTTTGGGGTGCACTTCCAGATTGTCGACCGGGATGACGTGGGTGATGAAGTCCGGGATGTCGTCGGTTTTCGACAGAACGAGCATCACTTGCAGATCTGTTTCGCTGATCAGCACGTCCAGCAGTTCCATCAATTGCTGACGGGTTTGCGCGTCCAGTCCGATGAACGGATTGTCCATGATGAGCATCCGTGGTCCGGACAGCAGTGTCTTGGTCAGTTGGAACTTGCGCAGTTCCCCGCTGGACAGCAGAATGATGTATTTGTCCAGCAGGCTGGACAGGTGGAACATTTCATACAGTTTGTCCCTGAGTGTTTTGCGCCGTTCTTGTTCCTGGCGTGCCTCTTCCTCGCTCATGCCATAGCCGAGGCTCTTTTCTGCCGTCTGGAAAGCCTCTTCCAGCAATTCTCCTGCGGTGGGTGTTTTTTCGTCAATGTCATGTTGGTTCCAGCGTTGCTGGTAATAGTAGTTGCCGTCGCTGTCTCCGTAGGAGTCGCGGAACGTGATATATTTGATATTGTCGCTGGCCAGTTTCATGGGTGACGGAGAGAAATCATAGTGGACCTCATTCATCAGCAGGGGATAACGTCCTGTAATGACGTCTACCAGTCGTGATTTTCCGCTGCCGTTGGCACCGACAATGGCGATTTGTTCGCCGCTTGCAACCGTTAGGTTTACCGGTTGTTTCATCCGGTAGAGTGGGTGGCGGGGCACCCCGTTGTTGATTTCTATGATGTTCTGCATGTCTGTTGAATAATGATTGTCGTCGTTGTGATTGGTGTGAATAGGGTGGTCCGGAAGCGGCCGTGAGCTATAGTCCTTTTACTTTCTCCGGGTTCTTCCGGATGAAGTCTTTCCAGCTACTGTAGTTTTTCTCTGTGGTGGGCTTGCCCATCTGCAGAAAGTGACAGTAAGCGGCGGCCAGTCCGTCCGTAGCGTCCATATAAGGCAGCAGGTCTTCCTGACGGATGTGCAGCATTCGGGTCAGCATGCCGGCCACCTGCTCCTTGCTGGCTTGTCCGTTTCCGGTAATGGCCATTTTGATTTTGAGCGGGGCATATTCGATGATGGGGATGTCGCGGTGTATGGCAGCTGCGATGGCCACCCCTTGTGCGCGTCCCAGTTTGAGCATGCTTTGCACGTTTTTCCCGAAAAAAGGAGCTTCAATGGCCATCTCGTCCGGCAGATAGGCTTCGATGATGCCGGTCACCCGTTCGAAGATGCGTCCGAGCTTCAGGTACGGGCTGGCATATTTGCGCAGGTCGATGACTCCCATGGTTTCCATGGAGGCTTTGTTGCCGCACACCTTCAGCACGCCATAGCCCATGATGTTGGTTCCGGGGTCGATGCCAAGGATGATTTTCTCTGTTTTGGATGAGAGTTGTGGCATTACTCTTCTTCGATAACGTCCATCAGTGTAGTGAAGCCCACCACTTTTTCTTTGAATGTTTTTTTGAGTTCTTTTTCCAGATCCACGCCGGAATGCACATACCATTCGTGCAGTTTGTCTGTCCCTTCGGTTTCAAACTGCAGGGAGAAGCATTCGGATGTTTCGTCGTGGTGAGACAGGATGTGGCAGAGGCGGGGAGCGGACAGCAGACCGGACTGCAGGGCCTGTGGGATATATGCCTGATGGATCCAGATGACAAAGTTTCTGGCATCCTCAATAGGCACGTGATAAGTGGTGTTGTAAATCAACATATTCTTGGAACTTTTATCGCTGTGCAAAGTTACGAAAAAGACATTTGATGTGCTAATAAATCCTATTTTTTAGCATGAAACAAAGCATTCTATTCATAAACCGTCTAATTTTGTGGTGATTTTTAAATAAGAAACGGAATGAGAAAACTTTTGGCATTGTCCTTTTTGTGTATGTTGGGGTTAGGCTCTGCCGCTGCCCAGAATGCCGGGGAGCAGAAGACTGACGTGAAGGAGGCCCGTATCGTATTTGATAAGACCACGCAGGATTTGGGTACATTCTCGGAGGATGACCCCGTGGTGAAATGCACTTTTACTTTTACAAACGAGGGGAACGCACCGTTGGTGATTCATCAGGCCATCGCATCGTGCGGCTGCACTGTTCCTACTTATACCCGTATGCCGGTAAAACCGGGTGAGTCGGGGCAGATGGAGGTGACCTACAATGGGAATGGCAAACTGCCGGGACGTTTCAAAAAAAGTATTACGGTGCGCACCAATGCCAGTGAGCCGATGGTGAAGCTGTACATTACAGGCGTGATGAAGGCTTCTGAGAAGGACCGGAAATAATTGGTTTGAGATCGTGGCTAAAATCGTTTTTTTCGATATAGACGGGACGTTGGTTTCGTTCCGCACACATCGTGTCCCCGATTCCACACGTCAGGCTATAGCTGCCTTGCGCCGCAAGGGCGTCAAGGTCTATATCGCGACGGGGCGTCCGGTGCAGTTTATCGATAATCTGGACGGGGTGGAGTATGACGGAATGGTCACGGTGACGGGGGCATATTGCTTTGCCCGTGGCGGTGATGAGATTTACACTCGTGCCGTGTCCGGGGCTACGGTCTGCCGGGTGGCGGATTTTCTGGAGCAAAGTGCGGAGGCCTATCCCGTTATATTTGTCTGCCGTGATGAACTGTTTGTAAATCAGGTGAGTGCGGATGTGGAGGAGGTGGCCCGCTATCTCAACATCCATGTTCCGCAAGTTTGCAGACCGTCTTGCGCAAAAGGGAAGGAAGTCTTGCAGATGATTTCTTTCTTTCGTGCGGAAAGCGAGCCGCGCTTGATGGGACAGCTGATGCCCGACTGTTCCTCCATGCGATGGCATCCTTTGTTTACGGATGTGGTGGCTGCCGGAGTAAGCAAGAGTGTGGGCATAGACAAAGTGTTGGCTTATGAGGGACTGACGTTGCAGGATGCCATGGCTTTTGGAGATGGCGGCAACGACATTCCGATGTTGTCCCATGTGCCGTGCAGTGTGGCTATGGGAAATGCGTCGGATGAGGTGAAGCAGGCTGCCGCTTTTGTTACGGATGCCGTGGACGATGATGGCGTAGTGCGTGCCTTGCGTCGTTTCGGACTGCTGGATTGACTGGCGTAGCTTCAAAGCATGTCCAGTTCATTCAGCATCCGTTGATAGTACTTGGCTTTTTTCTCTAACTTCATGGGGTAGGCCCGCGATGTGGAAGGCATGCGATAGAGCCGTATTTCGCGTCCGTCTGTTTGTAGCAGACTATAGTTTCCTATGGCCGGTGTGGGGGTGCGGAAAGTGGTACAGATGGTTTCAGTCGCTTTCTGTCCGGTGGTCACAATGGCCCGGCAGAGCGGAATGTGCCGCAGCAGGGCTTGTACGTCAGTGGGGATAACCACCTCTAAAAACTTGTCCGAGGCATTGTCTTGCAGCCGTCTTACGGCAGTGGCCGTGTCGTACAAGGCTATTCCTTTTTCGGTCAGGAAGTTTATGATGTCTGTTTTCTTGAAACGTTTGACCGTCGCGTCAACGAATCGGTTTCTGTCCGCATAATACAGTAGTCCCATGATTCTCCACATGTCGTTGATGAAGTTCGGGTAGTAGAAATCCATGCACCAGCGTTTCTGTTGAGGCGGGAAGCTGCCCAGCATGAGGAGCTTGGCTTCGGGGGGCAGAAAAGGTGTCAGCGGATGTTGCTCGATGTCGGTATGATTGTTCTTGTCCATGTCTTGATGCCGTGTTCTTGTTTTGATGCTTATGTCTTACGCTTGTTGAAATTCAGTCCGATATACAGGTTTAGTGTTCCGAATGTGTTGCTGATGGACAGCCGCTTGTGACGGTAGTTGTAGTTGTGGATGATGAGCGACAGTCCGCCGAAATATTTGGTGGTGTTCCATACTAAGCCGAGGCGTCCGGTGGCGTCTATGTTGAAATTGTTCAGGTTGAAGGAGGGCAAAAACGGAATCAGGGGATTGCTCTCTTGCTCGATGTCGGTGTGAGTCTTTTTGTAGCCGATGGCGGGGGCCACGGAGATGCAGAACAGCCAGTTCCTTTTGAAAACCCAGTTGTAGGCATAACCGCAACTCACACTGATGTCCGTATATTTCAGGTCGTTGATGCGGAAGTCCTGACTCAGTTCATGGCCGGTGTTATGAGTCAGTTCTGCAGGGAGGGCGTTGTAGTTGAAGTTCAGGGCATGCTCAGTATAAGAGAGTCCCACTTTCCAGGAACCGCAGCTCCTGCGTTGCACCGTGCTTTGGGCAAATGCGGCAGGGTAGGAGAAACGTTTGTGATTGAAGATGTAATAAGCGTTGATGCCGGTGACTTTTACGTTGATGCCGTGACAGCTGCTTCCTTCTGCGGCTTCGGCGGCCTGCCCCAGTCCGTCGGCTTTTCTCAGCCGGAAGTCGTCGCCTGTTCGGCGGTAGATGAGGTCGCAACCTAACATGGAGCTGTACAGGCTCAGCTCGAATTCTGTCTTTTGCGACTGATGTCCTTTCCCCAGTGAAGACACTTCAAAGGTGTATCCCAGAAAAATCCATCGCCAGCCAAGGTAGGGACCTATTTTTATGGCGGGCTTGGGACTGAACGAAAGCTTCTGATCCAGTTCGCGGCTGTGCAGGGTGTAGATTTCATAGCTGTTGGTATTTTGCAGCATGAACGCCCAGTTGTATTTGTTGGGGGTGATATACGTTGTGTCTATTGCGTTGAAGGCACGGAAAAAACGCTTGAAGATGTTTCCTTTTTCCTGCCGGGCTGTATCTGTCTGGAAAGAGGGGATGCTGTCTGTTTCCGTATATGGGATTTGGGGGTTCGGTTTTTGAGCACGGATTATCGCGCTCCGGCATGTCATGAGCAGCAGGCAGGCAGCAGTCAGCAGGCACAATTTCATTCTACAGCTTACCTAAGATTTTGTCCATAACCCAGTTCACCGGTGTCGCGCTTACGCTGTCGCAGGTGCAGATGCCTTGTTTTTGTAGGTGTTCCACCACATTGCGGATGAGCGGAAGCTGCACGTGCGGCGGGTTGGGTACGACAATTTCTTCCCGTCCGCGCTCCGTATGCAAGGCAATAGGCTCGTAGGTGAACACGGAAAAACAGATTTGTCCCTTGTCGCCGACAATCTCAATACGGTCGGTTCTGGCCGATTCGTGACCGACGAAGCACCATGAGCCGGAGCCTGGCATGCCGTCGGCAAACTGGAAACATGCGCTGACATTGTCTTCCGTGGCATAGAGGCCTTCCCGGTTCGTGCAGTAACCGATGGCTTTGGTGACAGGTCCGAAAAACTCTTGTAGCAGATCCAGCTGATGGGGGGCCAGGTCATAGAAATATCCTCCGCCGGAAATGTCGCGCTGCACGCGCCAAGGCAGTTCGTGGCTGTTGTAGTCCAAGTCTCTTGGCGGAACGGAGAAACGGATTTGCACGTTCTGCACCCTTCCGATGGAACCGTTGTGAATCAGTTCTCTCACTTTCATGAAATAGGGCAGATAACGGCGGTAGTAGGCCACGAAGCAAGGCACTCCCGTCTGCTGCGACACACGGTTGATGCGTCCGCATTCCTCATAGCTGACGGCCAGCGGTTTCTCTACATATACAGGTTTGCCCGCCTTCATGGCCATGATGGCGAAAGTGGCGTGAGACGACGGTGGGGTGGCTATATAGACTGCATTGACTTCCGGGTCGTCCACCAGCTCTTGGGCGTCGGTATACCATTTCGGAATGCCGTGCCTTTCGGCGTAAGAACGCGCCCGTTCCTTATTACGGCTCATGACAGCCTCGATGGTCGAGCCGGGCACCATACAGAATGCCGGTCCGCTTTTCTTTTCTGTCACTTCTCCACAACCTATGAAACCCCATTTGATGGTGCTGTCCGTGTCCATGCGTCTTTTATTTGAATCGTATTGCAAAAGTACGAAAAAAGGGGCGAATCATGGTTCCTTCCGGAGGCTTTTTTCCGGTCGTCAGAGTATTTTCCTGCTTGTATGCCTGCATGTGGCGGGCCGTTTCCGTACCGTCCGTGTGCCGCCTGCAGGCGTGTGCCGTGGCGCAGGGAAAGTGGGAGCGGCGCGGACGGCGGTGGGTCGTCCGGTGAGGCGGTGCGGCGTCATTTGAGGAACTCTTGCAGCGTGTTCGTGTACATGTTGCCGTAGTTTGTGATGTTGTATACCGTGGCGTGCGAGCCGACAGTTACCCTCGCAAGTGTGTAGTATAGGTCGCGCAGCGTGATGGAGGGATTCTCGTCTATGATGTCCTGAAACGCCCGCGTGAAGCCGTTGGACAGCCACACTCCCATTTCGGGGTCTTTCATATCAGCTTTCGACGGTTCGTAGGCATTGGCTGCCGTGATGAACAATACGCCCGGAATGCCTTCGCAAGCCTTGCCGATGGTTCCTGAATAGCAGGCATCCATGGCGAACAGTATTTTGCGGTAGCGTCCGGCCTGGTTCATCTCCTGCAGGAGGTCTCTGATCTGCCAGCCGTAGACGATGCCGTAGGACCCCCATGACAGATAGTTCGGACTGCCGTGTCCGCACCAGAAAATGAAGAGATTGTCGTTTTTGCCTGAAGAGAGTGTCTGGGGCAGGCGGTCGGATGGACGGTCCATGAGAATCTCCTTCAGGTCGGTGATATTGATGTCGGCCACGTTGTAATCTACGTGCAGGTCCGTATAGAGGTTCTCGCCATCCGGTGTCACTTTTACCACGCCGGGGTAGAGGTTGTGCGGGTCGTAGGCCAGATTGTCGGCGATGATGAGGATGATGTGGTCTTCGTCATAGCCGTGGCGTTTCAGAATCTGGTACATGGCCATGGCGTCTGCCTGGTGGCGGTAGTTGGCCCACGTGTCAGAGGTGCCGATGACGATGGCCCAGTTGTCGTTCAGTTCGCCGTATTGGAAATCTTGCTGGTTCTGGTCGAACTGCTGGTAGCGTTGTGCCTGAGTCTCCCACACCTGCAGCGTTGAGGTGGTGCGTCCGCTGCCGTCGGGTGACAGGTATTCCAGTGTTTTGTAGTGTCCGTTCCGCAGTGTCCAGTGGCAATAGGTGGTGTTCAGCACGCTGGAGTGGTATTTCTGGTCGAAGGTCCAGTCGCCGGTCACGCCGTTCAGGTCCGGGTTGTGTCCGGCCTGCAGCTGTATCAGGGCTGCCTGCATGTCGCTGGCGAGCCAGCTACGGTTCCATGTTTCCCGTCCGATGATAATTTTTCCTATGCCGTCGTTGAGGTCTGTGTTCCCGTAGGCGGTAAGTGCGTAGCCCAGCAGTGAAATGGCGTCGAACAAGTGGGCCTCACCGGCCATGGGATCCTCACCGAACCGCGTCCGGTAGGCTTGGATGAATCCGGACGCCGGGTCTGCACTGGGCGATATGCCTTCGTAGTCGTTCTCCACGTGGCCTTCCAAGGATTTGGAATAGGCCACGTCCGAACAATATACGATGGGGAAAGTTTCCTTGTCCGTCTCGGAATAGGCTTTGTCGAAACAGAGTACGTCTGCCACTTGCGATGGCGCAAAGAGCAGCATACGGTTGCGTTGCGTGTGGTCGTCCAGCTGGGCCACACTGCTTTTCAGTTCTTCCTCATTGCTGTAGGTGAGCACGTTGTCCACGTTCAATCCCAACTCCACGGCCTGAAAGGCGAACCAGTCGCTGAAGCTCTGACCGTAATCATCGTCCGAGGTGAGGAGGGTTACTCCCGTTACTTCCGACACGGCGGCCTGTGTCAGCAGAATCTCGCACTGCGTGAGGTCGCTCTGACTCAGGTTCCATATATGGTCCTGATCCGCTACGGTGCGTTGGAACTCCGTAGAGGTGGCGATGGGCAGGAGCAGCGGTTTGCGGCTCTTTGCGCAGGCACGGGCTGCCAGTGCGGCGTTCCGTGAACTGTAAGGACCGATGACGGCCACATATGTCTCGTCTGCCGCAACCTGTTCTATGTATGCCTGCAGGTCTGCATCGTCTTCGTTCTTCAGTTCCGTCTCGATGCGGGTGATTTGTCGGAAGCCGTTTTGTGCCTGTTCTAAGTTTTCCTTTGCCCAGCTGATGGTGCGATTCCAGTCGCATTCTGCTGAAGAGGGCATGATGACAGCCACTTTGTAGGTTACGGTCCCGACTCCGGCTGTCTGGTTTTCTTCGTCGTGGCAGCCCGTCAGGGCGATTACGGCTGTGGCGTGCAGCAGGAGAGCCGTCAGTCTATTGTTCATTCTCATAGAAACTCTTCTCTTTTTCCAATGCTTCCGGGTAGTAAGTGTCATAAGCATTTTGCCAGTAGTCCGGCTGGTCGTAGTAGTCTTCCCATACGATGCAGAGGTCGAAAAAGTCAGGGTTGACGGTTACGTTCACGTAGCCTTCGGCCATGCCGTATTCCGTGTGCGGAGCGATGTCCCGGCCCTGTGTCCAGTCATCCAGCCACCGGTACAGCAGGCGGTCAATGTCCAAGGTCAGCGAGAACGGGGTACGGGTGGAGTAGGCTGAGCAGTCCACATCCATACCGGCCACCAGCATGCCGGAGAACATTTCCTCGCGTACATATTTATATATACCGCTGGCCGACCCGCCTGCAAGGGGAAAGACGAAGGCGTCCCACGACAGTCTTGTCATCGCGGCATAGGCTTTTTCAGGGGCGTTGAATCCTGTGATGTCATCGGCCAGATAGGTCACGGTAGCCGCTTTTCCCTCGGCCTGTGCATATCCTTGTATGAAGCCCTCTATGGCGGGTTGCAGGGTAGGATCGTCCGGACAGGCGGCCACAACGCAGGCCTCCGGACACTCCCCCGCCATGCGTCCGCAAAGGTATGCCGCCCCGTAGCGGCGCAGACTGACGGTGTGCACTCTTGCAGGAAGATTCTCCTTCTCGCTCTCGCAGAGCAGGATGCTTTGCGTGTCGGTCAGCGGCGGCAGACTGTCTTGCAACAGCACTTCCAGTTCGCTGGCTCCCAGAATCAGGAGCGAGCGGTCGATGGTGTTCGCCGCGCAATAGTCGTCCAATGCGGCCCGTGCCTCGTCGATGTTCCGCGGCGAGACGACCGACAGGGCTATGTTCTGCCGTTGGGCAAAGTCCATGACACCACCGAGAATCAGGTCGTTGTAGCCATTGTCGCCCATGCCGCCGATGGAGGTCACAAGCGTTATGGTAGGGTGCAGCTCTCCGTCTGCGGCAGGCAGGGCGTCCTCCTCACTGCAAGAGGACCACGACAACACGAATGCCGCCATGGTTCCTAAGTGCAGAATGTGCCTGATGGTTTCTCTCATTTCAGATATGTGTTTCTGATGTAATCCTCCACGGCATTGGCTTTTGCCGGGTTCAGTCCGGTGATGATTTCCCAGATGGGTGTTACGGAGAAGTTCACCATCACCAAGTCTTCGTCTTTTGCCGTAGCCGGATCCTCGAAACAGGTATACCATTGCTCGAAGAGGGTAGGATCGGTGAGCGGTTCGCCAACATTTGCGTATTTCTGCAACTCGCTGTTCAGGCGTATACCGGCATCGCCTCCTCCGGAAACGTTGAAATTTCCCTCGAAACTCTTTTTCACTTCTTGCCAAGTTTTTTCGTCGACGATAGAAGCAGAAGTGCTGATGAAGAGCACTTTCACGTTGATGGTCGTGGAAATCTGCTCCACGGTGGTCTTTGTGTTCTGGGTGACGGTGAAGTAATAGTCCAGTTTTCCTCCCAGATAGGAGGCTGTTACTACGTGTGTCCCGAACTTGCGGACAATATCTTGGGGCGTATTGTTCTTCACGGCATTCCGGAATGAGGAGGTCGTGCACCACTTCAGAACTTCCTCGTCGTAGAGGTCCACATCATTACCGAAGTAGGCCAGTTTCACTGTCCTTGTGTCACGGCACCACGCAAAGAACCGGTTTGTCTGTTCGGTGGTTTGCTGGTTGAAAGCTACCGACACTTTGGCCGAGGCGATTTTCAGGTCCACTCCGCCAGAGATGGCTCCGCCGATGGCGGTCTGCAGTTCCTCTACGCTTGTTCCTTTCTTGAAGAAAGCTTTGGTAGAGGACGAGGGGATCACGGCAATCGCGTTATTGCCCCAGTCGTTCCGCAGGGCAGCTGCATCGAAAATCTGTCCTTTTATGCCACTCTGGTCCGCATAGTCTATGCTGCAGTCGTATCCCCAGCCCAGACCGCAGTCGCGTGTCAGGTTCAGAATGGGGCTGCCGTTGTTGGAATTGTCGTCCTGACTGACGGCTACGCTCAGATCGCCGTTCTCGGTGTGTATGCGTACTGTGGCCTGACGCTGTGCTTCGTCGTCGTTCTGCTGTACATAGAGTTGCACCATGCCGTCACCATTGCCTTGCGTTCCGGTCAGCGTGATCCATTCGGCATCGCAGTCAGCTGTCCACGCTCCGGTGGTAGTGAACTGTAGGGTGTCTATCTGGCAGGCCGAGTTGAACTGTAGTACCGGTTCTGTTTGGAGTATTGCCCCGCCCGCCTTTTCCTGTCCGTCGTCGTGACAAGCGGCCAGCAAGAAGAGGGCAGAGAGGGCAATCCCTATCCTATTATAATAAGGTATGTGCATGGCGGAGATTCTTTTTATAGTTCTGAAACTTTATCTGTCAGAAGCTGAACAGTGCCACACGTTCCGGAAGAATCACCCTGTCCGATGGCACTGAGAGCTTTGATTCCTTTGGATACTGTCACCTTGGTTACGCCATCAGTTATTTTGATGTTGCCGCATGTCGCATTCGGTCCACTGCCTATTGCGGCATGGTTTATAGCTGTGGAAACAGCCGTAATCTCGCCTCCGGTGATTGTTATGTCTCCAAAATTGTAAGTGAAAAGCCCATTGGTACTTGTTCCTATTGCAGCTCCGGCAGAGCTCCTTACGTCTATTTTTCCTCCTGTAATGATGAGATTTCCGCCTTTAGAGTTGTTGGTCGACGTTCCGATGCCGGGTCCCAGCGGAGATGTTATGCTCAAAGTTCCGTTACCTGAAATGGTAAGTGTTTGTCCTGTTTGAATGTCGATGCCTGCAGCGTTTGAAGTCTGTTTTATGGTATTTTCCGTATGATCTGCCAATATGATATTGTTGTTTCCGTTGCATGCTATGCTCTGAAAACTGGCATCTGACAGCCAAGCCGTTACTCCGTTGTCCAGTATGAGTTTCAATGATGCGTTCGATTTCATGATGATTGCATCGTATTCGAGGGTGTAAGGGCTTGTTTTGACTTCATCAAGATTCAATACAAAAGGTTCCCATTCGAAATCCACTGTGCGGTAGAATTCGGTAAGGCCAGCCGGGAAGATAGTAATGTTGCCCGTGGCGTCTACGTACAGTTCCGTTAATGCTCCCGTAGAGAGAGTCTCGAACTCTTCTGTGACGAACCGGCCGTTTCTGTCCGTATGGAACTTGCAAGGCTTGCGGGTGGGGCTGCCTACGAAAAAGCCGCGTGTGTAGTCCACCTTGCCTATGTTTCCGGAGTAGATGACCGTGGAATATTCCGTGCCGGAAAGTTCCGGCATCAGCATCCGTCTGGCCACGACTTCCACGTCTATTTCCGGAATGGTAAGGCTGGATTCTCTTTCCTCATTTATTTTCTGATAGAAGTTCTGCAGCACATACAAGTCCGGTCCGTGGTAGGTTGTGTCGTTGGCATATATTTCGTCCTGGTATTTGCCCGTCATAAACTTGCGCAGGGCGTTACGTGAGGCCTCGGTGGGCAGCAGGTCGTAGATGGGAATGGTTTCCATGTCTATCAGTGCCAGACTGGTCTTGTTCTGGATGGTGGATACCCAGCCGTCCAGTTTCTTCTTGTCTTTCACCTGGTTTTGGAATTCTGCGAACGTTGTACCGGGGGCAAGGGAGTAGACGTTGTTGCCGCCATAGGTGGACAGTGAGATGCTTGTGTTGCTGGCGATGGCTTTTTCTTCGCTGTTCATGTTGAAATCTCCGCCTACATTAATTACGGATACGCCCAGCTCTAATGCCGCATGGATGTCGCTGGAAGAGATTTCATCAGTCTCTTTCAACTGCATGGACAGTTTCAGCTCTCCGCCCAGCGTGCCTTGGGTGATGACGTGGGTGCCATATTGGTTGAGGAGCCGGCGCATGGTTGTCTCGTCGTTCGGATTGGCTTTCAGGGCATCGATGTATCTTTTGAATGTGGTCTGGAAAATGTCCATGCCTTGTTGCGCCATGTAGCGGAGCGCATTGGGCCGGAGTTCGCGCGACCCCACGATGTGCTGTATTTCTTCCATGGCATAGGTGTATTTCTCATTGCCGGTATTATTTTTCGCATAGCCGGCGTCGACTGCCACTTTGAAAGCGGAGAAGCCGACTTCTATGCCGGCGTTGATGGACAGCTGGTTGGCCACCGCCGAGGTGCTGTTGCCGGTCACCGACTCAACCCGCGAATAATAGCGGTCCTCATCCCTCACTGCATCCGGCTCATTTATGGTCTTGAGCATCTTGAACATTTTGTTCATCTTGATAGGAGTGCTGGCCATCATATTGTATTTGGTTTGGTCGGGGAGGCCAAAGACGTTCACGGTGTAACCTACGCCGTATGACATCATGAGGTCGTCTTCTGTAAGTATCGCACCGTTGTCTTCATCGCTGATCAGGCCATGCTGGAACAGTGTGAACTGCAGGACGGTACCATCCGAACCGACAACGGTCAGCGTGCCGGAGCGGTCTTCTTCTTCGTCATTGGTGTCGGCAAAGAGGACAATCTGCTCACCTTCGTTGCCGTTGTCGTTCATGGGGCCGGCCCATTCCGGGTATTCCGTCACTGTCCAGCTTCCTGTCAGGGGGACGTCTATCTTATAGAAACTGTTGATGCGCCTCATTTCTATCTGTGTGGGTACGTCCGAGCCTGTGCCGCCCGGCACAGGCGTATCGTCCTTGCAGGCGGATAAGGCGAACACCCATGCCGCAAGGAGAACAAAAGTGGCTAGTTTTGAATATAAGGTTTTCATTTTCATCGTTTTTTATGAAAGTTATTTTGTGGTTAAGCTGCGGGTAACAGGAAGGTCGTAATAGTACAATCTGTCGGTGTAGTTGTCTATCTTGTCCCGTATCTCATCGGGGAACAGACTGGAAATTTTGCTCAGTTGGAAAGACATCAGTTCGTATTTCTCTTCGTCGGTAAGAGATTTCCGCCAAGATTCGATGGAGTCTGCGTTGACAACATTGGCGGCCACTTCCGTGGCCAGCTTGACGGCATCTCCGCCCTTGACCGTGAATTTCTCTATCCGCTCCTCGTCCAGCGAATTGAAGTCGTCCCGATAGTTCGCATCGGCGTTCAGTCCGAACTTGTCAGCGAAGCCCACGTTGACGGCAGCCTGTATGTTCAGGTTGTCCGCTACGTTTTCTGTTCTGGAAGAGAAATAGTACTCATAGAATCCGCCCAGACTGGCCAGTTTGATGAAGTGCGTGCCATAATGGTCTATCAGTTCGCGGATGGTCTCGTCGGATCCGCCGCTCTTTATCACTTTCTCGCGCTCGGCAGCGAAATCTGCGGTGAAGAGTTCTGCCTCCTGAGCATCCAATTCATCTATTTCGAGAGTGACGAGTTTCTGCTGATACCAGCTCCTGATTTTGGTGAATAACCGCTTGGAGTCGTTCAGGGCCGTCTTGCCGAACGAAGCCTGTACGTCAAGGCTGAACGCACTGAAATTCCCGTCCAGTTGGAGCTTGGCCCCCATGTTGTCCGACAGTTCGCTGCCGCTTTCGCCTTGATAATAGTCAATCTGGCTGGATGCGTTGGTCTGCACTTTGTAGCAGTCGGGGTCGAACTCCAACAGCTTTTGCGTATTGAACACCTGGTCGCGCAGCCCGCGGAAGTCCATGTAGGTGCGCACGTCGAAACTCCATCCCACGGCGTAGGTGCGCTGCAGGAAGAATGTCTGTTCCGTTGATTGTCTTACGGCCACGGAGCGTTTCCGGCCGTCGGCATAGCGGATGACCACCGTACCTTCGCGCCGCGTGCGGCTGTTGCTCTCCACATACAGCCGGATGGAGTCGGTGGCCAGTCCGTTTTTCTTCACCGGAGTGACCCACCGGGGCGTTTCCTCAATGCTCCATGCGGCAGATTCCCCGTTGTCGATGGCGTAGATGTCGCTGTTGCCGTTCAGGTCGAGCAGGTTGTCCTGCTGTGCGGTGGTTTGTCCGACGGTGGTGGCCAGACCGTCAGTGTCATCATTGCAGGCAGCCAACGCCAGGCAACCGGCCAGAAGGGCCGACGCGCAGGCCGTTGTGCAAAAAAGATCCCGTTTTTTCATGCTGATTTGTTTTTGATGCTTAGAACGCATATTGTACAATATTTTTTTATATTCCTTAATGTGCGTTTACAAAAGTACAAAAAAGTGTTTTAGTCTTTTCTCTTTCAAGGTTAAAGTTGCTTAATTCGCTGTTTCTCATAGTCCGCATCACTCCTGCCGTTGGTGTATAAAAAATGTTATCCTCTGCACGATTGTAGGAAAAATGTGGTATTTTTGCCCCTGCTTAGTTTTCGCACGACATTATGGAAGAGAATGAAGAAAAAGGACTGTTTCAGGTGCGGAGTTATCTGAAATGTTTGGATGAGGGTTTCAAATTGCCGACCCGTCATATTTTGCCCTTGCTGAAGTTTCTGTGGCCGTCGCTGGCCGCCTGTTCGGTGGTGGCCGGGCTGTGGGGCGTTTTTGTGAACCGGCTTTCGGTGGTTTTTGCCCAATGGTGGGCGGCTACGGAGCCGGTGGTGCTCATGTCCTCCGTGCTGACGCTGGCGATATTGCTCGTCCTGTCGCTGCTGGCACAGAGTTTTTATGCGGGGCAGGTGATGCATGTCGTGTCGCGTTACGCCGGGGAAGCGGCTTGGCCCGTTCTGAAGTGGAGCAGTGAGCGGCGCGGTGTGCTTGCGGTTTCTGTGCGTGCGCTGACGCTTGCCGTGGTGGGGCTGGTTGTGCTGGCTCTGCTGCTGACACCGTTTGTGTGGTGGCTGGGAGCGACCGATGTGTGGACTCTCGTGGCTTTTGGCGTCATTCTGCTGGTGCTGGGCGTTCCGTATGTCATGGTGACGCTGGACTATGTGCTGTGTGGTGAGCACCGTTTCGTGCAGAGTCTGGCACGGCTGAAAGATGGTTTCAGGAATTGGGGACTCTTGTTCATCGTGTTGTTTTGCAGCGGACTGCTGTTGCTGCTGCTTGTTGTGGTCAGCTGGTTGCCGGCGGGCATACTGGCGCATGCCGGTCATCTCTCCGCCCTGACCGTGCTGGGCGGTGATGCTACGGATCTTCCGGCATTCGTGCCTGCTTTCATCGTGATTTCGTTTATGGTGGCATCGGTGGCTGTCAGCGTGTTCAGCTGGTTGATGCTGTTTCCCTTGTCTTATCTTTACGGTTCCATAGAGGCCCGCAGGAAAGAGCTGGCCGAATTTGAGGCCGAGGAACTGCGGTTGCAGAAGGCCTGATGTGCCGGCGGACAGAAAAACGGAAGGGGCGGTAGTCGTTTGCGGCACCGCCCCTTTTCGTCTGCTCCTTTCGGTTGTGGCTCATGTGTTTGCGGAAGGCGTCATGCGTCGTTCCCGGATGTTACTGTCAGGCTGCGGGTTGTCGGCATGCCTTTTCCCAGCTGTTGCCCCTCACTGTCGGGGCAAGGCGCACCGGTTTACGGCATGTTCAGAAAGGCGTAGCGGGAACAGGTGGATTTTTTGTGCGCAAGAACGTCCGGGGTTATGCGCAAGAAAGCGTGCGGCTTTGCGCAAGACTTTTATTTCTCATGCGCAAGGAGTTTATTTCTCTTGCTCGAAGCTTCCGTTTCTGGTGCGCAGGACTTGTCCGCACCCTGCGGCAGGGCGCGATGAGGCTCCGGGGACAGGCTGCGGGCGGTGCCTCAGTTGAAGAAATTCCAGGAAAGACCGAAGTGGATGTTCATCGGGTTGATGGGGTAGTGCGGCACGAGGAATGCGTTTTTATTGCCGGTTCCGTTGTTCACGTGGTTGACGTTGACATAAAAGCGGCAGTGCTTCAGGTGGAAATTGATGTAGGCATTGCAGATGGGGTAGTTGCCCAGTTTGATGCGCGTTTCCGGCGACTGCACGGTGAACTGTTGGATGATGGGGGCGTAGTCCGGCGCATAATATTCCGTGAAGAAGCGCACGTCGCCTCCGAGCTGTATGCGCAGCACCTTGGCGAAACGGAACACGATGTAGAGGTTGCTGTAGGCCGTGAGGTCGGGCAAGGGGAGAATGTCCTGATTGCTCGACTTCTGGTAGGCCACCTCGTTCTCCCAGTTCAGGATGCCCCACTTGAAGTTCTGGTTCAGCTTGGCGCTGAACACCTGCACGTTGCCGCCGTATTGCTTCACGGAGATGCGGTTGCTGTAGCCCGACAGGCTGCCCGACTCGCTGTAATAAGGGATTTTGTCGGTGGCGAAATAGGCATAGTTTTTGATGTTTTCCACTCCGACGGTCAGTGCCGTGCGGGTGCGGCCTATGGAGAGCGTGCCTTCCACGCGGGTGCGCAGCTCTTTGCTCAGGTCGTTGTCCCACCAGGCAAACTGTGAATGGTAGTGACGCATGTAGAAGCTGGGGTTCAGATTTTTGATGAAAGCCCGTGCGGCCAGTTGCACCGTGTCCTTGAACAGGGGGAAGTTCAGGTCGGCCCGTCCGTCTACGTCGAACTGCCCCACGTCCTCTCCCAGCAGCGCGACCTCGCCCGTGACGTCGTAGTGCAGGGTTTTCCCTTGTGCTTTGTTGAGGCGTCCGCCCACGGAGAGACTGTTTTCCACGTATGTGCGCCCTATTTTTGTACCTCCCAGCAGGTCGGGCAGCATGAAGTGGCGGTATTCGTGGCTGGCAAAGAGGGTCAGTCCGGCCTTGGCCCATTTGTTGAATCCTTCGAGCAGGGCTATGCCGAACGTGTTCTTGATGGCATAGGCGCGTGTGCGGTCGCTCATGTTGTCGGGGTCGCCGTAGAAAAGGTCGGCGTAGTAGTTGTCCGGCGTGTTGTAAGAGTATGCGGTGTGTTTGGCGTTCCGTATACTCAGCGTGTGGATGAAGCTGCTCACGGGTACGAACTCCTGCGGGGTTTCCTGGTGTGCCATGAAATCGTTGCGCAGTGAGTCCATGACTTTATGCTGGTAGGCTGTGTCCGACTGGGCGTAGACGGTGCGCAGGCTGTCGCGCAGACTTTGCAGCAGCACGGAGTCGGCAGGCATGACCGGCTTAAGAGAGTCGGGCAGTTCTATGTCTTTGTAGAATCCCAGATTGTAGCGGTGGGTCAGGTAATAAGTCTGATCTTCGTTGCGGTTCCAGTTCTGCGACAGATTGGTGGGTATGTCTCTCGAACCGAACGAGCGGGCGAAGTCCTCCGGATGCGTAATATAGTTGTCGTCTTCGATACCTCCGTTCTCGCCCAGTCGCATGTGGTTGACGCTGATCCAGGCGTGCATGTCATACCGGTCTCCCCTGTAATAGCCGTAAAGAGAGCCGTTGAAGAGCGATGTTGCCTGATTGTTGTAATAGCCTCGTCCGTACAGGTAATCCAGCTTGAACCCGATGCCGGCGATTTTGTTGATGTTGCTGGCGAAGTAGGCCCGCAGACGGTCTTCGCCGTCTTGCTTTGTTCCGCAGGAATGATAGGACAGGTTGGTGATGGGACTGAGGGTGTTGGTGAACTGGAATTGGTCTACGGGAGTATAGAAATAGTCGAAAGGGTCGGCAAAGATGAAGTTGCTGTATGGCTTGCGGTCCATGAACAGCCGGGAGAGTCGCGGAGAACCCAGATTGCCCAGGAAGTTGTATTGTCCGGTCGGGCCTGCCGTAAGGTTGAAGTTCTGGAAGTTGTCGGGCAGGGTGTCCATTACGGCGGGAGTGACGTCGCCGAAGCGGCTGTTGATGGTCCAGGCGTATGAGCCGATGGGAATTATCTTTTCTTCCGAGCTTGTGGTGTCGCGGCCCCAGATGTAGCTGTCGTTTCCGTTCCCGTCGTAGATAGGATTGCCGTTGGCGTCGAGCTGCAGGGGATTACCGTTGGCGTCAACGGGATTGCCGTAAGCGTCAGTGCCGTATGGGGTGGTCGGAAACTGTGCCATGGCCGACAGCATCGTGCACAGGCACAGACATAGGGTCAGGATAAGTCTTTGTCTCATAACGGGTGCAAAGATAAGAAGAAAAAAGCATAAAGGAGTGCATTTCCAATTCAGAAACACATTCCTTTATGCTTTTTTCTTGCCTTCGGCCGGTCTATTTTACCGGACAGATGATTTCCATTCCTTTCAGCAGAGCTTTCTCGTTCATCGGAATGAGATTGTGGTGGCGTTCGGGGAGCGTTTTCCGCAGGGCGCGGACCACGTCTTCCGTTCCCACCAGCGGGCGCACTTTCAGCAGTCCGCCCAGCACGATCATGTTGAAGGCCTTGGCGGCTTTCAGTTCAGCCGCAGCATCCATGGCGTCGATGCGATAGACGGAGATGTCCTTGCGCTGTGGGGGTGTGCTGATGCCGTATCCGTCGTAGATCAGTGTCCCGCCCGGTTTTATGGCGGATTCAAATTTTTCCAGTGAAGGCTGGTTCAGGATAACGGCAGTGTCGTACATGCTCAGAATGGGGGAGGAGATGCTGCTGTCGCTGACGATGACTGTTACGTTGGCGGTTCCGCCCCTTTGCTCCGGGCCGTAGGAAGGCATCCATGTGACTTCCTTTCCTTCCATCAGGGCGGCATAAGCCAGAATCTTTCCCATGGAGAGTACGCCTTGTCCGCCGAATCCGGCTATGATGATTTCTTCTTTCATGTTCCTTTTGTTTTATTGATGTGTGTCTGAGTTTGCCGTGGTGTCTTTCAGATCGCCTGGCGGATAGAACTTGAACATGTTCTCTTCCATCCACTGGTTGGCCTTTTCCGGCGACAGTTTCCAGCCTGCATTGCAGGTCGATACGATTTCAACCAGGCTGGATCCCCGTCCGTTCAGAGAGTTCTCGAAGGCTTTCCGGATGGCTTTCTTGGCTTTCCGGATGGCGGCGACAGAGTGAACGGACTGGCGCGTCACGTAACATGTGCCTTCCAGTGTGGCTGCTATTTCCGTAAATTTCAGAGGATAGCCGTGCAGGTCGGCCACGCGTCCGTAGGGGCATGTGGAAGTTTTCATACCCATAAGCGTTGTGGGTGCCATTTGTCCGCCCGTCATGCCGTAGATGGCGTTGTTGATGAAGATGACGGCGATGTGTTCACCGCGGTTCAGGGCGTGGATGCTTTCGGCTGTTCCGATGCAGGCCAGGTCGCCGTCGCCTTGATAAGTGAACACCAGTCTGTCGGGCCATAAGCGTTTGATGGCGGTCGCCACGGCCGGTGCACGTCCGTGGGCTGCTTCCACCCAGTCTACATCTATGTAGTTGTAGGCGAACACTGCGCAACCTACCGGTGAGATGGCTACGGTCTTTTCTGCCATGCCCATTTCTTCTATCACTTCTGCCACCAGCTTGTGGACCACACCGTGGCTGCATCCTGGGCAATAGTGCATCGGGGTGTCATTGAGCAGCGTGGGTTTCTTATAGACCAGGTTTTCGGGTTGTATGATTTCTTCTTCTGTCATGACGCATAAGGATTAGAAAAGGAAACGTAAAAAGAACTCTATGATTTTGAAGAACATTCCGGCTCCTATGACTGCCATTCCGATGATGTGCCGGTCGGGCAGGGCGAAATAGAGCACCAGTCCGATGACCGCACAGACCAGAAACAGAAGGTTCATCACACTGCGCACCTTGTAGACGGAGGGACCGCGCGATTTGCTTCCCCGGATAGCTTCTTCGACAATTTTATCTCTCTCTTCACGATTCATAACGGTTGTTTTATTTAATGAGTTTTTCTTTTAAGGCTTTGATAACTTCATCGGGAGCGGGGACTACACCACCCATGCGGCCGTAGTGTGCCACGGGAGTCTGGCCGTTTGTGGCCAGCAGGATGTCTTCCACCATTTGTCCGGCGTTGATCTCAAAGCTCAGGATGCCTTTCACCTGCCTGCCGAGTCGGGCGATGGCCTCTGTCGGGAAAGGCCATAGGGTGATGGGGCGCAGCAGGCCGACTTTGATGCCTTCGCTGCGGCAGATTTCTATGACTTTTTGTCCGATGCGGGCGGCCGATCCGAAAGCTACGATCAGATATTCTGCGTCGTCACACCGGATTTCTTCAAAGCGGACTTCCTTCTCCTTGATTTCCTTATATTTGGCCTGCAGGTGCAGATTCTTCTTTTCCATGCTGGCGCAGTCCAGGTCGAGTGAGGTCAGCACGTTCGGACGACGGCCTTTGGCGCGTCCGATAGACGCCCAAGGGCACTCACGCCGGATTTCTTCTTCTGTACGGCGGGGCTTGAAAGGCGGCAGTATGAGCTTTTCCATCATCTGACCGATGACGCCGTCGCTCAGGATCATGGCCGGATTGCGGTATTTGAAGGCCAGTTCAAAGGCAAGGTCCACGAAGTCGGCCATTTCCTGTACGGAAGCCGGGGCCAGTACGATGACATTATAGTCGCCGTTGCCTCCGCCGCGCGTGGCCTGAAAATAGTCCGACTGGCTGGGCTGGATGGTGCCGAGACCCGGTCCGCCGCGTTGCACATTGACAATCAGGCCTGGGATTTCGGCACCGGCCATATAGGCAATGCCTTCTTGCATAAGTGCCACGCCCGGACTGGATGATGAGGTCATGCTGCGTTTGCCTGCCGCTCCTGCGCCATACACCATGTTGATGGAGGCTACTTCGCTTTCTGCCTGCAAAACGACCATACCAGTGGTTTCCCACGGTTTCTCCGCGGCCAGTGTTTCCAATACTTCAGACTGCGGGGTGATGGGATAGCCGAAATAGCCGTCGCATCCGCAGCGGATGGCCGCATGTGCGATGGCTTCGTTTCCTTTCATTAGTACAACTTCTTTCTCTGTCATTTGCTCAGTCCTCTCTCTTTTTATATACGGTGATACATCCGTCGGGGCATACGATGGCGCATGATGCGCAACCGTTGCAGGTGTCTTGCTGCATCTGCACGGCATAATGATACCCTTTCTTGTTGACTTGTTTCTCTGTAAGCGCAAGAATATGTAGCGGACACGCCGCAACGCACAGGTTGCAACCTTTGCAGCGTTCGCAATTTACAATAATAGCACCTTTAAATTTCCCCATGATATTCTAATTTCAATAAATGCTTTTGTTTACGGGTTATAATAATCCTTGTGATAAAATTCAATGATGTTCATCAACATCTGATGGGCTTCTGCCGCCGGACTGTCCGGATTGATGGACATGGCTTCCAGATAACAGTTTAATGCCCGCTGGAAATCTCCCTCTTTGCGGTAAGCATTTCCCAAAAGGTAATAGAGCCGGTCGTCAGGCTGACTGGCGGCAGACAGCAGGGTATTCAATCGTTGGATGGCTTCACTGATTCGACCTTCCTGTAACATTTTGTTGATTTCATCCTGTTGTTCCATCTTTCTTTCCGCTTGTGCTGTTACAAAGATAGTTTTTATTTGCCAAAATCACGAGGAAAGTTGCAAATTAAAGGACTTTTAAGTAAATTGAATAAGGCTTTTTTTTGTTCTGTTTATTCTAATTTACTGAAAATCAAGAACTGCATGGATGCGCTCGCATTAGTTGCAAGTGAAACTGATTAGTCCTGAAAAACGGACTGTTTTTTGCTCAAAAAAGCGTTGTCTGTGCCGTTTTTGTCAGAGTTGCACACATCATTGGAAAAGTGTGTAATCCTGACATTTTGTTTGCGGTAAATGTGCTTTCCTGTGCATGATGTCAGAAAAGAAAAACAGCTTCTCCTTTCCGTACAAGGCGTGAAAGGAAGAAGCTGTTTAAGGATAACGGCAGTGTGCGTGCCGTTTAATCTTCAATCAGCTGTGTGGCTCTCGCTTTTTCAGGTACAGGCACTTCGAAAGCTTCTCTTGCCTGGTTGAAGATGTATTCCACGCGGTCTACGGTCTTACGGCGGAATTTGGCCGAGCCCCAAAGCAGTTTTGTCTTGTTCTTGTTCAGGGCATTGGCATCATTGATCCACTCTTCGGCGCGATATGTACGTCCGTTGTAGCCTTCCATGTCTTCTTCATAATAATAACTGATTTGTGTCAGTTCCATGTGACATTTTTCATCCGAGCACCAGATGGTCAGCAGATAACGGAAGCGTGTCCGGTCCCACACGAAAGGTTTCTTCTTGAAAGTCATCCATTCTTCAAAGCGCCCTACAAGAGTGTATTCGACAGAGTCCTCCATCACCATTTTTGTGCCTTGCATCTGAATCTCTTCTTTCTGCATTTGGTGGAGGAATTTCCTCATCACGTTGTATATTTGCTGTTTGTTTTGGCCTTTCACTGCAAATGTTTGTTGGAACAATACCTGGCCGTTGACTTCCGGCACCGCGCCTGCCAGGTATTTGCTATCGTCTTTTTTCTCTTTCGCAAAAGCCAATAAGGGCATGCACAACAGTAATAATAAGATTTTTCTCATGGATTCATGTTTTTAAAGTTCTGCGCAAATTTAATAAAAGTGCGGCATACGGCATGTTTTTTGGCCTTATTTTTGTACCTTTTTATAATGTATGTCGATTCAGGTATTCCAAAATGTCGTTTTTGTAGGTGTCCGAGATGGGGATGCGTACTTTTCCGAATATGATTTGTCCTTTATCAAGGGTTTTCACCTTGTTCATCTGTACAATATATGATCGGTGTACGCGCATGAAGCGAGAACGGGGTAATTTCTCTTCCATGTTCTTCATGCTGGTCAGGGTCAGGATAGGTCGGTTCTCGTTTTCCACATAGATTTTCAGATAAT
The DNA here is from genome assembly GCA_944321365.1 of uncultured Paraprevotella sp. Classification (GTDB taxonomy): domain Bacteria; phylum Bacteroidota; class Bacteroidia; order Bacteroidales; family Bacteroidaceae; genus Paraprevotella. The sequence goes on from CALULA010000001.1 coordinate 217,906, forward strand.
CTTTCAGCCCTTCAATGTAGAGGATGTCGTCCAGCCGGATCTGAATCAGCTTATATTCGGATTTGACGTAGATGAATCCGTCTTCCGTGTTGCCTTGTGCCGCTTTTCGTTTCAGGGTGAACCATTCCAAAGCCTTGCGGGCGGCAGACAGGAATTCGTTGTAGTTGATGGGCTTGAGAAGATAATCAAGGGCATTGGCCTTGAAGCCGTCCAGAGCGTATTGTTCAAAAGCCGTGGTGAAGACGATTCGTGTGTCAGGCGGCAGCAGGCGTGCAAATTCCAGTCCGTTGAGGTCAGGCATCTGTATGTCTAAGAATAGCAGGTCTATGTCTTGCAGGTTACTCTGGTTGAGTGCGGCCACGGCACTGTTGTATTTTCCGCAGAGTTGCAGAAAGGTTGTTTTCCTGACATAGGTTTCTATCAGGTCGAGAGCCAGTGGTTCGTCGTCGATGATGATACATTTGAGCGTCATGTGGATTGAATTTGTAAGGTCAGTGTTGAGGTGTAGACCGTTTGTTCGCTGTTTGTTCCTTTGGTCCAGTTATATTTTCCGGGATAGATCAGGTCGAGTCTTTTCTGTACTTGTTCCAGTCCGATGCCGCTTCCGCTGATGTCATTCCGCCTTTTGGGGTAGTTGGAATTGGCAATCACGCACGTCAGACTGTCCGGCTGGCTGGTGAAGATACGGATATGGATAAAGCTTTTTTCTACAGGACTGATGCCGTGCTTGAAGGCGTTCTCGAACAGTGAGATATAGATAAGCGGTGCGATCCGTATGTTGTTCTCCGCCGGAATGTCCGTGTCGAAGCGCAGTTCTACCGTGGGTGAGAGCCGGATTCTCATCAGAGCTACGTAGTTATGCAGAAATTCTATTTCGCGGTTCAGCGGAATGAAGTCCTGGTTGTTGTCATAAAGCAGGTGGCGTAGCAGCCGGCTCAGGTCTTGCAGGGCCTGTTGCGCCTTGTCCGTGTCGAAAGTGATGAGCGCATAGATGTTGTTCAGTGTGTTGAGAAGGAAGTGAGGATTAATCTGATTGTGCAGGTTCTTCAGTTCCGCCTCAATCCGCCGGAGTTCGGCTTTCTGGCGGGCCACTTCCGCCGTGTGCCACTTCTGGCTCATCCGTATGACGGCCGCCAAGGCCGCTATCAGGGCGAACATCGTGAAGTCGCGCAGGCGGAACAGGATGAATTCCCATGTCTGCAGGTGTCTTATGTGGGGAGGGGGCGATGTGGGGAAGAAGGCGTTGGCCAGTTCGAACCACATGTGGATGAAGAGCAGCATCAGGATGCAGACCGTCACGTTGGAAAGCAGGTAGGTCTTGTTGCGTTTCAGGAACAGCAGTCGCGGAACGAGATAAAAGTAGTTCAGATAGAATATCATGGCCATACCCAAGGGCGGCCCCATCATGCGGAACGACTCTCCTCTCTCCGGCAGCTCTCTGGAATGCCCCATGAGCATGGGGGGCAGGCAGAACAGGAATATCCACGCGCACAAGTGGATAATTAGTTCCCAGGATACCTTGCAGTTGCTTTTGCTTTTCATGGTTATTCATATCGAAGGGCCTCGATGGGGTCCATGTTGGCTGCTTTCTTGGCCGGATACCAGCCGAAAAAGATGCCGATGAATGTGCAGACGCCGAAGCTCATGATGATGCTCCACCATTGGATGAAGACAGGCATGTTGGCTGCGGCCTTGAGGACATAGGCTGCCCCGACTCCAAGAATGACGCCGATCACTCCGCCGGCGATGCTCAGGATGGCTGCTTCGATGAGGAACTGGCTCAGGATATCTATACCGCGGGCACCTACGGACATGCGCAATCCGATTTCTTTGGTCCGTTCGGTCACGGACACATACATGATGTTCATGATGCCGATGCCGCCCACAACCAGAGAAATGCCGGCCACGCTGCCCAGCAAAATGGTGAGCAGGTCCATGGTAGAGTTCATCATGGATGCTATTTCTTCCTGACTGCGGATGGTGAAATCGTCGGCTTCTGCTTCGGATGTTTCGGTAGCTTCTTTCAGCTTGTGGTTCTTGCGCAGGATGTAAGTGATTTCATCTATTGCCATGTCTGTCGCGTCCTCGGTTACGGCCGAACAGTTGATGCCTTGCAGGTAGGTGATGGCCAGGATGCGTTTCATCACGGTGGTGTAGGGAACGAGAGCCAGGTCATCCTGGTCCATTCCCATGGAGTTGTAGCCTTTCGACTTCAGTACGCCTACGACACGGAAAGGGATGGTGTTGAAACGCACCACTTTGCCGATAGGGTCTCCGCCGTCAGGAAACAGATTGTCTACGACGGTTTTGCCCAATACGCAGACCTTTGCGGCGGTCTTTATGTCCTGTTCTGAAAAGAATTCGCCGTCCTCCACTTTCAGCTGTCGGATGGTCAGGTAGTCTTCGTTCACGCCATAGACGGTCGAGGGCGTGTTGTTATTGCCGTAGATAAACTGGCCGCTGCTGTTCACTGTCGGGCTGACAGCCGACAGATAGCGTGCTTCGTCGCGTATGCTTTCGTAGTCCTCCAGTTTCAGTGTCTGCATCTCGTCTGCGTTTTGCCGGACTCCGCCGCGCATGTCTGCTCCCGGATGAATCATGATCATGTTGGACCCCATCTCGGAGATCTGTTTATGGATGCTACGTTTGGAGCCTTGTCCTATGGCGAGCATGGCGATGACGGAGGCCACGCCGATGATGATGCCCAATGCCGTCAGGAAAGAGCGGAGTTTGTTGGACGCTATGGCCTTGAGCGCTATTTTGAATAGGTTGGTTGTATTCATGTCGTTGTCGTTTTAGTCGTCTTGCGGGATGGGCAATTGGGCCAGTGTTTCCGCTGCCGACAGGATCTCGTGGTTTGCCGTGTCTTCTTTCACTTGCCCGTCGCGCAATATGATGTTGCGGCTGCTGTAGTGCGCTATGTCTGGATTGTGGGTGACGAAGATGATTGTCCGTCCCATGGCGTGCAGCTTCTGGAAGAGCACCAGAATCTCGAATGATGTACGTGTGTCCAGATTTCCGGTGGCTTCGTCGGCCAGTAGCACGGCGGGGTTGTTCACCAGTGCGCGGGCTATGGCTACCCGCTGCATCTGTCCGCCCGACATTTGGTTGGACTTATGGAACAGGCGGTTGCCCAGTCCCACCATTTCGAGTGCCTGTATAGCCCTTTCGCGGCGTTCTTTGGCCGATACGGAAGAGTTGTACATCAGCGGCAGTTCCACATTCTCGACGGCAGTCGTCTTGGCCAGCAGGTTATAATTCTGGAACACAAACCCGATTTTGCGGTTGCGCAGCACGGCACGTTCGCGGCGTTTCATGGTGCGGACGCTTACGCCGTCGAGGATGTATTCGCCCGATGTGGGCGTGTCCAGACATCCCAGCTGGTTCAGCAGGGTGGATTTTCCGGAACCGGATGTTCCCATGATGGTGACAAACTCGCCTTCGTATATTTTGAATGACACTCCACGGAGCGCATGCACCACTTCGTCTCCCACGATGAAGTTGCGCCGGACGTCCTGAAGTTCGATGACGATTTTCTTATTGGCTTGTTCTTCCATGATGAAAGATGTTTTTGGAGTTACTTCTTATCCTTTTTCTTTCTGGGGTGAGGCATGAACGGATTGGCTTCCGTCGGTTCTTCTTCCTCTGTATCTTCTTTCAGTTCATTCATGGAGATCACCACGCTGGTGCCTTGTTTGATGCCGCTGATGATTTCAGTGCGCACGCCGTCGGTCGCTCCGGTTCTGACGTTGTGGGCGGTCAGTGTGTTGCCTTCGCGGGTCCACAGTTTGTTCTTGCCTTCGGTGTCCACTATTTTGTAGCTGTTGCCCAATACTTCTTTTGTGGGCGTAAAGCGCAGGGCTTTGGATTTTACGCTGAGCACGCCTGTGCGTTCCAGTGTGCTCACCGAGACGTTGGCTGTCAGTCCGGGTTTCAGCTTGAGGTCGTTGTTCGGAGCGGAAATGACAACTTCGTAGGTCACGACGTTGTCGGTCGTGGTGGCTTCCTGCCGTACCTGCGTCACTTGGCCGTGGAATGTGTCATTGGGGTAGGCGTCTACGGTGAAGGTCACGTTCTGTCCCTCTTTCACACTGCCGATGTCTGCTTCGTCAATGTCGGCGATGACGCGCATGTCGGTCAGGTCTTTTGCGATGGTGAACAAGGTCGGAGTCTCAAAGCTGGAGGCCACGGTCTGTCCTTCTTCCACGGCTCTGCTCAATACGATGCCGTCGATGGGCGAAGTGATGGTGGCATAACCCAGATTGGTCTCGGCGGTCTTCACGCTTTCTTTTGAGGTGTTGTAGTTTTCCAGTGCTTTCCGGTAGTCCAGATAAGCCGATTCAAACTCGTTTTTGCTCACCAGTCCTTTTTCATTCAGCGTCTTGTAGCGTTTATAGTTTGCCGTCTGATAGTCCAGGTCGCTTTTTGCACTTGCAAGACTGGCTTTGGCGCTGTTCAGCTGGCTGATAAGGTTTGTCTTGTCCAGCTCGGCGATGACCTGACCTTTCTTTACGATGCTGTTGTAGTCTACGTAAATGTTACTGATTATGCCGGACACCTGTGTGCCGACCTCTACTTCCGTCACCGGTTCTATGGTTCCTGTCGCAGTGACAGTGTTCCGGATGGTGTCCGGTGTCACGTCTGTCATTTCAAACTCCACCATTACGCTTTTCTTGGGCCATACCATGAAGGCTACGGCAACCGCCACGATGAATATGACGATGCTGATGATGATTTTTTTCCTTTTCATATTGGGTTGATGTTATTTACAGGTTTATGTTTTCGCCTTGATAGAAACTGAGCAGCTGCATGTTGAGCAGGGCTGTGTATTTGCATTGCAGCTTGTCTTGCTGTGCGCTCATCAGTTCGTCGCGTCCGTTCATCAGTTCCACGATGTTTTTCAGTCCGTTGCGGAACTGTTCGTCCAGCAGCTCATAGCTGGTTTGTGCGCTTTTGACTCTGGCTGTTGCCGACACATACTGCTGTTGGTTGCTGTAGGCGTTAAGCCAGTATTCCTCTATGGTGCTGTACAGCTGTTTCTGCTGGTCTTGCAGTTGCAGCTCGCTTTCCATTTTGCTGAGCTGTGCTTTCTTCACGTTGGTCTTGTTGCGGCGGTTGTCAAAGATGGGCACCGACAGTGTGACGCCCGCTGATGCGCTCAGGTTCTGGCGCATCTGTTCGCCTATCGATTCACGGCTGCCTGAATAATGGCTGTCGCCGATGCCCGCCGTGAGTGAGACGGAAGGGTAATAGCCGGCTTTGGCTATCTTGATGTTCAGGTCGGCTGCATCGATGCTCAGCTGGCTGCTCCTGATTTCCGGACGTGTGTTGAGTGCCTGCATGTACACGTCGTTCACGGAAGGCAGGGGGGACATCACGTCCTCGTCCTGCGATGTGATGCCGGAGATGTCGAACTGCCGGTCGTCGGTGATTTCGAGCAGCTCCTTCAGTTGGCGGGTATAGCTGGCTATTTGCGTCTGCGTGGCCACACAGTCATACTTTGTGCTGGCCGATTGTGCTTCCAGCTGGGCGAGGTCGGCTTTCGATATCTGGCCTTGTTCATACATCTCTTGCCCTCTGCTGAACTGCTTCTCGGCGGTTTCCGCCATGGCACGGTTGACGTTCAGGGCGTCTTTTGAATAAAGTATCTGCACGTACAGCTGGGCAATCTGCTCCTGTATGCTGTTGGCCGTGGTTTGTGTGGTCAGTGCCGATATCTGATTCTCTATCTTTTGCGCTTTGACGTTCTTGTGCGTCACCCCGCCGTCCCATATCGTCCAGGAAGCGTTCAGGCCATAGTTGCCGTTTTCCGTGAACTTGTTGGTCGAACTGTTGGCTATGCCGTTGGTCACGATGTTCGACGCACTTTTCTGTAGCGGGCGGTAGTCTATGCTTTGGGTCGTGCTGAACGACAGGCTGGGAAACAGTTCCCCTTTCTTCTGGCTCAGGTCGGCCGCGCCTTCTTCTTCCGCGAGCCTGTTTTGCCGGAGCTGGATGTTGTGGGCAAGGGCATAGTCTATGCATTCCTGTAAGGACCAGCGCACCGAATCCTGTCCCGCAACGGTCAGTCCTTGTAGCAGAAAGACAGCGCAGAAAATGTAATTCTTATAGTTCATGAATGTAGATGTTTATGATCGTTGCAAAAGTACGAAGATTTTGGAAAAGCGGAAAACAAAATGTACCGTCCCGGATTTTTTTTCGACAAAGGTGCTGAATATGTCTTTCAAAAAGCTTATATTTGGACTTTAAAAGACAGAAAACAGAAAACATTTATGCATTATGTTCTCAGGAATTGTTGAAGAAGTTGCCCGCGTTACAGGGATTGTCAAGGAACAGGAGAATGTTCATTTTACGTTAGAGTGTTCGTTTGTGGACGAGCTGAAGATAGATCAGAGTGTGGCGCATAACGGAGTGTGCCTTACCGTCGTGAGGATACAGGACGGCCGCTACACGGTGACGGCGATGAAAGAGACGCTTGACCGCTCCAATCTGGGCCTGCTCAAGGTGGGAGACGAAGTGAATGTGGAACGCTCCATGCTGATGAACGGCAGGCTGGACGGGCATATCGTGCAGGGACATGTGGATTGCACGGCAGAATGTCTGGCTGTGGAGGATGCGGAGGGGAGCCATGTGTATACGTTCCGTTATCCTTATGATCCGGAAATGGTCAGGAGAGGCTATTTCTGTGTGGACAAAGGCTCTGTCACGGTGAATGGAGTCAGTCTGACCGTATGCAATCCGACGAAAGACACTTTCCAGGTGTGCATCATACCTTATACTTATGAGCATACGAATTTCCATGCATTCCGGCCGGGAACGAAGGTGAATGTGGAATTCGATATTATCGGTAAGTACCTGAGCCGGATGATGAGTCTGACACAAGGCGAGGCGGAATGACGGAGGCGGCTACGGCACCGGCCGTCCGGATTGGCCGGACGGCATGAACGGCATAACGCAAGAGACCGGACGGGGATTCCCGTCCGGTCTCTTGCGTTATGCAAAGCAGATTTCTTGCGCTTCCTGTTGCCGGCTGGAAGTCTTGCGGAAAAGCTGTCCGGTTTGTGCGCAAGACCGTACCGGTCTTTCCCCAAGAATGTTCATCGTGATGCGGAATACATATGCCTGTGTGTGCGGATCCGGACGGCTGCAAGGCATCTTTCCGGATGTTGCCGATGTGAAAGCCGCGCTCCGCAGTCTGATTACAGGTCTTTCAGCAGGAGGTCGTTGTCTTTGTTGATGAACTTGTTCCGTATCCGTCGGATACTTTCCCATTCCCTGTTGTGGCGGTGAATGGCAGCCGGCGTGTATCTGTCGCCGTAATTGTCTATTTGTTTCAGCAGAAAGCCTACGGTCATCTTGTTGATATCCTGCGAGGGAGTGATGCGCGGGCGGTCCGACTGTTCGTTGCATTCAAGCACCACCAGGTTCATGTGCCGGAGTTCGTTTACCAGCCGTTCCACTACTCCGTCAGGCAGTTCCGTCTCTGCCGACAGTCCGTTTATGGTATAGGGATTCATCCCTTTTTCAAACCGCTTGCAGATTTTTGAGAGGATGAGCATCATCAGTACATCGTGATAACTGCGGCTTATCTTGTGGATGTCCTTGATGTAGTAGTAGCTTTTCAGGTTCTGATTGGCGTAGGAAAGCTGTGCGCCGAACAGACAGATGAGCCAGGAGAAGTCCACCCAAAGGATGAATAACGGCAGAGCGGCAAATGAACCGTATATGGCATTGTAGCTCGACACCCAGATTTGCGAGTGGATGTAGAAGTACTGTAAGAACTGGAAAGCCGTTCCGGCGATGAAGCCGGGCAGCAGGGCGTGACGCAAGGACACGTCGGTATTGGGCATATACATGTATAATCCGGTGAAGAGCAGCCCGCTCACTACATAAGGCGACAGCTTGATAAGGGCCTGCACCGTGGTGCTCAGTACCATGAAGTCAGGGTAGTCTTGCGCGATTGTGGCCAGAAAGATGGAGAGGCCGCTGCTGATGATGATCAGGATGGGAAGCAGCAGGAATACGCTGATATAGTCTGTCAGCTGGCGGTAAAAGGAGCGTTGGTTCCTGACGCCCCAGATGGTGTTCAGGGCCAGCTCGATGTTGCCGGTCAGTTGGATGACGGTATAGAGCAGCAACAGCAGGCCGAAGCCGATGAAAATACCGCTCTGCGTGTGTTCGAGATAAGAATTGATAAAATTCAGTACGATGTTGGCGAATTCCTGATTGACGCTCAGGTTGCTCCTGATTTTCTCTTCGATGACTGCACCGTAGCCCAGTCCGCGTCCGATGGCGAAGATAATCGCCAGGATGGGAACGGTTGCCAGGATGGTGGAATAAGTCAAGGCAGAGGCGTGGTTGTTGAGGTTCTTCCTGTAGAAACATTCAAGGGTGAGCACGAGTTTGCGCAGAATGTTGAAGGCATAGCGTTTAGGCGGTGAGAATTTCTCGTCGTCGACAAACCATATTTTGTGGAAGAAGAAGAACTCCATTTGGTGGAAACTGAATGGCATAGGCTTTCGGCTGAAAGGGTTCGTACGAATAAAAGAAAGCAGTCGGTCTGTAAGCCGGGTTCTGTGCTCTGCCGAGGCAGAACGCCTGTCATTTATCTGAGCCGTACGTCGCCGCACGGCTTTATCGTCCTACCCTCCGGCTCGGGCGGGCAGCCCTCTCTGTGTCGCCGGTTTACGCGGACTTTCAACTTCCAGAATGCACGGCTCGGATGTCACCATCCGACCGGTGGGCTCTTACCCCACCTTCTCACCCTTACCTTTCCCGCGCGGAGAAAGGCGGTTATTTTCTTCTGCATGATCTAACCCTCGCAGGCTACTTCCCGTTAAGAAGTGGAATGCCCTTTGTTGCCCGGACTTTCCTCAACCGCTCAGAGCGGCAGCGACAGGCCGACCGACTGCTTTTGGATAAGACAAAAGTACGTCTTTTTATCGAGTCTGCCAAATCTTTGGTCAACGAATGTGAAATCGTTCGTGTCCGTTTTTAAGCGCTGTTAATGTCGATTCTCCCACTGTTAAAAGATAGCAAAAAGCAATTGCATGGCGTACATGCCAATACTTTTTGGCCTTATTTTTGTGTCACTTTCTTACGCAAAGAGCAATCTAAAAGATATTTGATATGATAAAGAAAACGATGAAAAGAGCAACAAAAAAAGTGTTGGGCACAGCAGCCTTGTTTGTGGGCAGCTTTTGTGTGATGGGATGTATCGATTCGCCTTGCAAGGCGCAGTCATCGGTTGCAGCTCCTTCGGGACTGGTGGATCTGACCTATGCTGCCGAGAAATCGGTCAATGCCGTGGTATACATAAAGGTGACCACGAACAGTAAGACCAAAACTGTTGAAATGCAGGATCCTTTCTCCGACTTCTTCGGCGACTTCTTCGGATTCGGCGGAGGCACGCAGCGCCGTCAGATCCAGACTCCAAAGCGTGAAGGCTCCGGTTCGGGAGTGATCATCTCCTCCGACGGCTACATCGTAACGAACAATCATGTGGTGAGCGAAGCCGATGAGTTGTTGGTAAAGCTCAACGACAACCGCGAGTTCAAGGGACGTATCATAGGAACAGACGAGCAGACAGACCTGGCCTTGGTGAAGATTGAGGGAAAGGATTTCCCGACTTTGCCCATCGGCAACTCCGATGAACTGAAGCTGGGCGAGTGGGTGCTGGCCGTGGGCAATCCGTTCAACCTGACTTCTACGGTGACAGCCGGTATTGTCAGTGCAAAGGCTCGCTCGATGGGGGCCAACTCCATCGAGAGCTTCATCCAGACCGATGCCGCCATCAACCGCGGAAATTCAGGCGGTGCGCTGGTGAATGCCAAAGGAGAGCTGGTAGGTATCAACGCCATGATCTACTCCCAGACGGGGTCTTATACAGGATATGGCTTTGCCATCCCCACGTCTATCATGAACAAAGTGGTGTCTGACCTGAAAGAATTCGGCATTGTTCAGCGTGCACAGCTCGGTGTGATGGGTACTGACGTTTCCAGGTATGTGGATGACGAGAAGAGGAAAGGTAATGATGTGGACCTCGGCACGATGAACGGTGTCTACATCGCAGAGGTGCAGGAGGGCTCCACAGCCGAAGAGGCCGGCCTGAAGAAGGGCGATGTTGTGACGGCTGTCAATGGCAAGGAAGTGACGAAGATAGCCGAGCTGCAGGAGACCATCAGCACGATGCGGCCGGGCGACAAGGTGAAGATTACCTATATGCGCAACAAGAAGAAAGAGACCGTCTCGGCCGTGCTGCGTAACGCTCAGGGAACGACCAGAGTGCTGGAGCAGTTGGACATGGACCAGTTCGGAGCGGCCTTGAAGCCTTTGGACGAAGAGACCAAGAGTCAGTTGGATTTACCCTACGGTTTGGAAGTCGTAGCCGTGAAGAAAGGCAAGATGGCCGACGCAGGTGTCACGAAGGGGCTGATCATTCTGCAGGTGAACGACAAGCCGATGACTACGTTGGAAGACTTTGAAGAGGTGGTTAAAGAGGCTAACCGTTCTACCGATCGTGCCTTGTGGATTCGGGCCATCACTCAGAGTGGAATCAAGAAGAGCATGGTTGTCGAGCTGGACGATTGATCGGATGCGTCGGATCGTCTTCTGACAGACGGAAAAATGAAAGACTCTTCCCGGCACTTTGTGGGGGAGAGTCTTTCATTTCTGCTTTTGCGGAAGCTGTGTTGGTGAGATGCGGATGCGGATTCTTGCTTCTTATAATATAAATAATGTGAAAAAGGCATCCGCGTTTCGATAAAAAATAGTAATTTTGTACGTTTAATATGTGGAAGTAGAATGAGACAGTTAAAGATTACCAAGAGTATCACCAATCGTGAAAGTGCTTCGCTGGACAAGTATTTACAGGAAATCGGGCGCGAAGATCTGATTACTGTGGAGGAGGAAGTCGAGTTGGCGCAGCGTATCCGTAAGGGTGATCGTGCAGCACTTGAAAAGCTGACGCGGGCCAATCTGCGTTTCGTGGTATCAGTAGCCAAACAGTATCAGAACCAGGGATTGAGTTTGCCTGACCTCATCAACGAGGGAAACTTGGGCCTGATCAAGGCTGCGGAGAAGTTCGACGAGACCCGTGGTTTCAAGTTCATCAGCTATGCCGTGTGGTGGATTCGCCAGTCCATTCTGCAGGCTTTGGCCGAGCAAAGCCGTATCGTGCGTCTGCCCTTGAACCAGGTAGGCTCGCTCAATAAGATTAGCAAAGCTTTCAGTAAGTTCGAGCAGGAGAACGAACGCCGTCCGAGTCCGGAAGAACTGGCTGACGAGCTGGAAATACCGGTAGATAAGATTTCCGACACCTTGAAGGTCAGTGGCCGTCATATTTCGGTGGATGCTCCTTTTGTTGAGGGAGAAGACAATAGCTTGTTAGACGTATTGGTTAATGATGACTCCCCTATGGCCGACCGTTCATTGGTGAACGAGTCCTTGTCGCGCGAGATAGACCGGGCCTTGTCCACATTGTCTGAACGGGAGAAGGAGATTATCCAGATGTTTTTTGGCATCAATCATCAGGAGATGACCTTGGAGGAGATCGGAGACAAGTTCAATTTGACGAGGGAACGTGTTCGTCAGATTAAGGAGAAAGCCATAAGGCGTTTACGCCAGAATACGAAAAGCAAGTTGCTGAAATCTTATTTGGGATAGCGGTTTGGTTGAAATATGAAAAAGGAAGCGGAGCGAACTTGCTCCGCTTTTTTGTGCTTTCACTTTTCTTATTACCCGGAATTTCGTATATTTGTAGCCAATAAAAAGAGAAAATATGAACACGACAGGTAAGCATTTATGGGTGTTGCTCATCGGATTGTGCTGTGCGTTGGCTTCAGCATCGGCCAAAGTGGAGCGGACTACTGTATATATGTTTGGCTTTTCAGCCTCTTTTACGGATTCTATAGCTTATATCACCGATGTGCAACAGTTGGATAGTGCTTATATAGAAACCAAGAGTGGCTTTTTGGTAGATCGTCCGATCTACAGTGATCAGTTGCAGACTTATTTGGAGTCCATCAAAGGACAGCCGAACTGTACGTGCGTGGTGTTCTTCGATATAAAGAAAAGCAAGTTGCTGGATGAGTACAACAAAATCAAGAAACAGTACATGGCCGATCATAATATCGTGCTGAAGGAATTGGAGCCGGGCACATTCCGTTTCCAGGCACCGCGGTATGAGCGGCCTGAGACTGTCCTGCCGGTCGAAGAGACTCCTGCGGAAACGGTGCAGAATAAAAAGGACAGCGTTGTGCATGAACCTGAACCCCAAAAATGATGAATACGTATAGATATAATATTGCAGGGCATCTGTGTGAGGTGTCTTTCTGTGATTTGAGAAACGATAATAGCTTGTTGCCTTCTTTTTTGCCTTTCGAGAGCAGAGAAGAAGGTAATTTATTGTTCCGCCTGTTGGTGGACGACAGTTTCAGCTGGGAGCAGAAAGGTGATGAAGTCGGGCAGTTCGACTGTGGGGGGAACAATTTCGGCGTCTGGCGTTTGCCCGATGGCGGTTATCAGTTCGAGATTCGCAACGAGAAGAAAAGGCTGTGTTGTCTGCTGCAGTCCGATGCATCTTTTTCAGAATGCCGGGCTGCGTTGCAAACCGATGAGGAGCCCTTGAGATATTTTGGCCTGAATAATGCCCTGATGCTGGTCTTTGCTTTTGCATCGGCGCCTTATGCCACGTTGCTCATGCATTCTTCTGTTGTCCGGAATGAGGGACGGGCGTTCTGCTTTTTGGGCAAGAGCGGTACGGGAAAGAGTACGCATACCTCCTTGTGGTTGCGTTACATACCCGGCTCAGACCTGATGAACGACGACAATCCTGTGGTGCGTATTGTTGATGGGACCGTTTATGTGTATGGGTCTCCATGGAGTGGAAAGACACCTTGTTATCGTAATGTCAAAGCACCGGTCGGTGCCTTTTGCCAGCTGAAGCAATATCCGCAGAATGTTATCCGGCGTGAAAGTGTGCTGGAAGCTTTTGCCTCCTTGTTGCCCTCCATCTCCACCATGAAATGGGACGAGCGGATTCATCATGCTCATTGCGATACGATATCAGAGATTATCCGCACTACGCCCAATTATTTGTTGTGTTGTCTGCCGGATGAGGCGGCTGCCCGTTTGAGCTATGTTACACTGACAGGGAAATGAGAGCACAGAAAGATAACGGATGTGCGGCAGTGCGGCATCTGGAAGTGCCGAATGCCGTTTTGCTGGAGAAAGTGCGCGAGGCGATCCGGAGCGGTCATACAGCAACAATCAATGTGAAAGGCTACAGCATGCGTCCTTTTTTGGAAAATTGCCGTGACCGGGTCATATTGGCAGCTCCGCCGGAGAATCTGAGCGTGGGAGATGCTGTGCTGGCAGAGATTCGTCCGAAAGTCTATGTGCTGCACCGTATCATTGCCCGTGACGGAGAGCATTTGTGCCTGATGGGTGATGGCAATTTGAGAGGGACGGAGCAGTGCCGGACGACGGATGTCATAGGAATTGTCACACATTATATATACAGACATCGCGTAGTATCGGCCTCCGATCCGCGTCTGTGCAGGCTGATACGTTTCTGGCGTAAGGCATTGCCTGTACGCCGTTACCTGTTGTATGTTTACAGATTAGGGATAAAACTTTCAAATATAACGAGATGAGAATTAAGAAAGGCTTTGAGTTGCGTGAGATTTGCGGTGAGCATGTCATCCTGTCATGCGGTATGGAAAATATAGATTTCAGCAAGATTGTCAGTCTGAACGAGACGGCGGCTTTCCTTTGGAAGGCAGCTGTGGGAAAAGACTTTGATGAATCGATGCTGGAGGAAGCTTTGCTGTCGGCTTATGAGGTGGACAGTGAGACGGCCCGCAAGGATGTGAACGGAGTGGTGACTAAGTGGCGTGAGATCGGCTTGTTGGAATCCTGAAACACATGAGGGATGAATGTTGAGCGGGTCAGAGACTATTGTCTCGCTAAGCCCATGGCGACCGAAGATTTTCCTTTTGATGATACCACGTTGGTGTTCAGAGTGATGGGGAAAATCTTTGCCAGTATCGGCTTGGATGATGTGGATTGGTTTTGTTTGAAGTGCGATCCGGATTATGCCATTGAGCTGAGAGAACGTTATGCCGGTATAGCCGGAGCCTGGCACTGGAATAAGAAATACTGGAATCAGATAGCCATTACGCACGGTGATGTGCCGGACGATCTGATTCTTCACCTGATAGATCATTCTTACGATGAGGTGGTGAAAAAGTTGCCCCGCAGGCAACGCGAGCTACTGGCCGTCAGTCGCTGACGGTCAGTTTTTTGTATCCTCTCCCTTCAGGATGGGGAAGTTCCAGTGGAATTTTACGGCCAGCAGCCGGATGGTGATGACGGTGATGGCCGAAAGGACGGCATTGGTTTCTGCCTGTATGTTCCATGAATAGCCGATGACATACACCACGCCTCCAGCCACACAGGCCATGGCATAGATATCCCGTCGGAAGATGAGCGGCACTTCATTGATGAGAATGTCGCGGATGATGCCGCCGGCGGCTCCCGTGATGCATCCCATTGCAATGGCTGTCCACACGGGATAGCCCATGTTCAGCGTCTTCTCCAGTCCGACAATATTGAATAAGGCCAGTCCGATTGTATCGAAAATGAACCAGGTGTTGTTCTCGCGGATTATTTTGCGCCCGAATGCAATCACCAGTCCCAGTGCGACGGCGCAGCAGATGACGTACATGGGGTTGGTGAGCCAGAACGGAGGAAGGCCCAATAATATGTCGCGGAGCGTTCCGCCTCCCGTGGCCGTTGCCATGCCTACGATATAAGCGCCGAACCAGTCGAACTTCTTTGCCGAGGCAAGTCGTATGCCGGAGATGGCCGCTGCCAAGGTGCCGATGAACTCTATCACCACGAAAGAGGTGGGGATGCGTAGCGTCTCTCCCATGAGTTGCAAGATGTTCAGGATATGTTCTGCCATAATATCGTTTATGTTCTGCCGCAGGTGTGCGGCAGATGAAGGTCATTGTCTGCTGCTGATGAAGTTCATCCGGCGGTAGCCGATCAGTTTGTCGTATCGTCCGCCGTTGGGACGGTGGTACACCAGAACGATATATTCATTTTCTGTTTCGTAGAAATTGCCGTCCGTCGGGCCCGTGTTTCCCACGGTTTCTCCTTCCGGCACGAAAAGGTAGTTATAATTATAGTAACCCTGCTTCAGCAAGACCGTGGCCTCGTAGGCCTGTGTCCTGTCGTTGTAGTCCATTTTGTATTCAGGCAGAAAGCGGTTACAGGTCCATGCTCCGTTGATGTAGACGTCTCCGCCCGGCAGTCGCGGGCTTTTCAGGGTGAAGTGTGTGAAGACGTAGTCGCAGGTGAAGTCCACGTCATAGTCATCGCTGTTGCGGATGATGAAAGCCCCGTTCTGATCCTCGTCGTACAGATAGTTTTTCGCTGTTTGTGAAGGAAAAAGTGTGGCATGATAATAAGGGTCGAACCATTCCATGCGATCTACATTGAGTGTCGGGACATGCACATCCAGTATTTCAAACTTGTGATATTCGTTTCCGCCCGGAAAAATCAGCTGACGGTTGTGTGTGAATTCTATTTTTCCGGCTGCCTGGATGTTCGGACGCGGGTTGACGACGGCATTGTCCCAGCGGCGGTTTTGTAGAATCACGATTTGCAGTTCGCGGTGAGGGTCGATCACTCTGGCTTGTCCGTAGCTGACGGTGAGGTCCATCTGCTGATGTGCTTTGTTGAAGTCAATGTCTGTGTTGCTGCTCACCGTGGCGGCTATGCCCACTCCCGGCTCCACCATACTGAAGCAGGCTGTCAGTACGGGCACCGGTTCGTCTCCCTCGTCGTTGTAGACGGTGATTTTATAGTTGCCCGAAAGTTTGAGCGAGATGTATTCGTTCGGGATGCGTAAGGCGTAGTGCGTGTAGAGCATCGTGGTGTTGAAGCTTTTTTCGTAATCCTCGATGGGATTGTCGTTGAAGCCGTTCAGGAAGTCTGATTCGAATATTTCGTCAGACGGCGTCCAGTCGGCATTGCAATGCTCCACCTTGTAGATGTAGCGGTGGTACTCATGTGAGAATTCATCAAAACTGATTTTCACATGATTGTGTCCGCCCAAAGTCATGATGGGAGGCAGCAGAGGGTCATCGTTTACCACCACCTGCAGTGTGTGCAGGCGTTTGTCCAGTATCTCGTTTCGCTGTGCAGGTGCCGTGACTGTCACGTACAGCAGAATGAAAAGCAGGATTATCTTCTTCATGCTGCAAAAATACGTTTTTTTCAGCAGCCTTCTGCCTTTTGTTCCGGTAAAAATGTCCGTTTTTGAAAAAATGTCAGCGAGGTGCTCCGGTTGCCGTTGATATTTGTAAATTTGCATGTTTTCCGCATGACATCAAGTGATTCTTTAAAAAGGACGGTTATGAGATACAGGATATGTGCTTTTGTCTTATGGGTGGGGATGTTTTTGTGTCCCCACCGTTTGCCGGCGTTGACTTATACGGCCGCCGACTCATTGAGGGTGGTGGAATGGCTTTCCGAGGCAGGCCGGCAGCCGCGTGGAACGGATCTGACCTTGTTCTTTGCCGGGAAATTTGTAGGCACGCCTTATGTGGCGGCTACGCTTGAGGTGAATCCGACGGAAGAGCTGGTGGTCAATCTCCGGGAATTGGACTGCACGACATTTGTGGAGAATGTCGTTGCGCTGACCTTGACGGCACGCGGCGGGCAGCCAGACTTCGCGGCTTTTTGCCGCAATCTGGAAAAGGTGCGCTATCGGTCGGGGCGGCTGGACGGCTATTCCTCGCGCAACCACTATTTCAGCCAATGGATAGAGAGCAATGAGCGGCTGGGCATCGTGCGCGAGGTAGGGGGCAGGCCGGAAGACGGCTTCCGGCCGTTTACGGCTGTGCAGCGATTGTCATTGAATTATATGAGCACGCACCCTGAACGTTATCCCATGTTGAGGAAGCATCCGGCGGATGTGGCCCGCATCCGTCGGCAGGAGCAGGCCTTGAGCGGTCGTGAGGTGAGGTTCGTGCCTCTGGCTTTGCTGGATGAAAGTGAGGAACTGCGTAAGGTGATTTCAGACGGAGATATTCTGGCCATCGTGACGAAAAAGAAAGGGCTTGATACGTCGCACATCGGGTTTGCCGTATGGCAGGATGGGGAGTTGCACCTGCTCAATGCATCCAGTCTGCACCGGAAAGTGGTGCTTGAGCCCATGACATTGAGCCGGTACATGAAGAAGCATCCTTCGCAATCGGGCGTCCGTGTGGTGCGCATCTTGTGATGAGGGGATGGGTGTTGCACGGTGCCGGATTTTCTTGCGCTACACCGCTGGCGTTCTTGCGCAAGGCCGTAATCATTCTTGCGCAAGAACGGTTCCGGTTTTGCGCACGACGGTGGAAGGAGCATGGCATGGCGAAGGGGGCTATGGCTGCGGCGAAGAGGTTTTCAGCAGGTTGATGTGCTTCATCTGACGCATGATGGCCGTCTGGCGTTTCAGGACATAGCGCGACGGATTCTTTGAGCTGTATCTGAGCGGATTGGGCAGTGTGGCTGCTATCAGCGCACAGTTGGCCCGCGTCAGTTTGCTGGCCGGACGTCCGAAATGCTGTTGGGCCACCGCCTCTGCGCCGTAGATACCGTCGCCCATTTCAATAGAGTTCAGATAGACTTCCATGATGCGCTGTTTGCTCCAGCACAGTTCTATCAGCACCGTGAAGTAGACCTCAAATCCTTTTCTGACCCAGGAGGAATTCGGCCACAGGAAAACGTTCTTGGCCGTCTGCTGACTGATGGTGCTTCCGCCCCGCTGGCGTTTTCCGGCCATCCGTTCCTCTACGGCGTTCTGTATTTCGGTCAGGTCGAAGCCATGGTGTTGCAGGAAACGCTGGTCCTCTGACGCCATGACGGCTACCGGCAGATACTTTGACATTTCGTCCAATGGCACCCAATGGTGTTTCAGCCTGATGGTTTCGCCTCTCCCCACTTGCTGGAAACAACGGATGACCATCAGCGGCGTGAGAGGCACGGGAACGAAACGGTAGAGGATAACAAAAAAGATTGTACTCCCGAAGAACAGGAGTACAATCCACTGTAATGCTTTCTGCACTTTTCTCATGAGGCTTAGTTGGCGGTCTGTGCCTGTGCTGCCTCAATCATGGCTTTGCTGGCTGTCAGATAGATTTCCACGCGGCGGTTCTGTGCGCGACCCGTTTCCGTACTGTTGTCAGCCACGGGGTCCGATTCGCCCAAGCCCTGCACGGAAGCTATCTGTGTGGAGGACACGCCGCACTGCTTCAGGTAGTTTGATACGGCATTGGCGCGTTCCAGCGACAGGTTGATGTTCTTCTGCACGCTCTCGGCTGCCGTGCTGTTCTTCCATCCCGTGTTGTCCGTGTAACCTTTGATGTCCACGTTCATGTCCTTGTTGGCATTGAGCACGGTGCTGGCGAACTTGGCCAGAGAGGCCGTAGCGTTGCTGCTCAGGGCAGAGCTGCTCGTGTTGAACAGTATGCCGGAGTCGAAAGTCACTTTCACTGCCTGCAGTCCGTTCACGTCGGTGACGGTCTCCACCTGTGCGTTCTCCACTTGCTGTGCGGCGGCCTTGGCCTTGTCCATGCGGTTGCCGATGATGGCTCCCACACCCGTACCTACGGCCACACCCACAGCCGCACCGATGGCTGCGCCTTTACCTTTATTTCCGGCGGCCAGGGTTCCGATGAGCGTACCCAAGGCTGCACCGCCTCCGGCACCGATCAGCGAGCCTTTGCCCGTGTTGTTCATGCTTCCGCCACAGCTGCTCAGCAGCATACTTGCGCTCAGGAAGAGTGCGCAAAACTTTAATCCTTTCATAGTTATACTTTTTAATGTTCTGAAATCGTGGGCAAAATTAGATAAAATCAGCTGAATAAGCTAATAAAAAAGAAACTTTTTACTAATTTTGCACGCAGTTTTACAGATATGAATTATGGCTAAAGAACTTAAAGATTTGACCAAAAGGAGTGAGAATTATTCTCAATGGTACAATGAATTGGTGGTGAAGGCCGACTTGGCCGAGCAGTCGGATGTGAGAGGTTGCATGGTCATCAAGCCCTACGGTTATGCCATCTGGGAGAAGATGCAGCGCGTGCTCGACGATAAGTTCAAGGAGACCGGTGTGCAGAATGCTTATTTCCCGCTGCTGATTCCGAAGTCTTTCCTGAGCCGGGAGGCCGAGCATGTGGAGGGCTTTGCCAAGGAATGTGCCGTGGTGACGCACTACCGGCTCAAGACTAATGAAGACAAGACCGGAGTGGTGGTAGACCCGGCGGCCCGGCTGGAGGAGGAACTGATCATCCGTCCGACCTCGGAGACCATCATCTGGAATACATACAAGAACTGGATTCACAGTTACCGCGACCTGCCCATCCTGTGCAACCAGTGGTGCAATGTGATGCGCTGGGAGATGCGCACCCGTCTGTTCCTGCGCACGGCCGAGTTCCTGTGGCAGGAAGGTCACACCGCCCATGCCACGCGTGAGGAGGCAGAGGAGCGGGCCAGGCTGATGCTGAAAGTCTATGCCGACTTTGCCGAACAGTATATGGCCGTACCGGTGGTGCAGGGCGTGAAGAGCGAGACGGAGCGTTTCGCCGGTGCGCTGGACACCTATACGATAGAGGCCATGATGCAGGACGGCAAGGCTCTGCAGAGCGGAACGTCGCATTTCCTGGGGCAGAACTTCGGTAAGGCGTTCAACGTGCAGTTCATCAACCGCGACAATCAGCTGGAGTATGCCTGGGCTACCTCGTGGGGCGTTTCCACTCGTCTGATGGGCGCGCTCATCATGACGCATTCCGACGACAACGGTCTGGTGTTGCCGCCGAGGCTGGCTCCCATTCAGGTGGTCATTATACCTATATATAAGAGCGCGGAACAGCTGACGGCCATCAGCGAGAAGGTAGGCGGCATCGTGGAGCGTTTGCGTGCGCTGGGCATCTCTGTGAAGTATGACGATGCCGACAACAAGCGTCCCGGATTCAAGTTCGCCGACTATGAGCTGAAAGGTGTGCCCGTCCGTCTGGTCATCGGTGCGCGCGACCTGGAGAACAACACCGTGGAAGTGATGCGCCGCGACACGCTGGAGAAAGAGACCCGTACGCAAGACGGCATAGAGGCCTACGTGAAACAGCTGCTGGAAGACATGCAGCAGAACATCTATGCCAAGGCAAAGGCCTACCGCGATGCGCACATCTATGAGTGCGAGGACTATGAGGAGTTCAAGGCAAAGGTGAAGGACGGCGGCTTCTTCCTGTGCCATTGGGACGGAACGCCGGAAACGGAGGCCAAAATCAAGGAAGATACTCAGGCCACCATCCGTTGCGTACCGTTTGAATTTGAGCAGACACCGGGCGTGGACATGGTGAGCGGCAAACCGGCCAAATACCGTGTGCTCATCGCGCGTTCCTATTAACGGCATCCCGCAGGGGCGGAGTGCCTTTTGACTGTTCAGGCGAGCTTTCCCGTTCGAGGCGGGAAGCCCGCCTTTTTTTGTGCCCTGCCCCAGACGCTTCACAGCGTGCGTCCGGTGTGCGAGCGGATGAGTGAAACAGTCCGGCCGCCACGACGGAAACCGGAACGGCGGGCCGTAAAAACAGTAAGAATCACCTGCAGAAGTTTATCTCCAGACTGGAGACGTATATCTTTAGCTTAGAGATATACATCTTTAGCCTAAAGATATATATCCTTAGGTTGGAGATATAGAATTTTCCGGCTCCACGGAAAGTTTTTTCCCGCAATGCACAGCGTTTTTGTCCCTTCGTACTCTTGCTGCTCGGCAGGCAGGACGTGCGTTAAAATAGGTGAAAGGGGGGCGGTATTCCTCCTCAGCCCTTGGAGACTTGCCCCTGATATTATATATTTGTGGCTATTAACACGTGTGTTAAACAAGAGAGTAGCCATGCGTAAGGGAGACAATACGGAGCATTTGATACTGAAGGCGGCGGAAGAGGAGTTCATGGACAAGGGCTTTGTGCTGGCCAAGACCACCGACATAGCGCGGCGGGCAGGCGTGACGCATGCCATGCTGCACTATTATTTCCGGACGAAGGAGAAACTTTTTGAGCAAGTGTTCCGTGAGAAAGTGACATTGCTGGCCCGGTCGTTGGTGCCTACGTTCGACGGCGAGAAGCCTTTTCTGCAGTGGGTGGCCGACTTTACGGGAGCGCATTTCGACTTTGTGGCAGCCCATCCGCAGTTGCCTTCTTTCGTGCTGCATGAAATCAGTCAGAATGAATGCTGGCGCAACATCTGTCTGCCCGTCATGCGCGACGCGCTGCAGGCAACAGTCCGTTCGGTGGAGTCCTTGTTGAGCCGGGCCGTAGAGCGGGGAGAGGTGACTCCCGTTCGTGTGGAGAACCTGCTTTATTCCATTATTTCCATGAACATCATGACGTTTGTGATTGCGCCGGTCATGAAGGCGGTCTACGGTTGGACGGAAGAAGATTTGAGGCTGTTTGTTCGGCAGCGGCGGAAAGAGAACATAGAAATGATTATCAGACGACTAAAAAAACAGGCATGAAACGGTTGACGCTATGGGTTTTCGGGCTGTGCGCGGCCTGTATGACGGCACAGGCACAGCTGACACTGGAAGAGTGTTATCGCGCGGCGAGGGAGAACTATCCGTTGGTGCGGCAATTAGGATTGATTGAACGTACGGAGGAGTTCACGCTATCGAACGCGGCGAAAGGCTATCTGCCGCAGTTGAGTTTTTCCGGGAAGGCATCCTACCAGTCGGATGTCACGAAGATTCCTTTCTCCATACCGGGAATTGAGCCGGGCATGGACAACGACCAGTATCAGCTGGTGCTGGAACTGAACCAGACCATCTGGGACGGCGGAGCCATACGGCGCAGGAAAGACGAGATACGGGCCGGCACTGATGTGCGGAAACAGCAGGTCGAGGTGAGTCTGTATGCACTCAACGAGCGGGTGAACCAGCTGTTTTTCGGCATTCTGCTGTTGGATGCGCAGCTGGAGCAGAACGCATTGTTGCAGGCGCAGCTGGAGCGTAACCATGCGCAGGTGGCCGCTTGTCTGGAGCAGGGCGTGGCCAGTGCGGCCGACCTGGATGCGGTGAGTGTGGAGCAGCTGAACGCCCGGCAGACCGCAGGAGAGCTGAAAGTGCGTCGGAAAGCATACGCGGAAGTGCTGGGGTGGTTGACGGGCAAGGAGAGTCTGGAAGAGGCGGAACTGGCTGTCCCCTCCGGAGAACTTTCAGACCTGCGGCAGAACAGACGTCCGGAGCTGGAGCTTTATGCCTCGCAGCGCGGGGAACTGGCCGCACAGGAAAAGAGCCTGACCGCGCGCTATATGCCTCGTCTGGGATTGTTTGCCCAGGGGGCATACGGCGATCCGGGGCTGAATATGCTGAAAGGCGGCTTTGAACCCTACTATCTGGCGGGCGTACGGTTGAGCTGGAGTATCGGCGACCTTTATACCCGTAAGAATGACAAGAGCCTGCTCGCTGTGCGGCGTAACGACCTGGACGTACAGGAACAGACATTTCTGTTCAATAACCGGATGGAAGTGACGCAGTACAGGCGTGAAGTGGAACGGCTGGACACGCTGATGAAGAACGACGAGGAACTGATACGGCTGAGGGAGAACATCCGCCGGGCCGCTGAGGCAAAGGTGCAGAACGGGACGTTGACAGTGACGGAGATGCTGCGCGAGGTGACAGCCGAGGACCAGGCCCGTCAGGCCAGGGCTTTGCACAGGATACAGCGTCTGCAGGCCTTGTATGACATGAAGTATGCGACAAACAATTAAAAGAGACGAGATATGAACGTTTGGACAAAGGGCGTATGCGGGATGGCGGTGGCGTTGCTGGCCGCATCCTGCGGAAGTGATGAAAGGGACTTTGACGCCACGGGGATTTTTGAATCGACGGAAGTCATCGTGTCGGCAGAGGCAAACGGGAAGATAGTGGAGCTGAACATAGAGGAGGGAGACGTGCTTTCTGCCGGACGGCAGGTGGGCGCGGTGGATTCCGTACAGCTGTATTGGCGGAAAAGGCAGTTGGAATCCAGTGCGCGCTCCATCTCAAGCCGCAGTGCGGATGTGGCCAAGCAGGTGGCGGCCACGCGCGAACAGATTGCCAAGGCTGAGCTGGAACGCGAGCGTTGCCGCAACCTGTTGAGGCAGGATGCAGGCACAAGGAAACAGCTGGACGACGCGGAGTCGCAGCTGGCCGTGCTGAAAAGGCAGCTGGATGCCCAGCTGTCCACGTTGAGCCGTACCAACCAGGGCGTGACGGACGAAGAGCAGGCCGCCACCGCACAGATTATGCAACTGGACGACCAACTGCGGAAATGCCGCATCGTGTGTCCCATCGACGGGACGGTGCTGACCAAATACGCCGAGCGGGGCGAGGTGACGTCACAGGGCAAACCGCTGTTCAAGGTGGCGGACATGCGCCGTGTGTTCCTGCGGGCCTACGTCAGCGGCGACCAGCTTTCTACGGTCAAGTTGGGCGGACCGGCCAAGGTTTACGCGGACTATGGTGCGGACGACCGGAAAGAATATAAGGGAAAAATCACCTGGATTTCCGACCAGACCGAGTTTACGCCCAAGACCATACAGACACGTGACGAGCGGGCCAATCTGGTGTATGCCGTGAAAATCGCCGTGGAGAACGACGGGCTGCTGAAGCTGGGTATGTACGGCGAGGTAAAATTCAACTGACAGAGAGATGGAACCGATAGTAACGGTAAGCGCAGTGTCGAAGAGCTACGGAAAGGTCCGTGCAGTGGCGGATGCCGATTTCAGTGTGATGCCGGGCGAACTGTTCGGGCTGATCGGACCTGACGGTGCGGGCAAGAGTACGCTGTTCCGCATGATGGCCACTTTGCTCATGCCGGATGCCGGTCAGATCCGGGTGGACGGGTTGGATGTCGTGGGGGATTACCGTGCCTTGCGTTGCCGTCTGGGCTATATGCCGGGGCAGTTTTCACTCTATCCGGACCTGACAGTGGAGGAGAACCTGACGTTTTTCGCCACGCTTTTCGGTACGACGGTGCAGGAGAACTACTCGTTGGTGGCGGACATCTACAGGCAGATAGAACCCTTCAGACGCAGACGGGCCGGGAAACTGTCGGGGGGAATGAAGCAGAAACTGGCACTGAGTTGTGCCCTCATTCACAGGCCTGTGGTGCTGTTGCTCGATGAACCGACAACGGGGGTAGACCCAGTGTCGCGCAAGGAGTTCTGGGAAATGTTGCGCCGTCTGAAAGATGAGGGCATCACGATTGTAGTAGCTACGCCTTACCTGGACGAGATCAAATCCTGCGACCGCGTGGCTTTTATGCAGGACGGATGCATCCGGGGAGTGGATACGCCCGCGGCGATATTGGAGCGTTTTGCCGACATCCTTTGTCCGCCGGGCCTGCAACGGGGCGCGACAGGCTCTGAACATAAGGAATATGCCATAGAGGTGCGCGACCTGGTGAAGCGGTTCGGACGGTTTACGGCTGTGGACCACATTTCGTTTCAGGTAGAAAAAGGCGAGATTTTCGGCTTTCTCGGAGCGAACGGTGCGGGAAAGACCACGGCCATGCGCATGCTCTGCGGGCTGTCGTACCCCACATCGGGCGAGGGCCGTGTGGCCGGTTTCGACATCAATACCCAACAAGAGCAGATCAAACGCCACATCGGCTATATGAGTCAGAAGTTCTCTCTGTACGATGATTTGACAATAGTGGAGAACGTCCGCCTCTTTGCCGGCATTTACGGACTGCCAGAACGGGTGATCCGACAGCGGACGGAGGCCATGTTGCAGCAGTTGGGGCTGGAGGCTGAGCGCGACACGCTGGTCCGCTCTCTCCCTTTGGGATGGAAGCAGCGGCTGGCTTTCTCGGTGGCTACGTTTCACAGGCCGGACATTGTGTTCCTGGATGAGCCGACGGGCGGCGTGGATCCGAAGACACGCCGACAGTTCTGGGAACTGATATATCAGGCGGCGGACGAAGGCATCACGGTGTTCGTCACTACGCATTATATGGACGAGGCGGAATATTGCGGGCGTGTGTCCATCATGGTGGACGGGCGTATCCGGGCCTTGGACACGCCGGAAGGGCTGAAGCGGACGTTCGGAGAGCCGGACATGGAGGGGGTTTTTCACAGGCTGGCCCGCGAGGCACGCCGCAAGGAGGGCGGCACGGCATGAGACAGTTCTGGGCTTTTGTCATAAAGGAATTCTGCCACATCTTCCGCGACCGGCGGACGATGCTGATTCTGCTGGGCATGCCGGTGGTGCAGATCATGCTGTTCGGCTTCGCCATCACTACGGAGATCAACCACAGCCGGGTGGCGGTGCTCGACCCCTCGAAGGATGCGGTGACGGCACGCATCCTGGAACGGATAGACGAGAACCGCTATTTCTCTGTCGTGAAAGAGCTGCGGTCCGCGTCGCAAGTGGAGGAGGTGTTCCGGCGTGATGAGGCGGACGTTGTGGTGGCTTTCACACCGGATTTCGGGGAGAACCTGAGGACCACGGGCGATGTCGGCGTGCAGATTGTGACGGATGCCACAGACCCCAACACGGCCAGCATTACGGCCGGTTACGTCCAGGGCGTCCTGAGGCAGGCACTGCAGGAAGTGGCCGTTGCCGGTGGGGCGCGGCCGCAGCTGACGGTGCAGACGCATCTGCTGTTCAATCCGCAGATGAAGAGCGCCTACAACTTTGTGCCGGGAGTGATGGGCCTGATACTGATGCTCATCTGTGCGATGATGACGTCCATCTCGATAGTACGCGAGAAGGAGACGGGCACGATGGAAGTGCTGCTCGTTTCGCCCATCCGTCCCATTTTCATCATCCTGGCCAAGGCAGTGCCCTACCTGATTCTGTCGTGTGTGAACGTGGCCACGATTCTCTTTCTGGCAGTCTACGTGCTCCACGTGCCGGTGGCCGGCAGCCTGTGGACGCTTTCCATCCTCAGTCTGCTGCTCATAGCGGTGGCACTTTCGCTGGGGCTGCTCATCTCCTGTCTGGTAGAGAGCCAGGTGGCGGCCATGCTCGTGTCGGGCATGATGCTGATGATGCCGGTGATGCTGCTTTCCGGCATGATTTTCCCTGTAGAGAGCATGCCCGCCGTACTGCAGTGGGTGGCGCAGATTGTCCCGGCCAAGTGGTATATCGTGGCCGTCAAGAAAGTGATGATCGAGGGACTGGGTTTTGAGGCTGTCTGGCGCGAGGCGGCTGTGCTGGCCGGTATGGCGGCATTGTTGGTCGTGGCCAGTCTGAAGAAATTCAAGGTGAGGTTGGAATGACATTGCGGCCGGCGGGAGGCCGCTCAAGAAAGGAACTGTACTTATGATGCTGAGATACCTGATAGAGAAAGAGTTCAAGCAGATGCGGCGGAATCCCATCATTCCGCGGCTTATCGTTATATTCCCCTGCATGATGATGATTCTCATGCCTTGGGCTGCGAATCTGGAGATCAAATACAACAATCTGTGCGTGGTGGATGTCGACCACACGCCGCTCTCCCGTCGGCTGGTGGAGAAGGTGGCTTCTACGGACTATTTCAACCTTGTGGACAATGCGCCGGATTACGGGACTGCCTTTTCCGGGATAGAGAAAGGAGAGGCCGACATCGTCCTGGAGATTCCGAATCACTTTGAGAAGGCGTTGCTCGCCGGCCAGCCCGTAGAGTTGCAGGTGTCGGCCAACGCCATCAACGGCACCAAGGGAGGACTGGGTACGTCCTATCTCTCATCGGTCGTGGAAGACTTCGTGACGCAGGAGGTCGGTGCGGCGTCTGCCGCGAAGCTGTCCTTGCTTTATCTCTACAATCCCCATCTGGACTACAAGAAGTTTATGGTGCCGGCGTTGCTGGTGGTCATGCTCACGCTGATATGCGGCTTTCTGCCTGCGCTGAATATCGTGGGCGAGAAGGAGGCGGGCACCATCGAGCAGCTGAATGTCACGCCGATTGGCAAGTCTGACTTCATTCTGGCCAAGCTCATTCCCTATTGGCTCGTCGGACTGGTGGTGCTGACGTTCGGACTGTTGCTCTCGTGGGGCCTCTATGGCATTGTTCCCGTGGGCAGTCTGTGGCTGATTTATGGCTTTTCTGGCGTGTTCATCCTGACGTTGTCCGGTTTCGGGCTGCTCATCTCCAACTATTCATCCACGATGCAGCAGTCCATGTTCGTGATGTTCTTCTTCCTGATCATATTCATCCTGATGAGTGGTCTGTTCACTCCCGTGCGCAGCATGCCGGAGTGGGCGCAGTGGATTTCCGCTTTCAATCCGCTGACCTACTTCATCAAGGTCATGCGTATGCTGTTTCTGAAAGGCTGCACCTTTGCCGACCTGTTGCCGTTGTTGGGCCGCATGCTCTGCTTCATGGCGGCGTTTGCCGTGGCGGCTGTGTGGAGCTACCGCAAGACGAACGGTTAGTCTGCGGGTAGAACTGGCGGTAATGATTGTTTACAAGCCGAAGGGCGGACGGTTGTGAACTTGCTTTTTGTAACTGCTTGTCAGACAGCGCGTAAAATGTAGACCGCAAAACAGCAGGCTTTATTGCGCACAAACGCCGCCGATATTGCGCAATACCGGCGGCGTTTGTGCGGAAAGACGGATTCGTTTTTCCGCAAGGAATTTTGCTGCGTAACGTATCTTTACAAAATGGTCAGCGCATCGTGAGTGTTTCCATCGTGCGGAAGCCGCGCAGGAAGTCTTCAACGGCCATTTGTTTCTTGCCGGTGAGCTGAATCCTTTTCAGGTGCAGGTAACCACCGTCTGCGGCCACTTTCATGAAGGTCCTGCCGTCGGTGACGACCGTTCCCGTGGGTTCTGTCGGCATGCAAGGCTCCTTGGCGGTTTCGTAAATCTTCAGGGTGTAGCTCTTTCCGCTCTCGTCCGTCATCTCTGTCCAGGCCGCAGGGTAGGGGGAGAGGCCGCGCACGAAGTCATGGAGCTGTTTGAGATTCTTGGCGGTCCAGTCTATGCGGCAGGTTTCCTTGAATATCTTCGGGGCGGGATGGAGTGGTCCTGCCGCTGTCAGCTGTTCCTGCGGGATGGGGTGTATGTTGCCCGTCAGGATGTTGTCCACAGTCTCCGTCACCAGCTGCCCGCCCAGTTCCATCAGCCGGTCGTGCACGGTGCCGGCATTGTCTGTTTCGGTGATGGGGATGTGCACTTGCTGGATGATTTCTCCCGTGTCAATCTCGTGCTGCAGGAAGAATGTGGTGATGCCCGTCTCCGTCTCGCCGTTGATGACGGCCCAGTTGATGGGGGCAGCCCCACGGTATTGCGGGAGGAGCGAGGCATGCAGGTTGAATGTGCCCAAGGGGGGCATGGCCCACACCACTTCGGGCAGCATGCGGAAGGCCACCACAATCTGCAGGTCGGCGCGGAGCGAGCGCAGTTCCTCCACAAAGGTTTCGTCCTTGAGGCGTACGGGCTGCAGCACGCGCAGACCGTGCGCCACGGCATATTGTTTCACCGGACTGGCCTGCAGGGTGTCCTGATGCCGTCCTACGGGTTTGTCGGGCATGGTGATGACTCCGACCACGTTGTAGCCGCCTTCTACAAGGCGGCGCAGGCTTTCCACCGCGAATTCCGGCGTGCCCATGTACACTATTCTTAAGTCTTCTTTTCTTTTCATTGTCATTATTCGTCAGATAAGTCTGCCATGGTCTTGCGATAGAGGGTCAGCACGTGCGACTTGCGGATGAAGCCCATGAAGGTGCCTTCTGCGTCTACTACGGGAAGTATCCACGCGCCGGTCTTGTCGAAGGTCAGCAACACGACGTCCATGGAGTCGTTGATGTTCAATCGCGCCACGGGTTCGCTCATCAGTTGTCCGATCTTGAAGCGGTGATAGAGTTCCTGTCGGAACATGATGGGGCGCACGTTGTCCAGATAGATGATTCCCACCAGGCGGTGCTGGCGGTCTACGACGGGGAACACGTCGCGGCGCGAGGCGGAGATGCTCTTGATGAGTTCTCCCAGATCCATGTCGGTGTAGAGATATTCTTCGTATTTCTCGATGACGGCATCCATGCTCATCAGTGTCAGTATGGCGCGGTCTTTGTGATGAGTGAGCAGCTGTCCCTTCTTGGCCAGCCGCATGGAGTAGATGCTGTGCGGCTCGAAAGAGATAATAGTCAGATAGGCGCAGACGGAGACAATCATCAGTGGCATGAACAGCTGGTAGCCTCCGGTCAGCTCGGCGATGAGGAATATGCCGGTGAGCGGGGCATGCATCACGCCGCTCATGAGTCCGGCCATGCCGATCATGGCGAAGTTCCGTTCGGGCAGATGGATGCCCAGACACTGTTCCATGTTCCACAACCGGGCGAAGATGAAGCCGGAGATGCAGCCCAGGAAGAGGCTGGGTGCGAAGATTCCGCCGCAGCCTCCGCCGCCGTTGGTGGCCGTGGAGGCGAATACCTTGAAGATGAGTACCAGTGTCAGGTAGAGCAGGAGCAGGTTGCCGTGGCCGTAGAACAGGGAGCTGTCCATGGCGGTGTCCCAGTCGGACGGGCCTTTCCCGTTGAGCAGCAGGTCGATCAGGTCATAACCTTCACCGTAGAGCGAGGGGAAGAGGTAGATGAGGATGCTCAGTGTGACTCCTCCCAGCAGCAGTTTGATGTAGGGGCTCTTGTATTTGCGGAAGATGTCCTCCAATGAGTTCATGGTGCGGGTGAAATAGAGCGAGACGAGACCGCAGAAGATGCCCAGCAGAATGTAGGCCGGAATCTTGCTCACGGCGAATCCGTCCTGCAGATGGAACTCGAAGATGGTGTTCGTTCCCGAAACGGCGAAAGTCACTCCTGCGGCTGTCACGCAGGAGATGAGCAGTGGCAGCAGGGCGCCCATGGTCAGGTCTATCATGAGCACCTCCAACGTGAATACCAGTCCGGCAATCGGTGCCTTGAAGATGCCCGCCACGGCTCCGGCGGCACCGCAGCCCACGAGCAGCATCAGTGTCTTGCTGTTGATGCGGAACAGGCGGCCCAGGTTGGAACCTATGGCCGAGCCGGTGAGCACGATAGGGGCCTCGGCTCCCACGGAGCCTCCGAAGCCGATGGTGATGGCACTGGCGATGACGCTCGACCATGTGTTGTGCGCCTTGATCTTGCTCTGCTTGCGTGCGATGGCAAAGAGAATCTTGGTCACACCGTGACTGATGTCGTCTTTCACAACGTAGCGGACAAACAGTCCGGTGAGGAAGATGCCGATAACGGGGTAGACCAGATAGAGCGGGTTGGAAACTGTCACATCGAAACGGTAGGTCAGGATGTACTGAATCTGATGGATGAGCCATTTCAGGAACAGTCCGGCAAGGGCTGTCAGCACTCCCACAAAGAAGCTGATGATGAGGATGAACCGCTGTTCGCTGAAGTTCATCCGCCGCCAGATGAACAGCCGTTCGAAGAATGTGAAGTTCCTTTTTGCCGCTTTCATGCTTCGTCTTCCTTTCTTATTTTCTGATAATTTCCATCTCACCGTTTTCACCCAGTCTGATGATGCTGCTGGGCGAGGATTTGGTCTTTTCTCCTTGTCGGCTTTGTACGATATAGTCGACCGCATTCTTGATGTCCTCACTGATGTCCGCAAAACAGCCCGGAGACGGTTCGCCGCTGACGTTGGCCGAAGTGGATACAACGGCTTTCTGGAATCTCCAGCACAGTTGGCGGCTGAACTCTTCGCGGGTGACACGAATGCCTACACTGCCGTCTGCCGCGAGCAGATTGGGAGCCAGGTTCTGAGCCTGGCTGAAGATAATGGTCAGGGGCTTGGTTGCGTATTCGATCAGATCCCATGCCACGTCGGGGACTCTCCTCACATAGCGTTGCAGCCGGTCTGCCGAGTCAACCAGGCAGATCAGCGCTTTGCTGTCATCTCGTTTCTTTATCTCATACACCCGCCGTACGGCATCGGCGTTGGAGGCGTCGCATCCGATGCCCCATATCGTATCGGTGGGGTAGAGGATGACGCCGCCCCGGCGCATCACTTCTATGGCTTGTCTGATATCTTCTTCCCTGTTCATGTCGTGTTGCCTCCTTTACAGATTAAAATTCGCTGGTGAAATGAAATTTGATGTGTTCGAAATCAGACTGGGCCATTTGGAGCACGTAGTTGCTGTCGGCCAGGAATACATCGCGGCCTTCGCGGTCTTTGGCCATGAACTGGTACTTGCGTTTTTTGAATGCTTCCAGTTGGGCCTCATTGTCGCTCTCTATCCAGCAGGCTTTGTAGAGGCTCAGCGGTTCCCAACGGCACTTGGCATTGTATTCGTGTTCCAGACGGTATTGTATGACCTCGAACTGCAGCTGTCCCACCGTACCGATGATCTTCCGGCCGTTGAACTGGTTGACAAACAGCTGTGCCACACCTTCGTCCATCAGCTGTTCGATGCCTTTGGCCAGTTGTTTGGATTTCATGGGGTCGGCGTTCTCTATGTATTTGAACATTTCGGGCGAGAAGCTGGGCAGCCCGCGGAAATGGAGCAGTTCGCCTTCTGTGAGTGTGTCTCCGATTTTGAAGATGCCGTTGTCCGGCAGTCCCACGATGTCGCCGGGCCAGGCCTCGTCGATGGTGCTTTTGCGTTGGGCCATGAACTGTGTGGGCGAGGAGAACCGGATGGTTTTGTTTTGCCGTACGTGCAGATAAGGAGCATTGCGCACGAACTTGCCGGAGCAGACTTTGCAGAATGCGATGCACGAGCGGTGGTTGGGATCTATATTAGCCGTGATTTTGAAGATGAATCCGGTGAATTTCTGTTCTTCCGGATGCACCGTGCGTTCTTCTGCCGGTGTAGGACGCGGGCTGGGGGCTATTTGTACGAAACAGTCCAGCAGTTCCTTGACACCGAAGTTGTTCAGTGCCGAACCGAAGAACACCGGAGCGGTTGTGGCTTCCCGATAGGTCTGCATGTCAAACGGCGGGTAGACTCCTTCGATAAGTTCCAGGTCGGTGCGCAGCTTGTCCGCATCGGTTTCGCCTACTCTCTCGTCCAATTCCGGACCATGGATGTCTACTTCTATTTTCTCCGTGACTTTCTGTTTGTCGGGAGTGAAGAGATCGAGATGCTGCTCGTAGATATTATATACGCCTTTGAAGCGTTGTCCTTGATTGATAGGCCACGAAAGGGGTCGTACTTTGATTTGCAGTTCTTCCTCTATTTCGTCCAACAGATCAAAGGGGTCTTTGCCTTCGCGGTCCATCTTGTTGACAAAGACGATGACGGGAGTCTTGCGCATGCGGCACACTTCCATGAGTTTCCGTGTCTGTGCCTCCACGCCTTTCGCACCGTCGACAACGATGATGGCGCTGTCTACGGCAGTGAGTGTACGGAATGTGTCTTCGGCGAAATCCTGGTGTCCGGGCGTATCGAGGATATTTACTTTATAACCTTCGTAGTCGAATTCCATCACGGATGTGGTCACTGATATACCACGTTGCTTTTCAATTTCCATCCAGTCGCTGGTGGCAGTTTTCTTGATTTTGTTGTTCTTCACCGCTCCGGCCACTTGGATCTGTCCTCCGAAGAGCAGAAATTTCTCCGTCAGCGTTGTTTTTCCTGCGTCGGGATGCGAAATAATGGCAAAAGTTCTTCTTCTATCTATTTCGTTCATACTTATTTTAAGCGTGTGTTATGCCTGTTCAAGTTTTTGGATACATTCGGTCAGGGAATCTTCCCAATAAGGAATTTCCAGATGATAAGTCTCTTTGATTTTAGTCTTGTCCAGCACAGAATAGTGTGGCCGTCGGGCCGGTGTAGGGTATTCTTCCGTGTGAAGGGGTTTCACATGGCAGGTCCTGATGTCCGCAATACGGTGTATGGCTTTGGTAAAGTCGTACCACGATGTGACTCCTTCATTGCTGAAGTGATATATGCCGGGCCGGACACCTTGCGTGAGCATGTTGAAGATGACCTGTGCCAGATCGCGTGCATAAGTGGGAGTGCCTATCTGATCGAAGATGACACCGAGCTGTTCTTTTTCGCGTCCCAGGCGCAACATCGTCTTGACGAAGTTGTTGCCGTAAGATGAATAGAGCCAGGCGGTGCGTATGATGGCTGCAGAAGGGCAGTGATGTGTTACTGCTTCTTCGCCGGCCAGCTTGGTGCGGCCGTAGACTGTGGCCGGACAGGTGGGAGCGTCTTCCGTATAGGGACGGAAAGCTGTGCCATCGAACACATAGTCTGTAGAGACGTGTATCATTGTTCCGCCCTGCTCTTCGATGGCTTGTGCCAGGTACATCGGTGCTATGTGATTGAGCAGATCGCACTTCTTTTCGTCTGTCTCGGCACGATCTACGGCGGTATAGGCGGCACAGTTCACAATGCAGTGCGGCTGGTGTTTTCGGACAAAATCCCTGACCGCTGCCGGGTCTGTGATATCCAGTTCCTTTACATCGGTAAAAATATATTCGAATGTAGGATACTGTGTTGCGAGTTGCTGCATTTCATTGCCCAGTTGTCCGTTGCAGCCGGTGATTAATATTTTTTCCATTGTTCTGTAGTATTTAGTCAATATTCAGGGTGCCTTTCTGTTCTTGATGGTAATAGGCGGAGAGTAGTCGCAGCAGTCCTGCGATGTCGTTCGCGGCCTGTTGTGTACCTTCGCTCAATGGTTTCTTTTGCAGTCGCAGCATCATCACTCCGTACAGGGCATCGAAGCAGTTTTCCAGTTCGGACAAATCTTTATGGTCTCCTCTGTTGCGGATGTCTACAATACGTGGAAGTGCTTTGTAGTATGCCGCTGTATAGTCGGGAAACTTCTCACTGCGGAGCAGGCGCAGGTGCAGGTCGGTGAGCGTCAATATGACGTTTTTGTTAATCTGCAGGTGGCCTTTTTCCTGCACGCCTTCTTCTCTCATCATGCGGATGAGCTGTTCATACCATTGCTCTATGGCTCTTTTTTGTTCGTCTGAAACCTGGAACCGGTCAGTGTAGTTCTTCTTCAGTTCGTCTGCATTCAAGTGACAGGCTCTGATCAAGTCCTCTGTTTGCCACATATATAGCAGATATTCGGCAATGTTTTCCTTCTTGAGTTTTTGTGCGATGTACATGTTTGTGTGATGTTATAGCGACAGGCCGGTCAGGGTGATGGCCACTCCGACGACAGAAGCTATGATGACAATTATGCCGATAATACGGTTGAGCAACCAGATGCCCTTCACGTTGAAGCGGCTCCGTACTTTGTCTATGCCGTATGTGAGCAGAAACCACCAGACGATGGCTCCCGTCAGTATGGACAGATAGCCGACAGACTGTTGTACGACATGTTCCGGAACGACGAAAGTGAAGCGTGCGAACAGGGCAACGAAGAGGAAAATAATGAGCGGGTTAGAGAAAGTGACCAAAAAGCCCGTTACCATATTGTGGATGAGTGTCCCCTTGCGGGGAGAAGACGGGCGTATGGACTGTGGCGGGCGGCTGTGCAGCGTGTACCATCCGAAGAAGAACAGCAATATGCTGCCTGCCAGTTGCAGATAGAACATGGTGTCTGCATTTTCTATGAATTCCACGACGAAACTCATGCCGAATCCTGTGATCAGCGCATAAATAATGTCGCTGAAAGCTGCTCCTATGCCGGTTACAAATCCGTACCAACGTCCTTTGTTGAGGGTGCGTTGTATGCAAAGGACACCAACCGGTCCCATAGGTGCGGATGCCACTATGCCAATGAGTAGTCCCTTTACAATCAAATCTAATGTACTAACCGGCTCAAACCACATAATTAGTGCAAAATTGGCATTTTTTTGTGAGACTATAAAGAAAACCATCTTCTTTTTTTATTTTTCGTGAAAAAGGCATTCTTTTTTTCTGTGTTCAGCAAGATTTGTTTATATTTGTAAGACTTGTGTTTTGATTATTTCTAATGATTTAAAAAGCTATGGAAGATAAACCTTATGTAATAGGATTGGATTTGGGTGGAACTAATTCGGTCTTTGGGATTGTGGATGCTGAAGCCAATGTCATCGCATCTACAACCATCCGCACGGCCGGGCAGGATGATATTAATGTCTATATAGAGAACTGCTGCAAGGCGTTGGCACCGTTGATTGAGAAGGTGGGCGGTATCCGTAACATTAAAGGAATGGGTATCGGAGCGCCGAACGGTAATTTCTATACGGGCAACATCGAGCTTGCGCCCAATCTGCCGTGGAAGGGAATTGTGCCTCTCTCAAAACTGTTCAGTGAGCGGTTGGGAATTCCGGTAGTGGTGACCAATGATGCCAACGCGGCTGCCATTGGAGAGATGACTTACGGCGTGGCCAAGGGAATGAAGAATTTCATTATGTTGACGTTGGGTACGGGTGTCGGCAGCGGGGTTGTCGTCAATGGAGAGCTGGTGTACGGCAGCGACGGATTCGCCGGTGAGCTGGGGCATGTGATTGTCGACACCAGTCCGGAAGCACGTTTGTGCGGATGTGGTCGTCGGGGATGCCTTGAAGCTTATTGCTCGGCCACGGGAGTGGCCCGCACGGCGCGTGAGTTCTTGAGCAAGCGTGCGGACGACAGTGAATTGCGACGGATACCTTTGGATGAGATTACCTCGAAAGATGTGTCTATTGCTGCGGAGCACGGCGACCGGCTGGCGTGCGATATCTATGCCTTCACGGGGCATCTGCTGGGGCGTTCGTGCGCCAACTTCACGACTTTCTGCAGCCCGGAGGCCTACGTGTTCTTCGGCGGGCTGACCAAGGCGGGCCATCTGCTCATGGACCCGATAAAGGAGGCCTATGACGCCAATGTGCTGAATATATATAAAGGTAAGGCCAAACTGCTGATTTCACAGCTGGACGATGCGAAAGCTGCCGTGCTGGGGGCTGCGGCGTTGGCTTGGAAGATTTGAGCAGGCTTTTACTGACGTGAAATAGAAAGGACGGAAAAACCGCCCGGTGACATAAGGTCATCGGGCGGTTTTCTCTTGATTGCATCAGACGTTTCTGCGGCATGTGGCTCCGGCCGCAGGACATCTACCGATTAGGGCGGGAGAACAGCAGTTTTTTCCTTATCGGTTTCAGTTCTTCAGCCGTGACCTCCACCACTTCGTCGTTTCTGGCCACCACCAAAGTGGTGTGGTTATGCTCCGCCCGCTCTATCAACCGTTTCTGAGCGAGGAATATCCCTTCATCGATCTTGCGTTGCATTTCAAGGACTTCAGCTTCGCTCATCATCGGTTTTTTTGTCGTATTGGTCTTTGAATCTTTCATATATTGCAGGCTCCATAATTGTTACTCTATCGTTTTTCCATCCGCAGGCGATTTTGTTGGCCGGACAGATGCTGTTGTCGTATAAGACCCAGTAATCGCATACGGGCATGTACAGATTGAACAGGTTGCTAAGTCCGTTGTCGTAGCGTCGGTATATGACATCGAGCGGAATGTTGTGCCCCCCTTCGCTTACTCGTTTCTCTACTCGTTTGACGGCTTGTTCCGGACTGCTCAGCGAGAAGAACAACAGTGTGACGAAGTACCCTCGCTTCTGGGCTTGTTTGATCAGTTTAACGTAAGAGCGTGTGGCTAATGTCGTTTCAAAAGCAAAGGTTTCTCCTTCTTTCAGCAGGTGGATGATGCGTTCAATCATCAGCCGGCCCGCCTGTAAGGCTACGCCTTCCGGGTTGAATGGTGAGAGTCCGGCAGCGATTTCGTCCGCATTGACAAACTCGCGACAGTCCAACATCTCCGGCAGGACAGTGAAGCTGGCTGTTGTCTTTCCGGCTCCGTTGCATCCGGCAATGACGTACAAATTCAGTTTTTGTTCGTTCATTCTGCTTGTTTTATTAGAATCGTTATCATTGCAAAGATACGATTTGATGATGAATCCGCCAATCTTTTTGTCGTCTTTTTCGTCGGTTGTCAAGGCCTGACTATTTCTTGTCCAGCAGGTCCGGGCGCAGCCGGCGCGTCCGTTCAAAGGATTGCTGCAGTTCCCATTCCTTGATTTTTGCCTCGTGTCCGGATAAAAGAATGTCGGGCACGCGCCATCCCTTGTATTCCGCCGGGCGGGTGTAGACGGGGGCAGCCAACAGATTGTCCTGGAATGAGTCGGACAGTGCGCTTTGTTCGTCGCCGATGACGCCGGGGATGATGCGCACGATGGCGTCTGTCATGACAGCTGCCGCCAGCTCTCCCCCGGTCAGCACGTAATCGCCGATGCTCACTTCCTTTGTGATCAAGTGTTCGCGGATGCGGTAGTCTATGCCTTTGTAATGCCCGCACAGGATGATGAGGTTCTTGCAGAGTGAAAGGGAGTTTGCCATAGGCTGGTCGAACTGTTCGCCATCGGGGGTGGTGAAGATCACTTCATCGTAGTCCCGCTCGGCCTTTAGGGCTGAGATGCAGCGGTCTATCGGCTCGCATTGCATGACCATGCCGGCAAATCCGCCGAAAGGATAGTCGTCAACGCGACGGTATTTGTTGGTGGCATAGTCGCGCAGGTTATGCAGATGAATCTCAGCCAGACCTTTTTTCTGGGCGCGTCCCAAGATGCTTTCGCGCACGAATCCTTCCAACAGTTCCGGCAGTACGGTGATAATATCTATTCTCATGGGCTTATAACTTTCGTGAATTGTCCTGCAAAAGTAGTGATTTTGCGGCAGATTCTTCTGCTTTGCGGGCGGGATTGCTGAAAAGGAAGTTAAAAAATGCGGAGCGGAAGAGGATTTTGCTTATGAGCGTTGCTTCACAATGGATTTGGGGTTACTTTTGTTGCCTGAATAGCAAAAGGAGGAGTGAGGATGAAAGAGCAGGGGATACTGACCAGGGCTGAGATGCAGCTGATGCGTATACTGTGGTCGCTGCCTGCCATGAAGGGCACCATAAATGAAATTCTGGCGTATTATGCCGGGCGGAAACCGGCTTACACTACGGTGGCTACGGTCATGCGGACTTTGCTGTGCAAAGGATATGCGGCGTCTGAAAAGCTGAAAGGAACTAAAACGTTGCGTTTCTATCCGTTGGTGACCAGAGAGGAATATGCCGTAAGAGTGCTCAATGCCGTGAAAGATGAACTTTTCGACGGCTCGTTTTCTGCCTTGGTCAGTTTTTGTATCCGTGAGAAGTGGGTTTCTGAAAGCGATTTGAAGGGAATGTTTGTGCAGACGGGATGCAAGAGTGCGTTCGGGACGGGTGTCTGACAAAATGGCAGTCATTTCTGTCTTTCGGCGGATTGAAAGAGCATGAAGTGGAGTGTTCTCAGAGTTCTTAATGGATAAATATGCATGTTTTCCTGTCTGTCGAATGCATATATGCGGCATATATGCGTTTTCTTTCCGCAATGCAGGCGGCGTTTTTCTGCAAATATGAGTCCCGACATGGGCAAAAAACGGGATGGTAATGAGGAAAAATGGGATTTTCTTGCCCGTAATCCGTCTTTTAGGAGGGGCAAACCGCATTTCTTTTGTCTGTTTGCTGGCGCAGGTCAGCCTGATTTCTTCTGATAAAATGTTCGTAAAATGAGCTGATGTCTGTCGTGTATTGCCGTTCTTTCCGCAAGAAATGCAAAGGCGGCATGCTGTTTGCTGTTCCGGATGCCGCTTTTTGTTTCAATATGACAACAGCATTGTTTACGGGATTGCGTTTTTTTGACCGGATGACATATTCCGGTGCGTGGAGAGGATTTTCAGCACAGCACGGCCTGCCATTCTGTCAGATTGACTGCCGTGAGACTGTAAGCCGGAAGGTGTGAACATAAAAAAATCGACCGCTCTTGCTGGAGCAGTCGATAAGAGTTGGCTGTAGCGTCTACGGGAATCGAACCCGTGTTCCATGCGTGAGAGGCATGTGTCCTAGCCGCTAGACGAAGACGCCGTTTGCGGAAGCTGGGGGATTCGAACCCCCGGTACGGTAACCCGCACGTCAGTTTAGCAAACTGGTGGTTTCAGCCACTCACCCAAACTTCCTCACTTCCTTGACAGGTTCAGCCTTTTAGCTGACCGTTTTTCTCAAACGCGATGCAAAGGTAGTATGTTTTGTTTAAACTTGCAAATGATTGCAGCTTTTTTTCGCTTTGATTTTTCAAAAAGCGGCATTTCTTTCATACGGCATTTTGTATGAGGTAGGCCAGATAGATGATGTAAACGGTCACCATTACGCCTCCTTCCCATCTTTCTATCATGCGTTTGGTATAGGAGAAGAACCACAGCATCAGCACGCTCAGCAGCATGAGTCCCATGTCCGTGTAAGAAAGTCCGTCTGTAGGCAGGGGAGATATGGCAGAGCAGAATCCCATGACGAAGAAGATGTTGAAGATGTTGCTTCCCACCACATTGCCTATGGCTACGGAAGAACTGCCCTTGCGTGCCGCTACGACCGATGTGGCCAGTTCGGGCAACGAAGTGCCGAAAGCTACGATCGTCAGTCCGATGATAGTCTCGCTGACGCCCAGGCGGCGGGCGATTTCCGATGCGGCATCTGTGAACAGGTGTCCGCCGGCCGCCAGCGCAGCCAGTCCCAGCAGCATGCAGGCCGCCATCCGTCCGCCTGACATGTGCGGCACGGCGGCATGGTCCACGGCTTTCTCTCCGGCGGACTCGATGCGCGCACGGGAGTAGGTGTAGACCATGAATACGGCGAAAAGCCCCAGCATGAGCAGACCGTCGGTCCGCGAAAGGCGGTCGGGCGTGCCGTCGTGCTCAACCATGCTGTCCATTGCGGCCACTGTCAGTGCAAGTGTGGCCTGCAGGGCGAAAGGGATGTCCTTCCGCACGGTGGATCTGCTGATGATGATGG
This sequence comes from uncultured Paraprevotella sp., assembly GCA_944321365.1. Lineage (GTDB taxonomy): Bacteria > Bacteroidota > Bacteroidia > Bacteroidales > Bacteroidaceae > Paraprevotella. The sequence continues at coordinate 257,654 of CALULA010000001.1, forward strand.
GGGTGACCAATGCCGAGCAGCCTACGATGGCCAGTACGTTGAAGATGTTGCTTCCCGCAATGTTCCCCACTGCGATGCCGCTGCTGCCTTTCAGTGTGGCGGTAAGGCAGGTGGCAAACTCCGGCAGCGACGTGCCGAAAGCCACCACCGTCAGTCCGATGGCCAGTTCCGTCACGCGGAGTCTGCGTGCCAGTCCCACGGCCCCGTCCGTCAGCCTGTCCGCGCCGAACAGTACGAGCGCGATGCCGGCAAGCAGCAAAAGTACCGTCAGAAGCATAGCGGTATTCTTATTCGCGGCGTCCCAGGAAAATCATGACGTAGTAGAGCAGCGTGGCCAGTGAGCCTAACGCGGCCACGACATACGTGTAGGCGGCCGAGCGCAGGGCCGACACGGCGGCGTTGTGGTTTCTGTAGTTCGTTATGCCCGCCTCGTTCAGCCAGCTGACGGCCCTGCGGCTGGCGTCGATCTCCACGGGCAGGGTGATGAAGCTGAACAGTGTGGTGGCGGCAAACAGGATGATGCCGAAGAGCATTATCTCAGGAAATGCGTTCAAGGTGAGCATCCCGATGAGCAGGATCCACATCATCCAGTTGGAGGCGAACGAGACGACCGGTACCAGACTGCTGCGCATCTTCAGCGGGGCATACGCACGGGCGTGCTGTACGGCGTGTCCGCATTCGTGGGCTGCTACGGCTGCTGCTGCCACGCTGCACGTTCCGTAGACATCCTCGCTCAGGTTGACCGTCTTGTTCATGGGGTTGTAATGGTCGGTGAGCGAGCCGTTGGTGCTGATGACCTGCACGTCGTAGATGCCGTTGTCGTGCAGCATCTTCAGGGCTACATCGCGGCCCGTCAGTCCACCGTCTACCGGGATTTTAGAGAATTTCTCAAACTTTCTTTTCAAATTAGCTTGTACCAGCCAGCTCAGAACGGCGATACTGATAAAAATAATCCAATATGTATACATATATAATTTATAGATTTGTTCATTATGGACAATATCAAAGTCCGTGCCAATGCTTGCAAATGTAATAAAGAAATAGGAAAAAAGATAAATAAAATAAGAATAACACAGTTCTTTTTTGAAAAATTAGTATATTTGTATTCTGGTATATGAATTAAAAGTCACAAGCATGAAGAAAGCTTCTATACTGTTATTCCTGACTCTTGGTGTTGGCATCGGCCTTGTGTCTGGCTGTATGGGCAACCGACAGAGCAAAGAATATGCGGACGCCCAAGGCACAGAGCCGGCACAGTCTCCGGATTCCGCGTTTTACGGTCACTTGGGAGAGGGAACGGGCATGAGCTGTCTTGAACTGGTTACAGAAGAAGGCGACACGCTGGTGCTTAATAAAGTGGATGAAAAAACCGGAAACTATGGGCTGATTTTGGGCGAGATTGCTAATTATACTGACCGGTTCGCCATTACAACGGTTGATGATGATCAGAATGTTCTTGTGGCTCTCAATGTCACTCAATTGGAAAGAAGCTGGCAGTCGGTGGTGGATAGTCTGAAGGGGTTCCGTCTTATGCCGGACGGAAAGGCGGCGGCTCTGAAGGACGTGGGGCATCGTTATGATGCATGGAGCCTTTATAATTGCATGTTGGTGTTGCAGACCGGGCGGCAGGAGACGCAGGATGCGTCAACCGGTTGTGACACGTTGCGTATCCTGAAGTTGACCCCGGATTCTCTTATATTGCAATCTGCGGAGAATGGTTCCCCGGAGCGGTTTTACAGTGTGAAGTAGGAGAGGGTAAGATGGCTGGCAATAAACAGAGAATGGTCAGATGCTACGACTGCAAGTATGGGAAATTCATGCAATGGATGAAGAATCCGATTATTTGTGAATGCTCCTGGACAAAAGAACGTTATGTGGCAGAGTCGAGACGTATATGTGTCCGTTACGAGGAGCATCCGGACGGAGAAACTCCTTCAATAACGCATTATGATCATTATTGAAGGAGCTTTCGGGATTGCGGAATGATGCAGTCTCTTTTTATTTTGCTGCAATACACTCCACTTCAACGAGTGCCCCTTTGGGCAAGTCTTTTACAGCCACGGCCGAGCGAGCCGGATACGGTTCCTTGAAAAATGTGGCATACACTTCGTTCATGGCCGCGAAGTCGTTCATGTCGGCCAGATAAACAGTAGTCTTGACGACGTGTGACAGGTCTGTGCCGGCCTCTTTCAAAATGTGTGAGGCGTTGGTCAGTGCTTGCCGTGTCTGTTCTTTGATGCCGCCTTCGACGAATTTTCCTGTCGACGGGTCAATAGGAATCTGTCCGGAGGCGAATACAAATCCGTTGATTTCGATGGCCTGGCTGTAAGGTCCTATGGCAGCAGGCGCGTTTGTTGTGTGCAAAGCTTTCATCATCATGTTGTTGATTTTATATTAATTTGAGGCCTGCATTCAGCAATGCAAGCTTGAGTTCTTCCACGTGTTCCTCATTTCGGGTTTCCACCTGCACCTTCAGCCAGCAGGCTGTCACATTAGAGGTGTCATCGTTGCGCTCATGATAGACGCTGATGATGTTGGCGCTGACCGACGCCACGACCTGACTGACGAGCAGTAACTGGCCTGGCTTGTCATCCAGTTCCACACAGAACGTGTAAATCCTCCCGCTTTTGGAGAGTCCGCGGTTGATGACTCGGCTCAGTATTGTGACATCTATGTTTCCGCCGCTTACCACACAGATGGTTTTCCGGCCCTTGACCGGCACTTTGTTGAACATGGCGGCGGCCACGCTGACGGCTCCCGCCCCCTCGGCAATCAGTTTATGCTGCTCAATCAAAGCCAGAATGGCGGCGCAGATCTCGTCTTCCGAAACGGATACTATGCCGTCGAGATATTGCCGGCACAGGTCGTAAGTCATTTCTCCGGGCTCTTTTACCGCTATCCCGTCGGCAATGGTGGCTACGGAAGAGAGACATTCTATGCGGTGATGCTCGATACTCAGTAGCATGCTGGGTGCTCCGGTTGCCTGTACGCCGTATACTTTGATTTTCGGATTCAGTGTTTTTATGGCGAAAGCTATGCCGCTGGCCAGCCCGCCGCCGCCGACCGGAACGATCACGGTGTCCACTTCGGGAAGCTGTTCCAGCAGTTCCAGTCCGATGGTGCCTTGCCCGGCTATGACATGTTCGTCATTGAAGGGGTGGATGAACGTGTAGCCATATTGGTCGCGCAGCTCCAGTGCTTTCCGGTATGCGTCATCATACACTCCGGGCACGAGGCAAATCTCGGCACCCAGCCTGCGGGTGGATTCCACCTTGCTGATGGGGGCACCTTCGGGCAGGCATATCAGCGACTTGATGCCGTGTCCGGATGCGCCGAGTGCCACTCCTTGCGCGTGGTTTCCGGCTGAGCAGGCGACTACTCCTTTCTCTTTTTCCTCGTCGCTCAGCTGCGATATCTTGTAATAGGCTCCCCGCACTTTGAAAGAGCCGGTCACCTGAAGGTTTTCAGGTTTCAGATAGATTTCTCCTTCCGGGTTGATTCTGTGGGCGTAAATAAGGTCTGTCCTGCGCACGACTCGCCCCAATACGTAACGCGCTTTGTAGAATTCGTCTAAGTTCAGCATGCTTGTTTCCTTTTTTCAGACTGCAAAAGTGCAAAAAAGAATCCATATACTTGTCATGCGGAGACCTTTTTTTATAAGACGTTTTTGCTGCATACCGTGATTAAAAAAAACATAATTAAACGCAAAAATGAGGTCGGTCCATTTGTTTTCTGGAAAATAATCTTCATGGGAAAGATTTATTTTGTATTTTTGCAGACGGTTATAGAGATAAGAACATATAGAAGATTTTTAAACAGAATAAGGATGAATTTTACGAAATTTCTAACCGTCTTTGGTTTGTCATTGGCTTGTCTCCCGGCGATGGCGCAGTATGAGGGGACGAGAGTGTATGACCGTATCGGTCATGGGCAGGACAGTATTACCACATTAGGTAATATAGTGGCTTACAAGGATAGCTATAAGGCGCAGGATTATGTGGGGGCTTACACTCCCTGGAAAGCCGTATTGACAGCGGCACCTTGCGCCGAGGTGAGTACGTATGCTTATGGTGCTGCCATTCTGGCTAATGTTTTGGTCAAGGAACAGGACATGGCCAAGAAAAAGTCTTATTTCAACGAGTTGATGAATCTCTACGATACGCGACTCAAGAACCTGGACGCCCTGAACTCTTTTACAAGACCCGCCAGCCGGGCTACAAAGGGAGATATCTTGGCCCGCAAGGCGTTCGATTACGCTTACTACGGTGCCGGGGTGGCCGATGGCTATTCACAGGACAAAGCCTATAAGATGTTGCGCGAGGGTATTGACCTGATCAATAAAGATGGAGCAAAGGAAGTTCCGGGCTTCGTGCTGGATAAGTTCTTTGAGCTTTCTTATCAACAGTATGCGGCAGACTCAACAGGATTCCGCGAACAGTTCTTGACGGACTATCTGGAGAGCCGCGAGGCTTGCGAGAAGATGCTGAGCCTGGCCAATGAAGCTACAGACTCGGTTGCGGCAAAGAAGATCGTTGCGCAGTATGATCCGACTCTTCAGCATATAGAAACCTTGTTCGCGCAGTCGAAGGCGGCCAACCGCGAGCAGCTGATTGCCATCTTCGGACCGAAGATTGAAGAAAACAAGACCAACCTGGCTTATCTGAAGTCTGCGTTGACGCTGTTGGCCATGAACGATTGCGATGATACGGATATCTATTTTAAGGCTGCCGAATATGCCTATAACATAGAGCCGAGTTTTGAGTCTGCTATTGGTACGGCACAGAAATACTATAAAGAAGGAAAGGTTGCCGAATCCGTACAGTATTATGACAAGGCATTGGAGCTTTGTCCGACCGATCAGACGAAGGCAGCCATTGCCCTGAGAATTGCCAACGCTGTGGCTAAGAGCGGAGATTCGTCGAAGGCTTTCTCTTACTTGGACAAGGCCGTTTCCTACAGTTCGGCTATTTCCGGAAAGGCCAATCTGGTCCGTGCGCAGATTATGGCTTCCAACAAGAAATTTTCCGAGGCCGTCAGCTACTGTACGAAAGCCGCTCAGGAGGATGTCAGCATCTCAGGGTCTGCCAACCGTCTGAAGGAGAGGATTCTCGAAGTTCAGCGCAAGAATGCTGAGTATGAACGTGCAAATGCAGAATATAAGGCGCAAAAAGCCGCTCAGGAGAAGGAAGAGAACTTCTGGAAGGCGGGTGCAGGTGCCAACTAAATCTTTATAAGGGAATTTGTTTTGAGGCATTCTTTTGTGGAGTCTTCCACCAAAGAATGCCTCTTTTCTTAGTCTTTTTTAACCTTTATACTTATTGTATTTTCTTATGATAAGGCATTCCGTGGGGCCTTGTTTGGGCAGGCTTTTGTTTCCTTTGCGGATCAGCGGTTTGCCCCTCTTGCGTAATTTTTTGATTTCGTGCGCATAACCTTTTCCGTTTTTGCGCATGAATGTTCTCGTTTTTGCGCATTGCGGACAGGCATTGTGAGGAAGGCCCGGACGGGCTGCGAGCCTAATGCTCCACCTTATCATACTTTATAAGAAAAGTTTTCCCGTCGAGTCCGTTTTTTTTGTGTTCTTAAACATACAAAGTTCAGGCGCATTCCATTTGAGGGTTTTGTAACTTTGTCTGCAATAATTGTGGTAGAATGAGAGAGAGTCGACCTGCTGATGCTATGATTAATCCTCATGTTTCCGTGGATTGCGTTGTATTGGGATTTGACGGCGAGCATATCAAAGTTCTTCTGGTCGGGCAAATTCGTTGTGATGAAGGGGCGGAAGGGCATTATTTGAAACTGCCCGGCAGTCTGATTTATGATGATGAGGATCTGGACGAGGCCGCACGTCGTGTCTTATATGAGCTGACCGGTGTGAAAGAATTGAGCCTGATACAGTTCCGGGCTTTTGGATCTAAGGACCGGACGCGAAACCCGAAAGATGTCATCTGGCTGGAACGGTTTCATCATTTGCATCAGAAAGTGGAGAGGATCGTGACCATCACCTATCTTACTATGGTGAAGATCGACCGCAAGCTGACCCGTCTGTCCGACCGCTATGAGGCCTGTTGGATGAATGTGGAGAATCTGGGCCCGTTGGCTTTCGACCATAATCAGATTATCAGAGAGGCTTTGCTGTTCATACGACAGTACGTGCAGGCTCATCCTGTTGTGCTGTTCGAGCTTTTGCCTAAGAAGTTCACGGCGGCGGAATTGCGCTCGCTTTATGAAAAGGTGTATAACCGCAGATTTGAGGTGAGAAACTTTCACAAGAAGATTGCGCAGATGAAGTATGTCATACCGTTGGAAGAATACCAGAGCGGAGTGGCACACAGGGCCGCACGTTTCTACAGATTCGACCGCAAGGTGTATAACAGACTGCATGGATTAGGCAAGTCGTACGCCGCCGGGGAGAGCAATGAGAGTTATTAATTAAATTATATTGGTATATCATGGAGCATACACAAGAAGGTAACAGACTTTATTTGTATTCGATTACGACAGTAGCCATCATCGGAGGCTTGCTGTTTGGCTATGACACAGCGGTCATATCCGGAGCGGAAAAAGGGCTTGAAGCTTTTTTCCTGATGGCAACAGACTTTGAGTATAACAAGGTGTTGCACGGCATCACGTCGTCCAGTGCCTTGATCGGTTGCGTTGTGGGCGGTGCCATTTCCGGCTATCTGGCCTCACGGCTGGGGCGGCGCAATTCTTTGCGTCTGGCATCCGTGCTTTTTTTCTTGTCGGCATTGGGATCGTACTATCCGGAATTCCTGTTTTTCGAGAAAGGAGATGCCAGTTGGAATTTGTTGCTGGCCTTTAACTTTTATCGCATTTTGGGCGGTGTGGGAGTCGGATTGGCGTCGGCAGTCTGCCCGATGTACATTGCCGAGATAGCCCCTTCCAACATCCGTGGTACGCTTGTCTCGTGCAACCAGTTTGCCATTATCTTTGGCATGTTGGTGGTTTATTTTGTCAATTATCTGATTCTGGGCGATCATCAGAATCCTATATTGGTGACAGATGCCGCCACGGGTGTTGTGTCTGTCAGTCCGGAGTCGGATATGTGGACCGTCTATGAGGGATGGCGTTACATGTTCGGTTCTGAGGCCTTTCCCGCTGCCCTTTTCGGGTTTCTGTTGTTTTGTGTTCCCAAGACGCCGCGTTATCTGGTGCTTTGTGGCGAAGAAGAGCGTGCCTATTCCATATTGGAGAAAATCAATGGCAGCGCAGTGGCACGTAAGGTCCTGGAAGAGATAAAGCAGACTTCACGGGAGAAGACCGAGAAACTTTTCACGTATGGCGTGGCTGTCATTGTCATCGGCATTATGTTGTCTGTGTTCCAGCAGGCCATTGGCATCAATGCCGTGCTCTATTATGCGCCGCGCATTTTTGAGGGAGCCGGTGCGGAAGGCGGCGGGATGATGCAGACGGTTATCATGGGTGTGGTAAATATAGTCTTTACGCTGGTTGCCATCTTCACGGTAGACCGTTTCGGCCGCAAGCCTTTGCTGATTATCGGTTCCATCGGAATGGCAGTCGGAGCTTTTGCTGTGGCTTTCTGCGATCAGGCCGGCGTCAAAGGCATTGTTCCTGTGCTCTCTGTCATTGTTTATGCCGCATTCTTCATGATGTCGTGGGGGCCGATCTGCTGGGTGCTGATTTCGGAGATTTTCCCCAATACGATACGCGGTCAGGCTGTGGCTATAGCCGTAGCTTTCCAATGGGTGTTCAATTATTTGGTTTCTTCTACGTTCCCCGCCTTGTATGATTTCAGTCCGATGTTTGCTTATAGCTTGTATGGCATCATCTGTCTGCTTGCTGCGCTGTTCGTATGGCGGTGTGTGCCGGAAACCAAAGGCAAGACTCTGGAGGATATGACGGCGTTGTGGCGGAAGCGTAATGAGAAAGCCTGAACTGGCTCAGTGTGACGCCCGCCTGCGTCTTTGAAATCGTCGGCATCCGGCTTTCTGACTCATCAGAAAGCCGGATGCCTTGTTTTATGCCTTTCTGTCAGTCCTTTCGTGCTGCTGACAGAAGTGTTTTTACCTTTACGGAGAGATAAAGGGCGGACAATGCGGTGCATTTACAGCAGTTTTTCCAGTTCACGGATGAGATCGTCGGCGGTAGCCAGTGGGGAGTCTGTGAAGATGGCCCGGACTATTCCGTCGGAATCGGCTATGTAGATGCGGGGAATAGTGGCGTAGGCAAACAGCTGATAGATGCTTCGGTCCGTCTGTGCGGAAAAAGGCAATGTCAGTCCGTTTTCTGCCCAATAACTGCTGATGGAGTTTTCGTCTTGCTCACGGCTTATGGCTACGAAGGCTGCTCTTCCGTCGGTGCCGTAGGCCTCATACAGGCTTTGTATGACGGGCAGTTCGGCTTGGCAGTCGCTGCATGAGGTATTGAAGAACAGGATGACGGACGGGCGTCCTTTCAGCGTCTGTTCACTGACGGTAATGCCATTGCTCATGCTGACCGTGAAAGCCGGGAGTGAGTCTCCTATGCCGATGGGATCGGGGCCTTGCTCCGTGTCATGTTCATTGATGCATCCTGCCGTCAGCAGGAGGAAAAGTAGAAAGAGGTGTGGACAGATTTTCATGTCATAAGCTTGTTTGCGTACGGAATGCAAAGTTACGACATTCTTTTTAAAGGAAGAACATTTTGCCATAAATGCAGCAGCCTGCCCCGAATGAGGCAGGCTGCTGTGGTTTTAAGGAGAGGGATTAGCTTTATCTGATGAATTTCACACTCTGGCTTTGCTGACCGTCGGATATGCGTATGATGTAGATTCCCCTGCTCAGCGGCGTGATGTCCAAGGTGTGGATACCAGACGGAACGGTGGTGTTCATGACCTGGTTTCCGGACAGATTGTAGACTGAAGCCGTGACTTGACGTTCTGTGCTGATTTCTATGCCTGTCGGGCTTGTCTTGACAGCCCAGGCCGAGGTCGGCGTTGCAATATCGCGGATGGCGGTTTCTCCGCCACTGCCGGATGTGTTGACGTTTTCCAGAACGAAAGGAAAGTCGGACGGCATTTCGTCGGTCTGGTCGCAGATGAGCCCGTTCCCGTCCGTTTCCCAGAAATATTGGCCGTATCTTTCCGGTGTACGTATCATGCATTCCTGTTCTTCACCACCTTTCAACAGGTAAATGCTGAAGCTACTTCGTGCCTGACTGTAGACCAGGGTGCTGAGGACGCCCAGGTTGTTCAGATAGGCCGAGCCGTCGTGGTTCTCAATCTTGTAACGTCCTACGGCATTGAGGTAGGTGATGTGCCATACGTAGTTCACGGAGTCTTCCTCTTCGTCCGGCATGCCGAAAGTTACGGTGCTGCTGTTCAGGTATTTTCCCGTAGAGCGGTCTTTTATACGGTAGTAACCGTCGGTCAGGCACTGCCCATCTGTATAGATTTTCACTTCAAAGTCGAAGTCGGCTTCATAGGTCTTGGCTGGCGAGGAGTCGTCTATCCAATGCAGGTGACGGGAGAAAGACGACTGCACGTCCTGGAAGATCAAGGAGTCGGTCTGCTCGCCGGAATCCCATGTATAGACTCCGTTTCTGTATCTGAGGGAGGTCGTCTTTCCTTTCATCACGATATCGTGTCCCGGTGGGATGATGGCGCGCAGGTTTTCCTGGGCCACGCCGTCTACGGCAAGTATGGGAATGACCACGGAATTGTTGATGGTGAATTCCTGTGTGATTCTTACGCCGGACTGGTTGGTCAGTGTGACCGTGAACTTCTGGTCGGAAGTGCCCTGGCGGAAAGTGTACGACGTGCCGGAGCCTACCACCTTGCCGTCCTCGTCATACCATATGGCGGAGGCGATGTAGTTCCAGTTGGCATAGTCTACGCCCAGAGTGATGTCGCGTCCGCTCACGGCACTGAAGGTGGAGGTGTTGCCGTTGCGCACTCCGTTATACTCAATCCACGGCGTCATGGTGCCCCGTATGCCTTCGCCGTAGACGGAGATGCAGAACATTTGTGTGCTTTGTATGCCGTGGCTGTTGGTGTAGTGCAGGCGGTAGATGCCCGATGTGTTGGCCGTTATGTCGCGGCTGTTGCCTTGCACGCCGTCTTCCCATTCCCAGTTGCCCGTGTCGGTCTCTCCGTCCGGGAGCACGGCGCGGAGTGTCAGTTGGGTGCCTGCGGTCACTTCTTTCATTTCCGCATAGGGGCGTACAGTTCCGTTGCATTCGATTTCCGGCGACAGGATGGTGGGCCGTGTCTCTTCCGTCACCGGCTCGTCGTTGTGCATGAGCGTGCCGAAGCCCGTGTGGTCGAAACCGCCGCTGTTGACTCCGTATGAGCCTCCGCCGGCTTCTGTCCCGACAATGCCGGTCATTCGCTTGCAGTATTCCATGGGAATGCCCATCCGGTTCTCATAATGGTTGACGAAGAGCTGCCAGATGGGGCGGTTTTGTCCGCGTCCGGTGGCGCTCAGTCCTCCCATCCACCAGTTGGTGGTGTAGGGAATGTCCGCAGGGTCCACCTGATTACAATTGTACATGGCTACGTATTCTGCTGCGCCGGCCACCATGGTCTCTCCTGCCTTGCCCGGAATCAGCGGGTTGTAGAGGTTGCAGAAAGCGTTGTCGCCCTGATTGTAGGCCGATTGCAGGGCGTAGGAGAGCAGGCCGAGTGCGGCCATGGCGTGCCCTTGGTCGCGTCCGCTCTCCTGCATCTGGTTCAGGTAGCCCTCAGGTCCGCGTGCGTCCTCGTGGAACCAGGGTATCAGTCCCCAGCCGTATCCGCACATGCCCTGGTCGGTTTTCCACGGATGGCTGTCGCCCACGTAGAGCGACTCGTTGCCCGGCCCCTCCTTGATCCACCACATGCCGTAGTTGTAGATGTCCGGCAGGTCGGCAAAGATGCCCAGCGACACGCAGAACAGGGCGTTGCCCAGTCCCCAGTTGCTGTGGTAGTGATACCAGTTGCCTTCGCGGGTCACGGTGTCGTGGCGGCGTTCCAGGAAGTCTTGTGCCGTGGTGAACCACACATCGACCATCCACTGTTTGAAGCGTTCAAAATCCTCTTTGGCCCATCCGCTGTAGTCGCGCATCAGCTCGGCGGCGTTCAGGAACTGGTAGCCGATGAACCCCGGAATGAGCGACTGGTTGGTGTTTCCGCCGATGCCCGTCGTGATGGTGGAGTATTGGTTCAGCACATAGATGGCCTTGTCGGCCCATGCTTTCTCATCTGTCAGTTTCCAGAGCAGGGCGCACTGATAGGCTTTTGCCGCATTGCGGTAGGCGTTCATATAGTTCTCGTCTCCGGCGATGCCGCGTTTGATGATTTCGGTCACGCCCCAGATTTCTGTGAGTGCCTTGTTGGCAATCCAGCTGTTCTTCAATACGTTGAAAGCCTCTGTGGTTTTTCTGTCGTTGTTGGCCAGCCGTTGCTTGATTTGTTCTATGTCTTGTTCCGAGTGCAACAGGCCGGGATGGACGAATGTGCCTTGTGCTATCAGTTTGCCGTTGCCGAGGCAGAATAGCAGGGCTACAGTGAAAAGGGATAATTTCTTCATAAGAACTGTTGTTTGTTTGCCTTTATTGTTTTATAGGTTAATACTATACGGATTACGAACGGGCGGAGAAAAATCTCCTTGCCTATGCATGTTTTTAATATAATATAACGGGATTTTAATGTAGATTTCAGGCTTGTTTTGCCGGACGGCGCAGAGGGGTGGGTGCGGCATGCCGGAATAATGAGACTGATTGTGCGCAAGACTCACGGTGTTTTTCCGCAAGACTTGCTACACTTTTCCGCAATACTTGCGTTGTCTTTCCGCAGGCAACGTTGCGTTTTGCAGCCGGCGGGGTCTGCGGGTTTCGCACAAGGAGCCGTCTTTTCTTTGTGGATCAGGCCTGCTCTTGGTGTTGACGCTCAGTGCTTGTGTCTGAAAAAAACGCCGGAGACGGGAGGTCTGTCGGCGTTTTTCCGGAATATATGCTATGTCTTTTATGCCCGATGGGGTCAATATCTGATATTCAGTTCGCGCAGTATGGCTGAAATCTTTTCCATGGTTGTCAGACGGGTGGGTACCAACGGCAGGCGAAGCTGGTTCTCTATCATGCCCATGGCATGCAGCATGGCCTTGACTCCGGCCGGGTTGCCGTCGACAAACAGCAGCTTGAACAGCTCGGCGAATTTGTGATGTATGATGCGGGCGTGTTCATATTCACCGTTGAGTGCCATGCGGACCATGCGGCTGAATTCTGCCGGAAGGGCATTTCCGATGACGGATATTACACCGACGGCTCCCAGTGTGATGAGGGGGAACGTGATTCCGTCGTCTCCTGAGATGACGTCGAACGTATCGGGCTTGTTCTTGATGATGTCGTCCATCTGCGTGATGTTGCCGCTGGCTTCCTTGATGGCTACAATGTTGTCGAAGTCATGTGCCAGGCGGAGCGTGGTTTCCGCGCTCATGTTGACTCCCGTCCGTCCGGGCACGTTATAGAGTACGACAGGCAGGGGAGAGGCTTGCGCAATAGTCTTGAAGTGCTGGTACAGCCCTTCCTGTGAAGGCTTGTTGTAGTAGGGGCAGACAGACAGGACACCGTCGATTCCGCTCCAGTCGTTCGATTGCAGTTCTTGTACGACAGCCGCTGTATTGTTGCCCCCGCAGCCCATCAGCAATGGAACGCGGCCGTTCACCCGTTCTACGAGGATTTGTTTCAGAGCCTTTTTCTCGTCGGCGGACAAACAGGGGGTTTCTGCCGTGGTTCCCATGATGCACAAGAAATCAATGCCGTTCTGGATCTGATATTCTACCAGACGCAACAGTGCGTCATAGTCTATACTGCCGTCTGATTTGAAGGGAGTGATCAAGGCTATACCCAGTCCTTTGAACTTATTTTGTGCCATATATTAATTGTTTCTAACTATTTCGCGACAAAATTACGAATAAAATCCCAAATCGCAAACAATCTTTCATTATTCTATCTTCTTCAGGAACTCTGTTTCCGACAGGATAGGAATGCCCAGCTTGTTCGCTTTTTCCAGTTTGGCCGGGCCCATATTTGCTCCGGCCAGCACGAAAGAAGTCTTGGACGAGATGCTGCTCACGTTTTTTCCGCCGTGCTGTTCGATCATGGCTTTGTACTCGTCGCGTGAATGGAGCGAGAAAACGCCGCTCACTACTATGCTTTGGCCGGACAGTTTGTCGGAATGTGTGCTCAGCTCTTCTTCCGAGAGTGCCATTTGCACGCCGTGTTCTTTCAGCCGTTGAATCAGTTGCAGATTGGTTCCGTTGTGGAAGTAGCGGATGACACTTTCTGCTATCACGCTGCCTATGCCGTTGATTTGCAGCAGTTCTTCGAGTGTAGCGGTTTTCAGGGCCTCCATCGTCTTGAAGTGCCGGGCCAATGTCTTGGCTGCGATTTCGCCTACGAATCGTATGCCCAGCGCAAAGACCACGCGCTCGAAGGGCACTTTGGTGGAATCTGCTATGGAGCGGACGACTTTTTGAGCTGATTTTTCGCGCGTCCCGTCTTCACCGTTGATTTGGTCCACGCGGATGTCGTAGAGGTCTGCGACATCGTGTATCAGTCCGCGATGATAGTAGTCGTCTACGGTTTCAGGCCCCAGACTGTCTATGTTCATGGCTTTGCGGCTGATGTAATGTTCTATGCGGCCTTTGATTTGCGGTGGACATGCTGTGTCGTTGGGGCAATACCATGCGGCTTCTCCTTCATAGCGCACCAGCTTTTCGCCGCATTCCGGACAATATGTGATGAATTGGGCTTTGGGGCCTGTCTGTGCATTGCGGGCGTCCTTGTCCACTCCGACGATTTTCGGGATGATTTCTCCGCCTTTTTCCACGTAGACCATGTCGCCGATATGCAGATCAAGTTGTTCCATGATGTCGGCATTGTGGAGCGTGGCACGTTTCACGATGGTGCCGGCCAGCTGAACGGGATCCATATTTGCCACGGGAGTTACGGCACCGGTGCGCCCCACTTGGAACGTTACGGCGTTCAGACGGGTGCGTGCCCGCTCGGCCTGAAATTTGTAGGCGATGGCCCAGCGTGGGCTTTTAGCGGTATATCCCAAGGCCCGTTGCTGTTGCAGTGAATTCACCTTCAGTACAATGCCGTCTGTTGCCACCGGTAAGTTCTTTCGTTCGGTGTCCCAATAGTCGATGTATTGATAGATTTCTTCCAACGTGGTCACCTTTTTCATGGCTGTTGAGACCTTGAATCCCCAGCTGCGTGCGGCTTGCAGATTTTCATAATGCCCGTCGGACGGTATGTCGTTGCCCAGAAGATAATAAAGGTAGGCATCAAGTTTCCTTTGCGCCACGACAGAAGAGTTTTTGCTTTTCAGTGTGCCTGAAGCTGCATTCCGCGGATTGGCAAAGAGGGGTTCCTCGCGCTCTTCGCGTTCTTTGTTGAGGGCTTCAAAGCTGACCCACGGCATCAGGATCTCTCCGCGGATTTCAAAATTTTCCGGATAGCCGTTTCCTCTGAGACGTAGTGGAATGCAACGGATGGTTCTTACGTTTTCCGTAACGTCGTCTCCCTGTATGCCGTCGCCGCGTGTCACGGCACGGACGAGTCGCCCGTGCTCGTAAATCAATGAGATGGACAGGCCGTCGTATTTCATTTCGCAGCAGATCTCAAAGTGCTCTCCTTTCAGTCCCGCTTGCACACGCTCGTAAAATTCGGCCACTTCCTGTTTGTTATAGGTGTTGGACAAAGACAACATAGGGTAGCGGTGTGCTACTTGAGTAAAGTCTTGGTTGAGATCGCTTCCTACGCGTTGGGTGGGTGAATCGGGATCATAGTATTCGGGATGCGCTTCTTCCAGTTCCTGTAACTTGCGCATCAGTCGGTCGAACTCATGGTCGGAGATTTCCGGAGCGTTTAATACGTAATAATTATAGTTATGGCGGTCCAGTTCCTTACGGAGCTGCTCAATCTGTTCTTTTACTTCCATTATAGTGAGTTTTGATGATCTGGCTTTTGCGACGGATCAGAGTTCACTCCCGGTTTTTGGTTCGGATTATGTCGAAGAGATAAGAGGCGCGGACGGCGATGGTCCCGTTGGCCGACCGCCCGAAAACGTCTTTCTTACCGTTGCCGAAGATGTCGCTCAACCCATAGTAATAGCGTCCTTCCAGCAGGAAATGCCCTATCTTGGTGTTTATTTCTATGCCGAGTCCGGCTGTGATGCCATACTCGAATTTGTTCTTTACGGGCATGTCATACTGTTGGTTTACCTGCCCCGGACGACGGCTGAGTGTGGAGTCGTTGAACAGTCCTCCTTTGACACCTTTATCACCGAGGTAGAATCCCAGTTGCGGTCCTGCTACGACATAGAAAAGTGCGCCCCGCTCTTCATATCCCCATCCCATGCGGGCCAGCAGAGGTATTTGGATATAGTTGATGTCTCTTTTATACGTGTCGTCCGAGGTCTCGATGACTTCCTCCCATCCCAGATTGGCGTAATTGACTTCCAGCTGTATGGAGCACAGGCTCTTGAAGTACTTCTCGCACGTGTAGCGCATGGTGAATCCGAATGTCGGTGCTCCCTTGAACTTCTGCTGGATGCTGGGATTGAACATGACTTGGTTTAATGTATATCCTCCGTTGACTCCGATAGCCAAATCATTTCTGGGAGAGCCGATTTGTCCGTAGGCTTTTCCGCAGTAGAACAGTAATCCACAGAGAAAGATGGTGATGAGTCGTTTCTTCATTGTTTCAGCCGGATTAGTTCTATGTTATGGGACGGAGTGTAATGAATGAATTCCATCTCGCGGTTGATAAAACCGCTCCAGTTGCTGATACGTCCGAATTTGAAATTGTTCTGATAGGGAGTGATGGCAGTCTGCGACTGGTATTGTTCGAATGCCGGTCCGTAAGATGAAATGCCTTTCAGGAAATAAAAGGCCGTGTCATATCCCAGCATGCCGAAATGTGGCCAGCTGATCAGCGTCGGTTCATGAAATGACTTTTGGTAATTGTTCTCAAACTCTTCGGTATTTCCATTGAGAGGATTGCGGAAAAACGGTGTATAAACGTATGTGTCGAAGCGATAAAAGTTTTCCAGATGGTTGCTGGTATAAGTCTGCCATTCCGGATAGCCTATCAGTTTGAAAGTGTATTCCGGATGCTGTTGTGAGAAAGCTTTCAATTTGGGGAACAGTTGGTTGAGCAGTTTTATGCTTGCCGAGTTCGGAATGATGACGTTCTTTTTATATGCGTTCATCACTTCAGCCCATTTCGTGTCGCTGTCATTGATTTGCAGTGTCTGTGCTTTCTTGTTGTTTTGTTGCAGGCTTTTCCTGATCATTTCGGTGAAGTCCTCTGCGTCCTGGTCGTTTTCATTGCTGTTCAGGACCACAATATTCTCATTGCCGAACAGCCGCATGGTCAGCTGGGAAGCAGCTGACAGTTGGAATGATTTGGGGGGATTGACGGCGTAATAGTAGGGGTTCTGGTATACGCATTCTCCTAATGATGAGAAGGGTACTACCAGTTTGATGTGATGCTGTTGGCAAAATTTGCTGAGTGGTGTGATTTGTTCCGGATGGAGCGGCCCGATAATGAAATCAAGGTTGCTGATGGGATGGTTGTTGATGACGTTTTGGATATCACCGGCACTTTGACCGGAATCATAGGCAAACACGTCTACCGATGTGCCGTTTTGCTTGATTCGTTCTACAGCCATGAGCACCCCCCGATAGAATTCTACCATTTTGTTGTTTTCGGCAGTTCCACCTTTAAAGGGCAAAATGACTCCCATCCGTACGAGCTTTTGAGGAGCCGGAGTTGTCTTTTGTCCCATGAGCTCCTCGTTTGTCGGGAGCTTTTCTTCCTTTATGGTGATGGTTGTCTCTTGTTTGCGGGGTTGGGGATAAGGAATACAGATGTAAGTTCCCCGTTTGAGCTTATAGTCCGGTTGCAGCATTTCCGGATTAGCCTTTCTGATTTCGTCCTCGCTCAGGTGATATTTTTTGGAAATGCTGTATAAGGTTTCCTTACGTTTCACTTTGTGCATCTCCTGACAGCCGGAATTTGCAACGCCTTGAGGCTGCTCCGGTTCTTGTACGGGAGGAGGTGTCACCGTCTTGTCTGCAGGCGGAATGCGGATCACCATTCCGGCTTTAAAGTTCTCTGCCGTGAGTCCGGGATTTATATTGCAGATTTTTTCTGCACTTACGTGATAGTTTTGGGTCAGCCTGTATAAGGTTTCTCCGGGTTGTATGGTGTGGAACCGTTCTTTCCCTTTTTGGACATCTTGCTGTGGAATGGTCAGTGTGGCACCGGCCTTGATGCCGTCGGCTGCGGAAGGGTTCAGCCTGATAATCTCATCCGGTGAGATTTTATAGGTACGTGCGATGGAATATACCGTTTCCCCTTGTTTGATAGTGTGCACAAAGGTGTTTGCTTCTTGCGCAAGGCCTGTAAACTGCAAGGAGAACATGACCATCGCTGTGTATATTATCTTTTTTAAATGTTCCATTTCTTTTTCCTGTACGACCGGACAAAATTACATAAAAAAAGTGGTTATTTCAACGGGAAACATTATTTTTGCACAAATATTCTGGCATGAAAAGTTATTTAAGGTTTTGGCTCGTCTGTTTGTTGTGTGCTGTTCATTTGTCTCTGACGGCACAGGTGGTCTATCCTACTGTCAGCCCGTCTGCCCACTATGTCACGGCGGCTGGGGATGAGTTGGAGGATGCCTCGGAGCCGCAGTCAGCTCCGCTGACAGGGTATTTCACTTCAAATGTAGCGGATTTGGGGGAATATTCCGTCCGTTATGAGTGGCGTATTTTCCGTGAAGGGGAAGAAGACAGTCCCATCATCGACCGTTTTGATGAGAATATTGAGTATGTTTTCACGGAGAGCGGCACATTTTACGTACAGCTTTATGCTACTTTCGTGAATGGAGCGGACACCATCCAGTATCCTGCCGAGGGAGAGGCGATGCCTTTCACCGTTTCCATCAGCGAGTCCGTGCTGGAGATGCCTAATGCTTTCTCGCCTAACGGCGACGGGTATAATGATATATATAAGGTAAAGGAGGGCTATCAGTCGATAGTCAGTTTCAAAGCCGTGATCTTTAATCGTTGGGGACAGAAACTTTATTCCTGGGACACGCTGGATGGCGGATGGGACGGCAAATTTCATGGAAAGACGGTAAAGGACGGGGTCTATTTCGTCGTGGTGAATGCCCGTGGAGCGGATGGCAGGGAATATAAGATAAGAAGAGATGTGAATGTCCTGACCGGTTATAGCGGAACTGGGACGGGTGGAGATGATTGACGGCAGTAATGATTAAGATGGATAACGAGACAGAGAAAATACAAGTATACGGCGCACGTGTCCACAACTTGAAGAATGTGGATGTGGAGATGCCTCGCAACAGTCTGACTGTGATTACCGGGTTGAGCGGAAGCGGAAAGTCTTCCTTGGCTTTCGATACGATTTTTGCTGAAGGACAACGGCGGTATATCGAGACATTTTCGGCGTATGCCCGGAATTTCCTGGGAAATTTGGAGCGTCCGGACGTGGATAAGATAACGGGACTTAGTCCGGTGATTTCCATAGAGCAGAAAACGACGAATAAGAATCCGCGTTCTACGGTGGGGACCATCACCGAGATTTATGACTTCTTCCGCTTGTTGTATGCCCGTGCGGGGGAAGCTTTCTCTTATCTTTCGGGCAAGAAGATGGTGCGTTACACGGCGGAACAGATTCTGGAACTCATCATTAAGGATTATAAGGGACGCCGCATCTATTTGCTGGCTCCGTTGGTGCGGAACCGCAAGGGGCATTACAAGGAACTCTTTGAGACGATACGTCGCAAGGGATATTTGTATGTCCGGGTAGATGGTGAAATCATCGAGGTGACACAAGGCCTGAAACTGGACCGTTACAGGAACCATAGTGTTGAGGTGGTGGTCGATAAGCTGAGCGTTCAGCAGAAAGATGACAAGCGTCTGCGCGACAGTGTGGCCACCGCCATGCAGCAAGGAGATGGCGAACTGATGGTTTATGAGGCTGATTCGGAAGAGTTGCGCCATTATAGCCGTAAGCTGATGTGTCCGGATACCGGGCTGTCTTACCGCGATCCTGCTCCTCACAATTTTTCTTTTAACTCGCCTCAGGGTGCGTGTCCGCGTTGTAACGGGTTGGGCTTTGTTAATCTGATTGATTTGAACAAGGTGATGCCCGATCGCAGCCTGTCTGTTCATGACGGGGCAATCCTTCCGTTGGGAAAGTATAAGAACAGCATGATTTTCTGGCAGATTGAGGCACTGCTGGAAAAATATGACGCAACGCTGAAGACGCCTGTCGCAGACTTGCCGGAGGAGGCTTTGAATGAAATACTGTATGGTTCGGTGGACCGGGTGCGCATAAAGGCCCAGCTGGTGCATACTTCCTCAGATTACTTTGTGGTATACGAGGGGCTGGTCAAGTATATCCAGACCATGCGGGACAATGAAGGCTCTGTTTCTGCTCAGAAGTGGGCGGATCAGTTTTCCAAAACCGTCGTATGTCCGGAGTGTCACGGGCAGCGGTTGAACAAGGAGGCTTTGCATTATCGGATTTGCGGCAAGAACATCGCAGAGCTGTCGGCTATGGACATCAGTGAGCTCTATGATTGGGTGACTCACGTAGAGGAGCATTTGTCGGAGCGTCAGAAGCGAATCGCTCCGGAGATATTGAAAGAAATCCGTTTGCGTTTGAAGTTCCTGCTGGATGTGGGGCTGGATTATCTGTCGCTCAACCGCTCTTCTGTTTCCTTGTCTGGCGGTGAAAGCCAGCGCATCCGTCTGGCCACCCAGATCGGGTCGCAACTGGTGAATGTGCTTTACATTCTGGACGAGCCGAGCATCGGACTGCATCAGCGGGACAACCGCAGGCTCATCAATTCCTTGAAATCCCTCAGAGACCTGGGGAATACGGTCATCGTCGTCGAGCATGATGAGGAGATGATGGAAAGTGCGGACTACATTATCGACATGGGGCCTAAGGCAGGCCGACTGGGGGGAGAAGTCGTTTTTCAGGGGACGCCGCAGGACATGTTGAAGCAAGATACGCTGACGTCACGTTATTTGAACGGGACTTGTTCCATACAGATACCTGAGCACCGCCGTACGGGCAACGGACATTCCCTGTGGTTGCGCGGAGCGAGGGGGAATAATCTGAAGAGTGTGGATGTGGAATTTCCTTTGGGCTGTCTGATTTGCGTTACGGGTGTGTCCGGCAGCGGGAAATCCACGTTGATTAACGATACCTTGCAACCGATTCTGTCTCAACATTTCTATCGCTCGCTGCGCGACCCCTTGCCCTATGACAAGATTGAAGGACTGGATTGGGTGGATAAGGTGGTGAGTGTCGACCAGTCGCCTATCGGACGTATTCCGCGTTCAAATCCTGCAACCTATACCGGAGTGTTCAACGATATCCGTTCTTTGTTTGTCTGTCTGCCTGAAGCCAAGATACGCGGTTACAAGCCGGGGCGTTTTTCTTTCAACGTGAAGGGCGGGCGTTGTGAGGCTTGCGGAGGCAACGGTTACAAAGTCATTGAGATGAATTTCCTGCCGGATGTTTACGTGCCTTGTGAGGTCTGTCACGGCAAACGTTACAACCGCGAGACGCTGGAGGTACGTTTCAAGGGAAAGTCTATTGCCGATGTGCTGGACATGACCATCAATCAGGCTGTGGAGTTTTTTGAAAACCAGCCGACGATTCTGAACAAAATCAAGGTCCTGCAGGATGTGGGACTGGGCTATATCAAGCTTGGGCAGCCTTCGACAACTTTGTCGGGAGGAGAGAGTCAGCGCATCAAGTTGGCTACTGAACTCGCCAAACGTTACACCGGACGCACGATATATATTCTGGATGAGCCGACCACCGGGCTGCATTTTGAGGACATCCGTGTGCTGCTCGGCGTGTTGAACCGGTTGGTGGATAAGGGCAATACCGTAATTGTCATTGAGCATAATCTGGATGTCATCAAGTCGGCTGATTTTCTTGTCGACATGGGTCCGGAGGGCGGAAGAGGCGGTGGTGAACTGCTGTTTGAGGGAACGCCCGAAGCATTGGCAGACAAGGGGGTCGGATATACGGCTAAATATTTGGGAGAGGTGTTGTATGGCAAAGCAGAAAATTAGCAAGACCAATGTGGCCCGTCTGCTCGACAAGGCTCATGTGGCTTATGAGCTGATACCTTATGAGGTGGACGAGTCTGACCTGAGTGCCGTTCATGTGGCCGCACAGTTGGGTGAGGAGGTTGACCGTGTGTTCAAGACCATCGTGCTTCATGGCGACAAGAGCGGCTATTTTGTTTGTGTTGTGCCCGGCGAGAGTGAGATAGATCTGAAGAAAGCGGCGAAAGTCAGCGGCAACAAAAAGTGCGAGTTGCTTCCGATGAAGGAGCTGTTGCCCGTCACCGGTTATATTCGCGGGGGGTGTTCTCCTATCGGGATGAAGAAACATTTCCCCACTTATATGCATGAGAGTGCGGGACGATACGATTATATTTACGTCAGTGCGGGGCAGCGGGGGCTGCAGGTGAAACTGTCACCGGTCGATCTGCTGCGTGAGGCGCAGGCGGAGTATGCCGACTTGACAGCAGAATGAACTTTCTTTTCCGTCTCCGTGCCGGGACGTCCGCTGCTTGACCCATGGGACTGGTGAACGTCTTTTGTTCCTGTTTGTAGCGTATTGAATAATAAAAAGATGCGCGGCATTTCCCGCTGTTGCGGAATGCCGCGCATTTTTTTGCGCAAGATCGGAGGGCTTTTTGCGCACAACCATTAAAATAAACGGGCAAGAAATGTTTCATTCTTGCCCGTTTACCTTAATGGAGTCCTTGTCTGGTGCTTTTTCTACTGCTATTCCATGTTTCGTTTTTCCAGTCCGTAATCTTTCAGTCTGTCCTCGCGTTTCAGGGCGAGAGCTACGAGAATGGCCAGGAATCCGAACACGGCGAAGATGCACATGGGGAGCGTATAATCATAGGTGACGCCCTCGGCGGTCTGATGGGTGGAGTAGTGCTCGATGACCCATCCGATGAGCAGCGGCACCATGGACAGTCCGATGTTCTGGATGTAGAAGATGATGGCATAGGCGGAGCCCAGCTGTTTCATCGGAATAATCTTGGGTACGGAGGGCCACATGGCCGACGGTACCAGCGAGAAGGCCACGCCGAGGATGACCATTACGATGACGGCGAACCACCATACGTTGAGTAGCGGCAGGGCGAAGAGCACATGCACGATGGTGAGCATCACCGAACCGATGAGCATCAGCGTGGCACCCTTGCCGATGCGGTCGTAGAGTGTGCCGAAAACGGGGGTGAGCAGAATCGTGCCGAAAGGCAGCATGGCCGGGATGAGTCCCGCCATGTCCGGATCGACGTGGTATTTGGCTATCATCAGTTTGGTGGCGAACTTCAGGAAGGGGAACACGCCGGCATAGAACATCAGGCACAGGATTGTGATGAGCCAGAAGCCGCGGCTGGTGAAAATGGCCTTGAGGTCTTTCAGCTGGAAGCGGTCATCGCTTTGGCCGTCGGAGGCTGCCACCGAGGCATCGAGCTTTCTGTCCATGACGCAGTAGACCAGATAGGCCAGCAGGCCGATGCACAGGCAGGCACCGCCGAACAGGACGGGGAATGAAACGCTCTGCATGGCCTGGGCCATCGGCAGGCTGCAGGCCAGTGCGGCTGCCGTTCCCACGCGGGCCATGGCCACCTGCAGGCCCATGGCCAGTGCCACTTCGTGACCGGTGAACCATTTGATGATGATTTTGGATACCGTGATGCCCGTGATTTCCGCACCCATGCCGAAGATGGCGAATCCCAGGGCGGCGCAGACCACCTGCAGGTGATAGCCCATGAATGTGGCCGTGCCGAAGTCGTGCGACAGGGCATACCACTTCAGCGCCACGCCGAGGAGCATGAACGAACAGCTCATTGTTCCGGTGAAACGTATGCCGCAACGGTCCAGGATGAGTCCGCCGAAGAAGAGCATCAGCAGGAATACGTTGATGTAGCCGTAGGCCCCGGAGAAGAACCCGTACTCTGAACTGGTCCAGCCCAGGCCGCCTTCGGCAACTGGCGTAGTGAGCATTACTTCGAGCGAGGCCATGACGTCGGTGATGAAATAGGTGCACATCATGGTGAACGACACGATGGCCAGGGCGGTCCAGCGTGCAGCCGGACTGTCGCTCAACTTTTTTTGTATCTTTTGTGTTACTGTCATTGTATGGTGTTTTTATGGTTTGCGGATTACTTTTTCAGCCAGCGGTCCAGCCAGCGGAAGAACGTACGCTGCCACAGCACGCCATTCTGCGGCTGCAGCACCCAGTGGTTCTCGTCGGGATAGAGCAGCAGCTCGGCGGGGATGCCCCGCATGATGGCCGCGCTGAAGGCCGACTGCCCCTGCGAGCTGAGGATGCGGTAGTCCTTTTCGCCGTGGATGCAGAGGATGGGGGTGTCCCAGCGGTCCACGTAGAGGTGGGGGCTGGTGGTGAAGGGGTTCACTTTCTGGCCGTCGTTCACCTGCTCGGCGGCAACGGGCGATGCGCTGATGCCTTTCCGCCAGGGAGCGGCACCCATGTCCCAGTTGGGGAACCACATTTCTTCCGTCTCATAGTATTGCTGTTGCGTGTTGAAGATGCCGTCGTGGGCGATGAAGCACTTGAAGCGTTTGTCATGGTGTCCGGCCAGATAGTAGACGCTGTAGCCGCCGAAGCTGGCCCCCACACATCCCAGCCGGTCGCGGTCCACGTATGGCTCCTTGCACAGGTCGTCGATAGCCTCCAGCAGGTCCAGCATGCAGCGTCCGCTGTAGTCGCCGCTGATTTCTTCCAGCCATTCCATGCCGAAGCCCGGCAGGCCCCGTCGGTTGGGGGCGATGATGATGTAGTCGTTGGCCGCCATGATCTGCAGGTTCCAGCGGTAGCTCCAGAACTGGCTGACGGGACTTTGCGGTCCGCCCTCGCAGTAGAGCAGGGCCGGATACTTCTTCGACGGGTCGAAGTGTGGCGGATAGATTACCCAGCACAGTTCTTTCTGTCCGTCGGAGGTGGTCACCCAGCGTTCTTTCACCTCGCCCATGACGAGACGTTCCTGAAAATATTTGTTCTCTTCCGTGAGGCGGGTCACTTCGGCCTCGCCTTTCCGTTTGAGCGTGAGGGCATAGATGTCATCGGGCGCACTGATGCTGTGGCGGGTGGCCAGCAGGCGTTTCTCGCCCGTGGCGGTCACCCAACCGTAGTCGAAGTCGCCTGAAGTCAGCTGGCGCACCGTTCCTTTCAGGTCGGTGGCATATACCATGCTGCGGGCATGCCACACGCCGGTGAAGTAGAGCGAGCGGCTGTCCGTGCCCCAGCTGAAGCCGTCCACGCCGGATTCAAAGCTTTCAGTGACGTAGGTCTTGCTGCCGGTTTCCGTGTCCAGTACGCACAGTCGTGTGCGGTCGCTCTCGTAGCCGTTGCGGGCCATGCTGAGCCAGGCCACATAGCGGCCGTCGGGGGAGTAGGTGGGATTGGTGTCATAGCCTGCGTTGCAGTCCTCTGTCTGTCGGTTTACGGCTTGCTGTTCCATGGAGCGCGAAGGGTCGATGGCCGGCTCATGGTAGCTGTCGGGCTTGCACAGGTTGGTGGTATTCCCCGTAGCTACCTCATAACGGAAGATGTCGCTGTCGGTGCTGATGGCGTAGTCGCGTCCGGTCTTCTTCCGGCAGGTATAGACAATGAAGCGGCTGTCCGGACTCCAGTTGAACTGCTCGCTGCCTCCGAACGGCAGCATGGGGCATTCAAACGGTTCTCCCTCCAGAATGTCCTTGCCCTCGCCGATGGTCCCGTCGACGTATGTGGCCACGAAGATGTGCGGTATGGCGGTCACATAGCGGTCCCAGTGCTTGTAGTTCAGGTCGGTGATGACCATGCCGCTGGCCAGCGGCAGGTCGTCATATTTCTTTTCGATGGAAGTGTAGGTGTCTACCGAGTGCACCAGTATCACCTGCCTCCCGTCCGGCGAGAACTTATAGCCCTCCACGTCCTTCGGGCAACGGCTCAGCTGTCGGCGGTTGCTGCCGTCGGTATCCATTTCCCACACCTGGCTGCTGCCCGATGCGTTGCTCAGGAAACGTATCCGTCCGCCGTCGGGGCTGAACGATGGTTCTGTCTCGTTGTCTGCCGAGACGGTCAGCAGGGTATTGCCCGACCCGTCGGCATTCATCCGGTAGAGCACTGTGTGGCTCTTGTTCTGTGGTACGCTGTAGTAACTTACGGTATAGACAATCAGCTGTCCGTCGGGCGAAACCGTCACGCTGCCGATGCGCCCCATGGCCCATAAGGCTTCGGGGGTGAGTCGGTCGCCGGTCAGTGTAATCTGGTTCTTGCCGATGATGGTCCCTTCGCCGGCCGCTGCGACCGGGAGGGTGGAAGCCAGGGTGATGGCTGCGGTCATGATTTTAATCAGATTCATTACGGTTTGATAAAAAAATAAATCATTCCGGGGTGTCTTGCCGATGCCCGGAATGATTCTGGTAGTTATGCGATGTTATTTCTTATTTTGTGCCTGCCTTTTCTTCTGTTCCTCCAGAATGGCCTGCTGCTGTTTCTGCAGGGCTTCCAGCCTTGCCGCCATGCCCGACAGCTTCTTGTTCGGGTTGGCCTTGTTGGCGCGGTAGTTGGCCTCCAGTTTCTCCAGCAGCTTCTTGTCGTCGGTGGTCTTTCTGAGATACCACATGATGAGGATGCTCGTCAGTCCGGACAGGAAGTAGTAGTAGTTCAGACCGGAAGAATAGTTGTTGAACATGAAGAAGAAAGCAACAGGCATGATGTACATCATGTATTGCATGAGCTTCATCTGCTGCGCCTGTTCGCCCGTCATGCTGTCCTTTTGCTGCCGCATCGTGATCCATGTGTTGACAATGTTGGTCAGGCAGAATAACAGGCAGAAGATGCTCAGGTGGTCGCCGATGAGCCAGATGTGCTTGTCCCAGCGTATCACGTCGTCATACGCCGAGAGGTCGGAGGCCCAGAGGAAGCTCTCGCCGCGCAGCTCGATGGCGTTCGGCACGAAGTTGAACAGTGCAATCCAGATAGGCATCTGGATGAGCATGGGCAGACAGCCTCCCATTGGGCTGACACCATACTGGCTGTAAATCTGCATCATCTCCTGCTGTTTCTTCATGGCGTCTTCCGAATTGGGGTACTTGGCGTTCAGTTCATCTATCTTGGGCTTCAGCACGCGCATCTTGGCTGATGAGAGATAGGACTTCCGCGTGGTGGGGTAGACCAGCAGTTTCACCAGAATGGTGAGCAGCAGCAGTACTACACCCATGGAGAGGCCCAGGCTGCTCAGCCAGTCGAACAGATAGATGATGAAGAAGCGGTTGATCCACTTGAAGAGCGGCCAGCCCAGATAGACGAGGTCTTCCAGCTCCAGGTCCTTGTCGCTTGCGCTCAGTTCGTTCGTCTGTTGCAGCAGGTGGTAGTTGTTGGGTGCGAAAAGCATCTGCATCCGTGTGGGCTCTTTCCCGCTGGGGTCAAAGAATGTCTTCGTAGTGGCCTCATAGTCTTTCAGATAACCGCTCTCCTGATGCAGGGGCGTGCTGGCCAGCTGTGTGTCGTTGAAGTCCTGATGGGCTATCAGCACGCAGCTGAAGAATTGGTTCTTGAATGCAATCCAGTCCAGCGGCTCGGCGATGTCCGCCGTTTCCGCGCTGGTCTCGCTCAGATAGTCCGTGCCTTCATCCTTGATCTTGTAGGTGAGCGAGGAGTAGCGGCTCTCGAAGTCGAAGCCTTTCTCCTGCTGCCGTGCCATTTCGTTCCACTCGATGTCCAGCGTCTTCATGGTGGGCATGAAGAAGTTTTCCAGTCCGTGGGCTTCGATGGTGAAGTCCACCATGTAGGAGTGCGGTCGCAGGCTGTAGTTGAAGTCCAGCGTACCGCCCGATGCGGCCTGCAGACGCATGGTGACGGTGGAGTCGGTGACGTTGCACGGCGTGAAGAAGAAGTTGCCGGAGGTGATGTTCTCCATCTTGCCGGCCAGCATGATCTGCATGCGCGAGTCCTTCTCGTCGAACAGGGTGACAGGGCCTCCCTGCTGGTTCTTGTATTCTTTCAGTTCGGCTTTTCTGACCGTGCCGCCCCGTGTGCCGAAAGTCAGCCGCACCAGTTCGTTCTCCAAAACGACAGTCTGGTTTTCTCCGGTACGGTGGGCGTAAAACTGTGCTGTCGTATCTAATGCGGCTCTGGCTTGCTCTGCGGCTTCCGCAGCCTCGCGGGCTTTTTCTTTTTCTTTCGCTTTTTGCAGTGCTACCGCCTGTATGGAGTCTTGCCTGTTACGCTCTGCAATCTCCGCCTCACTGGGGCGGCTGAAGTAGCTGAATCCAATCAGGACGGCTGCGATGAGGATAAATCCTGTCAGCGTGTTCTTGTCCATGTCTGTGTTTATTTTTCTTTATTCTGTGTCTTGGTGTTCTTTAAGTTGTCAATGGCAGCTTTTACGAAAGACAGGAAGAGGGGATGAGGTTTCAGTACGGTGCTGCTGTATTCCGGATGGAATTGTGTTCCGATATACCATTTCAGCGTAGGAATCTCTACGATTTCCACGAGATTGCTGTCGGGGTTGATGCCTACACATTGCATACCGGCTTTCTCATACTCTTGAATGTACTGGTTGTTGAATTCGTAGCGGTGGCGATGACGTTCTGAAATGTGCGTAGCCTGGTAAGCGGCATAGGTCTTGCTCCCTTTGCGCACTTCGCAGTCGTAAGCTCCAAGTCGCATAGTGCCGCCCATCTGTGTGATGTTTTTCTGTTCCTCCATAATGTCTATCACGTTGTGAGGAGTCTGTTCATCCATTTCGCGACTGTTGGCATCCGTGTAGCCTAATACGTTTCGTGCAAACTCAATGACCATCATCTGCATGCCCAGACAGATGCCGAACGTGGGAATGTCGTGGGTACGGGTGTATTCGGCTGCGATGATTTTGCCTTCAGTTCCGCGCTGACCGAATCCCGGACAGATGACCACGCCTGCCATGCCGGCCAGTTGTTCACCGACATTTTCACGTGTCAGCTTTTCGCTGTTGATGAATTTTGTTTTCACTTTATAGTCGTTGTACGTACCGGCATGGGCAAGGGATTCCAGTATGCTCTTGTAGGCGTCCTGCAGGTCGTACTTGCCCACCAAGGCGATGTTTACGACTTCCGTGGCCTTGTTGCGGCGGTCGAGGAATGAGCGCCAGGGACCCAGCGCAGGTGTCTCGCCCACTGGCATGCCCATCTTCTGCAGGATGATGGCATCCAGCCGTTGTGCCTGCATGCTCAGGGGCACTTCGTAGATCGACGGCATGTCCAAGCTTTGGATGACTGCCTCTTCGTCCACATTGCAGAAGTGGGCTACTTTTTTCCGTATGCCTGCATTCAGCTCATGCTCTGTGCGGAGTATCAGAATATCCGGTTGGATACCAAGGCTCTGCAATTGCTTTACAGAGGTTTGTGTGGGCTTGGTCTTCAGTTCTTTTGCTGCGGCCAGATATGGGACATAAGTCAGATGAATGGTGATGGCGTTCTTGCCTAATTCCCAGCGCAACTGGCGGATGGCTTCCAGGAAAGGCAGTGACTCGATGTCTCCCACCGTACCGCCGATTTCGGTAATGACGAAATCAAATTTATATTTCATGCCCATCAGCTTGATGTTGCGCTTGATTTCATCCGTAATATGGGGAACGACCTGTATGGTCTTGCCCAAGTAGTCGCCACGGCGTTCTTTTTCTATCACGCTCTGGTATATCCGTCCGGTGGTGATGTTGTTGGCCCGTGTGGTCTGTATGCCTGTGAAACGCTCGTAGTGTCCCAGGTCCAAATCTGTTTCCTGACCGTCTACTGTAACGTAACATTCTCCATGTTCGTAGGGGTTCAGTGTACCGGGGTCAATGTTGATGTAAGGGTCGAATTTCTGGATTGTGATGTTGTAGCCACGGGCTTGCAACAGCTTACCTACCGATGAGGATATAATGCCTTTACCTAATGAAGAGGCTACTCCGCCTGTGACGAAGATGTACTTTGTTTCTCCCACAATATTATACTTTTTGGATTCGTATTCTGTTATAACTATACTATTATTAACAGTTTGCAAAATTACAAAAAATCTATGAGATAATGGTAGAAAACGCATAGAATTTCATGATGAGAATGGCGACTTGAACAGTTTGGGGGAAATGAGGGCGTTCAGGGGAGGGCGGAAAATAGTCTTTGAGATGACGGAGAATGTCCGTTGGTTTTATCATATTGTCATGGAAGCGCATTTCTGCATGCCTGTATGTTGCCGGGTATGTGGCGTTCTGTCTTTTATGATGAAGAGGCATTTCTTGTATGGATTCCGCCGGATGACAGACCGTATACCGGAAGCCTTTTTGATGTTGTGGACATGTTGTGGAACGATGGTGCGGAAAAACCTGTAGAGGAAATCACAAAAACATTGTTTTTTTGAGCGTGGTTGTAAGTGTCCCGGTCTCGTCTGACGTATTAGGAAATAGATTCAGATTAATGGAATGTCAAATGAAGAAAGTGCTTTTATGGTTATCGTGTCTGTGTGCCGCCTGTCTGCCGGTGCATGGCACGGGGCAGAATGAGTGGGAGAACCCACAGTTGTATGAATGGAACAAGGAAGAACCGCATGCGGATTTTGCCTTGTACGAGTCGGCAGAGGAGGCCCGGACAGAAGACTACAGCAGATCGCCATGGTTTCAGTCGCTCAATGGCAGGTGGAAGTTCCACTACGCTCCGTCCATAGCGTCCAGCGTCAAGGACTTCTACCGGACGGATCTGGCGGATGGCGGATGGGATGAGATCGAAGTGCCTTCCAATTGGGAGATGCAGGGGTACGGTACTCCTATCATAAGGAATATACAATATGTGTTCTCGCCCAACCCTCCTTACATAGACATAGACATCCCGGTGGGGACATACCGCAGGCGTTTCACTGTTCCGTCCGCCTGGAAGGACAAGGAGGTGTTGCTCCATTTCGGCTCGATTACGGGGTATGCCCGCATCTTTGTCAACGGCAGGCAGGTGGGCATGACCAAGGCGGCCAAGACGCCTGCAGAGTTTGACATCACTCCCCATCTGGTAGACGGGGAGAACCTGCTGGCCGTACAGGTGTACCGTTGGCATGATGGCAGTTACATGGAAGGACAGGACATGTGGAAGCTGACGGGTATCGAGCGTGATGTGTATCTGCAGGCTTACCCGAAACTGACTTTCTGGGACTTTGACCTCCGGCCCACGCTGGATGAACAGTACAGGCATGGCCTCTTCCGCGGGACAGTAGACCTGCGCGAGTTTGAAGGCAACACCGTGAAGCGGGGTGAGGTGAGGATGGAACTGTTGGACCGGAACGGGAAGACGGTACTGTTCCGCAGCAGTGCTTTCGACTTGGAGAGCGGCGGCACATCGGTGTCGTTCGACGGTCGGGTGAAGAACGTGAGGAAGTGGAGTGCCGAGCATCCGGACCTCTATGATTGTGTGTTCACCCTGGAGGATGAGGCGGACCGGACTGTTGCGGTGACGGCCTGCAAGGTGGGGTTCCGCAAGGTGGAGATCAAGAACGCCAAGTTGCATATCAACGGAATGCCTATTTATATAAAAGGAGTGAACCGACATGAGCACAACGATACGCTGGGACATGTGCAGACACGTGAGACCATCATCGAAGACCTGAAGAGAATCAAGCGGCTGAACATGAACGCCATCCGGACGTGTCATTATCCCAACCATCCTTTGTTCTACAGACTGTGCGACCAGTATGGCATCTATGTAGTGGATGAAGCTAATATCGAGAATCATGGAATGGGCTCTGTACCGTACTTCAAGGACACCATACCTCATCCTGCCTATCGTCCGGAGTGGTATGCCGCACACGTGGACCGCATCACCCGTATGGTGGAGCGCGACAAGAACCATGTCTGCATCATCGGCTGGTCTATGGGCAACGAGTGTGGCAACGGAAAGGTGTTTCATGATATGTACAGGCGGCTGAAGGAGTTTGACCCCGACCGTTTCGTGCAGTTTGAACAGGCTTGGGAAGACTGGAATACGGACATTGTATTTCCGATGTATCCCAATGTGGGGCGCATGCGCAGCTACCGGGAGTCGGGCAAGACGCGGCCTTACATCATGTGTGAGTATGCACATGCCCAAGGTAATAGTAATGGAAATATCAAGGATCTGTGGGATATGATTTACGACAGTCCCAACATGCAGGGCGGGTTCATCTGGGCCTTTATGGACGAGGGCATCAGGATGAATACCGATGAACGGGATGGCCGGACTTACTGGATGTACAACGGCAGATGGGGGGCGCACCGCTGGCTGGAGGACAAGCAGAGTGAGCTGAACACTGGGACAGACGGTCTGTTCTCGGCAGACGGGACGCCCAAGCCGCAAGTGTATGAGGTGAAGAAAGTCTACCAGTATGTCCATTTCAAGGCCAGGGACTTGACAAAGGGCGTCATCAGCGTGCGCAATCTCTATGACTTCACCGACCTGGCGGACTATGACTTCAAGTGGCAGTTGCTGAAGAACGGTTGCCCGGTGGATTCAGGGAACTTCGCGGTGAGCCTGCCGCCGCATGGCACAAAGGACGTGCGGCTGGACATCCCGCAACCGGCAGAGGATGGCAATGAATACTTCCTCAACCTGTATGCCTATACCCGCACGGCTACAAACCTTGTACCCGCACAGTATGAGGTGGCACGGGAACAACTGAAACTGGGAACGGGAGATTTCTTTGCCGCCAAGGCCGTTACCACCGGAGATCTGGTGCATCAGGTGAAGGACGGTGTGCTTTCGTTCCAGTCGGGTAAGGTGTCGGGCAAGATTAATCTGAAGACAGGCATGCTGACGGACTATGCTCTGGATGGCAAGGGTCCCTTGGCCAGCTATCCCGAACCGGCCTTTTGGCGTGCGCCCGTAGACAATGACTATGGCAACCGTCTGCCTTGGCTGGCCGGCGTATGGCGCACGGCGCATGTCAACCGTTCGGTGAAGAACATTACGGTCGGGGATAAGGGGACCGACGGACTGCCCGTGAAAGTGGAGTGGATGCTGAATGACATACAGGTGTCTTACACGATGGAGTATCTGATTGGCAACGATGGCTCCGTCACTGTGACAGGGACTATAGACCTGACAGGGAAGACACTGCCCGAACTGCCGCGTTTCGGGATGCGCATGGAACTGAAGCGCGATTACGAACAATTGGCTTATTACGGTCGGGGACCGCAGGAAAACTACATCGACCGTTGCGACAATACGATGGTGGGTTGCTATGAAAGTACGGTGACCGATCAGTATTATCCTTACATCCGTCCGCAGGAAACGGGCAACAAGACTGATGTGCGCTGGTTGACCTTGCTGGACGGGAAAGGCTTTGGCGTGAAGATAACCGGATTGCAACCCGTTGCTTTCTCTGCTCTGCATTTCACACCCGAAGACTTGGACCCCGGACTTACCCGCAAGATGCAACATCAAGTGGATGTGGTACCGCAGAAGAACGTTTTCCTGCATGTGGACCTGAAGCAGCGTGGTCTGGGAGGAGATGACAGTTGGGGCATGCTTCCCCATGCACAGTACCGTCTGTTGGACAAGTATTATACTTATAGTTACAGGATTCAGCTGGTGGATGGTCGGACAGACCGTTGAGATATTCTGATCGGGAGTGGGGGGAGATTTACTTATGGATTAATCTCTCCCTGCTCCCTGCTTCTTGCTGGTCCTGTGCTGGTTAAGCCAGTCTGTGGGTGTGCATTGCTCAAACTTCTTGAAAGTGGCGAAGAACGTGCTGCGCTTGAATCCGCAGGTTTCCGAGATGGCGGCTATGGTATATTGACTGTATTTCTCACTGACAGCCTTGCGCTTGAACTCTTCCACGCGGTAGGCGTTGATGAAGTCGAAGAAGTTCTGGTGGAGATAGTGGTTGAACATCTGCGAGAGTTTTGTGGGCGTGCAGCCGATTTTGGCGGCCAGGTCGGTGAGACGCAGGTCGGGATTGACGTACAGTTTGTCCTCTTCCATGCACACCTGTATTTTCTTGTACAGGGCTTTGTACTCGTTCTGGTGCTGTTTCGTCTTGTCCTGGATGCTCTGTGCTTTGGCAAGTTCTGCTTCGGTCCTTTGGTTTTCCTGCTCCATCTGTTGTTGCTGCATGCCTCGTGCCATGGCGATTTCCATGTCCAGACTGTGCTTGCGCCTCAATGCAGCTTTGAGCCGGGCGCGTTTGTTGCGGAGTCTTTTGAGATAATATATGGAAAGGGTTGTCATCACGACCAGCAGGATTTCAAGATAGAACGGGACAGACGGCCACACGGCTATCCTGAACGTGGAGGCCGTTTCCTCGTGACCGGCCAGTCTGATTTTCAGCGTGTGGCGACCGGGTGATAGCTCTTTCAGCAGGATGAGTTCTCCGTCCACACAGGACTGGTAACCGCTTCCGTCCAGATCCCATTCATAGTAGCGGCCATGCGGGTAGCTATAGTCTGGAATGAGGGGACGTACGGCCAGTGTCTGGCTGCGGAAGTTCCAACCGACTTTGATGCTCTGTCTGTCGGTGAGGACTGTGCTTGCGGTGGGGCCGACAGGCAGACCGTCGACAGTCAGCTGGTTGATAATCACTTTTTCCTTTCTTTTCTGCTCAAGCTTCCGCATGTCTTTTGAACGCAGGTAGACCAGTCCTTTTGAGCTGGCAAACCAGAACGTGCCGTCGGGGGTCTCCAGGAACTCGTTCCGGTTGAACTTCAGTGACGGCAGTCCGTCGTTCTCGTTGAACTGCTTGTAGGTCTTCAGGTCTTTCTCGAAGAGGAACAGTCCTTTGTCAGTCCCGATCCAGTATTTCCCCTGTCGGTTTTCGGTGATGAAGAAGATATTCCCGGCTTTTGTTCTTTCATACAGATCCAGTGTGGTATAGTGGCTCAGGTCGGACTTGCTGCGGTAGGCTGAGGTTTCCGACACGGTGAGAATGTCTCCGTTCCGGCAGAGGTTGAACGTGAGGTTGGCTTCGTTGTTGAAGAACTCTTTCGGGAAGTCTCTGGACTGGATGGTCTGTGTCTGTGGGTCATATATGGCGAGGCAGTTGATTGTTCCAATCCATCCTTTTCCCGTAAGGTCGATCAGGAAGTCGCAGATGTAAGAGTCCGGAAGTTCCGAGTTCCGGCTGTGGAAGTGCCTGACGATGTTGAAGTTTCGGTCGAGGATGAACAGCCCGATATTGCTGCAGGCGAAGAGCAGGCTGTCCTGCAACGGTTCGATGCGGCTGAAGTTGGCGCTTGCAAGTTGTTTGTTATGATTCAGATGTTTCAGTTCCAGCGTTTTCGGATTGAGAATGCTCAGTCCCTTTTCAAAGGTGGCGATGACGAAGTAGCCGTTGAAATATTGAATATCGGTAATAATGCCGCCACCCGTCTCTTCCGGCGGGAAGTAGTGCACGATGTCCCTGCTTTCGGATATGAACCACAGACCGTTCCGCGTGCCGATGGCTTTTTCGTTGTCGTGGATGAAGAAGCTCCGTGTGGACAGGTCTCTTGAATTAAAATCCTTGTAGCCGTACGTCTTGAAGAGCGGTTGCCGGTTGTATCTGTAGCAGACACCGTATTGGGCGAATCCGAACCAGTCTATGTTGAGGGCAGGGTCGTGCCAGTAGGTGTAGATGCCGTTGTCGGGTAATGGAAAATCAGGCGTGTCTGTGCGGAAACTCTTGGTGATGGTGTCACTCTGTGTATCGATGACATAGGCACCGTTGCCGTCGGTCGACACATACAGCAGGTTCTTTCCGTCTGTTTCTATGTCGCTGATGGCGGGACAGCCCAGTTTTATGTATTGTTCTGTGCGGCGGTCCTTGGGGGTGAATACGAGCAGGCCGCTGTTCTGTGTCGCAATGTAGACCTTTCCGTTGAGCAGGCAGAGTCTGTTTATGGTTCCTATCAGCAAGCTGTTGTCTATTTCATATTTCTCTTGTATGTTCCCGTCCTGATTCAGGTGCATGAGCCGGTTGTCGCAGCACAGCCACGTGCCGCCCTGTCCGTCACTGATGACATCGTTCACGTTGTTTCCTTTTGAAATGACGTTGTCGCTGATTTTGATGGACCGGGCTTCTCCTTCCTCGTATTTCCACAGTCCGTTCTGGCTTCCCACGTAGATGCAGTCTCCTGTTTTCAGCAGGCTGTTGACAAAACCAATCTGAGGGCATATGCGTTGGCACTTCTGTTCGTCCGGGTTGACGATATACAGTCCGTTCCGTGTGCCGAACACGATGTCCCGGCCGGCTGTCTCCACGATGTCGGTCACACTGTTGAGGGGTTTGGGACAATCTATATCAAAATAGGTGAATGCCTGTCCGTCGAACCGGCAGATGCCGTTGAATGTTCCGAACCACATCAGGCCTTTGCTGTCCTTGAAAATCTTGTAGACAGCATAGCTCGGCAGGCCGTTGGCCTCCGTGATATGGTTGATGGCAGGCGTGTCTTGGACTTTTTCTGCGCCGTATAAGGGTATGATTTCTCCCACAAAAAGGTTCAAAAACAAGACAGATAAGATTAGGTTTCTCATTGATAGATTTAATTTCCTTGTGTTACACAAAAATATATTCTTTTTTAAAAGGATGCAACTTTTAGACCTTTTAAATGCAGTTTGAGGTGAAAAAAACGGGGTTTTCAGGCTGATGCAAGAAGTCCGGCAAGTCCGTAAAATTTCAACGGACTCTCGTTTTTGATTCGATAATCTGCTGTTTTATAGTTGTTTATTGTGGTCTTGGTCTGGATGCATGTGCATAAATGTATCGGATTGCCCGTGCGTTTGTTTTTTATTTGTATCAGTTCTAATTTTGCTGAAGACGAAAAACAAATTTAAAACATTTAATATCATGAAAGATTCAACGAGTACATAAGGTATAGGAAAGGCGGTTCGTCCCATTGGAGTCATCTTGCGTAAAGGTGAATTCATAATTGCGGTCGGGCGACCACAGCTTGTAGGTGTGTGGAGCGGCCCATCCCGAAGCGGCTATCCACAGCATGCACAAAGACATGAATTGTTTTTTCATTGATGATAGAATTTGAATGTTGTTCTCTTTTCTATATCCTAATACGATTGAGAACGGTATTTAACTTACACTGGATTGATTTTTTTCTTTTCTCTGTCAGTGTCTTGTTGCTTTCATACGTATAAGTATA
Organism: uncultured Paraprevotella sp.; assembly: GCA_944321365.1. Lineage (GTDB taxonomy): Bacteria > Bacteroidota > Bacteroidia > Bacteroidales > Bacteroidaceae > Paraprevotella. The sequence goes on from CALULA010000001.1 coordinate 293,865, forward strand.
TAGAGACGTTTAATGATAAAAATGAAAAGATGAAGAAGTTTTTAGTTTGTGTGGGTGGACTTTTACTTTCCTTTTCGCTGTATGCACAGCAGGTCAAGCATCCGGTTCTGCTGTTCACCAAGGCCCGTGTGGAGGCGGCCAAGGCGCGGATGGAGTCGGACACCTGCATGGCCCGCTGCTGGGAAGACATACGCCGGGTGGCCGATGAATCCTTGAAGGGGAATAATTACCGCAGGGCGGACTACTTGTCGCTGGCCTACCTGATGACGGGCGACCAGCGTTATGCCGACCGCCTGAAAGGCATCCTGCAGTCGCTCACAAGTGCCCGCACGTGGGGGAGCGAGGAGATGCTGTCGCGCAAGCCGGTGTGGCGGTCCGACCTGGGGCTTTCTCACAAGTGCCTGATGGCGGCACTGGCCTATGATGCCATTTATGAGACCTTGTCGGCCAAGGAACGGAAAGAGCTGGCCGAGGCTTTGCTCCGTCTCGGACTGGAGCCTTCCTTGGGGGATTGGGTATTGGAGCCTACGCGCATCCATTCCCTCAATTCCATGGGACATAACTGGTGGACTTCCTGCGTGTACAATGCCGGTATGCTGGCCCTGGCACTGCAGAATGAACTGCCGGAGGCCCGCGAGTGGGCAGAGACGCTGAATGAAGTCATGCCCGAATGGTTCGGTTTTGCCGGGGATGTACTGCAGAACAAGATGAAGACTTTCGATGAGGCCGGAGGAATGTATGAGAGCCTGAACTATGCCAACTTCGGTATACAGGAGGCTTTGCAGTACAGGATAGCCTGGCAGAATGCACACCCCGGTCAGAAAGCCCCTTCCATACCGCAGCTGGAAAAGTTGCCCGACTACTTCCTGCAGGTGTGCTATCCGCGAACGGGAATGCTTTATGACGTGAACTTTGGCGACAGTCACAAGAATGTGACAGCTGAGTCGAGCATGATGCTCCTCTATGCGTTGGGCATACAGCGTCCGGAGATGCTGTGGTACTTCAACCAGGTGCAGGAGGGACAGCACCGCGACGGTTATTTCCGTAACCGTCCCATAGGTTTTCTGTATACACCAGACACGCGGAAGGCTCCCGCCACACCGGATTTGCCGACTTCATGGCTGTTGAAAGACTTCGGCTGGGCCATGCTGCGCGATTCCTGGGAAAAGGACGCCACGCTGCTGGCCGTCAAGAGCGGACACACGTGGAACCACTCGCATGCCGATGCCAATTCACTGATTCTGTTCCATAAGGGGGTAGACATCATCAAGGATGCCGGGAACTGTAGCTATCCGAATCCGGAATACCGGGGATATTTCTTCCAGAGCGAGGCACACAACGTGGTGCTTTTCGATGGAGAGGGGCAGTCGCGCGAACAGCAGTATGAGGGCTCTTACCTGCGTGGCAGCCTGCACCATCTGATGGACAACGGGCGGATGAAGTATGTGCTGGCCGATGGCACGGGACCGATGTCGGACAAGTTCAGCCGTAACTTCCGTCATTTCCTTTGGATGGATAAGGTCATTTATGTGCTGGATGACATAGAGGCGCATCGTCCAGGGCATTTTGAATGGCTGTGGCATTATAGCGGGAAAGCCGTGAAACGAGGACCGGATCTGACGGTTACGTCGGACAGCTCGTCGGTGGTTATCCGTCCGCTTTATCCTCGTCTGCTGGCCTTGTCCGACTTTATACACGATTACCCCGAAGATCTGTACTGGGAAGTAAGGACCGGACCGACGGAAGACCTGAAAGGCGAGGAGGAGTATTATTCGTTCCACCTGCCCGGAGAGCATAAGCGCATCAAGGGGCTGACAGCCATCATTCTGAAAGACGGTCCCGATGACAAGGAACTGCCTCTGATGGAAAAGATGGAAGGCAAGGACTGGATCGGCCTGCGGGTGCGTCACCAAGGTAAGGTGACAGACATGTATATCAATCAGCTGGCTGACGGCAGACTGATGCACAACAATTCATGGGTTGAAGCCGACGGATGGACTACGGACGCCTATCTGTTTACGGTAACGTATGACGAGGGCACCGATCCGGCTCAGGCCAAGGACTTCTTCATCTGTTATGGCAGTGCTTTGCGGCGTGGTGAGGTGTCCTATTACTCTTCCTTGTCCAAGCTGTTCGTCATGCAGCGTACCGAGGGCAAGGCGATGGAACTGGTGATGGACGGACAGCCCATGGTGAATGCGCGGGTGCGGACGGACAGGCGTCCCGCTTCGCTGAAAGTCAATGGGGAAACATTTCCTGTGGTGTATGAGAAGGGTGTGTTGAAAGTAAAGTATTAAGAAATAATATAATCTGGATAGAATGAAGATAAACAAAGCGTTTTACGCGGCAGGCTTGTTGGTGGCCGCGGTGTCGTCAGTTGATGCCCAATCGGTTTATCCTGGCGTTTGTGAAGAGAAGTTCAAGGTGGAAGTAAAAGTGCCGCTTGCGGCGGAGAGTTTCGATTTGCGGGATGTACGGCTGCTGCCGGGGCGTTTCCGCGACAATCTGGTGCGTGATTCTGCATGGATGGTCTCAATAGGCACAGACCGTTTGCTGCATAGCTTCCGCACTACCGCCGGGGTGTATGCCGGACGTGAGGGCGGATACATGACAGTGAAGAAACTGGGCGGATGGGAGTCCTTGGACTGCGAGCTGCGCGGACATACCACGGGACATCTCCTTTCGGCCTTTGCCCTGATGTATGCCGCTACCGGGAGCGAAGTGTTCAAGCAGAAAAGTGACAGTCTTGTGACCGGTCTGGCCGAGGTGCAGGCCGCATTTGGGAACGGGTATCTGAGTGCGTTTCCTGAGGAGTTGATAAACCGCAACATACGTGCTACTACAGTCTGGGCACCGTGGTACACGTTGCATAAGATTTTCTCCGGGCTGATCGACCAGTATCTTTATACCGGCAATACGCAGGCCCTGGAGGTGGCCTGCAGGATGGGCGACTGGGCTTATGCGAAACTGAAGCCTCTCTCGGAGGAGACACGCCGCAAGATGATCCGCAATGAGTTCGGAGGCGTCAATGAGTCGTTCTACAACCTGTATGCCCTGACGGGCGATGAGCGTTACCGCTGGCTGGCCCGCTTCTTCTACCACAACGAGGTCATCGACCCGCTGAAGGCACAGCAGGATGACCTGGGGACGAAGCACACGAACACCTTTATCCCGAAAGTGCTGGCAGAAGCGCGGAACTATGAACTGACCGGAGAGGCGGACAGTAAGACCCTGAGCGAGTTCTTCTGGCATACGATGGTCAGTCGGCATACCTTTGCGCCGGGATGCAGCAGCGACAAGGAGCATTATTTCGACCCGGCGGAGTTTACCAAGCATATCAGTGGCTACACGGGTGAGACGTGCTGCACCTATAACATGCTCAAGCTGAGCCGGCATCTGTTCTGTTGGGACGCTTTACCGGAGGTGGCCGACTACTATGAGAGGGCGTTGTATAACCATATCCTCGGCCAGCAGGACCCTGCTACGGGGATGGTGTGCTACTTTCTGCCTTTGCAGTCGGGCGCACATAAGGTCTACAGCACGCCGGAAAACTCTTTCTGGTGCTGCGTGGGTAGCGGGTTCGAGAACCATGCCAAGTATGCTGAGGCCATTTACTATCACGCTCCGGAGGCATTGTTCGTGAACCTGTTCATCCCCTCTGAAGTGACCTGGAAAGAGAAAGGGCTGAAACTGCGTCAGGAAACGGACTTTCCGGACGGGGAGACCACTTCGCTCACCCTGTCGCTGGCTGCTCCATCGCGGTTTGCCCTGAAGCTACGCTATCCTTCGTGGTGCAGGGGAATACGGGTGACGGTGAACGGCAAGGCAGTCAGGCTCAAGGCCTCTCCGGGAGAATATGTCAGCCTTGAACGGCAGTGGAAGGATGGCGACCGTGTGGAAATGACCATGCCGATGCGGTTGACATTGGAACGCACTCCGGACGGAACCGATCGCGGTGCCGTGTTCTACGGGCCGGTGCTACTGGCGGGCGAACTGGGCACGGCGGGCATACAGACCCCTGCGCCATACTCCAATCCGCAGCTGTACAATGACTATTACACTTATGACTTCCATATCCCGGCCGGATTGGACTATAGCCTGGACTGGGATGAGGCCCGTCCGGAGCGTTCCTTGCAGCGCATCGGCAATGGCTTGGAGTTCGTTACCTCCGATGGGCGCAAAGTGCGGCCGTTATACGACCTTCATCGTCAGCGTTATGTCGTGTATTGGGATGTGAAATCTGTTAAAAAGTGATGTAGACAAACGGTTTTCTCCCCTTTTATTCTTGAGCATGATTATTTTTGTTCTGTCGGCCTGTCGGGATGATTCCTTGGGTGATGATGATTTAAGATCGGTGTTCCTGCAGACGGGAACGGGGTTGATGTGGTGAAGATGAAGTGTCCGGACAGGCTGGCAGACTTCTGAGGAATTTTGTCAGTGAAATAAACAGATGTGAATAATGAAGATGCGAACAGTGAAAAAATGGGTATGGGGTGGTCTGTTATGGAGTGTGATAACTGCCTGTAGTAGTGAGAAGGGACGCTATCAGTCGTCGCCCGATTTCACAGAACTTGATTCTTTGATTCAGGAATGGGTGGACAAAGGTTATTATCCAGGGGCAGCTATTTGTGTAAAACAGGATACTGCGGTCTTGTTCCGTAAGTCTTATGGCTCGGTTTCGCCGGATACTCCGGTCTATGTGGCTTCTGCCGGAAAATGGGTGGCTGCCGCAGTGGTGGCTGCCGTGGTGGACCGCACGGATTTGTCGTGGGACGATCCGGTGGAAAAATGGCTGCCGGAGTTTAAAGGAGACCCTAAAGGTGACATTCCGTTGCGCCGGTTGTTGTCGCATACTTCGGGTATACGGCCTTATTTGCCTGAACCAAAGGTGGATAATTACAATCGGCTGGATTCGGCTGTGGCGGAGATTTTACCGTTAGATACGGTGTTCACGCCCGGATCAAGGTTTGAATATGGAGGGCTGGCCATGCAGGTGGCCGGACGTATGGCCGAAGTAGCGGCGGGAAAAGAGTTTGAGACATTGTTCCGGGAACTCTTGGCCGATCCTTTGCATATGAAACAGTCTCATTTCGTACCGGTCAATACAGACGGCGGTCACGCTCCGATGTTGGCCGGCGGGCTGTGCACGACATTGAATGATTATATGAATTTTCTGGATATGATCATACATGGAGGTGTGTTTGAGGGGAAGCGGATTCTCAGAGAAGCCACTGTGAAAGAGATGCAGTCAGACCAAGTGGGAAATGCTAAGGTCAGCTCCGGTGAATATGTGGAGCGTGCGCTCGGCTTGCATCATCATGGCATTTACGGATTGGGCGAGTGGCGTGAGATGGTGGACGAGAAAACGGGCGAGGCCTACCGTATCAGTTCTCCGGGATGGGCTGGTGCTTATCCGTGGATTAATCTGCGTGAAGGAGTTTATGGATTCTTCATTGCTCATGTGGTGGGAGGCAGCAGCAAGTCCGATGGTTTCTCGTCTTTTTATGGCAGTCCTGTTATTGCAGATATGGTTTCTGCGGCAATTTCAGAAAAAAACGGCCATGAGAGTAAGTAGTTTCGGCTGCTCAGACGTATATTATAATAGAAAAGGTTAGTTAATATTGGGATTAAGTTAATGTGGTTTCAGATTTTTAGGTTATTTGAGGTAGAAGGTTGTTTTCGGGATATTTTATATTAAAGACAAATGAAGGGAATGGGCATTGAGAGATATGGTCAAAGACGAATGTAGCATATCAGATGGCCTGATGTGGTTTTTCATAAAAGAAAGTATGCCGTAGCTATGATGCTGTTTTCTGGAAGCAGAACGGCTCTTTTCCCGACTTTCTTGACAGCAAAGATATATACACCTTATATGAAATGGCGAAAAAAACTTTGATTGGCGTTGAACTCGTCCATGAAAAAAGATGTATCTTTGTGTCATAAAGGGAATAGCAGATGTTTATAAGACTTTTGTTACTTGTGTTCTTGCCATTCAGCCTGAGTATGCAGTTAATGGCAGACATAGGACGTGTCCATCGTGTGGATACGCTGGCTATGGCTGCTGTCGTGCAGAAATATGTAGCCCGATTGAATACATTGGCCGCGGACACGGGGCAAGTAACGAAAGACTCTGTTGTGAAGTATACTCCTTTCTATTATCCTTTGTTTGCCCCGGCGACGCTTTATGATGCTCCGCTCAAACAGACTTTTTCTGTGTCATGGAAGCCGTCTTTGCCGGGTCGTTTGTCGGTTGTTTCAGCTTTTCCTGATCAAAAAGAAGATGCTGATTTGCGGATATTGACTGAGGTAAATCATCTTTTGATGCAAACTTATGTCAAATCGCCATGGCTGATACAGTCTACTGAGAACGAATTGGATGAAGCAGGCGGACTGCAGGAAGATTCTTTGCCGGTGCTGCCCGAAGATGTGCGTCTGGTGGAGAACGATATGGGAGTGGACCTTTCGCAGGATGTGGACGACGTGCAACTTGTCGTTCGTCGGCCTAATTTCTGGAAGTGCAAGGGGGATTATTCCTTTCAGTTTACTCAGAACTATTTCTCGGATAACTGGTATCAGGGTGGAGACAACAATTATACAATGTTGGCTCTGGTGACAATGGAGGCCAATTTTAACAACAAACAAAAAGTGCAGTGGGACAATAAGCTGGAGATGCGTCTGGGATTCCAGACATCCAAGACGGATGAAAAGCACAAGTTCAAGACCAATGATGACTTGCTTCGTTTTACCACCAAGATAGGCTATAAGGCAACAACCCATTGGTTCTATACGTTACAGGTGCAGGCCTATACGCAGTTCTATCCCAGCTATAGCGCCAACAGCGATGATGTCACGTCCGATTTCCTGTCGCCTTTCAATCTTGTCGTTTCGCTCGGTATGGATTATAAGTTGGAGCTAAAGAAATTCAAAGGGTCTGCCAACCTGGCTCCCGTAGCTTATAATTTCCGTTCAGTGGAGCGGCCGTCGCTGTTCGGTAATTTCGGCCTGGAGCCGGGGAAATGTATGTATCATAATTTCGGTCCGAACATTACGGTGAACTATAGCTGGGAGATTTGGAAAAACATCAAATGGGATGCGCGTATATATTGGTTCAGTAATTTGGAGATGACAGATATAGAATGGGAAAATACGTTCACTTTCACCATTAACCGTTTCTTGAATTCCAAGTTATTCATTTATCCTCGTATAGACGATAGTTCGGAAGACTACCGTAGTGAGGACAAAGGGTCTTACTTCATGTTCAAGGAATGGTTCAGCCTGGGGGTTAATTATTCTTTCTGAATCTGTTGGCTTTGCTTTGATAGGGTTCCGTTAATCTTGTCGATGTAGTTCAGTATTTCCGTCCGTCCGGTTTTGGTTTCGGAAGAAGTGATGAAGCAGGGCGGAATTTCTTCCCACTGTTCTTTTAGGACTTTGACGAAGCGGGCCACATTGGATTGTAGTTGTGAGGCCTTGGATTTGTCAGCTTTGGTGAATACGATGCTGAAAGGAACACCGTTTTCGCCCAGCCACTCGATGAAATTCAGGTCGATTTTCTGAGGCTCATGACGGGAATCTATCAATACAAACAGATTGACCATCTGCTCTCTCTTTAATATGTAAGAGGTAATGATTTGCTGTAGTTTCTCAACTTCTTTCTTATTCCGTCTGGCATAACCATATCCCGGCAAGTCCACCAAATGCCATTTGCCGTTAATCAGAAAATGGTTGATGAGTAACGTCTTTCCTGGCGTGGCAGAGGTCTTGGCCAGTTTCTTATTGTTGGTCAGCATATTGATCAGGCTGGACTTTCCTACATTGGAACGTCCGATAAAGGCATATTCAGGCATGTCGCTGGACGGACATTTGTCTACAGAAGCGTTGCTGACAACAAAAACGGCACTTTTAATTTCCATATCCCGGTCATTTTTTTGCATGCAAATATACGCTTTTTACTTGAGTTTTGCCTATCTTTGCACAAAATTATGAGTTGTCGGTTAGATAATGAATCAACAATATCCTTCGGTTTTATTGGAAAAGGCTGTGAACGAATTTGCCAAATTGCCCGGAATAGGTGTCAAAACGGCGATGCGGCTGGTGCTTCATCTGCTGAGACAGGATGTGCAGTCGGTTGAAAGTTTCGGAGAGGCACTCATTACGCTGAAAAAGGAAGTGAAATATTGTTCCGTATGCCATAATATATCCGATACAGATGTCTGCGGAATCTGTTCAGACATGCAGCGTGACCGTTCTGTTGTTTGTGTGGTGGAAAATATTCAGGACGTGATGGCCATAGAGAACACACACCAATACAGAGGGGTATATCACGTATTGGGGGGCGTTATTTCACCGATGGACGGTGTCGGTCCTTCCGATTTGCAGATACAGTCGCTTGTCGAAAGGGTACAGAATGGGGGCATACAGGAAATCATTCTCGCCTTGAGTCCCACGATGGAAGGAGATACAACGAATTTTTATATATACAGAAAACTGGAAGGATGCGGCATACGCATCAGCATGATTGCCCGCGGAGTGGCGCAAAACGATGAATTGCAATATACGGACGAAGTCACGTTGGGACGGTCTATTGTGAACAGAATTGCCTTTACAGGACAAATATAGAGTGGAAAAATGGAGACGGAGAAGATAGTAAAGACATTGAGGATAGAGATGGCTGCGGTTTTACTGTGGGCGATTTTACTTATAGCGTTGTTTGAGACGGAGGTCCTTCCGTCAGGCTGGGCGGTAGGGCAGGCGGCTGCAGAGTATTATATGAGCATGACAGGCGTGATGATGCTTCTCATCCTTGTGCCGGTGGCTCTGAAATTGTTTTCTTTCCGTTTCGTCAGAAGAGTTTTTTCCGGAACCGATGTCGTCATGTTGCCGCGACGTTATCGGTTTTGGAGTGAGATTCGTCTGGCAATGCTTGCTGTGACGGGTTGGATCAATCTGACGTTTTATTATTTGACGTTGGATACGTCGTGCGCTTTTTGTGCGCTTGTCGCACTGCTGGCTTTGTGCTTTTGCTGGCCTTCGGCAGAGAAGCTGGAGCATGAAACCGGTTGGGTGAGCGCGTTGAAGAAAGTTGAGGATGATGAAAAAGAGAAAAACACATGAGGCTGTCTGTCATTATCGTAAGCTATAATGTCAAGTATTATTTGGAACAATGCCTTTGTTCCCTGCGCAAGGCCTGCCGTGACCTTGAGACAGAATGCTGGGTGGTGGACAATGCTTCTTCTGACGAGACTGTGGAATATGTCCGCGAACGCTTCCCGGAAGTGCATATTATCGCTAATGAAGAGAATGTGGGATTCTCACGGGCCAATAACATGGCCATCCGACGTTCGACCGGTGAATATGTCTTGCTGCTGAATCCTGATACTATTGTCGGTGAGCATGTGCTTTCATCGTGCATCAGCTTTTTGGACCGACATCCGGAGGCTGGGGCTGCAGGAGTTGCCATGTTGAAGGATAATGGCGGTTTTGCATGGGAGTCGCGCAGGGGATTTCCCACACCTTTTGTCTCTTTCTGCAAAATGAGTGGCTTGTGCGCGTTGTTTCCTCATTCACGTACGTTCGGCCGTTACTACATGCGTTACTATGACAAATCTGAGCCTCATCCCATAGAAGTGATTTCCGGTGCTTTCAATATGATCCGTAAGACGGCTTTGGACCGTACGGGGCTGCTGGACGAAGAATTTTTCATGTATGGCGAGGACATAGATTTGTCCTACCGGCTGCATGCATGTGGCTATGAGAATTATTATCTGCCCTTTCAGATTCTGCACTATAAAGGAGAAAGCACGCATAAAAGCTCTTTTCGCTACGTACATGTGTTCTACAAGGCGATGCTGATTTTCTTCGACAAACATTACCGCCGTTCATATCGTTGGCTGACACCTTTCATCCGTCTGGCGGTGGTCGTGCGGGGAGTGATGGACTTATGTGTGCATCAGCGGGAACGGCTGCGCGGATTATGGCGTAAGGATGACGATGAGGAAAGCCGCAAGTCTTACCTGTTTATCGGCCGTCCGGAAGCCGTTGAGGCCTTGTGTAGGGTCGGTATGGAGAAAGGGTTGCGGATAAACTTTGTGATCGGTGACGAACAGAAGATGCCCGACGGGCACCTCGATGCGTCGGTATCTCCGCAGGGATATGATTATGTGGTTTACGATGTGGGAGCGTATAGCTATGAGAAGATTCTGGATTTGATGTCGCGCAAGGTGAACAAAAGGTGGCATGTCAGGTTGGGAACGTTCTCTGTCGAGACACAAAAACTGATTACGCTGAATCGGGTGTACTGAAAGGTGGAAGATGATATTTGCAACAGACAAAATAAGATTGAGGGCACTTGAGCCGGAGGACCTGGAATGGCTTTATCGGATGGAGAACGACGACACACTGTGGGACTGCGGCCGCTCCAATGTGCCTTATTCCCGTTATGTGCTGAGAAGCTATATTGCCGAAGCCAGACATGATGTCTATGCCGACGGGCAAGTGCGGTTGGCCGTGGTGGAGCAGAAAGGCCAGTCGGTGGTGGGGTGCGTCGATCTGGTGGATTTCTCTCCGCGGCATCTGCGTGCGGAGGTGGGCATTGCCATTTTCCCGAAATTCCGTCGGCAGGGCTACGCTACGGCTGCATTGCGTATGCTGTCCGGTTATGCCCGTAATTATCTGCATTTGCGTCAGCTTTATGCTGTGGTGTCGGGCGATAACGTGGGGGCGTTGCAGCTTTTCCGGCAATGCGGCTATGACTCTTGCGCAATGTTGCCGGACTGGTTGCGCAAGAATGACGGCACTTTTGCGCAAGCTTTTCTGCTTCGTTGTGGGTTATGATATGAAAATAATGTGTTTTGATTAGTTGTAGATTCTGTTCTTAAATATTATCTTTGCATCAATTTGTGGAATAACGAATAACATAAATAGTAAGAACATGCCTAAAATATCTGCACGTGGTCAGGAAATGCCGGAGTCGCCGATCCGTAAACTGGCTCCGTTGGCTTTCGAAGCCAAGAAAAAAGGGATTCATGTGTATCATCTGAATATAGGCCAGCCCGATTTACCTACTCCGCATACTGCAATCGAAGCCATCCGGAATTTTGACCGCAAGGTGTTGGAATACAGCCCCAGCCAAGGCTTTCTGAGTTATCGTGAAAAGCTGGTCGGATATTATGAAAAGTACAATATTCATCTTAGTGCAGAGGACATCATTGTCACCTCCGGCGGTTCGGAAGCCGTGCTTTTCGCGTTCCTTTCCTGCCTGAATCCGGGAGATGAGATTATTGTTCCCGAACCGGCCTATGCCAATTACATGGCTTTTGCTATTTCTGCGGGAGCGGTTATCCGCACGATTTCCACGACTATCGAAGAAGGGTTCTCATTGCCCAAGGTGGAAAAGTTTGAAGAACTGATCAACGACCGTACGCGGGCGATCTTGATTTGCAATCCGAACAATCCGACCGGTTATCTCTATACGCGTCGGGAAATGAATCAGATACGCGATTTGGTGAAGAAATATGATTTGTATTTGTTCTCGGATGAAGTCTACCGTGAGTTTATTTATACCGGATCTCCCTACATTTCAGCCTGCCATCTGGAAGGAATAGAGAACAACGTGGTGCTGATAGATTCTGTCTCTAAGCGTTATAGTGAATGCGGTATCCGCATCGGAGCATTGATAACGAAGAATCAGGAAGTCCGCAAGGCGGTGATGAAATTCTGTCAGGCTCGCCTGAGTCCTCCTCTGATCGGTCAGATTGCAGCGGAAGCATCGCTGGATGAACCGGAAGAATACGGACGTGAGGTGTATGAAGAGTATGTGGAGCGGCGTAAATGTCTGATAGATGGCCTGAACCGTATTCCGGGGGTATATTCGCCCATTCCTATGGGGGCCTTCTATACCGTAGCCAAACTTCCGGTGGATGATGCCGAGGACTTCTGTGCCTGGTGTCTGCGTGATTTCAATTATGAGGGAGAGACGGTCATGATGGCTCCTGCGGCAGGTTTTTATACTACACCGGGGTCGGGAAAGAACGAGGTCCGCATTGCTTATGTGCTGAAGAAAGAGGACCTGATTCGGGCACTTTTTGTGTTGCGTAAGGCTTTGGAAGTCTATCCGGGGCGCGTGGCGGAGTGAAATCGGCGGCAAGATGAATTTCAGTCTGTTTGTAGCCCGTCGTCTGTTCCGTAACAGCGGAGGCCGGAAAAGTGTGTCGCGTCCGGCCATTATGATAGCCATGTGGGGAGTGGCTATCGGGCTGGCGGTCATGATAGTCTCTGTCTGTGTGGTGATGGGCTTCAAAAGTGAAATCAGTTCTAAGGCTGTTGGCATCGGGTCGCATATTCAGATTATGAACTATGATGCGTTGGTCTCTAACGCCCCGGAGCCGATAGCTGTCCCGCCTGCATTTGTACAGAAAATAGAAAACGTCGATGGGGTGCGTCACGTACAGCGTTTCTGTAATAAGGAAGGCATACTGAAAACAGACGATGCTTTCAAGGGGATTTTGTTGCATGGCGTCGGTCCGGAATTCGATCCGTCTTTTTTGAAAGAGAATCTGGTCGACGGAGAGATACCTTTATTCTCAGATACGGTTTCAACAAACCGGATTGTCATTTCACAGCAGATGGCCGATGAACTGCATCTGCAGGTCGGCATGAAAGTTTTTGCTTATTTCTTTGAACAGGCGGTGCGCACACGTCGTTTCACCGTAGCCGGTATATACAGGACGAATATGTCTGATTTTGACAAAACGCTGGTCTTTACGGACCTATATACCTGCAATCGCCTGAACGGTTGGGAGACGGACCAGTACGGTGGTGTGGAAATTACCGTGAAAGATTTCAGTCAGACCGACCTGGTGGCCGGACAGTTGGTGAAAATGGTCAACCGGCAGACAGATGCTTATGGGGCTACTTATGTGACAATGACTATACAGGAGCTTTACCCTCAAATCTTTGCATGGCTGAGTCTGCTGGACGTCAATGTCTGGGTCATACTGGCACTGATGGTCGCTGTGGCCGGATTCACGATGATTTCCGGCTTGTTGATTATCATTCTGGAGCGAACCAATTTTATTGGAATCATGAAAGCTTTGGGGGCAACGAACAGCGGCATCCGTCATATTTTTCTTTGTTTTTCCGTTTTTGTTATAGGGAAAGGTCTGTTTTGGGGGAATATCATAGGCATCGGACTGGTGGCACTTCAGTATTATTTCGGTGTGTTCCATTTGGATGCCGCGACTTATTATGTAGATGTCGTGCCTGTATTGTTCAATGGATGGTACATATTGGCCATTAACATCGCGACAATGCTGATATGCATCCTGGTCCTTGTGCTGCCCAGCTACTTGATTTCTCGGATACATCCCGCAAAATCCATTCGTTTCGAGTAACACACATTTCGTTTGTTTTGCGATATTGTTTCATTCTTATGAAGAATGTTACTAAAGTTTAATGGTGGCGAAAGGGAAATTTCGTATCTTTGCAACAGGAATATAAATAGAAATTCGTATGGAATATGTTTATTTGGGAGTTGTGATATTCCTGTTCATCCTCTCCGCTTTTGACCTGTTTGTCGGTGTAAGTAACGATGCAGTGAATTTTTTGGGCTCGGCAATCGGTTCAAAGGTGGCTCGCTTTAAGACGATTTTGATAGTAGCGGCTATAGGTATATTCGTGGGGGCTACGACCAGTGACGGTATGATGGACATTGCCCGTCACGGCATTTTCCGTCCGGAATTCTTTTCATTCGAGGAATTGATGTGCGTCTTTTTGGCTGTTGTGGCGTCTGATGTCATTTTGCTGGACATATTCAACACCTTAGGAATGCCGACTTCTACGACTGTATCTATGGTTTTTGAATTGTTGGGAGGAAGCACGGCTTTGGCTATGGTCAAGATGATGCACGACTCTTCGCTGACTTATGCCGGACTGATTAATACAGATAAGGCTTTTTCTGTGATTCTGGCCATTTTCCTTTCTGTGGCCATCGCCTTTGTATTCGGCTTGATCGTGCAGTGGATTGCCCGCGTTGTGTTTACTTTTCATTATACCCGTCATTTGAAATATACCGTAGGGCTGTTTGGAGGACTTTCGGTAACGGCTATCGCCTATTTCCTTATGGTGAAAGGGTTTGGCAGTGCGTCGTTCATGACGTCTGAGGTGAAGGAGTGGATTGCAGGGCATACGCATGTCATACTGATCAGCTTTATCGTAGGATTTACATTGTTGATGCAGATACTGCATTGGTGCAAGGTGAATGTGTTTAAGGTGATTGTTCTTTTCGGTACGTTCTCGCTTGCGATGGCTTTTGCCGGTAATGACCTGGTGAATTTTATAGGAGTGACATTGGCCGGCTTTTCTTCTTATCAGGATTTTGTAGCTACTCCTGGTGCTGTGCCTTCCACGCACATGATGGGAGTCCTGAACGAGTCGGCGGGTACTTCTGTTTATTTTCTTGTCGGTGCCGGTCTTGTTATGATGATAGCCCTGATGACCTCAAAGAAAGCACAGAATGTGGTGAAGACTTCTGTTGATTTGTCCCGTCAGACTGCAGGCGACGAGATGTTCGGCTCCTCGCGTTTTGCCCGCCGTCTGGTTAGAAGCGTGCTTAACGGAAATGAATTCGTAGTGGAACATACTCCGGTATTTCTGAAAAGATGGATAGATTCCCGCTTTAATAAGGACGAGGCAATTATCCCCAATGGAGCTGCGTTCGATCTGGTGCGGGCTTCGGTGAATCTGGTGCTGGCCGGACTGTTGATCGTGATGGGAACTTCTCTGAAGTTGCCCCTTTCCACTACGTATGTGGCTTTTATGGTGGGCATGGGATCGTCATTGGCTGATAGGGCTTGGGGGCGTGAGAGCGCTGTGTTCCGGGTTACGGGGGTAATTTCCGTCATCGGAGGCTGGTTGATGACGGCTTGTGCGGCTTTCTTCCTTTGTTTTGTCGTTACGTTGTTCGTACATTTCGGAGGTGTGGTGGCAATGGTGCTATTGGTTGTTCTGGTCGTCGTGATGCTGGTCAGGAATAATCGCAATTACAAGAAGAAAGTGGCGGCAACACAGCGCGACGAAATCTTCACGGAGCTGGCACAGACGAACGACAAGGACGTGGCTTGGACGTTGTTGAACAAGCATATCAGCCTTTATCAGTCGCGGATGGTGAGGTATATTTCTGAAGCTTATCTGCAAATCACTACGGGATTGATTTCTGAAGATGTGAAGGTCTTGCGCAGGACATTGAACACGTTGGAGGATGAGCGGAAAAACTGGAAAGTGATTCGCCGTAAGGAACTGGTCGGATTGAGGAAGATAGACCCGCTGCAGGCAGTTGAAAAAGATACATGGTTTCATCTGGCATGCAACAGCTGCGAACAGTGTCTGTACTGTCTGAAGCGAATGTGTGAGCCGAGTCTTGAGCATGTAGACAATAATTTCAATCCTATGCCCGAAGAGTATGTCAGTGAGTTCATGCCGGTGCGCAAAGGTGTTGAGCAACTGACGGCAGTGATTGCGGATATGGTAGAAAACAGCAACTACGAGCAGGCTTTGGAAGTACGGAAGTTCGGGGATGAAATGAAAGCGCAGCTGTCTCAGTTGCGTAAAGTACAGCAGGAAAGAATCCGCAAGGGCGACATGGATAATCTTAAGATTGAGTATTTGTATATGAGTACACTGCAAGAGACGCAGGAGATTATCGGTCATATGCGTCATTGGGTGCGTGCTTGCCGCCGCTTCCAGCAAGAAAAAGGTGTCGTAACCGTATTGTAATACAAGTTTCATAACCGTGCAACAATAAACGCGTAAATTTGCCGTCGGAACAGTAAACTTAAAAACAATATCTCTGATGAATGCAAATTACAGAATACTCGTTGTGGATGATGAAGAGGATTTGTGCGACATCCTGAAGTTCAATCTGGAAAATGAAGGGTATGAAGTGGAAACAGCAAATTCCGCTGAAGAAGCCTTGAAGATGGACCTGACCAAGTTTCACCTGCTGTTGCTGGATGTGATGATGGGCGAGATTTCGGGTTTCAAGATGGCCAAGATGCTTAAGCAAGTTCGGGAAACCCGTGACATCCCGATTATATTTCTGACTGCCAGAGATACGGAGAACGATGCAGTGACGGGCTTTACGTTGGGTGCGGATGATTACATATCCAAACCCTTCTCTTTGAGAGAAGTGCAGATGCGCATCAAGGCAGTGCTCCGCCGTACTGCTCCGCAACGGGCTGTGCCGGCTGCATATATCGGTTTTAAGGAGCTGAAACTGGATTTGAACAAGAAAGAGGCCGTGCTTTGCGGAACGGCATTGTCCTTGACGAAAACGGAGTTCGAGATTCTGCGCCTGCTGCTGGAGAATGAGGGACGTGTGTTTTCACGTGCAGAGATTTTGCGTCGTATCTGGAACAATGATGCGGAAGTATTGGACCGTACGGTGGATGTGAACATCACTCGCTTGCGGAAGAAACTCGATGGCTACGGCAAGTATGTCGTTACTCGTCTGGGATACGGTTATTGTTTTGATACTACGGTAAAGGAATAAGATGAAGTACCGCTCGCTGTCTTTCAGTCATATTCTTTTTCTTTCGGTCATTGCCATATACAGTATCTTTGTCGTCAGTTTCCTGTATTACCAATACAACCGGGAGAAAACCCACAAGGTGGAACTGCTGAATTCCACGCTGACGATGTTTAATGTGGATTTGTTTGAGCATCTTTCCGACAGTACTTTTGTCATCAGGGACTATGTTGAGCGTTATGGAGAGCGTCACGGACTGCGCAATTTGCGCGTAACACTCATCGATGGTGGGGGAAAGGTGCTGTTCGACAACGATGTGGAGGCAAGAACGATGGCGGATGACAATCATCTGGACCGTGAGGAGATTCAAGGGGCCAAGGCTATGGGAAACGCTTATTCCATCAAACGCCCCTCTGAAACTGTGGGTGAGATGTTTTTTTATTCTGCCAGTTATTTTCCGGAAAAAGACTTGTATGTGCGCAGTGCTCTGCCTTATGACACTGATTTGATATATATGTTGAATGCCGACAAGGGCTATCTGTGGTTCACGTTTCTGTTGTCGGCCATTTTGTTCCTGGCCTTTTATAATCTGACGGCGCGTTTGGGGGCCATGATTACACAGCTGCGACAGTTCGCCTACCGGGCAGATAAGGATGAGGATATCAACACAGAGGACTTGAAAGATTTGGGAAATACGGATCTGGGACAGATTTCACGTCACATCATTGACATCTATACCCGTCTTCGCAAAGCTAAGGATGACTTGTTCCGTGAACGTGAAAAGCTGATCACACACTTGCAGATTTCCAATGAGGGACTGGCCATTTTCAGTCCGGGAAAGGATGTAGTGCTGGCCAACGGCCTCTTCATGCAGTACATCAACCTGATTTCCGATAAGAATATCGGCGGAATAGAAGAGGTGTTTCAGGTCAAGGAGCTGGAGCCTTTGTTTGATTTCATTAAAATGTCATGCGAGAATTTTTCTCAGGGAGATTTGAAACAGAAATTGTTCGTGATAGACAAGAACGGATATATTTTCAACCTTTCTGTCGCTCTTTTTGTGGACAACAGTTTTGAGATATCCATATCAGATATCACCAAACAAGAGGAGCAGGTGCGCATGAAGCAGCAAATCACGCAGAACATAGCTCACGAACTGAAGACGCCCGTGAGCAGCATCCAAGGCTATCTGGAGACCATCCTGAACAATCCGGACCTGCCGCCCGAAATGTTGCGGAAGTTTCTGGAACGGAGTTTTGCCCAAAGCAACCGTCTGACAAACCTGTTACAGGACATTTCCACGCTGACACGGATGACGGAGGCAGGGCAGATGATAGAGGTGACAGACGTGGAACTCTCGGCAATGATACACAACATCGTATCGGAGCTTACCTTGAAGCTGGAGGAGAAGAGCATGACGGTGTCTGTGAACATTCCCGAACCGTTGACGATTCAAGGGAATTCATCCTTGCTGTATTCCATTTTCCGCAATTTGATGGACAACGCTATCGCCTATGCCGGTGTCGGGACACATGTGAATCTGGTTTGCTATTCCGAGGACGAAGAGACGTACTATTTCAGTTTCAGCGACAATGGAGTGGGAGTGGATCCTAAACATTTGGGGCGGATTTTCGAGCGTTTTTACCGGGTGGACAAGGGACGCAGCCGCAAGATTGGCGGGACGGGGCTTGGATTGGCCATCGTAAAGAATGCCGTATTGTTCCATGGCGGCAACATCAATGCCCGTCCGGCGTTTGGCGGACACGGATTGGAGTTCCTTTTCTCGTTGAAAAAGAAAAAAGCGGTGTGAGGACACGGTCGCTTTCCCGACGTCGTATCCCAGGCGGTAAGCGAAGGAGGAGATTCCGGCTTGTCCATGAAAGAATTTGCTGAATGCCGGCGGAGAGGGAAAACCGGGACGTCCGGCCAGACTGCTCTGGCAGTGATGATTCCCAAGTGTCGCTTTTTCGCCGGACAAAGTTACGGGATATGTTAGCCGTGACCGGGTGTATTTTGTCGGCATGCGTCGGTCTGTCGCACAGGCGGAGCAGCGGGCGAAGCGTGTTTCTTCGTGCATACGGTTTGCCGTTTCCGGTATGGCCTTGGACGACAGGGCGTGGCATTACAGTTTTCTGTGCGCAAAAACACCGGCGGTCTTGCGCACAACAGCCGGCGGTCTTGCGCACAAACGGTGATGGTCTTGCGCATCGCGACAAACGTGGTATGGCCGGATGCGAAATGTTGCCGGGGTGAAACATGGGACATACCGAAGTTTTTCTTTTGTCGGGAACGAAAAAAGTGTGTCAAAGTTTGGAGAATTGACCGAGAAACTGTAATTTTGCACCCGAAAAGAAAAGAAGATTGGCTCCTTAGCTCAACTGAATAGAGCATTTGACTACGGATCAAAAGGTTATAGGTTTGAATCCTATAGGAGTCACAGAAGAGAGGAAACGTGGGGTATTTTTTCAAGTTAAGACAAGTCGTTTTGTCGTAAGGCGAAAAAAAGTTTGTTCTCGTGGGGTAAAAGTCTGCTGGTGATATCAGCAGGCTTTTTTTGTTTGGCGCGAGTATGACTCCAAAAGGGTGAATGGCTTTTTGCCGGTTGGTTTGTTTGCTGTTCTGCATCGTGACATGAAAAAAGCCATTCATTTCTTTCCGGTTGTTATGCCGGAGAAGAAGTGAATGGCTTCCGTTTATGTCTGTTTATATGGATGTCTTTATTTTATCAGGTCGATGCTGCGTTTCACGAAATTGCTCAAAGCTTCGCCTTTCAACATGCCATTCTGCAACAGTGCCAAGTCGATGAGTTGGTGGATTTTGGAATTTTCCTTACCGTAGTTGGCCAGCACATCCTTTTTCTTCTGTTCTTCTGAGCTGATGTCGTTGCGGCATTTTTCCAGTTCGTCTTTCTCACTTTGATCGATTTCCTCAGGTTTCTTGCCGTTTTGTTGCTGCTGTAGGGCGGCTTCGCGTGCACGCAGTCCTTTGATTTCGGCTTCTATGGGTTTCAGCTGCTCCGCCGTAGCCTTTTCGCTGTCTGCCATCACTTCCTTGATCAGCTGATGGTCGGTGTTCAATACCAGCGTGTACATGTCAGGCATCTCACCATAGAATGACATTCCCGGCTGAATCTGTGCCATGTCTTTCATACGGCGCATGTATTCACTCTGCGTGATTGTCACCGGCATGCTGTTTTCGCCCATCGCCTGTGCCTCTACCATAAATTCGGTCTTGTCCGTCTTTGGCATTTGCTGGGTGAATATGGCTGACAAATTGTCACTCTTTTCTTTATCGAGTTCTGACTTGTCGGCGTTTTCTTTCACGATTAACCGGTCTATGATATCGGCGTCTACCCGTGTGAAGCGGCTCTTGTCGAACTTCCTTTCCAGCATGGAGAGCATCGGTGTGTCCAATTGTCCGTCCATCAACAGTACATTGTAACCTTTGTTCTTGGCGGCTTCGATGTAGCTGTACTGGGCTTCCTTGTTTTGGGCATACAGGTAGATCAGATTGCCGTCCTTGTCCGTCTGGTTGTCTTTGATGAGTTGTTGATACTCTTCAAACGTGAAATATTTGCCTTCACAGTCCTTGAGCAGGGCGAACGTCTTGGCTTTGTCATAGAAGTCTTCCTGCGTGAGCATGCCGTAGTTGATGAAAATCTTGATGTCGTCCCACTTCTGTTCAAACTCCTTACGGTCGTTTTTGAAGAGGCTTTGCAGACGGTCGCTCACTTTTTTGGTGATGTAGCTGGAGATTTTCTTGACATTGCTGTCGCTTTGCAGATAACTCCGGCTTACGTTCAACGGGATGTCCGGTGAGTCTATTACGCCGTGAAGCAGGGTGAGAAAGTCAGGAACGATACCTTCCACGCTGTCGGTCACATACACTTGGTTGCAATACAGCTGGATTTTATTGCGTTGCAGGTCGATGTTGCTCTTGATTTTCGGGAAATAGAGTATGCCCGTCAGGTTGAACGGATAGTCTACATTCAGGTGAATCCAGAACAACGGCTCATCGCTCATCGGGTAGAGTTCACGGTAGAATTTCTTATAATCTTCATCTTTCAGCTCCGACGGTTTTTTGGTCCAAAGCGGTGTCGTGTCGTTGATGACGTTGTCTTCGTCCGTCTCCGTTTGCTTGCCGTCTTTCCATTCTGTCTTTTTCCCGAATACGACGGGCACGGGCAGGAAGTGGCAGTACTTGTTGAGCAGTTCTTCTATCTTGCTCTTTTCCAGGAACTCTTTGCAGTCATCGTCAATGTACATGATGACATCTGTTCCGCGTTCTGCCCTTTCGGCCTCTTCTATCTCGTAGGAAGGACTGCCGTCGCAACTCCATTTGACGGCCTTGGCTTCTTCTTGATAGCTCTTGGTGACAATCTCCACTTTCTTGCTCACCATGAACGAGGAATAAAAGCCAAGTCCGAAGTGGCCGATAATGGCGTTGGCATCTTCTTTGTATTTATCCAGAAAATCGTTGGCACCGGAGAAGGCTATCTGATTGATGTATTTGTCGATTTCCTCTTCGGTCATACCTAAGCCGTTGTCACTTACGGTGATGGTGCCTTTGTCTTTGTCTACTTTGACGTAGACTTTCAGCTCACCGGTTTCGCCTTTGAAGTCGCCTTTGTTGGCCAGTGTCTTGAGTTTCTGGGTGGCATCTACGGCATTTGAAACCATTTCGCGAAGGAAAATCTCATGATCGCTGTATAAGAATTTTTTAATAACGGGGAAGATGTTCTCTGTCGTTACCCCAATGTTACCTTTTTGCATGATATTTGCTTTTATTTGTTTTGCTCTTTTCTGTTTCTTTTCAGTGGGCTGCTGTCAACCCGTAGAGTAGGTGTACAAAAGAAGTGCCAGGCAGTACTCCGCCTGGCACTTTAACATATATTTGCAGCTGTTCCTTTATTCTTATTCGTGTGTTATCCGCAACTTCTCATTGCCGTCGGCATGTACGGTGAGCGTTTCGCCTTCATGCAGCTCCTCGTTGATGACAAGTTCGCACACGGCATCCTCCAGATAAGTTTGTAATGCGCGTTTCAACGGGCGTGCCCCGTATTGCACATCATATCCTTTTTGGGCAAGAAACTCTTTGGCATCCTCTTCAACCTGCAGGCTATAACCCATTTCTTTGATGCGTTTGGCTATAGGTTTCAGTTCAATGTCGACAATGCGCTTGATGGCATTGAGGTCCAACTGGTCGAAATTGATAATGTCGTCCAGACGGTTCAGGAATTCAGGCGCGAACTGTTTGTTCAGTGCCTTTTGGATGACTGCTCTTCCATAAGCTTTGTCTTTGGCATTGTTGTCCGGTCTGTTGAAGCCGATGCCGTTCCCGAATTCTTTCAGTTGGCGCGTGCCACAGTTGGAAGTCATGATGATGACGGTGTTCTTGAAGTCTACTGTTGTACCGTTGCTGTCGGTCAGCCGCCCTTCGTCCATCATCTGCAACAGTATGTTGAAAACATCGCTGTGGGCTTTTTCCAATTCGTCGAGCAGCAGGATGGAGTAGGGCTTGCGGCGCACTTTTTCGGTCAATTGGCCGCCCTCTTCATGTCCGACGTATCCCGGAGGTGCTCCGACCATCCGGCTTACGGTATGCTTCTCCATGTATTCACTCATGTCGATGCGTATCAGTGCATCTGTACTGCCGAACATGTATTCCGCCAGTTTCTTGGCCAGGTAGGTCTTTCCGACTCCGGTCGGGCCGAGAAACAGGAAAGCTCCGATCGGTTTGTTCGGGTCTTTCAGGCCCACACGTCCCCGTTGGATGGAACGTACCAGTTTATCGATGGCTTCGTCCTGTCCGATGACTTCCTTTTTCAGGTTTTTGGCCATGTCTTTCAACTTGTGTCCCTCGTCTTGTCCTATACGTTGTATGGGGATGCCGGTCATCATGGATACCACTTCGGCTATTTGGTCCTCGTCTACAGTGACCCGTTCCTTGCTGAGTTGCTCTTCCCATTCGGCTTTCATCCGGTTCAGTTCTTCCTGCAGGTTCGCTTCCTGGTCACGATAGTCGGCGGCAAGTTCAAAGTTCTGGTTCTTCACCGCTTCGTTTTTCAGCGCATGAATGGCGTCGATACGCTTTTCCTGCTCTTCCATCTCTTTAGATATGGGAGAGTGGGTGATGTGTATGCGCGATCCGGCTTCGTCCAGGGCGTCGATGGCTTTGTCGGGGAAACAGCGGTCGGAGATATAGCGTTCGGTCAGCCGCACGCAGGCCCGGATGGCTTCCGGTGTATAGTGCACGTTGTGATGGTCTTCATAACGCTCCTTGATGTTCTCCAGTATCTGTATGGTTTCTTCCACGGTTGTGGGTTCCACCATGACTTTCTGGAAGCGGCGTTCCAACGCGCCGTCTTTCTCGATGCTTTTACGGAACTCGTCCGTGGTGGTCGCACCGATGCATTGTATCTCGCCGCGTGCCAGTGCCGGTTTCAGCATGTTGGCCGCATCCATGCTTCCCGGTGCGGAGCCGGCACCGATAATCGTATGGATTTCGTCGATGAAGAGGATGACGTCCGGGTTTTTCTGCAACTCGTTGAGTATGCTTCGGATGCGTTCTTCGAACTGTCCGCGGTATTTTGTTCCGGCTACGACAGCCGCCATGTCTAAGGCGATGACTCGTTTGTTGAACAAGATGCGCGATACTTTTTTCTGAACAATGCGCAGGGCCAGTCCTTCTACTATGGCGGATTTGCCTACGCCCGGTTCACCTATTAATATAGGATTGTTCTTTTTCCGCCGGCTCAGTATCTGCGACACCCGTTCTATTTCTTTCTCTCTTCCCACAACCGGATCCAGGATGCCTTCCTGAGCCGCACGGGTCAGGTCGGTGCCGAAATTGTCCAGCACGGGCGTGTTGTTGGCTGATTTGCGTTGTGTCTGCGTCGGCGTGCTCTTCCTGTTCTGCTCATTCATGGATGCGTTGTCCGCGGCGCGGTCGTCATATTCCTCTTCCTCCTCGTCGTCCGGGAAGCCGAATCCCGATTGGATGTCCGTTTTCTCCGTCTTTTGTGTGAGCAGGTTCAGTATGTCGGTATAGTGTATGTTGTTTTCTTCCAGAATGCGGCAGGCGTTGTTGTCTTTTTCTTTCATGATGGCTAAAAGTATGTGTTCGGTGTCGGCCACCTGGGCTTTCAGCATGCGTGCCTCAAGCAGGCAGAGACGCATGATTTTGGAAGCCTTTTCATTCAATATGATTTCGTGGTCCTCATCGTTAATGTCCTGCATGGCGGGATTCTGTATGGATTGCTCTGCGCGCAGTTTTACCGACCGGAAGTCCAGGTCGAGCAGACGTAGAATCTGAATCGCCTTGCTTTCTCCTTCCCGTATCAGTCCGAGCAGCAGATGTTCCGGTGCAATACATTCGTTATGCAACCGCTGTGCTTCTTCCTTGCTGTAGATGAGAACTTCTGATATTTTGGGTGAAAATAGATTGTTCATGCTGTGCAAATTCCTTCTGATTAATGACTGTGATGGCAAATTTAGCTATATTATTAGGATTATAATACAAAATACATGCCAAAAAACGTCAGAACGCATTAAGTTTTTCTAAAAAAGGATGGATGCTGGACGTTACACCGCAAAAACGGTTCGTGTAGACTGTTGTTTTTCAGCTCGTTCTAAACGAATCGACGGGTATTGGAGAGGGCTGTCCGGTTTTGTCGTCGCACGGCCGTCTGTCGTTTGAACGTGCTGGACACAGTGACGGAGGATTACAGCTTGAATGCCCGTCGGCATTTTGGGGCTGTGGGTTCGGTGGGGAAGGCTTTTGGGTGACAAAACGTAAGTTCTGCGGCAGGCTTGCAGGGGAGCGCAGGGAGCGTAAAAGCCGTTTCCGACTGCATCTCTGCTTTGACGCATGTGCGTTTCTTAACATTCTGGCCTTGTCTTTTGCTCCTTTTGAGCAAAAGCCGGCTGCGTGTTCCGCTCAATGCTTCTCTGTTATGCGCAAGACAGACGGTTCTTTTCCGCAACGTTTGCCGTAATTGTCCGCATGACGGCGCGGATTTGTGCTGTGAATGGCGTTTGAAAGGGGGCCTAACGCTTTTGTTTTCTCTGTTTGCTGTCCGGATGTTGTCAAAATCAGTCTGACATTATGTCTGGAATGTGAGGCTTGCGGTTGACGTCTGTTTGGAGCATGTCGCTGAATAAGGGCTTCCGGAGATTCAGAAAGTCAGCGGAAATCCTCTTTTCTCTGACAAAAAGGATGCGGATGGATGCGTGAGAATCGCTTCTTTCCGCCCCGCCTTTCCAAGGGGCGGGAATTCGCATTTCTGCGAGGCCGGAATCTGACAAACTGTCAGATGAAAAGCGTGTTCTGCTTTTCGGATGACAAAGTGCTGTATGTGCAAAGGCTGTGAGGCGGAGTTCATGGACGGCAAGAACGCATTTTGCAAATGTCCTGGTTCGTGGAGTGCGTCAGGTCGTGCAATGAACGGCCGAAGCGGTTCATGCCCGTCTTGTTTAGCGGGCATGCGATGTGTCGCAGGAACGCCATGGAAAGTTCCGCGGTCAAGGACGCCCCAGTGTCGGTCATACTGTATGGTTTCATATATAAGATATGGAGGGATGGGGGGCTGTCCGCCGGAAGAACAAGACGATGCCTGCCTGTCGCCTGCCGGTGGTTGTGACGGTTCAGGCGGGTGTCGGAGTGCGTATGTAGGGGGGCAGACGTTGTGCCATGCCTTTGACAAGGCCGTCTCTGCCTCATTTCCGGGCGGGCCGGACGCGCTTCTTTCGGCTGCAGTGCGGCATCTGCCGGTCTTGGCATTCCGGACGGTATGGCAGCGTGCGTCTGCGGTGTGGGATATGGCTGCCGTGTTTGCTCTGCATTGCTCAGGAGACGCTTCTGCTATTCGTTAATTTTTGGCCGTTTTCTTTCGTATTCTCCCAAAAAGTAGTAATTTTACGTGCTTTTTGGTGATTATCTTATAATAGAAACAATATAACTGATGTTAGACCAAGACAGAATCATAAAGGTGAACATTGAAACCGAAATGCGGAAATCGTATATCGATTATTCAATGTCCGTGATAGTATCCCGCGCCTTGCCTGACGTGCGTGACGGTTTTAAACCGGTGCACCGTCGCATACTTTTCGGAATGCGTGAGTTGGGCAATACGCACGATAAACCTTATAAGAAATGTGCCCGTATTGTAGGAGAAGTGTTGGGTAAGTATCATCCCCACGGCGATTCTTCGGTTTACGGGGCTTTGGTGCGTATGGCCCAGGAGTGGAACATGCGCTACACTTTGGTGGATGGACAGGGCAACTTCGGCTCTGTAGACGGTGACAGTGCGGCAGCCATGCGTTATACGGAGGCGCGTTTGCAGCTGATGGGTGAGGCCATGATGGACGACCTGGAAAAGGAGACCGTCGACATGACCAAGAACTTCGACGCTACTTTGGACGAACCTACAGTCTTGCCTACGCGGATACCTAATCTGTTGGTAAACGGAGCCAGCGGTATCGCTGTGGGTATGGCTACAAACATACCGACCCATAACCTTGGAGAGGTGATAGATGCCTGTGTGGCCTATATTGACAACCCGGACATCGATGTGGACGGACTGATGGAATATGTCAAGGCACCGGATTTCCCGACCGGAGGATTCATCTATGGCATGCAGGGCGTGCGCGAGGCGTATGAGACCGGACGTGGACGCATAGTGATGCGTGCCCGTGCGGAGATAGAGCCGGGCGAGAATCATGATAAGATTGTGATAACAGAGATACCTTACGGAGTGAACAAAGCCGAGCTGATCAAGCAGATTGCCGACATGGTAAATGAGAAGAAGCTCGACGGCATAAGCAATGCTAATGATGAGTCCGACCGTGAGGGTATGCGCATCGTTATAGATGTGAAGCGGGATGCAAACGCGAATGTCGTGTTGAACAAGCTGTTCAAGATGACACCCTTGCAGACCAGTTTCAGCGTGAACTGCATAGCGTTGGTGAAGGGCAGGCCCAGACTGCTGTCGCTGAAGGACTGCATCTCCAATTTTGTCAGCCATCGGCATGATGTGGTCATCCGTCGGACAAAATATGATTTGCGCAAGGCCGAAGAGCGTGCACATATCCTGAAAGGATTGATTATCGCAAGCGACAATATTGACGAGGTGGTGCATATCATACGCAGTGCGCAGAATCCGCAGGCGGCCATAGAAGGCTTGATGTCGCGCTTCGACTTGGACGAGGTGCAGGCAAAGGCCATTGTGGAGATGCGGCTACGTCAGCTGACAAACCTGCTGCAGGAACAGTTGCGTAATGAATATGATGAGCTGTTGAAGCAGATTGAATATTTCAAGCAGATTCTGAGCGATGAGGGACTTTGTATGAAGGTCATCAAAGATGAACTGTTGGAAGTAAAGGAACAGTTTGGCGATGAACGGCGTTCGGAAATCGTCTATTCCAGCGAGGAATTCAATCCTGAAGATTTCTATGCAGATGATGAGATGGTAATCACTATCAGCCACATGGGATATATCAAACGGACACCGCTGGCCGAGTTCCACGCACAAGGCCGGGGAGGCATCGGGAGCAAGGGGAGCAGTACACGTGATACGGATTTCGTGGAATACATCTATCCGGCAACGATGCACAACACCATGTTGTTCTTTACTCAGAAAGGACGGTGCTTCTGGATGAAAGTATATGAAATCCCGGAGGGCAACAAGAGCTCCAAGGGACGTGCCATACAGAACCTGTTGAATATAGATGCCGATGATGCGGTCAATGCTTTCCTCCGCATCAAGAATCTGAATGATCCTGACTTCTGCAAGTCGCACTATGTGATTTTCTGCACGAAGAACGGTATTATTAAGAAAACTTGCCTGGAGGAATACTCACGGCCGCGGACGAACGGTGTCAATGCCATAACCATCCGCGAGGATGACAGGGTGATTGGTGTACGGCTGACTAACGGTAAAAACGAGATCGTCCTGGCGAACCGTAACGGACGTGCCATCCGTTTCCATGAGGATAAAGTGCGTGTGATGGGCCGTACGGCGATGGGTGTCCGGGGAATGCAGATCGACGAGGACGGCAGCGACGAAGTCGTAGGCATGGTATGTGTGAACGACCCGAAGAAAGAAACCATCATGGTGGTCAGCGAACAAGGTTACGGCAAGCGTTCGGATATAGAAGATTACCGTGTGACCAACCGTGGGGCCAAGGGCGTGAAGACGTTGAACATCACGGAGAAGACCGGCAAGCTGGTAGCCATCAAGGTGGTGACGGACGAGAATGACCTGATGATTATCAACAAGAGCGGCATCACCATTCGGCTGAAAGTGGCCGATGTGCGTGTGATGGGGCGTGCCACGCAGGGCGTGCGCCTGATTAATCTGGAGAAACGTAACGATCAGATCAGCAGTGTCTGCAAGGTGCAGACCGAAGAAGACGCGGAAGAGAATGCGGATGAGATGGCCGGAGAAAACGGAGACATACAGTCTGATGCTTCATCATCCTCCGTCAATGAAGGGCCGGATGCAGACACACAAGAGTGAATAAGGAACTTTTAATCTATAAAGATATGAAGAAGTATGTTTTATCAATGGCGTTGCTGATGGCTTCAGCTGGTATATTCGCCCAGAACAGACTGGTGAAAAAAGCTGAGGGCCTGATGAACGACTACAGGACAGAGAAAAACAGCGAGAAGTTGGCAGAAGCTCAGACACTTCTGACCCAAGCTTTAAACAGTGGAGAAACCAAGGACATGGCCTTGGCATGGAACGCGCAGGGCGACTATTATCAGCTTGTCTTTGCTGAAGAGCTGAACAAGGCGGCCGCACACCAGCCGATGGATACAGCCAAGTTTGCCAAGAACCTGTATGCCTGTCTGGATGCTTATGAGGAATGCAGCAAGGTGGACGCCGACCAGGAGTATGCGGCAAAGAACAAAGACAACATGAAGAAGTTCCGTACGTTCCTGATGTATGCCGGACAGTTCAATTTCCAGAATCAGGATTTTGTTGCGGCTTTTGACGCTTATGATGCATGGCTGACGTTCCCGCAGAAGTATACATTGGTTGCAAACGAACCGTCGGTGCAGAATGATACGGTCTTTGATGCAAGTCAGGTGGCCTATTACGCTTGTCTGGCGGCCTATCAGGGCAAACAGTTTGACAAGGTAGGGAAGCACATTGCAGAGGCTCTGAACTATGAGAAGGAAATCAAGACCGTACGGCAGTTGCATCTGATGACCTTGTTGGAGACTGGCGATACGGTCCAGTGGATCGATGCGTCTAAGAAGTATGCACCGATGGACGAGGCAATTGCGCAGAATCTGCTGGCATACTATGCCGAGAAAAAGGACAATGCCGCCGCATTGGGGTTTGCCGATGCTTTGTTGGCTAACGATCCGAACAACAAGATCGCCAATTACTCAAAGGGTGTGGTACTGTTCGGAGAGGAAAAGTACGAGGAGGCTTTGCCGTTCTTCGAGAAGAGTACGGAAGTTGATCCCACTTTCGCCGATGCCTACTATAACGCCGGTGTCTGCTGTTGCAACGAAGGCTATGCCATCAACGACGCCATCAGTCAGAAAAAACTGACGAAAAAGGAATATGATGCGGAGATTGCCAAAGTGAAAGAATGGTATAAGAAAGCAGAACCCTACTTCCTGAAGGTCCGTGAACTTGAGCCGGATAATGCGGAGCGTTGGGCATCTCGTCTGAAGACGGTTTATTACATTATCGGTGATAAGGCGAAAGAGACCGAGATGGATGCTTACATCAAACAATAAGTGAACATGATTTAAGGCGGGGGTGATGTGCAGCGTTGATGGACATCACCCCTTTTTATTTACTTCTACCGGCATGAACAGATTATATTTTTGCCTGATGGCTTTCTTGTTCGCGGTCTGTACGACGGTGCGGGGAGTCAATGTGATACGCGAGGTGCGGAAGACCGTAAAGAATGCCCGCTATATGGAGAATGCGGATGAGGCTAAAAAGGTCGCAGAACGGCTGAATGGAGCAGAGAAAAGTCTGATGGATGCATTGGCCCAGGAAAAGAATCCCAGGAAGCATGCCGGTTTTTATTATATGGCTGCCCTGGTGCAATGCCGGTTCAATGACATTGAAAACGAGAAGATCTTCCTGAAACGTGCTTACGACACTACGCTATATTATAACACCATCTACAAGATATATGCATATCTGGAGCAATGTGATTCTGCAGAGAGGTCCGTATCGTCCGGCGGAAGAATGAAATTCCGTTCGTCGGGCCGCCGGATTTTATTGGAGCACCGGGCTAATCTGCTGAATGCTTGCCGTTTTTATCTGCGTAAAAAGGACTATGCCGAAGCCTGTCGTTTCATGAGTCTTTATCTGCATTCGGCAGACTACCCCATGCTGAAGCGTGATTTCCTGGGGCAGACAGATACGATGTATGCACGGGTGGCCTATTGGCTGACGTCGGCGGCCTATCATGTCGGGGCCTATCATGAGGCAATCCGTTATGCGCCGGTCGCTTATCGCTATCCTCACAACCGGGAGTTCGTGCAGGAATATCTTTGCAAATCCTATCTGGCTGTCGGTGATACGCTGGGAGGAGTGCAGGCTCTGAAAAACGGTATTGTCAATTTTCCGGATCATACGTATTTCTTTTCCAACCTGATGATCTATTTGAACAAAAACGGTAAGTATGATGAAGCACTGCAGTTTGCCGACCGTATGATAGACTACGATCCGAAGAATTCTCTTTTCTGGTTGGCCAAGGCTATGACGTGTATGCGTATGGAGGACTATCCGCACTGCATTGAGAATTGTGATGTGGTGCTGATACAGGACAGCATGGACATCAAAGCCAATTACCTCAAGGGGCTGGCCTGTTGCAATATGGCGCGTAATGCGGCGGAGGCGATGGAGAAAGAAGATTTGCATAGTGCCCGTTACAAGTCATACAAGATGGACATGATGGAATACTATGCCCAAGCCGCCTTGCCGTTGGAACGGGTACGCCGGCAGACACCGGAACAGGCCGGGCGTTGGGCACCCTTGCTTTATCAAGTCTATCTGTATCAGAATCGCGGAAAGGAATTTGAAGAGATGGAGCGCATTGTCCGTTCGCTGAAGACGACGGAGAAAGATAAATGACAGAAAATGGAACGACTGAATGTTTATATGGCCCCTTTGCAGGGATTGACCGAGGCCGTTTTCCGGAATGCCTTTGAGCGTCATTTCGGAGGAGTGGCAGCCTATTATACGCCTTTTGTCCGCCGGGAGCATGGCGAAGTGCGGCGGAAAGATTTGCGGGAACTGGCACCGGAACGCAATCGTGTGGGGCATCTTGTTCCGCAGTTGCTGGCCGGAACATGTGAGGAAGCCTGTCATATTGTAGAGGTTATCCGCGATATGGGCTACCGGGAGGCCGATTTGAACATGGGATGTGCCTTTCCCATGGTAGTCCGCAGAGGGAAAGGATGCGGCATCCTGCCTTTTCCGGAGAAAGTGAGGGAGCTGCTTCGTGTCGCGGAACTTTATCCCGATATGGCTTTTTCCGTCAAGATGCGTTTGGGATATGAGACCGCAGACGAATGTATGCGGCTCTTGCCGCTGCTGAACGATACGCCGCTTGTACGGGTGGCGGTACATGCCCGGACGGGGCTGCAGCAGTATAAAGGCGAGTGCGACAGAGAAATGTTTTTCCGTTTTGCCGAGGCATGCAGTCATCCTGTCGTATACAACGGCGATGTCTGTACGACAGACGACATACTGGGCTTGCAACAGTCCGGTGTGGCGCTGCAAGGCGTGATGATAGGGCGCGGACTGTTGGCTGCTCCGTGGCTGGCGGCAGAGTGGCGCGACGGAGAGGTCTGGACACGTGAGCACCGGATGGACGCTCTGCGGGCCTTTCATGCAGCATTGTTTGACGGATATGAGCAGCAGCTGGAAGGCGGAGAGAAACAGTTGCTCACCAAGATGAAGGCTTTCTGGGAGTACATCTTGCCGGATGGCGACCGCAAATGCCGCAAGAGGATTCACAAGGCACAGCGGGTGGCCGACTACACGGCGGCGGTGTTCCAGTTGCTGCAGCCGGATTGAACGGGCTCAGAACTTACATAACCTAATATCATTATATCAATATGAAACGATGGATATTGTTTTTGGCAGGCGTCGGGTGCGCCTGGGGCGCATCTGCCGGCGGAGAAGAGAAACCGCGTGACACTCGTGTCGTGACCCGCCCGCTGGTGCATGATCCGGTGATGGCCATGGACGGGGGAAACTATTATCTGTATTCCACGGGGCAGGGCTTGTCCTGCATGTCGTCGCACGACCTGCGGGAATGGCGCTTCGAGCCGCCGGTGTTTGCAGAGCCGCCCCGTTGGGCCATGGACAGTGTGCCCGGTTACAAGGGGCATACATGGGCACCGGACATTGTTTATCACAATGGGTATTACCACTTATTCTATTCCAGTTCTACGTTCGGCAGGAACACATCGGCCATAGGACACGCTTTCCGCAGCACGCTCGATCCGTCTGATCCGGAGCCTTGGACTGATACGGGAGCTGTAGTCGTCTCTCATGCCGGGGACAACTACAACGCCATTGACCCCAATGTGGTGATCGATGAGGAGGGACACCCCTATATGACTTTCGGATCATTCTGGGGCGGCATCCGCATGGTGCGTCTGACAGACGACCTTTCCGCTACCCTGAAACCGGAGAAAATGTACACGCTGTGCACCCGACGGTATACTCCGGCCGACGGCATGGAGCAGCCGGAGCAGAATGCCGTGGAGGCTCCTTTCGTCTTCCGTCATGGCGATTACTATTATCTGTTCGTTTCCTACGACTTCTGTTGCCGCGGGTTGCGGAGCAACTACCGGGTGATTGTCGGACGTTCCAAGCAGGTCTGTGGACCGTATGCCGACCGCGACGGTCGTCTGCTTACGCAGGGGGGAGGAACTCCGGTGGTGTCGTCCGACGAGAATTTCGTGGCCATAGGGCATTGTGCCGCTTACCGTTTCGGTGACAAGGATTATTTCATGGCGCATGGCTACAGCCGCAGTCAGGACGGTGCCAGTATGCTGTTTCTGAGAGAAATGGAGTGGGACAGTGAGGGCTGGCCGGTGTTGGTGATGCCGGAGTAGTATGGATTTCACTGACTTACGCTCTTGAGTGGCGTTCTCAATATGCCGTCTGCGAAAGGCGGCATATTTTGTGCGCAAGGAGCCGGACGTTTGTGCGCAAGAATCCGGATGTCTTTGCGCAAGGATACTGACGGTCTTGCGCAAGGGCGGCGGAGATGGAGCTCGACGGGGCTTCGGTCATTGCCGACACATCGGAATGCATTGCGCCATACCGGCGTGCGGCTCCGCGCCGGCAAGGCGGCTGCTGTGCGGCACATGCCTTCCTGCTTCCTGCATGCTGACGGATTGTGTCTGGCTTCCGGCGGGCATTTTCTGTTTTCTGCTGTTGTTTTTCTGCCGTTTTTTTCTTTACTTTGCTGCCGGACTTCAAAAAAGGTTAATATGAAATTCGGTTTTTGGCTTACGGCTATGTCCGTGGCGTTATGCCTGATGGTGTCGGCGTGCGATGATGAGTCTGACAACGTGGGCGGCGGAGCGGATGACGGTAGTGCGGAATCTTCCAAAGAAGTGACCTATCTCCTGTATATGGTGGGGGAGAACGACCTCACCTATTACCTGAACAGGAACATCAACGGGCTTATGGCGGGCTACGACAGTGCGGGCGTGAGTGCCAACGTGCTGGTGTATGCCGACGTCAGTTCTGTGCCTGAGCTGTATCTGATCAGTAAGAACCGTAGCGGAACGGTGCAGAAGACCACGGTGAAGACCTATCCCGACCAGTATTCCGTAGACCCGGAAGTGATGAAGGAAGTCATCACCGACGTGTTCAGCCGTTATCCTTCCGAGCATAGGGGAATCACTTTCTCCTCTCATGCCGACGGCAGTCTGTATCATTCCAACACCGTGCGGACGCGTGCTTTCGGAGCAGAGGGCAGTGCGAACTACACCATGAACATCACGGATATACGCAAGGCCCTGGACGGCGGTCCGTATTTCGACGTCCTGATGTTCGATGCCTGCATGATGGCCAGCGTGGAGACGGCTTATGAGCTGCGGGAGAACGGACATTATCTGCTGGCTGCGCCGAACAGTGTGCCGGGTGAGGGATTTCCTTATGCCAGGCTGCTGTCCGATTTGCTGCAAATGGACGCCGATGGTTTGTCCGAAGTCTGCCGGAAATACATGGACTATTTCCAGACCAATGATGAGACGTGGGACGACTTTGCCTCGGTCAGCCTGACCGACCTTACGCAGCTGGACTCTTTGGCCGTGTATATGGACTCTTTGTTCCAGTCGCCGTCCGTGCAGCGGCGTCCGTGGGAAATCAACCGCAACGACCTGCAGCACTTCGAGAGCGGTTATGAGCTTTACGACTACGGCGAGTGGGTGGACAGTCTGGGGCTGCAGAACGCTTATGTGGAGCGTGTGCGCCGGCAGTTGGACCGTGCGGTGATATACAAGGCTCATGGCGAGTATGTTTCGGTGAACGATTACACCGAGCAGCTGGAGATTCCCGTGCGCGACGAGACTTTCTGCGGGCTGAACACCTACGTTCCTTGGCGCAGCCTGCCTGCGGATGAGTGGGCGCAGATGGCTTTCTTCACGACCTTGCAATGGTATCGTGACGCCGGTTTCTGGCGTTCTTCGCTCTATAATCTGTACGATACGGAGCAATAATCAGTCCGGCGGCAGGGGATGCGCGGGCAGACGGTGCTGAAAACTTTGTGCGGAGATGTGGCAAAACTGCGAAAATAGTTGTATCTTTGCGCCCGATAATGAAGATATGACATTTTATATATTAGGATTCTATGGCTTATAACTTATTAAAAGGCAAGCGCGGAATTATATTCGGCGCGTTGAATGATGCGTCTATCGCGTGGAAGGTGGCTGAACGCTCTTATGAGGAAGGGGCGAGAATAGTGCTGACTAATACGCCCGTGGCTTGCCGTATGGGCACCATTGCCGAACTGGCAGAGAAGACACAGGCTAAAATCATACCGGCTGACGCCACTTCCGTTTCAGATTTGGAGAAACTGTTTGCGGAGGCGCAAGATGTGCTGGGAGGGCAGATTGATTTTGTTCTTCATTCCGTGGCTATGAGTGCCAACATGCGTAAGAAACGCACTTATGATGACCTTGATTATGATTTGTTGAACAAGACGCTGGACATTTCCGCCATCTCGTTTCACAAGATGATTCAGACGGCCAAGAAAATGGACGCCATTGCGGCCAATGGTTCCATCCTGGCATTGAGCTATGTGGCGGCTCAGCGTACGTTCTTCGGATACAATGATATGGCTGATGCCAAATCGTTGCTGGAATCCATTGCCCGGAGTTTCGGTTACATCTACGGTCGTGAGAAAGGGGTGCGCGTGAACACTGTTTCCCAGTCTCCCACATTTACGACTGCAGGCGGAGGCATCAAAGGGTTCGATGGTCTGTACGACTTCAGTGACCGTATGTCACCGTTGGGCAATGCCAGTGCGGATGAATGTGCCGACTATTGTGTGGTGATGTTCTCAGATCTGACGAAGAAGGTGACGATGCAAAACCTGTACCATGATGGCGGATTCTCCAGCATGGGCATGTCTTTGCGCGGTATGACCCAGTATGAAAAATCGTTTATCGACGAGAACCGCGACGAGAACGGAAAGATTATTTACGGATAAGCTGCAAGTTGCGTAATCTTGTCAGATAAACCAGCCTGTTATTCGCCCGGAGTTGCTTTTATGTACGTGCATGAATAGCCGGCTGTTCTTTTTTAATGATTTATATGATGAGCGTTATGAACAAGACGATAATAACAGTTGTAGGAAAGGATGCCGTGGGCATTATTGCGCGGGTATGCACTTATCTGGCTGAAAATAAGGCCAACATTCTGGATATCTCGCAGACTATCGTGCAGGAATATTTCAATATGATGATGATAGTCGATGTGGCAAAGGTGAATAAGCCTTTTGAACAGATGGCAGGCGAACTGGCGGAGATAGGATTGTCTATGGGCGTACAGGTGAAGTGCCAGCGTGAAGAGATATTCGACAAGATGCACCGTATTTAAGAAAAGGGGGCCGAAGGTATGATCAATATATATGAGGTACTGGAAACCAACAAGATGATCGAACAGGAGAATCTTGATGTGCGCACCATTACGATGGGTATTAATCTGCTGGACTGTGCTGATTCCGACTTGGAACGTTTGTGCGATAAGGTGTACGACAAAATCACCCGTCTGGCTAAAGACCTGGTGAAGACAGGCGAAGACATTTCCAGAGAGTACGGTATTCCGATTGTCAACAAGCGTGTGTCGGTCACTCCCGTCGCCATGGTAGGCGGGGCGGCCTGCCATACTCCTGAGGATTATGTGAAAGTGGCCCATGCGCTCGACCGTGCGGCACGTGAGATCGGCATCAATTTCTTGGGCGGTTATTCGGCTGTCGTTTCCAAAGGCATGACACGGAGCGATGAGTTGCTCATCCGTTCCATTCCGCAGGCATTGGCCGAGACGGAACGCATTTGCAGTTCGGTCAATGTCGGCTCCACAAAAACCGGTATCAATATGGATGCAGTCCGGCTGATGGGAGAGACGATACTCCGGACGGCTGAGTACACTAAGGAACAAGATTCACTGGGCTGTGCCAAGCTGGTGGTACTCTGCAACGCACCGGATGACAATCCGTTCATGGCCGGGGCCTTCCATGGCGTTTCCGAGGCTGATGCCATCATCAATGTGGGAGTCAGCGGACCGGGCGTGGTGAAGTATGCTTTGGAACAGATTCGCGGTGCCAGCTTCGAGGTGTTGTGCGAGACCATCAAACGCACGGCGTTCAAGATCACTCGCGTGGGACAGTTGGTGGCTCAGGAGGCTTCACGGCGGTTGGGCGTGCCTTTCGGCATCATCGACTTGTCGTTGGCACCTACGCCTGCCGTGGGCGACAGCGTGGCCGAGATTCTGGAAGAAATCGGATTGGAGCGTGCCGGAGCACCGGGGACAACGGCTGCACTGGCTTTGTTGAACGATCAGGTGAAAAAAGGCGGTGTGATGGCTTCTTCTTATGTCGGTGGATTGAGCGGAGCTTTCATCCCCGTCAGTGAGGACCAGGGAATGATTGAGGCTGTAGAGTGCGGGGCACTGACGTTGGAGAAGCTGGAAGCCATGACGTGTGTATGCTCTGTCGGACTGGATATGATTGCTGTTCCCGGTGATACTTCGGCTGCCACATTGTCGGGCATTATCGCCGATGAGGCAGCCATCGGCATGGTGAACCAGAAAACGACGGCCGTGCGCATCATTCCCGTCATCGGAAAGACGGTGGGCGATACGGTGGAGTTCGGCGGACTGCTGGGACACGCGCCGGTCATGCCGGTCAACACTTTCGACTGTACGGCCTTTGTTAACCGTACGGGTCGTATCCCTGCGCCGATTCACAGTTTCAAGAACTGATACAGACGTATCCTGCAAGGCAGGCGACAATAAGTCAGAAAGGCAACTGCCGCTGTCGGTTTCCGCTAAGGAGCGACAGTGGCAGTTGCCTTATTTATCTTGTTCCGCATACAGATGCGGGACGTTTTTCAGCCTTTGGGAATACCGAGGTGATTGGTGTTGCGCGCAATGGAGTCGGTGGTACTTTCCAGCAACGGGCGCACGGTAGCGGTGACAAGGCCTTTCAGTGAGTCGTAGGACACCGTGTACGACGGCATTCCCGCCGAATAGGGAGCAATCTCATACTGCTGGTATACGAATTGCATGCCGTTGAAACGCCAGATCGGTGCGGTTTCCGGAAGCGGAAAACTGTATCTGGCGTTTTCAGGGAAGAGCATGTCATAGAATTCCTCATCGCTTTGCACTTTGAAATATTGCTTCTTGAGGCCTTCTTTGATCATGTTCCGCAGCTTTTCTTTTCCCTCAAACGTAAACATGTCCCACCCGAAGTTGCGTCCGTCGCTCTTGCGGAACATTCCGCCTGTCAGGCTTTCACCGCCGTGTGCTCCTCCTGCGTAGGTGTATATTTCCGACGTGTAGGACACGAACAGTCCCGTCTCAAATACTTTTTTCAGTTGTACGTAATATACAGACTGCCCCATGGCTGAATCATCTCCGTATGCCAGCATATTGCTTTTAAACTCATCGGCTTTGGCTTTGCCGTAGAATGCCAGCATGTTTTTCCCGTCTTTCAGATCTCCGCTGTAGGTTCCGCCCAGCCGTTCATTCATCCATTCCCTGATGCTGTTGTTCAAGGCATTGTCCTCGCCAATGGGGTAGCTGGCAGAAATCTTGCAGCCTTCGGCGGTGGCAGGGCGCTCTTCCCACGATATGTTTTCCAGCTCGATGTTACTTGTCTGGTTCTCTTGTTTTTCTTTATCCTGTGTCGGATGACAGGCCGCGAGGCTCAGTGTCACGGCCAATGTGGCGATGCTTAGGATTCCGGAATACGGAACCTGTTGTTTCCTTTTCATACTGTTGTTCCTTTTGTGTTTTCAAAGATACGGGCTTTCTTCCAAATAGTAGAAACTTTTTTTTGAAAAACTGTTAAGTCATGATGTGAAAAGTTTTTCGACACCGTGCGGCTAGTCATGGTCGTACAGACGTTTTCTCCTTAGCTGACTGCTGTTTTGGAACTGTATAAGGTTCGTTTTAACCTGAGTCTGGTGGTGTGGGAAAAAGGGGAAAACGTTAAGAGGAAAATCTCGTATTCTTCGGAAGAGGATGTAATTTGACCGTTATATTCTTTATCTCCAGCCTAAAGATATATATCTTTAGCATAGAGATATGCATCTTTAGGTTAGAGATGTATATATCTACGCTGGAGATAGAACTTCTCGCGGCGGGTCGGTGAGTTTGTTTGCGGCGGTTTTCGGATTCTGCTTTCCGCTCAACGGATTTTTTCCCGCCGTATCGGGGTAGGGTGGTTCATGATTTGCAGGGAGCTTGTGCTCCGTTACGGATAAAAATGAGCCGCCCGCCGTGGAGATGTGTTGCATTCTTCCACGGCGGGCGGTCTGTTACGGGGAGGGAGGCTGTGGCGGGTGGCCGCTGCTGTCGGTTGCGCATCAGAAGCGGATCTGTCGGGTGGACTTGTCCCTGAAAGTGATGTCCACGGTGCTTCCATCCGCCGAAACCCGCACGTCCTTTACGGGCGACAGCTCTTTCCGCGAGAACTTCTTCTTGCCTTTCTTCCACAGCATCAGGGTGACAAACACCTGTTCGTTCTCTACCTGGCTCTCCGTGATGGCCACACCGCACCGGTGAGTCTCCGGATGAAGTCCTTCGGGGTAGCATACGGTGGTCTTGTCCCAACCGTAGAGCGGTATCATGGCCGTCCGGTAGGTGCCGTTGTTGAGGATGACGGCCTCCTTTACTTTCCGCGAATGCTCCTCGCTCAGGGGCTGCCCGTCATATTCCGGCAGAGCATAGTGGCCCAGGCGTACGGTCGTAGTGGCGGGCACTTTCACCTTGTCCACCCTCAGCACACCGTCGGGCAGCGGGATGTCGGCCAGCTGGTACTGCACGTTCTTGTCGGTCTCCAGCACCGCATCGCGGCGGTACACGCCGTTCTCGAAGCTCTTGAACGTGTAGAGCCGCAGCACTTCCCATTTCCGGTCCTTGTTCAGGGTGGCATAGTTCATGGACACTTCCCCGTCCGGACCGTCGGCCATCCACGGGAACTCCGTGTGGTAGGCCAGCTTGTTGTAGTTCTCCG
Source organism: uncultured Paraprevotella sp. (assembly GCA_944321365.1). Lineage (GTDB taxonomy): Bacteria > Bacteroidota > Bacteroidia > Bacteroidales > Bacteroidaceae > Paraprevotella. The sequence continues at coordinate 333,132 of CALULA010000001.1, forward strand.
AGCTGCGGAATTTCTGCCAGTCGGCCGCTACCGTCTCGTGGCACCATGAGCGCATCTCCGCGCCTCCGCAGTTGGGGTAGTCCGTGATGAGCAGGTTGGTGGCCGGTTGGAACTTGTTGTAAACGTGTCCTTTCCGGAACTCCTTTTCCCAAGGGCCGTTGTTCTCCGTGGCGGTCCAGAAGGGGTTATCGGCGGGTAGGAGCAGGGCGAGGAACGCCTTGCCGCACCAGTAGACGCTGCCCCGGCAACTGTAGATCTGCACAGCCGGTGCGAACGGGCCGTAGAAGCCCAGGGTGGGCACGTTATCCTCCAGGAAGTCGGGATGCTGCAGGAATTGCAGCAGGGTGGACGAGGCGATGCGCCGCATCCAGCCGTAGTTGATGCTGTCGTCTTTCGTGTACCCCAGCAGGGCCAGCGGGATGACCGCCCCGAAGCGGTAAGGGATGCTGCGTCCCCACATGTTCATCCGTCCGTCCGCGCTGAACATGTACGGGTAGTTGTCTATCAGGTCGTGCTGGTTCTTCATGAACTGCGCGGCGTAGTCCGGATAGAAGTGTCCGTAGAGCTGTGCCCAAATGGGCCCGTACATCTGGAACGCCCACATGCTGTAGTAGTCGTAGGCCGGTGCGTCGTTGTACCATCCCTCGCCCCGGTAGAGCCGGAGAATGTTCTCCAGATTCTCTTTCAGCCGCTGTTCGTTCACGGCGTAGCCCTGCTCCTTGAAGAAGCTGATGACAAAGACGTTGAAGAACATCCAGTTGGACCCGATGGTCGGACCGTTGCCGTAGCTGAGCATCGTGGCGGCCAGCCGGTCTTTCTGTTCTCTGGTGAGCGGCTCCCACAGGATGTCGCGTGCCACGGAGAGCGAGATGGCCAGTGCACCGAACTCCACCAGAATCTGGCTGGGACCTCCCGTTCGCAAGGGGATGAACGACGGACTGTCGGGGTCGATGAGGCAGAGCAGCTGGTGGCGGTAGTAGTCGGCCACCTTGATGCCGTTCAGCGTCAGGTCCGGATTCTCACGCAGCAGCGGTGCGGCGATGAAGAGCGTGCGGCACAGCCCCTCCAGCTTGGCCGTGGGCACTTCCCCGTCGTTGCGCGGATAGGTCTTTTCCAGTTCCTTGGGGAAGTACATGGGGTCGTCCGGCGTACGGATGTAGGTGAACGCGCCGTCCAGCAGATACTCGGCGGCCTCTATCCAGCTCTGCCGTGTCATGCCGGTATAGGGACTGAGGCGGAAGTCCGGCTGTTTCAGTGTGAACGTCAGTTCGATGGAGTGAGTGGGCGTGGCTACCTGGGCTGATGCGGGGGCGGTGCAGCCCAGAATGGCCGTAAGGGCGAGGGTGATGACAGTGTTGTTTTTCATTAATGGTAAAGTTTGATGGTGAATAATGTTTTCAAAAATGCGCAAAGGCGGGCGCAGAGTTGGGCGAAAACCCTTGTTTCCCGACTTGCCATGCCGGTTAGCATCCTGTCTTTGCTCCGGCAAAGATAGCGAAAAACGGTGAGAGTATCCCCAGTGGAATGCAGTTTTAACGGCTGGCGGACGGCAGTTTGTCAAGTCCGCTCTGTTATCAGGTGTGGATTTGTTCACGGATTTTCCTTCCGTATATTCCCGGCTATACGCCTTTTCCTTTCGTAAAAATCCTCATAAAGTGCGGCACGTCGTTGAATCCCACAAGGAAGCAAATTTCAGATACGGATTTGTCCGACCGACAATCCTTATCAGTATATCTCTGTTTTCATACTTTTTTGTGTGCTTTTTTTTTAACCCTTTTCGTGATAAATGCAGAGAATGAGCCTTAAACAATAAAAAATGTTATATCGACAAAGAATTCGGCCGAAAAGTTTGGAGAATGCCGAAAAGTCCGTAACTTTACATCGTGTTTTTCATAGTATTAGATTTAAGGTTAACAAAGGTTGGGCTCAGCGGAGCCCTTTTTTTGTGCCCTTTCCTGACGGTTATTTTCCCTGATGCAGTGAAAAAATAGTATTTATGTGGGCCTTTTTGCGAGAGTTTTCACTATCTTTGTTCCCATTATGATAAAAATATAACCGGAAATGTATCTACATGAAAAATTAGAAACCCTGACACGTTCTGAAATCGAGGCCTTGCAGTGGGAGCGTCTGCAGCGTACGTTGGAACGTTGTATGAATTCACCTTTCTACCGCAAGCGGTTTGCCGACGCTCACTTGACGCTTGCCGACATCCGTTCGTTGGACGATTTGCAGAAGATTCCTTTCACCACCAAACAAGACTTGCGGGATAATTATCCTTTCGGACTGGCGGCTGTTCCGATGAGTGAAGTCGTGCGGCTGCATTCTTCCAGCGGAACAACGGGAACGCCTACGGTGATTCTGCACACGCAGAAAGACCTGGACGAGTGGGCCAATGCCGTGGCCCGCTGCCTTTATATGGTGGGGTTGCGCCGTGGAGATGTGTTTCAGAACTCGTCCGGCTACGGCATGTTCACCGGCGGACTGGGCTTTCAGTATGGAGCCGAACGGCTGGGCATGCTGACGGTGCCGGCGGCGGCGGGAAACACCAAGCGGCAGATCAAGTTCATCCGCGACTTCGGTACGACGGCACTGCACGCCATTCCCAGCTACGCCAGCCGCATTCACGAGGTGATGGAGGAGATGGGTGTGGACCCGCGCCGCGACACGAAGCTACGCACCCTCATCATCGGGGCGGAACCGCATTCGGAAGAGCAGCGGCGCAAGATAGAACAGATGCTGGGCGTCAAGGCCTACAACTCGTTCGGCATGTCGGAGATGTGCGGACCGGGAGTGGCATTCGAGTGCACGGAACAGAACGGAATGCATATCTGGGAGGACTATTACATCGTGGAGATTGTGGACCCCGTGACGCTGGAGCCCGTTCCGGACGGCGAGGTGGGCGAGCTGGTGCTGACCACCATCAACCGCGAGGCCATGCCGCTGTTGCGTTACCGCACGCGCGACCTGACCCGCTTCCTGCCCGGTGAATGTCCTTGCGGGCGGCATCACCGCAGGCTGGACCGCATGAAAGGCCGCAGCGACGACATGATGATTCTGAAGGGCGTGAACATCTTCCCCATACAGATTGAGACGGTGCTCATGCAGTTTGAGGAGCTGGGTACGGACTATCTGATCACGCTGACCAACGAGGAGGCCAACGACCTGATGACCGTGGAGGTGGAACTGAAGGATTTCAGCGATGATTATGCCCGTCTGCAGGCCCTGACCAAGGAGATTACGCGCCAGCTGAAGGACGAGATACTGCTCACGCCGTTGGTGAAACTGGTGCCCAAGGGAGCATTGCCTAAGCAGGAAGGCAAGGCCGTGAGAGTGAGAGACCTGCGTAAAACATTGATTTAAAGAAGAAAAAAGCTATGACAGTACATCAGATATCTATTTTTGTGGAGAACAAGTCGGGCACGTTGTTGCACGTGCTGGATTTGTTTAAGGAGTCGGGCATACAGTTGATTGCCTCTACGATTTCAGACACGGTGGAGTATGGCATCTATCGCGTTATCTGTTCCGAGCCTAAGCGTGCCTATGAGGTGCTCAAGGCTGCCGGCATTTCCGCCAGCGTATCGGAAGTGTTTGCCATAACGCTGGACAACAGTCCGGGCCGGGCCGCCGACGCCGTCCGTTTCATCACGGGGGCGGGCATAGGCATCTCCTACCTCTATTCGTTCCTGTTGGGGGGCAAGGGCATCCTGGTGTTCCGCACGGACGACGTGGAGCGTACCAAGGAAGTCATCCGTGCGCAGGGACTGTCATCAATTGATGATGAGGGACTGATGGCGTTGGCGTGAGGGGATTTCAGTGCCTTTCCCCGTCCGTTACCAGTAGTTGCGGGCGATGGCCAGCATGCGGCGGCGGTTGGGAAACGTCTGTAGGTCCTCGTCGGTGAGGCACAGATCGCGGAGGGCGTACAAGTCTTCGGCCTCGTCCGTGCGGTTGTCGTCCACAAGGCGGAAGATGTGGTTGCGGGCGTCTGCTATCCTGACGGCTTTCTGGCTGTAGACGGGGTCTGGCTCCTGCTCCAGTGCCCGCCCGACAAAGCGGAAGAGCGCATCGGCAAATGCTTCTGCTTCCTCTGCATGGTTCATGGCTGTGTTGTTCATCTTATTATGGTTTACGGAAAGGGTGGAACGTTGCGTTCCGCCCTTTTTTCATTGTTGTTCCAGATAGGTGCGGATGCTTTCCGGCGACGGGTCGCGTTCCACTACGTTGCCCTTCTTGTCGATGAGGAAGATGGCTCCGCCACTTTGCGGCACGCCGTAGCGTTCCCACACCGCCTGCCGGTCGTCCAGTTCGTACAGCTGCACCCACGGATAGCCGTCCTTCTCCACGGCGGCCTCCATGGCGCGGGTGTTGCCCCACTCGCGGGCGATGCCCACCACGGTGAAGCCCTTGTCCTTGTATTCCTCATAAATGGGGATCAGGGCCTTGGAATGGCGGCGGCAGGGGCCGCACCACGAGGCCCAGAGGTCGATGACGGCCACCTTGCCCCGCACCAGCTCGGACAGCGTCTTCTCCGTGCCGTCCAGACAGGGCAGCTTGAAGTCGATGAAACGCTGACGTCCGTCCGTCATCTCCGTGGCTGCCAAGGTGTTGCGGATGCGCTGCATGAACGGATGCTGCGGGAAGAGCCGCTCGTATTGCGGCAGGAGGGCCGTCAGGCTGTCGCGGAAGCTGTCGGACAACTGCTGTTGCGTAATCATATTGCGGAGCAGGAAGAGGTGGGCCAGACCCGGCTCGTCCGCACACCGCCTGTAGGAGGCCGCCAGTTCGTCCGCCCCGGCCCTGGCCCATTCCTGCTGCATGGCTTCCAGCAGGGCGTACCCCTCGGCGGTGTAAACGGCTTTGTCGGCATACAGCTGGCGGGCCTTTTCCTCATATTGCAGCCGTTCTTCCTCCGGCGTGCCGGGGGCGTGTAGGATGCTGAGCAGCACCTTGGCCGTGTCCGACAGATATTTCGGGTCGTCTATCTCACGGCCCATCTGCGTGTGGCGGGCATAGCGTCGGAACATCTCCCGCCGATTGTCCTGCAGTTCACGGTTCTGCACCCCTCCGTCCACGCGGCTCTCCTGTTCCCTGTCCTCGCCGTAGAGCGTGGCTTTCAGCTCTCCCGGCTCGTTCAGGAACGGGATGGGGAAGACGCTTCCCGCAGCGGCTTCTTCCTCGAACACGAACTGGTAGCCCCGCACGATGCTGTCCGTCAGGGTGTAGTCAAACCGCCCGTCGCGGATGGGGATGCTGACGGGCGTCGCGACGCGCAAGTCTGCATCGTATTCCGTCAGCCAGAGCGTCCGGCTTTGTGGGCGGCCGACGACTTCTCCCGTAATGCGGGTGGCGAATGTCGCGGGGCCGGTCTGTGCGGAGAGCGGTCGGCTGCTTCCGGCAAGGGCGAGGACGGTGCTGAGCGTTGCAGCGAGGATGAAGTTCGGTTTCATATTGCGGCAGATTTTGTCGCGGCAAAGTTAACTAAAAAAACAGTAGGAACAAAATGCGTGTGCCGGAAAATGAGGAGCGATATTCAGCCGTCGGCCCGCGCTCTTTTCGGAAGACGAAAGTCTGCCAGAATGGCAGTTCTACAGAGTTTCCGGCAATGCCAAAACGGTCCGTCTGGAGAGCAGTGGGCGTTGTTTTGTGAGGGAAATGCCGCTATTGCGCATAACCGTTCCCGAAGATGCGTAGAAATGTTAATCTCCCTGCGGAGAGATGGCTGCTTTTGTGCGGAAAAACGCTTCCGGCTGTGCGCAAAGAATGTTCCGGCAATGCGCAAAGCCGCAACTTTTTGTGCGCAAAGGCGGTCGCGGACATGCGCAAGGCCGGAAATGTTGGTGCGGAAAGCCCTTTCCGGCACTTTTCTGCACCCTGATGAGCGTTGCGGAGAGGTTTGCAGAATGTCAGCGGAAAGCCTCATTCGCTTTCCTTACTTTCTGAAAGGTTGGGGAGATAAGGGAGTCTGTCCCGGCGAGGTGTCAGAATAATGGCGGACAGACTGTCTTTTTGCATTTTCGTGATGCCGTGAGAATGGCGTGCGTGCGACTGTTCTCCTGTTCAAGCCCGGACAGAAGATTCTCACAGGGTGAAGTGCTGCAATTTTGTCAGTTCCCGATGAGACTGTGCGCGGTTGTCATGCCGTTTTTTTATGGTGCTGTGGGCAGGGCACGTCCGTAGCTGTTTTTCATTCCGTTCTGAAACAGGTTGTTTTTACGGAGACGTGTATGTCACTTTTGTGCAGGCAAGGCGGCTGGCATGAGGCGGGTGATGTGTAGTGACCGCCTTATGCCAGCCGCACGGTGTGGCGCGTGTCAGGGACGGAAGGACAGATTGTCCGTTTTCCAGACTACCGGACGTCCGTCTGTGGTGATACCTTCGGCCTCGACGGACAGGACGGAGGTCTTGCTGTTGTTGTACAGGCGCACGGTGGCCTGGCCGTTGGCATCGAACGTCAGGCGGGGCAGCCAGAGCAGCGTGCGGCGATGGTCCTTGACATCGGGCAGCGTACGTTGGCTGTAGTCCGGGCTGTAGAAGTCCGTGCACACGGCATAGCCCTGCCGCACGTAGCGGCGGTCGCGGTAGGTGGGGCGCACGGCGTCGCCGGGCAGGAGGCGGTAGTCGATGATGACTTCCGGCTGGTCGTCCCCTTGGTACTTCCAGCTGCCTTGCTCGCGCGGGGCGTAGTCGGTGTAGATGTAGAGCTTGTCCAGATTTCTGAGGTAGTGATATTTGCGCCGCGTGAAGTCTGTCATGGAGAACAGGGCCGATGGCGTGTTAAGCTGTTCTCCTTCCGATGTGATCATTTGCTGGCCTGGCTTGAGGTTGAGTGCCCGTCCGTCGTAGCGTTCCTGCAGGAAGTAGTGGCGGTCCAGCCCCATGTCGCCCACGAATGCCGTGGCCACCTGTCGTGAGAACGTGCGCCAGTCGTACATGCCGCCGTTCAGTCCGTAGTCCGCTGTCAGGTTGAACGCCTCGTAGGCGTCCACCACCACCGCCGGTTTCGACAGGTTCAGTTTGCGCAGTCCGCCGCGCCGGCTGCGTACGGTGACGGTGGACAGCATGCGGTCGGTGAACGAGCCTGTACCCCCTTCGCTGTCCGTGTCGTAGGGGCCTTCAAACGCTGCGTCGTGGTAGTAGCTGTAGGGTTTGGGAAAGACGGGGTAGAAAGGGTCGAGTTTGACGTAGAAGTCGGGATAAGCCTCTTCGTCCATGAATCCCTTGGTCTGTTTCTTTTCCAGATATTTCATGCTTTTCGTGGTGTCCGATGCGCCGAGGAAGAGGATGTGCTCGCCGTAGACGCGGGGCGAGAGCAGGTTGAAGCGGTGGCCTTCCGTGGTCTGTTCGGCTTCCACGATGTCCGTACCCTGAATGAACGAGGCTTCTACGCGCACTTCCTTCTTCATCTTCCGGATGTCCGTTCCGTACAGGTGCTGCAGGTCCCACGTCGGGTCGGTAGCGGAGGTGTAGAAAGGGAAATCCTTGCCGAGCGGCGGGAAGTAGAACGCTTCGCCATAGTCGGCGTCCTGCAGCAGGGGGTAGGTGCGGTGTACGCTGCCCGCCAGTGTCTGCAACCGTTCCGGAAGGGTGATTTCCAGCGGTTCGCCACTCGTTCCGGCCATCATCTGCCAGTCGTATCTGCGCCATCCCTGCACCATCATGAGCAGGTCCAGTGCGGCGCGGTGCAGGCTGTCGTCCGCCTCGAAGTAGTAGCCGGGGGCTTCCACAAAGCCTTTCAGTTCGCTGGCCAGGAGCATCTCGGTGAGCATCGTGCCGTTGTCGTAGGTGGGTTCGTCCGTGGCATGGTCGCGCACGGCGAGTGATACGCTGGCCGCTGTGTCGGAGGGTTGCGTCAGCGTGAATGTCAGTTCTATGGGTTCAAACGGAGCATATTCGTTTTTGATGCCGTCCATGGTGATTTGCGGACGGTGGTATTCCTGATGATTGACGAATATGAGGCGGTCGGCATAGATGCGTCCGTCGCCGTCGAAGAGGGTAATCTGGTTGACGCCTGTGGGCAGGGAGTCCGTCGGGAGCATCAGGGTGCTTTTCCCCGTCGCGTCCGGCTGAATGGCGCGGAACAGGCGGGGGACACCTCCGTGCAGCACCTGCAGTCCGAGCGGTCCGCTGGCGGTGCTTTCTGCCGGGCGGCGGCCTGCGATGCCGATGCGCAGTGCGGTGCTGTCCTGTGTGACGTGAAGGGTATAGCCGTCCGGCTCAGCTTCCGGCAGCGGCACCTCGTAGTCGTTGCCCGCATAGTGCAGCAGGGCTTTGCATGCGCCGCCGGATGCCGCTGCCGGCAGGGTGAACATGCCCCGTCCGCGGTGCAGTGTCGGCGTGCGGGCCACTTCCAGTCCGTTGCTGTTCCTGACGGACAGTTCGGCCTGCAGGTGCTGCCCGTCCTCATCGTTCAGTTCAAAGGCGATGCGGTTGTCGGTGCCCGCTATCAGATGTCCGCCTTCGGGGTAGAAGCGCAGGTCTATTTCGGGTTTTCCCTTGCGGCTCTTATAGTAACGCCGCATGGGGCGCAGGGTCATGTCTTTGGGATATTTCCCGGCCTCCTGGGGCTTGTCGAACACGGGGAAGACGCGGGAGTAGAGTTTGTCATAGTCGCGGAAGAAATCCTTGGCCATCTTTTCGTTGTAGAACATGTCCTCCGTGTACTGGGAGTGCGGGTGTTCGTTTTTTCCGAAGTTGAGCATCCATCGTGTGTAGGCCCGCAGTTCGTAGTAACCGGCATAGAGCGAGTCGGTGAGGGTGAAGGCACCGTGCGCCGTGCCGTCGGTCAGTGGCAGCTGCTGCCGTTCCACGAGATAGCCGTCCGGTGTGAGGAGTTCCACGTAGAGGATGCGGCTCAGGTCGGTGAGCGTGCCCCGGTCCGAGCGGGTGACATAGCCTTTGTACCAGATGGTGTCGCCTACGAAATAGCAGGTGTTGTCGATGTGCAGGTATACTTTTTCTTGTGGCAGAGCCTGGCCGAAATGTTCCACTTTCCGGGCCAGTGAGTCGATGCCGGGAGCGGTTTGTGCGCAGAGAGATTGTATCGTGGGCTGTCCGCAGCACACCGCGAACAGGAGTTGCAAGAATATCCGACGTTTCATGAAAAACAGTTTTTTTAATTAAGCCTCTAAAATAGTGTATTCTTTCGGATTAGGCAAAGTTCCGCGCAGATTTCTTTACTTTTGGCGGGATTCTGTCGGTGTGGTCTGTGTATCGTCGGGGGTGTGCTTCTCTTGTGCGGTTTGTCCGCTTCCGGTTTTCCACACGACGGGTTTTCCTGCCGGGGTGATACCCTCGGCCTCAATGGCGATGACGGTCTCCTTGCTGTTGTTGAAGAGCCGGACGCGGGCCTCTCCCTGTTTGTTGAACTTCACGTCGGGCATCCAGAGCAGGGTGCGGCGGTGGTCCTTGGTGTCGGGCAGCGGGCGGCGGCTGTAGTCGGGACTGTAGAAGTCCGTACATACGGCATAGCCCTGCATGACGTATCGGCGATCGCGGTAAGTGGGGCGCACGGTGTTGTCGGGCAGGAGACGGTAGTCGATGACCACATCGGGCTGGTTGTCCCCCTTGTACTTCCAGCTGCCCTGCTCGCGCGGCACGTAGTCGGTGTAGATGTAGAGCTTGTCCAGATGACGCAGGCGGTGGTACTTCCTCAGGGTCTGGTTGGACATGCTGAACTGTGCGGACGACTGGTTGGCGAAACTTACGTCAGCAATCCCCAGAGATTGCATCTTTTTCCCCTCTTTCAGTTCGAGCAGCTTTCCGTCCCACCGCTCTTCCACGTAGTAGTGCCGCTCCATCCCCATGTCGCCGAAGCAGGCCATGACCACCTGGCGTGAGAACGTCCGCCAGTCGTGCATGCCGCCGTTCAGCCCGTGGTCGGCGGTCAGGTTGAACGCCTCGTAGGCATCCACTACGAGTGCCGGTTGGCTGAGGTCCAGTTTCCGCAGTCCTCCGCGTCTGTTCCGTACGGTGACGGAAGGCAGTGTGCGCCGGGTGAAGGAGAGGCTGTCCGCCTGTTCGCTCCATTCGGCAAAGCGGTTCTCGAAAGCGGCGTCCTGATAGAACGAGTAAGGGTGGGGGAAGACGGGAAAGAAATGGTCGAGCTTCACGTAGAACTCCGGGTAGGCCCCTTCGTCCATGAAACCTTTCTGCCGTTTCCGTTCCTGCTGCTTCTCGCTTTTCGTGGTGTCCGTTGCGCTGAGGAACAGTGTGTAGTCACCGTATATGGCGGGCGAAGGCATGTAGAACTGGCCGCCTTGTGTGGCCTGTGAGGCGTCCACAACGTTTTTGCCTTTCACGAAAGAGGCTTTCACGCGGACGTCCTTTTTCATCTCCCGGATGTAGGGGCCGTATAAATCCTGTAGCGTGTAGATGCGTCTCCGTGCGTTGAATGTGCTGTTGGCTGCCGTGGTATAGAGTTCGGTGCTGTCCCCCGTGACATCGAGGTAGACTTTGTCCCCGAAATTGCTTTCCGGGAGCAACGGGTATGTCCGGTGCACGCTGCCGGCCAGTATCTGCCGCTTTTCGGGCAGGAAGTCGAAGTAGAAGTCCTCCACTCCTGCCATCATGCGCCAGTCGTACCTGCGCCACCCCTGTACCATCATGAGCAGGTCCAGTGCCGCGCGGTGCAGGCTGTCGTCCGCCTCAAAGTAATAGTCGGGGTCCTCCACGAAGCCTTTGAGTTCGCTGGCCAGCAGCATCTCGGTGAGCATCGTTCCGTTGTCGTAGGTGGGTTCATCCGTGGCATGGTCGCGCACGGCCAGCGAGACGCTGGCCACCGTGTCCGCCGGGTGGGCGAGCTGCAGCTTCAGGCAGATGGAGTCGAAAGGCGCGTATGAGTTCCGGATGCCGCTGACGGTAATCTGTGGCTGGTCGTAGTCATGACGGTTGACGAATACGAGGCGGTCGGCATAGATGTGCCCCTCGCCGTTGAAGAGCGTAATCTGGTTCACTCCGGTGGAGAGACGTTTCAGTGGGACGTGCAGGGTGGTGTCTCTCACGGACGGCGGAACTTTGAGGAACAGTTTGCTCACACCGCCGTATTGTATTTGCAATCCCAGCTCTGCCGTTTCCTGGCAGTTTCCCAGCAGGCCGATGTGCAGCAGGCTGTCGTCCTGAGTGACCCACAGTGCATAGCCTTGTTCTTCGGCTTCCGGCAGCGGCACTTCGTAGTCGTGGCCGTCTATGTTCAGCACGGCTTTATATGGGGCATCTGTCTTTGTGGCTGTCAGCGTGAACATGCCCCGTCCACGGTTGGTCGTGGTGGATTTTGCGACTTCTTGTCCGTTTTTGTCTTGTACGGACAGCATGGCCTGCAGGTGTTTTCCGTCCGCATCGTTCAGCTCGAACGCGATGCGGTTGGTGACGCCCGCCACCAGATGCCCTCCTTCGGGGTAGAAGCGCAGGTCGATGCCGGGCTTGTCCTTGGGCGTCTTGAGGTAGCGTCGCATGGGTCGCAGTGTCATGTCCTTGGGGTAACGTCCGTTTTCCTTGGGCTTGTTGAATACGGGGAATACGCGTGAATAGAGTTTGTCGTAGTCGCGGAAGAAGTCTTTGGCCATCTGTTTGCTGTAGAACATGTCTTCCGTATAGGGCGAGTGCGGATGTTCGTGTTTTCCGAAGTTGAGCATCCACCGGGTGTAGGCCCGCAGTTCGTAGTAACCGGCATAGAGCGAGTCGGTGAGGGTGAAGGCCCCGTGCGCCGTGCCATCGTTCATCTGCAGCTGTTGCCGTTCCACGAGATAGCCATCCGGTGTGAGCAGTTCCACGTAGAGGATGCGGCTCAGGTCGGTGAGCGTGCCCCGGTCCGTGCGGGTGACGTAGCCTTTATACCAGATGGTGTCGCCTACGAAGTAGCAGGTGTTGTCGATGTGCAGGTACACCTTTTCCTGCGGCAGCCCCCTCCCGAAGCGCGTGACCCTTGCGGCGAGAGTGTCTGTGGCCGCTTCGGTTTGTGCTGTGGCGGGTTGTTCGCAGCAGGCGGCGATGGTCATCAGGCCGATTATCCGGTATTTTATAATCATGATGTTTTTATTCATTCATATAGATGACGGGGTTTCCGTCCCCTCCGATGCCTTCGGCAGAGATATGTAGTGTCCGGCAGTTGGAGTTGTTGTAGAATGTGATGCGCGCAATGCCTTGTTCGTCCGCTTTCACGTTAGGGTTCCAGTAGAGCGTGCGTCGGAAGTCCTTGTCCAGTCCTTTGCGCGAGACGGAATAGTCCGGTTCGGGGAAGGCAGACGGAAGGGTGAACCCCCTTATTACTGTGGTGCGCGAGGTGGGGTTTATTCTGATGATCGGAACACTACCTGCCTGTCGGGCTTCTTCTGGAGTGTATTTGATGAAACAGACCATATAGGCCAACGGTGCTCCGCCTCCCGGCTGGTCTATGTCTTGGTGATGATATGGCACACTTGCGTCGGTCTCGACTCCATAGTAGAATTTTCCCCAACGCAAGCGACCGCTTTTAGTGCGGCCAATATTTCTCAGGAAGCCTGTCTGGGAGTAGTCATAATGGCTGCAGGTGGCGTAGTCCGTGCGGACCACAATTTCTTTGATGCTGTCTGGTAGGCTGTGCATTCCATCGTAGATGGTCCCTTGGGGAATCTCATGGTCTCCGTTGTAATGGTCCGTTACCATCCAACGTGTCGGTCCAGATGCATAGAAATAGTGCCAGAACAGATTGCAGAGAAAAGAAAAAGACCAGATTCTTTCGTCAAGGGGGGCTATAGTGTGGTCGGCATGGTATTCAGCTTCTTCGGCAAACGAATAATGTACCAGCGAGCGTTTCATTTCATGCCAATTCCGCTTTTGTCGTGGTGCTTTGACTGTAACCGGATTTATGAATATGGAAACAGGGAGACTGTCCGTTGCGGCGAGTGTATCATTTGTTGGTCTTGCCGTGTGGCGGTCGGTGGGTCTTTCTGGCAGATGGGTTTCCTCTTCTGTGAAAGAACGTGGGATCGGTGAGAACCATTTGTGTACTCTTAGCTGGGATTCCCACCACGTGTAGTCGGTATTGGGTGAGTAAAGGTTGGCAGTCCGGATGCCGTAGAAATCCTCCAGCGTAAACGACCAATATCCATTGTGGTCTGTTCTGGTGTTCCCTTTCCATTGTAGGCTGTCGTCCGAAGCGTTCAGGCAGACGACCTTGTTTTCGATGAAGATTCTTTTTCCCCGTCGGTTGTGCTTGAATAGTGTCCCGTCCACGGTGATATCCTTTTCGGGCGCATATCGGATGTCCGTCTTGGAATTGAAGTCCCGCTGGGCACGATAGCTTCTCGCCACCCAGCTACTGTCACGGAAGAGTGAGTGCGAGATTTTTCCCCTGTAATTGGTCCGGATGCGGCTTTCCCGTGCGGTGACGGCGAGGGAGAACGTGCTGCCGGGTGTAGTACGGAATGTCAGAGTGACCTGTTGGCCGGGGCCGAGGTCCTCCGGAATGGTGTCGCACAGGATGGGTTGCGGTGAGAAGTGGTAGTTGTATCGGATGGCGGTGTTGATGGCTCGTTGCACGGACAGTGGCAGCGTGTCGTTCCGTGTCCGTCTGGCTTTCTGTATTCTTTCTCTGAGTGTGAGGTTGCGGTCCTTGCTCAGTTCCGGTCTCAGGCGGTCGAACATTGTCCGTAGGCTGTAGTCCCCGTCGACCGGAGTGTCGAATACGGGGAACACCCGTGAGAAATAGTTGTCCTCTCCGAAGTTCCTCATGTATCTGGTGTATGCCCGCACCTCGAAGAATCCGGAGAGATAGGCGCTGTCCAGCCGGAACTCCCCGTGTGCCATCCCGTTCTCAATCTTGCACTTGTCGGTTTTCACCACGCCTCCCTCCGGTGAGACCAGCTCCACGTAGAGCACCCGGCTGATGTCAGTGGGGCGGTTGCTTTCGTCCAGCACATAGGCCTTGAACCAGATGGTCTCCCGCAGGAAGTAGCCTGTGTTGTCGAAATGCAGGTAGACTTTCTCCTGATGCTGTACATGGTAGATGCTGTCCCCGCTGCCTTGGGCGAAAGAGGGAACGGTTTGGAGAAGTACCAGCCCTATATATAATAAGGTATAGATTTGTTCACCCATACTTGTTCCTTTTGGTGTTGCGTCAGTGTTCATGTCCAGTGTTGAGGCTATAAGAACAAAGTTAGCGGATGTTTCCGGAAACGTATGGGGCAATTTGACACGAATGTTAGGACGTTTTGAAACATTTGGCGGGGAGATACGGAAATGCCGCGGAACTCTCCGGTTAGAAGAAGTCCGCGGCATTGTGATAGACGGCGGTTGGCCGACTTTTATTTCACCGGCATCTTATCGATGCGCTTCTGGTGGCGTCCGCCTTCAAAGTCCGTAGCAAAGAACTCGTCCATAATCTTGCGTGCCATGTCGGTGTCGATGAAACGTCCCGGCATGACCAGTACGTTGGCATCGTTGTGCTGGCGGCACAGATGGGCGATTTCCGGAATCCAGCTCAGTCCGGCGCGTATGCCCTGATGCTTGTTCAGCGTCATGCTGATGCCTTCACCGCTGCCGCAGATAGCGATACCCGGATAGCATTCACCGTTCTCCACAGCAAGGGCCAGCGGATGAGCATAGTCGGCATAGTCGCAACTGGCCTCGGAGTCCGTACCGAAGTCCTTGTAGGCATAGCCTTTCTCTGTCAGGTATTGCTTGACAAACTGCTTGAGAGCGAATCCTGCGTGGTCTGAAGCCAGACCTACTGTCTTGACTTGCATCATCAGAGCATGGCTTTAACCTGGTTGTATACGTTCTCAGCCGTGAAGCCCAGCTTCTCATCGAGCACCTTGTAGGGGGCAGAGAAACCGAAACTTTCCAGACCGAACACCTTGCCGTTGGCACCGACCAGTCCCTGCAGGTTGACCGGAAGTCCGGCCGTGAGACCGAAAATCTTGGCACCGGCGGGCAGGACGCTCTGCTGGTAGTCTGCGCTCTGGCTGCGGAACAGTCCTTCAGACGGACAGCTGACGATGCGTACCTTTACACCATCCTTACGCAACAGGGCTGCACCGGCCACGAGAGTGGACACTTCAGATCCGGAAGCTACGAGGATGACATCCGGATTCTCGTCCGAGCCGGCTACGATGTAGGCACCCTTGGCTGCCTGGCCGTAGTCGTTTCCTGCGGGCAACATCTCGATGTTCTGGCGAGAGAGAATAAGGGCCGATGGTGTGTCGGTGTTCTCCATGGCCAGTTTCCAGCAGGCTGTCGTCTCTTCGGCGTCAGCCGGACGGAGCACGAGCAGGGAGTTCTGGCCGTGATGGTTCTTCAGTTTCTCCATCAGACGGATTTGTGCTTCCTGTTCAACCGGTTCATGCGTCGGTCCGTCCTCACCCACACGGAATGCATCGTGCGTCCAGATGAACTTGACGGGTACCTGCATCAAGGCGGCCATGCGGACAGCCGGTTTCATATAGTCGGAGAATACGAAGAACGTGCCACAGGCAGCGATGACGCCACCATGGAGCATCATACCGATACAGCAGCAGGCCATCGTGAGCTCGGCTACGCCTGCCTGGAAGAACGCACCGCTGAAGTCACCGTTTGTGAAAGAGTGGGTCTTCTTCAGGAAGCCGTCGGTCTTGTCGGAGTTGGACAGGTCGGCAGATGCGCAAATCATGTTGGGCACTTGCTCTGCCAAGGCACTCAATACGGCAGCCGAAGCGTTACGGGTGGCGTCACCTGCTTTTTGCTGTACGGCAGCCCAGTCCACTTTCGGGGCTTTTCCGCTGAACCATTCAGCCTGCTGTGCGGCTTTCTCCGGATTGGCGGCAGCCCATGCCTTCTCTTCTTCGTAACGTGCGGCAACGATGCCTTTCAGCTCTTCAGCACGTTTGGCATAGAGTTCCTTCACATCATCGAAGATGACGAACGGATTTTCAGGATCGGCACCGAGGTTGACCATCGTGTTCTTGTAGGCATCTCCACCGAGCGGTGCGCCGTGGGTCTTGCAGTTGTGCTCGTATGACGTGTTGTCGGCCTTGCGGGCACCTTTACCCATAATACATTTACCGATGATCAGCGTCGGACGCTTGGTTTCAGCTTGTGCTGCTTTCAGTGCCTCGCGGATTTCATCGCAGTCGTTGCCGTTGATTTCGATGACGTTCCAGTTCCATGCACGGTATTTCATGGCCGTGTTCTCGTTGGTCACGTCCTTGGTCTCGGTAGAAAGCTGGATGTCATTGGAGTCGTAGAACATCACAAGGTTGTCCAGACCGAGACAGCCGGCGATACGACCTGCCCCCTGTGAAATCTCTTCCTGTATGCCACCATCGGAGATGTAGGCATAGATGGTTTCTTTAGAAAATGTCGGGTTCCCGGTGCGTGCGGCAAGGAATTTGGCTGCGATGGCAGCTCCCACAGCGAACACATGACCTTGTCCCAGCGGACCGGAAGTGTTCTCGATGCCGCGCATGACGTCCACTTCAGGATGTCCCGGAGTGGGGGAACCCCACTGGCGCAGCTGCTGCAGCTCTTCGAGCGAGAACTTGCCGATGAGGGCCAGCTGCGAGTAGAGCATGGGGGCCATGTGGCCTGGGTCGAGGAAGAAGCGGTCGCGTCCTTCCCATTTCGGATTGGCCGGGTCATACTGCAGGAACTCAGAGTACAGCACATTGATGAAGTCGGCACCACCCATGGCACCGCCCGGATGACCGGATTTTGCTTTTTCCACCATAGAAGCAGCCAAGATACGGATGTTGTCGGCTGCATGGTTCATTACTTGTTTACTGTTCATATCAATGGTTTTTATAATTGAAATATTGCATATAACGCATCTGTTTCCCGTTATATTTCAATACGGTGAAACGAGATGTCCTGACTGCATCAGACTTATTTCTTGAATTGTACCGCGGCTTTTTCAATAGACAGCCCTGCTTTGTAATTCTCAATGTAGGTATTGAAGCCTTTTACATCTTCCGGTACAGGTGATATTTCCACGCCTGCATCTCCTGCAAACACATGTTCGTCTAAGAAATCTGCGAGGTTTTGCTTCTTGTCATTATTTACCAGATAGGATGCTAACAGGGCAATACCCCATGCACCTCCCTCTCCTGCGGTTTCCATGACGGAGATGGGAGAGTTGATGGCAGCAGCGAGAATTCTTTGTCCTACGCCTTTAGTCCTGAACAGTCCTCCATGTCCTGTAATGCGGTCCACCTTGATTCGTTCTTCATTAAACAGAATGTCGTTGCCAATCTTAAGCACCCCTACCGATGCATACAGATGGGCCCGCATGAAGTTGGCCAGATTGAACTTATCTGTGGCGGAGCGGACGAATAAGGGGCGTCCGTCAGCAAGACCGGTAACAGGCTCACCGGAGAAGTAGTTGTATGAAATCAGTCCGCCGCAGTCTGCATTTCCTGTCAGAGCATGGTTGTAGAGCTTGCCGTAAAGTTCGTCCATATCTACGGGGATGCCCAACAGTTCCTGATATTCTTTGAACAGGCCGACCCATGCATTAAGGTCGGATGTACAGTTGTTGCAATGAACCATGGCCACGGGACTGCCGTCGGGGGTGGTCACCATGTCGATCATCTCATAGGGCTTGGACAGTTCTTTCTCCAATACGATCATGGAGAATGAAGATGTTCCTGCCGAGACATTACCCGTGCGGGGCTTGACAGCATTTGTGGCGACCATCCCCGTGCCGGCATCTCCTTCGGGAGGACATACCGGAATGCCGGGTTTCAGGTGGCCGGATACATCAAGTTGCTTGGCACCTTCCGGGGTGAGGAAGCCTGCATTCTCACCGGCCAGCAGCACCTTGGGCAGGATGTCCAGCAAGGTCCAGCTGTAGCCTTTCAGGGCAATCAGGTGGTTGAACTTGTCCACCATTTCAGCCGAGTAGTTTTTGGTGGCAGGGTCGATGGGGAGCATACCCGAAGCGTCGCCTATGCCCAGCACTTTCTGTCCGGTAATCTGCCAGTGCACGTAGCCGGCCAGGGTGGTCAGGAAATCAATGTCCTTGACGTGCTCCTCATTGTCCAGAATGGCCTGGTACAGATGGGAAATGCTCCACCTTAGCGGGATGTTGTAGACGAAAAGTTCGGAGAGGGTGGCGGCTGCCTGCCCTGTGTTGGTGTTTCTCCATGTGCGGAAGGGGACGAGGATTTCCTCATCTTTGTTGAAGGCCATGTAGCCGTGCATCATGGCACTGATGCCGATGGCGGCCAGGGTCTCAATCTCAGTGTCATACTGTTTCCTGACGTTGGCGCGAAGATCCGCGTAGCAGTCCTGCAGGCCGTACCAAACAGCCTCTATGCTGTAAGTCCATAGCCCGTCCACCAACTGGTTCTCCCAAGTGTGGCTACCTTGGGCAATCGGTCTGTTCTCTGGGTCGATCAAGACAGCTTTTATACGGGTGGAACCGAACTCTATGCCGAGTATGGCCTTGCCTGTCTCGATGACTGACTTTGCATCTGTATTCATATAGATTATGTTAAAAGACAAAAAAAGATAATGAAACAGGAAATCAAAAGTGCCCGGCAGCAACACCGGGAGCACTTTTGAAATCAGTCCTTGGCTTCTTTGCTGTCGACTTAGCAAAGAGCCTTGTTCAGCATATAATATACTTCGTTCATGCGAAGTTCCTTTTTGAATGCTTCGGTGGTGGTGTCCTTGTTGATGTGCACCATTTCTATACCTGCAATCTCGGCATAGTCTTCCCAGTATTCAGCCGTGAGGTCATAAGAGAAGCAAGAGTGGTGAGTTCCACCGGCCAGTATCCATGCTCCTGCACCGACTTCGAAGTTGGGTTGTGGAATCCATAGGGCAGAAGCGACGGGGAGTTTGGGCAGTGGCTTCGGTTCGATGCACTCCACATCGTTCACGATGAGACGGAAACGGTTGCCGAGGTCAACTACCGTAGCGGTGCAGCCTGCGCCAGTCTTCGATGTGAACACCAGGCGTGCGGTTTGGCTCTTACGGATGCCGATGCCGAGGAAGTGTACTTCCAGACGGGGCTTTTTGGCTGCGATAAGCGGGCAGACTTCGAGCATGTGAGCCTGCAGGATAGCACTGTTCTCACCGTCAAAGTTCAGCGTGTAGTCTTCCAAGAAAGAGCAACCGCCTTTCAGGCCTTGGTTCATGACCCATACCATACGATAGAGAGCTGCAGATTTCCAGTCGCCTTCAGCGCCGAAACCGTAACCCTCGGCCATCAGACGCTGTGAAGCCAAGCCCGGAATCTGGTCGAAATGACTGCCGTCGGTCTGGCCCAGATCGTCGAAATTCGTGGTGAAGCCTTTGGCACCTTTTGCTTTCAGAATGGCGCGCAGGGCAAGTTCAGCCTTGGCGGCATTCCAAACCGTTTGATACTCATTCGTTCTTCCATCGTTCTGGATGTCGGTGTCGTAGAGCTGGAAGTATTCGTCCACGAGTGCTTTTACATCCTCGTCTTTCACTTGGTCGTGGTATTCCATCAGTTCGCTCACCGGGCAGTAGTCTACATGGTATCCCATGCGCACTTCAGCTTCAACCTTATCGCCGTCAGTTACAGCCACGTTGTTCATCTGGTCACCAAAACGGATGATGAGCATGTCCTGTGAATCTGCCCATGCGGCGCAGACACGCATCCAGACTGCTATCTTATGTTGAGTGGCTTCATCCTGCCAATAACCTACCACTACCTTGCGGCGGATGCGCATGCGGGTGCAGATATGACCGAACTCACGGTCGCCGTGAGCTGACTGGTTCAGGTTCATGAAGTCCATGTCCATGGTGTCCCAAGGTATTTCCTTGTTGAACTGAGTGTGCAGATGGAGCAGAGGCTTCTTCAGCTGCTGCAGACCATGAATCCACATCTTGGCCGGTGAGAATGTGTGCATCCATGTGATGACACCGATACACTTTTCATCATTGTTAGCGGCTTTGAATACGGCTTCTACTTCCTTGGAAGAGTTTGCCGTGCCTTTATATACGACTTTTACGGGGAGTTTGCCGGAAGCGTTCAAACCGTTTACCATTTCGGTGGAGTGACCGTCTACAGCTACCACTGCATCACCGCCGTACAGGAGCTGGGCACCTGTTACAAACCAAACTTCATACTGATCAAATGCGTTCATGATAAAAACTTTTAATTGTTAAAGATTTGTTAGCTAATTCTCTGTCTGTTACTTTTTCTTCTGACCATAATAGGCATTGGGACCGTGTTTGCGGTTATAATGCTTTTCGATGAGCAGAGGATTCATTGTCGTTTCCGGATTGACCATGAATGAAACGAAAGCCATGTGGGCGCATTGTTCCATCACCTTGGCATTATACACGGCATTGGACGGGCTTGTGCCCCAGCTGAACGGACCGTGATTTTTCACCAGCACGCCGGGAGTATGGTCGGGATTGATGCCGATGAAACGTTTTACAATAACGTTGCCGGTTTCTAATTCATACTGGCCTTCCACTTCCTCTTCTGTCATATCCTCGGTGCAGGGGATGGCTTCGTGGAAATAATCAGCATGTGTAGTGCCGATATTAGGTATGTCTTTTCCGGCTTGCGCCCATGCTGTTGCATAAGTGGAGTGGGTATGTACCACACCTTGTATGTTGGGGAAAGCCTTGTAGAGTACAAGGTGGGTAGGGGTATCTGATGAGGGATTTAGCTCACCTTCCACCACTTTTCCTGTTTCCAGATCGACAACAACCATATCCGATGCTTTCATTTTGTCATAGTCCACACCGCTTGGCTTGATTACAACAAGACCTTTTTCACGGTCGATGCCGGAGACATTCCCCCATGTGAAAATCACCAGACCTTGTTTCACCAGATCAAGATTCGCTTGATATACTTTTTCTTTCAGCTCTTCTAACATAGCTTTGCAATTTAAATTTAGGTGCCTTGCGGTAAGCTTTCTCATTGAATTGATATAAGGCAGCTCCCCGTTTGGAACCTGTTTTGTCTATTTTGTCTGTTTTCTCGATATAATCCATTTCTGCAATCCGTTTGCGGAAGTTGCGTTTGTCTATAGGCTCTCCATAGATGGCTTCATACAGATTCTGCAGCTGCGTGAGCGTGAAGAGCTTAGGCAAAAGCGTAAATCCCACCGGCACGGCAGACGCTTTCCTTTGTAGCAGCACTCTGGCTTGTTCCACCATTTGCAGGTGGTCGAAGATCAGCGGCGGAAGGGTAGTCAGTTCCGCCCAGTAGGCATTATGCTGCTGGACCAGTTCACGGTCATACTCATTGATGTTGATGAGGGCATAATAGGCAATGGAAATAACCCTTTCCCCCGGATCGCGATGGACTTCGCCAAAGGCCCCGACTTGCTCCATATACACATTGGTAAGGCCGGTCAGTTCAGTCAGAACCCTTTTGGCGGCGTCGTCCACGCTTTCGCCGTCCTGTACAAATCCACCCATTAGCGACCAGCATCCCATGGCCGGCTCAAAATTCCGTTTGAGCAGGAGAAGCTTGAGCTTTCCCTTGTCGAAACCGAAGATAATGCAGTCTACTGCCACATAGAATTTCGGATTTATATTATAATAGGCGGTCATCGTTGTCGTTTGTTATTGTCTGTCGGCTTACCAGAAATAAGCATAGAACAAGGCACACAGGGCAACGACACCCAAAGTTGCGATGACATCCCATTTGTTCCAGCTGTCTCGGATTTGTTTTTTATAGTCCTTCGTGAAGGTAATAGCTGCGATTTGTTCTGCACTGGGTTTCGGAGTGAATGCGGAAACAATGAACATGAACACGATGATGAACACCAGCAACCACACTTCAAAGATCAGCCAGTTCGTCTGCCAGAACCACGAAGTATATTCCCAGAACGCACCATCCATCGTGGCTTTCCCGGAATTGGTGATGACATTGGTAAGCAGACGGAGCATACCGATCAGGAAACCTCCGATAAGTCCCCATTCACCGGCTTTCGGAGTGATTCTCTTTGAGAAGATACCCAAGGTGAATACAGCTACCATGGCTGGAGCGATGAGCGACTGAATATCCTGAAGATAAGAATACAGGTTACCCATGTTCATCATGATGGGCATCCATGCCAAGCCCAGAATGACAACTACCACGGTTGCGATACGGCCGACAAGCACATAATGGCTCTCGCTCATGCCTTTCTTCATCGGCTTGTAGAAGTCTTCGGTGAACAGCGTGGCGCAGCTGTTGAAGAAGGCTGCCAAAGAGGCGACGAGGGCACAGATAAAGCCGATGGTTACGATTCCCTTCACGCCGGCAGGCAGGATGTTTTTCACCATCATGGCAAAAGCACCGTCCGTGTCATGGGTGTTGGTGATGTCCATCACGATGCCGCTACCTGCCTTTTGTGAAAGGGCGAATGCCACCATACCCGGAATGAGGAACATGAAGACCGGGAGCAGTTTGAAGTAACCGGCAGCTATGGTACCGCGGCGGGCGCGTTTCATCACGGCCTCGTTGTTTTCACCTTTAGTCTGGCCGAGCACACGCTGTACGATGTGCTGGTCGGTGCACCAGTACCAGAAACCGATGATAGACGCTCCTAAGAATACTACGTAACCGGGGAACTGCGGGTACATCGGGTCGGCGGGGTCTGTATGGAACATGTGAGTCGTACCGAAACCGTCGTGTGCGGCGTTGCACACAGCCATCATTTCAGACCAGCCTTGCGTGATGCTTCCGTCACCGAGCATGTTCAGTCCTAAGAACAATACCAGGAAAGAGCCGATGATGAGAATCGGGGTCTGTATGGCAGACAGTGTCATCACTCCCTTCATGCCGCCGAATACTGTGAATACGGCCGTAACGGCAATCAGGCCGATGGCTCCGTACCAGAACGGCAATCCCAACAGGTATTCAAAGAAGATACCGCCGGTGAAAGCCGTTACAGATACCTTGGTCAGAATGTAGGCTATCAGGGTAATGATGGACAGCCACGAACCTGTGCGCTGCGTGTAGCGGAACTTGAGGAAGTCGGGCATGGTGATGATCTTGCCCATTTTGTTGTTCAGCAGCTGATAGAACGGCACGAACAGCCAGCCCAGGATAAGGATCATCCATCCCTGCATTTCCCAGTGAGCCATACCGACACCGTCTTTTGCGCCTGTTCCGGCCAGACCTACAAGGTGTTCCGAACCGATGTTGGCAGCGAAAATGGCTGCACCGATGATGTACCAAGGCTCGCCTTTACCGAAAAGATAGTCCTGGCTGTCTGCACCTTGCATCTTTTCTTTGTCTTTCTTGATTGCGCGATAGATAGCCCATACAATGGCTACGACACCGATAGCAAGTACCGCCCAGTCCAGCCATATGAATTCATTTGTAGTCCAATTCATTTTTCTTGTCTTTTGCTGTTAATGAATGAGTGTTAATGCGATTATTTGTCTACTGTGAATTTGAAGATACATTCACTGTGGTAAGTCTGTCCCGGTTCAAGGATTACAGAAGGCCATTCCGGTTTGTTGGGGCTGTCGGGATAGTGTTGTGTCTCCAGACATACGGAAGCGCGTTTGTTGTATACTACGTCCTTTTTGCCGGTCAGCGTGCCGTCCAGGAAGTTGCCGCTGTACACTTGGATGCCGGGCTCGTTAGTATAGACTTCCAACGAGATGCCGCTGGTCGGTGATGTCAGTTTGGCTGCCAGTTGATGAATGTCACCGTTGGTATTCAGTACCCAGTTGTGGTCGTAGCCGTTTCCGTTTTTCAGCTGTACGAAGTCAAATTTGTCAATGTCCTGACCTACGGCTTTGGGGGTGTTGAAGTCCATGGGCGTATCCTTCACCGGGAGAATCTCACCGGTTGTCATATACGTACTGTCCACAGGTGTGTAGTTGTCCGCGTTGACATATAAGATGTGGTCCGTGGCCGGTTGCGACGGGTCGCCCGACAGATTGAAGTAAGAATGGTTCGTCATGTTTATGACCGTCTTCTTGTCAGTCGTGGCGTCGTAACGTATGTCCAGCGCATTGTCGCTTGTCAGGGTATAGGTCACGGTTGCAGTCACAGCACCGGGGAAATTCTGGTCGCCGTCAGGAGAGTGCATGGTCATGGTCAGCGTACTGTCGTTCACCTTCTGACCTTCATACACTTGATACTGCCATCCTTGCGGACCGCCGTGCAGACAGTGCCCGAAGTTGTTTACCGGAAGCTGAATCGTATCACCGTCGATAACCAGCTTGCCCTTGTTGATGCGGTTTGCATAGCGGCCTATGGCTGCACCGAAGTCACTGGGGTTGTTGACGTAGTCGGCCACGTTGTCGAAGCCTAATACGACATCGCGCAGGGAGTCATTTTTGTCCGGAACCATGATGGAGACAATGCGTCCGCCGAAATTGGTTATGCAGACTTCCATGCCCTGTGCGTTTGTAATCGTGTACAGACTGGTCGGTTTGCCGTTCACGGTATCCACAAACATTTGCGGGTCAAGTCCTGACTTGGTTAAAACACTTTGCGGCTGTTGGCTGCAGGCAGTCAACATCGCGGTTAATAGTCCCACGCTCAAGAATGTATTCGATACATTTTTCATGGTTAGTTGATTAAAAAATTCTAAATTGCTGTAAAGTTACGATTTTTCTCTTAGATATTCTCTGCAAATATATATGTTTTTGGACATAGGTGTATGCGTTACACTTCTTTTTTTGTAACATGAAATATTATTATTTGTTAAATGACCGGTTTTGGTCTTACTGAAGAGGTTTTTTGCTTTTGCGGATGAAGGAAAAGGAGGGTGGAGCAGACTGAGATGGCAGATGGCTTGTCTGCGTTTGTGATTGGGCTGTGCCGGACATTTCCTTGCGCAAAGATGTGGAAGGTTTTGCGCAACATCGTCAGCGTTTTTGCGCAAGACCGTTTGGCCGTTTGCCGATGGGCGATTGTATGAGGGCACTGTGAAAGAAAAAAGATACGCCGGGATGAGAAGAATCATCTCGGCGTATCTTTATTTTAATGCCGTTTGTACAAGCTGTTTTTTAGCACAACTTTCTGGCACCGTCACCGATGACCACATCGATGATGACCGGTTCCTTGCCGAATTTCTCTTTGTATTTGGCCTTGACCACCTTGACAAAATTGTCATACAGCTCTTCGCTGACCAGATTGATGGTGCAGCCGCCGAAACCGCCGCCCATGATGCGTGAGCCTGTCACGCCTTCTTCTTTGGCAATCTCGTTCAGGAAATCCAGTTCCGGACAGGACACTTCGTATTCCTTGCTCAGACCATAGTGTGTCTCGTACATCTTCTGGCCCACCGTCTCATAGTCTCCTTTTTCCAATGCGTCACATACGGCCAGCACGCGCTCTTTCTCGCCGATGACATATTTGGCGCGCATGGCGTCTTCGGCCGACACTTCATTCTTCACTTCATCCAACATGCCGTAATCCGCATCTCTCAAGCTCTTTACTTCCGGATGATGCTTGTTGATGGCTGCTGCCACGTTCTCACAGCTCTTGCGGCGGTCGTTGTAGGGAGAGCCGACCAGCTCATGTTTCACGCATGAGTTGACCAGAACCAGCTTGTAGCCTTTCGGATTCCACGGGAAGTACTCGAATTCTCCGCTGCGGCAGTCCAAACGCATCAGGTTTCCTGCCTTGCCGAATACGGAGGCAAACTGATCCATGATGCCGCAGTTCATGCCCAGATATTTATGTTCTGTGGCTTGTCCGACCTTAGCCAACGTCATTTTGTCGATCTTATTGTCGCCAAACATGTCATTGAGTGCAAAGGCATAAACGCTTTCCAGCGCGGCGGACGACGACATGCCTGCGCCCAAAGGAACGTCTCCTGCAAAAGCTGTGTTGAATCCTTGTACCGGAACGCCCAGTGCCATCATCTCGCGGCAGACACCGAAGATGTAGCGCGACCAGCTTGCGTTCGGACCCTTCTCGTCGTCAAGAGAAAATTCCACATAGTCTTTCAAGTCGATGGAATAGGCACGCACTTTTCTCGTGCCGTTCGGTTTCAGTTCGGCTATCATGCCTTGCTGCACAGCACCCGGAAATACGAATCCGTCATTGTAGTCTGTGTGCTCTCCAATGAGATTGATACGGCCCGGAGAGGCATATACTGAACCGGTTGTTCCATCGAAATGCTCAATGAAACGGCTTCTTACATCATCTATTGTCAATTTCATAATCAGTTGTTTTTATGGGGTTAATAAAAGATTATTCATTATGCTTTAAGTCCCACTCTGGAACCTTTCCAGCAGAACCACATTACATAGAGGTAGTAAATGAACATCATGCAGATGGCCACTCCCACGCCCAGTGAGGGAGCATCGGCTACCCAGCCCATAATGGGGGTCAGTGTGGCTGCGCCGATAACGCCCAGATTGATGATGCCTGATGCGGCTTTGGTGTGCGGCCCCAGTTCCTGAAGTCCCAGATTGAATACGAGAGGCCACATCACAGAGTGGAACAGACCGGCAGCCAACATCGCCCATACGGCAGCCATGCCGGACAGGAAGAACGAGATGCCTACACAGGCTGCACCGCCGATCAGACATGCCGTGAGCAATGCGCGGGGCTTGAATTTACTCAGAATGCCGGCACCTACGAAACGACCGACCATCATGCCGCCCCAATAATAGGTGAGATATTCAGTAGCACTCAATCCCTGCAGGCTGGGTTCGTTCTTAAAATAGGCAGACAACATCGATGGAACGCCTATTTCCAGTCCCATGTACATGAAGATGGCCAATGCGCCGAACCATACATGCGGATATTTGAATACACTACTTTTATATTTACGCTCTTTCTGTTCGCCGGAAGCTTCTGCGGCCTGTTCGCCTTCGTTGATATTGGGCAACTTCAGGAAATAGAGGATAACGCAAAGCAGAAGGGTGAAAAGTCCTAAGCCCAGATAAGGATAAGGGATGTCGTCCGGAACTGCGTTTTCCGCTTTCTTGCCGTTCAGGATGACTGTGACAATGAACCACGGGGCGACAGTCGTGGCTACGGAGTTGAGTGCTTGGCTCAACGTCATGCGGAACGCTCCCTTTTCAGGCGCACCCAAGACCATCACGTATGGGTTGGCCACCAACTGTAACATTACGATACCTAAGGCTACAACGAACATGCAACTGAGGAACATCCAGTAGATGGTGCTCACATTCCCGTCCAGATTGCTGTTGATGCAAAGGAAGTTGATGACAAATCCCAACCCCACAACGGCCAGTCCGAGGACGAGCGTGGCTTTGTAGCCGATCTTGCTCATCATGAATCCGAAAGGAATGGACATGATGTAAGCTCCATAGAAAGCCGTATTTACCAGCTGGCTTTGGAAATTGTTCAGCTGGAAAGCGTTCTTGCAGAATTCAATCATGGAGTTGTTCATCGTCGTTACAAAGCCTATGAGGAAGCAGACGATGATGACAATGGTCAGGGCGAACGTATAGTTCGGTTGTGCTTTTTGTGTCATTTGTGAGAGTTTTTTAGAATTGTTTATCAGTTAATGTCTTGTTTGTTTTCCATTATTGTTCTGTCTGTTCTACCCCGAATTTATAAATGGTCTTTTGTGTGTAGGTCTCACCGGGTTTCAATACAACAGAAGGGAAGTAGGGGCGGTTGGGTGAGTCGGGGAAGTGCTGCGCCTCAAAGCAGATGGCACTCCGGCGCGGGAAAGTGGCACCCAGCTGTCCTTTGTAGCCGTCTGCCCAATTGTCGGTATAAACTTGTACTCCGGGCTCTGTCGTGTAGACTTCCATGGTACGACCGCTGGACGGTTCGTAGATTTTGGCAGCAAAGCTTAATTCTCCGGGTTCTTTCTTGTTCAGGACGAAGCAATGGTCATAACCGGCACCGTTTTTCGTCTGTTCGTCGTCAGCATCTATGCGTTCACCCACCTCGTGAGGGGTAGTAAAGTCAAACGGAGTGCCTTTTACTGATCTGATTTCTCCGGTCGGGATGGATGTGTTGTCTATCGGAATGAAAAAGTCTGCGTTGATTTGGCATTGAAGTTTCTCAATGGTAGGGGTGGGATTGGCTATACCTGCCAGGCTGAAAAAGCCGTGGTTTGTCATGTTCACGACTGTGGTCTTGTCGGTTGTTCCTCTGTATTCGATGATAAGTTCATTTTCATTCGTGAACTTATAGATGGCGTTCATCTCCAGTTTTCCGGGAAAGCCTTCTTCGCCGTCGGCAAAAACGTAATGCAGCGAAAGGGTCTGTCCGTCTGTCTGTTCTGCGTCCCAGACACGGGCATGGCATCCTGTGGGGCCTCCGTGCAGGCTGTTCGGACCGTTGTTGATAGCTAAAGCGTATTCTTTGTCTTCCAATGTGAATTTGCCTTTGCAGATACGGTTGCCGTATCGTCCTATCAACGTACTTAAGAAAGGCTCCGGACTGCTGATGACTTCTTGAATGTTGTCGTGTCCCTGCACGACGTTGGCTATTTTTCCGTTGCGGTCTGGAACCATTATGGCTACCAAGGCTCCTCCGTAATTGGTGATGGCTACTTCATATCCTTTGTCGTTTTTCAGGATAAACAAGTCTGTTTGCTTACCCTGAACCTCAGCCTGAAAGTTTTCTTTCTTGAGACCGCAAATATTTTCTGTACTCATTGAACTTTGATTTAAAGTTAAATTTATCACTATGCAAAATAAGAAAAAAACTTTCTTATTGCAAAAGATTTCATGGAAAAATGTGCGGCGGAGCTGAGAAGATTGGGTGATTATTGGTTTTGGGGAGGAAAACTGGCTAAAAAGTCGGCCACAACAAAAGTGCTTCCTCCTATAAAAATCAGGTCTTTCTCCGTAGCGGCTTTCCGGGCGGCTTTGAAAGCAGACGGGACATCGGGCCATGCGCTTCCCTGCAAGCCGTGAGCTGCAGCTGATTCTTGCAGACGTCGCTCGTCTAAAGCCCGTTTGACACTGGCTTTGGTGAAGTAGTAGCAGGCATTTTTGGGAAGCAGTTTCAGGACGCTTTCTATATCTTTATCATTTACCATGCCGATGACGATGTGAAGTTTGTCGGCAGGAGTAGACTGAAGTTGTTCTGTGATATATAGTAAGCCGCCGACGTTATGTCCCGTATCGCAGATGATTGTCGGGGCGGTACCTGTCTGTTGCCAGCGTCCGCGCAGTCCGGTCAGTTCGCATACCTTCTTGAATCCTTTTTTGACGGCCTTCAGCGGCAGTTTATAACCTGATTGGCGGAGTGTGTCCACAGCTGTCAGTATGGTGGCTGTGTTCTTTTCCTGACATATTCCGGTCAACTCCCCTTCCAGTTCACCCCAACGAGTGGTTCGGTAGATGCGGACGCCTCGTTGCAGATGTGAGGAAACAAGTTGATGTTTCGCTTCTGCAAATATTATTGGAGCGTTCATTTCTAATGATTTATCACAAAATATGCCGCGCGTTTCATCCGTACTCTCTCCTATGATGACGGGAGTGTCCTTCTTGATAATACCAGCTTTTTCGGCTGCAATTTTTCCAAGAGTATGACCCAGAAATTGCATGTGGTCAAAACTGATATTGGTAATGATGGACAAGTCTGGCTGGATGATATTCGTGCAATCCAGCCGACCGCCCATGCCTACTTCAATGACTGCTACGTCTACCTTGGCTTTGGCGAAATAGTTAAAGGCCAATGCCGTTGTCAGTTCGAAGAAGGAAGGTGACAGGGGTTCAAAAAAATACCGTTCGTTTTCCACGAACGATATGACTTCTTCTTCCGGTATCATTTCGCCGTTTACTCGGATGCGTTCCCGGAAATCTGTCAAGTGGGGTGACGTATAAAGTCCCGTCTTATATCCGGCAGCCTGTAGAATGGCAGCCAATGTGTGGCAACACGAGCCTTTTCCATTGGTCCCTCCCACATGGATAGTCCTGTATTTGCGGTGTGGATGGCCGAAATGTTCGTTCAGTTTCAGCGTGTTGTATAAGCCTTCTTTATATGCACTCGATCCAATGTTCTGAAACATTGGGACGCTGTTGAACAGATATTCCGTCGCTTCTTTATACGTCATCTCCCGGTTTGTTGGTTTTATTCAAAATAGCTTCTGAACTTTCTGAAAATTTTTTGCTTGATGGAAGGATTGGGAGCGAAGTTGTCGCTTTTTCTCATCTTCTCCATCGCTTCTTTTTCTTCTTTGTTCAGCGTTTCGGGAACGTAGACACTGATGTTGACGATGAGGTCGCCCGTGCCGTATCCGTAGCCTTGTACGGCAGGAAGTCCCTTTCCCCGCAGACGGACGACCTTTCCCGGTTGTGTGCCGGATTCGATTTTTATTTTAGCTTTTCCGTCAATCGTGGGGACCTCAACCTCTCCACCGAGTGCAGCTGTCGGTATATCTAACAGAAGGTTGTAAATTAAGTTGTTGTTTTCGCGCAACAATTCTTTGTCCTCTTCCTCTTCAATATATACCTGTATATCGCCCGGTATGCCGTTCCGTCGTGCTGCATGTCCTTTGCCTTGTACGGTAACGACCATTCCGTCGCCCACGCCTGCCGGAATTTTGACTTCAATTATTTCTTCTCCGTTAACGATACCTTCGCCGCCGCATTCCTTGCATTTGTTTTTGATGATGGTTCCCTCTCCACCGCATGTGGGACATACGGTCTGCGTCTGCATCATGCCGAAAATGCTTTGTTGCGTTTTGACAACATAACCGTTCCCATGACATGTGGGGCAAGTCTCAGTGGCACCGCTACCTTCCGCACCACTCCCATGACAATGTGAGCAGACAACTTTTTTCTTTACCTTGAATTTTTTGGTTACCCCCGTGGCAATCTCCTGCAGGTTCATTCTTACTTTCAGGCGCAAGTCACCGCCGCGGTATTGTGGTTTGCGCGGACGTCCGCCGCCTCCAAATCCTCCGAATCCTCCGCGTCCGCCGAAAATGTCTCCGAACATGGAGAAGATGTCGTCCATGTTCATGCCTGCGCCGCCAAAACCTCCTGCACCCTTTACACCTTCGGGGCCGAACTGGTCATACCGTGCTCTTTTCTGCGGGTCGCGTAAGACATCATAAGCTTCTGCAGCCTCTTTGAATTTCTCTTCTGCCTCTTTGTCACCCGGATTGCGGTCCGGGTGATATTTGATGGCCATTTGCTTATAGGCTTTCTTTATCTCGTCGTCTGATGCGTTTTTTGAGACGCCCAGCACTTCATAGTAGTCGCGCTTCGCCATAAATCCTTTGTGCTTTTAGAGTCCTACTGCCACTTGAGCATGGCGGATTACTTTCTCATTCAGCGTGTAGCCGTTTTTCACACAGTCGATCACTTTACCTTTCATTTCGTCCGACGGAGCCGGGACTTGTGCGATGGCTTCGTGCAAATCCGTGTTGAAATCAGCGTTTTCTGTCTCTATTTTCTTCACTCCCTGTTCGCCAAGAATCTTTATAAACTTTTGGAAGATGAGGTCGACTCCTTGCTTCACGGCAGCTACATCTTCAGCTTTCTCCATATTTTTCAGGGCGCGTTCCATATCATCCAGGATCGGCAGTATGGCCGTGATGGTCTTTTCTGCTCCATTCAATATAAGATCGGCTTTTTCTTTGATGGTCCGTTTGCGGTAGTTGTCGAATTCCGCGGCTTGGCGCAAATATTTATCTTGCAGTTCGGCTATTTTCGTTTCCGCGGCTTCCAGTCTGCTTTCCGGAGTTTCCGGTTCTTTTTGTTCTTCGGCCTCAGCCTTCTCCGGTTGTACGTTATCTGTATGATCCGAGTCCGCTTGTTGGGACGTTGCTTTCAGTTCTTCTTCGTTCAGTTCTTCTTTCTCTTTCATGATGAAATATTTAATTAAGGATATCTGTCTGCAATATTGTCTACAAACAGTTTGCCATAAGCTGTCCGTGTGGATAAAAAAACTTTAATTTCCGTACATTTTTGCTCTTAGTTCCTTAATGTGTTCGTCGGAAATGTACTCGTCATACTCCATCATTTTATCAATGATGCCATTAGGCGTCAGCTCGATTATTCTGTTGGCTACGGTTTCAATGAATTCATGATCATGGCTGGAGAAGAGTATGTTGCCCTTGTATGTCTTCAAATTGTTGTTGAACGCTTGGATGCTTTCCAGATCCAGATGGTTGGTCGGCGTGTCAAGGATCAGGCAGTTGGCGTTTTTCAACTGCATGCGTGCAATCATACATCTCATCTTTTCTCCACCGGAGAGAACGCTGACCTTCTTTAGCACTTCCTCTCCTGAGAAGAGCATACGTCCCAGAAAGCTTTTGAAATAGACTTCGTTGCCCTCACCGAACTGGCTGAGCCAGTCCACCAGATTCAGGTCGCTTTCAAAATATTTTGTATTGTCTAACGGCAAGTAAGCTGTGGTGATGGTGACTCCCCATTTGTATGAGCCGGATTGTGCCTTGCGGTTGTCATTGATGATTTCAAAGAAGGCGGTCATGGCACGCGGGTCATGGCTGAGAAAAACGATTTTGTCGCCTTTTTCCACCGTGAAATTCACATTGTCGAACAGCACCGTTCCGTCATCCGTAGTGGCTTTCAGGCCTTTCACTTCCAGAATCTGGTTGCCCGGTTCACGGTCCATCTGGAAAATGATGCCGGGATATTTGCGTGTCGAGGGGCGGATTTCCTCAATATTCAGTTTTTCCAGCATTTTCTTGCGGCTGGTCGTCTGTTTGCTTTTGGCTACATTGGCAGAGAAACGGCGGATGAATTCCTCCAGTTCCTTTTTCTTCTCTTCGGCCTTTGCTTTCTGGTTTTGTGCCTGCTTCAGAGCCAGCTGACTTGATTCATACCAGAAACTGTAGTTGCCGGCAAACAATGTGACTTTGCCGAAGTCTATGTCTACTGTATGTGTGCAGACTGCATCCAGGAAATGGCGGTCGTGACTTACGACCAACACCGTATGTTCAAACTCGGAAAGGTAAGACTCCAGCCACTGCACGGTTTCCAGGTCCAGGTCGTTTGTCGGCTCGTCCAGCAGCAGGTTGTCCGGTTCGCCGAACAAGGCCTTGGCTAGCATGATGCGCACTTTCTCTTTTCCGCTTAGTTCGCCCATCAGCATCTGGTGCTTTTCTTCTTTGATGCCCAGCCCGCTCAGCAAGGCTGCAGCGTCGCTTTCGGCGTTATATCCGCCCAGTTCGGCAAACTTTTCCTCCAGTTCGGCCACTTTTATTCCGTCTTCGTCTGAAAAGTCCGGCTTTGCATATAGAGCGTCGCGCTCCTGCATAAGGTTCCACAGAACGTCATGTCCCATCAGAACTGTATTTAGGACAGTATAGTTGTCGTACTTAAAGTGGTCTTGGTTCAATACAGACAAGCGCTCTCCGGGCCCCAGTTCCACAGAGCCTTTCGTGGGATCCAGCTCGCCGGATATGGCTTTCAGTAAGGTGGATTTCCCGGCACCGTTGGCTCCGATGACGCCATAGATGTTACCATTGGTGAATTTTATATTCACATCTTTATACAAAACCCGTTTGCCGAATTGGATTGCAAGATTTGATACGCTAATCATACTTAGTTTTTTGTCTTTATCTTTAATTTTTCGGCAAAGGTACAAAAAAAATCTTATTCCCTCATGGTTTCTCCCGTAAACTGCAAAGGCAACAAGGCTTTGACGGAATCCACCACGTAAGTACCCTCTTCGCCGAAGAGCAGGATGCGGACGGCGGTGGCGTAACGTTCTTCAATGCCAAGGATTACCTGGCGACAAGCTCCGCAGGGTGGAATGGGAGCTTTCAGAAACTGTCCGTTGGCGTAAGCCGCTATGGCCAGTTCTTTCACGGCCTGTCCGGGATGGTTGGCGTTGGCATAGAACAGCGCGGTGCGTTCGGCGCACAGGCTGGATGGAAAGGCTGCGTTTTCCTGATTGCTGCCGGTGACGACAGTGCCGTCGGCCAGGCGTACAGCCGCACCCACCTGGAAGTGTGAATAAGGGGCATAACTGGTTTGGGTAGCGGCTTTTGCGCGCTCTATCAGCGTGCGGTCGGAGGCTGACAGTTCCTCGTATCCATATATTTTTACTTTGCTGACGATGTCTTTTTCCTGCATGTCTGGTATTTATTTTGGTTAATAATGCACAAATATATGTTTTTTTATTCAGAACGCAGAAAAAAAAGGTAACTTTGTCTGCCGAAAAATCTTTTGTCAGGTGGGAATGATGCGATTGAAATCCATTGTATGTATTCTGTTTATAGGGTTGGCTGTATGCCCGCTGATGGGTGAGGGGCTCAGCAGGCAATACCTTGATTATATAGAACGCTATAAGGATATGGCGGTAGACCAGATGCTCCGTTATAAGATTCCGGCCAGTATCACACTGGCGCAAGGGCTGTTGGAAAGCGGAGCGGGGACGAGCGTGCTGGCGCGTAAGGCCAATAATCATTTCGGCATCAAGTGCGGTGGGGTCTGGAAAGGTCCTTACATATTGCAGGACGATGATGCACGCAATGAGAAGTTCCGGAAATATCGTAGCGTGGAAGAATCCTATGAAGACCATTCGCGTTTTTTGAAGCAGGCGCGTTATGCTTCTCTTTTCAAGCTTTCGATGAAAGATTACAAGGGCTGGGCGCGGGGGCTGAAAAGGTGCGGTTATGCCACGAATCCCCGTTATGCCTCTTTGCTTATCGACCTGATTGAACGCTATGATCTGGATAAGTTCGACAAGTATAAGTCATCGAAGCTGCATTATGACTACAACAGCATTGACATGCAGCTGAACAATGAGACGCTTCCGTCTCATCTGGTCTATCGTAACAACGACAATTATTATGTCATAGCACGGTCGGGCGACACCTTCGACCTCTTGGCTGAAGAGACCGGTGTGTCTGCACGGGACATACGCAGATTCAATGAGTTGCCCAAAGGGTATCAGATTCAGGCGGGCGATGTGCTCTATCTGGAACGTAAGCGGAAGAAAGCGGCGAAGAAATACAAGGATGTGCCGCATGTGGTTCAGGCCGGAGAGTCGATGTACACGATAGCGCAACGTTATGGCATACGGTTGGAGAGTCTGTATGATATGAACAATCTGCCGGACGATTATGCCGTGCAGGTGAACGACCGGCTGAGAGTGCGTTAAGATTGTCTTGTAATGAAGAGCGGGAGATGATATGGACAAGGGAAATCGGGCGAGAGTAGGGCTTGTGGTTGCCGCGTTGTTCTCCACGTCTGTTTTGGCGGCGCAGGAGGTGGCGTCTGCAGATTCCGTGGCGGGTGGCGTCGGTGGTGGGGCTGCTTTCGGGGAGATGCCGTTTCGGCCGTCGCGTCCTGCGGCGGTGACGCCGGTTTCGGGCGAGGGGATGGCCGTACGGAATGTGCAGCCCGTCGATTCACTGTCGGCGGACAGTATGCCGGTGACCTTATTGCCCCAGCTTCCTCCTTTGTATGCCAATGGAACGGTGGCGTGGTTCCCTTCGCTGTATTACGGTGGCGGTTGGGATTTGTGGAATTTGCACGAAGGCTTCAATGCCGCCCTGAGCATGAGCGTCTCGGCTTCGTTCGGCAAGCATCGTTTCCCCGGTGTGGGCTTCGGGACTGGCATTTCGGCCATGTATGTCCATAGCTTGACCGACCGTTTGGTTTTGGGTGTCGGAGGATTTTACGACCGTTTGTCCTGGAGCGCGTTCAACAGGAACCGTTTCGGCCTGAATTTTCTGGCAGGTTACCGTCTGACAGACCGTGTGAGTATATTTGCATACGGCAGCAAGGCCTTTTCACCTGATGGCGGTAAGTATGTGCCGGTATTTGCTTATCCTTGGCTGGACGATTTCAGCAGTCGTTTTGGCGGTATGGTCCATTTTAAGGTTTCAGACGCTTTTTCCTTTTCGGTCAGTGTGGAAGAGACGAAATGGAACCGTTGAGCCGTTCGGGCTTCTTCCGCAATGATGTGTAGCCTTTTGCGCAAGAATATGTGCGTTCTTGCGCAAGACCTCCGGCACTGTTGCGGAATGGTCTGTGAGGCGTTCTGCATGCAAGGTCCGCTTGATGTGGCACTACAGACCCTTTCCTCTGATTTTCATAATAAAAAGGTAAAGATGCAGCTTGACGGAATGAAGCAGCCGGATGTTTTTCAGGCGGTAGTTCCAGTATGACGGGCGGCAGAGCAGGGGAAGTTTCCGCGCCATGCCGCCGCTCCATGCCTTGAGTTCGGGCGTCACAGTGAGGTAGAACGGACCGGCCCATGGCATTTGTTTCGACGCGCAGACGGAATGGTGTGCACGGATGTAGGTGACCTTCAGGTCGGCCACGGCGTTGGCGGCATGTTGATAGCCGTTCACGTAGTCGGCTTTTTGCAGGACGATGAGCTGGCTGCCCGGTGACATGAACAGAGCGTTGTGTGAGACGGAGCCTTCTGTGGCGGCCACGGTCCGGCTGCTGGCCATCAGTCTTATTTGTTCTGCCACGGAGAGCTTTTCCGGAGCCACGATGTCGAATCCTTTTTCTCGGAACAGCTGTTCGATTTCTTTTTCATTGTAGTCTTTGTTGCTGTGGAGGCTGGTACGGGTCAGGTATGTTTTGCCTCCGGCATCGTGCGGCTTGCCGCTGTGCGATCCGGCGAAGGCGGCGGCTTTGATGCGTTCTATCTCCATCTTGAACAGCGGGCTGAACAGACGTGTCTCGTCGGCTGTCGCCTTGAGACTGTTGCCGGGAAGAATCACTTGGTGGAATCGTGTGGGCGTGGTGACGTGCAACCAGGCAGATGTGTCGTAGCCGGCCATTTCCCAGATTTCAAACTGATAGGGCGGCGGGGCGGCGTTTCCCCACGTGACGTATGCCACGACAGCATCCTGAGCCAGCATCCGGCGTCCTTCGTCCGTGCGCAGAAACCATAGCTTTTTCAGGCTGTCAAAAAGGACGTTTCCCCATTCCGGCAGCAGAAACCCGATGAAAACGGCGGTGCGGTTGCAGTCTTGCATTGTCGCTGCATAGCTTCCGCCCACGTCGCAAGGAGGCTCGTGCAGGGCGGAAGACTTTGCGAACGTTCCGTCAGCGTCAGTCACTCCGCCGGCGAAGCGGTATTCGGTGAGGCTGATGCGTTTGCAGGGGAGGACGCATCCTCTGTCGTAATGTTCCACGGCAGGCGGTTCGTCCAGCCTGTGGCTTCCCGTCTGGTTGCCGATTGCAGCGCGCATGACAGGGTCAAGAAAAGATAGGTCGTATCGCATGGACTTCTGTATTCCGTCTGCAAAGATAGTCCGTTTTCGGCTTGTCTCATGCAATGGAGTGCGTTTTTCTGGCTCCGGGGTGTCTTTTTGTCGCCTGTGCGGTGCGGCCGTCAGTGCAGACTTTTTGCAGGTGGCGGAGAATTACGCGGCATTTACTCTTTTCTAAATAATTTTTTTATCGTACTTTTGTGGGGAAAAATAGAGGCAGATGTTCAAGAGAATAAAACGAAACTGGTTTGTGCCTAAAGGGGCTGAGATGACGGAACTGGACAAAAAGGTGCTTTCTTATCAGAACAGAGGCTGTCTGGTTCCTTCACGCAAGCTGATCAAGACCCCCGAACAAATTGAAGGTATACGTCGCAGCGGAGTGGTGAATACGGGAGTGCTCGACCTCGTGGCCCAGGAGATTCACGCCGGGATGACGACCCTTGAGATTGATGAACTGGTGTATGACTACACTGTCAGCCACGGAGCGATTCCGGCTCCGCTGAATTATGAAGGCTTTCCGAAGAGCGTGTGTACTTCGGTCAACGAGGTGGTGTGTCATGGCATTCCCAACGAATTTGAGGTGCTTCAGGAAGGCGATATCATCAATGTCGATGTTTCCACCATCTTGGACGGGTATTACAGTGATGCCTCACGGATGTTTGTTATCGGACAGACTACGCCGGAAAAGCAGAGGCTGGTGGATGTGGCCCGCGAATGTCTGGAAATCGGCATGCAGGCGGCAAAACCGTTCGGTTTTGTGGGCGACATAGGCAATGCCATCGAAAAGCATGCCCGGAAAAACGGATTCAGCATCGTGCGCGACTTGTGCGGTCATGGCGTGGGGCTTGAGTTCCACGAAGAGCCGGATGTGGAGCATTTCGGACGGAAAGGCACGGGCATGTTGCTCGTTCCGGGTATGGTGTTTACGATAGAGCCAATGGTGAACATGGGCACGTGGGAAGTGTTCGTGGATGAGGATGACGGCTGGACGGTAGTAACGGAAGACGAGCTTCCGAGTGCACAGTGGGAGCATACTTTCGTGATGACGGACGACGGATTGGAAATCCTTACCTATTGAGTGAGGGGAAAAGCAAACTTGTGGAAACGATGGAACAGAGAAAAGACATTATTATATTAGGTATAGAATCGAGTTGCGACGACACTTCGGCCGCAGTTATCCGTAACGGCGTGTTGCTGAGCAACGTGACGGCCAGTCAGGCCGTGCATGAGGCTTACGGCGGTGTGGTCCCGGAGCTGGCCTCACGTGCGCATCAGCAGAACGTGGTGCC
Organism: uncultured Paraprevotella sp.; assembly: GCA_944321365.1. GTDB lineage: Bacteria > Bacteroidota > Bacteroidia > Bacteroidales > Bacteroidaceae > Paraprevotella. Next base: position 371,413 of record CALULA010000001.1, read on the forward strand.
GGTTGTAGATCAGGCGTTGAAACGCGCGGGGGTAGACAAGGAAGCGTTGTCGGCTGTAGCCTTTACCCGCGGACCGGGACTGATGGGGTCTTTGCTGGTGGGCGTTTCCTTTGCCAAGGGATTTGCCCGTGCCTTAGACATTCCGCTCATAGACGTCAATCATCTGCAGGGGCATGTGCTGGCTCATTTTATCAAAGAGGATGAGAACGATCACGATCAGCCTTCATTCCCGTTCTTGTGCCTGTTGGTGAGCGGCGGAAACTCACAGATTATTCTGGTGAAAGCCTATAATGACATGGAAGTGCTGGGGCAGACCATAGATGACGCGGCAGGTGAGGCTATCGACAAATGCTCCAAAGTGATGGGACTGGGTTATCCGGGCGGCCCGGTGATAGACCGTCTGGCCCGTCAGGGAAACCCGTTGGCATACACGTTTGCCCGGCCACATATCGCCGGCTATGATTATAGCTTTAGCGGCTTGAAAACCTCGTTCCTTTATTCCTTGCGCGATTGGCTGAAGGAGGATCCGGATTTCATAGCGCATCACAAGGAAGATCTGGCAGCTTCTTTGGAGCATACGATTGTAGATATTCTGATGAGAAAATTGCGTCAGGCAGCCAAGGATACAGGAATACGCCAGGTGGCTGTGGCCGGTGGCGTGTCGGCCAACAATGGATTGCGCAACGCCTTCCGCGAACATGCCGCGAAATACGGCTGGCACATCTTCATCCCGAAATTCAGCTATACGACAGACAATGCTGCAATGATAGCCATTACGGGCTATTTTAAGTATCTTGACAAGGACTTCTGTCCGATAGATCTGTCCGCCTATTCAAGAGTAACATTAAAATAAATGGATATATGATGAATGTAGAAGCTAAGATTATAAGTCGTGAGATCAGCCCGCTCTTGTGGAAAGCCGGAGAAACACTTTGTACGGCTGAGAGTTGTACGTCCGGACAGATTTCGGCTGCCATTACCAGTGTTCCGGGAAGTTCCACTTATTTCAAGGGAGGGATCATTTGTTATACGAATGAGATAAAGACGCGCTTCCTTGGCGTTCCGTCGGAACTGTTGGAAGAAAAAGGCGCCGTTAGCGAAGAAGTAGTACGCGCCATGTTCGATGGCGCTCTTAAATCGATGGATACCACCTATGCTATTGCCATTACCGGTTATGCCGGTCCGGGCGGAGGCGATGAGGCTCCTGTGGGTACCATCTGGATTGCAGTGGGCGACAAAGATGAAGTCGTGGTGGAAAAACTGGAGGGTGACGACGGGCGTGACATGAATCTGGCTAAAGCGACCTTGGTAGCCTTGCAGCTGTTGCTTGATTTGCTTAAAAAACGTCATCCGTCAGAAGAAGAGTGATTTTTTACTGAAAATACTTGTTTGTTTGGTTTTTAAGTACTAATTTTGCACTCTGTTTGAAGGAAGCTAATAGAAATAAACGAAAAAGGAAGATAGAAATGTCTAAGATTTGTCAAATTACCGGTAAGAAAGCCATGGTAGGCAACAACGTTTCCCATTCAAAGCGTCGTACAAAGAGACGGTTTAATGTGAACTTGTTTACGAAGAAGTTTTATTATGTAGAGCAGGATTGCTGGATAAGTCTGAACATCAGTGCCGCAGGATTGCGCTATATTAACAAGGTGGGCCTTGACGCTGCGCTGATAAATGCCGTAGAAAAAGGCTATTGTGATTGGAAAAGCATTAGAGTAATTGCATAATTAAAGGAGAGTAGGACTTATGGCAAAGAAGGCTAAAGGCAATAGAGTGCAGGTTATTCTGGAATGCACTGAAATGAAAGAAAGCGGTCTTCCCGGAACATCTCGCTATGTAACGACGAAGAACAGGAAAAATACGCCCGAAAGAATGGAGCTGAAGAAGTATAATCCGATTCTGCGGAGAATGACAATTCATAAAGAAATCAAATAAATATTTAGGATACTATGGCAAAGAAAACAGTGGCAACTCTCCAGACTGGTAAAACAGATGGGCGTTCCTACACAAAAGTTATCAAGATGGTGAAGAGTCCCAAGACCGGTGCTTATATCTTTGATGAGCAGATGGTACCTAATGAGGCTGTAAAGGATTTCTTCAAGAACTAAGAACGATAAAATAATCAACTACAAATAATCCCTTCCACTTCCAATGGAGGGGATTTTTTGTATCTCTATGCCTGAATTAAAAAAACTTATGCTATCTTTGTGCTTGTATAGTACATTAAATAAAAGGTATATGGGAATCTTCAGTTTTTTCTCGAAAGAAAAAAAAGAAACACTTGACAAAGGGCTGGAAAAGACAAAAGAAAGTTTTTTTGGCAAGCTGACACGCGCCGTAGCCGGAAAGTCCAAGGTGGACGATGAAGTGCTAGACAATCTGGAAGAAGTACTCGTCACATCGGATGTAGGCGTGGATACGACCCTGAATATCATCGACAGGATACAGAAGCGTGTGGCAAAAGATAAATATGTTACGACAAACGAGCTGAACGAGATCTTACGGGATGAAATCGCTTCGCTGCTGACAGAAAACAATTCGGAGGATACTGAAGGCTTTGTTATACCAGAGGGCAGAAAGCCCTATGTGATAATGGTCGTGGGTGTGAATGGAGTAGGGAAAACGACTACAATAGGGAAATTGGCTTATCAGTTCAAGAAAGCCGGGAAAAAAGTCTATCTTGGGGCCTCGGATACCTTTCGGGCGGCGGCAGTAGAACAGTTGGTGATATGGGCCGAGCGCGTCGGTGTGCCTATAGTGAAGCAACAGATGGGAAGTGATCCGGCTTCAGTGGCTTTTGACACGCTGAGCTCGGCTGTGGCCAATGGTGCGGATGTGGTGCTGATAGATACGGCGGGGCGTCTGCATAACAAGAAAGGTCTGATGGATGAATTGTCCAAAATAAAGAGAGTAATGCAAAAAGTCATTCCGGATGCCCCCCACGATGTCATGCTTGTGCTGGATGGAAGTACCGGACAGAATGCTTTTGAACAGGCCAAACAGTTCACTTTGGCTACGGAAGTGACCAGTATGGCTATCACTAAGTTGGATGGAACGGCCAAAGGGGGCGTTGTGATCGGCATATCCGACCAGTTCAAAATTCCGGTCCGTTATATCGGGTTAGGTGAGGGAATGGAAGATTTGCAGCCGTTTAACCGCAGAGAGTTTGTAGATTCTCTGTTCGGGAAAAAGTGATGTTGCTGTATAATTCATTAAATTGATATTGTTTTGCGGAAAAATACGATAGATGTCATAACATTGGGCTGCTCCAAGAATCTGGTAGATTCGGAGAAACTGATGCGTCAGCTTGAGGCTAATGGCTATAAGGTGACACATGATGCGGAACATCCTGATGGCGAGATAGCTGTGATTAATACGTGCGGATTCATTGGTGATGCCAAGGAAGAAAGCATTAATATGATACTGGAATTCTGCCAGGCTAAGGAAGAAGGGCGTCTGAAAAGGCTATATGTGATGGGATGTCTCTCAGAACGCTATTTGAAAGAGCTGGGTGAGGAAATTCCTCAAGTGGATAAGTTTTACGGGAAGTTCGATTGGGACGCGTTGGTAACGGATTTAGGCAAAGCTTATTGCCAGAACCTACGGTTGGATCGTAAGCTGACCACCCCCTCTCATTACGCTTATCTGAAAATATCGGAGGGCTGTGACCGTCATTGTGCTTATTGTGCCATTCCTATTATTACGGGCAGGCATGTTTCACGTCCGATGGAAGAGATACTGGATGAAGTGCAACTGTTGGTGAACCGTGGAGTGAAAGAATTCCAAGTGATTGCACAAGAACTTACATATTACGGCGTGGATCTGTATAAACGGCAGATGTTGCCGGAGCTGATAGACCGTATGGCGGGTATAAAAGGCGTGGAATGGATTCGGTTGCACTATGCATATCCGGCCGGTTTTCCTGAAGACTTGTTCCGTGTTATGCGAGAGCACCCGAATGTATGTAAATATATGGATATAGCTCTGCAGCATATTAGTGATAACATGTTGCAAAGAATGCGCCGGCATGTGTCGCGTGAACAGACTTATGACCTGATTCGACGGTTTCGTGAGGAAGTTCCCGGTATTCATTTGCGTACTACATTGATGGTCGGTTTCCCTGGAGAGACAGAAAAAGATTTTGAAGAATTGATGGATTTTGTCCGTCAGGTGAAGTTTGATCGGATGGGGGCGTTCGCTTATTCAGAGGAAGAAGGTACTTATTCTGCCGAGCATTATGAAGATAATGTCTCGGCAGAGGTTAAGCAGGCGAGGTTGGATAAACTGATGGCGTTGCAACAACGTGTGTCGGCAGAGTTATCGGCGGCAAAGATCGGCCGGACTTTTAAGGTGATTGTCGACAGATGTGAAGGAGATTATTATGTAGGGCGGACTGAGTTTGATTCGCCAGAGGTGGATCCAGAGGTGCTGATTCCTTCAAGTGAAGGGGATTTATCGGTCGGCGACTTCTATCAGGTGAGAATCACTGACGCCGATGACTTTGATTTATATGGAACTTTGGATGTGTAAGAAAGACGAAGCGCATGAATAATAAAGAGTTTATAGCAGAACTATCCCGCCGAACGGGGTATACGGCGAAGGAAACGTCTTCGTTGATGACGGTCCTTGTTGCAGAGATAACAGAGCAACTGGAAGACGAGAATGCGATAACAATCCAAAATATGGGGACGTTTGAAGTTAAGAAGAAGCAAGAACGTGTAGTGGTGAATCCTGCAACTCAGCAGCGGATGTTGGTGCCGCCGAAGCTGATTATTAATTTCAGACCGACAGCGTCTTTTAAAGAAAAAATGCAGTGATACCATGAATAAGAAAGTGTTGCTACAGGATCTTTCCGAGAGCCTTGTGCGTCGTAGAGGGATGGACAAAGAGGATGCGAATGTGTTCGTCCGTTCCGTGTTTGATATTATTGCGGAATATCTGCAGGCGGATAAAATTATAAAAGTCAAAGGATTAGGGACGTTCAAACTGGTTACGGTGGACAGTCGGGAGAGTGTAGATGTAAATACAGGAGAACGAATTGTAATTAAGGAATACACTAAGGTTAATTTCACGCCGGATCCTGTACTGCGGGATGCGGTCAACAAGCCTTTTGCTCAGTTCGAGACGGTCGTACTGTATGAAGGTACAGATGTTGCGGAAATGGAGCGAATGGATTTCCCGGACGAGTCGGAACTGTTGGAAGAAGATGAGGAAGTAGGAGAAACGGAAAGCACAGCCATTGCAAATGAGCGTCTGCCGCAAGAGAATGTTCTTGCGGAAACAGAAGAGACGGCAACCGATGAAGCAAAGGTCGGGGCTGCACAGGTGGAAACGGAAGTCGCAGAAGAAGTTGTCGTAAATGAGCAGACTACAGATTCAATGAGCGAGCCGACGGAGGAGGCGGATGATATTCCGGTTTTAGGCAATCCGATGGACCGTATGGAAGAGGCGGAAATGGATGTGCAGGAGCAGAATAATGGGAAAACTGAGGAGGAATTGAGAAGCAAGGAGGTGCAGGAACAGTCTCAGGTTGAGCCCGAAAAACAGGAACAAAAAATGGACTCTTCCGCAAGGGATTCTGAATCTGCGGGAGAGAAACCGGAGAAGGCGAAAGAAGAAGGCAAGGTTCAAGGGCAAGATGGCATGCCGCTTTCTTCAGAAAAAAAAACGGATGATAGCCCTGAAACCAAGCAAGCCCGGTCAACTGCGATGCATGTTGCTACACAGCAAATAGAAGTACAGAAAGTAGAGCATCAGAATGTGGAGCATCAGCATATTGTACAAATGGTACCGGATAGCGGAACGCGCCGCATTTATCTGACTCCCTGGATGATTTTCTTCGTTTCGCTTGTTGTATTGGTACTGATGTCTTTCAGCTATTATTTGGGTTATAATCGTTTCTTCATGGAAGCGGATAACGGTGATGCGAAAGCTGTGTCTGCCGTCCGGCAGAACGTTAAGCAGCAGCCTGTGGCGGCGAAAACTGCTGTTCCAGATACGGTACAGGTCAAAAGAGATACCTTGCAGGCTTCATCTGCTCCGGAGGCTGGGCTTAGTAAAGAGTCGGAAAAAGCAGAGCAAAAACAACCAGTGGAGAAAAATACTCCACAAACTCAGCTCCCTCAGGTGAAAGGTGGGGCTTATGAGATAATCGGAACACGCGAAGAACATCGTCTGAAAAGGGGAGAAACACTACGTGAAATTGCCTTACGCTATTATGGCTCCAAGAATTTCACGGTTTATCTTGTGACATACAATAACATTGTCAACCCTGACTTGGTCCCGGAAGGCATGTTGTTGAAAATTCCGGAGCTGAAATTAAAACACCGTTAACTGGCTTGAAAAGTTTCTTAAATAGGGTGGTGAAAAACCTTTTTTAATAGAATCCCTGTTGCCATTCCGTACCAAAAAGACTAATTTTGAACCGTAAAAGAAAAGTATAATTAGTAAACACAAAATAAGTATGGCTGAAGCGATAGACATTCGTGAGCTAAACGAACGAATAGAAAAACAGAGTGCTTTCGTGACCAACCTGATGACAGGAATGGATCAGGTGATTGTCGGACAAAAACATTTGGTAGAATCTCTTTTAATAGGCTTGTTGAGTGACGGACATGTGCTGTTGGAAGGCGTTCCTGGACTGGCCAAAACCTTGGCCATAAAGACTTTGGCCTCGCTGATTGACGGAAAGTTCAGCCGAGTGCAGTTCACGCCCGACTTGCTTCCTGCGGATGTCGTAGGGACAATGATGTACAGTCAGAAAGAGGAAACCTTTATAGCTCAACGCGGTCCCATCTTTGCCAATTTCGTTCTTGCGGATGAAATCAACCGTGCTCCTGCAAAAGTGCAGAGTGCTTTGCTCGAAGCCATGCAGGAACGTCAGGTTACGATCGGGAAAGAGACATTTCAGTTGCCGGAACCTTTCCTCGTGCTGGCTACGCAAAACCCGATAGAGCAGGAGGGAACTTATCCTTTGCCGGAAGCTCAAGTGGACCGTTTCATGCTGAAAGTCATCATCGACTATCCGAAACTTGAGGAAGAGAAGAAAATCATTCGCCAGCAGATTAAAGGTGAAAAGGCAAAAGTCCGTCCGATTATGGGGACGGATGAAATCATTGCAGCCAGAAACGTGGTGAGAGAAGTCTATTTGGACGAGAAGATTGAGCAATATATTGCCGACATTGTCTTTGCGACCCGTTATCCTGGGCAGTACGGACTGAAGGATTTAGAGAATTATATAGAGTTCGGCGGTTCGCCCCGTGCGTCCATTAACTTGGCATTGGCTGCACGTGCATATGCTTTCATAAAACGCCGCGGGTACGTCATTCCGGAAGATGTACGTGCCATCGCTCACGATGTCCTGCGTCATCGAATCGGTTTGTCTTACGAGGCGGAAGCCAACAACGTGAGCAGTGAGGAAATAGTCAGCCGTATCCTGAATAAAGTAGAAGTGCCTTAATCGCAAGAGTGGGGATGGATACGAGTGAGATCTTAAAACGAGTCCGCCAGATTGAAATCAAGACAAGGGGGCTTTCCAGCAACATCTTTGCCGGTGAATATCATTCCGCGTTCAAGGGGCGTGGTATGGCGTTTTCAGAGGTGCGGGAGTATCAGTATGGAGATGATATCCGTGACATCGACTGGAACGTAACGGCGCGTTTCAACCGTCCTTTTGTCAAGGTGTTCGAAGAGGAAAGGGAGCTTACGGTCATGCTTCTGATTGATGTGTCGGGGAGCCTGAATTTCGGCACCGTTTCACAGACCAAACGCAATATGGTTACTGAGATAGCTGCCACATTGGCCTTTTCTGCCATCCAAAACAATGATAAGATCGGAGTGATTTTCTTTTCAGACAGGATAGAGAAGTTCATTCCGCCCCAAAAAGGCCGCAAGCACATCTTACGTATCATACGTGAACTGCTGGATTTTAAGCCGCAGAGTTCCTATACGGATATAGGACAGGCCGTTGAATATCTTACGCAAGCCATCAAGCGTCGTTGCACGGCTTTTTTGATGAGTGATTTCATTGACCGTAAGGACTACCGTACAGCCTTGACTGTGGCGAACAGAAAACATGACGTGGTGGCGATTCAAGTGTATGACCGTCGAATGGCGGAGTTGCCTGATGTGGGATTGATGAAGGTCCGTGATGCTGAGACTGGGCACGAACAATACATAGACACATCAAGCCGCAAGGTGAGAAAAGCCCATCATGACTGGTGGAAAAACCGCCAGAGTCTGCTACAGGATTTGTTTACCAAGAGTAATGTGGATGCAGTTTCCATCCGTACGGATCAGGATTATGTGTCACAGTTGATGACCTTATTTGCAAAACGAAGCTAAAATGAAGTCTTTTTATCGTCATAATGCCTTTCTGTTTTTGTGGCTCTGTCTGTTGGGACTCTGTTTCGCAGAGGCCGGGCGTGCTCAGGTGACGGTGGATGCCCGGATAGATTCTCTTGAACTTTTAGTGGGAGAGCAGGCGCATATCAAATTGGATGTCAGTGCGGATGCGAAAGCGAATCTGATTCTTCCGCAGTTGAAAGCCGGTGATATGCTTACGCCCGGAGTAGAAGTGGTGGAAGTGTCGCGGCCGGATACGCAGCAATTGAACGAAGGTGCGCGGATGTTGATAACACAACTTTATACGGTAACTTCTTTTGATTCCGCACTTTACTATCTTCCACCCTTTGTCGTTAAGGTTGACGGTAAAGAGTTTCAGTCGAAAAATCTTGCTTTAAGGGTCTTGTCTATTCCGGTAGATACGGTGCATACGGACCGTTTCCCCGGTCCGAAAGACATCGTGGACCTGCCATTCTCATGGTCGTCCGACGAGTCACCCGTGTTTTGGCTCGCGGTGGGTCTGTTCATATGGGTGCTGCTCCTGTTCTATTTATACATACGTTTCCGCGACAATAAGCCCATCATTAAGATTATTAAACAGGCTCCGAAACTTCCGCCTCACGCTGAAGCCATGCATGAAATCGACCAGATTAAGGCTGAAAAGACGTGGGCCAAGGAAGATTCTAAAGAGTATTATACCCGTCTTACAGAGATTTTGCGTACCTACATCAAGAAACGGTATGGTTTCAATGCAATGGAAATGACTTCGACAGAAATCATTGACCGCCTTCTGGCCCTGAAAGATGCCGAGAGTCTGGACGAGCTGCGCTCCTTGTTCCGCACGGCAGACCTGGTGAAGTTCGCGAAGTATAACACCCAGATTAATGAGAATGACGCGAATCTTGTCAGTGCCATCGAATTTATCAACCAGACGAAAGTGGAGGCTGATCCGACAGTCAAGCCGAAACCTGATGCCGTCATGGTGGAACAGCAGCGTAGCCGCCGTAAGTTGTTGGGGATGCGGCTGATATTGATTGTACTGGCCGCTATTGGCTTTGCCTTATTGGGATGGATTGTGTGGATGTTGTACAATTTGATTGTATAAAATAAGTAGAGAAGGTTATGACGTTTGCTAACAGTGAATATTTCTTTTTATTGTTCCTGCTTGTACCATATATATTATGGTATATTCTGAAGAATAAGAAGGAAGAGCCTGCTTTGACGGTTTCTGATACTACGGCATATAAGTATGCCCCGAAGAGTTATAAAAATCATTTGATTCATGCTCCGTTTATTCTGCGCCTGCTGACGTTCGTGATGATCATTGTCATTCTGGCAAGGCCTCAGACAAGTAACAGCTGGAAGAATACACAGGTGGAAGGCATTGACATCATGCTGGCGGTGGATGTGTCCACAAGTATGCTGGCCGAAGACCTGAAGCCAAACCGACTGGAGGCAGCGAAAAAAGTGGCTTCCGAGTTTATTACCGGACGTCCGAATGACAACATCGGGCTGACGATCTTTGCAGGAGAAGCGTTCACGCAGTGTCCGATGACCACTGATCATGCTGTTTTGCTTAATCTGTTCAACAGCATTAAGACAGACATCGCCCAACGGGAAATGATAGAGGACGGAACAGCCATAGGAATGGGTATAGCCAATGCGGTTTCCCGGCTGAAAGACAGCAAGGCCAAAAGCAAGGTGGTGATTCTGCTGACTGACGGGACGAACAATTCGGGTGACATCTCGCCGATGACGGCTGCGGAAATTGCCAAAAGTTTTGGAATACGCGTCTATACCATTGGTGTGGGGACGAACGGGATGGCACCGTATCCTATGCCGGTTGCCGGTGGCGTGCAATATCTGAATTACCCTGTAGAGATCGACTCCAAGACCTTGTCGGCCATAGCAGACCGTACGGACGGTGCTTTCTATCGCGCTACGGATAATCAGAAGTTGGAGGAGGTTTATAAAGATATTGATAAACTGGAGAAGACAAAGTTGAACGTCAAGCAGTACAGCAAGCGTTATGAGGCTTACAGCCTGTTTGCCTGGATAGCCGTGATGAGCCTGTTGCTCGAACTGCTGTTGCGCATGACCCTATTGAAGAAAATACCTTAATCCGTTCAGAATTATGTTTCGTTTTGAAGAACCTTCATATTTATATTTATTGCTGCTGGTGCCTTTGTTGGTGGTGTTACATTATGTCACGAACTACTATCGGCATAAGCGGTTGGCACGTTACGGCGATCCGGATTTGCTGAAAGAGCTGATGCCGGATGTGTCGGCAGCTCGGCGCGAAGTGAAGTCATGGCTGATGCTTGTGGCTTTTGCTTTGTTGCTGATTGCTTTAGCGCGTCCGCAGTTCGGGACGAAGGTGGAGACACGCAAGCGTCAGGGCATAGAAGCCATCATAGCCTTGGATGTCTCCAATTCCATGTTGGCCACGGATGTGACTCCCAGCCGTCTTGACAAGTCGAAGATGTTGGTAAGCAGCATTGTGGACAAGATGACAGACGACAAGATTGGACTGATTGTCTATGCCGGAGAGGCCTATACACAGTTGCCTATAACCAGCGACTATGTGTCTGCCAAAATGTTTCTTGAGACGATTTCTCCCTCTATGATCACCACGCAGGGCACGGATATAAAGCAGGCAATAGACCTGGCCATGAAAAGTTTTTCTCCGAATCAGGACGTCAGCAAGGCCGTTTTTGTGATTACCGATGGCGAGGACAATGAAGGCGGTGCTGCCGAAATGGCCAAGGCGGCAGCCGAACAGGGCATAAAAGTCTATGTATTAGGAGTGGGCTCTCCGCAAGGCGCACCGATACCGATGCCCGGAGGCTCAGGTTATATATTGGACAATGAAGGAAATGTCGTGGTGTCTAAGTTGAACGAACAGATGTGCCGTGAGATAGCGGCCGCCGGACAGGGAGCTTATATTTACGTGGACAACAGCTCGTCGGCGCAAAAGCAGCTTTCGGCTTATGTAGACAAGTTGGCCAAAGTGGACATGGAGAGCACGGTATATTCCGAATACGACGAGCAGTTTCAGGCCGTAACGCTGCTGGCCTTGTTCTTGCTTTTGCTGGATGTGCTCATCACGGAACGGAAGAATCCGATATTTAAAGGCATTAAGTTATTTCGCAAATAGATGAGAAGCATGTTACGTTGGAACTATAAATACGGATTGTTGTTGTGCGGCCTGCTGATGGCATCAGGCATGCAGGCACAGCAGAATACAGATCGTTACTATCTGAGAAACGGGAACCGCCTTTACCGTGACAGTCTGTACACTGAGGCCGAGGTGGACTACCGCAAGGCCATCGAACAGAACAACCGTTTCCCGCAGGCTTATTTCAATCTGGGCAATGCCTTGTTCTGGCAACAGAAGCCCAAGGATGCCATGCAGGCTTATGAGACAGCCGCGAGACTGGAGACGAACAAGACGCGTCTGGCTTCCATCTATCACAATATGGGCGTCATCCTTCAAAGCCAAAAGCAGTTTGCCCCGGCGATAGAGTGCTACAAGAATGCCCTGCGCAACAATCCTAAAGACGATGAAAGCCGTTACAATCTGGTGTTGTGCCAGCATCAGCTGAAGAACAATCCGCCGCAGGAGAACGAGAACAAGAACGACAAAGACCAGAAGGACGGCGACAAGCAGAATCAGCAACAGGACAAGCAGGACAAACAGCAAAATCAGGACAAGGACAAAGAGAAGAAAAATCAGCAGCAGGAGCAGCAGAAACAGCAGAATCAGCAGCAGGACAACACCATGTCGAAAGAAAACGCTGAGCAGCTGTTGAAAGCGGCCATGCAGAACGAGAAAGAAACGCAGGAGCGGCTCAAGAAGCAAATGAACCAGCCGCAGCGGAAACGGTTGGAGAAACAATGGTGATAAAGGAGCGACAGGAAATGGTTATGAAAAGATATATTCTATTACTTTGGTTGTGCCTGTTCTGCGTGGGGATGTACGCCGGCGTGCAGGTGAGTGTCTCTGCACCGGAACAGGTGGAGGAGGGAGCGCAGTTCCGCGTGTCCTTTACCGTCAATACGCAGGACGTCAGCAATTTCAGCTGGCCTGGTTCGGATGGGTTCAGCATCGACTATGGGCCGAGCCGTTCTTCGCAAAGCAGTTTTCAGATGATTAACGGGCGCACCACGCAAAGCAGCTCGATTACCTATACCTATATGTTGAGTGCCCTGAAAGCCGGTACTTATACGCTTCCGGCAGCTACGGCAACGGTGGGCGGCAAGCAGTATAAGTCGCGCGCGCTGAAGATTGAGGTGCTGAAGAGCGCAGGCGGCGGGCAAGGCTCTTCCGCGCAAGGCCGGGGAGGCAACCGTGGCGGCAGCATGCGCATGCAGAGTTCCGGTGAGAGAATCACGGGTAAAGATCTGTTCGTCTCTGTGACGGCAGACAAGAAACGGCTGTATGAGCAGGAGGCTGTGGTGGTGACCTACAAGGTCTATTCACTGGTCAACCTGTCGCAATTGGCCGGAGGCATGCCCGACCTGGAAGGATTTCATACGCAGGAGATTGCCCTGCCGCAGCAGAAAAGCCTGAAGATGGAGACGCACAACGGGCGGACTTATGGCACGGTGGTGTGGCGGCAGTATGTGCTGTTCCCGCAGCGTAGCGGCAAGCTGACCATCCCCTCCATCAACTTTGAGGCCATTGTCGTTCAGCAGAACCGCAATATGGACCCGTTCGACGCCTTTTTCAATGGCATGGGGCTGACCACCGAGGTCAAGAAGACGATTGTCGCCCCGTCGCTGACCCTGCAGGTAGACCCCTTGCCTGAGCGTCCGGCCAACTTCTCCGGTGCGGTCGGGAAGTTCAATATCAGTGCGTCGCTCACGCCCAAGGACATCAAGACCAACGATGCGCTGACGCTCCGCGTGACGGTTTCGGGCAGCGGCAACATGCAGCTGATGAAAGCTCCGGAGGTGAAGTTCCCCAAAGACTTTGAGACTTATGACCCGAAAGTGACCGATGACACGAAAATCGGGCGCGGCGGTGTGGCCGGCAACAAGATATTCGACTATCTGGCCGTTCCGCGTCACCAGGGCGAGTATACCATTCCGCCGGTGGAATTCTGTTATTTCGATACGGAGGCGAAGGCCTATAAGACCATCCGGACGGAAGAGTTTGCGGTGAATGTGGCGAAGGGGAAAGACAACGGAAGCCGCGGGATGAACTTTACGGACAAGGAAGATGTGCGACTCTTGGCTTCGGATGTGCGTTACATCCATCTGGGCGACGTGAATCTCCGCAAGGCCGGTGATGCTTATTTCGGCACGGCTGGCTATGTATGGAGTTACCTGATTCCGTTGTTGCTGTTCATCGTGCTGGTGGTTGTGTTCCGCAACAAAGCCAGGGAAAGTGCCAATGTGGCCAGAATGCGAACGAAGAAAGCCAACAAAGTGGCGTCCAGACGTCTGAAAGTGGCCGCATCTTTGCTGAAATCCAACAAACCGGGCGAGTTCTACGACGAGGTGCTGAAAGCATTATGGGGCTATCTGGGCGACAAGCTGAATATCCCGGTGGCCGAGCTGAACAAGGACAATGTCAGTGAGAAGCTGGCGGAAAAAGGAGCGGACGACGGGGTCATCAAGGCTTTGGTAGACGTCATGAATGAATGCGAGTTCGCACGCTATGCACCGGGCGATCCGGCGCAGACGATGGATAAGATTTACGTTGCGGCAACTGACGTGATAAACAAGATGGAAAGTTCGATTAAACGATAGGGAAATGAAGAGGTTTTTACTGATAGTCATAGCTTGTGTGGGCTTTCTTGCACTGCATGCGCAGACAAAGGCTGAGGCCGACAGTGCCTATGCGGCCGGAAGATACGGGCAGGCTGCCAAGATTTATGCGGCGATGCTGAAAAAGGGAGTGAGCTCCGATTTATATTACAATCTGGGAAACTGTTATTATAAAACAGACAATATTGCCGGTGCCGTGCTGAACTATGAGCGGGCTTTGCTGCTCTCTCCGGGGGATGCCGACGTCCGTTTCAATCTGGAACTGGCCCGTGCGAAGACGGTGGACAAGATTGTGCCGGAGAGCGAGATGTTTTTTATCACCTGGTTCAGGAATCTGGTGAATGTGACGGGGATGGACGGATGGGCACGTACGGGAGTCATCACTTTCGTGGCGGCTTGTCTGCTGGCCCTGCTGTTCCTTTTCGGAAACAAGATAGTGCTGAAAAAGGTGGGCTTCTTCGGTGCGGTGGCGATGTTGCTGGTGACGGTGCTGTCCAATGTCTTTGCCTGGTGGCAGCATGAGCGTCTGAATAACCGTACGGGGGCGGTGGTGATGAGCACGTCTGTGGTCGTCAAGAGCACGCCGAGCCATTCAGGTACCGACCTGTTCGTGTTGCACGAAGGCACGCGCGTGGAAGTGATAGATGATTCCATGAAAGAGTGGAAAGAAATACGTCTGGCAGACGGCAAGATAGGCTGGATGCCGGTAAAAGATATGGAGGTGATATAAGCAATGAGTCTGGCAGACTGGATAACGTTCGATCAGCAACTGTTGTTGCGTCTTAACGGCAGTGATTCCCTGTTCTGGGACAATGTGATGACGGGAATCACCAGTACGGTGGCATGGATACCGGTGGGAGCGGTGCTGTTTTACGTGTTCATCAAGAATAATTCCATGCGCGAGGTAGGGCTGATCGTGCTGTTCTTCGCGCTGACCATTTTGCTGGCAGACCAGTTCTCGTCATCCTTCTGCAAGCCCTATTTCGCACGGTTCCGCCCGGCACAGGATCCCCAGCTGATGTATCTGGTGGATGTGGTGAACGATTACCGTGGCGGACGATACGGTTTCATATCCAGCCATGCATCCAACACATTCGGTGTGTTCGTCTTCGTGTCTTTGTTGATCCGCAATGTGTGGATGACCGGTTCGATGTTTCTTTGGGCGCTCTTGTGCTCTTATTCCCGTATATATCTCGGTGTTCACTATCCGGGCGATATATTCTTCGGTATGCTGTGGGGATTGCTGTGCGGCGCATTGTGCTATTTCCTGTTCAGCTACTGTCAGCGTCGGTTCTTCTCCGACCGGAAGTTTATTTCCAGTCAATATACATCGACGGGATACGCTGTCGCCGATTTGGATGTGTTCCAGACGGTTCTTTATCTGACGTATGTTGTCTTGCTGCTGCGGGCAGTGTCGGTGTGATGCTTTCTGTATGTTTTTTTCCTGATCCGGCATGGTGCTGTTTTTCCGTGCGCACAAACGGACACGGCTGTGCGCACAACCGTCCGCGTCTGTGCGCAAAAAAAGCCGCGTTGTTGCGCAACGCGGCCCACGGTTTTTCTCGCGATTTTATATATTGGTGAATATCAATGAGTTGACTGTCCTTACGGGTGAAGAGGGATAAGGCGGTGGAATGTCCGCTTTTTTCGCATCCGGCAGGCAGGCCGGACGCCCTTTCATTTGCGGATAAGAATGTCGCCCAGATGATATTCATCCATGAAACGGCTGCGGTCTACCGGTCCGTCGATTCCGTTGATGCGTCCGTTGGCGGTGAACTGCCACATGACGAACTGGATGTCGTCGGTCAGTTCCGGCACTTCGTCCTTATACCGTGCAATCATGTACTTGTAGTCGGTGTATTTCCCGGCGAGATATTCGTTGTAGAAATTGCTTGATGTGTAGATGATGGGCTGTATGCCGTAGTGCTCTTCCACCATCCGGAGGAATTCGGTGAGCCTTTCGCGGAATTTGTGTATGCTTCCCCGTCCGCGGTTCTCTACGTCGACGATAGGAATCAGGTCCTGCTCGTTGAGTTTGACCACGCTGCTGAAATTGTTGAATTGCGTTTCCGGATCTACGGTGGGGCTGAAAAAATGATAGCAGCCTACTTTCAGTCCGGCCTTGCGTGCCTCGGCCAGGTTGTAATGATAGGTGTTGTCCACCAGCGACGCGCCTTCCGTTGCTTTCAGATAAACGTAACCGACGTTTTTGTCTGTCTTCACGGTCGGCCAGTCTATCTGGCCCTGATAGCGTGACACGTCTATCCCATAGCGGTGTTCGTTGTAGTTTATGTGATGCCTTTGGGCTTCTTCTACGGGCTTTACTATGGCATGTGACAGGCTCTTTTCCGGCATCACGTCCGGTTCTGCCAGGGCTATGACGGGGATTTCGGCTTTTTTCTTGTCTTTTCTTCGTCCTTCTGCAGGAAGGACAGTCAGTCCGGATAATAGTATGACTAAGGGGAGCAGGGTGACTTTTCTCATGGTCTTTGCAACTTGTTTTGCAAAAATACATATTTTGCAGAGTAAATACAAGCTTTTTGAACTGCATATTGGATTTTATTTTTATTTTTGCATCCGGACATTTTTATACAATACGTATGATGAAAAGGAAGCTGTTGGCCGTATGCCTGTTGGGCTGTGCTGCTCTCTGGAGTATAAGGATGGACGCACAGACGCAATTCAGTGTTCTTCTTTGGGAACAGGGACTTCCCAATTCCAATGGCAGGGATCATGAGGCGGAACAGCCGGCGGACGGGATATTCACGCCGGATGTAAAGGTTTTTCTGCCCGATTCTGCCGTGGCTACGGGGCGGGCGGTGCTGGCTTGTCCGGGAGGCGGTTATTCCCATCTGGCTTTGGCGCATGAGGGGTATGACTGGGCTTCTTTTTTCAACCGGCTGGGAATCGCTTATGTCGTGTTGAAATATCGTCTGCCGTTCGGACATCCTGAGGTTCCGGTCAGTGATGCGGAAGAAGCCATGCGGCTGATTCGGAAAAATGCGGCGGCATGGCGTATAAATCCTTACGACGTGGGCATTATGGGCTCTTCGGCCGGAGGGCATCTGGCCGCCACTCTGGCTGTTTCGGCTCCGCTGGACTGCAGGCCGGATTTTCAGATTCTGTTCTATCCCGTCATTTCTTTGGAGTCGCCGAATCAGGGCGGTTCCTCTTCGGCCTTTCTGGGGGCCGGAGTCACGGCGGAGGTGCGGCGTGAATGGTCTGCCGACCGCCGTGTGTGGCGTCATCTCGTTCCGCCTGCCTTGTTGCTGCTCAGCAGTGACGACCGCACCGTTCCGCCGTCAGAACACGGGCTGTTGTACTATCAGGCTTTGTCTCAGGCGGGAGTATCGGTCAGTATGCATGTCTATCCTGCGGGCGGGCACGGATGGGGCTGTAAGCCGTCGTTTGTCTGCCACAATCAGATGTTGTCGGATCTGGAATCCTGGCTTGCCGGATTGCCTGCTCCTCGCAAGGATGTTTTGCGGGTGGCCTGTGTGGGCAACAGCATCACCGACGGGCATGGCATTCCGCAGCCTGACGCGAATGGTTATCCGGCTATATTGGGACGCAGATTGGGCGACGGCTATTTGGTCCGTAACTTCGGTGTGAGCGGTCGGACGATGTTGGACAAGGGTGACCAGCCGTATATGGCGACAGATGTCTATCAACGCTGTAAGGAGTTTAATCCTGATATCGTGGTGGTGAAGCTGGGCACGAACGACAGTAAACCGCAAAACTGGCGGCATAAGGACGAGTTCATTTCCGACATGCAGCAGATGATCGATGAGTTGCGTGCCTTGTCATCGCATCCGGATATTTATCTGGCACTTCCGATTAAGGCGATGAGCAGTTCATTCAATATATCCGATAGTGTGATTGTGAACGGAATCATTCCGATGATACGCCAGGTGGCTGAGCGGAACAGTCTGAAGGTCATTGATTTGTACTCCGTGTTCGAGGGGCATCCTGAGTGGCTTTTGCCCGACGGCATACATCCTGATACGAATGGGGCTGCGGTGATAGCCTCTGAAGTGGAGAAAGCGATTCTGGGCACGCGAAGGCACCGTGAGGAATCGTGAAGGGGAAAAACAGAAAAGGTTGCAATGGAAAATTCCGTTTGCAACCTTTTTCTGTAGGGTTAATTTGAATGTTTGATCTCGATTTCTTCTTTCATGTCTATCTCTTGTCCGTTCCTGTCATAAAATTCGTATTGCAGGAATCCCAGTTTTTGGCTGGGTATCACCTTGATGCCGAAACCGTATTTCATCTGCCATTTCCGTTTGAGTGAAACCAGTCCTTGGTTGATATATGCCGCGACATAGGGGTGCACGTGCAGGGTGAAGCTTTTAATGCCCAGTTTGTTGGCCATTATGTTTATTTTGCTTTCCAGTACATCGGTAAAAAGGAAACTGGATTTGATGGTTCCTTTTCCGAAACAAGTGGGGCAGACCTCATCCACATTGACATCCATTACCGGGCGTACGCGCTGGCGTGTGATTTGCATCAGTCCGAATTTGCTCAGCGGCAGGATGTTGTGTCTGGCCCGGTCTTTCTTCATGTTTTCGCACATGCGCTCATAGAGTTTCTGACGGTCTTCCGCCAGATTCATGTCGATGAAATCCACTACTATGATTCCTCCCATGTCACGCAGGCGCAACTGCCGCGCCAGTTCGTCTGCCGCTCCCAGATTTACGTCCAAGGCGTTGGCTTCTTGTCCGTCTTTTGATTTGGAACGGTTTCCGCTGTTTACGTCCACCACGTGCAAAGCCTCTGTGTGTTCTATAATCAGATAAGCACCATGTTTGTAGGATACTGTCTTTCCGAATGAGGATTTGATCTGTTTGGTGACGTCGAAATTGTCGAAGATGGGGACCTTGCCAGTGTATAGTTTTACGATACCCGCGCTTTCCGGGGCTATCAGTGTTACGTAGTTCTTCACCTCGTTGTAAATATCATTGTCGTTGATATAGATATTTTCATACGATGGATTGAACAGATCTCTCAGCATGGCAACCGTCCGGCTTGTCTCTTCAAATACCAGTTCCGGCAGTTTGCTGGCGTTTTGTGCCTTGGCGATGGTGTCCTCGCATCTTTTCAACAATATTTTCAGCTCTGTATCAAGCTCTGCCACTCTCTTGCCTTCTGCTACGGTCCTTACGATGACTCCGTAGTTCTTAGGCTTGATGCTTTGTATGAGTTGTTTCAGGCGTGCGCGCTCTTCCGAGGATTTGATTTTGGAAGAAACGGAGACTTTGTCCTGAAAGGGCATCAATACCAAGAAACGTCCGGGAAACGAAAGTTCGCAGGTCAGGCGTGGCCCTTTTGTGGAAATGGGCTCCTTTACGATCTGTACTAAAATTTCCTGGCCTTGCTGGAGCGTGTTTTGCACGCTTCCGTCCTTTTCCAGATCGGGCAGATTGGCAGCTTTGGAGATTGACGGTAGCTTTTTTTTGTTACTGGTTACCTGTTTGAGGTATTTGGCATAAGAGTTGAATTTCGGACCAAGATCAAGATAATGTAAGAAGGCATCGCGTTCATAGCCAACATTCACAAAGCATGCATTCAGTCCTGGCATCAGTTTTCTCACTTTTGCCAGATATATGTTGCCCACAATGAAAGACGCCGACCGTCCTTCTTTTTGAAACTCCACCAGTCTTTTGTCCTCCAACAAGGCTATGGATATTTCTTTGGGGTGAACATCTACTATTACTTCGCTTGTCATTCTCTGTTATTTACTTGTTATATTCTTACGGCTTTGTCTGTCTTATACAAAGAACAAACTTGTCGGCATCAGCAGAATGAGCACATCCAAGTTTGTTCTTTACTTTTTTTCTTCTACAGACAAGCGTTGGCTACTTGCTCTTATGTCTGTTCTTTCTTAATCTCTTTTTCCGTTTGTGAGTAGCCATTTTGTGTCTTTTCTTTTTCTTTCCGCTTGGCATAGCTTTACTTTTTTTATGAGTTAATAAATCTGTTTACTGTCACTTTTGGGGCTTTACTTTTTCACCGCGTCCACAAATATCTTGGCGGGCTTGAAAGCCGGGATGTTATGCTCGTCAATAATGATGGTCGTATTCTTGGAAATGTTCCGGGCGGTTTTTTTAGCTCTCTTCTTCAGAATAAAGCTTCCGAATCCCCGTAAATAGACGTTCTCTTCTTTTTCTATTAAGGATTCCTTCACTGACTCCATAAACGCTTCCACGGCAGTCAACACGGTCATCTTTTCGATTCCCGTCTTTTTAGAAATCTCGTTTACAATATCTGCTTTTGTCATTGCTTTGTAAAAATTATTGTTTATATTAGCCTATTTCTTAAAGTTTTGGCATGCAAATATATAGCTTTTTGGCAAGGAAAGAAAATATATCTTTGAAAAAAACTCTTTTTTTTGCTTTTTTTGCGCCTCAAAACAGCTAATTTTGTGCCTGTATATCTGATTCATATATGACAAATGAAAGCTTTTTTGCGGATGAGATTCTGCAATGGTATGAAAAAAATCGTCGTTTTTTACCATGGCGAGGAACAAAGGATCCTTATCGCATTTGGATTTCCGAAATAATTCTTCAGCAGACGCGGGTGGCTCAAGGATATGATTATTTTGTACGTTTCATTGAGCGTTTCCCGGATGTGCAGGCTTTGGCCGCAGCGTCGGAAGATGAAGTGCTGCGTTGCTGGCAGGGGTTGGGGTATTATTCTCGTGCGCGTAATTTACATTGTGCAGCCAGACAGATCGTTGCGTCCGGCGGATTCCCGATGGATTATGAAGGAATTCGGAATTTAAAAGGGGTTGGTGATTATACGGCGGCGGCTATAGCTTCTTTTGCATTTGGGTTGCCTCATGCTGTTGTGGACGGTAATGTTTATCGTGTATTGTCTCGTTATTTCGGTGTGGACGAGGCCATTGACACAGGTCGTGGCCGGAAGTGTTTTGCAGAGTTGGCTCAGGCTCTTTTGCCGGACAGGGAACGTGTGGCTGATTATAATCAAGGTCTGATGGATTTCGGTGCATTGCAGTGTGTGCCCAAGTCGCCGCGCTGCATGGATTGTCCTCTCAATGAAAGTTGCATGGCTTTTCGGGAGGGGCGGGTGAAGGACTTGCCTGTAAAAGTTAATGCTCTGATCGTTTCGAAACGTTACTTGCATTATTTCTGGGTGCAGGTGGGAGGGGAAATGGTCTTGTTCCGTCGGGAAGGTAAGGATATTTGGAAAGGACTATACGAACCGATGTTGGTGGAAACGGATACGGCTTGTTCTCCGGAAGCATTGTTTGACCGACAGGATATGCCTTCTTTCTTGCTTGCGAAAGATAGTGTAAGGACTTTGTTGTGTGCGGGGATATGTCATCAGCTGACTCACCGTACTTTGATTTGTGATTTCCATCATGTGGTGTTACAGGAAAAGCCTACAGACGAAATGTTCGGGCGTAAAGCTTGCTGGATACATCGGGAAGAATTGTCGGATTATGCCATGCCGCGGCTGGTAACTTTGTTGTTGGAGAAAAGTGGTATCCTGTCAGAAAATTGAGCGGAAAAAGAAAAAAACAGTCCGGATTTTGGGAAAAGTGTTTTTTATATGCTAACTTTGAAAAGATTTTTAAATAGAAGAAAGTATGTCATTGAATAAAGTAATGCTGATAGGCAACGTGGGAAAGGACCCCGATGTCCGATACCTGGACACGGGAGTGGCTGTTGCCACAGTTGTGTTGGCTACGACAGAAAGAGGATATCGCTTGCAGAACGGTACGGAAGTGCCGGAACGGACGGAGTGGCACAATATCATTTTCTGGAGAGGCATGGCCGAGACGGTGGAAAAATATGTCCATAAAGGAGACAAGTTGTTTGTAGAAGGCAAGATCCGTACCCGTTCCTATGATGATCAGAATGGGGTGAAACGTTATGTGACAGAGATATTTGCCGACAATATGGAGATGCTGACCCCGCGTGGTGTCGGTGCACAGCAGGCACCTCAGTCGGCGGCTTCGGGAGCGGCACCGGTCGCTTCTAAGATGGACGACAAGGATAATTTGCCGTTCTAATGTGTAATTTAAAGAATTGATTTTGGACTCAGACGCATTTTTATTCCGCTTTTTAGATTGTTTTGATCACATAGAGGTGATTCCTCCCGACTTGGGAGCCATTGTTGCACTCCTCTTGGCTATTGTCTTGTTGCTGTGTTCCGGTTTCGTCTCAGCGTCAGAGATAGCTTTCTTTTCGCTTTCTCCTGACGATTTGAATGCGATAGAAGAGGACAAGCATTCTTCAGACAGAAAAATTCTTTTTCTCAGGGAAGATTCCGAACGCTTGTTAGCCACTATTCTGATTTCTAACAACGTCGTGAATGTGTCCGTCATCATGCTGGCGAATTTCTTTGTTGTACGAACGCTGGATTTCGGAACGAACGAGATTTTGGAGTTCTTGTTTCTGACCGTACTGCTGGTGTTTTTTTTGTTGCTTTTCGGTGAAATCATGCCGAAAATCTATTTTTCGCAGCATGTGTTGAGCATCTGCCGGCTGACGGCTCCGGCTTTTATTGTTCTTGAAAAGGTGTTTTGGCCGCTGTCATCCGTATTGGTGCGTTCCAAGAAGCTGGCGACAAAAGTCGTGCATAAGCAGAACCGTGCGATTTCCGTTGACGAGTTGGAGCAGGCATTGGAACTGACGGATAAGAAAGACATCGCAGAAGAGCAGAATATGCTGGAAGGCATCATCCGTTTCGGTGGCGAGATGGCCCGTGAGATTATGACGCCGCGGATTGATATTGTGGATTTGGACATGAAAACGCCTTATCCCGAAGTGCTTCGCTGCATCGTTGAGAGTAATTATTCCCGCATTCCCGTATATGCAGGTTCAAGAGACAATGTGAAAGGCATCCTTTACATCAAGGACCTGTTGCCTCATCTGAACAAACCGGCCAACTTCCGTTGGCAGTCGTTGATACGCCCGCCTTATTTTGTTCCTGAGACAAAAATGATAGATGATTTGCTGAGAGATTTCCAGACCAACAAGGTGCATATCGCCATTGTGGTGGATGAATTTGGCGGAACTTCGGGAATTGTGACGATGGAGGACATCATAGAGGAGATCGTCGGAGAGATCAACGATGAGTATGATGAGGAAGAACGTCAGTATGTAAAGCTGAATGCCAACACTTATGTGTTTGAAGCCAAGGTCTTGTTGACAGACTTCTCCAAGATTATGCAGGTCGATGATGACTTCTTTGACGACGTGGAGGGGGATGCCGATACGCTGGCCGGGCTTTTGCTGGAGATAAAGGGCGAGTTTCCGGAGCGGCATGAGGTCATAGAATATAAGAACTTCCGTTTTGAGGTTTTGGAAATGGACAATCGGCGCATCTTGAAAATTAAGGTGACGGTAGAGGAAGCCTGGTCGGAAGAACCGGAAAAAAAATCCTGAGTCTATGCCTTTTTTCCAGAAAATAGAGTGCGGGAATGCCTGGGGCGGGGTATGGCAGATCACGGAGTCGTTCGATGAGTTGTGCGACCGTTTGCCCGATGGGGCCGGACATAAGGCTTATGCCATGCGGCGGTTTGCTGCCGAAAGGCGGAAACTGGAGTATGCGGCTGTCCGGATGTTGATATATGTACTGACGGGAAAAGACAAGACAGTCGATTACCTGTTGTCTGGACATCCTTTTTTTTCAGACGGGAGCATGCGTATATCCATCTCACATACGACGGGGTATGCGGCGGTTTTGCTTTCCCGCATTGAAGAAGTGGGGATTGACATAGAGGCTTATTCAGGGCGGGTGCTACGGTTGAAGGACCGTTTGATAGGGGCAGATGAGAAGGCTGACAGCCTTTATGAGATTCTGTTGCATTGGTCCGCCAAAGAAACTGCGTTCAAGATATTGGATGAACAAGGCATTGATTTCCGTACGCATTTGCAGGTGAAAGGCATGAACTGTCCGGCAAATGAGATCAGTCCGGAAAGTGGGGGAGATTTTTCTTTGTCCTATCATTTGTCGGACGGAAAGGCGGGAGTGTTTCATATTCATTATCGTACGACAGCCGATTTCGTCTTGACTTATGCCTTGCATTGAGGCAGGGAAGAAATCCTTCCGCAAGACCGCTTCCCGTTCTTCCGCAAGACTTTCTCCGTTCTTCCGCAAGATCGTTTACTGTTTTCCGCAAGACTGCTTCCCGTTTTCCGCAAGGGCGGCTTCGCTTTTCTGCGTGATTTGTCCTGCTTCTGTTTTTTGTATGGAACAGGGAAGGACGGATTTTGTGCTGTCTGCCCGGTCTGCATTGTCGTCCCGTTCTCCATGCTGAGCGGTGTGCAGCCGTTCGCCTCCGGGCCGGTAGTGCCGACGGAACGTGACTTTCGCTGTCAGGCACTCCGGCGTGACCGGTCGGATACGCACGTCAGTTACGTTGCCGGTCGATTCTCCTGTAGCCGACAGCGTAGTGAAAACGATGGTAAGTATTTCCGCCGTCTCCATGTGTTGACAGCGTTTGGCCGATGCGCTCATAGTTGTGGTCTGAAAGTGGCGGCTTCGTCTTCGGCAGCCGTGATGCAGAATTGCCCTTTGTCCCCCTTGTAGATGTTGATATGGCTGAAGCCTGTCTGTGAGAGCATGTTTTTGATTTCACGGACAGGGTGAATCACCATGCCTTCTATCCGGCGAGTCCACCGTGTGTCTGCCGGGTCGCCGGCCTCGCAGCAGATCATGAACTGCCCGCCGGGCTTCAGCACCCGGTAGACCTCGGCGAAAGCTTTTTCCGGATCGGTCCAGAAATAGATGGTCTCGAATGCCGTCACCATGTCGAACGTGTCGGCATCGTAGAGCAGCTCTTCGGCTCTGCCCGGCGTGATGAAGCATCGGCGGTCCAGGGCTTTCCGGTTGAGCCGGCGGGCAAAGGCCACGCTTTCTTCCGACACGTCCATGCCATGTATGATACCTTGCGGGCACAAGTCCAGCATGCGTGCGATGTTGGCCCCCCCGCCGCAGCCGATATCCAGCACGGTCCATTTTTTCCCCCATTCTACATGACTGAAACCCCATTCGGCCAGTTGCGCGTGTCCTCTGTTCATGGCCCGCAGGATTATCCGCCCCCAGAAGCCTTCCGGGCGGCGGGTGTTCTGCAGGATGTTGTTGATGAAGTTTGTTTTCATTGCTTTATGAGTGATTTTGTCCTTTATGTGTTTCTTTCTGTTTGTGCTTTCAGCTGATACTGTATCCCAGCAGTGAGCTGAACTGGAAGCTGAAGCGGGGGAAGCGGGCTGACAGTCGCATGCCTCAGCCCCAGCGTGCGGTGGAGTGACGCTGGTAGCAACTTTGCTCTATCAGACGGAGCGACGGCACCCACCGTTCCACTTCGTGTCCGTCGCTGACGCCGGAGCGGAACGCTGTTTCCCGCATGGGCACTTTCCGGTAGCCCTTTTCGAGGAACAGCGTCGCGGCAGAGCGCATGATGTTCAGACTTGATGTGGTCTTTTGCTGTTTGCATAAACGTCCTTGTTTATGCTGCAAAATTAGGGTGGCCGTCTTGCTGGTGCAATACCCAAAAGAGATGATTTTGACGGCGTGGAGGGCAATGGTGGCTGCCCTACATGAAGAGCATCAGTATCACTTGGCTGAGAATGACCCGGACAAACATGCCCAACGGATAGACGGTGGCATAACTGACGGACGCTTCGTTGCCCGGATAGCTGTCGTTCAGATAGTTCAAGGCCATGGGGTTGGCCATACTGCCACAAAGCATGCCGCATGTGGTCCCGAAGTTCATCCGGCATGCCCGCATGGCAATAACGGCCACGATGAGCAAGGGTACCACCGTGATCAGAAAACCGCATGCCACCCAGAGGATGCCTTCGGGCCGCACTACGGTTTCAAAGAAGTGCGCCCCCGCGTCGATGCCGATACCGGCCAGGTAGAGTGAAAGACCGATGCCCCGGAGCATGAGGTTGGCACTGCGTGTGGTATAAGTGCGCATGTGCAGGCGCGGACCGAAACATCCCACCAGAATACCTACAATGATGGGTCCGCCGGCCAGCCCCATTTTCACGGGACTGCTGATGCCCGGAAAATTGAGAGGCACAGATCCCAGCACTAATCCCAATACGATGCCGATGAAGATGGCGGCCAGATTGGGCTCGCGCAGGGTGGAAGCCGAGTTGCCCAACAGCCCGGCGACACGCTTGATGGCTTCTTTCTCGCCGATGACGGTCAGACGGTCGCCCAACTGCAGCACCAAGTCCGGTGTGGCCAGTATCTGTACACCGCTGCGCAGCACGCGGCTGATGTTGATGTCGTACGCGTTGCGCAGGTGTAGCGACCCCAGTCGTTTGCCGTTGATTTCAGAGCGGGTCACCACGATATGTTCCGACACCAGATTGCGGTCGATGCTGTTCCAGTCGATGTCTTCCTGATTCCAGTCGCGGTTTTCCTGCTCGCCGAACAGCAGCGTCAGGCTGGGCATTTCCTTTTCTGTCGTGATGACCAGGATGCGGTCGTTCTCCAGCAACTCTGTCGTACTGGTCGGGATGGTTACTTTGCCGTCGCGCCACAGACGTGACACCACGAACTTCAGATGGCTGTGTACGCCTAATTCTTTCAGCGTCTTGTGAAAAACACCGGGGTTGTGCACCTGAAATGCCGCTACATACGGTGCGTTCTCTGTTTCCGTATTCTTCTCTTTCAGGTCATCGGGGTGGGCCAGCAGTTTGCGGATGACCAAGATGGCCAGGATGACTCCCACCACGCCCAGCGGATAAGCCACGGCCGCACCCAGGGCTGCTCCGCTCGATGGCTCGCCCATTTGTTTCAATGTCTGTTGAGCCGCGCCGAGAGCCGGTGTGTTTGTTGTCGCACCGCAAAGCACGCCTACCATTTCCGGCAGGGGGATGGACAGCAGGTAGCTTAACAGCAGGGTGAGGGCCGTTCCGCCGAAAATCACACCGAGACTTAACATGTTGAGCGGAATGCCGCCGTGACGGAATGAGCTGAAAAAGCCGGGACCCACTTGCAGGCCGAGCGCATAGACGAACATGACCAGTCCGAAACTTTCTGCATAGTTCAGCATATCGGCATCCAGCGAAATGCCTAAATGCCCGGCCAGAATGCCCATAAAGAAAACAAAAGTAACGCCAAGCGATATGCCGCATATATGAATCTTGCCCAGCCAGAGCCCTGTGGCTGTTACCAGCGACAGCACGACTATGGCTTGTATGGCACTGTGCTCGAAGAGTATGCTGTTTATCCATTCCATGCTGCAAAGGTATTACTTTTTGCTGACATAACAGACGGGAGAAAGGAAGAAGTGTGTCGCACACTTTCATTTTCCGTGTAGGGCGAACCGGGTGCAGATTTTCAGGACGGGTGGTTTGACCGGCTGATTTGACCGGCGGCTGTCGGCTTATGTCCGGTTGGGCCTATGCGGAAAGCTCTTCGTTGCTTTGCGCACAGACGTCAGAGGTTTTCCGCAAGACTGACTGCGGTCTTGCGGAAAACCTCTGACCTCTGTCGGGTGCCTTTAACGTTGGTGGTGCTTCAGCGGAAAATTGTTTCGGGTTGCCGGCGGGAAGACACCCGGCAGGAATCTTTATTTTTTCAAATCGTCCATCAGACGCTCCAGTGCGGCATTCGTGTCGTGACACTCATCGAGCAATGTAACGAAACGGCTGCCGATGATGGCTCCCGCCGCATTCTGCCATGCCGACTCCAGCGTCTGCCTGTTGCTGATGCCGAAGCCTATCATGCGCGGATGCTTCAGCTGCATCCGGTTGACGCGGTTGAAGTAGGCCTGCTTTTCGGCATTGAATTCCTTTTGCGCGCCTGTTGTGGAAGCTGACGATACCATATAGATAAACCCGTCGGTGTTCGCGTCAATGAACCGGATGCGTTCTTCGCTGGTTTCGGGCGTGATGAGCATGATGATTTTCAGTCCGTAGCGGTCGGCTATGGGCTTGTAGGTCTTCATATAGTCGTGGAAGGGCAGGTCTGGGATGATGACGCCGTCTATGCCGCATGCGTTACAGCTTTGGCAGAAAGCCTCAAAACCATAATGGAAGATGGGATTCAGGTAGCCCATCAGAATGAGCGGTATGTCCACATCGCGGCGGATGTCTGTCAGCTGATCGAACAGCCGTCGCAGACTCATGCCGTTTTTCAGTGCTTTTGTGGCTGCGTCCTGTACGACGGGACCATCGGCCATGGGGTCGCTGAAGGGGATGCCCACTTCGATCATGTCTATACCGTTGTGGGCCAGCGTGCGGATGATGTCAGCCGTTCCCTCGGCGGTGAGGTGTCCTGCACAGAAATACAGGGAGAGGATATGCTCTTTCTTTTTGTTGAATAGTTCGTTGATTCTGTTCATAATGTATTGTTTTATAGTTCTATACTCTTGTTTGTTTACGTAGTTCTTCCATAAATGTGCGCAGGCTTTCCACGTCCTTCAGGCCCGGTGAACATTCAAAGCGGGAGTTGATGTCTATGCCGGCCCAGCAGGGGTGGTCGAAGCGGGCGAGCCGTTCCACATCGTCCGGTCCGATGCCTCCGCTGAGCAGAAACGGCCTATGTCCATGGTAGTGTCGCAGTGTCGTCCAGTTGAAACTCCGTCCGCTGCCGCCTTTCCCGGCACATTGCGTGTCGAAGAGGAAGTAGTCGCACACCGGGGCATAGGCTTCTGTGTCGGGGAACGGTGCGTCGGCGGCGATGCTGAAAGTCTTAATCACTTCTACGTCGCGTCCGTTCTGCGAGAGTGTTTCCCTGATGCGGCGGCAGAAGTCAGGAGTTTCCTCTCCGTGCAATTGGATGAGCTGCAGTCCGAGCCTTTCTGTCTGGCAGGCCACATATTGCAGTTCCGGGTTGACGAACACCCCCACGCGGCGGCAATGCTCCGGCAGATAGGCGGGTGTTTCAATGACATGCCGTCGGGAGCCTTCCCAGCAGATGAACCCCATCCAGTCCGGTGCAAGCTGTTCCACTCGCTTTATGTTGTCGGCTTCGCGCATGCCGCAGATTTTGATGATGAGGCGTCTCATTGTTCTACGGCTTTGATGAAGGTTCTCAAGGCTTGTCCGGGGTCGGGTTGCCGCATGAATGTCTCTCCGATCAGAAAGCCGCGGAAGCCGGCGTCGCGCAACAGCCTGACGGTCTCAGGGTCTGATATGCCGCTTTCCGACACCAGCAACAGGTTGTCCGGCAACCGTGATGCGATGCGGAAGGAGTTTTCCACGTTCGTGTGGAATGTGCCGAGGTGGCGGTTGTTTACGCCCAGCATGTCGGGCTGTGTGTCCGCATAGGGCAGTTCTGTTTCGCTATGGATTTCCAGCAGCACTTCCATGCCCAGCTCGTGGGCTTTCCGTGTGAGCCCGGTGCACTGGTCTTCGGTCAGGGCGGCGGCGATCAGCAAAACGGCATCCGCTCCTGCCTTCCGTGCCTGATAGAGCTGATATTCATCGATGATGAAATCTTTGCGCAGTATGGGGACATCCACAGCGGGACGCACTCGGCGGATGAAGTCAAGTTCGCCGCCGAAATAAGTGCGGTCGGTCAGTATCGACAGGGCCGATGCTCCGGCACGGGCGTATGTCGGGGGGATGACTTCCACCTGGCCGTTCTGTCGGATCCAGCCTTTCGAGGGAGACTTCCGCTTGAATTCGGCGATGATGCCCGAACGGGAGCGGGCCAAAGCCTTTCGCATGGAGCGACACTTGCGCAAAGTGCACTTATTTTCTTGATTTGATTGCGGTTGTTGGTCAGCATCGCTTAGCATTTTTTCCACTTCGCCATAGAGCTGTTGTGGGGGAATCTGCTTTTTTTCCTCTTCTATCTCAATCCGTTTGTTGGCCAATATTTCTTCCAAAATGTCTTTCATCGTTCTTTATTAACCGTTGAGTTCTACATATTTTTTCAGGCAGGCCAGTGCCCGTCCGCTTTCCAGCGATTCGCGGGCAATGGCCAGACATTCTGCGATGTCCTTGTCGCGTTCGATCACCTTGATGGCAAAAGCTGCATTAGCCAGTACAACGTTCTTTCGGCTTTCCGTGCTGCGGTTTTCCAGAATACTGTCGAAGATTTCGGCAGCTTCCTCTACAGTCTTTCCGCCGAACAGCTCTTCGGGGCGCACCGCAGGCATACCGATGTCGGCGGGACGGAATATTTTCTCCATCGAATTGGCCTTTACCTTGAAGTTTCCGGTGAGTGATATTTCGTCATATCCGTCGATGCTGTTTACGATGCCGTAGCCGATGCCCAATTTTTCGTAGACACTGCTGTACAGTCTCATCTGATTGAGGTTGGCCACGCCCAGCAACTGGTAGGCCGGCCTGCAGGGATTCACCAGTGGGCCTAACAGGTTGAAGCAAGTGGGAATCTGGAGCTGCTTGCGTACCGGTGCCACCGATTTCATGCCATGGGCAAACAGTGGGGCATGCAGATAGGCAAAATGACAGACGTCCATGCTGTGGCGGAGCTTGTCTGTATCGGCGGTAAATTTTATGCCGTGCTGTTCCATGACATTGCTTGCGCCGGAGGTGGAAGTGGCTGCATAGTTGCCGTGCTTGGCAACGTGATAGCCGGCTCCCGCCACAACGAGGCAGGCACAGGTGGAGATGTTGAATGTGTTTTTTTCGTCTCCGCCGGTCCCTACGATGTCGATGACCTTATGGGGAGCGAAGTCTACAGGCTGTCCGGTTTCGATCAGCCCGTCGCACAGGCCGAGCAGCTCATCCACTTTGATGCCCCGCATGATGAGTCCGGTGAGCAATGAGCTGATTTGTACTGTGTTGTATTGTCCGTCTACGATGTTGTGGATGATCAGGCGGGTCTCTTCACGGCTCAACACTTCGCCGTTTACGATTCTTGTGAGTATTTTTTTCATGTGGTGTCTGGTTTATAAGGATGATGCTGGAGTAGTTTTATGCCGCAGAAAGTTTTCCACAATATGGCGGCCGTCCGGTGTCAGCACGGATTCCGGGTGGAACTGTATGCCATGAATGTCATGGTTCCTGTGGCGCAAGGCCATGATTTGCCCCTCCTGGCTCCGGGCTGTAACCATCAGGCATTGCGGCAGTCCCTTGTCGGACACTATCCATGAGTGGTATCGTCCGACGGCTATTTGCCTGGGCAGCCCGTCGAAGAGATAGTCATCGCCGGTCAGCAGGCAGGGAGTCTGTACTCCGTGGAATACTTCGGGCAGATTGACCAGTTGCGCACCGAACGCTTCGCCTATGGCTTGATGGCCGAGGCAGACACCGAGCATGGGCTTGCGTCCGGCATAGGTGCGGATGACGTTCAGCAAAAGTCCGGCCTCTTCCGGTATGCCCGGCCCCGGACTAAGAATGATTTTGTCATAAGTCTCCAGTTCCTTCAGGGCGAAAGAGTCGTTGCGCAGCACGGTGACTTCTGCTCCACATTCCCGTATCAGATGGGAGAGATTGTAGGTGAAAGAGTCGTAATTGTCGATAATAACTGTTTTCATAAGGCTGTTTGTGTTGTGGATGTTTACATGTTCTCTGCCATTTGGATGGCGCGTCGCAGGGCACCCAGTTTGTTGTTGACTTCCTGTAATTCATATTCTTCGTTGCTTTTGGCTACGATGCCGCCTCCGGCTTGGAACCACAACTCGTTGTTGCGACTTACGAAAGTGCGGATCGTGATGGCCTGGTTCAATGAACCGTTCAGGCCGATGAAGCCGATGCACCCTCCGTATGCGCCGCGGTTGTGCGGCTCCAGCTCACTGATGAGTTGCATGGCCCGCACTTTGGGCGCACCCGACAAGGTTCCGGCCGGAAAGGTGTCTATGAATGTTTTCACCGGATCGGCCTGCTCATCCAGTGTCCCGCTGACACGGCTCACCAGGTGAATTACATGACTGTAATACTGCATGTCCTTATAGAAGTCCACTTTCACGTCGTGACAGTTGCGGCTCAGGTCGTTGCGGGCCAGGTCTACCAACATGACATGTTCGGCATTTTCTTTCGGATCGTTTTTCAGAAACCGTGCGTTCTGTTCGTCCAGTGCCATGTTGCCCGTGCGTCTGGTAGTTCCGGCGATGGGGTCGATGTAGGCAGTCCGTCCCTCGATGCGGCAGTGTGTTTCGGGCGAAGAACCGAAGATGCGGAAGCCGCCAAAGTCGAAATAGAACAGATAGGGGCTGGGATTGATGCTCCGTAAGGCACGGTAGAGCTTGAAATCGTCGCCCTCGTAGCATTGTACGAAACGGCGGCTCAGCACAATCTGGAACACGTCGCCACGCAGACAGTGCGCGATGCCTTGCCGGATATTCGCTTTGTGCTCTTCGTCGGTCAAGGTGCTGGTCGTTTCTCCTACAGGATGAAAATCGTATACGGCAAAGTTGTGGTTGCGTATCACTTTCTCCAGTTCGTCGAGAGTGTCCGGCTCGTTGTTCTCGATGAGCTCAGTGAGCGTGAGTGTGTTGTTGAAGTGGTCGAAAACGATAACATATTTATACAGGATATACAGGATGTCCGGGGCATCGTTGCGCTCCTCCATGCTGTCTTTGATAGGGATATGTTCAAAATAGTGTACGGCATTGAACGAAGTGTAGCCGTAGAGTCCGCAGAATTCTCTTTTATCTCCTTCCACTTGAAAGCATTGCAGAAAGTCGTTGATGGCCCGTTCGACGGGATAGTCTTCGTTGATGCTCCGGCTGGTTTGCGTGCCGTCGGGCAGCAATGCGGTAGACATGCCGTGTCCGATACTGATGCTGCCTATCGGATTCAGGGCGATGAATGAACGGCTGTTGTCATGACTGTGGTAATCAGAGCTTTCCATAAGTGCGCTTTGCGGATAAAGGTCGCGGACTTTCAGATAGGTGCTCACGGGAGTGTACAAGTCGCCGAGGATCTGTCGGCTGGCTACGTTATAGTGAAAAGTATTCATATTAATGGTGTTGTGTGAAACATGTTGTCATATTCAGTCTTTGATGCCTTTGTCATTTTGGTGGGCCAGATACGTGTCGAGGTCTTTGTCACCCCGTCCGCTTACGGTGAGTACCACCACGTCGTCTTTTTTGAACCGTATTTTGGGCAGCATGCCGAGTGCATGTGCAGATTCCAGAGCTGGAATGATGCCCTCCAGACGAGTCAGTTCAAAGGCGGCACGCAGAGCCTCATCGTCATTGATGGCCATGACGGTGGCCCTGCGGTTTTCGGCCAGACAGGCGTGAAGCGGACCTATGCCGGGATAGTCCAGACCGGCCGACAGAGAATAAGGCTCTATGATCTGGCCGTCTTCGTTCTGCAGTACCAATGTGCGGCTTCCGTGCAGTATACCCAGCGAACCGCGTTGTATGGTGGCTGCGGTCTCTCCACTGTCAATGCCGTGTCCGCCTGCCTCGCCAAGGTAAATCTTCACCCGCAAGTCGTCGACATAATGATAGATTGTTCCGGCTGCGTTCGACCCGCCGCCCACACAGGCCATGAGACAATCCGGATAATCGCGTCCTTCCTTTTCCAGCAGTTGTTCACGGATCTCGCTGCTGATGACGCTTTGCAGGCGGGCGACCAAGTCGGGATAAGGGTGCGGTCCGACGGTCGATCCGATGATATAGAACGTATCTTCAGGATGACAGCACCAATCTCTGATGGCCTCGTTGGTGGCATCCTTCAGCGTCTTGTTGCCACTCTCCACCGGAAACACCTCGGCACCCAGCATCTTCATGCGCTCCACGTTGACGTGCTGTCGTTTGACGTCTGTGGCTCCCATGTACACCCGACAGGGCATGTCCAGCAAGGCGCAGACGGTAGCCGTGGCCACTCCGTGTTGTCCGGCTCCGGTTTCGGCGATGATACGTGTTTTTCCCATCTTGCGGGCCAGGAGAATCTGTCCGATGGCGTTGTTGATTTTGTGCGCTCCGGTGTGGTTCAGGTCCTCGCGTTTCAGGTAAAGTCTGCAACCATACTTCTCGCTCATTCTTCGGGCATAGTAGAGAGGAGAGGGGCGTCCCACGTAATCTTTCAACAGTGCGTGGTATTCGTCTTTGAATTCTTTGCTTTCCAGAATCGGCAGATAAGCCTCTTTCAGGTTTTCAACGGTCTTGTAGAGAATTTCCGGCACGTATGCACCGCCGAATTCTCCATAATAGCCTTCATTGTCTACGTGATAAGTTTTCATTTTCTTCTTATTTTATTTTAGCGTGTTTACAGAAATAAAAAAAGGCCTGTCGTGAATACGACAGGCCTCCAATATCCTTAGATGAGTACATATACGGGGCTTGCTCCTCACGACGTTTGCGGTCTTGAGTTGCGCCACCACCAATATGTATTCTGATTCTGGTACATGTTATTTTTCTTCTTGTTCTTGATTCTTGGCTGCGAATATACGGATTTTTTATGAATGTGTAAACAAAATCACATCTTTTTTCAGAATATGGCTAAAAAAAGTCATGTCTATCCGGTCGGTCGGGCTGCAAAAGTGGCAGAATGCGTGTGAATGTCACTTCCGGTTTTCCGGCTCTTCTACACTGAATCCGTAGGCTTTGAAATCACCGTATGCATTGACAGGTTGTTGCGACAAGTCCACCAGTATGTATTCTCCTGCAGGAAGCGGTGTGAGCGGTGTTACGGCAAATCCCATCTGCGGGAGGTTTTCTATGCGGAACAGTCCCAGTTCTACACGGGTATACTCACAGTCCCTGAGTTCGGTCTTCGGCAGATAGCGGCAGCCGCGTTTCCTTTTCAGCCGGACGATGGCATAGTCGTTCAGTTCCTGAGTGGTGGGATAAATGGCGAATCTGGGTTGAGGACCGGTGACTTGATGAGCTTTGTCGCCTGAAAAATAGCGTCTGATTTTCCGTCCTACGCTGATTCCTTGAATGTCCCATCCTTTTTTTATTTCGCTCTGACTGGTCTGGGCGTGCATGGTGAACGTGGAGTCGCCTACGAAGATGAATACTGTTGGCGGCGGTTGTTTCATCTGAGCCTGCATCTGCACGAGCATGATGAGTGAAAGGCAAAGTGTTGAGAGCAATCTTTTCATGTGCTTATGGATTTGTGTCATCTGTCTGGCGGGGTTGCGGCATTTGATGCTGTCGTGACGGTAATGTGTATCAGTACAGGTGGATGGTACCACCGTCGGAGGCGGTGTATTTCTTCAGCAGTTCCTGTATGTATTTTGCACAGGCCAGCACTTGCCCGCTGTTGCCGTCGTATCCGTTGACGAGAGCCAGCAGATGCGTTGTCGATGTGCTGAGTTTCGTCCGTTCATGATCGCTGGTGGGCGTACCGATGCCTCCGTTGCGGTCGCGGTATACGGGCAGGCCATCTATGTTGAGCTGGCCGCGTCCGATGCCTTCGTATGGTTCTCCTGCCTTTCCGATGCCCAGTGTGAGGACATCGCCTGCGATTTTGTCGGCGTCGAATCCGCCGATGGAATAGCCATAGGCGATGGAGGCCAGGTTAATGAGATCTACGGCGGTGTTGATTTGGTAAAGGTCGTGTCCTTTCAGCATGCGGCGCACCAGGGCCTCGGCAGACGGGCGATAGCGGCTGGGGTCTTTGCCGCATGCTTTATATACGGCGCGGGTGGCCTGTATGGCGGGCATTTCCTTGAGTGATTCCGTAGTATATTTCCGGCAGTAGTCTGCCTGGAAATTTCGGATTTCGTCCCAAAGCGGGGCAGAATAGGTCGTGTTACAGAAGGTCGCTTCCAAGGCTGCTCCTACAAAAGTCGGGCATACGCTGCGTATTTCTTCCGAAACCTGAATGTGTATCATAAGAGTATGACTGTATGGCTATGTTGTTTTTTCTTATTGCGGCAGAATGGCTGCGGGAAACTTTTTCTTGCTGAAAGAAGAGTAGTCCGGTGAGGCATGACCTGACAGGCGCATGGCGGTGGTGCTTCCGTCTTCGCCCGGTTCTTCCGGAGCGGGAAGGTTTTCCGCATCGGACGGAATGCCGCCGGCCACCCATTGCAGCGCATTCTTCAGCAGAAGTTCGTTCGGGTCGCCCAATTCATACCAGGGATAATAGTTCAATTCGGTGATGATGTACTCCGGAGTGAATCCTGAAGCGTAGTCCGATTCGCCGTTGGCATTGAGAATCGTGGAGGTCACCGGGTACATGACGAAGCCATACGGGCTTTCTGTCCGGCTCAGAGCCACGTTCTTGCCGACGGTGCGCGTGCCGATCTGGTGTACGGTCATATACGGACTCAGGTTGTTTATCATCATTTCCGATGCTGCGGCCGTGTATTGTCCGGTTATGATGAAAAGGCGGTTCAGATTCAGATTATAGGCGGCATATTCTGTCGGAATGTACAGACTGTAGTTGTCGGCCTGATGCTTGTCGTTGAACTCGAAACGGGCGAACTCCTTCCCGATGCATTCGGAGGGGACCAACAGGGCAGCCATGAGCTGGGCACAGCTCACTTCGCCGCCCTGATTGTAGCGGAGGTCCAGAATGACGTCAGACACGCCCTGTTGTTTGAACCGCTGAAACGTTTGCAGCATTTGGTCTGCGTAAGTCTGGTCTGCCTCATGAATGCCTGATTTGAATTCGTCATATACCAGATAACCTGTCCTCTTGCCGTCATGCTCAATCACGGTGGAAAGGTATAATGGATTGCTTTCCAAAGTGATGGCGGCAGGCAGCGTAAGCAGGATAGTGTCGGTGCTCCATTCAAATTCTTCTGTTTCTTCATTGAGGGTCAGCGGGAGTACGGTGAGCATCGCGCCGCTGCCCGATTCCAGTGAAGCCTGATTCTGGCTGCTTATGTTGCTTCCGTCTACTTGTACGATGAAGTCGCCCCGTTTCAGTCCTGCCGCTTCGGCCGGTGAATCGGGCTGTATCCGGAGCACACGTGCCACATCGCGCGATGATGTATGCGTAGGGTCATCCGTCAGGACAAAGTCAAAGCCATAAGTCACGTTGCTGAGGCCGTCGGACATTTCCGTTTCTGACGGAACTTCTATATAGGAATAGTCGTCATAAGAGGCCAGCACTTTGGGAAAGACGTCTTCGGGCGCGCCAAAATAGTCTCTCATTTCCAGCTGGGGCATGTCCTGGTAATAGAGATAGATGTCCCTCATCTGCGTCTCTATCCAGTTGCCCACTTCGGTCTTTTCCAGATACTGGTAGGTGCGGTCTTCCCCGCAGGATGGCAGCAGCAAGGCTGCCAAGGCTGCCAAGGCTGCGGTATGATTTTTTCGTTTCATGTGGCTTTTCAGTTAAATGGTTGCAGACGGACGGGGCGGTCAGAAACGCCAGTAAAGTTGAACCTCACCGGTGTTGTGGTGCTGGTCGCCGCTATATGTCCGGTCCTCGGTGAAAGCGTAGAGCAACTGTATCTTCAGATTTTTATAGAAGTTGTAGTTCATCGACAGCGTGTAGAGGCTTTTGCGGCTGGCATTGTCCTTTTGGTCGCGGTAGACGTCCCACTTGCCATAGATTTTGCATCTGGAAGTGACGGGGACGCCTACCGTGGCATACCATCCGTCTGCCTGATCTTTGCCGGTTACGGTGGTGGTGCCGTCGTCGGCCACATGGTAGTCGCTCACCTTGTGTCCCTGGCTGGTGATGTATTCTCCGCGTACGGTCCAGCGCGATTCATACTTCAGTCCGAACGCCATACGGTTGCGGTCTACCGTGATTTTCTGTCCGTTGACATCGCTGCTGTAGTCTCCCGTCCATCCGAAAGCACCGATACACAAGTCTTTGACCGGACAAATCCACAGGCCGCCGATAATATCCTTGGTGTTGTTACGGTCGGCATGATTGACGCCTTGTCCGTTGTATACACCGATCTGGTAGTGTAGCCAGTTATGTCCGTCCTTGCGTGATTTGAACAGATCGCCTTGTATCTGAATACCCAAGTCGCGCCCGTTGCAGGAATGTTCGCCCACGCGGTCGTTCATACCCGCCAGCGAGGTGGTGGCCAGGGAGTAGGCTCCGAAGCCGATGTCCCACGGGTTCATGGGGTTTTCAAACGTGAATCCCCGTTTGAACTGTCCGAACTTGACGGACAGGAAGCTGAACTTGCACCATTCTGCCCATGCGTCCAGCACGCGCGGCCCTTTCTCGGAGCTGTTGCCGGCCACTCCACTCATTTCCATCTGCAGACCATATTTGAAATCCCAAACGCGCCCGTTCACGTAGGCCCGTATGAGGCGGATGTCGAACGTGGAATGCGATTCGTTTTTGCTGTCCAGATCCTGGTCGTTGAAAGCGGCTTTGCCGATGACATAGCCGCCGAATGTCGTATTCTGTTTGATGTCCTGCCACCATTTTTTCCCTTCCTCCTGCGCGTTACTGTTGAGGAGCATGAGAAAAGAGGCGGCAAAAAGAGTGATTCTTTTCATTGCCGTGTCCGTTTTATGGCTGCAAAGTTAGCCCAAAAAAACGGATATTCAGTTCTATTCCTTTCTTTTTTCGCATTACTTTTTCGCGTCGGCCTGTTTTTTTCTTGCGCAAGAGACCTTTCGCTTTTGCGCAAGAATGGGCGGACTCTTGCGCAATACTTTCCGGCGTTTTGCGCAAGGAATGGTCCGATGGCTGTGGTGCCTGCCGGCGGAATTGCCGCCGGTGAGGGCGGATGCCCGGTGGGCGGGCTCTTCCGCACGGCAAGGCGGCAGGCGGTGGAGCTGCCGGGTGAACCGTCTGTTTTGCATGTTGTAACAGGATTTTAACATGAATGACACATGTCTTACATGTTGCGGCCGTAATTTTGCACACAAATTATCAACACATATTGCTTAAATTATGGATTCGGTTTATTTTAGTTTCATTCTGTTCTTGTTCATGCTGGCGGTCGTAGACCTGATAGTAGGTGTGAGCAATGACGCCGTGAATTTCCTGAACTCCGCCATCGGAGCTAAGGTCGCACGTTTCCGCACGGTATTGATTATCGCTTCGCTTGGCGTTTTTGTCGGAGCTACGATGAGTAACGGCATGATGGACATTGCCCGTCATGGTATTTTCCAGCCGCAGATGTTCAGTTTCAACGATCTGCTGTGCATCTTCCTGGCTGTGATGGTCACGGATGTGGTGCTGCTGGATGTGTTTAACACGTTAGGAATGCCCACTTCGACCACAGTGTCCATGGTCTTTGAATTATTGGGCGGTACGTTTATTCTTTCGCTCTTGAAAGTAGTGTCGGATCCCACGGGCATGCTGGGATTTGCCGATTTGCTGAACACCGACAAGGCTCTTTCCGTCATTCTGGGCATATTCCTTTCGGTGGCCGTGGCGTTCTTTTTCGGCACTTTCGTGCAGTGGATTTCACGTCTGATTTTCTCTTTCAATTATAAGACGAACCTGAAGTGGAAGATTGGCATCTTCGGTGGTATCGCCACTACGGCCATACTCTACTTCGCCTTGCTGAACGGCCTGAAGGGAACGACGTTCATGACGTCTGATTTGCATGAGTGGATTGACGGAAACACCCAGACGCTGGTGATTGGCTGTCTGGTCGTGAGCACGGTGGTGATGCAGATTCTGCACTGGTGCAAGATAAACGTATTCAAGATCGTGATATTCTTGGGCACGTTCGCTCTGGCCCTGGCCTTTGCCGGTAACGACCTTGTGAATTTTGTCGGTGTGCCTTTGGCTGCCTATTCCGCTTATCAGGACTATTCTCTCAACGGTGCGGGGCAAGCCGGGACGTATATGATGGATTCTTTGAATGAAAGTGCCAAGACACCTTTCATCTTCCTGTTCATGTCTGGTGTGGTGATGGTGTATGCCCTGGCCACTTCCAAGAAAGCGCAGAATGTGGTGAAGACGTCGGTCGACTTGTCCCGTCAGGACGAGGGTGAGGAAATGTTCGGCTCTTCCCGCGTGGCACGGAGTATCGTGCGCGGTGCGAACAACGTGTCGGAATTTGTCACACAGTACACTCCCAAGCCGTTGTTGCGTTGGATCGATTCCCGTTTCAACAAGGACGAAGTGATTCTGGCCGACGGCGCAGCATTCGATCTGGTGCGTGCTTCTGTCAATCTGGTGCTTTCAGGGTTGCTGATAGCGGTCGGCACGTCTTTGAAGTTGCCTTTGTCCACGACGTATGTCACTTTCATTGTCGCCATGGGTTCTTCTTTGGCCGACCGGGCTTGGACACGTGAGAGTGCCGTATTCCGTATCACCGGTGTGCTGAATGTCATCGGCGGCTGGTTCCTGACAGCCGGCATCGCGTTTACGGCTTGTGCGGTGGTGACGATTGCCATGTACTACGGCGGTGCGGTGGCGATGGCCTTGTTCGTATTCGCTGCGATATTCATCCTGATTAAGAGCAATTTCTCAACCAAGCGCAAGGATGAGATGAGCTATCAGGACCAGCTGTTCAAAGGCATAATGGGAACGAAGGACAAAAGCGAGTGTTGGACCTTGTTGAAAAAGCACGTAAGCGTTACGCAACAAGAGATGTTGGATTTCGTATGGAAGACTTATGAGGATGTGGTGAACGGCTTTGTCGATGAGGATCTGAAGACTCTCCGCCGTGCCGTGAAGCGTATTGATGCCGAAAAGTCCATGCGAAAGAAACTGCGCCAGCGCGAATTGGTGGGGATGCGCCGCATAGACAAGCAGCTTTCGCTGGAGAAGAACACATGGTTCCACCTTGCGTCCAACAGCGGAGAGCAGATGTTGTATTGCCTGAAGCGCATGTCGGAGCCTTGCAAGGAGCATGTGGACAATAATTTCAACCCGCTTTCGAGAGACTGTATAGAAGAGATTCTTCCGGTGAAGAAGAAAATCGTGGATTACCTGATGAGAAGTGAACAGATCATAGAGGATCAGGACTACGAACATATCGATGCCTTGCTGGCCGAAGAGGAGGCTTACAAACAAAAGCTCTCCGAAATGCGCAAGGCACAGGAAGACAGGATTCAGATGGACATATCGCAGGGACTGAAGGTTTCTCTGGTATATCTGAACTTGTTGCAGGAAACTCAGGAACTGTTGAGCAGCTTGCGTCATTATCTGCGTGCTTCCAAACGGTTCCAGCAGTAAAAGAAAGTCTGTGTTCTAACCGGGATGTGAAGATTCCGGTTAGATTTTTTTGTGTTTTATCTTATTTTACCATATATTTGTTGTATCACATTGATGTAAAAAGGTCGTATGGAAGCTAAAAAGTATGGGGGCAGAGTTTTGCCGGTCGTCCCGCGTGATGTGAGTTGGATGTATTTTAATTACAGGATTCTGCAAGAAGCGCAAAATAAGGATGTACCCTTGTTGGAACGGTTGGGCTTCTTAGGCATTTATAGCAATAATCTGGATGAATTTTTCCGCGTCAGGATGGCTACGCTGGCCCGCATTGCGGAAAGTGAGGTGAAGCAAATGAAGGCGCAGGCCGAGGACGCGCAGCGCACCATTAAGGAAATCAACCGACTGAACAGCCGTTATAACAAAGAATTTGAACATGTGGCCCAGCAGTTGACGAAAGAATTGGCGGAGGAAAGAATCTGCATCATCACCGAAAAGCAGTTGAATGAGGGGCAGCAGACATTTATCCGCCGGTTTTTCCGTAATAATCTGGCAGGATTCACCAATCCCGTCTGGCTTTCGCAGGCAGACCGGTTGTCCAATGAGTCGGACGACACGATATATCTGGCCATCAAATTGACACGGTGGCATGACGACGCCAGGAAACCTAAGAAAGATTATGCATTGGTGAAAGTTCCGGTGGATAAGTTCGGGCGCTTCGTTGTTTTGCCCGTGGAGAATGACACTCATTATATAATGTATATAGATGATGTCATAAGGTACTGCCTGCCTATGATTTTTGTCAGTGTGGATTACGACCATTTTGAAGCCTATTCTTTCAAATTCACAAAGGATGCCGAGATGGAATTGGACAACGAGTCGGATGCCGGGACGTTGCAGAAAGTGCAGAGGGCTGTGAGAAGCCGTAAGAACGGACAGCCCATCCGTGTGATTTTTGACGCGTCGATGCCGAAAGACCTGTTCAAGAAAGTCATGCTGAACATGTCCCTTGACAAGTTTGACACGACATTGTCCGGCGGACGTTATCAGAACCACAAGGACTTGATGAAGTTTCCTGATTGTGGAAGGACGGATTTGAAATACCCGCAGTGGAAGCCGTTATTCCTGCCGGAATTTACGGGAGCACGGAGCATGCTGGACTTGATTCGCGAAGAAGACCGTTTCCTGCACGTCCCTTATCACTCTTTTGACCATTATATCCAGTTGCTTTGTGAGGCTGCCATCTCACCGAGAGTGAAATCTATCAAGACCACGCTCTATCGTCTGGCCAAAGACAGCAAGGTGGTGGAAGCTCTGATTGCAGCTGCCAAGAACGGGAAGAAAGTCACGGTGGTCATTGAGCTGTTGGCACGCTTTGATGAATCGAGCAACATCAAGTGGAGCAAACGCATGAAAGATGCAGGCATCAATGTGATATTCGGTGTAGAAGGTCTGAAAGTGCATTCCAAACTTTTGTGGGTAGAGATGGGAGGCGGCCATGACATAGCGTGCGTGGGAACGGGCAATTTCCATGAGGGGAATGCCAGGGTCTATACCGACTGCATGCTGATGACGGCAGCTCCGTCTGTCGTCAAGGATGTGGCCAACGTGTTCCGCTTTATAGAAAAACCTTTCCTTCCTGTGAAGTTCAAGGAACTGCTGGTTTCTCCGAACACCATGAAGAAGAATGTTCTTGCCATGATACAGACGGAAATAAAGAATAAACGCTTGGGAAAGGAGGCTTACATAAAAGTGAAAATCAACCATATTACGGATGAAGACGTGATGAAGAAACTTTATGAAGCCTCTGCTGCGGGAGTCGATGTTGATTTACTTGTGCGAGGCAACTGTTCGTTGGTAACAGGTATACCAGGCAAAAGCGACAAGATACGTATACATGGCATCATTGATCGTTACCTGGAACATAGCCGTATTCTTATTTTCTGCAACGGTGGTGACGAACGTTATTTTATCGGTAGCGCGGATTGGATGCCGCGTAATCTGAACAGCCGTATAGAGGTGATGACACCGGTTTACCATGTCGCTATACGCAGGGAATTGAAACGTATTGTTGAATGGGGCATGAAAGACAATCAGAAAGGACGTATCGTGGACGGAACTGGTGAAAACCGTTTCTATGCCGGAGATGAAAATGCCGTTCCGTTCCGTTCGCAAGAGGAATTATATCGTTATT
Source organism: uncultured Paraprevotella sp. (assembly GCA_944321365.1). Taxonomy (GTDB): domain Bacteria; phylum Bacteroidota; class Bacteroidia; order Bacteroidales; family Bacteroidaceae; genus Paraprevotella. The sequence goes on from CALULA010000001.1 coordinate 414,625, forward strand.
ATGAGGAACAAGTCGCGGAAATGAATGCCGTGCATAAAAACAATGAGTTATGATGGAAGGTATGAATTTTGCAGCTATAGATATCGGGACGAATGCTGCTCGGTTGCTGATTAAGAACATCGACCACAATCCGCTGGGAGAAACCAAGTTCAGGAAAGTGCTTTTTATCCGTTATCCGCTTCGTTTGGGTATGGATGTTTTCTCGAAAGGGAAAATCGGACGTGAGCGGGCCGAGATGATGATGCGTATGATTAAAGGATTCAAACAGATGATGCGCATGTATGACGTGATAGACTACAGAGCTTGTGCGACAAGTGCCATGCGCGATGCTAAGAACGGAAAAGCGTTGATTAAAAAGATAGAGAAGAAAACGGGTATCCATATAGATTTGATCGACGGGAAGGAAGAAGCGGGTATTTTATATGGCAATCATATCGAGAAACTTCCAAACAAGGAGGGTACATTCATGTATGTGGATGTAGGCGGAGGCAGCACGGAGATAACTTTGCTGCATCGTGGAAAGATGGTCGGTTCGATGAGCTACAATATAGGTACGATCAGATTGCTGAACCGTGCGGTGAAAGATGGTATTGTAGATGGTTTGAAGGCAGATATGGAGGGCATGTTTATCAATTACGGACCGATCAATATCATTGGAAGCGGAGGAAATATCAATAAATTGTTCAGGTTGGCTGAGGAAAAGAACAAGAAAGAGCTGAAACTGCCTATTGCTTCCTTGCGTCGTTTGCACGATGAATTGCATCCATTGTCCATCGAGGAACGTATGGACCGTTTCGGATTGAAGCCAGATCGTGCGGATGTGATTGTGCCGGCAGCCGAGATATTCCTTATCATTGCCGAATGCATACATGCAGAGTATGTGTATGTTCCGACGATAGGATTGGCAGACGGTATCATAGGGGAGTTGTATGCTAAGGTTACACGCAAGGAAGAAGAACGTATACGGCGGGGCAGGCTTCAATTGAGTGCGGAGGCAAGTGGGTTGATGAATGCGGAAACGCTGGAGAGTGACGATTGACATCAGTGCTTTCCCGACTGTATTATAAAAAATAAAAAAGGTATATTGAGAACTTTTTTGCGCTTTTTTTGTACTTTTGCTTCCACAAAGTAAAAAACTTATGAGATTGTTTTATACATTGGGTTGTCTGTTGTTGGCTGCAAACCTTTTGGCTGTTCCTGCCCGGCGCTTCACTTTTCAGGCGCGGATGACCGACGGAACTCTTGAGAATATTACTTTCTGCGGAGATGAGTATCAGAGCTTTTATCTGAGTGAAGACGGTTATGTCGTGGAGAAGTCGGTCCGTGGTGACGGTTATATCAAAACTGGAAAGCGTCCTGCCGACTTGTTGTCGGACATGCGGTCCGTACAGTTGCGCAGTGGCATCGGCTCTCCGGAAGATGCACCGATCAAATCGGTCGGTAGCCCTAAGATACCGGTTATATTGGTAAATTTCAGCGATACGAAAATGACGGTGGCTGATGCTGATGCTGACCTCCGTGACTACTATGACAAATATTGCAACGGGACACGTGACGGCGTACTTTATACCGGTGCCGGGAGTAAGGGAGCTGTGCGAGATTATTTCGTACAGCAGAGCGATAGCTTGTTCTTGCCTGAATTTGAAATCGTCGGACCGGTTACGTTGTCCAGGCCATTGGCATATTATGGCGAGAACTCAGGCGGAAAAACAGATGTTAATTTCTCTGATTTTTGTGAGGAAGCCTTGCAGTTGTCAATGGAACTGCGCCCGGACTTTGAGGGCACCTTTGACAACGACGGAAACGGAACGGTGGATCTGGCGTTCTTCATCTATGCCGGTTTGTCCGAGGCGGAATGTCGGGGCGGGATGCCGGAAACCATTTGGCCAAAGGAATGGCTGCGTCCTACAGTCGTCAATGGCGTGACGGTTTCTGTGATGGCCTGTACTTCAGAACTGTCTGTTACATCGGCAACGGTAGATGAGGACGGAACAGTGACCATCAATAAGACTGAGCCTGCCGGCATCGGGACAATGTGTCATGAGGTAGCTCATTCGTTGGGGCTTCCTGATGAATATGACACAAGGAATGGAGTGGCACTGGGTATGTCTTACTGGTCGTTGATGGATTCCGGAAACTATTGTGACAATGGGAAGACACCGTGCGGACTGACTGCTTACGAAAGAGATTTCTTGGGGTGGAGACCGTTAGAAGTGTTGGGCACAAGTACTACGGTGCGTCTGCGTCCCTTGGAAGCTGGAGGTGGTGCTTGTAAGGTGGTCAATCCGGAACATGCGGACGAATATTATGTGTTGGAAAACCGTCAGACAGTAGGATGGGACAGTGGATTGTGTAAATTGGGGCATGGAATGTTGGTGGTCCATGTGGATTATAATGCAGCCTCTTGGGCATCTAATATTCTGAATGTCGATCCGGATCACCAGCGTATGAGTTTTATTCCGGCTAATAATATATATGTAGGGCCTTCAAACGCAACTTCACAAGTCGAATTACTGAATGCTCTGGGGGGACAGCCCTATCCGGGAATAACGGGTAATGTAGCATTGACCGATGAAACTGTGCCGGCTGCCACTGTGTTTCAGGGAGGTCTGATGGGACGTCCGGTTACGCAGATTCGTGAATTGGATAATGGGGATATCGTATTTAAGTTCATGGCCAAAGGGCAGCTTGCCGCTCCTGAGAATCTGAAGGCCGATGAGTTGACGTCTGCAGGCTTCCGGTTGTCATGGGACAAATCTGTCAATGCCGGTTGTTATGCCGTACAGGTTTATGGCATTGATGCTGAAGATAAGATGTCGGAAGTGCCCGTCTTTGCTGTAGATTCAGTCTATTCAGAGACCTGTGAGGTTACATTGGGCAAGAATGCTTCTTATACTTCTTATGCTTGTAGTGTTTCTGCATTGCACGATGAGTATGAGGATTCTCCGTGGTCTGATTCCTATGTGGTGAGATGGTCAGCCGATGGTATACGGTCGGCTGAAACGGATAGAGAAGATGGTGAAGTGAAGATTTATTCTTTGCACGGAATTCTGGTGGGAGATTCACGTGCGGATTTAAAGACACTTCCGTCCGGTATATATATAATAGGTATAGACGGACGCCGGTCAAAAATAGTTGTGGGCAAGTAAAACAAATCCATAAAATTAGAATAGGATGAAAAAGATGAGTTTGAAATTACTCCTGTTGGGAGTGGGAATGTTGTTCTCAATGAGCGCAGATGCGCAGATTACTAACTTGTTGAAGAATGTATTAGGTAATACAAAAACAGAAACAAGCAGTGATGATACAACAAGCGAAACGCAAAGTGGTGGCATCGTCTCTTTGTTCAAAAATCTGATTGGAACGGCGAAAGTCGATGGCTCCAGTCTGAAAGGCAACTGGTCGTACGAAAGTCCGGCTGTAGTCTTTGAGTCAGAGAATCTTTTAAAGAAGGCAGGAGGCTCTTTGATTACCAGCACTGCTGAAAAGACTTTGCAGAAATATCTGAGAAAGATTGGCTTTGAAGAAGGTAAGGTATCCATCTCGTTTGACGGGGATGAGTCTTATACTATGCAGATAGGGACAAAATCAATTAACGGAACTTACACGGTGGCAGATAATGAAATCACGCTACAGCGTACCGGTCTGTTGAGTCAGCCCATTAAGGCCAACCTGGCTTTACAAGGTAATGAGATGCAGATTACTTTTAAGGCAGACAAGTTATTGGAGTTCCTGACCAAGATTTCAAGTCTGACAGAGAACAGCACACTGAACTTAATCGGTAATATTGCCGGTGGTTATGACGGAATGCAACTTGGATTCCAATTCAAAAAACAATAGAATATCTTTTATTCTATGTGAAATATATGCCAACGAAACGGTTGCCTTTTAAGAAGGAGCCGTTTCGCCTTTCTGATTACCTCCGTGGAGTAAAGGTAAGATCACGGGGTATCTTTACCAGTTTTTTACCTACGACTTTCTTAATAACAGCTCCGTCTTCCTGCTCAAACAGATATGTAGAATCATCTTTTATGGTAAGGCGGACTTGTTGTGTTTCAGAGCCAAAGTCGTTGGAGAGTCTGATAATGGCCGTTTTTTCATCCTTAATTTCAGAAGATGTAATCATCCATATTCCATAAACATTTCCGTTCATGTAACCTTTCATGGGGCCAAACATCTCCATTCCTGGAACGTTGATGCTTTCTTCATATAAATCTATGTGGAGGTTTATTTTGTTTTTCGGGTCATATAAGTTTTGCTTGAAAGGCCGTTGGGCTATTATAAAGCTTGTTTGTAAGCAAAAAGCAATTAAGAACAGATATTTTTTCATGTCAAACTTCTTTTTATGTAAAGATAGGTTGTCTTTTGTTTCAGGCGAAATAAATTAATGCTTTTTCATGAGTATTTATTTTGATTTGAATTTCTTTTCGGAAACGATTAACTGTTTTTTATGAATGTTTTAGCAGAATGTGTTTAATAGCAGGCTATTTCTTTTTGTTGTTTTCATATTTTTTGTAACTTTGTAAAGTTTATAAAAGGTTAAAAATGAGTAAGAAATTGTACGTTCCTGATTTCATCTTTGAATCCAGTTGGGAAGTTTGTAACAAAGTTGGGGGGATTTACACCGTATTGTCTACGCGGGCAAAGACACTTCAAAATGAATTTCCGGATAAAATAATGTTCATTGGGCCTGATTTATGGCAGGGAAAGGAAAACCCATTATGGGCAGAGGATGAAACTTTGTGGACGGATTGGCGCGCGATAGCGAAGCAAGAGGGACTGAATGTACGAATAGGCCGATGGAATGTTCCGGGAAAACCAATGGCGGTTTTGGTGGATTTTCAGTCTTTCTTTGCCATTAAGAATGATATTTATACACATCTGTGGGAAGATTTTGGCGTGGATTCTCTGCATGCTTACGGTGATTATGATGAAGCTTCCATGTTTTCATACGCTGCAGGAAGAGCTGTTGAGAGTTTCTATAACTGCATGTTAAAAGGTCATAGTGAGAATGTCATTTATCAGGCAAACGAGTGGATGACAGGGTTAGGGGCCTTATATGTCAAGAAGCATGTTCCTGAAATTGCCACCATATTTACCACGCATGCAACGAGTATCGGGCGTTCCATAGCCGGTAATCACAAACCGTTGTATGAATATCTCTTTGCATATAACGGTAATCAGATGGCACAAGAGTTGAATATGCAGTCTAAACATTCGATAGAACGTGAGACAGCTCATAATGTGGATTGCTTTACAACTGTGAGTGAAGTGACGAACCGAGAATGTGCGGAATTGTTGGACAAACCGGCTGATGTGGTTCTGATGAATGGTTTTGAGAAAGATTTTGTCCCTTCTGGTGCTCAGTTTACAGCGAAACGCGAGGAGGCACGTAAAAAGATTATAGATGTTGCGGAGGCATTGTTGGGGACAGAGTTTGATGATAATGTGATGATTGTGTCTACCAGCGGGCGATATGAATACCGCAACAAGGGAATCGGGTTGTATATGGAGGCTTTAAACCGCTCGTTACGGAATAAGGATCTGAAACGACAAGTGCTGGCATTGGTTCAGGTTCCTGCGTGGGTCGGCAGTCCAAGGGAAGATTTACAACAACGGTTAGCGTCAGGCTTGAAATACAAAACTCCTTTGGAGTGGCCGCTCTTGACGCATTGGTTGCATGAGATGTCGCATGATCAGGTGATAGATTACATGAAGCGTTACAATATGTGGAATCATCCTGAAGATAAGGTAAAGGTTATTTTTGTTCCATGTTATTTAGACGGAAAAGACGGAATCTTCAATACGCCATATTATGATCTGCTCATCGGAAATGATCTGACTATATATCCTTCATATTATGAGCCATGGGGGTATACACCATTGGAGAGTGTGGCTTTTCATGTGCCTTGCATCACGACGAATCTTTCCGGATTTGGCATGTGGGTCAATCAGCTTTTGGGTAGGAATGGTGAGTTGGAAGATGGAGTACAAGTGCTGACACGGACAGATTACAACTATTCGGAAGTGGCAGATGCTATAAAGGATTCTATCGCGGCTTTTGCTTCATTCAGTAGTGAGAAGATAGAAAATGCGCGGAAGAATGCGGCACGGATTGCCGAGCATGCTCTGTGGAAAAATTTTATTCAGTACTATTATCAAGCTTATGATTTTGCTTTGCGGAAAGCCAAGCAGCGTTGTGCTGTGAAGCTGTCGGCAGGCAAAGAATAGATATGATGAACGTTTATATGTTTTATTAATTGTATAGTTTATGAAAATTAAAGCGAGTTGCGCTAATGATGCAAGCTGGAAACAAGTGAATGTGAAGTCACGTATTCCGCAAGAACTAGACAAATTAGAAGAACTTGCCCGCAACATGTGGTGGGCGTGGAATCATGACGCACGCTCTTTGTTCCGGAGCTTGAATGAGGATTTGTACGAAGAAGTAGGAGGCAATCCCGTCATGCTTCTTGAGCGTCTTAGTTATGAACAAATGGAAGAGCTGGCCAATGACAAGGCTGTCATCCATAAGATGAATGTGGTATATGACATGTTCCGTGAATATATGGATGTGGAACCGAACCGTAGTCGGCCTTCTGTAGCATATTTTTGTATGGAATATGGTCTGAGCCATGTGCTGAAGATTTATTCCGGTGGTCTTGGCGTATTGGCCGGTGACTATATGAAAGAGGCTTCAGACAGCAATGTCGATATGTGTGGCATAGGCTTCTTGTACCGTTATGGCTATTTCACACAGACACTTTCGATGGACGGGCAGCAAATAGCTAACTATGAAGCCCAAAACTTTGGCAGTCTGCCTGTGGAACGGGTGCTGGACGAGAGCGGCAATCCGATGATATTGGAAGTGCCTTATCTCAATTATAAAGTGTATGCTTCTGTATGGCGGGTAAATGTAGGACGCGTAAAACTGTATTTGTTGGATACAGACAACGACATGAATTCAGAATTTGACCGTCCTATCACGCATACTCTTTACGGCGGAGATTGGGAAAACCGATTGAAGCAAGAGATACTTTTGGGTATCGGCGGTGTCTTGTTGCTGAAGAAATTAGGAATAAAGAAAGATATTTATCACTGTAATGAAGGGCATGCAGCTTTGTGTAATGTGCAGCGTTTGCTGGACTATGTTAAGGAAGGTCTTACGTTTAACCAGGCTTTAGAGCTGGTACGCGCTTCTTCTCTTTATACTGTTCATACTCCGGTTCCGGCTGGTCATGATTATTTCGATGAAGGCCTGTTTGGTAAGTATATGGGAGGTTATGCATCTGCATTAGGCATTTCGTGGGATGAATTCATCGGCATGGGACGTCAGAATCCGGATGATCATTCTGAACGTTTCTGTATGTCGACTTTTGCCTGCAACACATGTCAAGAGGTCAATGGCGTAAGCTGGTTGCATGGCAAAGTATCGCAGAAGATGTTCGCTAATATCTGGAAAGGCTATTTCCCGGAAGAGAGTCATGTGGGATATGTGACGAACGGTGTGCATTTCCTGACATGGGCAGCAACGGCTTGGAAACGGTTGTATGAGAAACACTTCGATAAGGAATTCCTGAACGACTTGAGTAATGAGAAGATTTGGGAGGCTATTTACAATGTTCCTGATGAAGATATTTGGAAAAACAGGATGGAGCTGAAGACCAAGCTGATTCATTACATCCGCGAGAAGTTCCGTGATAGTTGGTTGAAGAATCAGGGAGATCCGTCGCGCGTTATTTCGTTGATGGACAGGATTAATCCCAATGCGTTGCTGATTGGTTTCGGGCGTCGTTTTGCCACATACAAACGTGCGCATCTGCTGTTTACTGATTTGGACCGTCTGGCAAAGATCGTGAACAACCCTAACTATCCGGTGCAGTTCCTTTACACGGGTAAGGCGCATCCTGCTGACGGAGCCGGACAGGGACTCATCAAGAAGATTTATGAAATCTCACAGCGGCCTGAGTTCCTGGGCAAGATCATTTTCCTGGAGAACTACGACATGCAGCTGGCCCGGCGTTTGGTCAGCGGAGTGGACATCTGGATGAACACGCCGACACGTCCGTTGGAAGCCAGCGGAACATCGGGTGAGAAAGCCTTGATGAACGGAGTGTTGAATCTGTCTGTGCTTGACGGATGGTGGCTTGAAGGTTATCGCGAAGGAGCCGGATGGGCATTGACGGAGAAACGCACCTACGATAATCAGGCTTATCAGGACCAGTTGGATGCCGCTACTATCTACAGCTTGTTGGAGAATGAGATTCTGCCATTGTATTATGCCCGCAACAGCAAGGGCTATTCTACGGGTTGGGTGAAAGCCATTAAGAACTCTATCGCCCGCATCGCGCCGCATTATACGATGAAACGCCAGTTGGACGACTATTACAGTAAGTTCTACAATAAGGAAGCTGCCCGCTTTAAACTTCTTGCAGCCAACAATTATGCCAAGGCAAAAGAGATTGCGGCTTGGAAAGAGATGGTTGCCGAGAAGTGGGATCAGATTCAGGTGGTTTCGGCGGACAAGTGTGACGATTTGGTGAACGGAAGCATTGAAAGCGGAAAAGACTATACGATTCACATTGTGGTGGACGAGAAAGGACTGGATGATGCCATTGGCATAGAATTGGTTACCTTGCATACGGATACCGATGGTGTTGATCATGTATATTCTGTGGAGCCTTTGAAGGTGATTAAAAGAGAAGGAAATCTGTACACCTTTGAGGTGGTGCATTCCATCAATAATGCAGGCAGTTTCAAAGTTTCATACCGGATGTTCCCGAAGAACAAGGATCTGCCTCACCGTCAGGACTTCTGTTATGTCAGATGGTTCAACTAATGAATGGCCTGATGTTTCATTACATAAAAGAATCCCGGACAAGATTGTCCGGGATTCTTTGTTTAAGCTCCTTCTTTATAACAGAATCTTTTGAGTCGGTCAGTCCAGATATTCCTTTACTTTATCTTCCAGTTCTTTTCCGCGGAGCTGTTGACCGATGATAGTCCCGTTGCTGTCTATCAGTATGGTGTAAGGGATGGAAGTCACGCCATACTGACGGGTCATGATATTGTCCCACGATTGTAATTCAGATACTTGCGGCCAAGTCATGTTCATTTCTTCTACGGCCTGTTTCCACTCGTTCTCATCTTCATCGAATGAAATTCCGATAATCTCCAGTCCTTTTTCATGATATTTTTTGTAGAGGGAGACAACATTTGGCATTTCCTTGCGACAGGGCCCGCACCAGCTGGCCCAGCAGTCCACCAATGTCAGTTTGTTGTTTTTGATGATGTCAGCCAGACGCAGGTTACTTCCGTCTATGGCAGGCAAGGCTATGTCGGCAAACGACTGTCCGCTGGCCAGATTCATACCTCTTTGTGCTTCCTCCTTAATGTAATTGATGGTGCTGCTGTTCTTATAATTGGGGGCCACTTGGTCTGCCAGTTCTAAGATTTCTGCCGGAGTGAACATGTTGTAACAAGACAGGAAAAGGAAGTATCCGACAGGTTTGTTTATATGAGCTTTCACATTTTCTTTCACCAACTCGTTGGATTGTCTGTCTAAGGCTATCAGCTGTTCCTCCGTTTCCGGATCGGGAGTGAACTCCATTGTGGAGTCTGTCAGAGCATGTTCCGAATAGATTTTGCTCATTTGTGCGTGAATGGCATAGACGGAATCCATCAGTTGCTGATAGATGTCATTACATTCTGTTCCGGAGACTTTGCCGTTTGAGCTGATTCCGAGTTTGACGTTCCCGTTTTCCATGAAGAAGATGTTGCTGTATATCTCATGGTTTTGCTTGTCTTGATAATAATAGCTTGCAATGACAGTGGAATCGCAAGCCACCTTCATGGAGAATTTCCCGTCGGTCAGCAGAACGGTGTCCGTCGGAAGAAAAGTGCCGTCGGTCATTCTGGCGATGTACAGTGTGTCTCCGTCTTTGGCATTTTCCACAGTGCCTTCAATCTTGCAACTGTGCTGTGAGCAGGATGCACAGATGCCTGTGAATAATCCTGCCAGAAGTAAAGTTTTTGTATGCATAAGCTTTTTAAAATTGAAAAAGCCGCACGGACCTTTGATTATGGGAGCTGTGACGGCTTTATGGTGATTTATGTTCATTACGCCGGTGCGTAATATCAGATCAGATATTGCGAGCTGATGGATTCGTTGTTCTCCACACGGCGGATGGTTTCAGCCAGGATGTCGGCAATGCTGATCTGTTTTACCTTGGCGCAACGGTTAGAATAAGGTATGCTGTCGGTGAACACTAATTCTTCGAGTGCGGAATCCTGGACACGCTCGGAAGCCGGTCCCGACATAATACAGTGGGTGGCGACGGCACGTACGGAGACAGCTCCTTTTTCTTTCATCAGATTGGCGGCTTTGGTGATGGTGCCGGCAGTGTCCACCATGTCGTCGACCAGGATGACATTGGCCCCTTTTACGTCGCCGATAATCTGAATGTCGGCCACTTCGTTAGGCTTGCGCCGTGTCTTATTGCACAGTACGAGAGGGCATTCCAAGTATTTGGAGTAGGTACTTGCACGTTTTGAGCCGCCTACATCAGGTGCGGCAATGACGATATTTTTCAGTTTCAGCGATTTGATATAAGGTAATAATACGCTTGAAGCATACAAGTGGTCTACGGGAACGTCAAAGAACCCTTGTTCCTGATCTGCATGCAGGTCCATGGTGATCAGACGGTCAATGCCTGCCACACTCAGCATGTCGGCTACGAGTTTGGCACCGATAGACACACGCGGCTTGTCTTTGCGGTCCTGGCGTGCCCACCCGAAATAGGGGATAACGGCAATGATGCTTTTGGCAGACGCCCGTTTGGCTGCATCTATCATCAGGAGAAGTTCCATCAGATTGTCAGAGTTTGGGAAGGTGGACTGTACCAGAAAGACATCGCGTCCGCGGATGGACTCTTCGTATGACACCGAGAACTCTCCATCGGCAAAGTGTGTGATGACCAGTTTGCCGAGCGGGCACGATAAGCTGGAGCAGATTTTTTCTGCCAGATACTTGGATTTGGTTCCTGAGAAAACCATAAAAGAACTATTTTCACCCATCTCTCTATAACGTATTAATGTGTTTTTTGTAGAAGTAGTTGTTTCTTATGTCAGTCTGCGGCCTTGCGCAATTTACGGAATTGATTGAGCAGCTCTTTGTAGTCCAGTGTGGAATGTATGTTGAAACGGTTCCACAAATCGCCCAGCACCACAACGCCGCCGAATCCCAGTTCGCGCACGATGCTCATATTTTCTGCCGTTATGCCGCCCAGGGCCATCACTTTTTTGTCTATGATGTTGCGCTCTGAAGCCTGTTGCAGGACGTCCATACTGAAAGCAGCCGTATAGTCGGACTTGGAGATGCTGTCGAATATCGGGCTTAGAAAAACGTAGTTGAAGTTTTTCTTTTCGGCTTTCAGTTCGTCTATGTCATGGAACGACTTGCTCAGATGTCCTTTGTAATTGGCCGGAGGATTCGGATTGCGGCTGTTCAGGTGGATGCCTCTCAGGTTGAATTCTTCTTTCAGATAAAAATAGTCGTGTACGACGATCTGACTGTGATAGCTTTCCGGAATCAAGGTCAGCAGACGTTCGGAGTAGACCGGCTCGGTGCCCGGCTTGCGCAGATGAAGAAGATCCAGTCCTTCTTCAAACAAGGCGGTGAGTATCTTATCTTCTTCCACAAAGAAATCCGGAGGCGTCAGTAATATCAGTTTCATGAGTACAATGTCGCTGTTTGTGTTGCAAAGTTAGCAAAAAAACATATCTAACCTATCAGTGCAGGGGGATTTCTTTAGTTTTTCATTTAAAAATCATTTGTTATACAAAGCCCGGCATCAGGCGACGAAAACCCCGTCCGTCTCAGGCCATGAGCCGGACGGACGGGGCTGGTGTGCTGTATCGTTCTTATGCTGTTACGATTGTTGTTGATGCAGACGGGCTTCCTCTTCGGAGTCGAACTCACAGTCGCGCAGGTTTTGGCTGATGCGCATGGCACAGAAGTTCGGTCCGCACATCGTGCAGTATTTGCCGTTGAAATGATTGCCGGCCTTGTAGTATTCCAGTGCGCGGTCGGGGTCCAGACTCAGGTTGAACTGGTCTTTCCAGCGAAACTCATAGCGGGCTTTGCTCAGTGCATTGTCGCGTACGGTGGCTCCGGGATGTCCTTTGGCGATGTCGGCGGCATGCGCTGCTATTTTGTAGGTGACAACTCCCGTGCGCACGTCTTCTTTGTCTGGCAGACCGAGATGTTCTTTCGGAGTGACATAGCAGAGCATGGCTGTTCCGTACCAGCCGATCTGTGCCGCCCCGATGGCGCTGGTGATGTGGTCGTAGCCCGGAGCGACGTCGGTCACCAGCGGGCCGAGGGTATAGAACGGAGCTTCGTGGCATTTGTCTGTCTGCCGGTCCATGTTCTCCCGTATTTTCTGCATGGGCACATGGCCGGGCCCTTCGATGAAGGCCTGCACGTTTTTCGCCCATGCGCGCTGTACCAGTTCGCCCATCGTATCCAGTTCTGCGAACTGGGCGCGGTCGTTGGCGTCGTAGATGGAGCCGGGGCGCAGTCCGTCGCCCAGCGAGACGGCCACGTCATATTGTGCCAGAATGTCGCAGATGTCGTCGAAGTGCTCATATAAGAAACTTTCTTTCTGATGATAAGTGCACCACTGCGAGATAATGCTCCCGCCACGGCTCACCATGCCGCACAGACGCTCGTTGGCGTAGTGCACGTTCTTCAGCCGGATGCCGCAATGGATGGTAAAGTAGTCCACTCCCTGCTCGCACTGTTCTATCAAGGTGTCGCGGAACAGCTCCCAGGTCAGGTTCTCGGCCTTGCCTTTCACTTTTTCCATGGCCTGATACATGGGCACCGTGCCTACCGGGACGGGACAGTTGCGCACGATCCATTCGCGGGTTTCGTGAATGTTGTCCCCCGTGGAGAGGTCCATCAGCGTGTCGCCGCCCCATTTGCAGCTCCACAGGCACTTGTCCACTTCTTCTTCTATGCTCGACGTCGTGGCCGAATTGCCGATATTGGTGTTGATTTTTACGAGGAAATTCCGTCCGATGATCATGGGCTCCGCTTCCGGATGGTTGATGTTGGCCGGCAGTACGGCCCGTCCGGCTGCGATTTCATCACGCACGAATTCCGGTGTGATGTAGGTGTCGATGCCCAGTTCGGCGCAGTTCATGTTTTCCCTTATGGCCACATATTCCATTTCCGGCGTGATGATGCCCTGTTTGGCGTAGTACATCTGTGACACCTGCCGGCCTTTCCTGGCGCGATAGGGGAGCCGTATGTGCCCGAACCGGAGGTGGTCCAGACTTTTGTCGGCCAGACGCATTCTTCCGTATTCGGAGGACAGCTGCTGCAGTTGCTCCACATCTCCGCGTTGCAGAATCCATGGCTCGCGCAGACGGGGCAGTCCTTGTTTCAGGTCGATGGGCACCAGAGGGTCGCTGTATGGGCCGCTGGTGTCGTAGACATATACGGGAGCGTTCTCGCGCACCACACGCTGGCCGTTCTCTACGGTGACGGTCGGGGTGAGGTTCACTCTGCGCATGCCCACTTTTATTTCGGGGTGCAAAGTGCCTTGGCGGTATACTTTTTCCGAACTCGGATAGTTGATTTTGAATTGATTCTCCATATTTAGACTTGTTTTGATGATGCTTGATTATGAATTCATGGTGTGCAGGATGAGGCGTGTTTCCTCAGCGGGGTCGGCGGCCCGCAGGATGGTGCCGCTCAAGGCAATACCGTCGATGCCGGTTTGCAGCAGTTGTGGAATGTCGTTGCGTGTGATGCCTCCGATGGCCACGACCGGCAGTCGCAGCCCGCGGCTTTTCATGCCGGCCATTATCTTGCGGTAGCCTTCAGTGCCGAGCACGGGTGCCAGCCGCTCTTTGGTGGTAGTGAAGCGGTATGGGCCGCATCCTATGTAGTCGGCTCCACGGCGGGCATGCATTTCCACGTCTTCGATGGTGTTGGCTGTGCCTCCTATGATATGGCCGGGGCCTAATATCCGGCGGGCTTCGTCGATGGGCATGTCGTTTTTGCCCAGATGTACGCCGTCGGCGTTCAGGATTTTCACCATGTCTACGTGGTCGTCAATGATGAATGTTGCGCCATATCGGCGGCAGAGGGCTTCTACTTCTGCTCCGGTCTGCAACCATTCTTCGCGGGATGCGTTTTTCATGCGGAGCTGTATCCAGCGGCAACCGCCTTCGAGAGCCATGCGGGCTGATTCGGCATAGGTGTATTGTTCCGTGTAGTGTGTGATAAATTGTAATTCGGGCATATTTCCTTTCTGTGGCTTGTTTCGTCATATCAGGGCAGAAAGGGGAGGAGACTTTGTCCGGCTGTGAGCGTTCTGGATTTCCATACAATCCCTTCGGCAGCATTATCTGCATCAGGTTCACAGGGTATGATCTCAGCCGTCACCAACGGGACAGCACCCCTTTGCACGGACAAAGATAGTGATAATAATCAATATGTATGGACAGAAACGGGAAATATTTTTCATGAGGCTTTTCCACTATTGCCTGTGCCGTGGTTTTTCTTGCGCAAAAGTGCGCTCTGTGTTGCGCAAAACCATGGAGCGTGTTGCGCAAACCCCTTCGGCGTCTTGCGCAGGCATGTCTTGCATGGGGTGCGGAATGCCTTCAATTCCGGGCATTCAGAGGCAGGGATATCCGGCAAGGGCGGAATCCGGCATTCCCGTCGGTCGGGATGATTTTGTGGAATGGAAATGGAAAAGGGCGGCATAAGTTCCGTCCGGAACCAGCCACCCTTTGTGTTTGTTTGAAAGAAGTATAAATAGAAAATGGTTTATGCTTCGGCAGGAGTTTCTGTTGTTTCTTCTGCGGGAGCATCAGCAGGAGCTGCGGCAGCCTCGGCTTCAGCTTTTGCTGCGGCTTCAGCGGCTTTCTTCTCTGCAACTTTCTTAGCGATCTCTTCATTGATTTTCTTTTCGGCCTGCAGACGGGCTTCGGCTGCTGCTTTCTTTTCTGTCGCTTGCTTTTCTGCGAAAGCGTCCAGACCTTTCTGCTTGTCGCTCTTCCATGCTTCAAACTTAGCCTGTGCGGTAGCTTCATCGAAAGCGCCTTTCTTCACACCGCCGCGCAGGTGTTTCATCATGTAGACACCTTCTTTTGACAGAATGTTGCGGACAGTGTCCGTGGGCTGTGCTCCGGTTTCTACCCAATAAAGAGCGCGGTCGAATTTCAAATCTACAGTGGCAGGATTGGTGTTCGGATTGTATGTCCCAATCTTTTCTGTAAACTTACCATCACGTGGTGCTCTTACGTCTGCAATAACGATGCTGTAAAAGGCGTAACCTTTACGGCCGTTGCGTTGCAATCTGATTTTTGTTGCCATAAAATAGTTTTTTTGTTTTTGATATAGGTTTGAAATATGCCGTCAACTCGTAACGGCGGCGCAAAGTTACGCTTTTTCTTCGAGACGCCAAAGGTTATCAGTCTTTTTTATCTGTTTTTTTGCAGACGCCCGGTTTCCCCGTCCGGGTGCAGGCTTTTATTACATATATTATAAGAAGAGCGTACATGCCCAGGGCCAGCCATTCGCTGGCCGGGTTGGCCCACCATTGGCTGTAGTCGAACGATATGCCGCCGAAGCGGAGGGCGGCGCTGACCACTCCCATCAAGGCTCCGCCGGCAATGAAGCCGGAAGCGATGAGGGTGCCTTTTTCACCGCGTTGTTTGTTGGTCGCCGCGTCTTTGCTTCGTGTGGTTACATACCAGTTGATGAGTCCGCCGGCCAGCAACGGCAGGTTCAACTCCAACGGGATGAACATGCCTAGGGCAAAGGCCAGAGCAGACACGTTGCAGGCTGTCAGCACGATGGCGATGACGGCACCTATGCCATAGAGCAGCCAGGGGGCACCGGCACCGCTCATCAGCGGTTCGATGACGGCGGCCATGGCGTTGGCCTGCGGTGCTGCCAGCTGCCCGCTGGTGAAGCCGTAGGTCTCGTTCAGAATCATGATGACACCGGCTACGGTGGCTGCCGATACCAGTGTGCCCAGAAATTTGAAGGACTCTTGTTTCTGCGGGGTGCTGCCCAGCCAATAGCCTATCTTCAGATCGGTGATGAAACTGCCCGACGTGGCAAGGGCCGTACAGACGACACCGCCCATGATGAGTGCGGCCACCATGCCCGCAGGACCTTCCAAGCCCACCGCAACCATGATGACAGAGGCCAGAATCAGTGTCATCAGCGTCATGCCTGACACCGGATTACTGCCCACTATGGCTATGGCATTGGCTGCGACTGTGGTGAAAAGGAACGTGATGACGGCCACTAAAAAGATGCCGGTGAGCGTGAACAGCAGGTTGCCCTTCATGACATCGAAATAGAAAAACAGGGCGACGGCCAGCAACGTGAGCAAAGAACCGGCGACGATGATTTTCATGGGTATGTCCTTCTGTGTGCGTGGAGTGCTGGCGGCGACCTGCGCCCGTCCCCTCATCTCCTGCGAGGCCAGCCTGACGGCGCCGGTTATGATTTTCCGGCTTTTGAGTATGCCTATGATGCCGGCCATGGCTATGCCGCCGATGCCTATGCTCTTGACATACTGGAAGAGCTGTTCCGGAGTGGCGGCAGCCGCCGTGAGCGGCAGGTCCGCAGAGCTGATGTCAAGGTCGGGAAACAGCAGACCCGTGAGCGGGATGATGATCCACCAGACGGCGACGGAGCCGCAGCAGATGATCAGAGCGTATTTCAGTCCGACAATATACCCCATACCCAGAACGGCCGCGCCCGTGTTGATCTTGAACACGAGCTTGGTCTTGTCCGCTAGTGCCTGCCCCCATTCCATGCAACGCGACGTGACAGCCTCGTTCCACCAGCCGAAGGTGGCGATGACAAAGTCATAAAGTCCGCCGATAAGCCCGGCAGTCAGAAGCGGCAGGGCCTGCCGGCCCCCCTTCTCGCCGGAAACGAGCACTTGTGTGGAGGCTGTGGCTTCGGGAAAAGGATATTTCCCGTGCATGTCTTTCACGAAATATTTGCGGAACGGGATAAGGAACAGGATGCCCAATACGCCTCCAAGCAGGGAAGAGATGAACACTTCGAGGAAATTCACCGTCATTTCCGGGTATTTGTCTTGCAGGATATACAGAGCCGGAAGGGTGAAGATGGCACCGGCCACTACCATACCCGAACAGGCTCCTATGCTTTGGATGATGACGTTCTCGCCCAAGGCACCCTTGCGCCGGGTGGCTCCGGTCACGCCTATGGCTATGATGGTGATGGGTATGGCCGCTTCGAACACTTGCCCGACCTTCAGACCCAGATAGGCTGAGGCCGCTGAGAATATGACAGCCATCAGAACGCCCCACAGAACGGACCATACGGTCACTTCCTTGTACGCCTTGTCGGCTGACATTAAAGGCCTGTAAGTCTCGCCCTCTTTCAGCTCCCGGAACGCGTTTTCCGGCAGGCCCCCTTTTTCTTTCATATCTTCCATTGATTCTTCTGTTTGATGATTCTGCATTGCAATGCGGGGACAAAGATACGGATTTCAGGTCAGATGTATGCTCCTCGCCCCGCAGAATTTCCATAATTAACGCAATTCCGGCGGGAAAACGGGGCGGGAATACGGTCCGCCGTGCGGAACGGAAACCGGAATGGCGGGCCGGAAAAACCGGAAAACACGCGCTCAAATCTATATCTCCAGGCTGGAGATATAGAATCCGTGCGGCTCGCGGGAAGGTTTTTTCCTGCAATGCCGGCAGAAGCTCTCCGCCCCGTGCACCTTTCTGCGCAGGACGGATTCACGTTAAATAGCGTAATTTGTACGATTGTTTTCCGCCTATTCATTAACTTTGCAACTTGATTCTTTAAAGTCAGTCCATGCTATCGCAGCTTAATTATAAAGTTCTTTTACTGTTGTTGTCAGGTTGGTGCGCCGCGCTGTCGGCGCATGCGCAGTTCAAGGGGCGGGTGACGGATGCGGAAACCGGTGCGCCCGTCCCGTCAGTGAACATCTATTTTGAGCAGCATCGTCAGGTGGGGACTGTGACAAACAGAAGAGGCTATTATACGCTGAGGCCCATCAGCGAGGGGGATTCTCTTGTGTTCTCGTGCGTGGGATATGCTACATATAAGGTATATGCGGCGAAGAATGCCGGCCGGCAGACGCTGGATGTGAAACTGCGCCCCACAGACTACCGCTTGTCGGAGCTGTCGGTGAAGCCTAAAAAGTACCGTTACAGCCGCAAGCATAATCCTGCGGTGGAGCTGATGCGCAAGGTGATCGATGCGAAGAAGAGCAACGACCTGAAGAATAATGAGTTTTACCGTTATGACAAGTACCAGCGCATAACGTTCGCGTTCAACAACCTCACCCAGCAGTTTATGGACAGCAGCTTTCTGCGCAAGTTCCCGACGTTGCTGAAGCAGGTGGAATATTGCCCGCAGACACAGACCAACATTCTGCCGCTAACATATAACGAGACGGCATCGGAGCACATCTACCGTAAGAACCCTGAGGCTGAGCGCAATTTTCTGTTGGGCCAGCGTTCGGAGGGATTGAACGAGCTTTTTGCCACCGGTGATATTGCCAACATTGTCCTTCAGCGTTTCTTTACGGACGTGAACATCTATGACAATTCCATCAATCTGCTGGAACGTTATTTTACCAGCCCTTTGTCATCCGCCTCGGCCATATCTTTTTATCAGTATTTCATCATGGATACGCTGGATGTAGAGGGCGACCGGTGCATAGAGTTGAGCTTCATTCCGCAGAACCCGCAGGACTTCGGCTTTTCCGGACGCCTGTGGGTGCTGGCCGACAGCACTTACCGCGTGAAGCGTTGCCTGCTGAATCTGCCGCTCCGTTCCAGTGTGAATTTCATCAGCCGGCTGGTGATAGAGCAGGATTTTGCCACTTTGTCCAACGGGCAGCGGGCTTTGGTGAAAGACAATATGATAGTGGAACTCGGAGCCTTGAAGAAGTTCCATAACATGTTGGTCAAGAGAACCACGGCATACACGGGCTTCGATTTCTCTCCTATTGCGGACGAGGAGTTCGACCGGCGGGAAATGCCGCGCGAGGGTACGATGGAGACGAGGGACGAAGCGTTCTGGAACCGGCATCGGACTGATACGCTGACCCGCTCCGAAGCCGCCATGCCGGACATGGTGCGCGACCTGACCCGGAAGCGGGGAGCGGGATGGATACTCTGGATTGTCAGGGCGTTTGTGGAAAATTATGTGGAAACCTCACCTCCGGGGAAAAAGAATTATGTGGACTTTGGCCCGGTCAACACCGTGATTTCCTCCAACTTTATCGACAAAATCCGTCTGCGTGCCAGCGCGCAGACCACGGCCAACCTGCATCCCCGCCTCTTTCTGAAAGGCTATGCGGCTTATGGCGTGCGCGACAGAAGGTGGAAATATGAGGGCGAGGTGGAATATTCGTTCCTGAAGAAGCAGTATTCTCCGGAGGAATTTCCCCGCAATTCCATAGCCTTGTCCACCCGTTACGATGTGATGGCCCCGTCTGATGCGATGCTTCCGACGGATAAGGACAACGTGTTTGCCTCATTCAAGACCCAGACCGTGGACCAGATGGCGTATTTCCGACAGTACAGCCTGCGCTATGTCTATGAATTTGACAGTCATTTCGGCATCACGGCCCAGTTGCGTCATATAACACAAAACCCTACGGGGTCGCTCTTTTACCGCACGATGGCGGGACAGGCCGTGCATGAAATCCGGCAAAGCGAGGCCACCCTGAGCCTGCGGTATGCGCCGGGTGAGGTGGTCGCCGTCACCAAACAAAGGCGTCATCCGGTGAATCATAACTTCCCGGTATATACGCTGTTGCACACGGCAGGGTTCAAGGGAGTGCTGGGCGGTGACTATGCCTCAAACTATACGGAGCTTTCTGTCACAAGGCGGTTCTGGCTGAACTCATGCGGCAGGATTGATGTCCATCTCCGTGCGGGAGCGCAATGGAACAGGGTGCCTTTCCCGTTGCTGATTGCTCCGGCTGCCAATAACTCTTACATCATCCAGCGCAGCATGTTCAATATGATCAACAACATGGAGTTCCTGAACGACCGTTTCGTGTCGCTTGCCTTGCAATGGGACTTGAGCGGGAAACTGTTCAACCGCATTCCTTTGCTCAAACGCCTGAAGTGGCGTGAGGTGGTAGGCTTCAAGACGCTTTACGGCACCCTGACGGATAAGAACAATCCTTATGCGGCGGGCGGACAGGGCGACCTGTTCGAGTTCCCCTCGCGCAATGGTATGCCCACGAGCTTTGTCATGGGCGACGCACCTTATATGGAACTGAACGTCGGTGTGCACAACATATTCAAGATTCTCCGCATAGACTATGTGCGTCGTCTGAATTATCTGAATCTTCCGAATGTGAAAAAGAACGGCGTAAGGTTTGTCTTGCAGTTTGACTTTTAATCTTTATTCTATTATGGCAGCACCTTTGGCAGAGAGAATGCGTCCCCGTACGCTGGACGATTATGTAGGACAGAAACATCTGGTCGGCCCGGATGCCGTCTTGCGCAAGATGATAGATGCCGGGCGGATATCGTCGTTCATCCTGTGGGGACCGCCGGGAGTGGGGAAGACCACGCTGGCGCAGATTATCGCCCATAAGCTGGAAACTCCTTTCTATACGTTGAGTGCGGTGACGAGCGGGGTGAAAGATGTCCGCGAGGTGATAGAAAAAGCCCGCAACAACCGCTTCTTCTCTCAGGCCAGTCCCATCCTTTTCATCGACGAGATTCATCGTTTCAGCAAGTCGCAGCAAGACTCTTTGCTCGGAGCGGTGGAGCAAGGTACGGTCACTTTGATAGGTGCCACAACGGAAAATCCGTCTTTCGAGGTAATCAGACCCCTCTTGTCGCGATGCCAGCTGTATGTGCTGAAGAGTCTGACAAGGGATGATTTGCTGGAGCTTCTGCACCGCGCCATAGAGAAAGATACGGAACTCCGGACAAGACACATAGAACTGCGCGAGACGGATGCCATCTTGCGGTATAGCGGCGGCGACGCCCGCAAGTTGCTGAACATCCTTGAACTGGTGGTGGAAGCCGCCGGAACGGAAACGGTTGTCATCACAGACGCGGTGGTTACAGAGCGGCTTCAGCAGAATCCGTTGGCATACGAAAAGGACGGAGAGCTGCACTATGACATCATATCCGCTTTCATTAAAAGCATCCGGGGCAGTGATCCGGACGCCGCTCTCTACTGGCTGGCACGGATGATAGAGGGCGGCGAGGATCCGGCTTTCATAGCACGGCGGCTGGTGATCTCGGCGAGCGAGGACATCGGGCTGGCCAATCCTAACGCGCTCCTGCTGGCCAATGCGGCTTTCGACGCCGTGATGAAAATCGGATGGCCCGAAGGGCGTATACCGCTGGCGGAAGTTACGGTCTATCTGGCCGCCAGCCCCAAAAGCAACTCGGCATATATGGGCATTAACGATGCCCTTCAGCTGGTCCGTCAGACCGGCAATCTTCCGGTGCCTTTGCATTTGCGCAATGCGCCCACCCAGCTCATGAAAGAACTGGGATATGCCAAGGACTATAAATATGCGCACGATTACGAGGGACATTTCGTGGAACAGCAGTTCTTGCCGGACGAGCTGGCCCGCAAGCGCATCTGGCATGCACAGGGAAACGCTGCGGAAATGAAGCTGCAGGAACGCATGCTGCATCTGTGGAAAGACCGTTACAAATAGCCTTTTCAAGGCAGATTCTTGCAGCTTCTGCTACGTATTTGGCTACAATTTGCTAACTTTGTCAAACATTATAAGCGAAATTAAATCCATATTTATTTGCAATGAAGAGTGATATTGAAATCTCACGCGAATGTCGTCTGAAGCCCATTGAGGAGGTGGCTTCCAGTATAGGTATCCCGGCCGACCGGTTGGAACATTACGGCAAGTATATAGCCAAAGTGCCGGAAGCCCTTACCGATGAGGCGAAAGTGCGGCGGAGCAACCTGATATTGGTGACGGCTATTACGCCTACAAAGGCCGGCATCGGGAAAACGACCGTATCCATAGGCCTGGCTTTGGGCCTGAGCCGGCTGGGCAAGAAGAATATCGTGGCCCTGCGTGAGCCTTCGCTGGGACCCTGTTTCGGACTGAAGGGCGGAGCAGCGGGCGGAGGATACGCACAGATCCTGCCCATGGATAAGATCAATCTGCATTTCACCGGAGATTTTCATGCCATAACGTCGGCGCATAACATGATTACGGCTTTGCTGGACAACTATATTTATCAGCATCGTGAAGAAGGCTTTGCGCTGAAAGAAGTCCTGTGGAAACGGGTGCTGGACATCAACGACAGAAATCTTCGGCATATTGTCACCGGACTTTGCGGAAAAACCAACGGAGTTGTGCAGGAAAGCGGTTTCGATATTACGCCTGCTTCTGAAATCATGGCCGTTTTGTGTCTGGCAAAGGATGAGAAAGACTTGCGCCGGCGGATAGAGAATATTCTGCTGGGGACCACGACAGACGGCCGTCCGTTCCGCGTGAAAGACTTGGGCGTGGCCGGAGCCATCTGTGTGTTGTTGAAAGACGCCTTGCATCCGAACCTGGTGCAGACAACCGAAAACACGCCTGCCATAGTTCATGGAGGCCCGTTTGCCAACATAGCTCACGGATGCAATTCCGTCATCGCCACCAGACTGGCCATGACTTTTGCGGATTACGTAGTGACGGAAGCCGGGTTCGGTGCCGATTTGGGCGCAGAGAAATTTTTCAATATCAAGTGTCGCAAAGCCGGTCTGCAGCCAAAACTTACCGTCATTGTCGCAACGACGCAGGGACTGAAGATGCATGGCGGTGTCGGGCTGGAACACATCAGAAAGCCGAATGCGGAAGGACTGTGTAAGGGTTTTGAAAATCTGGACAAGCATATCGCCAATATGCAAGGCTTCGGTCAGACCGTGGTGGTTTGCTTTAACCGTTACGACACCGATACGGAGGACGAAATCGCCTTGTGCCGGGAGCATTGTGAGAAGATGGGAGTTGGATTTGCCGTGAACAGTGCTTTCAGCGACGGCGGGCGTGGTGCGGAAGAGTTGGCCGATTTGGTCGTGCGGACCATTGAGCAACGGCCTTCCCGCCCGTTGATGTTCTCCTATGCTGATACCGATGATGTGGAAACCAAAGCGAATAAAGTAGCACGGCAGATATATGGGGCCGACGGAGTTTCGTTCTCTCCGGCAGCATGCAAGATGCTGGAGCGCATTCATCAGCTGGGCATTGACCACTATCCGGTTTGCATGGCAAAGACACAATATTCTTTTTCTGCCAATGCACATGCCTATGGCGTGCCCAAGGGCTTTACGGTTCATGTGCGCGACATCGTGTTGAACTGTGGTGCGGAGATGATTGTTCTGGTCGCCGGAGACATTATGCGTATGCCCGGTTTGCCTAAGTCGCCTCAGGCGGAGCGGATAGATTTGGTGGACGGAGAAATCGTGGGCCTTTCTTGAAAATCGTGAGACCCCTCACATTTCTCCGTACCTGATAAGAAGATGAAGCGGTTTGCGGCTCATATCCGACAGAAGCGTCTTGCTCTATGTGTGAGTATGGCTGCATTGTTGTGTCTGGCCGTGGCGGGAATGTTTGCCCTGTGGCAGGCGTCCCGTCCGGATGCGGCACTTGTTGCCCGTGTAGACTCGTTGAATGACCAATCCTATCTTTACCGGTACATAGATCCGGACACCGCATTACAACTGGCCCGTCAGGCCGAGCGTCTGTCGGTGAACTATCCGGATGGCCGTAGTGAGGCACTGAATCACCAGATGTTTATCAGCTTCCTTCATCTGGATTATAAGGGATGTGTCAGGTTGTATGGTCTTCTGGAGAACGCGACAGGCAATCAGATAGAACTGCTGGCGGGGGACGTCAACATGATGCGTATCTGTCAGCAGACCTCTCAAAACCGTCTGTTCTTCGATTATTACAACCGGGCTTCCGAGAGAATCCGCCGCATACATGAAGAATCCGACGATGTGCAGGGACGGAATCGCAGGCGGCTGTTTTATGTCGAGACGGAGTTCCACCTGGTCAGTGCCGGCAATTTTCTCCGGATGATGCAGGATCAGGCAGCGGCCGAGGAGCTGGCCTGTATCGATGAAGACGGATATATCCGTAAGGACAAAGCCTTGCTTGTCTTTTATTACTATTTGCGTGGGCTGTCCTGTCAGAGAATGACCTCTGAATATGGGAGTCATATAGCCGAGGCTTTTGATGACCTGCTGCTGGCTTTCTCCATAGCCGAACGCTATGACAATGTTTATTTTGAATCGCTTGTCGGTCTGTCGTTGGCAGAATTGCTGCTGCATCCTGACGATTGTGCGGATGCAGCGTTCTGGCGTAAAGAGGAATTGGACTACCTGTGCAATTCCTTTGTCACGGCAGATTCCTCTTTCGCCGGTGTCCCTGAGGTACTGCGTTTTTCAGAAGCCTTGGCACATGACTGTCTTAGGGCGGCACGACGTTGCTGGTTTCCGTTAGTTGAGATTGAGGCTTTCCGGGTGTTGGGAGATGTCATGCTGGCAGAGGACAAGTATCATCAGGCTTTGAACTATTATGAAAGCGCACTTTCCTGTCTGAATCTCCATCACCGGACGTATTTTCCGGACGACAAGGAGCGGTGTCTGAAGCCGTATGATGACAGTCATGAGCAATCTGTGGACATGTTGTGGACTACAGATGCCGATATTCAGACCATGCCCAACAGCTTGTTGGCCATCCGTGAGCGGCTGAGTAAGGCATACAGTGCCGTCGGTGACAAACAAAAGTCTGACTATAACCGCAATATCTATCTGGATTTGCTTGACTTCACCCGGCAGGACAAATCGTTGGAAAGTCGGGTTCACCTTGTGGCGCAAAAGAACAAACTGCTGAACACGTTGCTGGCGTCTTTGCTGGTGCTCACTCTGGTGCTTGCCGTCATAGTGTTCTTTTATGCCCGCAAGTGGGAGAAGAGAAGAGCCATGCAGCAGGTGTTGCTGAATGATATCTACAACTGGTTTGTGGATGTGGCTTTCACAAGGTCTGAAAATCCGCTGGAACAGGCATTGGATGCTTATCCATGGATGAAGCATGACAGCATGCTTCTGCGCAAGGTGCTGAGGCCTTATATGGAATGGATAGAGAAGAACCGCATGCTGTCGGAGAGTCTGAAAGAAGAGCATGTGCAGTTGCGTGAAGATTTCTTGCGGAGCGAACGGCAGATCAGCATAGACAAGCGGAAAAACATACAGAAGCGGGCGCGGGTGTCGCTGGTGCATTCCATTATGCCGTTCATCGACCGCATCCTTTACACGCTTCGCCGTATGGAACGGACAGGGGAGTGTGACGCCTCGGCATTGGAATATGTGGAGGAACTGGCTGAACAGATTGAGCGTTATAATAAGGTTTTGGCAGAATGGGGCTTGCTCAGTCGGGGCGAACCGGAACTGATGGTGGAGAGCTTTCCCTTGCGTGAACTGTTTTGTCTGCAGGAAAAAGGCCGTTATGGCTTTCAGAAGAAACAGGTGCGGCTGGACATTCTTCCGACCGACCTGTGGGTGAAGGCCGACAAGGCTCTTACGTTTTTCATGTTGAACACATTGATTGACAATGCCCGCAAGTTCACTTCTCCCGGAGGACGGGTGACGGTTACGGCACAAGAGGTGGATAACGCCGTGGAGATTGCCGTGGCTGATACGGGATGCGGATTGTCTGAAGAGGATGTGAATCTGATATTATCGT
The DNA here is from genome assembly GCA_944321365.1 of uncultured Paraprevotella sp. Taxonomy (GTDB): domain Bacteria; phylum Bacteroidota; class Bacteroidia; order Bacteroidales; family Bacteroidaceae; genus Paraprevotella. The sequence goes on from CALULA010000001.1 coordinate 440,406, forward strand.
CGAAAATTTATGATGCCGGACGGATCGGCGCGTCGGATTCCGCTTCGGGGAAGGAGAAGGGCAGCGGATTCGGGCTGTTAAACTGCAAGGGGATTATCGGGAAGTACAGGAAATCCAGTGAGCTGTTCAGCGTTTGTCGTTTCGACATCAAGAGCGAGCTGGGAAAGGGCAGCCGTTTTTCATTCCGGTTGCCGAAAGGTATGGTCCGCACGCTGTCGGTCTTTCTTATATCTTTGGTTCCTGTTCCGGAAGTCAACTGTCAGGCGGCATTGCCTGCCGGTTCCTTGGATTCCGGACTGCTTACCAGAGCCGTATTGTATGCCGATTCCGCATATTTTGCCAATATCGACGGAAAGTATGAGCAGAGCATGGCCATGGCCGATTCCACACTGACCTATATTACTCGTTATTATCAGCCGGTGTTGCCTGCGGAATGTACCCGGCGTCAGCTGACAGTGGCCGGTACAGGTGCAGAGGAACTGGAGTGGTTCGATTTGGGGGTGGCAGCCGATTACCAGCTTATTATGGGAATCCGCAACGAATTGGCGGTGTCGGCACTTGCCCTGCGGCAGTGGAATGTATACGATTACAACAACAATCAGTTTACACATCTCTACCGTTTGCTGACAAAAGATGATGCTGTCGAGAAACTGTATGGCCGTCAGCGTGCCATACAGACCAACTTGTCGGTCAGCATTGCACTGCTTGTCGTGGTGACGTTCATCTTTATTATTCTTATCTACGTCATCTATTTCCGCCGTCGGATTCTGTTTCGTTTCAATGCGATGCAAGTATTGGAAGTGAACCGTGCCATGTTGAATGTCATGAATTGCTATGACGACACGAAGCAGACGGAAGGTTGGATGGCTCAGCTGCTCACCGTCTTGCAGAACGGCATCCGTGAATTGCACGAGGTGAGCGGAGTGAGCCTTCTTTTATATAAGCGGGATGGGAGCAGGATTGGGACCTTCTCTCAAGGGCAGATTTCTCATGACCTGATTACCGACACCTTGTTGACGCAGGCTTATGAACAGTCGACTGTTGTATATGACCAACTTTCCAATTCTCGTTTCTATGCGCTGCAGCTGGCTGTTTCCGAACAGGAAAAAGTGTGTATCGGTGCGTTGAGCGTTTATTATGGCGCATACAGGGTACAGCCGGAGGACTTGATTTTTGAAGGCTACATCGTGACTTACCTTTCCATTCTGCTTTATGAGACTGTCATCCGGCACGAAGCATATAAGGATAATGTGGACGTGGCCGAGAACGAAAAGCAAAGGGCCTTGTATGAATGTTCGCGGCTGCGTGTGCAGAATCAGATATTGGACAACTGTCTGTCGTCCGTCAAGCATGAGTCTATGTACTATCCGAGCCGCATCCGGCAGGTTATCAGAACGATGAGAAAGGATATGACCGATGCGGAACGGAGAGAACGGATTATGTCTTTGCACGATATTGCGGAGTTCTATCGTGAAATTTATGTCTTGTTGTGTGCGCAGGCCGACCGTCAGGTGGAGACCGGTTTTTTCCGGTGTGCGCAGGTTCCGGTGCGTCCGGCGGTTGAGAAGTGGCTCAGAAGGCAACAGCAAAAGCAGGGCGATGAGGTGCGTCTGTCCGCAGTCTATGCCGATCAGGGCGATGTCTGTGTGAGTGCTGACGAAGACCTGTTCGTATTCATGCTGGAACTTATCGGCGGGGAATGGATGCGTCTGGTGATGGAGCACGAGAGTGAAGGAGTTCCCGAATTAAGGCTTGAACTGTCGGCGGATGATGAGTTCCTGTGTTTCAGCTTCTCCACTCCGTTGCACATATATACGCCTGCTGAATGCCGGGAACTGTTTTTGCCGGACAAATCTCATTATGTTTACCTGCTTTGCAAGGAGATTGTCCGTGAACAAGATAAATTGAATAACTTTTGCGGGTGCCGTATGGAAGCAGAGTGTGTTTCCGAAACCGGATGCCGGATATGGTTTACCTTGCCCAAGAAAAGATAGATAGAGGAAGATGGAACATTTTAAAGTGATTATTGTTGAAGATGTCAAGCTGGAACTGAAAGGAACGGAGGAGATTCTGCGTACAGAGGTTCCGGAAGCCGAAGTCATCGGTACGGCCATGAACGAGCCTGATTTCTGGGCGCTGATAAAGACTCGCGTACCGGACCTGTTGCTGCTCGACCTGGGGCTGGGCGGTTCGACTACGGTGGGAGTGGATATCTGCCGCAAGGTGCGGAGACAGTATGCCGACCTGCGTATCCTGATTTTCACCGGAGAGATTCAGAACGAGCGGCTGTGGGTGGATGCGCTCAAGGCCGGTGCCAACGGAATTATCCTGAAAACCGGTGAGCTTCTGACACGGAACGACATACGTCAGGCCATGGATGGCCGCATCTATGTATTCAACGAGCCGGTGCTGGAAAGGATAGTAGCCCGGTTTATCCGTTCGGTGGAGGCGGAGAAGCAGCATCGCGATGCGTTGATTCACTACGAGATAGACGAATATGACGAGCGGTTTCTGCGTCATCTGGCTTTAGGGTATACCAAGGAAATGATAACAAACCTGAGGGGTATGCCCTTTGGCGTGAAAAGTCTGGAGAAAAGACAGAACGAATTGGCCTCAAGACTGTTTCCTGCTGCGGAGCGTGGCGGTGTCAATGCCACCCGTCTGGTGGTGAAGGCCTTGCAGTTGCATATTATCGACTTAGAGCATTTGGAACCGGATGATGAATAAATTGAATGAGGAAGGCGTGCGGCGGCATGACATGGTTGCCGGTGTATTGCTGTTCCTGTTGGCCGTCTATGTTTTGCTGGCTCCGCTCAGCTGGTTGGGAAGTGCCATGGGGCTGCCGTTCCGCAACTTGTTCTCGGCAGAGGGCATCAGGTGGTATTATCTTCATGTGCAGGATGCTTTCCATTCTCCGCTTTGGGCTGTTTCCATCCCGTTGCTGCTGATGGCCGGTGCTGTGGAGCGTTCGGGGTTGGCGGAGACCGTGCGCGACATTGTGCGTCACGGCGTTTCAGTGCTGACTTATCGTCAGCGCAAAGCTTTTTGGCTGGCCCTTGCTTTCTTGCTTTGCTATTTGGCTGGCCTTGTCTTGCTGCTGGCCGGTCCGCATGCCATTCTCCGCAGTGTCACGGGAAGACTTTTCCCGTCGCCGTTTTTGTTCGGTCTGCTCCAGACTGTTCCGCTGGGGGTGATACTCGTCTCCTTGATTTATGCAGTGCTGAGCTCTCACTTGCGCGGATTGCGGGAGTATCTCTCGGTGCTGTACTGGGGGATAAGGCAGTATGCCATGCTCATATTGATATTGTTGTTAGGGATTCAACTGTACGACTCTTTCCTGTATGTGGCGGGAGATTTCCTGTCTGGATGGTCGGATTTTTTTGAATGAATGTTGTTTACAGACTGTGTATGGAAGAGAATTTTCTGAACGATTTGAATGACAGTCAGCGGGAGGCTGTTTTGTATAATGACGGACCTTCGCTGGTGATAGCGGGAGCCGGTTCGGGCAAAACGCGTGTGCTGACCTATAAGATTGCTTATCTGCTGGAACAGGGCGTGGCACCATGGAACATACTGGCCCTGACATTTACCAACAAGGCCGCCCGTGAGATGAAAGAGCGCATCGCCACACTCGTGGGGAAAGAGCGGGCGGACTGTCTGTGGATGGGCACTTTCCATTCTGTGTTTCTGCGCATACTGTCCCGCGAGGCGGAGCATATCGGTTTCGGTCCTCGTTTCACCATTTACGACCAGGCCGATTCGCGCAATCTGGTCAAGACCCTGATACGGGAGAAAGGACTCGATGATAAGGTCTATAAGCCGGCAACGGTGGCCGGACATATCTCGAACGCCAAGAACCGTCTGGTGATGCCTCAGGACTATATGGCCGATGCCTCTGCGCTGCAGGCCGACCGTTCGGCCAACATGCCGCAGACCGGACAGATTTATCGCGACTACATGGCGCGGTGCCGTCAAGGCAATGTGATGGACTTCGACGACCTGTTGCTTTACACTTATCTGCTGCTGAAAGAGCATCCCGACGTCTGCCGGCGTTATGCCGGACAGTTTCAGTATGTGCTGGTGGACGAGTATCAGGACACGAATTATGCGCAGCACCGCATCGTGTGGGAACTGACCAAGGAACGGCAGCAGGTCTGCGTCGTGGGGGATGACGCGCAGAGCATTTACAGCTTCCGTGGAGCAAACATCGACAACATACTGAACTTCAGCCGACAATACACCAATGCGAGGATATTCAAGCTGGAACAGAATTACCGTTCTACGCAGACCATCGTCTCGGCGGCCAACAGTCTGATCCGCCACAATGGGCAGCAGATACCGAAAGAGGTGTTCAGCGAAAAGGAGAAAGGCGAACCCATCTGTCTGTTTGAAGCATACAGCGACATAGAGGAGGCTGAATTCGTGGCGGGAAAAGTGCAGGAGCTGCGCCGCAGAGAGCATCTGGGCTATGAGGATTTTGCCGTTCTGTACCGCACCAACGCCCAAAGCCGTACGTTTGAAGAGTCTCTCCGCAAACGGAATATTCCCTACCGGATTTATGGCGGCCTTTCGTTCTATCAGCGCAAGGAGGTGAAAGACGCGATTGCTTATTGCCGGATGGCGGTGAATCCCCACGATGAGGAAGCATTCAAACGGACGGTGAATTACCCGGCCCGTGGCATAGGGCAGACAACGTTGGACAAAATCATCCGTTGTGCTGCTGAAAACGGTGTGAGTCTGTGGAGCGTGGCGGCTCATCCGGCAGATTATTCCTTGCCGGTGGCTCAGCGGACGCTCAGCCGGATTGGGGAGTACACGGCTCTTGTCTCGTCGCTGGCGGAGGATGCGCAGCGTTCCGATGCGGCTGTGATGCTGCAACGGGCGGTACGGGAGAGCGGCATGATGCGCGAAATCATGCAGGACAGCTCGCCGGAAGGCATGAGCCGGAAAGAGAATGTGGAAGAATTGCTGAATGCGGTGTCCGCCTTTGTGAATACCCGCATGGAGGAAGGCCGTGCGGATGCCGTATTCCTGTCAGACTTCTTGCAGGAAGTGTCTCTGCTGAGCGACCTGGACGAAGAGCAGGGCGACGGGGGGGAGCATCGGGTCACGCTGATGACCATCCATTCCGCTAAAGGGCTGGAGTTTCCGGCCGTGTTCATCGTGGGGATGGAGGAAAACCTCTTTCCCAGCCCCATGGCCGGGGGCAGTATCCGTAGTCTGGAGGAAGAGCGGCGTTTGTTTTACGTGGCACTGACCCGTGCCGAGCGCTTCTGTTTCCTGACTTATGCCCGTAGCCGTTTCCGTTATGGCCAGACGGAGTTTTCCAATCCCAGCCGTTTCCTGCAGGACGTAGACCCGGCTTATGTGCGGATGGAACAGAAAACCAGTCGCTGGGGAGGCAGCCGCGAGGCCATGTCGCGCGACGCGACAGCTTCCTTTGCCGCCCGCATGCGTGCCGTTGCAGCCGAAGATGCGCGTGCCGATGCGCGTATGCCGCTGACACGTGTATCCGGATTGCGTCCGTTGCCGGCAAGAACAGAGGCCGGTGAGAGCCGTCCGGTTGCTTCTGCCGGACGTCAGACGGCGGCATCCGGCGGCAACTCGGCAGCCGGACAGCTGAAAGTGGGCGACCGGATAGAGCACGAACGTTTTGGCCGTGGAGAAGTCAGACATATAGAAGGTACGGGCGAGAACACGAAAGCCACCGTCGAGTTCCAGCATACCGGCACGAAACAACTCCTGTTGCGCTTTGCCCGTTTCAAAATTCTGAAGTAGTCCTTTCGGTCTGAAACGTGCTGCCGCTTGCGGTCGGTGACGGGATTTTTCATGCCGGTGCGCGGGCTGGCCGGAAGTGTTGCGCAAAGCCGTTTCCGTTTGTGCGCAACACCGTCGACGCTTTTCCGCAAAGCCGTTTCCGGTCTTGCGCAACACTTCCGGCAGTTTTCCACAAGACCGGAAGCGTTGTTCCTGTGCGGTCTTGGACATGTCGGTGCATCCCGTCCGGAGCCGTCCGGACGAGGCGGTCCTTGCAACGGCCCGCAGCCTGCAGAATCATGTGAAGGCGATGCGGAATTTTCAAGAGGTTAAAAAATGCAAATTAAATGATTTTTCTAAGCTGGTGCCGATTATCAGTTACTAAATTAGTGCTACATTTGCATCACTTTGTAACATAGAGTTTGCAAAATGGGGCAAATGATTAAACATCGTGGTACTGTGGAAAGCGTAACCGGGAAACACATCAGCGTGCGGATCGTCCAGACATCAGCCTGTTCGGCTTGTGGAGCCAGACGGTTGTGCAATGCGGCGGAAAGCAAAGAAAAGCTGATCCGGGTGGAAACATCCGACACATCTTCCTACCGGGCAGGCGATGAGGTGCTGTTGACGGGCAGCATCGGTATGGGACTTGCTGCCGTATGGTGGGCCTATATCCTGCCTTTGCTCCTCCTTTTGCTTGTTTTGTTCTTTTCTGTGTGGGTTACCAGTAGCGAGCCGGCAGGAGCGTTGCTGGCGTTGTGCGTGCTGGCGGTTTATTATGGCCTGCTGTATGCAAACAGGAAAAGATGGACAAATAAGTTTTCATTTACCATAAAACATTTAAATTAAAGACATTGTTATGAATGTGATTTTGATTGCAGTCGGCATTCTGGGGGCGGTGGGACTGATTTCTTCCGTGGTGCTGTATGTCGTTTCCAAGAAATTCACGGTTGTCGAAGACGAACGCATCGGCCGTGTGGCCGAGGTTTTGCCTCAGGCAAACTGTGGCGGGTGCGGTTTTCCCGGATGTTCCGGCTTTGCTGCCGCGTGTGTGAAGGCTGCCGATGCCGGTTCGCTGGATGGAAAGTTGTGCCCGGTGGGCGGACAGGCAGTAATGGAAAAAGTGGCAGGTATATTAGGACTGGCGGTGACTGAGAGCACACCGAAGGTGGCTGTGGTGCGTTGCAACGGCACGTGTGCCAACCGTCCGCGTGTAGTGGAATATGATGGTGTGCGGAGCTGCCGCGTGCAGCTGCTGTCCGGTACGGGAGAAACGGCCTGCGCTTTCGGCTGTCTGGGAGGTGGCGACTGTGTTGCGGCCTGTCAGTTCGGGGCTTTGTCCATCAATGCCGAGACAGGTCTGCCGCAGGTCAACGAAGATTTGTGTACGGCTTGTGGAGCCTGCGTTAAGACATGCCCTCGAAAAGTGATTGAACTTCGTCCGAAGGGACCGAAGAACAGACGCATGGTGGTGATGTGTGTCAACCGTGACAAGGGAGCTGTGGCCAACAAAATATGCAAGGCTTCGTGCATAGGTTGTGGAAAATGTGTGAAAACCTGTCCGTTTGAAGCCATTACGCTGAACAATAATCTGGCTTATATTGATCCGGAAAAGTGCAAATTGTGCCGTAAGTGCGAGGAAGCCTGTCCGAAAGGTGCCATTCACGCCTTGAATTTCCCGCCGAGAAAGCCTAAGACCGAAGCTGTGACTGCGCCTGATTCAGGAACGGCGTCGGCGGTGAAAACCGAAGTCTGATACAATTTTGATTACCAACTTAAAAAACATATATCGTGAAAACGTTTAAAATAGGTGGGGTACATCCATCTGAAAATAAGCTTTCTGCCACCAGTCCGATACGGCGTTCCGGATTGCCGAAGCAGGCCGTATTTTCGCTTTATCAGCACATCGGTGCCCCGGCAAAACCGGTTGTGGCTAAAGGCGACACCGTAAAGGTCGGAACGGTGCTGGCAGAAGCCGACGGATTTGTGTCTGTTCCGGTCCATTCATCCGTGTCGGGCAGGGTCAGTAAAATTGATGCCGTGGTGGACGCCAGCGGTTATCGCCGTCCGGCTATCTTCGTCGACGTCGAGGGGGATGAGTGGGAAGAGTCTATCGACCGCTCCGATGCTGTGGTGCCTTTGGCCGGACGTCCGGACCTGACTGCGGAAAGCATTGTGGCTAAAATCCGGGAAGCCGGCATCGTCGGCATGGGAGGCGCCACCTTCCCTTGCCATGTGAAACTGACGCCTCCCAAGGGGACAAAGGCCGAATGCGTCGTCATCAATGCGGTGGAGTGTGAGCCATATCTGACGGCAGACCATCGTCTGATGTTGGAAAAGCCAGAAGAGATTCTGATTGGTACTTCTCTGATCATGAAAGCCGTGGGGGTGGACAGAGGGTATATCGGTATTGAACGGAATAAACCGGACGCCATTGCGTTGCTGCAAGAAAAGGCAAAAGCATATCCTCATATAGAGATTGTCCCGCTGCAGGTTAAGTATCCGCAGGGAGGAGAGAAGCAGCTGATAGCAGCCGTCACAGGACGCGAAGTGCCGGCACCTCCGGCATTGCCTATTCATGTCGGGGTCATAGTGCAGAATGTAGGCACGACCTTTGCCATTTATGAGGCTGTGATGAAGAACAAACCGCTGTTTGAACGGGTCATTACGGTGACAGGCAAGAATCTGCAGACGCCTTCCAATCTGCTGGCCCGCATAGGAACTCCGATGAGTCAGCTGATTGAGGAATGCGGCGGACTGCCTGATGATACGGGAAAAGTTATCGGGGGCGGCCCGATGATGGGAAAGGCCCTGCAACATCTGGATGTTCCGGTATGTAAGGGATCGTCAGGACTGTTGCTGTTGAGCGAGCGCGAATCCCGCCGCACGGCTCCGCAGCCATGTATCCGCTGTGCCAAGTGTGTCAGTGCTTGCCCGATGGGGCTTGAGCCTTACCTCCTGGCTACGGCCTCTTCTCTGAGAAAATGGGACGTTGCTGAGGAAAACGGCATTACTTCATGTATAGAATGCGGCTCATGTCAGTTCACATGTCCGTCATTCAGACCCATTTTGGACAATGTCCGCATGGGGAAAACGACAGTCATGGCTCTTATCCGGGCCCGTAATACTAAATGATAAAACTGATTGATTATGGCAAAGAAATTGATTGTATCACTATCTCCTCACGTGCATAGCCGGGATAGTGTGCAGAAAAATATGTATGGCGTATGCATCGCACTGATACCGGCATTGTTGGTTTCCCTTTATTTCTTCGGAGTGGGGGCGGCTGTCGTACTGGCTGCATCCGTCATTTCCTGCGTGTTTTTTGAATGGGCCATTGCCAGATTCATCCTTCGTCGCGAAAGTCTGACGATTACCGACGGTTCGGCTGTACTGACAGGACTCTTGTTGGGCTTCAATCTGCCTTCCAACTTACCGGTATGGATTATTGTCATCGGTGCGTTGGTGGCTATCGGCGTGGGCAAGATGACGTTCGGCGGATTAGGTTGCAATCCTTTCAATCCGGCCTTGGTGGGGCGGGTGTTCCTGTTGATTTCCTTCCCTGTACAGATGACAACCTGGCCGCTTCCCGGACAGACAACCGCTTATCTGGACGCCGAGACGGGAGCCACACCGCTGTCGCTGATGAAAATGGCTATCAAGAACAATGATGCTTCTGTGCTTCAGCAAATGCCGGATGCCATAGATTTGCTTGTAGGACAGACGGGAGGCTGTCTGGGCGAGGTGAGCGCTTTGGCCTTGTTGATAGGATTGGCCTATATGCTGGCCCGCAAGATTGTCACCTGGCACATACCGGTTTCGATTCTGCTGACGGTCTTTGTCTTGTCTGGATTGCTGCATCTGTCCAATCCTGTTTATGCGTCACCGGTTACGGTCTTGCTCACCGGAGGTCTGATGTTGGGGGCATGTTTCATGGCAACAGACTATGTCACTTCGCCCATGACCCCGAAGGGGCAGATCATTTACGGCGTGTGCATCGGTTTCCTTACGGTTGTTATCCGTACTTTTGGCGCATATCCGGAAGGCATGTCGTTCGCCATTCTGATTATGAATGCCTTTACTCCTTTGATTAATACCTATTGTAAACCTAAACGATTCGGGGAGGTTGCGAAGAAATGAAAAAGTTAGAATCTTCATTAAAGAACATGGTGCTTGTGCTTACGCTGATTTCCGTCATTGCCGGTGGCGGTCTGGCGTATGTCAATATGGTGACGCAAGAACCTATTGCAGAGATAAATGCGAAGAACCTGCAGGATGGAATAAAAAGAGTAATCTTGGGAGACACTCCCGGAGAGCTGAAAGTGGACGAGCCTGTGGAGACAGACGGTTATGTGATTTATCCTACAGATAAAGGGACGGCCGTCAAGGCTGTGACCAATGGCTTTGGAGGCCCGTTGGAGGTCTTGGTAGGTTTCGATGAATCGGGGACGATTCTGGGGTATACGATACTGTCCACAGTGGAGACTCCGGGCTTGGGAGTGAAAGCCGACACGTGGTTTCAGAAAGGTGGTAAGGGCGACATTATCGGTCTGAATCCGGGGAAGAAGGAGTTGAAAGTGTCCAAGGACGGGGGTGATATAGATGCAATTACGGCTTCGACCATCACCAGCCGGGCATTCTTGAATGCGGTGAACGCGGCTTATCATGCCTTTAAGGGCAACACAACGGATGTGTATAGCGGTGCATCTGCCCAAAATGGAAATAAAAGTCTGTCAGGAACATCTGAAAGACAGAGAAAGGAGGAACAGAAATGAATAACTTTAAAGTGCTGATGAACGGTATCATCAGAGAGAACCCCACGTTTGTTCTTTTGTTAGGTATGTGCCCTACACTGGGAACCACGTCTTCGGCCATGAACGGCATGTCTATGGGATTGGCTACCACTTTTGTGCTGGTTTGTTCCAATGTCGTTATTTCGTTGTTGAAGAATCTCATCCCGGACATGGTGCGTATTCCTGCATTCATTGTCGTTATCGCCTCTTTTGTGACGGCGTTGCAGATGTGTATGCAGGCTTTTGTTCCGGATATTTATTCCACCTTGGGCCTGTTCATTCCGCTGATTGTGGTGAATTGCATCATTCTGGGACGGGCAGAGGCCTTTGCCAGCAAGAACGGTGTCATGCCGTCTTTTTTCGACGGTTTGGGCATGGGACTTGGTTTCACTATCGCACTTACTTTGTTGGGAGCTGTTCGTGAAATACTGGGAACGGGCAAAATATTCGGATGTGAACTGTGGCCGGTGGACTACGGTATGCTGATGTTTGTGCTTGCACCGGGAGCTTTTATTGTTCTGGCTTATCTGATAGCCATCGTGAATAAATTGAAAAAAGCTTAATACTTAGGAGAGTAAGGATATGGAAACAGTTTATCAATATATCATAGTATTTATCACAGCCATCTTTGTGAACAACGTTGTTCTGTCACAGATTCTCGGCATCTGTCCGTTCCTCGGCGTGTCGAAGAAGATCAATACGGCGTTGGGTATGGCCGGAGCTGTGGCTTTCGTTTTAGTGCTGGCCACGTTGGTCACCTATCTGTTGCAGTATTATGTCCTGAATCCCTGTGGACTGGCTTATATGCAGACCATTGCGTTCATTCTTGTAATTGCCGCTTTGGTGCAGATGGTGGAGATTATATTGAAGAAAGTATCGCCAGCTCTGTATCAGGCATTGGGCGTATTTCTGCCTTTGATTACGACGAACTGCGCTGTGCTGGGCGTCGCTATCCTGGTCATTCAGAAAGAGTTCAGTCTGATGATGGGAATATGGTACGCACTGAGTACGGCACTCGGCTTTGGATTGGCACTGGTCATCTTCGCCGGTATACGTGAGCAGTTGCAGATGGTAGCTATCCCTAAAGGAATGCAAGGCATGAGCATCGCATTGGTTACGGCAGGTTTGCTGGCCATGGCTTTCATGGGGTTCAGTGGTGTGGACAATGGCTTGAAGATGTTTTTGGGAATTTGAGCAGAAAGTCATCCTGTTTCTTGTACCACCCTGCAAAGAAAATGCGGGGTGGTATTGTTTTTTTATCCCCTTAAACTATACAACTTATGATTAAATTTTGTATATTTGCTTCTGTTACAAATCAAAAATCGAAACTAACAAAAGATGAAAGAGACTATTTTAGTGACGGGCGGGACCGGCTTCATCGGTTCGCATACGACGGTAGAACTTCAGCAGGCGGGCTATGATGTCGTTATTGTGGACAACCTTTCCAATTCACGTGAAGACGTTTTAGACGGTATAGAGAAGATTACGGGCATCCGTCCTGCGTTTGAAAAAGTGGATCTGCGTGACGCTTCGGCCACAGAGGCTGTGTTCCAGAAATATCCGAAGATTAGTGGAATCATTCACTTTGCTGCCAGTAAGGCGGTGGGCGAGAGCGTGCAGAAGCCTTTGCTCTATTACCATAACAATATAGTTTCTTTGATAAATGTGCTGAGCATGATGCCGAAATATGGCGTGAAAGGTATCATATTCTCTTCATCATGTACGGTATATGGACAGCCTGATGTGCTCCCCGCTACGGAGGAAACGCCTATCAAAAAGGCTGAGAGTCCCTATGGAAACACTAAACAGATCAACGAGGAAATCATCGAGGATACGGTCAAGAGCGGTTCGCCTATCAAGGCAATACTGTTGCGTTACTTCAATCCGATCGGTGCTCATCCAAGTGCGCTTATCGGTGAAATGCCGAATGGCGTCCCGCAGAACCTGATTCCGTATCTCACACAGACCGCCATCGGAATCCGTAAAGAGCTGAGCGTATTCGGAGACGACTATGATACGCCGGACGGCTCGTGCATCCGCGATTATATCTACGTGGTAGATTTGGCCAAGGCACACGTCTGTGCCATGACCCGCATCATGGAGGACAAGACCACGGAGCCGGTGGAAGTATATAATATCGGTACGGGGAGAGGCACGTCCGTGCTGGAATTGATTCATGCGTTTGAGAAAGCCACGGGCGTGAAACTGAACTACAAGATAGTGGGACGCCGTGCGGGTGATATTGAAAAGGTGTGGGGAAATGTGGACAAGGCCAATAAAGTGTTGGGCTGGAAAGCGGAAACCCCGCTCGAAGATGTGCTGGCATCGGCCTGGAAATGGCAGTGCGCACTTCGTGAAAGAGGAATTATGTAAGGAATGAAGAATACATGGAAAATCGCTTTTATGCGTTATTGCGGTCCAATTGGAGTTATCTTTCCTATATGTGAATAGCCGGTAAGATTGCGTCTTGATATGTTTAAGACAGATTGGCCCGCAGAATAGTTTTGTCGTGTTTTATTTTGTGTTTGTGTTGTAGCTCTCTTTCGGCGTGAGGCCGGAAGAGAGTTTTTTTATGTGATGTGGCTGATGGGGGCGGGAGCAGGTCCTGATTTGTAGGGCCGTGTACAGAGGGAGGATTATGAAGTCAGTGTTCATTGCATGGTGTTGCGCAAAAAACAGTTTGTCTTTGCGCAAGACTGTTCCGTTCTTTGCGCAACACTTTCGGCAGTCTTGCGCAACACCGGAATGCTTTCGCTGCAATGGTGAACGGCACGGTGAAAAAGGAAAAGGGACGACAACGGTACAGGTGAGAAAAATCTGCTGTTGCAAGAAGCCATGGCATTCAATCCATATCGGACCGTGTCTTACGTCCTTTTGTCCTGTCAGCTTACATAAGGGTTGTTCTGTTTTTCAAAACCTATTTGGGTCTGCGGGCCGTGTCCGGGATAAACAACGGTTTCGTCAGGCAAAACAAAAAGTTTGTTTCTGATGCTGTTGAGCAAGGCCTGTTCGTTTCCGCCGGGCAAGTCAGAACGGCCTATGCTGCAACGGAAGATGGTGTCGCCGACGAACACTGTCCGTTCAGCTTCGCAATAAAAGCATAGCCCTCCGGGGGAATGGCCGGGTGTTTGCAGCACCACGAACCGGTGACGGCCGAATGCCACCGTATCTCCGTCGTTCAGGTAGCGGGCGGCTGCCGGACGGTTTTGAGTCATGGTCAGGACCAGCGGACCGAAGATGTCCGACCCCATTCCGTTGTATATCATCTCGTCGTCGGCATTGTACTCCGGTGCCACGTGCAGACTGTCGGCCAGGAATGCGGCACCGAAACAATGGTCGTAGTGCATGTGGGTGCACAGGTGGTGCTCTACCGTCAGTCCGTTTTCTCTGAGGTAAGTCTGGATGGCATTTCTGTCGTTTTCGTATAATGCGCCACAGTCGATGATTACGGCTTTCCCCGTGTCGTCGCTCACGATGTAGCAGTTTTCTTCCAGCATATTGACGGGTATTCTTTTGACATTCAGCATAAGGATGGTTTCTTTTTTATATGGATACGTATACGATTTTCTTGGTCGAGAAGTATTCTTCTTTGAAAAAGTCTTTCAGGGGAGTCACCATAGTGTGATGTTTCAGCGGCATGATTTCTCTGTCCATCTCGCCCCCCTTGAGGCAGATCAGGCCGTTGGGCAGGCCGTTACGGGCTGTCCGGGAGATGTTCTTGCGGACCAACCTGACGAGTTCTGTCAGTGGCATGACGGCTCTGCTTACTACAAAGTCGAATGTAGCCTTCTCTTCCTCGGCCCGGCAATGGCGGAACGTGACGTTTTGCAGGCCCAAAGCCTCGGCCACGGCCATGCAGACTTTGATTTTCTTTCCGATGCTGTCTATCAGATGAAAGCGGCATTCCGGGAACATGACGGCCAGGGGAATGCCGGGGAAACCGCCTCCCGTGCCCAGATCCATGATTTCCGTGCCGGGCTTGAAGCGTATCAGCTCGGCTATGCCTAAAGAATGCAGCACGTGGTGTTCATACAGATTGTCGATGTCTTTTCGCGAGATGACATTGATTTTTGCGTTCCAGTCGTGATAAAGTGCGTCCATCTGGCGGAACTGTTCCACCTGTGTGGCCGTGAGTGAAGGGAAATACTTCAAGATGAGGTCCATAAGATTATTCCGTTTTTAATAGGGTTTTCAGTTGGTCGTAGGGTATGTCCACGGCGATGCTTCCGGTGTCGTATGAAGCTATTTCGCCGGCATTGTACAGGAATGTGATGACTTCCGGTCCCATCCGGTAGTTTTCGGGAACATAAACCGGCGTGAGACGCAGGATGCCGTGCGCATGCAGCTCTTCCATGTCCTTGCATCCGAAGCGTTCCTGTATGGCCGATTGCAGCAAGGACGGAAGCATGGCCTTGTAGGTGGGCTTGAACAGGTCGTCGAGTGTGGCTACCTTTCCGGTCTTTCTGTCGAAGTTCACGTAGCGTATCTCCTCTGTTTCCCGCGCTCCTCCCTCATAACGTCTGGCCGTAATCCGGTAGCAGATGAGAGACGCCCGTCCCTGCGTCTGTTCCGTCTGTATCTTGTAGCTGTGATTGTACCAGTCCGGACGGATGCCGTGTGCGACATCAGCCTTGTATAGTTCGCCGAAATCTTTCTTGTAGTGCCCGGCATTGGCCTTACAGAAGGAGTCTGCCGCTTGGGCTATTGAGGACATACGGTTTCCGAAAATCTGTTCCGCGATGGTCATATTGATGTTCCGGGCTGTCGACGTCGTGTCGTTCAGACTGTCTATTTGCAAAGAAATGGTGCAGGCCGGGGCTTTTGTGCTGTTGTCCATTGCTATCGTTTCTGTCACATGTAGCGTACGGAACTCTGTCCCTTCCCGTTCGGCAGTACCTTGACAGGAGAAAAAGAGGGCAGTTCCCACGGCCAGTCCGCATATCTTTTGGGTCTTCATTGTAGCTTTTCTTGTATAATCCAGAACAAAGATAGGCAGAAAAAATGAGTTACTGAAGCCCGTTGGATGAAAAAGTGCATGCGGTTTTCGCTTCCAGCCGGGCGGGCTGATGGTAAAACCGGTTAGCGGAGGAGGCGGAGCGGTGTGTGCGGTATGCTTGCCGGCTTTGTATGCTGCCGGCTGCCTTCGTGCTGTCTGTTTTTCGGACAATCGTTCAGGAATATTTTCGGGGATAACGGAAAAGGATGCTCAGCAAGGCGCATATTCCCATCAGGAAAGGATAATACAGGTAGGGTATGATGGCAATGGGACTGATGGATGCCAGCCCGGCCGCCATCAGTAATTGTGCTCCGTAAGGGATGAGTCCTTGTGTCAGGCAGGAAAAGGTGTCCAGAATGCTGGCACTTTTCCGCCGTTCCACGCCATACCGTTCTGCAATATCCTTGGCCAACGGGCCTGTAGTGATGATGGCCACGGTGTTGTTGGCCGTGCAAAGATTGACAATGCAGACCAAGGCTGCGATGTTCAGTTCTGCTCCTCGCTTGGAACGGATGCGCCGGGTCAGGGCCTGCAGGATGAATTCTATACCGCCATTGTATCGGATCAGCTCCATGAGTCCGCCGGCCATCATGGTGATGATGATCAGTTCTCCCATATCCGTTATGCCTTTTCCCATTGCACCGAACCAATCGAACACTCCGTATGTGCCGGTAAAGACGCCTACGACGCCGCTCAACAGGATTCCGGTCACCAGAACGGCCATTACATTTACTCCGATGACGGCCATGATAAGCACCACCAGATAGGGCAGCACTTTCAGTACGTCAATCTCAGGAAGCATGTGTGGCTCGTGGATGTGTATGCCCATGTAGATGTATAACAGGAATGCTATGGCAGCTGCCGGCATGACGATTTGTGAATTGACCTTGAATTTGTCGCTCAGGTTGCATCCTTGTGTGCGTGTCGCGGTGATGGTGGTGTCGGAGATGAACGACAGATTGTCCCCGAAGAAGGCTCCTCCGGCCACAATGGCTACCACTAAAGGCAGTTCCGCCGAGGTCTCTTCGGCAATACCTGCTGCCAGCGGTGTGAGAGCTACGATTGTGCCTACGGAAGTTCCGATAGAAAGCGATATGAAACAGGAGGCCAGGAAGATGCCGCCCAACAGCAGGTTGCCGGGAAGTAGCTGCAGGGACAGGTTGACAGTGGCGTCGATGGCCCCCATCGCTTTGGCCGAAGATGCAAAGGCTCCGGCCAGAATGAATATCCATATCATCAGCAGAATGTTGGACGAACCGGCTCCTCTGGAGTATACTTGTATCCGTTCGTCGAAAGGGATATGCCGTGTGATGCAGACCGCGTAGACAGATGATGCCAGAAAAGCCACCGTAATAGGTATCTTGTAAAAATCCTGTACGACAAGACTGGTCACCAGGTAGAGCACAATAAATACAAGCAGTGGGCTGATGGCTGTCGCATTCTTCTTTTTTGATGTCATGTTTCTGAGGACGTCAGGTTGCCGCTGTCTTATTTTTCATCGGTAGTGTAGTAGATGTAGTTTTCTGCTGTGAGCAGTTCCAGCGGCATGTAATGGTATTGTTGAACTTCTTTTTTCAGCACGATATGGTTGAACAGCGATTTCACGCTGTTGTATCCTTGCTTCCACGGGTGTTGTGCGATGAGAAAGTCAATGCTCCCTCGTTTAAGACATTCCACATTGCGTTCTATCATGTCATACCCGAAAAGATGGAAGTCCTGCAAGTGGTTTTCCTGAAAATATTCTCCCAAAATGTGCGCCTGCGAACTGAACGTGATGCAGTGCCGCACGTCGGGATGCTTTTCGAGGAATGTGCGGATCTGCCGTGCGTATTCTTTCTCTTCTCCTATTTGCAGAATCAGTTCTGCCACTTCGCAGTCAGGGTAGTGGCCGGTCATGTATTGCCGGAAGCCTACTTCGCGGTTTTCTTGCTGCCGTGAGGCTACACGTCCGTTCGACATGAGTTTCATCAGCATGATGCGGTTCACTTCCTTGCCGGCTTGCATCATGAAGATGCGTCCCGCAAAATGTCCGCTTTTCAGGGAGTCTTGTCCGAAAAAAGCCAGGGGCTGTATGTCCTGTACACTGGAATCCAGAAAAACGAACGGGATATGCAAGCCTTGCAATGTCCGGCAGAAATCTTGTGTGACGTCTGTCTCTTGCGGAACTACTACCATGCCGTCCGGTTTTTTCTCCAGCAGACTTCGGGCTGTCCGTATGAAAGACTGTCGGTCGAACTGATTGTAGTATTCGGTCGTCAGGGAGAGGTGGAAGTCGTTGCGGTTCAGGATGCATTGCCGCAGTCCTTCTTCTACCTGAGTCCAGTAGGCGTTTCTGTCATGGTCCGGTAACAGGCAGCAGAAAGTATACTTCTTGTTATATGCCAGCGCGCTGGCATATATATTGGGTTGATAGTTGATTTCTTTCAGCACGGCCTCAACTTTGTCACGCGCCTTGGCCGAGACATTGGGGCGGTTGTGCAACACACGGTCCACTGTGCCGACCGACACCCCAGACCGTTGAGCAATATCCTTGATCCTGATTTTGTCTGATGAATGGACTTCCCACATAATAATTTATTGTCCTGCGTTGAAAATGCTTCGCGAAGATACATCTTTTTATCGGCTTATGAGGCCGCTGGATGTGAAAATATCATATTTCCGGATTATTTTTTGTGGAAAACGGATGTTATCCAGAAAAAATATCTAATTTTGCAAACCGTAGACACGCACTGTGCGGGCTAACAGAAAAAGACTTTTGTACAACCAAAAAACTATAATTATGGGTAAAATAATAACCATGGGTGAGATTATGCTCCGTTTGTCTACTCCGGGACAGTCCCGTTTTGTGCAGACAGACACTTTTGATGTCAACTACGGAGGAGGAGAAGCTAACGTTGCAGTAAGTTGTGCGAACTATGGACACGAAGCTTATTTCGTCTCCAAGTTGCCCAAGCATGAAATCGGTCAGGCTGCCTTGAACGCTCTGCGTCGTTTCGGGGTGCATACAGATTATATCGCCCGTGGCGGCAACCGTCTGGGCATCTACTACTTGGAGACAGGGGCTTCCATGCGTCCGTCGAAAGTGATTTACGATCGTGCGGGGTCGTCTATTGCAGAGGCGTGTCCGGAAGATTTCGACTTCGACAGTATCATGGAGGGGGCCGACTGGTTCCATTGGAGCGGCATCACACCTGCCATTTCCGATGCCAGTGCTGAATGTCTGCGTCAGGCTTGCATGGCAGCCCGTAAACATGGAGTGACCGTTTCCTGCGATTTGAATTTCCGTAAGAAACTCTGGACTCCGGAAAAGGCACAAAGCGTCATGAAACCCCTTATGCAGTATGTGGATGTCTGCATCGGCAATGAAGAAGATGCCGAACTTTGCCTGGGTTTCAAGCCGGATGCGGACGTAGAAGGCGGAAGTACGGATGCCGAGGGCTACAAAGGCATATTCAAAGGTATGGTGGATACGTTTGGGTTCAAGTATGTGATTTCCACGCTTCGCGAGTCCATCTCAGCCACTCATAACGGTTGGAAGGCCATGATATACAACGGACAGGAGTTCTATGTGTCCAAGCATTACGATATTGATCCTATCATAGACCGTGTGGGAGGCGGAGATTCTTTCTCAGGCGGAGTCATTCACGGGCTTCTCACGATGAAGACTCAGGGCGAGGCTTTGGAATTTGCGGTAGCGGCTTCTGCATTGAAGCATACGATTCCGGGCGACTTCAATATGGTTTCGGCTGAAGAAGTGGCCGCGTTGGCCGGTGGATCGGCCAACGGGCGTGTGCAGCGGTAAGACAGTGTATTTAAAAGACTGGGAGGAATAGAAATGGCAAGATTTGATAAGATTGCAGTCATGCAAAAGATTGGAGAGACGGGAATGGTCCCCGTGTTCTACCATAAGGATGCCGAGGTGGCAAAGAAAGTCATCAAGGCTTGTTATGAAGGCGGCGTGCGTGCCTTTGAATTTACCAACCGTGGTGATTTTGCACAGGAAGTGTTTGCCGAATGTGTGAAGTTTGCCGCCACCGAATGTCCGGAGCTGGCTCTGGGTATCGGTTCGGTTGTGGATGCTCCGACAGCAGCGCTCTACATCCAGCTGGGGGCTTGTTTCGTAGTCGGCCCGTTGTTCAATCCGGATATTGTGCCGGTTTGCAACCGCCGTCTGATTCCCTATTGTCCGGGATGCGGGACGGTTTCTGAAATCGGGCGCGCTCAGGAAATGGGATGCGATCTGTGTAAAGTGTTCCCCGGTGATGTTTACGGACCGGCTTTCGTGAAAGGGATGATGGCACCGTGTCCGTGGTCGAAACTGATGGTGACGGGTGGTGTCGCACCGACAAAAGAAAACCTTACGGCATGGATGAAAGCCGGAGTCTATTGTGTGGGTATGGGTTCCAAGCTGTTCCCGAAAGAGGAAATCGCAGCAGAAAACTGGCAGTACATCACAGATAAGTGCAAGGAAGCGTTGGGCTATATTGCCGATGCCAGAAAATAGGGAAGTGCGTCTGTGCTTTTAAGCTGTTGATTCCGTGAAAATAACGGGAGCGTATCTGGTGAAAGATACGCTCCCGTTTTGTTATCTGTAAGCAGGGAACGAAAATGGCAGATGCGATTGTGCAACTTGGTTGCACGAATATCGCCCTAACTTTGTCACATGATTTAGAAAAGAATATTGTGATGGAGGCTAAGATTCAATCTTGTGGATGTGGGCATTGTCAGATGGAAAGAGCCGCAGACCGGACGGTTTACGTGCGTTTGTCCTTTTCATTTGTGCTGTTGTTGTCCGGTCTGATTATGATGTGGACGGATGTGTCGTGGTTCGGCATGCAGACAATCCGTCTGTGCTGGTTTGTCCTGGCGTGGTTGCCTGTGGCCGTTCCCGTAATGAAGGAGGCCTGCGAGGCGGCATGCAAGAAAGACTGGTTCAATGAGTTTATGCTGATGTCGGTGGCCTCGGTCGGAGCTTTCTGCATCGGTGAGTATCCGGAAGCCGTGGCGGTCATGTTGTTTTATTCCGTGGGTGAGTTCTTTCAGGATAAGGCTGTAGACAAGGCTCGCAGGCATATCAAGTCGCTGTTGGACATGCGCCCGCAGACTGTCGCGGTGCGGCGTGGAGGAACCGTTTGCAGTGTCAGGCCTGAGGAGGTGTCCGTCGGTGAGGAGATAGAGGTGAAAGTCGGTGAACGGGTAGCGTTAGACGGAGTGCTGACAGGGGAGCGGGCCACTTTCAATACGGCTGCACTGACGGGGGAAAGCGTTCCGCGCGTTCTGACGGCCGGCGATGAGATTCTGGCCGGTATGATTCCCACGGAGCAGTCTGTCCGTTTGCGCACGGTGCGTGCCTATGCAGACAGTGCTTTGTCGCGCATTCTCGATATGGTGCAAAACGCAGCGTCGCGCAAGGCACCCACGGAACAGTTCATCCGTAAGTTCTCCCGCCTCTACACTCCGTCTGTTACAGGGATGGCGGTTTTGCTGGTATTGTTGCCTTATGTTTATTCTTTGGCTGTTCCCTCTTTCACATTCGATATCCATACCTACCTCTATAGGGCGTTGGTTTTTTTGGTGATTTCCTGTCCGTGTGCCTTGGTTATCAGCATTCCATTGAGCTATTTCGGTGGCATCGGTGCGGCATCCCGGCGTGGTGTTCTGCTCAAGGGCAGCAATTATCTGGATGCCTTGACACGTGTGAACGCGGTGGTGTTTGATAAGACCGGCACTTTGACTCGCGGTGTGTTCCGTGTGCAGGAGGTTTGTCCGTCCGGATGTACGGCCGATGAGCTGGTGGTTATGGCGGCTGCTGCTGAGTCGGGCAGCAGTCATCCCATTGGAAAAGCCGTCATGACATGTGCTGCCGGTCGCGGTGTGTCACTGCCTGCTGTATGGCAGGTGCGTGAACGGGCC
Organism: uncultured Paraprevotella sp.; assembly: GCA_944321365.1. GTDB lineage: Bacteria > Bacteroidota > Bacteroidia > Bacteroidales > Bacteroidaceae > Paraprevotella. The sequence goes on from CALULA010000001.1 coordinate 461,865, forward strand.
GGTCTGGGGCTGATGGCAGATACGGAGCTTGGTGAGATTCTGGTCGGAAAATCCGCACTGCTCAGACAGAGTGGGGTGGAGTGTCCGGAAGAGCTGTCACGGATTCCGGAAACACTTGTCACGGTAGCCTGTAATGGTCGGTATGTCGGCTATCTTTTGTTGGCTGACGAACCCAAGGAGGATGCCGCCCGTGCGGTGGAGCGGTTGAGGCAGGCCGGTATCCGCCGTTTCAGCATATTGTCCGGCGACAAGACGGCTTTGGTGGAAAAACTGGCTTTGCGGCTGGGGATTACTGAGGCTTATGGCGACCTGATGCCTGAAGGCAAGGTGCGCCATATCGAGGACATGCAGGCTCGCGGAGCGAATGTGGCTTTCGTGGGCGACGGACTGAACGATGCGCCTGTGCTGGCTGTCAGCAACGTCGGAGTGGCCATGGGCGGACTGGGCAGCGATGTGGCCATCGAGGCGGCGGACGTCATTTTGCAGACCGACCAGCCCTCTAAGTTAGCCGAGGCCATAAGAGTGGCCCGCCGCACGCAGACTGTCGTATGGCAGAACATCGTAGGAGCGGTGGGCATCAAGCTGTTGATACTGGCCTTGGGTGCACTGGGGATGGCTACGCTTTGGGCGGCAGTTTTTGCCGATGTCGGGGTGGCTTTGCTGGCTGTGTTGAATGCCATGCGCCTGTTGATTGGTAAAAAAGACTGAGTCTGCGGGGGTGATGTGAAAGAAAATCGTATCTTTACAGGCAGAAAGAACACGACGGGCGCTCCGCTTGTCTGCCGTTCATATTTCTAATAGACAGTTGATGGAAGACGTTTTTTTACATAAATTAGAGCTGCGTCGGGTAAAACCTACGGCGATGCGACTGCTTATTCTCCGCACCATGATGGAGATGAACCGTGCCGTGGCGCAACATGAGCTGGAGGAGGTCTTGCAGACTGTGGACAAGTCCACCATCTTCCGCACCATAACTCTGTTCCTGGAACGCCATCTGATACATGCCGTGGACGACGGGTCCGGGGTGTTGAAGTATGCCGTGTGCAGTGACGACTGCACTTGTTCGGTGAGTGATCAGCACGTTCATTTCTATTGTGAGAGATGCCGCCGTGCGTTCTGTTTCCGTCAGCAGGCTGTTCCTGTGGTGCGTGTCCCGGAGGGCTTTGTCCTTACGGGAGTGAATTATGTGCTCAAGGGGCTTTGTCCGGCCTGTGCCGCTCAGGAAGAGCGGGATTGAGTGAACGTCACCGCCGGATGCTCAAGGTGTGGTGAGGCGTGCCGTGCTGCCTGACGTTTTCATCCTTGCGCAAAAGCTTGTCCGTTCTTGCGCAAGACTTCATCTGTTCTTGCGCAAGATTTTGTCCGTTGTTGCGGAAAACCGTAGCGGCCTTTGTGCAAGGGTGACGTCATGTCCGCGCTTCGTGCGTAATCCTTATCCCCGCAGACGGATGCTTATTTCTTTTCAGCGAAGTAACGCCATAAGGGAGCAAGCATCAGGGCTTGCCTGACTTCATTGTTCTTCAGCAAGTCATACACTTCGTCTTCTGTCATGAGATGGATGCTGATGTCTTCTGTCGGTTCCAGATGTTGTGTGGAGACTTGTTTCACATTGCGGGCCACAAAACAGTGACACAAGTTGTTCATGGACGAAGAGTTGGGCGAAATGCTCATCAGCAGTGTCCATTCCCCGCCGCCGAACCCCGTCTCTTCGTAGAGTTCCCTTTGGGCCGATTGCAGCGGTGTCTCTCCTTTCTCACATACACCGGCACAGATTTCATATCCTGTCCATTGCAGACCGTGCCGGTATTGCCGTTCCATGATGAACTTGCCTTCTGCTGTAATGGCGATGACGTTCACCCAGTCCGGATATTCCAGTACGTAGTATTCTTTGTTTTCCGTACCGTTGGGGAGCCGCACATGGTCGCGTCTCGCTGTCAGCCACGGGCGATTGATTAAGTATTCCGAGTGTAGCACTTGCCATTTATTCTCATCCTTTTCCATAATTGTTACGATAAGGGGTTATGCATACAAAGTTAGGAAAAAACCGCTAATCCGGAAACGGTGTCAGATTCTTTTGTCCGGATGTCAGATTTCAGGCGGATTCCGGTGTGCCAGATGAGCGTCGGCTGGAAAAGTCATGACTTCCGCTTGGCCGGATTTGATAATCTTTTTGTATCTTTGTTCATACTAACGACAGAAAAGACAACGATTATGCTTGCATATACTTACGTAGAGAAGGGGAGATTCGAGCTGCGGGAAAAGCCGTTGCCCGTGCTGAAAGACGCGCGCGATGCCATAGTGCGTGTCACGCTGAGCAGCATCTGTACCAGTGATTTGCATATCAAGCACGGCAGTGTGCCGCGCGCGGTGCCCGGCATTACGGTGGGGCACGAGATGGTGGGCGTCGTGGAGCAGGCGGGTGCCGGGGTGCACTCTGTCCGGCCGGGTGACCGGGTGGCGGTCAATGTGGAGACATTTTGTGGGGAATGCTTCTTTTGCCGTCATGGTTATGTCAACAACTGCACAAGTCCTGAGGGCGGATGGGCTTTGGGATGCCGCATCGACGGCGGGCAGGCAGAGTATGTGCGTGTGCCGCTGGCTGATCAGGGACTGTCCCGCATACCGGAAACGGTGACCGATGAGCAGGCTTTGTTCGTGGGAGATATCCTTGCCACGGGATTCTGGGCCGCCCGCATTTCCGATATTACTCCGGAAGACACGGTGCTGATTATCGGAGCGGGGCCGACGGGTATCTGTACCTTGCTGTGCGCGATGCTCAAGCAGCCGGAACGCATTATCGTTTGTGAGAAATCGTCCGCGCGGAGACGGTTCGTGCAGATGCACTATCCCCGTGTAGAGGTTGTGGCTCCGGAAGAATGCCCGGACTATGTGCTCCGTCACAGTCGGCACGGAGGGGCAGATGTCGTGCTGGAAGTGGCCGGTGCTGAAGATACGTTCCGTTTGGCGTGGACGTGTGCGCGTCCCAATGCCATAGTCACAGTGGTGGCTCTTTATGACCGCCCTCAGGTGCTTCCATTGCCTGAAATGTACGGAAAGAACCTGACGTTCAAAACAGGCGGAGTGGACGGTTGTGATTGTGACGAGATTCTGCGCCTGATAGCAGCGGGAAAGATTGACACCACGCCGCTCATTACTCATCGTTTCCCCCTGGAGCAAATCGGAGAGGCATACCGTATCTTTGAGAACAGACTGGAGCATGTGATCAAAGTAGCTGTGGAAGGCCCGCGTGTGTAAAGGGTATGAAAAAAGCCGCATTCCGTCGGGGGAATGCGGCTTTCAGCTGGAGAGGTTCCCAGCAGATTCGAACTGCTGTGGACGGTTTTGCAGACCGCTACCTAACCACTCGGTCAGGGAACCATTGCGCCCTACGGAAGAGGTTCCCAGCAGATTCGAACTGCTGTGGACGGTTTTGCAGACCGCTACCTAACCACTCGGTCAGGGAACCTTGTTTTCCGTTTAGCGAATGCAAAGGTACAACTTTTTTTCTAACTGGCAACTATTTGTCCAAAAAATCCTGCTTTTTCGTACAGTTTACGGGCTTTCCTTTCTTGATATTCTGCTTTAGCCCCTTGAGCTTGCAGTCGGCTGTACATCCTGCACACGGCGACGCCTCTTCCGGATGGCGCAACAACCGGTAGATGTAACGGGCGGTGCAGCAAACAGCTGCGGCAATTATCAGATAGGCAATATAGTCATACCACATTATTATATATAGGAATGCAAGATGGTTTGTCGGACAAAAGTAATATAAAAAAAGTTCGGAGCGGAATGTCGGGCCGGCATAATCCGTTTTTTTAGTTTTATTATGAAAAACATGTATGCGGAAATGCTTAATAAAAGCTTGCCGCCGACTGGAGATTACGGCTTATTTTGCTATCTTTGTAAAAAGGAACGGACTGCGTTGCTTGTCGTGTTTTCAAAGTGACATGGCGGGAAAGACGTGACGTTTCGTGGAGAAAACCAGATGAAGATGAAAAAGGGAAGCACGTTTTGTGATAAGGTGAAGGAGACCATTGACCGCCACCGGCTGATTCTGCCGGAAGAAAAGACACTTGTGGCCGTGAGTGGCGGTGCAGATTCTGTGGCACTGTTGCTGGTGCTGCTCCAACTGGGATACCGTTGCGAGGCCGCGCATTGCAATTTCCATCTGCGGGATGAGGAGTCGGACCGCGACGAGCGTTTTGTCCGCAATCTTTGCCGTAACCTTTCTGTGCGGTTGCATGTGGCGGATTTCGATACGGTTGCTCATGCCCACCGGCAGGGTATAAGCATAGAGATGGCCGCGCGGGAGCTGCGGTATGAATATTTCAAGACGCTGTGCGCAGATTGGCGGCTGGACAAGATTGCGGTGGCTCACCACAGGGATGACAATGTGGAGACCTTGCTGCTGAACCTGATTCGGGGAACAGGGTTGAAAGGACTGACGGGAATGCGTTATCTTCAGGGCAATATCGTACGTCCGTTGCTGGATGTCAGCCGGGAAGATGTGGAGGCTTTCCTGACAGCTAAAGGCCAGATGTATGTGACCGACCGCACGAACCTGGAGGCAGATGTGACGAGGAACAAAATCCGACTGGAGATTCTTCCTCAACTCAGGCAGATAAATCCTTCCATTTCCGGCACGCTGCAGGATACGATTACGCGTCTGGATGATGCCTGTGCGTTGTATAAGGCCGCAGTCAGGGAGATGAGGCAACGAGTGATGTCGGGCAACCGTATATCTGTAGCCGCGTTGCAGAGCCTGCCGGCTCCGCAGACTGTTCTTTTTGAACTGTTGTCGGACTATGGCTTCAGCAGCCAGCAGGTGACGGATATTTATGAGCACGCGGACGGAGAGCCGGGACGGGTGTACGACAGTGCGGACTGGCGTTTGCTGCGTGACCGTGAAATGTTGGTGCTGAGACGCAAGGACGATGCTTATTCCTGTCTGTGTGACGTACTTCCGCTGGAAGGCTTTGTGCAGGTCACTCCAGACAAGGCTTTCAGTATCCGGCGTGTGCGGTGTGTTGAAGGCTTTGAAATTCCCCGTGACAAGGATGTCGTGTGCTTGGATATAGACAAGCTGACTTATCCTGTCAGCGTCCGTCTGGCTCGTTCCGGAGATCGTTTTGTCCCGTTCGGCATGAAAGGTGAGAAATTGGTGAGTGATTACTTGACCGACCGTAAGAAAAATCTGTTTGAGAAAGAGCGTCAGCTGGTGGTGTGTAGCGGTAAAGACATTGCATGGCTGGTGGGAGAACGGAGCGATGACCGTTTCAGGGTAGACGAGGAGACGAGACATGCGCTTGTTATTCGGTGTCAGCCGCATCCGGTGGTCTGAAAACAGATTGACAGTATTGGCGTAAATAGTACAGAGAATATGCTTTCGATATTGATTCCGACCTACAATTATGTATGTGTTGAACTGGTCCGCGACTTGCAGCAGCAGGCAGCGGGGTTGGGATGCCCGTATGAGATATTAGTGGCTGATGATGGTTCTGAAGAGAGAAATAAACTCGAAAACCGTAAGATAAACCGCATGCCCTTTTGCAAATATGTAGAATTGCAGGAAAATGTGGGACGGGCACGCATCCGGAACATCTTGGGACAACAGGCCCAATACCCGTTCTTGCTTTTCATAGACAGTGACGCAGCGGTAGTGGATGACCGTTTCCTGGAGCGTTACTGGACTGTGAAAGAACAGGCACCGGTGGTTTACGGCGGTTTAGTCCATGCGGATAAGCTGCCCTCAAAGGCGGTTTCTTTGGCTTACCGGTATGAGAAACATGCAGAACCTCGCCATACGGTTGAGCAACGTATGATGCATCCATATTCTGCTTTCCGCACATTCAATTTCATGGTGAGACGTGACGTCTTTCTCAAACATCTGTTTGATGAGTCCATTGTCCGCTATGGGCATGAGGACACATTGTTCGGGAAAACGCTGAAAGAAGAGGGAATTGAAATCCTTCACATAGACAACCCGCTGATGAACTGCGGATTGGATACGAATATAAATGTGCTGAACAAGACCGAGGAATCGCTTCGCACACTTTATATGCACAGAGACAAGCTGGGAGACTCCGCGGGCGTGTTGAATGCTTATGGGCGATTGCGCCATGCCAGGCTGGATGGATGGGTGTTGTCGTGTTATCGTTTGTTGTTTCCTGTGCTGCGGCGGAACCTGCTGGGCGCGCATCCGTCGCTGCTGTTTTTCGGATTCTATAAGTTAGGATATTACTGTTCTGTTGTCTGTCAGGAAGAAAAGAAAGAAAAAAGAGACCGATAACCTTTGTGAGGGGTATCGGTCTCCTTTTGTTATGGAGATGTATTTCTTGTCTGTCAATAGGCAAATAACGGATAGTCCGCCATTATTGTGTTTACTTGTTTGCGGACACTTGCTATTACGTTTTCGTCTTCCGGTGCGTTCAGAACCTTTTCAATCAGTTCGGCAATCACAATCATGAGATCTTCTTTTGCTCCGCGCGTCGTGATGGCTGGCGTACCCAGACGAATGCCTGAAGTCTGAAATGCGCTCCGGCTGTCAAATGGTACCATGTTTTTGTTTACCGTAATGTCGGCAGCCACCAAGGCTCTTTCTGCCACCTTGCCTGTCAGATCAGGATATTTACTGCGCAGGTCTACTAACATGGAGTGATTGTCTGTGCCGCCGCTTACGATGTCGAATCCACGTTTCATCAGTTCTTCGGCCAGAACCTTGGCGTTCTTCTGAACTTGTTTGGCCCATTCTTTGAACTCAGGCTGCAATGCCTCGTTGAAAGCTACGGCTTTAGCCGCTATCACATGTTCCAACGGACCTCCCTGTATGCCGGGGAATACGGAACTGTTGAGCAATTGGCTCATCTTTTTGATTTCACCTTTGGGCGTTTTCAATCCCCAGGGATTGTCAAAATCTTTCCCCATCAGTATGATACCTCCGCGCGGTCCTCGTAATGTCTTATGTGTAGTAGAGGTGACAATGTGTGCATATTTTACCGGGTTCTCCAGCAATCCCGCTGCTATCAGTCCGGCCGGATGAGCCATATCGACCATGAAAATGGCTCCTACCTTATCGGCTATGTTCCGCATGCGGGCATAGTCCCATTCGCGACTGTAGGCCGAACCGCCGCCGATAATCATCTTTGGACGATGTTCTAATGCCAGCCGTTCCATTTCATCATAATCCACACGGCCGGTCTCTTTGTTCAGATTGTAACCGATGGCGTGGTATAAAATGCCAGATGTGTTTACAGGAGAACCATGTGAAAGGTGGCCACCGTGATCCAGATTCAGGCCCATGAAAGTGTCTCCTGCTTTCAGGCATGCCAGGAATACGGCAGCGTTGGCCTGTGCTCCGGAATGCGGCTGTACGTTTGCGTATTCTGCATCGAACAGTTTACATACACGTTCGATGGCCAGACTCTCCACTTCGTCTACAACCTGACACCCTCCATAGTAACGTTTTCCAGGGTAGCCTTCAGCATATTTGTTGGTTAACCACGACCCCATGGCTTTCATCACTTCGTCGCTGACGAAATTCTCAGATGCGATAAGCTCGATACCCCTAAGCTGCCGCTGGTGCTCTTTTTCAATCAGTTCAAATACAGTGCTGTCTGTTTTCATTGTTATATTATAAATTAGTGGTGATATTACTTTTTTCTTTTCTCCACGCTCCAGCCGAATTTGCCTATTTTCCGTCCCAGACCGTAATAAGCCCCGTGGAGGTAGACCAGCGGATGTGCAGCGGCCAGTTCCCATTTTCCGGTATCCGTGTTGAGGAATTGTTCATCGGCTTTTACGTTCAGCACTTCGGCGATGAACATGTCATGCGAGCCTAACGAGATGATTTCCTTGACCCGGCATTCAATGTTCAGTGGGGATTCTTCCACAATGGGAGCCGCCACCATCCGGGCTTTGCCGGGAGTGAGCCTCATCTCGTGGAACTTATGGTAGTCGCGGCCCGATTTCACTCCACACCAGTCGGTGGCAAATGCCATGTCTTCTGTTGTCAGATTGAGGACAAACTCCATGTTTTGTTTGATAAGTCCATAGGAATGACGTTCGGGACGTACGGAAATGTAGCACATGGGAGGATTGGTGCAGATAGTACCTACCCACGCTACGGTAAAAAGATTGTAGTCTTCCGGTTGGCTGCCGCAACTCACTAATATGGCCGGCAGAGGATAGATCATTGTTCCGGGCTTCCAGTCTTGCTTCATGAACGGAGCTGTTTTATACCAATTTCACGTGATTCAAGTCGACTTCCTTATTACAATAGTGGCATCGAAGCACTCCGTCTTTGCCTTGTACCGTATGGAAATAAGTTTTCATCGGCTCATTGTTTGTGATACATTGCGGGTTGGCGCACTTCACAATGCCGCGTAGTTCATCAGGCAGTTTTACCTCTTTTTTCTCTACGACCTCATAATCACGGATGATACATAAGGTGACATTCGGACTGACAACGGCTAACTGATTCAGTTCTTCATCAGAAAAGAACTTGCCGGCAATCTTGATAATGCTTTTGTGCCCCATCTTTTTGCTCTTTAAGTTGTAGCCCACGGTGATGGAGGTTTTCATTTGTTCCAAGTGCAGCAGATTGACCACTTCAAAAAGTTTGCTGGAAGGAATATGGTCGATCACCGTTCCATTTTCAAGTGCGGCTACTAAAAGTTCCTGTCTTTTCATTTGTACTCCTTGATTTGTTAGTCTATAATAGTGGGGTCGTTTATTACATCTTCCAACGTTAGCCCCAATGCATCACAGATGAGTGCCTGGCGGGCAAACAGTCCGTTGTGTGCCTGTTCGAAGTAATATGCATGCGGATCGTCGTCTATGGCATATTCTATTTCGTTTACGCGAGGCAGAGGATGCAGGATGCGCATGTTGTCTTTTGCTTTTTTCAGCATGGATAGTTTCAGCAGATACAAGTCTTTCACGTGCTCATATTCCATCAGGTCTGTGAATCGTTCCTTTTGGACTCGTGTCATATAGAGAATATCAGCCCCCGCTATGGTATCAGCTGTGAAGTCTTTATGCTCCACATATTTTATATGATGGATTTCGCAATATTGCTTATAGACATCCGGCATTCTTAATTCGTCAGGTGCGATGAAGTGAAACGTCGGGTTGAAGTGGCGCATGGCCATAAGCAGGGAGTGTACTGTCCGTCCGTATTTCAGGTCGCCGACCATATAAATTTGCAGGTTGTCCAATGTCCCTTGTGTCTTGTAGATAGAATATATGTCCAGCATGGTTTGCGAGGGATGCTGGTTGGCACCGTCGCCTGCGTTGATGACAGGAACAGGAGAAACTTCGGATGCATAGCGGGCGGCCCCCTCCAAATAATGGCGCATGACTATCAAGTCGGCATAATTGCTTACCATCATGATGGTGTCTTTCAGCGTTTCCCCTTTTGTAGAGCTGGTCACTTTGGGGTCGGTAAACCCGATAACGCGCGCGCCCAACCTGTTGGCGGCAGTTTCAAAACTGAGTCGTGTGCGGGTCGACGGCTCAAAAAACAAAGTAGCGACTATCTTGCCTTCCAACAGTTTCCTGTTGGTATGTTTTTCAAATTCCTCAGCCATCTTGAGCAGATACATGATCTTTTCTTTAGAATGGTCTGCAATTGTTACCAAACTTCTATTTTCCATTGCGGATGTTTTTTGCTAAAACATGAAATATCTTCAGCTGTCAAAGTTAGTAAAAAAAAGTGGAACGGTGGTAGTGATGAAGAGGTTTTCATTAACTTTTCTGTAAAGACTCCTTTTATTATAAAGTTTATTTGTAATTTTGCACTTTACGACTTTGATTAAATGAGAGGAATGCGTTTATGAGGAAAAAGTTTGTAATCACGCTGTGGATAGTCCTGTTCCTTTGTATTAGTGCCGTCTCGCTGGCTTTTTATGCTATATGGAATGGCTGGATTGGCTATATGCCTAATTTGTATCAGCTGGAAAATCCGGTAAATAAATACGCGTCTCAGGTCATTTCGACTGACGGAAAATTGCTGGGGACATGGTCATACAGCCGTGCCAACCGTATTTTTGTCGGATATGACGACCTTTCACCCTGGCTGGTCAAGGCATTGATAGCTACGGAGGACGAGCGTTTTTATGAACATTCGGGCATTGATTACCGTGCTCTGGCGCGTGCCATCGTGAAACGTGGTATTTTGGGACAAAGCAATGCGGGCGGAGGTAGTACCATTACGCAGCAATTGGCTAAGCAGTTGTATAGCGATGTGGCCCAAAGCACGATGGAAAGAGCCTTGCAAAAGCCTATAGAGTGGGTGATTGCTGTTAAGCTGGAACGGTATTATACGAAAGAAGAGATCATTACTATGTACCTCAATTATTTTGATTTCCTGCATAATGCGGTCGGTATTAAGACGGCAGCGAAAACCTATTTCAATAAAGACCCGAAGAATCTTTCGGTCTGTGAGGCTGCTACTCTCATAGGAATGTGTAAGAATCCGTCGTATTTCAATCCTGTCCGTAAGCCTGAACGTTGTCGGGAACGGCGTAATGTCGTCTTGGAACAGATGGTGAAAGCCGGCTATCTGAGTAAGGCCGATGCGGAATTGCATAAGATGGAGCCGATAGGTTTGCGCTTCCACAGGGTGGACCATAAGGAAGGCATGGCTACGTATTTGCGGGAGCGGCTTCGCACGATGCTGATGGCAAAGGAACCGGACCGGAGCGAATATGCCTCGTGGCAAGACCAGAAGTATTATGAAGACTCGTTGGCTTGGGAAACCGACCCGCTTTACGGTTGGTGCAACAAAAACAAGAAGAAAGACGGAACGCCTTATAACCTTTATACGGACGGCCTGAAAATTTACACGACCATAGACTCCCGCATGCAGCAGTACGCGGAAGAGGCGGTGGAAGAGCACGTGGCCGGCTACCTTCAGCCCATCTTCGACAAGGAGAAGCGGCATCAGTCAACGCGGCCTTTCTCCAACCAGCTGTCGGCCAAGGAGGTGGAACAAATCATGAGGCGGTCCATCCGTCAGAGCGAACGCTACATCAAGATGAAGCAGGGCGGGGCCAGCGAGGCGGACATCGAGAAGGCGTTCAACACCCCCGTGGAAATGACGGTGTTCTCCTACCACGGAGAGGTGGACACGGTCATGACGCCGCGCGACTCTATTCTTTATTATAAGGGATTCCTGCGCTCTGGCTTCATGTGCATGGACACGCGGACCGGTTTTGTGAAAGCTTATGTGGGCGGACCGGATTACCGCTATTTCCAATATGATATGGCCGGAGTGGGGCGGCGTCAGGTGGGATCTACCATAAAGCCGTTCCTTTATACGCTGGCGATGGAGAACGGAATGTCGCCGTGTGACCTGGCACCGAATGTGCAGCAGACTTACATCGTGGCCGGAAAACCATGGACACCACGCAATGGCAGCCGCTCGCATTATGGAGAAATGGTGACCTTGAAATGGGGACTTGCACAATCCAACAATTGGATATCCGCCTATTTGATGAGCCGTCTCAGTCCGTCGGCTTTGGTGCGCCTGATACATGAGTTCGGGGTGCAGAACCGCGAGATTCATCCTTCCATGTCGTTGTGCCTTGGCCCGTGTGAGATTTCAGTTTCTGAAATGGTCAGTGCTTATACGGCATTTGCAAACCGTGGCATACGTACGGCCCCGCTTTTTGTCTCCCGTATAGAAGACAGTGAGGGGAATGTCGTGGGAGAGTTCCAGCCTCGCATGACGGAAGTTATCAGTGAGGAAAGTGCTTATAAGATGATCATTATGTTGCAGGGCGTGATGAACGGCGGGACGGGAGGACGCATGCGCTTCCGTTATAATGTAACAGCCGATATGGGCGGAAAGACCGGCACTACGAACAGAAATTCTGACGGGTGGTTCGTATGTTTTACGCCCTCGTTGTCTGCCGGATGCTGGGTGGGAGGCGAAGACCGTGACATACATTTCAACACCATGACTTACGGACAAGGGGCATCGTCGGCTCTGCCCGTTGTGGCCTATTTCTTTCAAAAAGTGTATAAGGATAAGAGCTTAGGTTATTCTCCCGATGAGAAATTCGAGATTCCTGAAGGCTTTGATCCATGTGCGGATACCATTCTGACGGATGAAGCGCCCGTGGAAGAATATGGCGGGATAGACGAAGCTTTTGAATGATTGAACAGAGGAACCGCGGGAGGCATGTGCTTTTGACGTCTGTCATCCGCCCTTTATTTTTCGGTAAAGGCGCGGTCGTATCTTACGGTGCCGCAGACTCCGTCCAAGGCATGCGCCTGCAGTTCTGTTGCCATACAGTATTCTTGTGAAACATCGAACGGGAGATTGATTCCGAATGTTGCGGAAGACCGGTAGCCGAATTGCGCATAAAAGTCCGGATTTCCCAGCACAACCGCAGAGGTATATCCTCGTGCCGTTGCGCGCCGGTGCGCTTCCCGGATGAGCGCGCTGCCCACTCCTCGATGTTGGAACGCGGGGAGAACGGCTACAGGAGCTAAAGCCAAAGTCTCTGTGGACTGTGTCTCCGAGCAGATTTCGGCCAATGTCATCAGGACAAAACCGATGATATGCCGGTCTGCTTCTGCCACCAGAGAAAGCTGAGGGATGAAAGCGTCAGAGGAACGTAGCCGTTCCACCGATAAGTGTTCGTCGTGTTCGCTTTCCGCCAGTGGGGGGAATGCTTCTTCAATGAGGTCGGATACCTGCCGGTAATCAGAAGTCTGTTCCTGTCTTATCGTAAAAGATAGATCTGTGTTCATTGCAGTTCTTTCACTCCTTTTTGAATATATTCTCTTGGCCAGTCGGCGGGTTTGAGGACTTTTCCGTCATACCACAGCAGGTCGAGGTCGATGGTCACGATGCCTTGCGCCTTTTCTTCCGGTCTGCGCCCGCATATCCGTTCTGTTTGTTTTAGCAGATGGCGCAGTTCTTCAACGGACATCGTGGTGGTGCAGACGGCTGTCTGGTTGAAAAACGGGCGTGGTGAATCATATTCTACCGGTCGGGTTTGCAGTACACGGCTGAAAATGATGTCTGCCAAGTACTTTCGCAGTTCTGCCTGTGCGGCCAGCAGATGGGAAGTGGTAGGCGCATTGCTGCCCAATCCGATGAAACATTTTCTGCCCATTCCTTTTTTGCGCACAAAATTAGCTGTTTTTACCCAGCCTTACAAAATCTTTTTGTATTTTTGTAAGGCATACTTTTTTAATGGTTAAAGAAATGAATTTTATAGGAATTATTCCGGCACGATATGCTTCCACGCGGTTTCCGGCCAAACCTTTGGCTCTGTTGGGCGGAAAACCTGTTATTCAAAGGGTTTATGAACAGGTCGTCGATCTTCTGGACGAGACGGTTGTCGCAACTGACGACGAACGTATTTATGATACGGTGAAGGGCTTTGGCGGAAAAGTCGTTATGACCGGCACTCATCATAAAAGCGGAACAGACCGTTGTTATGAGGCTTATACATTGATGGGCAGACAGTTTGATGTAGTTGTTAACATACAAGGCGATGAACCCTTCATTCATCCGCAACAGATAGCGGCCGTGAAAGCTTGTTTCGACGATGAGCAGACCCAGATAGCCACTTTGGTGAAACCTTTTACGGTGAGGGACGGCTTTGCTGCTTTGGAAAACGTAAATTCACCGAAAGTCGTGGTCAACAATCGGATGCAGGCACTATATTTCAGTCGTTCCATCATCCCTTATCAGCGGAACCGCGACCGGAACAGCTGGTTGGAGGGACATACTTATTATAAGCATATAGGCTTGTATGCTTACCGGAGTTCCGTGCTGAGAGAAATCACTGCGCTGCCTCAGTCTTCGCTGGAAATGGCCGAGTCGCTGGAGCAATTGCGCTGGTTGCAGAATGGTTATACGATAAAGGTTGGTGTCAGTGACAGGGAGACAATCGGTATTGATACGCCAGCCGATTTGGAGGCGGCAGAACGCTTCCTGAGAGAAAACATGAAGCCATAGAATTATTGATAGTGAAACGGGGAACGATGACTTTAAAATACAGTATCTTGAGCGTGATGTTAGCTGTACCTTTAGTGCAGCTTTACGCACAGGAAATCAAAATAGGGAACTACACATTCAAGGACGGTGCGGAATATCAGGGCGAACTGTTCAAGGGAAAACCTTACGGAAAAGGTGTTACCTATTTCAAGAATGGAGACTATTACGAAGGAGAATATGTGAAAGGAAAGCGTCAGGGATATGGCGTCTACAAGTTTCCGGACGGAGAACGTTATGAAGGGGAGTGGTTCCAGGACCAGCAACACGGGCATGGCATTTACTATTTCATGAACAATAATAAGTATGACGGACTTTGGTTCCGCGATTACCAGCAGGGCCAAGGCACGATGTACTATTACAACGGTGATGTATATAAAGGTAACTGGAACGAAGACAAGCGTGAAGGTTACGGCGAATATAAATATGCCAATGGCGCTTCCTACCGTGGGGAATGGAGTGACGACCAGAAAAACGGGCAGGGCATTTTTGACTGGAACGACGGCTCTTGGTACGATGGCATGTGGAAGGATAATCAGCGCAACGGCAAAGGCACGTTCAATTATGCTGACGGAGACCGCTACACAGGTGAATGGGTAGATGACGTGCAGCACGGAAAAGGAGTCTACAAGTTCCATAACGGAGATGTCTATGAAGGCGATTATGTGCAGGGCGAGCGTACGGGCGAAGGCATCTTCACCTTTGCCAACGGCAATAAGTACGTAGGCCATTTCAAGAATGGGGCACAGGACGGACAAGGCACTTTCACGTGGCATAACGGTGCTTCGTACACCGGAATGTGGAAAGACAACAAGCGTGAAGGACAAGGACGCTATGTCTGGAGCAACGGTGACGTTTACGAAGGAGGGTGGAAGAACGGATTGATGGATGGTGAAGGCGTTCTGCGTTTGTCTGATGGCTCAAAGTTCAAAGGAACCTTCAAGAACGGAGAGAAAAACGGGTTCGGCATTATGGTAGATGAAAACGGAGTCCGTTTTGAGGGTAACTTTAAGGATAATGAGAAAGACGGTCCTTTTGTGTTGAAAGATAAGGACGGGCATATTACGCAAGAAGGAGAATACAGTCACGGAGTAGTGATAAAGAAATGAGATGATCATGGATTTGGATTTTCTGATAGAGCAAGTCAAGGCTTTGGCGTTAGAGAGCGGGGAATTTCTGAGAAGAGAGCGCCTGTCGTTCGACCGGGGGAAAGTGGAGCAGAAAGCAGCTCACGATTATGTGTCTTATGTGGATAAGACTTCGGAACGGCGCATCGTAACCCGTTTGCAGGCCTTGCTCCCTGAAGCCGGATTCGTCACGGAGGAAGGAACGGCTTCACTCGACGGACAAGAATACTGCTGGGTGGTGGACCCTTTAGACGGTACCAGCAACTACATTCACGACAATGCACCTTATTGTATCAGCATCGCTTTACGCAATCGTGCTGAAATCCTGTTGGGGGTAGTCTACGAATGCTGTCGTGATGAATTGTTCTGGGCACACAAGGATGGTGCGGCATACATGAACGGAAAGGAGATTCATGTGAGCGATCAGGCTGTGCTTGACCAGGCGTTCATAGAACTTGGCTTTCCATATAACGCGGAGGCTTACCGTGATTTTGCCCTGAAACTGGTGGACAGCCTTTATGGTCACGTGGGGGGCTTGCGTCTGATGGGAGCCGCTGCCGCGGAAATCTGTTATGTGGCGGCCGGACGATTCGATGCACGTATTGAGGGACTTATCGGTCCGTGGGATATAGCAGCCGGACATATTATCTTGAAACAGGCCGGCGGCAAGATGACAGACTTTAGCGGCAATCCGGATTGTCTGGACGCACGTGAGGTCTTTGCCTCTAACGGGAAAGTGCATGAGGAAATCCTGAAAGTATTGCAAACGCATAAAAAAATATTGAAGTTCTGATGGCATATTCCTGATAAACTTTTATATTTGTAATGAGATAACATTAAATCAGGGCGTTATGATTATTGATGAATTGTCACATTTGAAAGACTATCTGCCGCTTCATCCTGCCTTGCAGTGCGTGGCGGATTTTTTGGCAAGTCACGAGGGGCAGGTCCTGCCGGAAGGACGGACTGAACTGGATTACCCCGGAGCTTATGTGAATGTACAGATCTTGCCTCCCAAGGCACCGGAAAAGGCTGTATGGGAATCTCATCAGAAAATGATTGATGTGCAGGTTCCGCTTTCGGGAGATGAGATTATGTGCTGTCAGCCTGTCTCACAATTGGGGACGGCAGACTATGATGCGGCAAAAGACATTACGTTCTATGCAGAACGGCCGGAGGGGTTTGTCAAAGTGCGGAAGGGCATGTTCGCTTTGTTCTTTCCGCAGGATGCGCATGCGCCCGGCGTCACTTTGACCGCTTTATGCAAGGCTGTATTTAAACTGCCGCTGCAGACAAAATAAAATTATAACTATTCACACCTTAATCTAATGTGTTATGGCGAAATCAACAGTTAAATCTCCAAAAACATTGAAACTCATAAAGAATGATCCTTGGCTAAAGGATTTCGAGGGGGCTATCGCAGGACGTCACCAGCATGCGCTGGACAAGATGAACGAATTGACGCAAGGCGGAAAAAGCACGTTGTCCGATTTTGCTACCGGATACCTTTATTTCGGTCTTCATCGCACCGCAACGGGATGGGTGTTCCGTGAGTGGGCTCCTCATGCCACTGCAATCTATCTTATCGGTGATTTCAATGGATGGAAAGAGAGTCCGAAGTATCAGTTGAAACGCATAAAGGATACCGGCAACTGGGAAATCAAATTGCGCGGCACTGCTCTCAAGCATGGCGATCTTTATAAGATGAAGGTTTATTGGGAAGGAGGCTGTGGAGAGCGGATTCCGGCCTGGTGCCGACGGGTGGTGCAGGACGATCAGACCAAGATATTCAGTGCACAGGTATGGGCACCGGAGCAACCTTATGTATGGAAAAAGAAGTCTTTCCGGCCCAATACCGCTCCATTGCTGATCTACGAGTGCCACATTGGAATGGCGCAGGATGCGGAAAAGGTCGGCACTTATAATGAGTTCCGTGAAAACGTGTTGCCCCGTATTGCCGAAGATGGTTATAATTGCATCCAGATCATGGCCATACAGGAACATCCCTATTACGGCAGTTTCGGTTATCATGTGTCCAGCTTTTTTGCAGCGTCAAGCCGTTTCGGGACTCCGGAAGAGCTGAAACAACTCATTGATGAGGCGCATCGCAGGGGCATAGCAGTCATCATGGATATCGTACATTCCCACGCTGTGAAAAATGAAGTAGAGGGATTGGGCAATCTGGCTGGCGATCCGTGTCAGTACTTTTACCCCGGTGACCGTCGCGAACATCCGGCATGGGACAGTCTGTGTTTTGATTACGGCAAGAATGAAGTCCTTCATTTTCTGCTCTCCAACTGCAAGTTCTGGCTGGATGAGTATCATTTCGACGGCTTCCGTTTCGACGGAGTCACTTCCATGCTCTACTACAGTCATGGTCTTGGAGAGGCTTTCTGCAATTATGCGGACTATTTCAACGGCCATCAGGACGACAATGCCATCTGTTATCTGACGCTCGCCAACCAGCTGATTCACGAAGTCAATCCCAAGGCCATCACTATAGCCGAGGAGGTGAGCGGGATGCCCGGACTGGCTGCTCCGTTCGAGAGCGGAGGCTATGGCTTTGACTACCGTATGGCCATGAACATTCCCGACTACTGGATTAAGACCATCAAGGAAAAGAAAGACGAAGACTGGAAGCCGAGCAGCATGTTCTGGGAGGTGACCAACCGTCGGGCCGACGAGAAAACCATCTCATATTGCGAGAGCCACGACCAGGCATTGGTGGGCGACAAGACCATTATCTTCCGCCTCATTGACGCCGACATGTACTGGCATTTCCGGAAAGGCGACGAGAACTACGCCGTGGAGCGCGGCATCGCCCTGCACAAGATGATCCGCTTGCTTACGGCATCAACCATCAACGGCGGTTATCTGAACTTTATGGGGAATGAGTTCGGACATCCTGAATGGATTGATTTCCCCCGCGAGGGCAATGGATGGAGCTACAAATACGCCCGCAGGCAGTGGAATCTGGTAGACAACAAGGATTTGTGTTACCACTATCTTGGTGATTTCGACAAGGCGATGATTTCGCTTATCGGGCAGGAGAAAAACATACAGAAGTCTCCGGTGGTTGAGGTGTGGCACAACGACGGCGACCAGGTCCTGGCATACAGCCGCAATGAGCTGCTTTTCGTGTTCAATTTCAGTTACGACCGTTCTTTTACCGACTATGGCTTCATGGTGCCTGAGGGCGGATACGATGTCGTCCTGAACACTGATGCGTTGCAGTTCGGCGGTCATGGCCTGAACGATGACAGCGTGCGTCATCTGACTGTTTACGACCAGTTGCTGGCGAAAGACGGGAAAGGCTGGCTGAAACTCTACCTGCCTGCCCGGTCTGCCCTTGTGCTCCGCAAGGTGAAAGAGGACTGACGGTTTGGCAGAATAAAGAAAGACATGGACAACAAGACTACGGACAAGAATGAATAGCTCCTCCAATTTCAAAAGGACCGTGCGGATCGTCTCATGGACATGCGGTCTGCTGTTTGCGGTGTTCTGCGTGTTGTATTTGTCTGTCATGCAGCCGGAACTGCTGTCTACGGCTCAGCATCTGCTTTCCGGCGGGCAGACTTTATATTATCCCGTGTGGGGAACGGTCATCATCACGCTGGTTCTTCTGCTGATTCAGGCGGCCTATCGCAGGACGCTGGCCTTTCCGCTTCGTTTCAATGCGCTCTATTTCTTCCCCTCCTGCCTCATGCTGGGACTGCTTACGTCCATTTCTCCGCAGGGTGATGGGTGGGATGTCTTTATGGATACCCGTTGGGGGTGGGTAGTGGCCAGCATCTGTCTGTACTGTGTCACGGTGTGGTTTGCCATGCATTTCCCCGACATGAAGAACCGCAAGCAGAGCATTTTCTCTTATCTGTGGGTGAATTTGCTGTTGCTTTCCTTGCAATTCTGCATGGTGGGCAGTCTGGCCAACACCAATGATGTCTATCATTATCGGTTGCAGGTTGAGAAGCATATCGTTGCAGGGCAGGATTCGTTGGCTTTGCAGGTAGGCCGCAAGTCATTGCATGCCGACCGCAGCCTGACGGCCATGCGGGCTTTCGCTCTGAGCCGTTGCGGCCGTTTGGGCGACCGTCTGTTCGACTATCCGCAGTGCTACGGCAGTAACGGCTTGTTGCCCGAAGCCTCCGATACGATTTATACGTATGGTTGGGTGCAGGATTTGTACAGATACCTGGGCGGTAAGCCCGGCAGACATTTGCAGGATGACGTGCCCTTGTTCCTGAGGACCCTGATTCAGTTGCCTTCGGCCACGGAGGCTGTGCCGGACTATCTGCTTTGTGCCTGTCTGCTGGACAAGAAACTGGATGACTTTGTGCGCCTGCTTCCCCGCTATTATGACCTGAATGGCGATTTGCCCTTGCACTATAAAGAGGCTGTCATTCTTTATCGTCGTCTGCATACCGCTCCGGCAGTGGTCTACAGAGACACGGCGGTGGAAGCCAATCTGGATGATTTCATCCGCTATGGGGCTAACTTTGCCGACGCGACGGAGCGCGTGAACCAGACACGTCGGATGTATGGCAACACATATTGGTGGTATTATTATTATCAGCCTCTGCAGTAGGTTTGTCATGAGGAGGCTTTGTTGTTGTTTCATTTAGTTTGAGTCCCGTATGTGACGTCTTGTCCATACGGGATTTTTTGTGCGCACGAACGGAAACGGTTGTGCGCACAAATGGTTTCGTTCTTGCGCAAGAACAGTTCCTGTTTTCCGCAACAGTTTCGGTACATGCTTTCTTGGGATGTCTTTTTCCCGCAAATCAGGTCCTGTGTCTTTGCTGTGTGTCGTGGATGAACGGGTCCGGCAATGCCGTTGTGAAGTCTCACCGTCTTTAGGAGTCGTATGTCGTTCCGGAAGAATCTTGTGCTCTGTCACGCCGGAAATCGGGGCGCATTTTGTGTTGAAAAGGGATAGAAATACCGTTATGCTTAAACTATGTTAAATAAATGTTGCAGAAATCGGTATTGCATTGTGCTTATTCGTATATATTTGTAACATGTTACTGTAACTTAATTCTAATTATTAATTGATACCTATATGAAAAAAAGTTTGTTCGCGCTCCTGATGCTGTTTTATGCATGTTGTGGAGCGTTTGCCGAGAGTTACCCCAAGGTGGTGTTGCAGGGAGACTATCCAGACCCCAGTATTGTTCGCGACGGGGAGGACTATTACATGACCCATTCACCTTTCTACTACAGTCCGGGGTTCCTGATCTGGCACTCCACCGACCTGGTGCATTGGGAACCCGTCTGCCGCGCCATGGCACAGTGGGAAGGCTCTGCCATGGCCCCGGACCTGGTGAAGTATAAAGGCCGTTTCTACATCTACTATCCGGCGGCGGGCAGCAACTGGGTAATCTGGGCCGATGACATACGCGGACCGTGGAGCCAGCCCATAGACCTGAAGGTGGGCGGCGGCATAGACCCCGGCCATGTGGCGGACGATAATGGCAAACGTTACCTCTACCTTTCCGCCGGGCAGGTCATCGCGCTTTCCGACGACGGGCTGTCTACGGTGGGGAAAGTGCAGACGGTCTATGACGGTTGGCAGTATCCCCGCCATTGGAAAACGGAAGGCATGTTTCTGGAGTCACCGAAACTGCTGTTCCACAATGGCTATTATTATATGACTTCTGCCGAGGGCGGTACGGCGGGACCTGCCACCAGCCACATGATTGTGTCGGCCCGTTCCAAGAGTGTGCTCGGACCGTGGGAAAATTCGCCCTACAATCCGGTGGTGCACACCTACAGTGCCACGGACAACTGGTGGTCCAAGGGACACGGTACGCTGATAGATGACGTCAACGGCAACTGGTGGATGGTGTATCATGCCTACGCCAACGGTTATTATACGTTAGGACGGCAGACCCTGATAGAGCCTATGGAATGGACACCGGACGGGTGGTACCGCGCCGCCTCCGAGGCTACGCCCCTCAAGGCTTCTGCATCGGTGGCCTGCGCGGAGCTGTCCGACAGTTTCAGCGGACCGGAGCTGGGCTGGCAGTGGACGTTCTGGAAAGAATACGCCCCGGAGGCCTTGTCGTTCGATGACCGTACGCTCCGGGTGAAGGCCAAGGGAAAGACACCGGCAGACGGACGCCTGCTGCTGGTGACGGCCGAGGACAAGAACTATGAGACACAGGTGGACATTGTGACGGGAGGCGGCAACCGGGCCGGGCTGGTGCTGTTCTACAACGAGAAAGCCTATGCCGGGCTGGTGTCGGACGGCAAGACGTTCACCGTCTACCGCCACGCGGGACAAAGCAGCGAGCTGCCGAACAAGCTGGGGAAAACGTTCACCGTGCGGCTGAAGAACCGCGGCAACAAGGTCTGCATAGAGGTGAGCAAGGATAAAAAGGAATGGACCACGGTGGCGGAGAACATCGACGTGGCCGATATGAATCACAACCGCTACAAGGGATTCTATGCCCTGCGTATCGGTCTCTTGTCGGCAGGTAAGGGCAAGGCCGCGTTCCGCGACTTCCGTTACCGCAATGCCGTGCCGCAGGAAAAGGACATGAGTGCCTATCTGATGGTATTCCACAAGGACGAGACGCACGGTCTCTACATGGCACTCAGCCGCGACGGCTACTCCTTCACCGCCCTGAACAACGGCGAGCCGGTGCTGGCGGGCGACACGATTGCCTGTCAGCGCGGCATACGCGACCCGTACATCTATCGTGGTCCGGACGGAGCGTTCTATCTGGCCATGACCGACCTGCACGTGTTCGCACAGCGCGACGGCTACCGCTCGACGCAGTGGGAGCGCGACGGCGGCCGTTATGGCTGGGGCAACAACCGCGGACTGGTGCTCATGAAGTCGTGGGACCTGATCAACTGGCAGCGGGCCAACGTCCGTTTCGACCAGCTGACCGCCGGTCTGAGTGAAGTAGGATGCGTCTGGGCTCCCGAAGTGGCCTACGACGAGCGCAAGGGAAAGCTGATGATTTACTACACCATGCGCTTCCGCAACGAGCGGAACAAACTGTATTATGTATACGTGAACGACGACTTCAACCGCATAGAAAGCCTGCCGCAAATCCTCTTTGAGTATCCCGATGAAACGGTTTCCGCCATCGATGGAGACATAACAAAGGTGGGCGACAAGTACCATCTGTTCTACGTGGCCCACGACGGTACGCCGGGTATTAAGCAAGCCGTGTCCGACCGTATCAACGGGGATTACTTCTTCGACCCGCGCTGGTACGACTTCGAACCGAAAGCCTGCGAGGCACCTACCGTATGGAAGCGCATCGGCGAGGACAAGTGGGTGTTGATGTACGACGTCTACAGCGTCACTCCGCACAACTTCGCGTTCACGGAGACCTCGGACTTCGTGCAGTTCAAGAATCTGGGCCGTTTCAATGAGGGCGTCATGAAGTCCACGAACTTCAACGCGCCGAAGCACGGTGCCGTGATTCACCTGACCGCCGAAGAGGCCGACCGGCTGGAACAGTACTGGCAGGAGCACGCCCGGAAGTACGTGCCCCAGGCCGCCGTTCAGCAGAATCCGGTGCTGCCGGGCTACTATGCCGACCCGGAAATCCTGTATTCCGAGCAGGACGGGAAGTATTACATCTATCCCACGACGGACGGCATCCCCGGCTGGGGCGGCTCGCGCTTCAAGGCATTCTCTTCCACGGACCTGAAAACGTGGAAGAACGAGGGTGTCATCCTGGACCTGAAAGACGTCTCATGGGCGAAGAAGAACGGCTGGGCCCCCTGCATCATCGAGAAGAAGCAGGCCGACGGCAGCTACAAGTACTATTTCTACTACACGGCGGAGAAGCAGATCGGCGTGGCCGTGGCCGACCGTCCCACCGGGCCGTTCCGCGACAGCGGGAAGCCTCTGATAGGCAAGGAACTGCCCGATGGCGCGAAGCACGGGCAGAACATCGACCCCGATGTGTTCACCGATCCTGTGAGCGGGAAAACTTATCTTTATTGGGGCAATTATTTCATGGCCGTATGCGAGCTGAATGACGATATGGTTTCCGTCAGGCTGAACACTACACGCCTTCTGATAGAGAACGATGACTATTACAGCGAGGCCGGCTACGTGTTCTACCGCGACGGCTACTACTACTTCACGTGGTCGAAGAACGACACGCGCAGCCCGGAGTATGAAGTGCGCTATGTGCGTTCCAAATCGCCGGTCGGACCGATAGACCCGTCGGAAAGCACGGTGATTCTCAGCAAGCGTCCGGAAGCCGGGATTTTCGCTACCGGGCACCAGTCCGTGCTCCAGCTTCCGGGCAAGGACGAATGGCGCATCGTCTACCACCGCTTCCGTTTTCCCGATGGCATCACGATGGGACGGGACGCCGGCTATCACCGCGAGGTCTGCATCGACCGTATGGAGTTCAATCCGGACGGGAGCATCAAGCCGGTCGTGCCCAGCCTGTGAGACAAACACAAATATTCTGATTTGAAAAGACAAATAAGCTGAAGATGAAAAAAGAGAATCGAATGAGGAAAAGTCTGCTGTGCGCACTGTTGGGTGCATTTGCGCTGTCGGCGCATGCGCAGACCTTTAAAGAGTGGCAGGACCCGGAAGTCAATGCCGTCAACCGTCTGCCCATGCACACGGATTTCTTTGCTTACGAGACGGAAGAGCTGGCCACAAAGGGACAGCGGGAGCAGTCCGAAAACTACATGAGCCTGAACGGACGCTGGAAGTTCTATTGGGTAAAGGATGCGGACGCCCGTCCGGAGGACTTCTGGCGCACGGACTTCAACGACAAGGGCTGGGCGGACTTCCCGGTGCCGGGCGTGTGGGAACTTCACGGCTACGGAGTGCCGGTCTATTCGGGCGTGGAGTTCGGATGGAAAGGATATGAGGGCCGCACGTTCAAGAAGCCGCCCTACGTCCCGACGGAAAACAACCACATCGGCTCTTACCGTCGCGAGGTGGTCATCCCGGCAGAGTGGAAGGGTAAGGACATCATCGCACATTTCGGGGCCGTATCTTCCAACATGTATCTGTGGGTGAACGGCAAGTTCGTGGGCTACAGTGAGGACAGCCGGATTGAGGCGGAGTTCGACCTGACACCTTACGTGAAGCCGGGGCAGAAGAACCTGATAGCCTTTCAGGTGTTCCGCTGGTGCGACGGCAGCTATCTGGAGGACCAGGACGTGTTCCGTTATAGCGGTGTGTCGCGCGACTGCTACCTCTATGCCCGCAATGACCGGCGGATAGAAGACATCCGCGTCACACCGGATCTGGACAGCCGGTACAGCAACGGCACGCTGGACATCCGCCTGCAGGTGACGGGCCGGTCGCAGGCAGTGTCGCTCGTCCTGCTGGACGCCGAGGGGAAAAAGGTCTGTACCGAAGAACTTCGCGGGACCGGTCGCCTGCAGGCTACCATGCAGGTGGAACAGCCCGCCAAGTGGACCGCCGAGACGCCTTACCTCTACACCCTCATGGCAACGCTGAAAGACGGGACCGCCGTGCGGGAAGTCGTTCCCGTGAAAGTGGGATTCCGGAAGATTGAAATCAGAAACAGCCAGTTGCTGGTCAACGGGCAGCCCGTTCTCATCAAGGGCGTGAACCGTCATGAGATAGGACCCGACGAGGGATCGTACGTCTCACGCGAACGGATGTTGCAGGACATCCAGCTGATGAAGCAGTTCAACATCAACGCCGTGCGCACCTGTCATTATCCCGATGACCCGTATTGGTATGAACTTTGTGACCGTTACGGGCTCTACATGGTGGCGGAAGCCAATCTGGAGAGCCACGGCATGGGCTTCAAGGAAACGACACTCGCCAAGGAACCGAGCTACAAGAAAGCCCATCTGGAGCGCAACCAGCGTCATGTGCAACGGAACTTCAACCATCCGTGCATCATCTTGTGGTCGATGGGCAACGAGTGTGGCAACGGGACTAACTTTGAAGCCTGCTACGAGTGGATTAAGAAAGAGGATCCGAGCCGCTTCATCCACTTCGAGCAGGCGTATGACACCGGCTCCACGACAGACGTCTACTGTCCGATGTATCCCACGTACTCCCGTTGCATCAGATACTGTGAGGACGAGTCGAAGACCAAGCCGTTCATCATGTGTGAGTACGCCCACGCCATGGGTAATGCCCTCGGCGATTTCAAGAACTATTGGGACCTGATTCGGAAATACCCCAAGTTCCAGGGCGGTTTCATCTGGGAATGGGTCGACCTGTCTCCACGATGGACCGGTCGGAACGGTGAGATGATTTACGGCTATGACGGCGACTTCGAGGATTATAAGACAAACGACAACAACTATTCGGTCAAAGGGCTGGTCAGCCCCGACCGTCGGCCCAACCCGCACAGCTATGAGGTGCGCTATTTCTACCAGAACATCTGGACCACTGCCGGGGACTTGTCGAAGGGGGAAATCAAGATATACAACGAGAACTTCTTCCGCGACCTTTCGGCGTATGCCTTGGAGTGGGAACTGCTGAAGAACGGGAAAGTGATGCGCTCCGGTACAGTGGAGCACATTGAATGCGGCCCGCAGCAGACAGTATCGCTGAACCTGGACTGGGGCAAGACGGAAGGTCAGGGCGAGTGGCTGCTCAATGTGAAGTACGTGCAGCGGGACAGGGAAGGCATTATCCCCCCGCGTCATGTCGTGGCCAAGGCGCAGCTCGCACTCAGCCCGTACACCGCTCCGGACCTGTCGCTGCCGAGCGACACT
The DNA here is from genome assembly GCA_944321365.1 of uncultured Paraprevotella sp. Classification (GTDB taxonomy): domain Bacteria; phylum Bacteroidota; class Bacteroidia; order Bacteroidales; family Bacteroidaceae; genus Paraprevotella. The sequence continues at coordinate 487,707 of CALULA010000001.1, forward strand.
CCGCACTACGTTCAGGCGGTGGTGCCTGACGTCAACGACCGAAACCTTGCATACCTCATCGTGGAGGGAGAAGACTTCCGCATACGCTTCAACAAGCAGACGGGCTTCATGGAGCGGTATGTCGTGGACGGGACGGAATTCATAAAGGCGGGCAGCGCGTTGACCCCGAACTTCTGGCGTGCTCCGACCGACAACGACTACGGTGCCAGGCTGCAGGAGAAATATGCGGTGTGGAAAGATCCGGGTCTGCGCCTCACGAGTCTGAAGCACGAGGCACAGGACGGACGGATTGTCGTCTCGGCCGAATATGACATGCGGCACGTCGGGGGCAAGCTCTCCCTGACCTACACCATCAACAACAAGGGAGCCGTCAAGGTTAACCAGAAGATGACGGCGGACAAGGGCAGGAGAGTGTCCGAGATGTTCCGCTTCGGCATGCAGCTGGTGATGCCCAAGGCGTTTGAATATGTCTCTTACTACGGACGCGGACCGGTGGAGAACTACAGCAACCGTAACCATTGCACGGACCTCGGCATCTATCACCAGACGGTGGACGAGCAGTTCTATCCGTACATCCGTCCGCAAGAGAACGGAACGAAAACAGACATACGCTGGTGGACCGTGGCGGACGTCCGGGGCATCGGGCTGCAGTTCGTGGGCGACGCTCCTTTCTCGGCCTCTTCATTGCACTACACCATCGAGTCGCTGGACGAGGGACCGGTGAAGCGGCAGGGCCATTCGCAGGAGGTGGAAAAGGCCGACCTGACCAACGTGCTCATCGACAAGGTGCAGATGGGACTGGCCTGCATCGACAGCTGGGGTGCAGTGCCGGAGGCCGAGTTCCGTCTGCCGTACACCGATTACGACTTCACGTTCGTCATGACTCCGGTGCGTTACACCTATCCTATATATTAATTGGAGTGATAATGCCTGTAAAGTCAATGCATGTTTTCCGTGGAGGTCAGCACGGTTATTGCCCTGCCGCAGTTGGCCGGGAAGTCCGTCGGAGCCATCGGGACGCTTCTGCCCGGACTGCCGTCAGACAAGACCGCGCCTCTGTAACGGTCTGAGATGGACGCCGGTGGGCAGTCTTTCTATGAACTGTATTCCTGTTCATTCCTGGTCATCCGCTTCGCCTGTCCCCTCCGGCAGAGGATGCCCGTAAACAATATCTTTATGAAGGTGGCTTTCTGCAGTCTGGCGGAAAGCCACCTTCTGCTGTATGCAGTCCCCAAATACCGTAAAAATGGTAACTTTTTCTATTCTATAGGTTATGGCGGATTGCCGCCGTTGCCTTAACTTTGCGCCCGTAAACGGAAAAACAGACCAAGACATGACAGACAGAACGGAAAAACGATGGAGAATGTTGTCGCTGGCGGGACTCGTGCTGCCTCTTGCGACGGCGGTGGCGCAGACCGACACGGCAGCGGTGGTGCGGGACAGGAGTATGGACGAAGTGGTGGTGACCGGTACGCGCAACGCCACCGACTTGCGGCAACTGCCGATGACTGTTTCCGTCATAGGGCGGCAACAGTTGGAAGAAAGCCATCAGACCTCCGTGCTGCCCGTGCTGAACCAAATGGTGCCGGGCTTCTTTTCCGCCTCCCGCGGAATATTGGGATATGGGGTTTCCGGCGGGGCTGCCGGACAGATGTCCATGCGGGGTATAGGCGGACCGGCACAGGACGGACTGCCCACCACAGGATTGCTGGTGCTCATCGACGGACATCCGCAGTACATGGGCCTGATGGGGCACCCCATAGCCGATGCCTGCCAGACGATGATGGCCGAGCGGGTGGAGGTGGTGCGCGGTCCGGCTTCCGTGCTCTACGGCTCCAATGCGATGGGAGGAGTGGTCAACATCGTAACGCGGCAGATGAAGCAAGACGGCGTCCGCACACACTTTAATCTGGCTGGCGGATCATACGGGACACTGCAGGGCGAAGCCACCAACAGCTTCCGCAAGGGGCGTTTCAGCAGTGTGGCAACGGTGTCTTACGGACGCTCCGACGGGCATCGCCCCGACATGAGTTTCGAGCAGTACGGGGGCTACGCCAAACTGGGTTATGAGCTTACGTCGACCTGGCGGCTCTCCGGCGACGTAAACGTGACGCACTTCAACGCCGAGAATCCAGGGGCTGTGGACGAACCGTATATCGACAATGACCAGCGCATTACGCGCGGCATGGCCTCGCTGGCACTGGAAAACCACTACCGCAACACTTCAGGTGCCTTAAGTCTGTTCTACAACTGGGGCAAGCATTGGATTAACGACGGGTACGAGCCGGGCGATGAGCCGTTGGACTATCGCTTCAAGTCCAATGATGACATGTGGGGCATATCGTGGTATCAGAGCGCACAACTCTTTCGTGGCAACCGTCTGACGGCAGGGGTCGACTACTTCCATTTCGGCGGAAAGTCGTACAACCAATACACTGACGGCAGACGTGAGATTTCTGCCGACAAGGCTTTGCACGAGATTGCCGGTTATCTCGATTTCAGGCAGGACGTGTTCTCCTGGGCAACCGTGGACGTGGGCGTCCGCGTAGACCACCATTCGCAGACGGGGACAGAAGCCATACCGCAGGCCGGACTGGCCTTCCGTCTGCCCCGTCAGGCTGAAATCAAGCTCCGGGCCAGCAAGGGATTCCGTAATCCCACCATACGTGAGATGTTCATGTTCCCGCCGCAGAATCCCGACCTGAAGCCTGAACGGCTGTGGCATTACGAACTGTCGTACGCACAGAGCGTGGCAGATGGCCGGCTGCATTATGAAGCCAGTGCGTTTTATATCAACGGAGACAATCTGATTATGCGCTTGCCTAATCCCGCCGGAAGCGGTATGCTGAACCAGAACTCCGGACGGATAGAGAACTGGGGAGCCGAGGGGAGTGTGGACTTCCGCATGACAGACGACTGGGAACTGCATGCCAATTACAGCTGGCTGCACATGGAGCATCCGGTGTTGGCATCACCGGAGCATAAGCTGTACGGTGGTGCGGTCTTCCACCGTGGCCGCTGGAATGCCGCTACCGGTCTGCAATATGTGAAAGGGCTCTACACGGAGATTATGGTAGCCGGGTCAGGCCGCTATACTACAGAAGATTTTTTGTTGTGGGACGCTCAGGTTGGATGTAATATCACACACGGACTTTCGGCTTACGTGCGGGGAGAGAATCTGTTGGCCCAACGTTACGAGATGATGGCGGGCTATCCCATGCCGCGTGCAACGGTTATGGCAGGAGTGAATTTCACTTTCTGACGCGCCGTTTTCCGCTTTCTTTATCCTGCTTTTGCAAGACGCTGTGCATCATGGTCTTGCAAAAGCAGTTTTTTTTGTGCGCAAGAACGTCCGCGTCTTTGCGCAAGGCTGACCGCATCTTTGCGCAAAGAAATCCGCACTCTTGCGCAAAGACAGTCCGGACGAGTCAGGACGGACGGCATACCGCAGCTTTGCGTCTGTAGAGAGCCAGCCGTGTGCAGCAGTAAGAACAGAGGGAACCTGTCAGGAAGATGGCTCCCGTCGGAAGCAGTATGTTGCCCAGACCGACGAGCGGCGACACTATGCCGCCTGCGGCAAAGCCCAAAGCCCCCAACAGTGCGGAAGCTGTTCCGGCGTTGTCACGCTCACACTCAAGTGCCAGTGCGTTGGATGCCGTGAACGTCAGCCCGATCATGCCCAGCAGGCAAATCAGCAAAACCTCGTAAATCCAGAAACTGCAGTCGGAGGCCAGGGCGATAAACAGGCCGGCAGAGGCAACGAGCATCCCGATGCTGCCATAGTGAAGGGCTTGTTCCGGATGAGGAAAGCGGGCAGACCATGCAGCCGCCACCACGATGGCAATGGCGTTGATGCCGAAGCAGATGCTGAACTGCATGGGCGAGAAACCGTAGTGCTGCTGCATGATGAACGGGGCAGACGAGATGTTGGCGAACAATACGCCTTGCGCAAAAGCGAACTGCAGGATGTAGCATACGTAACGGCGGTGGCCCAATACGCGGCTGAAACTTTTCAGCACATCGCTCCATCGTGTGTCGGCCCTGCGCTCCGATGGCAGGCTTTCACTGAAACGGACGCTTCCGGCCAGCAGCAGGATGCCTATGGCAAACAGGCACCAGAAGATGCCTTGCCAGCCCACACTGTCGGCCATAAGGCCTCCGCCGATGGGGGCGGCGATGGGGGCCACGCCGTTGATGGCCCCTATCAGGCCCAGCATCTTGGCCAGTTCGTGGCCGGTGTACTTGTCGGCCGCAACGGAGCGTGAGATGACAATGCCTCCGGCACCGGCGATGCCCTGCACCAGCCGCCAGCCCACAAACTGCATGATGGTCTGCGAGAGGATGCTGCCGACTGTAGCGAACAGGAACAGTGTCATGGCCGCAATGAGCGGCATGCGCCGTCCGTATTTGTCGCTCAACGGTCCGAATACCAGTTGTCCGCAGGCCAGGCCTATCATGCTGGAGGTCAGTCCCAGCTGCACGAGCGAAGAAGTGGTGTGAAAATAGTGGGTCATGGCCGGCAGTGTGGGCAGATACATATCGGTCACGAACGGGCCGAATGCCGACAGCATGCCCAGAAAAATGAGGATGAATGCGTTTGAGTTGTTTCTTTTTGTCATAACAAGTAGGATTAAAAGCATGCAAAGGTAGACAATTCCGGCTGTAAGGAACATACCTTTTGCCGTACAATTCATGTCTTTTTCGGAAATATCCGCAGGCGTAATGGGGAAATTTGCTAAATTTACTGCGTCAAAAACAGAATCATGCCCATGGATGTCACTTTCTTGTCTGATGCTTCTTCCGTGCGTTACGTTGAAGATACCCTGGCTGCTTTGGCGCATACGCCCTGCCATTTTCATTGCGGCTTGCTGATGGTCTGTACGGAAGGGCGTGGAATCATCTCCACCGGTGTGCAGCAATATGAGATGTGTGCGCAGACGGAACTTATCTTGTTGGATGGTAGTCTGATACAACTCGCGGACGCTTCACCGGATTTCCGGGTGCGGCTGCTGGTATTCCCGAAAGAAGTCTTGCTGAAAGCCGTGTTGCCGATCGACACGGAATATTTGGATTTCCTGCATCATGTGCCCTTTTTCGACCATAAGGCTCATGAACAGTTGCCCGACAGCTGGACAAATATTAACTTGTGGCTGGACATGGCCCGCCTGTTGTTTGCGGCCGAAAAGCCCGTGCGCTATGGTGGTCAGCTGGAACAGAACTACCTGCAAAGCCTGTTGATGTGGATTTCCAACACCATTCCGCCTCGTTTTCTGTCGCTGGCGGCTGATTACGGTCGCAGGCAAGTGCTCTGCCATCAGTTCATGCATCTGGTGCATGAACACAGTATCCAGGAACATCGGGTCGCCTTTTATGCCGACCGGTTGTGCATCACTCCCCGCTATCTGAATGAAGTGGTGCGCACTTGTTGCAAGGGGAAAACGCCCAAGCACTTCATCAATGAGCAACTGACGGCGGAAATCAAGGTGTTGTTGAACGAGCCGCATCTTTCGGTGAGTGAGATAGCCCGGCGGGTCAACTTTCAGGAACCGACTTATTTCAGCCGTTTTTTCAAACGCGCAACGGGAATGTCGCCGCAGGCCTACCGCGACGGTCTGTCTGCTTTTGAGAACGGGCAGGAACATCTTGCAAAAGATGCATAAATAAGGTTAAGAACATGGCCGTTTCCGACCGGCAGACTTGAATAAAGTCCGGCAGACATATATATTTGCATTTGTACAACGAAAGATGAATCTGAGTATTAATTTTTAGCAAGCAAGGTGTTTATGAAGAAAGTGTTTTTAGGTTGCCTTTTGGCTTTTTCCGCATTGTCGTTTGCTGTTTTTGCCGCTCAGGACGAGAAGAAAGAGCGCAAGGGAGAGAAAATAGAATGCTGTTGCAAGGACTGTACCTGCAAGAATTGCACCTGCAAGACAGACTGCTCTGAGTGCAAGGACTGCCGGAAGAATGATGAATGCAGGTATTGCAGGGATTGTGACCACGAAGGCCATTGTTGCGACTACAGTCACCGCCACCGCCGTCACCACCGCGGAGGATGCTGCGGAGGCGGATGCTGAACAGAACAGGCAGAACTGCCGTTGAAAAGACAAGTGAAAAGCCTGACGGACAAGTTAATTTCCGTCAGGCTTTTCTGTGCTGATGAAGGGGCTGTCGTCCCAATGGAAACCATCAGGATGGTCCGGATGTCCGGGGGAAAAACCGGTGTCGTTCTGGCGCAGGTGGACAAGGATGGGCAACCTGGCCCTTTTCATTCCTTCAATGACGCACTTTGCGATTTCATAGGCACCGTAAGGATTGAAATGGGTGTTGTCGGCCAACGGACGGGACTGTCCGGGAAAGGTTCCTGCCGGATAGTGTACGAACGCTTTGCGGCTGCCCGTTTCGCCCATGGATTCAAATAAGGTCCGGGTCATCTCCTGCAGGTCGATCAGTGGCACATTCTCCCGCCGCGCCACCCATCGCACGGCATCGGGATAGTCTGCATGGGTGGATTGGATGCGCCCGTTGCTGAATGCACGTCGGCAGGTAGGGGTTACCAAGACGGGGTATCCGCCGCGTTGGCGCACCTCGTCGATGAAAATCTTCAGGTTCGTGGCGAAAGAGTAGAAGGCTCCTGTTCCCGGTCCGTTCAGTTTCTGGTCGTTGTAACCGAACTCTATCAGCATATAGTCTCCCGGTTTCATTTGCGACAGTGCTTTTTTCAGCCGTCCGGCAGCGATAAAGGTGCTGGCACATTCCCCGCTTTCTGCGTAATTGGCAAAACAGATTTGCCTGTCGAAGAATGCGGGAATCATCTGTCCCCAGCTGGCCCATGGCTCTTCATCCTGGTCTACAACCGTAGAGTTGCCGGCCAGAAAGACGGTGGTTGCCCGCCTGTCCGGTTCTATTTGCAAGGCAACGCACTGAGGGGCTGTGCCGTTTATTTCGAAAGTCAGTTTGTCGTCCCAGTTCAGTTTGCTGCGCTCACGTGGTTTGATGCGCACGCTGTCCGTGCCGGAGATGCAGGGCGTACGTTTGTTTACGGTGAACGTAAAGGTTTTGAATTCCCCCTTCTTCGTCATCACGTTTTTCAGGAACAGTCGTCGCGATTCTGCGCGAACGGTAGTATTGCCGCTTGTCTTGCGGTTGCCTATCGTTACGGTGACGCGGTAGTTTCCGTCCGGAACTCGTACGGAGAAGAAAAACGGGCCGTTTTTTCCTTTTTCATCCGGAGAAGGCAACAAGTCATATCCATAACCTTTCTCCGCTGTATAGCGGTCTGTGGGCGAAAGCGTCACACATGCAGGCGGAGGCGATGCCTGTGTACTGTCGGTGACAATCCATTTCACTGGCGTCCGTCTGTCGTCTGTCAGACGGAAAAGATGACGGCCGTCGTCCGCCTTCAGGGGCGACAGCCATATACTGCAAAAGGCTACAGATGCGGCCAGAAGTGCATGCTTCATCGCTGTTGTGCATTAAGTTTGGGCTTCAGTTCATCGGGAGAGTCATGCGTGTACATGTCTACCTTGGGCGTGTCTTTAGTGAACAGGTCCTTGATGTGCCGCAGGTCGACAGTATGTTTCGGTCGGAAATCGTCGGACAACATGTAGTCGATGATGGCTTTCCGCATTTGCGCCACGGCAGGTGCCTGACTGTCGTTTTCCAGCGGCATGGAGGTCATCATCAGTCGTCCGCCTCCCGTGTTGGCTTCGAACAGCATACCGATTTTCCTGCTCAGGAACCATGTGTCGATACTTTGAACAATGGGCTGGAAGTCTGCCGGAAAGTCGCTGAAGAGCATGACCTGCCTGCGGTTCATCAGATCCCACCATTGCATGTCGTTGTGGTAATCTGTGGGGAAGTTGCGGAAGAGCGGATGGTTCTTTTCTATGTACAGTCCCAAGGTATGGGGCGGGCGCATCTTGAACCAGCTGGTGTTCCAGAACACAGGTGTGAATTGTTGCACAATGTCTTTTCCATATCTGATCTTTCCGGCTGCCGTCACCAAGACTTTTCCGCCGCTTCTCAACATTTTTTCGGCAGCCGCATCCAGCGTGTCGGTTATGTAGATGCCTGCCGGCGATTCATCGCGTGTTTCGGACATGATGTCTTTCGGATAGATCCAGAAATCCCAATGATTCTTGCTGCGGATCTCCTCTGTTCCGGAAGATGCCGGGTATCCCTTCAGGGTGACTTCCAGTGTCATTTTGCGTGCCTTCTTCATGTCAGGGCATGTGAAAGGCGGAATTTCGCCCAACGGAATACAGTTTCCGAAGTCTATATCCTTTTTACAGAGGACGCTTTGGACGTAAATCTTGCCATATTCGTCCCTTATCCGGTAAGTTACTTCGGCATTCTCTATCCGGTCTTTGCCATAATGCGCCATTTCTATCGAAGCTGTGAACGGTTCATCCTCCCAATAAGTGAACTTGGGGATGCGGGCCAGCAGGACGGTGGGCGAGCAAAATTCGCGGAACTCTTCAGGACTGCAATATTCTTTTTCATCGAAGAATACATCGGTGACACCAACCAGTGCCGTGCCTTGTCCGGAATAGTCGTTCAAGGCCAGCAGCTGGAAACCTGCATAGTCGGGCGTACGCAAGGTGCGTTCTATCTCATGTTTGTAACATAATGTCTGAAGTTTGCCCGAAGCCATCACGAATTTGTGTGCCATCTGTCCTAAATGGTGCTCTTCGAGCAGGTCACGGAAGATTTCAAAGTTCCGTGCTTTGTTGACGCCTGTGTACTTGCTGATTTCGTCGAAGTTAGGAAAGACACACCATTGTCCGGTTTCGTGGGATACGAACGGCACGCTCACCGTGTCTATTTTTTGGCGGAAGTCGGACAGGCTTTCAGGAGCGCGCCGCCGCCATTCGTCCAGACCGCGTGCTCCCGCCTTCACGTGGTACATGTTCCGGGGCTGCCATGCCCATCCTCCACCGACCGAAGCTCCCGTATAGACTCGGCGGCTATCCGTGTTTTCCCAGTAGTCCACGAAGCGGCTGACCCATTCCACCCAGTTGCCTGCCGGTTCGTTGCCGCATGCCAGCATACAAAATGAGGGGTGATTTCCGTAGATTTCACTCATCCTCCGGGTCTCTTGCATCAGATATTGGTCGATGTACATGCCATTGCCCAGCTTCACGCCGTGGTTTGGCCAGCTTGGTCCTTCCGGTTGCAGGTAGAATCCGACGCGGTCGGCTGCTTCAAACGCGGCTTCCGGCGGGCAATAAGAATGAAATCTCATGTGATTCAATCCGTAGCGGCGGCAGATGCGGAACACACGCTCCCATGACTCCACATCCATAGGCGGGTAACCGGTCAGCGGGAAGTCGCAGTTCTCCACAGTGCCGCGCAAGAGTACGGGACGTCCGTTGATGTGGAACGTTTTTCCTTTGATGCTGAACTCTCTCATGCCGAAAGTACGGGTGGTTCGCTCTGTCCCATATTCGGATATTACTTCGGCGGTCAGTTCGTAGAGTGTGGGGTTAAACTCATCCCATAGCTGGACCTCATCACCCATGTTCAGTGTGATTTCCACTTCGGCCTTTCCGTTTTTCATGCACGTTTCGTGCTCTACTTCAGGAATTTCATGAACGACAGCGGAATTGAAGCTTTTGGCCGACAGCCTGATTTTTACGTCATGACGGCCCTTGGCACGGTGTTGTTTCAGCAGCATTCTTACCGTTGCCGTTTTCTGCCGGACGTCCGGATAGACCTGTATGTCCTCGGCATAGAGCAGGGGAGTGGACTGTAGTTCCATGCGTCCTACTACACCGTTCCAGTTGCCTTGCGTCTGGTCGGTGACGCTGTGGGAGTCAGCTCCGACGCAGACAAGTGAAGCATCGTTGTTGATGCGCAGTGCAAGTGTGTTGGTTCCGCTTTTCACGTAGTCCGTTATGTCGTAGACATGGGGCACGCTGAGACTGTTGTCGCTGCCGGCCTTACGCCCGTTCACCCATAGTGTGGTCATTATGTGTGGGCGTTCAAGGAAGAGAAGCACCCGGCGGTTGTCCCACTCCTTCGGAATTTTTATGGTCTGGCTGAACCAGGCTGTACCGACATAATGGCGGTCGGGCGTGAGAAAAAACGGGAGCTTGAAGTTTTCTTTCTGACGGTATGGCTCCATATAGGGATTGTAAAAGAACGAGCTGTCGTAGAGGGAGCCGGTCCATTGTGTCTCTACTGACGGCAGATCGCCTTTCAGTCGTTGCGGCATGCTGCCGGGCAGCAGGATGCTGTCTTCCAGTTGTCTGTTTTGCCAGTTTTGTTTTGTTCCTTCATCGTTCCGGTCTGTCTGGAATTTCCAGGTTCCGGATACGTCTATGGCGTCTTGCGCATAGTCCGGAGTGGGACAAAGGGCTGTGCATAGCGCAAAGGCACTGCTCAGCAGAAGATGGTAATGTTTCATGTGAGATTAGGTTGATTTGGATGATAGAGGAATTAATTGTCAATGAGTTTGATGATTTCCGAACCGGCCAGCAGGAAGCAGCCTGTGCCGAAATCCGTGAAATCCGGCATGATGTCATATCCCACAGGTTGCCCGTCCTTAGGCTCCTTTCCTGTGCCTTGGACATAACCCAGCAGGCCGTCGGGATGCACGGCCTGTTCCATTATGGCATTCCAGGCCTTGGTTATGACGGGTCCGAATACTTCCGGTGACAGATAGTCCTTGCGGACGCCCCATGCCATGCTGTAGATGAAGAGTGCTGTTCCGCTGGTTTCCGGCCCGCCGTAATGGTGTTCGTCCATCAGACTGCAGTTCCAGAACCCGTCTTTGCGCTGACAGCCTTTGACACTCATGGCCATAGTCAGGAAATCATTGACCAGCAATTGCTTTATGTCAGACAGTTCTTTCTTTGTGTCGCCTGTGAAATCGTTCTCCACCTTGTCCATCTCGTCGATGGTTCGTGCCAGTGCCGCCATGACCCATCCGTTGCCACGGCTCCAGTAACAGTTCTTTCCGTTTGGCTCTTTGTAGGGCGGCAGGAAATCTTTGTCGCGCCACCACAGTCCTTCCACCGGATTGAAAAGTCCGATGCGGCCTGCCTGATTCCTTGTATACAGGTAGAGTTCGTTCATTGTACGGAAATAGCGGATATCTTTTTTCTCCACGCCCATCTTGGCATAAACCGGCATAGCCATCTGCAAGGCGTCTATCCAGGTCCAGTCTTCCCGCTCTGTACTGTTCACCACATTGTTGACCATTCGCTCCGTGTTGCCCAGCACGTAGTCTTCGCCATGGATGCGGTAGAGGTCGATGTAGATTTGTGCGCAACATTGATCGTCGGCGTTGCGTGTGTGTGTACCGCCGCGGAATCCCCACAAGTGCGCCACGGCCCAGTCTATGGCATAGTCTATGTAGCGTGGTTGGGCATCAACTTCGTTCAGAGCCATCAAGCCTTCCATATATACGCTGCGGGTCCAGATGTTGGAGGGACGTACTCCTTTCACATAGATGGAATCGCCGGGGTTGGGCCAGTCTGCCATAAACCGGTCGTTGACCAGTGTCAGGCGGGATAATGTTTCCTTCCGGTCCGGCCATTGTGCGGCCATGGCTCCGTTCACTATCCATAGAAAAAAGATGAGGTTGAGGAATGTTTTCATATATAATGCTGATTAATGAGAGCAAAGATAGTTTTTTTTGTGTTGGATAGAAAAAAAAGAAGATTTTATTTTTGCGGAAAGAAAAAAAGTCATACCTTTGCACCCGAAATCAAGAAGCCGACATGGCTCAGTTGGTAGAGCATTTCATTCGTAATGAAAGGGTCCGGGGTTCGAGTCCCCGTGTCGGCTCAGCAGAACAGGATGTGCAGAACGAAGCGCATCCTGTTTTTGTTTTCTGTCTGTCGCTTCCGCGGGGGATGAAGGGGGTGAGGAGCAGCCGGAAGAGGGCGGATGCGGACTGTGTTGTGATTTTGTGCGCACAAACGCGTTTGGTCTTGCGCAAGACTGTGGGCGTTCTTGCGCAAGACGGGAGAGGGTTGTGCGCACGGTTTTCTGTCGGTTGCCGAAGAGAGCTTCCGGCAGGTGCGGACAGGGATTCCGGTACTTGCTGTCTTTCTGGTGCTTTCGTTTGTTATTCTTTGATTTTCAATCGGATGAACCGGGAATATCCGAGGTGGCTTTATGCTGTAGATGAACGGTGCCTGATTTTTTCGGCGTTACAGTCTCAATGAACATTTTGCCGTCTTGGGCTCTGACGGATATGCAGGTTCTTCGGCCGATGCGTACGGGAGCTGTCAGTTTCCGGCCATCGGCCCAAATGGACACCCGTACCTTTTTTCTCGTTCTTCCGGTATTGTAGAGATAGACACCGCAGGAGTCGTTTTCCATCTGGCGTGCCTGAAGGTCTGTGCCGGACAGGAATACGCGCAGAGTGTTGGATGCGCTATGATGGGCTTTGCAGCGGAACGTGGCGGTGGAGCCGGATTCGGTGATGTCGGTCATTTCCGTAAACACCGGTGCGCCTTCCGGAAACAAGAGTCCGGTAAGCGTGCAGGAATCTGCGCCGGCGTAGTTGCTGAGCAGCAGATAACGTGCACTGTCGGGGTCGCTCACGATGACACCGTTCCAGCCTTGGGGCATTTGTGCTGTCAATGAAAGGGCTTGTGCCGAAAGGCGGGCCGTAGTGGCGGAATCCACGTTGCAATAGTATATGATGTGTCGATGGTCCACTATGCTGTCTTTGCGGAACGCCCTGCTCGCGTTGGAGTAGGCGGGATAGAGCTTGGAGAGGTAGATGGAACTGTTCAGCTCGCGGTCGCCGAAGGCGATGGCGTTGTCGGTGGCCGTGGTGATGATGCCCACTTCATTGTCTATGTTGACCCATCGGCTTTCAAAAGACTTCAGTTGGCTGCCGTCGGTCTGTATGCGCCCCTTGTCGTAGTACAGTGTCCGTTGGGTCTTGGTGAACGGGTCGGTGCTGATGGCTGTCAATCCGCCTTTTTCTTCGGTAATGGTGCCGTCGGTCTTCCCCATTACGTAATCCATATAGACGAAGGCGTTGCCGGGGGTGGAGTAGAGGGTGAAGCTGTTTTCCAGACTGTTGTCGTTGGTTTGCAGTTTCCCGTTCATGGTGTAGCTGTTTCCTTTAAGGTCATAGATTCCACTGATGAGCGGAGATGCGTTGGTCGGTTTGCCGTTGACCGTGTACCAGCCCAAGATGTTGCCCGTGTTGTTGGCTTTGTATGGCACGATGATTTTGTTCTTGTCCGGTGTGTTGGATGTGATGTAGCCGGTGTAGCTGTTCAGACCAGTGCTCCAGGAGAATACGCTGAAGCGGTCGGACGTGTTGGCCCGGACGATGTTTTGTGAAGTGAACAGATGGGCGTTTTCGTTGGCTTTGCTGAAATCGCTCCACGTGGAGGGCTTCAGATCGGCGGTAGAAGCCAGTTCGTGCATCAGATAGGTCATCATCACACGATGTCCTTCCACTCCCATTCGGCGCGGACCTATATCACTGTTCAGGAGCCAGCTGCCGTCGGTTGTGGTGCTCTGGCGTGCCTTGATGTTTTTGTAGGCCAGGTTTTCCAGGAGAAGTGCATGGGGATCCCGCAGGAAACAAGCAGCCGTGGAGTAGCTGGTGATCTGGTCGTAAAGGAACATGCTCCAGTCGTTACCGTTCGGCATAGCCAGTTCGCCGTCTGCCAGTGCCAGGCGGCAGAGTACGCTGTCCATGACTTTCTGGTTGTTGTGCATCAGAGCATGGGTTGTCCATTTGGGGTTGTCGCCTTGAAACAAGTGCAGTGCCAGATGTGATTCACCCAGTTCCTGCATCACGACATTTTGGTACGACGTGTGGAAGTAATTGTGGTTCTGCAGGGTGAAGTCATCGTAAAGATTCTGGCCCACGTACAAGTCCTGTACGGTCTGTGTGTCGTAGGGCGGGTCGATGACCGTATTGTCGCTGGCATCGTCCGGGTGTGAATAGCAGTTGATTGCGAATTGCCGGAGGCGTTCAAACCAACGGGGAGCCAGCTCGTCGTCGGGATACAGGCCGAGCGCACAGGCCAGGATGTTGGTTTCCCAACCGTTTTCTTCCGCTTTTGTGTCGCCGCGGAATCCGGTGGGTATGCTCCGTTGCAGCTCATAGTCGCATTCGGCCTTGATCATGTTGTAGACGTACGTTTTTTGTGTGTCGCTCAGCTCATCGTTCAGGAAGTGTGAGGCGTAAGCCAGCGACATGGCCCAAAGCGAGCTTTCCCATACATGATCGGAGCTGCTGACTGACCCCCAGTAAGCATTGTTCGAGGTGGTCTTGAGTTTGTTTGCCTTGTGAGTGGAATAGCCGAAAACGAGGGAGCGCAGAGCCATGTTCTTCACTGTTTCCCAAGTAATGCCTGTGGGGAGGAGCACTTTGTCACGCCCGTATTTGCAGAGGAAGGCACAGATCATGGAAAAGTCGGCATTGGTGCGCACGCCGTCTTCGTTGTTCTGTCCGGCACTGTTGGCACGGAAGTATCCGCAAGCCTCACCTTTGCTGTTGGCGGTTGTGCAGTCGTACCAGATGTTGCGGGCATAGGTCATGGAATTGGCCAGCATTTGCAACAGGTCTTGCTGCATGGTGGCTTCGTCTACGAAGTCTGCGGTGATGACTCCTTCGGTAGGCGACTTTACCTGTGCTTCTGTTCCTCCTTCAATTACAGGAGCATCGGGGCGAATACTCCCTTGGGGAAGTTGTGTGAGGGTGAAGTTATCGTAGGCTATACAGCTTCCGCCGTTTCCCCAAGACATTTGAATGGATAGCGTGAGGGGGGAAGACTTTTCCGAAATGAACTTCAGGGAATGTTCTGTCCATGCCGATGCCGTCAGAATATCATCTCCGCCATGTTGGCATGTGAAGGTGAGGCGTTTCAGTTCCTCTCCCTTGTCGTTGCGTATGGAAGCAGTGGCAGAAGTGTATGCGTTGTTGGCGGAAAAAGCTTTGGTGAGGAATTTCAGTTCATATTCTCCGGCAGGCAGCGCAGCCTTCGTGGTTTGGGCTAATTCTGAAGTGGCATTTCCCCATCCGAAACGCTGATAATAGGCGAAATGGCCGTCGGGGATGGTGGTTTTTCCGAAGTTGTTGTCGGTGTAGCAATCTTCATGGATGAGCCGTGGACTTTGCGGATTTGTCGTGCTCCATCCGGCTGGCGGGATGCTCCATCCTCTCAAACCGTCGGAAGGATTGTGCACCATGGCAGACGAGGTGACTGTGCAGGCGGAAGAGTCGCCTTCAAAAGACGGATTGGTCAGATAGAGGGCGGTTACGTCCGTCTGCCCCTGTGCGGACAAGCAACCGGCAAAAACGCAGAATAATATGGGTATCGTTCTATTCATGGTTTCTTATTGTTTTGTATGGACATTAGGTTAAATGACATTTTCATTGAGATTGTCAAATATACGACAAAAGGACTAATGTCCCCAATGAATCGGATGTTAATTTATATAAAGACGCTTCATGTGAACCGATTTATATGCGGATGGGGGATGCCCGACAGTCTGTTGCGGAGCTGGGGAGCGGTTTGAGGCCGGTTGCTGCGCGGAAATGGCTGAGGGGCGTGTGAGGAATGTCAGACAGGCATGCGGATGACGTTATGAAACGGAGAGAATGAATATTTCTTAAAGGTTTCTTTTTTCAGGCCGGTTTATTAAACTTTTCCGCAGTTCGGAGGTCATATTACTGTGAAATGAATAAGATAGTTGGATTTAAACACAAAGAATTATGAAGAAATTAATGGTGGCTGTGATGTTCGTCTTGGCGACTGGCACAGCGGTGTCGGCACAGGATTTCAAGCCGGGGATGCAGAAACAGATTACATCTGAGCAACGGGCCAAAATGATGGCAAGCCGACTGATGTTGGATGATAAGACGTCGGCTGAATTTGTTCCCCTTTATGAGGAATATGTGAACAAACTGTCGGAGTGTCGTCCGGAGCGCAGACAAAGGGGAGAAGGGCAAGGTCTGTCTGATAAGGAGATTGATGAACAGCTGAAAGCCCGTTTCGACAGGCAGGAAAAAAGGCTGTCCATACAGCGGGAGTATTATGATAAGTTTAAGGAGGTCTTGACCATCAGACAGGTCAAACAATTGTATGATCAACCGAATCCCGCACGCAAATTCCCGTCGCGTACGCCTAAGGCGCAGCGGCGTTGAGGGGATGGCGGCGTGATTCATGTAGGGCTTTTCTGCACTTGCCGGGCTTGACAGAAAAACCGCATGGGACAAAAAATCGGGTGTCGGTACTTTCTTCCAAAAGAACCGACACCCGATAAGCATTGAGTGGGGGAGGCCGTCAGTTCATCGTTCCTCCCATAATGTCCAGCAACTCGTTGGTAATAGCCTGCTGACGTCCTTTGTTGTAGGCTACTGTCAGGTCTTGTATCAGGTTGTTGGCGTTGTCGGTTGCGATTTGCATGGCCATACTGCGGGCTGCATGTTCCGATGCATTAGAATCTAACAGCATGGTGTAGATTTGCAGTCGCAATACTTCGGGAATCAGCTGTTCCAACAAAGAGTCGGCTGTCGGCTCTATCAGATAGTCCGGAATTTCTTGTCCTTTCAGGTCTTCTGGCAGATCTGGTAACTTGAATGGCAGATAAGTCACGTTTACAAGTTCTTGCGATCCGGCCGACTTGAAATGATGATAGATGACATCCGCTTGGTCGATTTCTCCGGTCAGAAAGCGCTGGCACAGTTCGTCTGCCAACTGTGCTGCTGCCGCATAGGTGGGTTTGTCTGCCATTCTTGTGTAGTCTCCAGGCGGAACAAACCCGGCTTTCTTGACTGCATCGGTGATTTTCCGACCTACAGGATATATGATCATCTGCTCTTTAGGCAGTTCTTTGTTGGCATCGAGCCAGGAATGGAAACGGCGTACGACATTAGAGTTGAATCCGCCGCACAGGCTGGTGTTGGAGGAAAACACCAACAATGCTTTACGCTTGATGTTCCGCTGCCTTGAGAAAGGTGATTCTGTCTGGACTCCGGATTGCAGGAAGTGCCCCATGATGGCCGACATTTGCTGCTCGTAGGGCAACATGCCTGCAATGACGTCCTGTGCTTTGTGCAGCTTTGCAGAAGCTACCATCTTCATTGCTGACGTAATTTTCAGCGTGTTGTTGACTGAAATGATTCTTCCCTTTACTTCTTTTAGCGATGCCATAAGCTACATCTTATTTTTTAAATAACTGTAAGGTAGATTTCGCCACCTCCTCAATGATGGAGGTTACTTCGTCTGTAATGATACCGGATTCCAGAACATCCAATACGTCTTTCTGGTGCGATGAATGAAGCGTTTCCAAAAACTCATGCTGGAACGCTTGCACCTGGTCGATGCGTATGTCGTGCATCAGATTGTGGACTCCGCAGTACAGAATGGCGACCTGCTCGCCCACCGGCATAGGGGAGTACTGGGGCTGTATCAGTAATTGGTTGTTTTTGCGTCCGCGATCTATCGTCATCACAGTCACGGGGTCCATATCGCTGCTGAATTTTGAGAATGCCTCCAGTTCGCGATACTGTGCCTGGTCTATTTTCAACGTACCGGCCACTTTCTTCATACTCTTGATTTGTGCGCTTCCTCCTACACGGGATACCGAGATGCCCACATTGATGGCTGGGCGGAATCCTTGGTTGAACAAGTCTGTTTCCAGAAAAATTTGTCCGTCCGTGATGGAAATCACGTTAGTAGGAATATAAGCCGAAACGTCTCCGGCCTGAGTCTCAATGATGGGAAGCGCGGTTAAGGAGCCGCCGCATTTTACTTTACCCTTCAGACTTTCCGGCAGATCGTTCATTTGTTCTGCAACTTCCTGTTGGTTGATAATTTTGGCAGCTCTTTCCAACAAGCGCGAATGAAGGTAGAAAATATCTCCCGGATAGGCCTCACGACCAGACGGACGCCGAAGGATAAGGGAGACTTCGCGGTATGCAACAGCCTGTTTTGACAGGTCGTCATAGACAACCAACGCATGACGGCCTGTGTCGCGGAAATATTCTCCGATGGCCGCTCCTGCAAATGGTGCAAAGTATTGCAGGGCGGCAGGGTCAGCGGCAGTAGCCGCTACTACGATGGTGTAATCCATTGCTCCTTTTTCACGCAATGTGTTCACGATATTGGCTACGGTAGATCCCTTCTGTCCGATGGCTACATAAATGCAGTACACCGGTTTTCCCGCTTCAAATGCAGAACGCTGGTTGATGATGGCATCAACGGCTATGGCTGTCTTGCCGGTCTGACGGTCACCGATAATCAATTCGCGTTGCCCGCGGCCAATGGGAATCATGGCGTCAATAGCTTTGATTCCGGTTTGCAAAGGCTCAGATACAGGTTGACGGAAAATCACACCGGGGGCTTTGCGTTCCAACGGCATTTCGAAAGTTTCTCCGTCTACTGCACCTCGTCCGTCCAATGGGACACCTAACGGGTCGATGACTCGGCCTAACATTTTTTCACTCACGCGAATGGATGCAATGCGTCGCGTACGCTTCACAGTCATGCCTTCCTTGATAAGGTCTGTGGCTCCCAAAAGGACAGCACCTACATTGTCCTCTTCAAGGTTCATCACAACCCCCATTACTCCATTCTCAAATTCCAACAACTCATTGGCTTCCGCATGCAACAGACCATAGATACGGGCCACACCGTCGCTCACTTGCAGCACAACGCCAACTTCGTCAAACTGGATTGCAGTGTTGATTCCCTTAAGTTGCTGGAGCAGTACCTCGGAGACTTCACTGGGTTTTATTTTATCTGACATATTTATGTGCTCTTTTTGTTATACGATCCTTCTGTTCTTTTCTATAAATTGCCTCTTCACACTTTTCAACTGTCCGGCTATGCTGGCATCGATGAGCCAATATCCGATACCCAGTATTGCTCCTCCGATAATCTGTGGGTCAACCTTTATATCGAATTCTACCGTACGCCCGCGATATTTTTGCAGGATAAGTTGTTTCAATTCCTCAAGTGTCTGTTGGGGTAGAGGTACAGCCGTGATCAGTTTTCCCTGCCGTATCTTTTTCTTTTTCCTATATAAGAATAAATAGGAATGCAGGATGAAAGTCAACAGCTTTTCCCTCTTGTTTTCCAATACTATCCCAAAGAATCTTACAAGTTCCGCACATGCTTCTCTTTTTGCGGAAGCCGCATTTTTCAGCAGACTGATCTTGTCTTTTCTGGCTACAACAGGGTTTTCTATTGTGTAACGCATTTCTGGAACCTGTCTATACAAAGACAATACCTGCTGAGACTGCTCGTAAACGTCTGTTTCGTGATGATTCTCACAAGCGTATTCAAGCAATGCCGTAGCGTAGCGCCTTGAAATGATTCCTATATCCATCTTTTATGGCTCCTCTGTGTTTGTATTCAAATTTGCTTCATCCATCAGACGGTTCACCATCGCCAGCTGTTCGTCACTGTCTGAAAGTTTTTCACGCAGAATCTTCTCAGCAATATCTACTGAAAGTATGGCCACTTGACGGCGGACGTCATTAATGGCACTTTCTTTCTCGGCAGTAATTTGGTGACGGGTTTCCTCCAATGTTTTTTGTGCTTCTACTCTGGCACGCTCGCGGGCCTCGGCGATGATGCGGTCACGTGTGGCCGTCGCATCTCTCAATATAGCCGTCTGTTGTTCCTGCACCTTAGCCATCAGCTTTTCACTTTCCGCTTTGACTTGTTGCAGTTGTTCATTGGCTTCGCGGGCTGCTTTGAGTGAATTATCAATATATTCCTTCCGTTTGTCTACCATTCCGATGATGACGGGGAACGCATACTTAGCCAAGATGAAGAATACGACTCCAAAACATATCACCATCCAGAACAGCAGACCCGGATCTGGAGTTAACAATCCCATGGCATGAAGATTAGTCGACAAACAAAGCCAGGAGGCAGACAACAAGGGCGATGACGGCCACACCTTCGACCAAAGCCGCTGCCAAAATCATGTTTGTACGTATGTTGTTAGTTTCAGACGGTTGACGGGCGATGGAATCCATGGCCGATCCGCCGATTTTCCCAATACCGATACCCGCGCCTATGGCTGCGAGACCTGCTCCGATAGCTGCACCTAACTTAATGAGTCCGCTTCCTGCGAGGGCTTGTAACAATACTGTAAGTAACATAGTTCTTCTGTTTTTTAATTGTTAATACTTATTTTTTGATATTCTTCTCAATTTTCGTGTTTTACTCTCGCCAGACCGATAAAGATGGCCGACAAGAGGGTAAAGACATAAGCCTGGATAAAGGCCACCAACAGCTCCAACAGATTCATGAAAATGCCGAAGACAACTGCGATGACTGTCATGGAAGCGCTAAGTGCGCCCCCTACTTTGGCCATAATGAAGATGATGGAGATAATGCTAAGGATAGCCGCGTGTCCGGCCATGATATTAGCGAACAGACGCATCATCAGGATAAACGGTTTCGAGATAATACCGAACAGCTCGATTACAGGCATCAAAGGCACCGGCACTTTCAGCCACAATGGAACATCCGGCCAGAACGCGTCTTTCCAGTATGCTTTAGAGCCGGGGACGTTGATGAGGATCATGCTGCAAAAGGCCAGTACGAGGGTAATGGCGATATTGCCTGTCACATTGGCACCACCGGGAAAGAATGGCACAAGTCCCATCAGGTTATTGATAAGGATGAAAAAGAACGCAGTGAGCAGGAATGGCGCATACCGCCGGTAATCTTCTCCGACGCATCCTTTGACGACATCCTCATAAATATAAAGTACTGTAGCCTCGATGATACCTACTCCTCCTTTGGGAGCACCCTCCTGCACGTGGCGTTTGTACCACCGCGAGCAGCCCAGCATGATGCCTATTAACAACGCGCTGTTGATGAAGAGAGCCAATACGTTTTTCGTGATGGAGACATCAAAGGGACGCACCTCTTGGCCGCTTGCGTCACGTTCCACGATTTTGTCGGCATACTCACCGTCCTTAGCAATGTAGAGGCCTTCATACTCCGC
The DNA here is from genome assembly GCA_944321365.1 of uncultured Paraprevotella sp. Classification (GTDB taxonomy): domain Bacteria; phylum Bacteroidota; class Bacteroidia; order Bacteroidales; family Bacteroidaceae; genus Paraprevotella. The sequence continues at coordinate 508,668 of CALULA010000001.1, forward strand.
CCCGTTCTCTAAATGCGCAGACGAGAATACGTGCCACCCTGTGGAACTTTTGACAATGACGGGCAAGGGGATGCTCACGGTTGTCTCTCCGATGTCCGCAATGTGCCATTCGTAAGCGTCTCCGATATGTCCGAGTACCACCTCGCCGATGTTGATTTCCTCTTCCGCAGCCACCGGTTGTGGAACGAGGGCCAGCAGGCAAAGGCAAATAATGAATAGATATTTTGTCGCTTTCATTCTCTTTTTTTCTGTAGATGTCCAAAACATGCACTTGGTTACTTCCCGAAGCCTCTAAGATTTTGTTTCCGTGACACAGACCGACACGGTATTATCTTTCACTTCGACGAATCCACGTTCGATGGCAAACTGCGTCTTGCCTTCTGCATTACGGAATATGACATTGCCTTTTTGCAGCGACGAGATTAGCGGCGCATGCTTGTCATATACGCCAAATTGTCCAACCGTCCCCGGTAGTTTCACATACTGAACGTTGCCGTCAAAGACCGTCCTTTCGGGCGATACAATCAGCAGATGAATTTTATCGTTCCCCATAATCCGATTGAATTAACCTTGTATGGTGTTAAGCAGTTTCTTCCCTTTCTCTATGGCGTCTTCGATGGTACCGACATTCAGGAAGGCCTGTTCCGGCAGGTCATCCACTTCGCCGTCCAGAATCATTTTGAATCCTTTAATCGTATCTTCTATGGAGACCATTACTCCTGGAACGCCTGTGAATTGTTCCGCTACGGCAAACGGTTGCGACAGGAAGCGTTGCACCCTGCGTGCGCGGTTTACGGTCAGACGATCTTCGTCGGAAAGTTCATCCATACCCAAAATAGAGATGATATCCTGCAATTCCTTGTTACGCTGTAAGATCTGAATAACACGCTGGGCTGTTTCGTAGTGCTCCCGACCGACGATCAGCGGATCGAGAATGCGTGATGTCGACTCCAACGGATCTACTGCCGGATAGATGCCCAGTTCCGTGATTTTACGGCTTAATACCGTCGTTGCATCCAAGTGAGTGAACGTGGTGGCCGGCGCGGGGTCGGTCAAGTCATCGGCAGGCACATAGACAGCTTGTACGGAAGTGATAGAGCCGTTCTTCGTAGAGGTAATGCGCTCCTGCATCTGTCCCATTTCGGATGCCAATGTAGGCTGATAGCCGACAGCGGAAGGCATACGTCCCAACAGGGCTGACACTTCCGATCCGGCTTGTGTAAAACGGAATATATTGTCGATGAAGAACAGGATATCGCGCGGACCGTCTCCTTTATTGTTGTCACGGAAAGACTCTGCCATGGTCAGACCGGAAAGAGCTACTGAGGAACGTGCGCCGGGAGGTTCGTTCATCTGCCCGAACACCATGGCGACCTGCGATTTTTCCACTTCTTTTTCATCCACTTTCGACAAGTCCCAATGGCCGGCTTCCATGCTTTTCAGAAATTCATCACCATATTTGATGACACCGGATTCTATCATCTCCCGCAGAAGGTCGTTGCCTTCACGCGTGCGTTCACCGACTCCTGCAAAGACAGAAAAGCCGTTGTGCTTTTTGGCAATGTTGTTGATCAGTTCCTTGATTAGCACAGTCTTGCCCACACCTGCGCCACCGAAAAGTCCGATTTTCCCACCTTTCAGATAAGGCTCCAGCAGGTCAATGACTTTAATGCCCGTGAAAAGCACTTCCTGAGTAGTGGAAAGGTCCTCAAATTTTGGCGGATCGCGATGGATAGGAGCGGCGTCTGTTTCGTCCAGTTGCTGCATGCCGTCGATGGCCTCACCCACAACGTTCAACACACGTCCGCGGATTTGTGAGCCGACAGGCATGGTGATGGGCTTACCCGTAGAAATGACTTTCATGCCTCTCTGCAGACCATCGGTGCTATCCATGGCGATAGTACGCACCGTGTCTTCGCCGATGTGTTGCTGCACTTCCACGATCAATGTCTTGCCGTTGGGGCGATGTATTTTCAAAGCATCGTGAATACTGGGAAGATTGGACTCGTTTTTATTCTCGCTGTGTTCAAAATGAACATCCACTACCGGCCCGATAATTTGTGATATGTGTCCTATTGCCTCTGCCATAAACTACTTCTTATACCTTATTATATATGATAATTTAATTCTCTTTGTGTCGTGTTTGGAATGCATTCGCAGTTTTCAGGTCGTTCGCCGATTAGACTGTTCTGCCTTATTCACTTTTTCAACACTCTTATACATTCTTTAAACCAAGTTCTTCTTTTTATTCTTTTCATTTATACTTGTTTAACCACTGAAAGTCTTTACTTTCATCAATTCAAAGTTACGACTTAATCAGCTTTTTTGTACTTTTGCAAAGTTAATAATATTCATCATTTCTATTGATTATATTTATGGAACTGACGCCTTTGAAATATTTTGTTAAGCTGGCCGATGTGTTGTCTTATACAGAAGCGGCGAAGGAGTTGTTCATTACGCAAAGTACGCTTTCGCTGAGCATCAAACATCTGGAAGATGAATTGGGCACTCCGCTGTTTGATCGTGTGGGAAAGAAAATCTACCTGAATGATGCCGGACGTGATTTCCTGCTTTATTCCCGGAAGGCGCTGGAAGAGGTGGACTATGGCGTACAGCATCTGAAAGAGATGCAGCATTCTTATAAGGGAAAGGTCAGAATCGGGGTGATCTACAGTTTGTTTCCACTGTTGAACATTTGTGTCTTAAAGTTCATTCGGACTTATCCGCAGGCCGAATTGTCTGTTGTTTATTCTCATTCTGTCCTGGAGCTGGCAGATCTGATCTGCTCCAACAAGCTGGATTTTGCCATGAGTTATCACCCTCAGGATGCGTCGGCACTCATGGATTTCGAGGAATATGCCCGTCTGCCTTTATGCATCATTGCCCATATAAATCATCCGGTGGCTATACGAAAGCAGTTTTCCTTGTCGGATTTGACTGAGTTTCCCGTTATCTTTTTGGAGAAGGAACTCTATACAAGGAAAGTCATCGACAGGATGCTGGCCCAGTATAAGGTGAAAGTCAAGCCGCAGATAGAAGTGAACAGCACTCCGCTTTTGCTCGAAATGCTGCGCACCGGGCATTGGATCTCTATTTTGCCTCAGGACGTAGTGGTGAGCAGTCCGGACCTGAAGGCGATTCCCATTAAGGAAAAAGTGGAGTGGATGCACATCTGTCTGCTCTCTTTGAAGGGTAAGAGGCACTCGCTGTTGTCGGAAAAATTTCTGGAGATTTTGCGGAATGAAACGCAGAATATCGTGAAGCATCATCCTGTAGAAGGCGAAGCGGGGATGCGGCAATGGAAAAATGCCTGAGTTTTTTATGGATCAGATATTAAAACAGATGAAATGAAAACCGTATGTTTCTTATGTATTTGCTGGGCCGTCATCGGATTGCAGGCTTGCCGCTCGTCAGTAACACCGCAGCTTGTCGGCGGCAAACAGGACGCCCACGGCTGTCTGACAGCGGCCGGTTATACGTGGAGCGAGATGCGCAGGGACTGTGTCCGACTTTTTGAGGACGGGGAGGCGGTGGAGGATAATGCCTTGAAACCTTATGAGCGTTCTTATGTCATTTTTGCATCAGACAGCTCACAGGCGGAAGTCTTCCGCCCTGCACCTTTCCGGAATGAGGTGCTGAAACGGAGCGGGAACGAATGGTCGGGGCGGCATTGCAGGCTGCTGCGGAAAGGGCAGAAATGGTGTTTGCAGCATCTTGTTGAGTAAAAAGGAAGGAAAAGACGTTACTTTTTTAGAATTATTTACTATCTTCGTCACTCTAAAGCTGAATGTTACAACCGCATACCCATTGAAAATGAAACAGATTATCAATCATTTTACAGATGATGACTTGTATAAACTGACCATGTGTTGTGCCGTGATTGACAACTTTCCCCGTGCACAAGTGAAATACCAGTTCACCGACCGCGATCATCTCGTCTATCCCCCCGGATTTGCTGACAGACTGTCTGAGCAAATCGCCATGCTTGAAGATGTGACGATTACGGACGATGAGATCGATTTCATGCGTCGGCGTTGCAGCTATATCCCCGCATGGTTCTACAACTATCTGAAAGGATATCGCTTCAGGCGGGAATGGACGAAGGTGTGGCAGGACGAAGAAGGCCATCTTTTTGTAGAATTCGAGGGGAGTTGGGCCGATACGATCTTATTGGAGGTCAAGGTGCTGGCTATCATCTCCGAGCTATATTACATTATGACGGGGATGCATGACCGTTTCGATTATGAGGATTATTATCACAAGACTTACCGTAAGGCGGAACGGCTGCTGGGGGCGGGCTGTGTGTTCAGCGACTTCGGCACGCGGCGACGGGCCTCTTTCGCGGCAGAAGAAACTGCCGTACGTTCGATGAGAGACTGCTATCTCAGCCGGCGGTGGGAAGGACGTTTTGTGGGGACCAGCAACGTATATCTGGCCATGAAGTACGATCTGTTGCCTGTGGGAACTATGGCACACGAATTTGTCTGTGCCATTGGCGGTATGTACGGGCCGCAGATGGCGAATCATATTGCCATGAATTCCTGGCGCAACACCTTCCGCGGGGCATTGGGTACGTATCTGTATGACAGTTATGGATGGGATATTTTCAGCTTGAATTTCTCGGAAGATTTTGCCAATCTGTTCAAAGGCTTGCGTGTGGACAGCGGAGACAATCGAGAGGAGTTACGCAAAATCGTAGAGAAATATCGTTCGTTGGGAATAGACTCGCGCACCAAACAGGTGATTTTCAGCAATGCGCTCGACACTGACGCAGCCTTGGAGATACAGGACTATGCCCGCCATCTTTGTCAGCCTTCGTTCGGCATCGGCACACACTTCACCAATGATTTCGACGGTGTGAGGCCGATGAATATTGTCATCAAGTTGGTGGCAGTGAAGATTACAGAGCTGTGGACTTTCTATAACGACACCTGCAAGCTTAGTGAGGACACCGGAAAGCATACAGGAAAGCCTGACGTGATCCGCCGTTTTATGGCAGCCTTGCACATGCCGGATGCGGACGGAGAGCCGGTTTGAGGGGCGGGGCCGGTGGCCGGAAGCAGAGGGCGGGATTGTGGTTTGCGGCATATCCCGGACGATAAGGCTGGGATGTCGTGAAATCTTTGCGCAAGACGACTTCCGTTGTTGCGCAAAGACGTGCGGTGTCTTGCGCAATGCCGGTCGCCGTTTTCCGCAACACTGTCTGGAACAAAGGATGCAAGGGGTGGGCCGCATGGCGTCCGCCCTTTCTTTTTTTCGCAGACTGTTCTCGCTATCTAACTGACAGTGACGCATATCTGCGTATTTGCTGAAGCGTTGCTTTCAGCCATACATGGTGGCAATGTCAAACAAGACGTCCGGATATCCGCCGACGGCAAACATCCGGACGCTTCATGAAATATGCGGTTAATGATGCTGTTTGTGTGCTATCTGTTCCTCACCCAATGGCAAAAACGCTCCAGAGCTTCTGTCAGTCTGCTGCGCGGACAGGCTATATTCCAACGCATGAAGCCTTCGCCTTCAGGACCATACATGGTCCCGCTGTTCAGCCAAAGCCGTGCTTCTGCAATTAGACGGCGCTCCAATTCGTCAGAGGGTATTTGCAGGACGGAACAGTCCATCCACATCAGATATGTGCCTTCCAGTTCCGTCAGTGGAAATTGCGGCAGTTCCGAGCGGCAAAACTCCTGCATGGTCCGGCTGTTTTCCCGGAGATACACCAGCAGCTGTTCGAGCCATTCCGCGCCGTTGTTGTAAGCTGCGATGGTGGCTTCTACGCCGAAAGGATTGACGTCGCACACTTCATTGACGTTGATAGCCCGGTCTATGCGCTGTCTCATCTCACCGTCGGCGCAGACGATGCTGGCGATTTGCAGTCCGGCAATGTTGAAAGCCTTGCTGGGCGAAACGCATGTGACAGAATGACGGAGAAACTCTTCCGACAGTGAGGCGAAAGGTGTGTAGGTATGTCCGGGGAAAACCAGTTCGCAATGAATTTCGTCGGCAACGACAGTCACACCGTGACGCAGGCAAATGTCGCCCATTTGCTGCAACTCGTCGCGCGTCCAGACTCTTCCCGCCGGATTATGAGGGTTGCACAGCAACAACAGTTTTGCCTTCGGGTCGGACGCTTTCCGTTCCAAATCCTCCAGATCCATGCGATAGGTGTTTCCCTCATGCCGGAGGGGAGTGTTGACCGCTTCGCAGCCGTTGTTGCGTATGGAAGAAAAGAAACAATTATAAACCGGTGTCTGTACCAGCACTTTGTCGCCGGGGGCGGTTAATGCCTTGATGATGGCCGAAAGGGCCGGCACGACGCCTGATGTGTAGATCAGCCATTCCCGTTTCAATGGCCAGCCGTGTCGGCTTCCGAACCAATGGCAGACGGCCTCGTAATATTCGTCCGGAACGCGAGTGTAGCCGAAAATGCCATGCGCCACACGGCGTTGCAGGACGTCGGTGATGGCCGGTGCCGTGCGGAAATCCATGTCGGCCACCCACAGAGGCAGCACTCCTTCGGCCGCACTGTCCCACTTGTAAGAATCAGTCCCGCGTCGCGGGATGATTTCATCGAAGCGATACTCCGTTCTCATTTTCAGCGTCAGGCTTTTTCACGTTCTACGATTTCACAGTCGGCCGGGGCCTTGATGTTCCGGTCGAGGATGATTTCTCCTATGCGGTCGGCGGTGATGCTTCCGGTGCGTGGATTCTTTACGCTGCGTATGTTGCCCGAAATGGTGGCCTGCACGCTGCTGTACTCGAAAGCCAGGTCGCAGTCGTCGGCCATTGTGCAGTTCTCCATCACAAGTCCGTGGGCATAGCACAGGGGCTGTGTTCCTGAAATCCTGCAATTCACCAGTCGCAGGTTGCGCGAGTGCCATCCCAGATATTCTCCGCTGAGTTCAGAGTCATAGACGGTGACGTTTTCCGTATTCCAGAAAGCATCCTTAGAGTCGATGACCGCATGGCGTATTTCTACGTTCCGGCAATATTGGAACGAGTAGTTGCCCTGCTGGCGGTAATCTTCTATGCGTATGTCGCTGCTGTGCATGAACAGATAGTCGGCATGTGCCACTTCGACGTTTTTCAGAGTAATCCCCGCACAATGCCAGAGCGTTTCCTGCGCATCGGGTATGCGGACGTTTTCCAGACGGAGGTCGGTCATCTCGCGGAACATTTTCGGAGCGTCTACCTGCGTATCGGTCATGAGCAGATGGTGTGAATACCACAGGGCGGCGCGTGCTCCTTCGGTGAACACACAATCGTGGATGCGGAATCCGTCGACGTGCCAGAACGGGTATTTACCTTCAAAACGGCAGCGTACGGCTTCTATGTCACTGCATTCCTTAATGGCGGATTCTCCTGTGTGTATGGTCACATTTTCGAGTCGTACGCCGTGTGTGGCGAACAGCGGACGCTCGCCGCCGAATTCTTTGTCTTTTATGGTTTCCATTATCATGTTTGTTTGAGTTTGTTGTTTACATTTGAATGTTATCCGGATTTTTAAACTTTGGCACTCCTCCGTTTTACGGTTGATTGTGTGCACGTCCTCTGACCGGTATGCAGGCCGTGCGGAAAAACCACTGCAAAGTTATGGTCTGGCGGTGAGAACGTCAATACATATCTTACGGATATGATGACCCGAATTACGGTTTATGGTCCTTTCAGCCATTTGCCCCGCTCCAGCCGGACAAGAAAGATGCAGCCTCTGAAACAAAGCTCCACGCACATGGCCACCCAGACTCCCTTCAGTCCCATGGACGGGGCCAGCGCGGCGGCCAGCGTGAGCCTTACGCCCCAGATGCTGAGAAAGTTCATCAGTGAAGGCACGAGTGTGCTCCCGGCTCCCACAAATACTCCGTAAGCAATGATGGATGCTGCAAACATGGGTTCGGCAAAAGCCTCCACCCGCAAGGCCATGATGCCCAACGATCGGATTTCTTCCACCGGCGTCATCACACCGATAATCTGCGGGGCGGCCACGTACATGACGACACCCATGACGCCCATGACGAGCATGCCCAGATACACGGTGATGTGGGCAAAACGCATGGTCAGTTTCTGTCGGCCTGCTCCCAGGCTCTGGCCGATGAGGGTAGTGGCGGCATCGGAGATGCCATAGCCGGGCATATAGCAGAGACTTTCGGCTGTAATGGCGAAGGAGTTGGCGGCAATGGCAAAGATTCCAAGCGGTGCCACGATGACCGTAGTCATGATCTGCGCACCGCAAATCACCACATGTTCCAGTCCCATGGGACCACCGATGACGAAAGCGTTTTTCAGTATGCGTAATGTGGGGCGGAAACTGCCGCTGCTGCCCTTCAGCTTCAGTTCGGAAGAGCGTGTCCATAAGTAGGTCATCATCAATGTGGCGGTCAGCAGTTCTGCAAGCACTGTACCCAATATGGCTCCCTCCACGCCCAGTCCCGCACCGGGCATGTGCAGCTGCATGCCCAATAACGACACTTCACGCGTGGGAAATATCAGGAAATAGTTGAACACAACATCCTCTATGCACATCAGTACGTTCAGCAGACTGGGTATACGCATGTTGCCACTGCACCGCAGCATACCGCCGGCCAGAAAGTTCATTTGCAGGGCAGGCAGGAAAAGCGAGAAGATGAAGAAATAGAGCGAGGCGTCACGCCGTATGGCTTCGTCGCCTCCGAGCCATGTCGGCAGTGCGCCGCTGATGGACATTCCTATGGTAGCCAGCAACAGACTGAATGCGAATACGGCTACGAATGACTGCCGGAGAATGGATTTGGCACGGGACGTGTCACCGGCACCGATGGCATGGGCCACCTGAACGGAAAAGCCGGTGCCGGCCGCTCCGCACAAGCCCCAGAAAAGCCATGTGGTTGTAGAGACCAGTCCGATAGACGCAGAGGCGTTTGCTCCCAAGCTGCCTACCATGGAAGCGTCGATGTATTGCATGGCAATGGAGGACAATTGTGCCACGATGGCCGGAATGCTGAGTTGTATGGTCAGCTGTAACTGTTGCCGCAAGGTCATCGGTTTCTTTTGGCGAATCAGTTGCAACAGACGGTCTGTGGTGGATGTTTTTTGTTCATTCATGCTGCAAAATTAGGATAAAACCAGCGAAATCTGCGGCGCTTTTTGCGAAATCTTTATGTGTAAGCTCCTGATGTCTTGTCGGTGTGCGTTATGCCGCCGTCGGTTGACAAAGTTACAGGATAAAGAATTTCCGGAAGATAAATTTATTACGGACTTTTTTACCTATATTACGGATTTGAAAAACATTGGACGTGAACAGACGTTAAATGCCTTTCATTGCGCATTTCTTTGGTCAATAGCCTGTATGATTCCCGAATTTTGAGTAATTTTGCACCGTTTTTAAAAAGTAGTCTGATGAAATTGCTTGAACTGATTCAGAAAAGACAGAGCGACCGGAAATATACGTCGCAACCGGTTGCCGAAGATCAGATTGTGGCTTGTCTGGAGGCGGCAAGACTGGCACCGTCGGCCTGCAATTCGCAGCCGTGGAAATTTGTTGTGGTGAACCAGCCGGAGCTGGTGGCGCAGGTCGGCGAAGCTGCCGCCGGGTTGGGGATGAACAAGTTTGCACGCGAAGTGCCGGTCATCGTAGCGGTCGTGTTGGAAAAGATGAATCTGACGGCCCGCATAGGGAGTGTCATTAAAGACAAAGAGTATTCTTTGCTTGATGTCGGTATCGCGGTGGAGCATTTCTGCCTGCAAGCAGCGGAACTTGGACTGGGTACTTGCATCATGGGTTGGTTTGATGAGAAAAAAGTGAAGAGACTGCTGGGTATCGGTAATCGTCGTGTACCCTTGCTTATTACCTTAGGACATCCGGCCGGTGCCACACGGGAGAAAGTGCGTAAGTCACAGGACGAAATCGTTTCTTGGAACAAATATTGACAGGAATCATGGAACATGCAAGAATGAAAGGTTATATCTACGGCATCATAGCCTCGGTGAGTTATGGGCTTAATCCTTTGTTCGCCCTTCCGCTTTATGCAACGGGAATGAAAGTGGATTCCGTGTTGCTTTACCGTTATGGGTTTGCGGTGCTTTTCCTTGCTGGCGTGATGAAGCTGACCGGACAGTCGTTTGCGCTGAAACGCCGCGAGATTTTGCCTTTGATTGTCATGGGACTGCTGTTTTCTTTCTCATCTTTGTTCCTGTTTCAGAGCTTCAACTATATGGATGCCGGTATTGCCTCCACCATTCTATTTATGTATCCGGTGCTTGTGGCTTTGATTATGGCAATCTTTTTCAAGGAAAGACTGACTCTGATTAAAGTGTTGTCTATCGCGACGGCCTTCGTGGGCATTTCCATGCTGTATAAAGGTGACGGCGGGGTTACGCTGAGTCTGACGGGGGTGAGCCTCGTGTTGATGTCATCCCTGACGTATGCTTTGTATATTGTTGGCGTAAACCGCTCGTCACTAAAGGAGATGGCGGGTATGAAACTGACGTTTTATGCCATTTTGTTTGGCTCAATAGTCTATGTGGTGCGTTTGCGCGGAGGAGCAGACTTACAGCCGCTGGCGACAGAGTCACAGTGGATAAATGCTTTGGGCTTGGCCGTGTTCCCTTCATTAATTTCTATGGTTACCATTGCAAAATCCATCCGTTTCATCGGGGCCACGCCGGCTGCCATTTTGGGTGCGCTGGAACCGCTTACTGCCTTGTTTGTAGGGGTGACAGTGTTCCACGAGAAGCTTACAGGCGGTAACATGGTAGGCGTTTTGCTGATTCTCTTTGCAGTGACACTGATTGTCGTAGGACCGGGCTGGTGGTTGCGGATCAAGGCGATAGGGCACAGGCATGCCTGATTCTTGTCAGGCTTTGACTTTTCAGAAACGGAATCCCCGGAAAGCGATGCTAAAAAGGATGCTTTCCGGGGATTCCGGTCATAAAACAGGTTCCTGTCGCTTGTTGTTGGCGGATATTTTGCCCTTGCTGGTCTTTTGGGGACGGATTACCGCTGTCTGTTATTTCACCGCCGTCTGAGGCTTCCACGTGCCATTCGGCCGTAGTTCTGCAGAAGCATGAACTTCCGCTTGAGGCTCTCCGTCGTAGGGGGTGTAGATTACAACGACAGCTGATCAGGGCCGAACGGCATGGTAATCTGTCACTTGCACTTTCCGAATCTCATACCCTCCGTCGGTCGTCACCGATGTCCGGGCATTGGCGCAGTTGCTTGTGACGGTTACAGCAGCCGCCAGCAGGGACAGGTGCTTTATGAAATGAAATGGATCGACGTTCATTCTGTTTGGGGAGTTAGAGCTTCAAGCTTTGTTCTTTGCGCATTCAGTCCCTCTAAGGACAGACAATCGGGCTGGTCTGTGGTGAACATGGCATTTGTACAAGCACCGGTCAGCCGTATACGTCCGTTGGTGGCGGATGTGACTCTGATGTCTTTGCAGTCAATGTCTGTAATCAGCAGGTTGCCGCTGCCGTCCATTCTGATGCTCAGGCTGTCGCAGTGCAGTCCGCCTTCCAGTCGTACATTGCCGTTTCCTTTCATGGACAAGCTTAACTTGCTGCAACGTACTTGCTGACTGACAGACAGCGTATGGTTGCTATAGGAGTTGACATACAAGTTCTGACAGACTATCGGTCCGCAAAGAATATCGCCGTTCACATCGATATAAAGCGTTGTGTCGCTTTCGATACCGCTTTTCAGGATGAGCAGTCCGCTGCCGGCATTACTGATAGACGTAACCGGCGGAGCCTGCAGTTCCACATTAACCGGTCCGTTGGACATGATATTGGGATAACGTTTCATGTTGAGCAAAAAAGTCCCTTGACGGTTGACAAACGTTTCCATGTATGGAAGCAGGTTATTGGCTGCGGTAATGGTTACATCTTTTTCTCCCGGAGTGGGAGTATAGATGACATCAACTGTCGTTCGAGTAACGATTCTGTTAAATTGGTCAGCCGTGATTTTCCGGCTGTCATGGTTGATGTCGGGGGATACGTTTACGGTCTGTACTTTACTTATTCCGGTTACTTCATACACTCCGGCATAGGAAGCCGCAAATCCTTCTCCGGATTTCCCCATGTCCTTTACCTGTAGTTCGGCATAAGCCGGATAACCGCTTCTTACGCCCTGTGTGGCGTGGTCGTAATCCGCAAGCAACTTTCCGCTTCGGTCCACTACCCAGTAGAGCGTGGTGTCACCGCACGACACAAAAGTACGTGTCTCATGTCCGATGACAAGTTCTCCCTTTACGTTCTTTGTGGGTATGTCGGTAAGGACTATGCTTTCCGGGTCGAAAAGCGGAGCTTCCTGTCCGATTTCAACGAATATCGCCCGATCGGGATGATTGTCATGTACTTCAAAATATCGTGTTCCGCTGTTGCCTGTTCCCCATCCGTTGCACGTAGAGGGTACGGCTTCATTCTTTTGCAGGGCTTCTATCTTGTCTGCGTAGTCCCCTTTTGGGACAAGCACATAACGTGTCACTCCCTTACGGTCGCAGTCTTCTTCCTTGAATTTGCAGGTTTGCGTCTCATCCCACCCCGGTGTGGTACGTAGTATGTCCAGCACATCATCGATGTCGCCGTCTTTTATGGGGAACACTTTGATGATCTGGCGACGTGAATGGCTGATACTGTCATGCTTTTCTGCAACGGCACCGTGCAGAATGCCGTCGGTAACGATATGGAACGAACTGTCGTGCTGCGCCCAAAGCTTTAATCCTGCGCCGGACACAATTTCCCATTCAAAGCCTTTTCTTGCAGCCTGTGACGGCTGGTTGGGGAATACGGGGTATTTGTCGTCATGGTTTCCAAAGCAACTGCAGAGTGTTGCGAGGATAACTCCCGCTACGGTTGTCAAAATAGAATTTTTCATGGTCTTTCGTCATTAAAATAAATAGGGAAGGAGCCTTTTGCCGACTTTGCGGAATGAGGCAAAAGAACTCCATCCCAGTGGGTTTAACGGATGAACAATAGTTCACGGTACTTGGGTAAGGGCCACATCTCATCGTCTACAATCAGTTCCAGCTTGTCCACATGATAACGTATGCTTTCCAGCATGGGAGCGATGGTGTCATGGTAGGCTATGGCTTTTTCCCGTACATTTTCTATGCGATTGGCCACCTTGCGGTTTTCGATCATTTGGGTAATGTTCTCAGCGATAAAACTTGTATGTTCTGAAATCTTTTCGATCAGCAGAATGTTTTTTGCATTCAGCTTTTCAGCTTTTTCCGCGGGGAACACCTCCTGAACCTTGTGTACGTTGTCTATTAATGCACTCTGGTAACGCGTGGCAACAGGAATGATGTGGTTCATACACATGTCGCCGAAGATGCGTGCCTCGATTTGCACTTTCTTTGTATAGGTTTCCCATTTGATTTCATTGCGTGCCTCGATTTCGTTGCGCTTGAACACGTGGGTGATTTCAAACATCTTCACGCTGCTTTCGTCCAGATAACGGTCGAAGACGAGCGGGCAGCTGCGCTCCGTGTCTAATCCCCGGCGTTTGGCTTCTTCCTGCCATTCTTCCGAATATCCGTTGCCGTCGAAATGAATAGGTTTGCAAGTCTTAATGTCCTCACGTACGATTTGCAGAATGGCCTTGGTCTTGTCCACTCCCTTTTCTATGAGAGCGTCTACCCGTGTCCTGAAGTTGATGAGAGCCTCAGCCATGGCAGCGTTGAGCACAATCATGGCGGCAGCACAGTTTGCCTGTGAACCAATGGCGCGGAATTCAAACCGATTGCCGGTGAAGGCGAAGGGAGAAGTGCGGTTCCGGTCGGTGTTGTCAATCAGCAGTTCCGGAATCTGCGGGATATCCAACTTCATGCCATGTTTGCTTGCTATGTCGATCAGCTCATCGTCTGTGGTATTTTCCAAATGTTCCAGGATGTCGCTCAACTGCTGTCCGAGGAAAGAAGAGATGATGGCCGGCGGAGCTTCGTGGCCGCCCAGACGGTGGGCGTTGGTCGCACTCATGATAGATGCTTTCAGCAGTCCGTTATGGCGATAAACAGCCATTAATGTTTCCACGATGAAAGTGATGAAGCGCAGGTTGTCCATCGGTGTTTTTCCCGGACCGTGTAACAATATGCCGGTATCGGTGGCCAGTGACCAGTTGTTATGTTTTCCGGAACCATTGATGCCCGCAAAAGGCTTTTCGTGCAGCAGGCAGCGGAAGCCATGCTTGCGTGCTATCCTTTTCATTAAAGACATCAACAGCATGTTGTGGTCTACGGCCAGATTCGTTTCCTCATATATGGGAGCCAATTCAAATTGGTTGGGCGCAACTTCATTATGACGGGTCTTGCAGGGAATGCCCAATTCCAGGGCACGGATTTCCAAATCTTTCATGAATTCGGCCACACGTTCCGGAATAGACCCGAAATAGTGGTCGTCCATCTGCTGGTTTTTGGCCGACTCATGTCCCATCAGTGTGCGCCCGGTCATCAGCAGGTCGGGGCGGGTGGCATACAGACCTTCGTCCACCAGGAAATATTCTTGTTCCCATCCCAGATTGGAAATGACTTTCTTGACGTCCGGATAAAAGTAGCGGCAGACATCGGTAGCTGCTTTGTCCACCGCATGAATGGCCTTTTTCAATGGGGCTTTATAGTCGAGAGCCTCTCCCGTATAGGAAATAAAAATGGTGGGAATCATCAGTGTGTCGCCAATGACAAACACCGGAGACGCGGGATCCCATGCGGAATAGCCTCTGGCCTCAAAGGTGGAACGGATGCCGCCGTTGGGAAAAGACGAAGCGTCTGGTTCTTGTTGTATGAGTTGTTTGCCGGAAAACACTTCTATCATTCCTCCTTTGCCGTCATGTTCCACAAAGGCATCGTGCTTCTCGGCGGTGCCTTCGGTCAGCGGTTGAAACCAATGCGTGCAATGGGTCACGCCCAATTCCATGGCCCATTTCTTCATGCCCGCCGCCACCACATCGGCAGTCTGCAGATCGAGTGAAGCACCGTTGTCTATCACGTCGCACATTTTTTTATAAACCTCTGCCGGAAGATATTTGAACATTTTCTGGCGGGTGAATACGTATTTGCCGAAAAAATCAGAGGGTCTTTCTGACGGAGCCGGAACCTCTACGGCCTTTTTTTTGAAGGCTTCGCCTACAACTTCAAATCTGAGTGTGGATGACATATATACCTTATTATATAATTATGTTTTGAATTTGACTAATCTATGAAACGGCGGGTTAGCGGAGCAAATTCCTCAATGCGGCGGTCGCGCAGGAACGGCCACCATCTTCGTACGTTTTCAGAACGTTCCAAATCGATTTCCACCACGATGTTTTCTTCTTTTTCCCGACTGGCGCGTGCAAGAAACTCTCCTTGTGGTCCGGCTACGAAGCTGCTGCCCCAAAACTGTATGCCGTGCGTCTGGCCGGAAGGATCAGGCTCGTGCCCCACGCGGTTCACCGCGATGAGCGGCAGTCCGTTGGCCACGGCATGTCCGCGTTGTACTGTGGTCCACGCTTCCCGTTGCCGTTCCTGCTCTTCCGGCGTGTCACTGCTCTCGTAACCTATGGCCGTAGGATAGATCAACAGTTCGGCACCTTGCAGAGCCATCAGACGTGCGCCTTCGGGATACCATTGGTCCCAGCAGACTTGTACGCCCAGTATGCCTACTGACGTACGGATGGGATGAAACCCCAAGTCGCCGGGAGTGAAATAGAATTTCTCGTAATAGGCCGGATCATCGGGGATGTGCATTTTGCGATATTTACCGGCAATGGAACCGTCGCGTTCAAATACGACAGCCGTGTTGTGGTACAGTCCGGCCGCCCGTTTTTCAAACAGTGACGTAACCAGCACAATGCCGAACTGCCGGGCCAGCTCGCCGAAGAAGCCGGTAGAGGGGCCTGGTATGGATTCGGCCAGATTGAAATTCTCTGTGTCCTCCGTCTGGCAGAAATATAATGAGTTGTGCAGTTCCTGCAATACGACTAATTGCGCTCCCTGCGAACTGACTTCCTCGATGTTCCGTGCCAGTTTGTAGAGGTTGGCTTTTATATCCGCGGTATTGGTCTGCTGAATCAGACCTGCTTTGATTGTTCTCATATTTTCATAAAATACAGGATGGTGTTAATCGGATTTACTTGAGCACCGGGACAGGAAACTGCATGGTACAGCAGTGCAGTGAGCCATGCTGGCGGATAAGCGGGCGACAGTCGATGGTTACGATTTCATGTTGCGGGAAAGCTTTCTGCAAGGCTTTCCGTGCCATTCCGTCATTGGTCGGCTGATTGTAGGTCGGCATGAGCACGGCTCCGTTTACGACCAGAAAGTTCGCATACGTAGCCGGCAGGCGTTGCCCCTCTTCATCGAATATCGGCTGTGGCATGGGCAATGGGATAAGCCGGTAAGGCTCATCCTGCAGGTTGCGGAACATGGTGAGCTGTTCTTCCATCCGGGCCAGTTCTTCGTAGTGCCTGTCGTTGCGGTCGGTACATTTCACGTAAGCGATGGTTTGATCCGGGCAGAAGCGGGCCAGCGTGTCGATGTGTCCGTCTGTGTCATCTCCCTCCAGTCCGCCGTGGTCCAGCCAAAGTACCTGCCGCACATGCAGCAGGCGTTTCAGCCTTTCCTCGATATCCTGCCGCTCCAATCCGTCGTTGCGGTTCGGCGCGAGCAGGCAGGCCGATGTGGTCATGAGCGTGCCGTGGCCGTCGCTTTCGATGGATCCGCCCTCCAGCACGAAATCCAGACAGTCGGTATACACACCGTCCAGCAGCCCCTTGTCGGACAGGGTGCGGTTGATGCGGTTGTCCTTTTCCGCCGCGAATTTTCTTCCCCAGCCGTTGAAACAGAAGTCCAGCAACAGGGGATGTTCCCCTCCGCAGAGGGTGATGAATCCGTGGTCGCGTGCCCAAGTGTCGTCGGTGGGGCATTCCGCCCAGCGGATTTGTGCAAAGGCTTTTGCCGGAAGTTTCTCTTGCAGCAGAGCGGCTGTGGCCTCACGTTCGGGCGTGACGATAAGCAACGGTTCGCGCGATGCGATTTCATAAGCCATGCTGATATAGCAGGCAGTCACCTCCGGCAGCATGTCGCGCCAGTCTGTCCCGGCGTGCGGCCAAGTCAGTTGTACACCGCTCTGCGGGAACCATTCGGGAGGCAGAAAGGTTTCTCTGACTTCCGTCAGCTCCGGTCCGCAGACCTCTTCAAAACGTATTTGCCACCAGCGTTCTTCCATCGTGGAAGTACGGACTTTATACTGTAATCCCATGTTCTGTTTTGCTGTCTTGTGAAACTAATAGGGCAAAGATACGAATCTTTTGTCAATAATGACTTTATTTTATTAACTTTGTGTTGAAAATGGACAAGATGCTGTACATAGAACGCGCGACTTTGCAACTTGGGGGGCGTTTGCTCTTCAGAAATCTCAGTCTGGAGGTCAGGCCGGGGGAGTGGGTGTGCCTTACGGGAGAATCCGGCTGCGGAAAGACTTCACTGCTGAGGGCCGTGTTGGGCTTTCACGAGCTGGACGGCGGCAGGGTTGTGGTAGACGGAAAACGTTTGTCCGCACAAACGATAGAGTTTATCCGCAAGAAGACGACTTATCTTCCGCAAAACTTTTTTCTGCCTGCCGAAACGGTGGAAGAGATGTTGCGCATACCCTTCAGTCTGAAGGCCAATCGTGACAGGAGCTTCTCAAAAGAACGGCTTTTCCCGCTGTGGAATCTGTTGGGGCTGGAGCATGGATTGCTGGAGCGGAAAGTCAATCAGTTGTCCGGCGGACAGCGGCAACGTGTTGTCCTTTCCATGGCTGCCATGTTGGGAAAAGAACTTTTGCTGGCCGACGAACCCACATCGGCACTCGATGCCGACACCATTGTCCGTGTGGTCGCTCTATTCCGCAAAATGAAAGAGAGCGGCATGGCCATCTTGTCGACGTCGCATAATGCGGCTTTCATTCAGGCTTGCGACAGGGTGGTACGGATGTGACAGACCAATATGAAGAAATGATATGACAACGGTGGATTTGAGTTATACGGGCCTGTTTGTCGGCATGCTGATGATGCTGATACCATTCTATTTCTTGTGGCACTACCGCACAGGTCTTCTTTCTGCAGCTGTATTGGGAACCGTAAGGATGACGATACAACTGTTGTTGATTGGAGTCTATTTGCGTTTCCTGTTTGAATGGGACAATGCTTACGTCAACCTGTTGTGGATGGTGGTCATGGCCGTCATCGCTTCCTATACGGCTGTAGGCCGTACTCCCTTGCAGCGTAAGGTGTTGTTGTTGCCGGTTTTTACCGGCTTCCTGGTCACGGTATTGTTGGTCTCATTATATTTCCTGGTACTGGTGGTACAGGCCGATCGCGTTTTTGCGGCACGTTTTTTCATTCCTGTCGTCGGAGTGCTTTTCGGCAACATGCTGACGGTGAACATTATGGCCGTCAATGTATATTACAGTGAACTGCAACGTGAACAAAATCTGTACTATTTCATGTTAGGCAATGGGGCAACCCGTTTCGAAGCCACGCTTCCTTTCTTACGTTCAGCCGTCATCAAGGCTTTTTCTCCCTGCATCGCCAATATGGCAGTGATGGGCATAGTGTCGTTTCCCGGTACGATGATCGGTCAGATTCTAGGCGGAACCATACCGGAAGTCGCCATCAAATACCAGCTGATGATCAGTGTGATAACCGTTGTGGCCTCCATGCTGTCGTTGGTTATAACCGTCAGCCTGTCCGCGCGTCGCACTTTCGACAGCTACGGACGGTTGAAACCCATTTTCCGCCAGGAGAAAAAATTAAATAAATCCTAAAACTGACAGCAGACTCTTGTGTGCATAACTCTTTCTGCTTATCTTTGTACAAATTTTCTATGACGTGAAAATCAAGGAAGTAGTTTTCGCCCTTGAAAGATTCGCGCCTCTGCCTTTGCAGGAAGACTATGATAATGCCGGCCTGCAAATAGGGCTGACAGAGGCGGAAGCATCAGGGGCTTTATTGTGTCTTGACGTGACGGAAGAAGTGATCGATGAAGCCATCTCTCTCGGATGCAACCTCATCGTGTCGCATCATCCCTTGTTGTTTCATGGCTTGAAGTGCGTGTCGGACGCTGATTATGTGCAACGGTGTGTGCGCAAGGCGATACAAAACGACATTGTCATTTACTCTGCACATACGAATATTGATAATGCCGAAGACGGAGTAAACTTCAAGATAGCCGAGAAAATAGAGCTGGAAGAAGTCAGACTGCTGCTGCCTCATCCGGTAAAGGTTAAGGAAGGTGCACATGAGTACACCGTTATGGCAGGAAGCGGTGTGACAGGAATGTTGCCTGTGCCCGAAGACGCGCTGGAGTTCTTGCAGCGTGTCAAATCCGTGTTCCATATCGAATGTCTGATGCATAATGAATTGTTGCAGAGGCCTGTGCAGAAAGTAGTGATTTGCGGTGGGGCAGGCGATTTCCTGTTGGGCGAGGCATTGAAGGCAGGAGCCGATGCTTTCCTTACCGGAGAGATGCATTATCACCAGTATTTCGGCCATGATCAGGAAATACAGATAGGAGTGATGGGACATTACCAGAGCGAACAGTATACAAAAGAAATATTTTATTCAATCATATGTGAGGTTTGTCCGGAACTGCCGGTCTACATGACTGCAATAGATACAAACCCCATTAATTATTTGTAATTATGCTTATGGCAAAAGATGTGAAGAAAGAAACGGCAGACCTCTCTATCGAAGAGAAGCTGAAAAACCTGTATGAATTGCAGACTATGCTGTCCGAAATCGACAAGATCAAGACATTGCGCGGAGAACTGCCCTTGGAAGTGCAGGACTTGGAAGATGAACTGGAAGGATTGGCTACCCGTATAGAAAAGATACGCGGGGAGATAAATGACTTGAATGCCGACATCGCGACGCGCAAACAGAATATTGAAACCTGCAATGCTTCCATAACAAAATACAGCGATCAGCTGAACAACGTCCGCAACAACCGCGAATATGAATCGCTGAGTAAAGAAATAGAATACCAGACGCTGGACGTTCAGCTGAATGAAAAGCGTATAAAAGAGGCGCAAAGTGCCATAGAGCATAAAAACGAAGAAATCACGCATTGCACCGATCTTATGGAAGAGCGGCGGGCGGACTTGGATATGAAGAAATCCGAGTTGGACGAAATCATCTCCGAGACTAAGGCGGAAGAGGAGAAGCTTCGCGAAAAAGCCAAAGCATTGGAGGCCACGATTGAGCCTCGTCTGTTGCTGGCTTTCAAACGTATCCGCAAGAACAGCCGCAACGGTTTGGGCATTGTCTATGTGCAGCGTGATGCCTGCGGAGGCTGTTTCAACAAGATTCCGCCTCAGCGTCAGCTGGATATCCGCATGCGCAAGAAGATTATCGTATGCGAGTATTGCGGCCGTATCATGATCGATCCCGAATTGGCCGGAGTGCAGACTGAGACCAAGGCTACGGAGGAGAAGACAAAACGCCGCCGCCGCATCACCACGTCCGAGGAAGACAAGTAACAAGTCGGTTCAATCCATAGAAGAAGACAGAAACCCGCACCGCGCGATACGTCCGTTACCGGTGTGGGTTTCTGCCTTTTCTGTTTTCCCCCGGTGTGTTTCCGGATTCGTCTCAAGCCAATTTCAGACCGATGACAGAGATGACGAGTGTAGAGATGAAAAACAGCCGCCAGAACGTCACCGGCTCGTGAAAGAAGAAAATGCCCGCCAGCACTGTTCCGGCTGCTCCGATACCGGTCCATACCGGATAAGCCGTACCCAGCGGGATGCTGTGACTGGCTTTGGCCAGCAGATACATGCTGAGCGCTACGGAAACTATGAAGCCCGAAAGCCACAGTCCGTACTCCCATCCGCTACTGTCTTTCAGTTTGCCCATGCAAAATGTGAATCCTACTTCACACAGCCCGGCTGTAATCAGGATGATCCAATTCATGTCTTTTGTGTTTTTGTCTTTTTGCGTGTGCAAAGATAGCTTCTCAACGCCGGAAAATCACTTTACATTTGATAAAAAAGGTTGGAGACGAGGCAGAATATGTGCGATTTTGCGTATTTTTATCTTAACTTTGACCGTACATTTGCAGCTATGGACATTCGCAGCATTATTGATCGCATATATGTCTTGCCCGGACCTTCATAGGAGAGATTGGCGGCCTGCCTCGCGCGTGTAGACTTGCCCAAGGGGCATTTTCTGATGGAAACCGGCAGAGTGGAGCGGAACATATTCTTCCTGGCTCAAGGCATAGCCCGTGCCTGTTTCCCGACAGACGGGCGCAATGTGACGTTCTGGATTGGAGCGGAAGGCAGCACCCTGCTGTCTATGAAAGGATTCACGGAGGGACTGGCCGGTTATGAAACCATAGAACTGATGGAGGACTCCGTGCTGTACCGGCTACATCGTGACGATCTGCACCGCTTGTTTGCCACAGACATACACATTGCCAACTGGGGGCGCAGGTTTGCGGAGCGCGAGCTGTTGCAGACAGAAGAGCGTCTCATTCCCTTTCTGTTCACTACAGCGTCCGAGCGTTACAAGAAACTGCTGAGCGAACATCCCGATTTGCTGCAACGTCTGCCGCTGGAATGCCTGGCCTCGTACATAGGCGTTACTCCCGTCAGTCTGAGCCGGATAAGGGGCGAGTTGAAATAGAGCGGGCGGTGTTGCGCAAGATGGGTTCCGGTCTTGCGCAACACCGTAGTGCTTTTTGCGCAAAAACGGTTGAGGTCTTGCGGCAGGCTGTTTCCGCATGAGGAGAAAAGGATTCCCGGACCAGTCCTCTTAAAAAAACGTAAAAGCGGCACATGCGGTGCCTGAATCTAAGATCCTTCATGTCGCTGCGTTTTGCGGAAAGGACAAAAAAACTTAAATTTGTGCGCATGTAGGTATAACAAAGATTTTCGACAACAAAAAAACAGAAGATGAGAAGAAGAAACAGCATGATGTGTTTAGGCCTGCTTCTGGGAGGACTGACAGCCGGTGCGGAACGGGTTCCGATGAAGCTCTGGTACGATGAGCCTGCGAAAGTATGGATGACTTCGGCCCTGCCGGTGGGGAACGGACAGTTGGGGGCCATGTTTTTCGGCGGAGTGGCGCACGAACAGGTGCAATTCAACAACAAGACGCTGTGGGCAGGCAGCACCTCAAAGCGCGGCGCATATCAGAATTTCGGTGAATTGTATTTCGATTTCGACACACCGGACACTTGTGTGAACTACCGCCGTGAATTGTCCCTGGATGATGCCATCGGACGGGTGTCGTACACTATTGACGGGGTGGACTACTTGCGGGAATATTTTGCCAGTCATCCCGACAGCGTCATTGTCGTCCGTCTGTCTACGCCCGGACGGAAAGGCAAGCTGAATTTCACGGTGCGCATGAAGGACGGACGGGAAACCACGACGCAGGTTGACGCCGGCATGATGACCATTAAGGGGAAGCTGGACCTTCTGTCCTATGAAGCCCAGGCGGCTGTGCGCACGGAAGGAGGAACGGTCAAGGCTACGGCAGAGGGCATACAGGTGAACGGAGCCGATGCCGCTACGGTCATTCTTGCCGGAACGACTAATTTCGACCTTTCGTCCGACACTTATACACGCGGGACTGCTCAGCAGATACACGAGTGTGTGTCCGCACACATGAAAAAGGTTCAGGCCAAATCGTATGAAATGCTCCGCGAGGCACATCTGAAAGACTACCGTCCTCTTTTTGCAAGAGTAGAGCTGGACCTGGATGCCGACCTGCCGGAGTATACGACAGACGAGCTGGTGCGCCGGCATAAAAGCAATACATATCTGGACATGCTCTACTTCCAGTATGGGCGCTATCTGATGTTGGGCTCTTCGCGGGGAGGGCAGCTGCCCAGCAATCTGCAGGGGCTGTGGAACAATGTGAACAATCCGGCATGGCAATGCGACTATCATAGTAACATCAATGTGCAGATGAATTATTGGCCTGCCGAGGTGACCAACCTTTCGGAATGCTATGAGCCGTTTATCAGCTACGTCACGACCGAGGCGCTGAAAGAGGACGGCTCCTGGCAGCGGGTGGCACGCAAGGAGCAGTGCCGCGGATGGGCCGTGCATACGCAGAACAATATCTTCGGTTACACAGACTGGAACATCAACCGCCCGGCCAATGCGTGGTATTGCACCCACCTGTGGCAGCACTATGCCTATACGCTCAACGAAGAATACCTGCGTGAAACGGCCTATCCGGTGATGAAAATCACTTGTCAATATTGGTTCGACCGCCTGACGGATAACGGCAAGGGACAGCTCGTGGCACCGGGCGAATGGTCGCCGGAGCACGGACCGTGGGAAGACGGCGTGGCCTATGCGCAGCAACTGGTCTATGCCTTGTTCGACGAAACTCTTCAGGCGGCCGCCGTGCTGCGTGAGAACGATGCGTTCGTGACAGAGCTGAAAGAAAAATTCGCCCGTCTGGACAACGGATTGCATATCGGCCCGTGGGGACAAATCAGAGAATGGAGCGTGCAGGAAGATGAAAAGGGCGACCATCACCGCCATCTGTCTCATTTGATGGCACTGTACCCCTGCCGTCAGATTTCTTATCTGAACGACAAGCGTTATGCCGATGCCGCAAGAGTATCGCTTGACTCGCGGGGCGACGGAGCCACCGGGTGGAGCCGGGCCTGGAAAGTGGCATGCTGGGCGCGTTTGTGGGACGGCGACCGGGCCTATCGGCTGTTGAAGCAGGCACAGAACCTGACTGATGTCACGGTGGTCAGTATGGACGACAATGCAGGCGGCGTGTATGAGAATTTGTTCTGTGCCCATCCCTCGTTTCAGATAGACGGCAACTTCGGCGCGACAGCCGGTATCGCCGAGATGTTGTTGCAGAACAGCCTGAAGGGGATTCATCCCTTGCCGGCATTGCCATCGGCCTGGCCCGACGGCAGCTTCAGGGGATTGAGAGCCGAAAAGGATTTCACTGTGAATGTCGCTTGGGCAGACGGCAAATTGACGGACATGCAGATTCATTCCGGTTCCGGCAAAAAGTGCAGCGTTTATCTGCCGGGCCGTAAAGTGCGGAGCGTGAAAACAGACCGGGGAAGCGACACGGACTTCAGGCAAGGTGCGGACGGAACTTTGACTTTCAAGACCGAAAAAGGAAATACTTACCGGCTGGTTCTGGAATAAAAGGCTCCAGACTGTTGTGAAAAGGGCGCGAAGGCATTGGCCGGAACGCCCTTCCTTGTGAATGAAGGACAGAAAGAATGTTGTCAAGAACGCTGTACATCTTACTGTTACTACATCTTTTCGCTTTTTTGTTGAATAGTTTAACAAAAATAGTGGTTTTCTTCTTTTATTTTGTTAACTTTGTGGCTATCTAATCAAACAGCTGTATGAAAATAACACTTTTGCAACAGGATATTGTTTGGGGAAAGCCGGAAGAGAATGTGCAGTGCGCCGGACGGATGATGGATGAGCATCCGGGAGCCGACTTGTATGTGCTGCCGGAAATGTTCTCTACAGGCTTTTGCACACAGCCCGAAGGCATGGCCGAGCCGGTTGACGGCCATAGCTTGCAATGGATGTGCGGATATGCGCGGGCACACGACTGTGCAGTAGCAGGCAGTATCGCAGTCAAGGATGGCGACAACTACTGCAACCGTTTCTATTTTGTGCAGCCCGACGGTAAATATCATTTCTACGACAAACATCATCTGTTCACTTATGGCGGAGAGCATTTGCGCTTTACGGCCGGACAGGAACGGGTCATAGTGCATTTCCGGGGCGTCCGGTTCTTGCTGCTGGTCTGCTACGACCTCCGGTTTCCTGTGTGGTCCCGCAACCGTAAGGACTATGATGTGGCCCTGTATGTGGCCAGTTGGCCCACCTCTCGTGTGGAAGCCTGGCTGGCGTTGCTCCGTGCACGTGCCATCGAAAACCAATGCTACGTGGCAGGCGTGAATCGGATCGGTTCCGACCCGGCCTGTGAATATTGCGGCGGAACGCTGATGATAGATCCGTACGGACAGACAATGGCGTCCTGTCAACTGGGAAAGGCAGAAGCTGTCACTGCGGACATTGATATGGCTGCATTGGAGGCATTCCGCGCCAAATTCCCCGTGTTGGATGATGCCGACCCTTTCACATTAAATCAATAAACACATATTTATATAGTATTGTATGGAAAAGAAACTTTTGTTAGGTGATGAAGCGATTGCCTTGGGGGCCATCCATGCCGGTATCCGTGGGGTATATGCCTATCCGGGTACGCCAAGCACGGAAATCACCGAATATATTCAGCACCATCCGCTGGCACGCGAACGCGGCCTGCACAGCACATGGTGCACCAACGAAAAGACGGCGGTAGAGGCGGCCCTCGGTGCTTCTTATGCCGGAGCACGCGTCATAGCCTGCATGAAACACGTGGGGCTGAATGTGGCTGCAGACGCTTTCGTAAATTCGGCTCTTACGGGAGTGAATGGCGGAATGATTGTCATCGTGGCCGATGATCCGTCGATGCACTCTTCGCAGAATGAGCAAGACTCGCGTTTCTACGGGAAATTTTCCTTGATGCCCGTGCTGGAACCTTCCACACAGCAGGAAGCCTACGACATGATGGAGTATGGATTTGAGCTGTCCGAGCGCGAGAAACTGCCGGTGCTTATGCGTATCGTGATGCGGTTGGCGCATTCGCGGGCAGCCGTGACGGTGAAGAGTGAGGCCGATCCGCTCCAAATGTTGCCTTGTGCGAAAGATCCGGCCGGATGGGTGTTGCTCCCCGCTAACTCACGCCGCAAGTACGCCGCTCTGATAGAACAGCAGCCCCGTCTGGAACAATTGGCGTCGCAAGCACCGGCCACACGCTATGAGCCGGCCAACGTTCCGCAGGCTACGGGTATATTGGCCTGCGGCATAGGTTACAATTACGTGACGGAAGTGAAAGAAGCTGCCGGACAATTCAATGTTTTGAAAGTAACACAATATCCGATGCCCACGGAGCTGGTGCGTCGTCTGGCGCAAGACAGCCGTGAAATATTGGTTGTGGAGGACGGACAACCCTTTGCAGAGGAAATCATACGCGGGATGCTCTCCGCCGATTATCCGGTGAAAGGACGGTTGACCGGAGATTTACCCCGCACAGGCGAGCTGACACCCGATGCCGTCGCAACAGCCATGGGGCACCGTCCGCAACGTTATTTCGATGTGCCGAAGAGCGTAGTAGGACGTCCGCCGGCCTTATGTCAGGGCTGTGGGCACCGCGATGTCTATACGGCTTTAAACGAAGTGGTGAAGGATTATCCCAACGCCCGTATCTTTGCCGATATCGGTTGCTATACGCTTGGCGCATTACCGCCGTTCCGTGCCATCGACACGTGTCTGGACATGGGAGCCTCCATTACAATGGCTAAAGGAGCAGCCGATGCCGGAGTGTTCCCGGCCATAGCTGTTATCGGCGATTCCACGTTCACCCATTCGGGGATGACCGGATTGCTGGACGCCGTGAACGACAAAGCTTGTATAACAGTCGTCATCTCGGACAACCTGACTACGGCCATGACAGGCGGACAGGATTCGGCCGGCACGAACAAGTTCGAAGCCATTTGTCTGGGACTGGGAGTAGAACCAGAGCATGTACGTGTGGTAGTTCCCTTACCAAAGAATATGGATGACATCACACGTGTGCTCCGTGAAGAGATAGAATACAACGGGGTTTCTGTCATCATTCCGCGCCGGGAGTGCATCCAGACCCTGAATAGAAAGCTGAAACGGAAAAAAGCAGAAAAGAAATCATGAAACAGGACATCATACTTTCTGGCGTTGGAGGGCAGGGTATTCTTTCTATCGCCACGATAATCGGTGAGGCCGCCACGCAAGCCGGTCTCACCTTGAAACAAGCCGAAGTGCACGGAATGAGTCAACGGGGAGGCGACGTGCAGTCAAATCTCCGGCTTTCTGACGGAGACATCGCCTCGGATCTGATAACAATGGGAACGGCAGACATGATACTCTCGTTGGAGCCTATGGAAGCCTTGCGCTACCTTCCTTATTTAAATAAAGAAGGATGGGTGATCACGTCTTCCGCTCCTTTCAAGAACATTCCTGATTATCCCCAAGATCAGTCATTGGCTGACGAGTTGCATGCTCTGCCTCATGTAGTGACCGTAGATGTGGAGGCCCTGGCCCGTGAGCATGCCATGCCCAAATGTGCCAATGTGATTCTGTTGGGGGCGGCTGCCCGTTACTTGAATATCCTGACGGTGGAGCAGTTGCGAGCAAGCATAGCCCGTGTGTTCGGCTCTAAGGGTGACGCGGTTGTCGAGATGAACCAGCGGGCTTTCGACATAGGGCATGCCGCTTCGGAACTCAAATAATAAGGCGTATGGGACACGAAGTGTTTGATAAGGATTTGGTGGCTTCTGTCGTAAGGGAGCTGCACATCGCCGATATTGACCACGCCACCATAGGCGAGGTGCTGTTGGTGGCTTCACGGTTGGAGCAGCTCACGGGTATACCTTTCATACGTATGGACCAAGGCTCACCCGGATTACCGGCCAACCGTGTCGGCATAGAAGCCGAAAAGGCGGCTCTTGACCGTGGCGTGGGCGCACAATATCCTGCGGCCGACGGCGTACCTGAACTGAAGAAAGAACTGTCGCGCTTTGTCAAAGCCTTTATCGATATTGATATATCGCCACGGTCCTGCATCCCTACTACGGGATCGGTCGCGGCCTCCTTTGGTGCCTTTGCCATAAGCACACAATGCAAACCCGGCAAGAACAAGGTGCTTTTCATAGATCCCGGCTTCCCCATACAGAAGTCACAATTGCGCATCATCGGGGTGAAATGGGAGCAGTTCGACATTTATCATTTCCGGGGTGAAGCTTTGCGGGACAAGCTGGAGAGCTATCTGAGAGAAGGTGACATTGCCGCCATAGTCTATTCCAACCCCAATAACCCCGCCTGGATCTGCCTGGAGGACAGCGAGCTGGCGGTCATCGGAGAGCTGGCTACGCGATATGATGTCATTGTGTTGGAGGACATGGCCTATTTCTGTATGGATTTCCGGCAGGATCTGGGGCATCCCTGGCAACCGCCGTACCCACCGACTGTGGCCCGCTACACGGACAATTACATCCTTATGCTGTCTTCCTCCAAGATTTTCAGCTATGCCGGGCAGCGTATGGCTGCGGCATGTGTCTCAGACAAGCTGTTCGACACCTGTTATCCGGCTTTGGCCGAGCGTTATGCCGATGCCGGCGTGTTCGGACAGACCTTTGTAGCCTCCATCCTGTACATGATAACTTCCGGCTGCACAGCCTCCACTCAATATGGTTATGCAGAAATGCTGCGTGCTTCCACTGACGGAGAATTAGACTTTGCGTCCGACGTGCGGGAATATGCCCGCCGGGCCGAACGGATGAAAAGGATATTTACGGACAACGGGTTCCACATTGTTTATGATTATGATGTGACCCGTCCGGTGGGCGACGGCTTTTTCTTCACCATCGGTTATGGGAACATGAGCGGGGGAGAGTTGCTGAGGGAATTGCTCTACTATGGTGTGAGCAGCATTTCGCTGGAGACGACCGGAAGCCGACAGGCCGGAGTAAGAGCCTGCACTTCACGTATGCGTGAAGAGCTTTATCCCGTGATGGAAGAACGGATGAAGGCTTTTCGGGCCGACCATCCCCTGTAAGGAAGGTTATATGCCGGCTTCATTTTTATGTTATAGATGAAAAACCGGAGCGCAGCTCCTCAAGTAAAATGAAAAACATGATTTGGAACAAGAACAAAGAGTGCATGAGTCGTGACGAACTTCGCGAGTTGCAGGGAAAGCGGTTGCACAAGCTGGTGGACATGGTGTATCACAACACTCCGTTTTATCGCCAGAAGATGCAAGAGCTGGACCTGTTGCCCGATGACATCCGTACGATAGAAGACATTGTCAAACTGCCGTTCACCACGAAAGCCGACCTGCGGGATAATTATCCCATCGGCTTGTTGGCCACTCCGATGACGGAGATTGTGCGCATTCACGCTTCGTCCGGAACAACCGGTAATCCTACCATAGTGGGCTACACCTACCGCGATCTGGAAATATGGAAAGAGGTTACGGCACGTGCTCTGACCGCTTATGGCGTAACGCGCGGCGACATCGTCTCGGTGGGGTATGGCTACGGACTTTTTACGGGCGGGCTGGGCGCACATTATGGTGTGGAGCATCTGGGAGCCACCGTATTGCCCACATCCACCGGCAACACGGAGAAACACATCCGCCTGTTGAAGGATCTGGGCGTGACGGGTATTGCCTGTACACCGTCGTATGCGCTCTATCTGGCCGAAGCCTTACACAAGCAAGGGCTTTCGGCTGCCGACCTGAAGCTTCGTGTCGGGGCGTTCGGCGCCGAGCCGTGGACGGAAAACATGCGCCATGAAATTGAGGAACAATTAGGATTGCAGGCCTACAACATTTACGGTCTGAGTGAGATCATGGGGCCGGGAGTGGCTTATGAATGTTCCTGCAAGAACGGGTCGCATATCGCTGAAGACCATTTCTATCCGGAGATTATCAATCCGGAAACCGGAGAGGTGCTCCCGACAGGACAGGAAGGTGAGCTGGTGCTGACCACGCTGACCAAGACGGGGATGCCGCTTTTGCGCTACCGCACGAAAGACCTGACCGCACTCATGCCCGGTACGTGCGACTGCGGACGCACCAGCATACGCTTCACACGCATACTCGGACGAAGCGATGACATGCTCATCATCAGAGGCATCAATGTATTCCCCTCGCAGGTGGAAAACGTGATTCTGGAGATGCCGGATATTGCCCCGCGCTACATGCTGGTGGTGGACCGCAAGAACAATCTGGATACATTGGAAGTGCAGGTGGAACTGCGGCCGGACAAATTCTCGGACGATCTGGGACGCATGTTGGCTCTGCGCAACGAACTGGCCGGACGGCTCAAAAGCGTGCTTTCCATCAGTGCCGACGTAAAACTTGTGGAACCCAACAGCCTGCCCCGCAGTGAGGGCAAGAGCACCAGAGTGATAGACAAACGTGTATTGGCTTAAACTTTAAAAGAAACAGCTATGACCATCAAACAACTGTCCGTTTTCTTGGAAAACAAGAGCGGAAGAATCAATGAAGTGACCAAGGCCTTGGGAGAACAAGGCATCAACATGCACGCTTTCAGCATGGCTGAAACCACGGATTTCGGCATATTGCGGTTGATTGTGTCCGATGTGGACAGGGCGGTAGAGGTGCTGCGTGCTAAAAACTTTGCCGTCATACTTACAGATGTGGTTTGCATCAGTTGCCCGAACGTAGCCGGAGCATTGGCCGGCATCTTGGAACGCCTGGCACGTCATGATGTGTTTATCGAATACATGTATGCTTTTGCACAAGGCGATAAGGCCAACATCGTAATCCGCCCGACCGACTTGAACGAGTGCGTCAAGTGGCTGGCCGAAGAGGATTGCAACATTCTTTGCGACCGCCAGTTGTGAGCGGGCAGATGCTTGTATCGATTTTTTGGCGGGGGATGTGTCGGCGCGGGCCGGCACATCCCCCTGTTTGTTCCGGCGCCTTTTCAGGGAGCGGTGCGATACCGCGATGCTTCTTGCGCAAGACCTGCGCTTCTCTTGCGCAAGAAACGTTGCAGTCTTGCGCAAGAAAATCCACGGTCTGACGCACCCTCGCGTCATGCCGCCTTACTCACTCTGTCCGGCACAGCAGGGACATGTTCCCGCATTTTTTCTGCAAACCATTAGGTCATAAAGGAAAAAAGGTGTACTTTTGCAGCGAATTGGTTCCGTATGCAAGTCCTTGTGCCCGGATTAAAAGGGAATCGGGTGGAAATCCCGGACAGTCCCGCTGCTGTGAAGCTCCATTGACTTTCTGAAAGACAGCCAAGACCACTGGCCCTGTATACGCGGGTCGGGAAGGTTTCAGAAAGGGAGCCAGTCAGAAGACCTGCCATTCATCAGATACTGTTCCTGCTCGTGGGATAGGGGAATATGTAAAAAGACAAAATAGAAAATGATTAGAAAAGTATTGATCGCCAATCGTGGCGAGATTGCGGTGCGGGTGATGCGCTCGTGCCGTGAGATGGGAATACGCACTGTGGCCGTCTTTTCCGAAGCCGACCGCACGTCGCGTCATGTAATGTATGCCGACGAGGCCTACTGCATTGGGGCTGCGGAGTCTCATGAAAGTTATCTGAACATCGACCGCATTATAGATGTGGCGTTGAAGTGTAAGGCCGACGCCATTCATCCCGGCTACGGTTTCCTGTCCGAAAATGCCGGATTCGTGCGCCGTTGCGAGGCCGCCGGCATTATCTTTATCGGTCCGACGGCTGAGACGATGGAAGCCATGGGCGACAAGATTGCCGCACGCAGACGCATGATGGCTGCGGGAGTGCCGGTGGTGCCCGGAACAGCCGAACCGCTGAAGGATGCTCAGGAAGCCCTGCGCGTATGTCGCGAAATCGGTTTCCCCGTCATGCTGAAAGCCTCCATGGGCGGAGGCGGGAAAGGCATGCGGCTGATTCATTGCGAGGAAGAAGTCAAGGAAGCCTATGATGCGGCACGTTCGGAATCGATGTCCTCTTTCGGCGATGACACGGTGTATATAGAAAAGTTCGTCGAAGAGCCTCACCACATCGAGTTCCAGATTCTGGGCGACGCCTATGGCAACGTGGTGCATCTGTTCGACCGGGAATGCTCCGTGCAACGGCGCAACCAGAAGATTGTGGAAGAAAGTCCGTCGCCTTTCCTTACGCCCGAACTGCGGCGTGAGATGGGCGAAAAGGCCGTGGCGGCAGCCCGTGCCGTGAACTACCGCGGAGCCGGAACGATAGAGTTTCTGGTAGACAAATACCGTCATTTCTATTTCCTGGAGATGAACACCCGCCTGCAAGTGGAGCATCCCATTACGGAAGAGGTGATGGGAGTCGACCTGGTGAAAGAACAATTGCGGGTGGCCTCCGGCGAGACTCTGCACTTCCGCCAGGAAGAACTCTTCCAGCGCGGACATGCCATTGAGTGCCGCATCTGTGCAGAGGATACAGACAACGGCTTCATACCCTGTCCGGGCATCATCCGTCAGCTCGTGGAGCCTAACGGCATAGGCGTGCGCATAGACAGTTACGTTTATGAGGGATATGAGATTCCGCTTTACTATGACCCCATGATCGGCAAGCTCATCGTATGGGCCACTACCCGTCAGTTCGCCATTGAACGCATGCGGCGTGTGCTCTATGAATTCAAGATTGCCGGATTGAAGACGAATCTCAACTATCTGCGGCGCATCATGTATGCTCCGGCCTTTGTCAAGGGAGAGTATGACACCTCGTTCCTGGAACGTTACTCGCGCACGCTGCAACGTTCCAACGGAGAGAACGAAGAAATCGAGAACATGGCCATGATTGCCGCTTATGTAGACTATCTGTTTAATCTGGAGGAGAACAAACCCATACGTACGACAGACGCCCGTCCCATCAGCCGTTGGAGAGAATTCGGCTTGCAGAAAGGCGTCTTGCGCATATAATTAAAGGAAAGGAGAATTATGGAAATACATATAGGAGACCGTGTGGCGGACATAACACTGGTCAACAAGGACGGCAATCATGTGGAGCTGACCATCGACGGAAAGCCTTGTGCCGTGGATATCGTGATGGCCGAGAACGGAAGTTGTTCCATCCTCCACAACGGAAATTCATACAATGCAGAACTGATTCGGGGAGAAAACGGGAAAAACTATGACGTGAACATGTTTTACCGTTCTTATCATGTGGACATCGTGGACACACAGGCTAAATATCTGCGCATGCACAAGAGCGCGGACGAACGGCAGTCGGACAAGATTGTGGCCCCCATGCCGGGAAAGGTAGTGAGTGTTCCGGTAAAAGCCGGAGACGAACTGAAAGCCGGCGATATAGCCATCGTGCTTGAGGCCATGAAAATGCAGAGCAATTACAAAGTCAGTGCCGACTGTACGGTCAAGAGCGTGCTGGTGGCCGAAGGCGATGCAGTGCAAGATCATCAGACATTAATTGAATTAGAACTTAAACCAACGATATGAATAGAGAAGACATATACGCTCGTTTTGAGACTCTCGACCGGCAGGCCACCCAGGGCGGCGGTCCCGACAAAGTGGAAAAACAGCATGCCGCAGGCCACATGACGGCCCGCGAGCGCATTGATACGTTGCTGGATAAAGGAACGTTCTGCGAGATCGACAAGTTTGTAAATCATCGCTGCACGCGTTTCGGCATGGAAAAGAAACAAATTCCGGGTGATGGCGTAGTGTGCGGCTACGGAAAGATTGACGGTCGTCTGGTCTTTGTCTATGCTTACGACTTCACGGTGCATGGCGGTTCGCTCAGCGAGACCAACGCTGCCAAGATTGTTAAAGTGCAAAGTCTGGCCCTGCAAAACGGCGCTCCCGTCATCGGGCTGAACGATTCCGGCGGTGCCCGCATACAAGAAGGCGTGCAAAGTCTGGCCGGTTACGCCTCCATCTTCCGGCAGAACACGATGGCCTCCGGTGTCATTCCGCAACTTACGGCCATATTGGGGCCGTGTGCCGGCGGGGCCTGCTATTCGCCCGCGCTGACCGACTTCATTTTCATGGTAGACAGCCGGAGCTACATGTTCATCACCGGCCCGGATGTGGTGAAAGCCGTGACCAACGAAGTGGTGAACAAGGAAGAACTGGGCGGGGCTTATACTCACAGCAGCAAAAGCGGCGTGGCGCATTTCATGTATTCCACCGAGGAAGAGACTCTGATGCAGATGCGCGAACTACTCAGCTTCCTGCCTTCCAATAACATGGAAGATGCGCCGATCGTGCCTTGTACGGACGACATAAACCGGCGGGTAGAGAGCTTGCAGACCGTAGTTCCGGAAGATCCCAATCAGCCGTATGACATCAAAGACGTGATAGAACCGGTGGTGGACGACCAGTATTTTCTGGAAGTCATGCCGCATTTCGCCAAGAATGTCGTTATCGGTTTTGCCCGTCTTGGCGGCCAGACGGTCGGTATCGTGGCCAATCAGCCCGCATTTCTGGCCGGAGTGCTCGACATAGATGCTTCAGACAAAGCCGCACGCTTCATCCGTTTCTGCGACTGCTTTAACATTCCGCTGGTGACATTTGAAGACGTTCCGGGCTTTTTGCCGGGAACAGCACAAGAACATAACGGCATTATCCGCCATGGAGCGAAGATAGTTTACGCCTATGCCGAAGCCACCGTACCTAAGATTACGCTTATCACACGCAAAGCCTATGGCGGGGCTTACATCGTCATGGCCAGCAAAATGATAGGTGCCGACGTGAATCTGGCCTGGCCACAGGCTGAGATTGCCGTGATGGGGGCTTCCGGTGCCGTAAATATTCTGTATCGTAAGGCTTCGGACGAAGAGAAAACAGCGGCGGTGAATGCTTATGAGGAAGAGTTTTCCAATCCCTATCGGGCTGCCGAACGCGGATTGGTGGATGAGGTCATCATGCCGCGCGACACTCGTGTCAAACTGATTCGTGCACTGGAGATGTCGCGCAACAAGAATCAAAGTAATCCTCCAAAGAAGCACGGCAATATGCCTCTTTGACAGGAATTTATGCCATAGTGTACAAAACAGATTCAGCGGGAGGGGCGCATTGCAGTGACCGGCGGTGCATCCCTCTCTCTGTCTGTCTCAATATTTATGCATATTCAGCCGAAAATTCTCCCGAATGAATTTAAATCATTATCTTTGTAGCCTTATGAAAAATGAATAAGTATGAGCAAGATTACAATCGAAGAGATACTGTGGAACTTGCGTATCGATGATTTGACTCCGATGCAACAGGCCGCTACTGCTGAATGGCGCAAAGGAAAGGATCTGGTGTTGCTTGCACCGACCGGTTCCGGCAAGACACTGGCTTATCTGCTGGCCCTGCTTCAGTCTCTGACGGATGACGATGTGTTGCAGGCACTTATCCTGGTACCGTCCAGAGAGCTTGCATTACAGACAGAACAAGTGTTCAAGGCGGCAAGAACGGGAATACCCGTCATGAGCTGTTATGGCGGGCGACCGGCAATGGATGAGCACCGTCAGATGAAGGCACTCCGGCCAAAAGTCATCGTGGCTACGCCGGGACGTATGAACGACCATATGGAGAAAGGCAATGTGAATATCTCACATATTCACACGCTGGTCATCGATGAATTCGACAAATGTCTGGAATTGGGATTCAGGGAAGAGATGAACCGGATTGTTCTACAGCTGAAAGCCTTGAAACGCCGGTTCCTGCTTTCGGCGACAGATGCTCCGGACATTCCGGATTTCGTGTCGGCAAAAGATTTCATCAAGGTGAACTTTCTGGCGGCAGATGAGCAGATACCGGAACGGATAACGGTATATTCCTTGAAGTCTCCGGAAAAAGACAAACTCCGTACCGTGGCTCGTCTCCTTTGCTTTTTAGGTAGCAAGAAGTCGCTGATATTTGTCAACTACCGTGAAAGCGTGGAACGAGTGTGCCACTTCCTGCAAAATGAAGGCATAGCATGCGAAATGTTTCATGGAGGCATGGAGCAAAAAGACAGAGAACGCGCGCTGTATAAGTTCGGCAACGGCTCTTGCAATGTGTTTATATCCACCGATCTGGCGGCAAGAGGATTAGACATACCGGACATTGACTGCGTGATACATTATCATTTGCCGCTCAATGAAGATGCCTATATTCACCGCAATGGCCGCACAGCCCGCTGGGATGCCGAGGGAAAAGTGTTCATGATTGTCGGTCCGGGAGAGCATATACCGGAATTCGTGTGCCAGAACGTGAAACCATACATCCTTTCGGGAGAAACACCTCGTCCTGCTCTTCCGCTGTGGGTTACTTTATATATAGGTAAAGGGAAGAAGGACAAAATCAACAAAATAGACATTGTCGGTTTCCTGACTAAAGTAGGCGGACTGGCGAAAGAGGACATCGGTAGGATAGACGTGAAAGAGCATTACGCTTTTGTTGCCGTCAGACGGCAGTCGCTGAACGCGGTGCTGTCGGCAGTCAAAGGACAGAAAATAAAAGGCGTGAGAACAATCATAGAGGAAACAAGGTAGAATGACGGGTTGTAAATACGAACGACGGTTTATCTATTATCTGAAAGCAAAAAAACGATTATGCTTGAATTTTGTGGCAATAATCGTTGGTTTTATGGATAATATTTGCTACTTTCGCAGCAGTTATGCTCAGAACAACTGATAATTAATCTTAAGTTTTACAAATGAGATGAAGAAGTATAATTTTAATGCAGGTCCATCCATGTTGCCGCGTGAGGTTATTGAAGCAACGGCAGCCGCATGTCTGGACTTTGAAGGAAGCGGACTTTCCCTGATGGAAATCAGTCATCGGGCTAAGAATTTCCAGCCTGTTGTTGACAAGGCTGTAGAGTTGGTAAAAGAATTGTTTGATGTGCCGTCAGGCTATTCCGTCATCTTCCTGGCCGGTGGTGCCAGTACGGAATTCTGCCGTGTCCCCTATAATTTCTTGGAGAAGAAAGCAGCTTATTTAAATACGGGTACATGGGCTAAGAAAGCGATGAAAGAAGCCAAACTCTTTGGAGAGGTCGTAGAAGTAGCTTCTTCGGCTGAAAGTAACTATACTTACATTCCTAAGAACTTTGATATTCCTGCAGATGCTGATTATCTGCATATAACATCCAACAACACCATCTTCGGAACGGAGATGCGTTATGACCTGGACAGCCCTGTGCCATTGGTAGCCGACATGTCGTCCGACATCTTCTCACGTCCGGTTGATGTAAGCAAATACAATTGTATCTATGCCGGAGCACAGAAAAACGTCTCCATGGCCGGAGTCAATATCCTGATTGTGAAGGACGATGCTTTGGGCAAGGTTTCCCGTCAGATTCCGACAATGCTTGATTACCGTACACACGTGCAGAGCGGTTCTATGTTCAACACTCCTCCTGTAGTTCCTATCTATTGCGCCATGAAGAACCTGGAATGGGTGAAGAATCAGGGCGGCGTGAAAGCTATGGATAAGCGTGCACACGAGCGTGCAGACTTGTTATACAGTGAGATAGAGCGCAACAAGCTGTTCCGCGGGACAGTCAAGGAAGAAGACCGCTCGCTGATGAATATCTGCTTCGTGATGAACGATGAATACAAAGAGCTTGAAGCCGATTTCCTGCAATATGCTACAGACAGAGGCATGGTGGGCATCAAGGGACACCGCAGTGTAGGCGGATTCCGCGCTTCTTGCTACAATGCACAGACAATAGAGGGCGTGCAGGCCTTGATTCAGTGCATGAAGGATTTTGAAGCACAACATTAACAGAGAAAAGTGGACAGGCAGCATTCGGAAAGGATGAACAGGCCTGTCCTGTTTTATTTTCAGAAACACGAAAGAAAAAGGAACAAGTCATGAACAAAATATTGGTTGCAACAGAAAAACCGTTCGCACAGATTGCCGTGGACGGTATAAAGAAAGCCGCTGAGGATGGCGGAATGGAAGTCGTACTGTTGGAAAAATATACAGAGAAAGCGCAGCTTCTGGCTGCCGTGGCTGATGCTGACGCCTTGATCATACGCAGCGACAAGGTGGATAATGAGGTGTTCGACGCCGCCAAGAAACTGAAAATCGTAGTAAGAGCCGGTGCAGGTTATGACAATGTGGACCTGGCTGCTGCGACGGCTCATGGTGTTGTCGTCATGAACACACCGGGACAGAATTCCAATGCCGTGGCTGAATTAGTATTCGGCATGTTGGTCTATGCCGTCCGCAATTTCTACAACGGTAAGGCAGGAACCGAATTGAAAGGGAAGAAGTTGGGCATCTTGGCTTATGGCAATGTGGGCCGTCGGGTGGCTCATATCGCAAAAGGCTTCGATATGGACGTATACGCCTATGATGCTTATTGCCCGGCTTCGGCCATCGAGGCTGACGGCGTAAAAGCCGTATCCGGTCAGGATGAACTGTTCAGCACATGCGACATAGTATCGTTGCACATTCCTGCAACGGCAGAAACCCGTCAGAGCATCAACTATGCGCTGGTCAACAAGATGCCAAAGGGCGGCATTCTGATCAATACGGCACGTAAGGAAGTCATCAATGAGGCGGAATTGCTGAAGCTGATGGCGGAACGGACAGATCTGAAATACATAACGGACATTATGCCCGACGCCGATGCCGATTTCCGCGCACTGGAAGGCCGTTATTTCTCTACGCCCAAGAAGATGGGAGCGCAGACGGCCGAGGCCAATGTCAATGCGGGAGTTGCTGCCGCCCGTCAGATTGTGGCGTTCTTCAATGAGGGCTGTACGCGATTCCAGGTGAACAAATAATCTGTTGATATTATGGCTCAGGTCAGACCGTTTAAAGGACTTCGCCCGCCAACAGAGCTGGTGGAACGCGTAGAATGCCGTCCTTATGATGTGCTCAATACCGAAGAGGCACGCCGTGAGGCGGGCGATAATGAAATGTCGCTTTACCACATCATACGGCCGGAAATAGATTTTCCGGAAGGAACAGACGAGTATGCAGACTCAGTGTATGAGAAAGCTGCAGAGAATTTCTGCAAATTCCAACGCGAAGGATGGCTGGTACAGGACAGCAAACCGCTGTACTATATTTATGCACAGACCATGAACGGACACACACAACATGGAATAGTGCTGGGTGCCAGTGTGGAGGATTACCTGAACGGTGCGATTAAGAAACATGAGTTGACGCGGCAAGACAAAGAGGAGGACCGCATGAGGCATGTCCGCATCACGGACGCCAACATCGAGCCTGTCTTTCTGGCCTATCGCGACAATGCGACACTGGCTGAGCTGATCAGGAAATATGCGGAACGCCAGCCTGTCTACGATTTCATTGCGCCTATAGACGGGTTCGGCCATCGTCTGTGGCTGGTGGATGACGATGCCGACATCGCAACCATTACGGCTGAATTTGCCGCCATGCCGGCACTCTATATTGCCGACGGCCATCA
This sequence comes from uncultured Paraprevotella sp., assembly GCA_944321365.1. Lineage (GTDB taxonomy): Bacteria > Bacteroidota > Bacteroidia > Bacteroidales > Bacteroidaceae > Paraprevotella. Next base: position 547,619 of record CALULA010000001.1, read on the forward strand.
TCGCACGGCTGCTGCCGCACGAGTAGGAGAGGAGAAAGCCCGCAAGGACGGTTTCAGTCATCCTGAAGCAGAATACAATTATTTTATGGCTGTCTGTTTTCCGGCCAGTGAGTTGACCATATTGGATTATAACCGTGTGGTGACCGACTTGAGGGGATATTCTACAGAAGATTTTCTGGATGCCTTGCGGAAGAACTTTGAAGTCTGCTGCATGGGACACGAAAACTATAAGCCGCAGAAGCTGCATGAATTCTCCCTTTATGTTGACCGGAACTGGTATCGTCTCAATGTATTGCCCGGACGTTTCGACGAGAATGACCCTATCGGCATGTTAGACGTGAGCATCAGCAGTCGTCTGATTCTGGACGAGCTGCTGGACATCAAGGATTTGCGCCGGGACAAACGGATAGACTTTGTGGGAGGCCTGCGCGGACTGGATGAGCTGAGGAGGCGTTGCGACAGTGGAGAAATGAAGATGGCTCTGGCTTTGTATCCCGTCCCCATGCAGCAAATCATGACCATTGCCGATGCCGGAGGAATCATGCCTCCGAAAGCCACTTGGTTTGAACCCAAGCTGCGCAGCGGGCTGGTGATTCATAAACTTTCGTAGCGGAAAGCATCACGGAACTCATCACTCCGGTTGTCGGCAAGAGAATGTCGGCATCCGGAGTTTTTTATAAGATGACATGGAAGAAAAGGATACATATAAAACAATCGAAGCTCCCGCCATGGGAGAATACAGTGAAAAACGTAGCAAGTTCCTGGCTTTTGCACATCCGGTGCAGACTACGGAGGAAGTGAAGGAATGGGTGGGGCATTATCAAAAGAAATATTACGATGCCCGACACTGCTGTTATGCTTACATGCTGGGGGCCGCCCGCAAAGAGTTTCGTGCCAATGACAATGGCGAGCCTTCAGGGACTGCCGGAAAGCCCATCCTCGGTCAGATCAATTCCAACGAGCTGACAGACATCCTGATTGTCGTCATACGTTATTTCGGGGGGATAAAGCTGGGTACAAGCGGGCTGATACAGGCTTACAAGGCTGCTGCGGCAGCCGCACTTTCTGAAGCCTGTGTCGTGGAACGGACCGTAGATGAGGACGTGACATTTTATTTTGAATATCCGTTCATGAATGCCGTCATGCGTGTCGTGAAAGACGAGAATCCCGCTATCGTGCGTCAGGGCTATGAAAATGATTGCAGCATGACCTTGCGCATTCGTAAAGGACTGATGGACCGTCTGAAGCAAAAGTTGGAAAAGATAGAGACACTGCGTTTTGCAGAAGACACCGATGAGGGTTGACCGGACCGGAAACACTTCCGGCTGACCTGGCGGCTCTGTTTGCCGGATTGATGTCATGCAGAGAGGTGCCGTTTCCTTTCCGCAAGAATGCCTTGAGTCTTGCGGAAAGGTGGTCGCGGTCTTCCGCAAGACTCAAGGCATCTGTGCAACATCTTCATCCTTACGGTCATACATCTTGTGCAAAACGGGCAGACGTGCGAAGCGACTCATCGTATCAGGCTTCGCACGTCTGCCCGCTCAAAATCGACAGAAATGCCGCTTTGGCAGTTCCGTTTACTCCATCAGTTGATTACATTCCTCCAGCCATGCCGCAGATGAAGCGTCGCTCGGCATGCGCCAGTCGCCCCTCGGACTGAGGCTGCAACTGCCGACCTTCGGGCCGTCCGGCAGACAAGAGCGCTTGAACTGTTGCGAGAAGAAACGGCGGAAAAAGGTTGTCAGCCATTTCTTTATTACTTCATCCGTGTATTTTCCGGCAAAAGCATATGTGGCCAGGAAGAATATTTTGGAGGGCCTGAAGCCGAACCGCAATGTATAATACAGAAAGAAATCATGTAGCTCATAGGGACCGACCAGATCCTCTGTTTTTTGTCGGATGTTGCCTTCCTCATCGGCCGGCAGCAGTTCCGGACTGATGGGCGTGTCGATGATGTCCATCAGAATAGACTGTGCTCCGTCGTCGATAATGCCATTGGCAATCCATTCGACAAGATGTTTCACCAACGTTTTGGGTACGGAGACATTTACGCCATACATGCTCATGTGATCGCCGTTGTAAGTGGCCCAGCCCAAAGCCAGTTCCGACAAGTCCCCGGTCCCTACGACTATTCCGTTCATCTGATTTGCCGCATCCATCAGAATTTGTGTGCGTTCTCTGGCCTGGCTGTTCTCGTAAGTCACTCCACGGTCATCGGCAGCCAGTCCCAGATCTTCAAAATGTTGCAGACAGGCTTTCTTGATGCTGATTTCCCTGATCGTAACGCCCAGACTGTTCATCAGCCCTATGGCGTTTGTGTAGGTCCTGTCAGTCGTTCCGAATCCCGGCATGGTGATTCCGATTATGCCTTTCCGCGACAGCCCCAGACGGTCGAATGTCTTGACGCAGACCAGCAGGGCTAAAGTGGAGTCTAAGCCTCCGGATATGCCGACCACTGCAGTTTGTGCGCGTGTATGTATCAAACGCTTGGCCAGACCTTCTATCTGTATGGCGAAAATTTCCTCACACCGGTTGTCCAGTTCCTTACCGTTTGGAACGAACGGCGATGGATCCACCGGTCTGGTCAGCTCAATTTCTTTGGGTGTGAACAGTTCCGTGTCGATCTGTATGACCTTGTTGTCTTTCAGTTTGCCGACAGAGGCGGAGAATGTTGTATTGATTCTGCGTTCCGACCGCAGCCTTTCCACATCAATCTCGCTGAACACCAGCTGTTCCTTGAAGGAAAAGCGTTCGCTCTCGGCCAGCAGAATGCCGTTTTCGAATATCATGCCTTTACCGGCAAAGACCAGATCTTGCGTGCTTTCTCCGAATCCGGCTCCGGCAAAGACATATCCGGCGATACATCTTGCGCTCTGTTGCGCCAGCAGTGATTTCAGATATTCGTGTTTGCCGACCCCTTCATTGTCCGCGCTCAGGTTGAAAATGATTTCGGCACCTTTCAGCACCAGTCCCGAACTTGGCGGGATGGGTGCCCACACATCTTCACAAAGCTCTACGCCAAAGCTGCACGACGGGGTGTTGAATATGATATTTCGGCTCAACGGAACCATCTGTCCGCAAAGCAATACGCTCGTGTCGCCGTGAGTGTCTCCCGATGTGAACCAGCGTTGCTCATAGAACTCTTTATAATTAGGCAGATAGGTTTTTGGCACAATACCCAGAATCTTTCCTTTTTGTATGACCGCAGCGCAGTTGAGCAGCGTTCCATGACAGGAAATGGGAAGCCCGATGATGGATATGATGTCCAATGAGCGGGTGAAATCAAGAATGCTGATCAGGCACATCTCCGCATCATCGAGCAGCAGTTGTTGGGCAAACAAGTCGCCGCAAGTGTATGCAGTGATACATAGTTCCGGGAAACAGATGATCTCCACACCCTTGCCTTCGGCCTGAATGATAAGACTTTCAATCTGCTGTGCGTTATATTTGCAGTCGCCAACCTTGACGCTCGGAATGGCTGTAGCAATTCTGACAAAACCGTAATTCATACTTTCAGACTTGATTTTTAGTATGATGCAAAGATAATATAAAGGCTTCAATAAAAACAAAAAAAGTTGTTGTTTATTAAAAAAAAGCATAGAGATTTGCGCTTGAGTAGGATATATTATATATTTGCATTGGAAACATTACAATTTTATACTGGCAATGATTAACAAAGATGCCTTAGACACTTTGCAGAAATGTGGAATCCATCCGTCAATCCAGCGGATTGCCATCATGGATTATCTCCTTGGCCATCCCACTCATCCTACGGTGGACGAAGTTTATGTCGCCTTGTCGAAGGAAATTCCTACACTGTCTAAGACTACGGTCTACAACACGCTTCGTCTCTTTGCGGAACATGGGGCAGTGCTGATGCTGACCATCGATGAGAAAAAGCTGTGTTTTGACGGTGTTGTTACTCCGCATGCGCATTTCATGTGCAAGCATTGTGGCCGCTTGTTTGATGTGATGCTGCCTGCCGATTGGGAACAGATCCGTCCGTCAGGGCAGGGGTATCGTGTGGACGAAACACATATTTATTATAAGGGGATATGTAAAGATTGTGATATAAAGCTCAACAGCTGAACGCTGAGTGGGCATAAAAGAATATTTGTCTAATTTAAATCAAAACGTAAGAAGATGAAAAAGAAATTTGTTTGTACGGTATGTGGTTATATTCATGAAGGTACAGAACCCCCGGCCCAGTGCCCGCAGTGCAAGGCTCCGGCTTCAAAGTTCAAAGAACTGGTGGAGACAGAGCTGACTTTTGTAACGGAGCATGTCATTGGCATTGCCAAGGATGTGGATCCGGAGATCAAGAAGGGCTTGCAGGCCAATTTCGAAGGTGAGTGCACAGAGGTCGGAATGTATCTGGCCATGAGCCGTCAGGCAGATCGTGAAGGCTATCCTGAAATAGCTGAAGCTTTCAAGCGTTATGCCTTTGAAGAGGCTGACCACGCTTCTCGTTTCTGCGAGCTGCTCGGCGACATGGTATGGGATACGAAGACCAACCTGAAGAAGCGCATGGAGGCTGAGAGCGGCGCATGCTCCGGCAAGATGGATTTGGCTAAGATGGCTAAGGAGCAGAATCTGGATGCCATTCACGATACAGTGCATGAAATGGCCAAAGATGAAGCACGTCATGGCCGCGGCTTTGCCGGCCTGTATAACCGCTATTTCGGTGGCAAGTAAATCGGGCCGATAATTCTGTTCGGACAGACATAAAATATCCCGTGAGGCAGGGCAGACCGCTTCACGGGATTATTCATTTATATGATATGGCGTGTATGGACGGGCTATTGCCATAACGGAATGTTTCCATGCCGCCACGTTATTACGCGCATCGGATGACTGTACATGCGGCAGAGCCGTTTATTCGTAGTCTTTCAGCCTTTTGGGATTCTTGGGGAACCAGCCTTTGAGCACTCGTTTGCGCTGATCGAACACCTCCAGTATCCCCCAAAAGGAGGAAAAGGATACGACACCGAAGATGATGCTCAGGTAAACGTTTTCCACATAAAGGGAAATGCCGCCACAGAGAAGTCCGAGAAAGAGAAAGGCCCACCAGCATTTTGTTCCGAAATAGTATTCACCTTTGATGACCAAAGGATGAAACAGGCCGATAATCAGGAACGTCGCCAGACCGATGAGTATACCCGTGAAGTTCATGCTAATTACTGTCTATGAGTTTAATTTGCTGCAAAGGTAACACTTTATTTCTATACAACAAGTATTGTATGAGGCTTCGTGCAGACAGATAGAGCAGGAAGGACAACCATAACGCGTGATTATGCCAGACGGGAAATAAGAAGAAATAGCCTGTGAAAAAGACAATGGATGCACCAAACATGGATAAGAGCATCTGGCGCGTAGCCGTAAGTCCGATGAAAATGCCATCCCATACAAAAGCACCAAAACCGGCAAGGGGAATCAGAATCACCCATGGCAGATAAGAGGCTGCCGTAGTCCTGACAGACGGCTCGTCGGTCAGCAATTGCATCAGTCCGTGACCGCCGAATGCATAAACCAAAGTAAAGATAAGGGATACGCCTATACCCCACAGAAATAATGCCCGTACAATAGTGCGCAAAGCATGAAGATCCTTCGCTCCGATGCATTTTCCGGCAAGGGCCTCTCCGGCAAAGGCAAATCCGTCCATGAAATAAGAATATAGTGTGAAGTACAACATCAGCAATGCGTTGGCTGCCAAAATATAAGCACTTTGCTGCGCTCCGGCCGAGGTAAAATAGAGTGTCACACTGACCAGGCAAAGTGTACGGAAAAATATGTCGCGGTTAACGGTAAAGAATCTGCTGATGGCACTTCTTTTAAATACGTCGGCGGAAATGAAAATGCCGGACAGACATAACTTGCGTCGCAGGCGGCTGACATAGAAAAGCGCAAGAAACAGACCAAACCATTGTGCTGCCAGTGTACCCCATGCAACTCCGGCTACATTGAGTTGCAGTACAAATACGAAAAACAGACTGGCTACGATGTTGACTACATTCTGAATCACTGCGACATAAAGAGGGTAGCGGGCATTTTGCAAACCTATGAACCATCCCGTTATGCAGTATAGTCCGAGTACCGCGGGGGTGCCCCAGATGCAGATATCGAAGTATTCTTCGACAAAGACAGAAACAGACGGTTCCGGCGACATGATGAACAGTGCAAATTTCAGGATAAGCCGTTGCAGTCCCAACACAAGTATGGCTATAGCCGTTGCCGCCGATAAGGAGCGGAAAAGCAGATTTTGCATCTCTGTTTTGTCTGACGCGCCATAAGCTTGTGAGGTCATACCGCTTGTTCCCATTCGCAGAAAAGCGGAAATCCAGTATATCATGTTGAACACTGTACTGCCAATAGCGATGGCCCCAATGTAGGAGGCGGAACCCAGATGTCCGACAATAGCAAGATCGGACAACCCCAATAAAGGTACCGTGATGTTGGACAGAATGGAGGGGAAAGCTATCTGTAGAATCTCTTTATGGTATTTTCTTTGGATATGCATACTTTATCGTGTAAGATAATAAGATGTAATTGTAATGGTCAAGACTTGTTTTATGTTTCGTTTTATCACCGGACAAGATAAGTTTAACTAAGATTGCACACGGACATCTTTATGCCGATTTGAGCAACTGAAAACCTTTTCCTTTCATCTGCTGGTACACCACCGTCTGCTCCTTGCCCATGTTTCTCATTTTTGAACATCACCATTGTGCGTGGCGGTATGTCATCGGGAAGCTGTGAAGCCAGCTTTGCGATAACCTTGTCCACGTTGTTATAATCCGTGTCCGTTAGAACTGCCAGCTTCTTACCCCGAAAGGACGTCTCGCCGTGTACTTGATAGCAGAGTGAAAGCCGGAAGTGCGGTTCTTCCTCCTTGCGCTCTCGCACTGACGGACGGTCGGTGAAAAAGATGAAGTCAAGCACTTTCTCGTTCAGCCTCCATGCCGGTGTGAAGTCTATCATGATGTAGCCGCGCATTACCTTGTGACAACTACTGTGGTTCATCGCAAACGCCACCTCGCTGATTGACGCTCCGCTGTCGTTCTGTGCCACCGTGCCCCATGTGCGATGGAACGTGTACAACAAATAGTCTTCGTCCTTGCCCATGCCCATAGCCTCGCATACCTGACGTATGTCTCCGTTCACGTTCGCGCTGAAGCTGTCATACGTCGTGTGCCTTTGGCTGAACACAAACAGGGTCGCCTTGAATACCTGCCTCATGCAGATAGGGTAATCCTTTGCCCGGTGCGTCCGATCCATGCTCTCTATCTACCTGTCTACGAAGTTTGATGTCAGGTGCGAGAACATCATGCGCATGGTGCCTGCACAATGCTCCATGTGCTGCAACGCCAGCTCATAGTTCCTTGCATTGCACTGTTGCCCCCGGTCTGTCATGCGGTTGATATGCTTGCGTGCATACTCTGAGAAACAGCTATCTGCTTCCTCTTTCAACAGGAACTCTGCCACCTCCTTGGCCGTCCAGTGCTCGATGTTCACTTTGTTCAGCTTCTCGTTGTACTCCAAGATACGTTGCGTGCAGAACTGAAGCACGAACGGGTCCTTAATCTCATTCGACTTCGTTAGCTCCTTACGGGTCACCATCTTGTCCGTCTTGATAAACGTTGATGCACGATGATGTGTTACTCTGATGTAAAAGGGATAGAAACCGTCCGCTCTCATAGTTCTCACTACTGCTTTCAATGTCGTCATAATCTGTGTCCCAATTATTTGTTACTAAAATCTGTCAACCTTTGATGACTAACTGAATTTGTTTGTACAACATCCGTACAACAGCATTGTCAAAACCATCCGACTTTTATACAACAATTGCATCCAAACTGCTCATTTTCCGATGCGGGAATGCGCACAAATCCGAAAAAAAACAATAGGCGGCAATATGTTGATGCACAACTGATTGCCGCCTATTTTACTAATGGTTAACCTCTTAGAGAGTATCCTCTACCGCAGCCTGCGCCGCATCAACATAAATTTGATATTCAATAACTTACGTTGCCAGTGTAAGCTAACAGTAAGCGAATATTTGTTTAATATTTATTTGATTCGAGGCTTCGACTTAGAGAGTATCCTCTACTGCAGCTTGGGCCGCAGCTTTTTAATTCTAATAATCAGATGCTTACACTGATTGTGTAAGCATATTATATTGCACTGCACATAGCTTTCTTGCTATCACATATATCCCCTTGCTTATAGAATAAACGTTTTTGTTCCCATTAAAATGCAAACATGAATAGTAGCTTAAGCAACAGTTAATCTACAGCACATTCATTTTTTTCTGTCCTCCTTTCTTTTAAAAGTTCGATAATGGCATCCTTGTCCTTCAAGTTAGAATCAAGGCGTGTTATTTGAGCATTCAGGCTATCTATCTGTTCTTTTAACAGTTTAATTGTTTCATTTTTATTTTCAACCTCAGATTGTACCTTGCTTAGTTGGGCCGCAAGCTCAGCATCGCCAATGTTATTGTGTGCATTTCCGTCCACTGCCACTGCGGCAAGGTAAGCGGATATCTGATGCTGTACGGGGCAGAATAAGGTGAAGAAATTGAAGTCTAACGCCTCACTTACTTTAATGAGGCGTTTGGTTTCCATCGTTTCCCGTTCTAAAATACGGTTAACGTGTTGCTGGGTTACGCCTATCCTGCGTCCAAGCTCAGATTTGCTTATTCTCAATTCTATGCGGCGCTTTTCTATCGCTTCACCCACATGTATGTGTTTAATATCTATGTTCATTTAGTTAAACCAATAATTTTGTAGATATAAACAGAAATCATTAAATAAATATTTGGCTGCATAAACATTTTTATGTTACTTTGCAGGCGTTAAATTTCTTATTTAGAGAATACAAAGTTAAACATTAAACATTAAACATCCAAAAGTCATGGCAGAAAACTTGGAAAAAATCCGTCCCGTGCTTACCGCACTCGAAATTGGTGGTGAAGTTACCTTTCCCATTTCACGGCTGAAAAGCGTCCGCACGCAGGCCTCAGAGTTGGGTGCTATCTTTAACCGTCTGTTCAAGACAAGAACAGACCGTGAGAATCAAACTATTACAGTCAAAAGAGTTAAGTAGCAAATATGCCTCTATTTCAGTTTCTTGACCATTTAATTCCTTATGATACATTCCTGAATGACCTTGCTGCAAGGATTGTCAAGCTATTGAAAGCTGACCATGACGACCCGGAATATATCAGTCAAAGAAAAGCGTATCAGATGTTTGGTCGCCGAAACGTTGAGAGATGGAGGCGTCAGGGGAAAATCGTGCCCTGTAAAAGGCCGGGAAAGGTTGAATACAGGACAGCCGAACTGCGCTTCCTACAACGTACCGTACAAGATTACTTTGACAGGCAACCATCAAATAGCCATAATAAGCAAGATGAAAATGCAAAACAATAAACTATTTTATGGCTATATATAAACAATCTATTAGTATATCAAATAAGGATGAGCAATATATAGGTATAATCAATGAAAGAATTGAAACCAACATGCGACCCCAATGGTGTCTATTCGGTCAAGCGCACTTGTGCTGAGCTTGGCGTAAGCCATAAGACGTTGCGTAAATATAGAGAGAACGGTTACATCAAGCCGGTTAACCCCGGTAATTCAAAGCGTCCTAAGTATTCGGGGCAATCCATTATCGAGTGCTGGCACACTTTGGCTAAATTATGATCAGCGAAGCCACCATAAGTAAAGTCCGGGGTATCGACATCGAGGAGGTACTGAAACCTTACGTCAGCCTTAAAAGAAAAGGCTCGTCGCTGGTCGGACTGTGCCCGTTCCATTCGGAAAAGACACCGTCCTTTACCGTATCGTCAGGGAAAGGCCTGTACCACTGCTTCGGCTGCAATCGTGGCGGTGATGCCATCTCATTCATCATGGAGAAAGAAAACCTTTCCTTCACGGATGCGGTGGTGTTCATAGCCAAGCAACATGATATTGCGGTTGAATACGTGGAAGAGGAACGCAGTGAGGAGGAAACGGCAGAAGCCCGACACAAGGAGTCGCTCCTAATAGCCCTTGAGCAGGTCCAAAAGTTTTTCTACGACAGTCTGAGGAAAACGGATGACCCGGAAAACCGCCAGGCTCGTGACTATGTTTACGACAGATGGCCGGAAGAAACCTGTTCCGTGACAGGGATAGGCTACGCCCCGAAAGACGGCGGGCTTTTCATGGATTATTGCCGCAAGGCTTCCATAAACAAAGACGCACTTTTCGAACTTGGTCTGTTAAGGCGTAGTGAGGACGGTGGCGCATACGCCATGTTCCGGCAGCGCATCATGATACCAGTCCGTGACAGGTGGGGACGGGTAATCGCCTATACGGCACGGTACATCGGTACGAATCCCAAAGCCCCAAAGTATATCAACTCCGCCACAAGCCCCGTATATTCCAAGGGGGATACGCTGTTCGGGATAGACCGTGCAAGCCGTGTTCGTAATTCAGACTACTTCATTGTGGTGGAAGGCGCGTCTGACGTTCTTAGGATGCAGTCCGTAGGATATGACAATACCGTGGCCGCACTCGGTACGACATGGACGGACAGCCAGCTTACACTGTTAAAGAAGTTCACTTCCGCGATATGTTTTGTTCCCGATTCGGATGTTGCGGATGGAAAGGCATACGGTCCCGGCTTCAAGGCGGTCATAGCAAACGGGGTGGCCGCTATTCGAATGGGATTTCACGTGACGGTCAGGGAACTGCCGTTTGCCAAAGCTGTCACATCTGATGACGATGCAAAGGAAAAAACTGTCAAAAACGATGCGGATAGTTACATCCGCTCAAAGGAGGATTTCACCTCGCTTGAGGAAAAGCACTTCATTGTTTGGATGGCGCAGAAACGGTTTCTCGTTGCTGACTCATTGGTGGAGGAGCGTAAGTGTGTGGCGGATCTTGCCGACCTGCTCCGCTACGTGGACGACCAGCTCGTCTTTGACCAATGCATAGAACAACTTTCAAAACTTCATGGCAAAGCGAAGCTGTGGCGCGATGCCGTAATGCAGGCACGGGGCGAAGCCCGCAAGAGGAAGGACAGGGCAACCTCGATGGACGCGAGGCAGCGTGAAGCTGAACTCCTGCGGCAGTTTGGTTTGTTCGTCCGTGACAACTGCTATTACGCCACTCCAGATGATGAAGATGAGCCTGTAAGGATTTCCAACTTCATCATGGAACCGCTGTTCCACATCGAGGACGAGAACAACGGCACACGCATATTCAGGATGCGCAATATGTATAACGTCAGCCGTATGATAGAGCTGAAAGAGTCCGAGCTGTGTTCGCTGAGCAACTTCCAGCAGAAAGTCGGTTCCGTGGGCAATTACGTCTGGCTGGCCAAGATAGACAAGCTCAACCGTGTCAAGGAATACTTATACTCAAAGACCGATACGGCGGAGCGAATAAGGAAATTGGGGTGGAATGCGGAGGAAGGCTGCTTCGCCTTCGGCAACGGCATACTGGACGGCGGCACGTTCAAGAAAGCCGATGACCTCGGGATAGTCCGTGACGTCAACGGCAAGGCATTCTACCTGCCAGGACAGTCCAAAATATACCTCCACAACCACGAGATATACCAATTTGAGAGGTTGATGGTGCATGAGAACCGTAGCGGAGTGAAACTTTTCGATTACGTGTCATTGCTGATGGACGTGTTCGGAGAGAACGCCACCGTCGCTTTCTGTTATCTGCTGGCCACATTGTTCCGTGATGTCGTGTTCAAACGTACAAGGCATTTCCCCATCCTCAACCTATTCGGTGAGAAAGGCACGGGCAAGACCACCCTCGCCACTTCCCTCCAGTCCTTCTTCCTTCACGGCGTTGACCCGCCCAACCTCGGCGTGACTTCCGTCCCGGCCATGAACGACCGCGTGTCGCAGGCCGTCAACACCCTCGCCGTGTTCGACGAGTACAAGAACGACCTCGACATCCGCAAGATAGCCTACCTAAAAGGCCTGTGGGGAGGCGGCGGACAGACCAAGAAGAACACGAGCACAGACGGCATGGCGGCGCAGACCATCGTCAGCACAGGCGTGGTGCTGTGCGGCCAGGACAAGCCCACGCAGGACATGGCACTCTACACCCGTGTCCTTTTCCTCGCCTTTTCCAAGACCTCCTTCAGCCAAGCGGAGAAGAAACGCTATGAGGATTTGGTGGCAATGTGCAACATGGGCTTGACGCACCTTACTATTGAGATACTGCAACACCGTGAGCTGTTTGAAAAGAATTTCCCTGAAATCTATTCCATCACCAAACGGGAGCTGGCCACGAAGTTGGAAAACGAGACGGTGCATGACCGCATTTTCGGGAACTGGGTCATACCGCTGGCCACGTTCCGCACATTGGAAACCGTCATAGACATGCCTTTCAGCTATTCGGAACTGTTCGAAATATCGCTCAGAGGCTTGCGTAACCAGAACGAGCTGGCGCAGGAAAGCTCCGAGATAGCCGACTTCTGGAACATGCTGCAAGGCTTCCAGACATCAGGGAAGTGCATAGAGAACGCCCATTATCGCATCAGGTATTTAAAATCCTTCCGTCCGTTGTCGTCTAAAGAGGCTATCGAGTTCAAGGAGGCACGCCCGATATTATACCTGAACACGGCAGCGGTATCCTCGCTGTTCGGAAGCCGAACCATGAATGCCACTGCCAACCGTTCCAACTGGTCAACCGTGATGTCCTACCTGAAATCGCAGCCGTCGTTCTTCGGTTTGAAGCAGGACAGGTTCACCATCCTCCTGCCCAATGGTCAACCGGATTACTCGGTCGAGTTTGTCAACGGTCAGCAAGTCAGGAAAGTCAGGGTCAACCGCCCGAAGGCTTTGTGCTTCGATTATTTGCAACTGAAAGAAAACTTCGGGCTAGACCTTGAAACAGAAGTCGTATCAGACACTCAAGAGTTACAGGAAGACCTTATGTAAAATAGCATCCATAGTCTAAAAGATTCGGTTTTCTATGCTTAATTTGGAAGAAAACTTGTATTTTTGCAGAAAAACAGCAAATAATCAGGTTAAATATATGATTTTAGAATTTTGTGTAGGCAATTACCTTTCCATCAAGGATGAGCTGAAAATATCCTTTGTGGCAACATCCCTCAAGGAATCACTGCCAGAAACCAATGACCTTGTTTCTATTTTAGGAGCAGGAGTGTCTTTAGTGCGCAGTGCCGTGATATATGGAGCAAATGCTTCCGGGAAGACAAATGTGCTGAAGGCTATTGCCTTCTACAAACATTTTATAATGGACTCGTTCAAAAACAGCCAAGCCGGAGAAGCCATCGATGTGGAGAATTTCCGTCTGAATGCGACTACGGTCAAAACTCCCACCACAATGGAAGCGACCTTTACTGACGAGGCTTTCATTTACCGCTATGGCTTTGAGGTGGATTCTAAGGCAGTACGGGCCGAATGGCTTTATCGTCGGATAAATAAGAAACGTGCAAAGGAAGTGGAAGTGTTTTACCGTGAGGAAGATACCACTACCGTCCACCCGAAGAGTCCGTTGATTCAAGATTTGGTGAACAAGAAGATGGTGCGTGGTAATGCTTTGCTTCTCTCTACCGCCGCCCAATTTAATGAGCCTACGGCTGTCAATGTCCTGCACTGGTTGGGAGATACACAAGTTTTGTTCTGCAGTGAAGATGAAAAACTGTGGACGCAGGCTATCAGGCATCTTGACGATGAAAATATCCGTGACAGAATTACCCGTTTCGCGCGATATGCCGACTTGGGAATAGAAAGCATTGCCAAAATAGACAACCGCATAGTGAGCAATCATCGTCAATATGATGACGAGGGACGTGAAGTGAACAATGTAGCGTTCTCCTTTAACGGTAATGAATCGGAAGGAACAATCAAATATTTTTCGCTGTCCTACCCGATAATAGATGCCTTAGATAATGGCAAGCGTCTTGCCGTGGACGAACTTGACTCAAAACTTCATCCGCTACTGGTGCGTAAAATAATTACCCTGTTCAATTCGTCTGAAACCAATCCGAAGGGAGCGCAGCTGCTTTTTACAACCCATGATACATTTCTGCTTGGTGCAGGGCTGTTCCGCCGCGACCAGGTATGGTTCACCCAGAAAGACAGTTTCGGAGCTACCGAAGCCTATTCACTTGCAGAATACAAGGTTCGGGGTAATTCACCCTTTGAAAAGGAATATCTGCAAGGCCGGTTTGGGGCAACTCCTATCATAGGCGATTTGGAAGCAATCTTTAATCCGGAGGGCTGAATATGGCAAGACAGGAAAAAAGGAACCATCGCACGGCTGACATAACCCGTCGGCAAGGCGTAAGGATTGTCAAGCAGTCTTTTCTCATTGTATGCGAGGGGGTACGTACAGAACCCGAATACTTCAAGTCATTCCGCATCACGACCGCCACAGTCAAGGCTGTCGGTCAAGCGATGAACACGGTCAGCCTTGTAAACAAGGCCATCAGCATCCGCGATGCCGATGAAAAGAAGAAACGCAGCTATGACCAGTGTTGGGTGGTCTTTGACAAGGATGATTTTCCAGCAAAGGATTTCAATCAAGCCATACAGCTTGCCTGTAAGAACGGATTTCAAGTGGCGTATAGCAACCAGGCGTTTGAATATTGGTTCTTGCTGCACTTCAATCTGTACAAAGGGCCTTTACACAGGAACAACTATGCCGGGATGCTGTCTAAACTTATTGGAATGCCGTATTCCAAGAACGAGGGGTTCGGTGCCGTGATGTATAACAGGTTGGTCACTTTACAGCAACAGGCCATCAAGAATGCAAAAACAGTGTTGGCTGAAATTTCAAAGGGAAATCCTGCGATGGAAGAATCTTCCACAACCGTACATTTGCTTGTAGAGGAACTGAATAAATATATTTGAGTATGGTATCACAATAGCATATAGAAGCGGTCAGTTTTCAAACTGCACTAAAATCCAGACATTTGTACTTAATACATAGCTGCCTGGATTTTTCATTTTTAGACACAATCATAATAGCATGAGCTGACTTATAAGTTAATCAGCTATGTCTGGAGTAATGCAATGTACTTCTTTCCCCAAGTAAACCATAAAAAAATAATATGCACACATTTCAATGGTGACTGCGTTGACAAGGGCTAAATAACATTATATCAATAACATCCATGAAAAAGTATGCGTTGACAAACGTTGACAAGCGTTGACAGATTTAGGAAAATCAGAAAATCCATAGCCAAGTGTTGACAAAACATGATACATATACAATTTTCTTTTTTAATTAAAGAAAAAGGATAAAGTATTGCATAACAGCGTCTTGCAGGTAATGCTTTTCACGTAGTCACGCCCCTGTCAACCTTGTCAACGCTGTCAACCCTGAAACATATACCCTTCTCATTTCGCAAAAAACGAGCAACCATTTTGATGGCCTTTTTTTAGAAGAAAGGGAACGTGAATAAAAGCAAGTCCACAAAATCCGTTATATTCCAATGAACTCCCTCATCTTCCAATGTTGAACGTCTTGCGTGGCATCCGTCCGTCGGTTATTTTTATGGCAAAAAAAATTAAGACATGGACTTATGTAAGTTGTTTGGCGAGATTATGCCGGAAGAAACATACTCGGTGCGCGAAGCCGCCCGTTACCTCGGTGTACACAGATGCACCATCTATGCCTATATCAGTCATCCCGAAAGGCCGCTGCCCTTCAGCAGGACGGAAGGCAACGTGAGGCTCCGCTTCCTCGGCAAAGACCTGATGATATTCAAAAAAGTCGGTTTTCCGAAGAAAGGGCGCAAGCGCAAGGGCTCCCGATAGTGTTGCCAATATTATAGAAACCGCCTGTCACATCCGCAAGGACATGCAGGCAGTTTCTGACAAACGGTCAGACAATCTCCCTGATTGCTTCAAGCAGTCCGTACACCATTTCTTCCGCCTTTTCCATATCGGCCACAATGTCCATGATGTGGTAAGGCGCGCCACGCAGTCCGTGTCCGTCCTTGCCAATCCACAGGCTCGCCTCATAGTCGGGGTCGAAGCCTTCATAATAGTCCTCAATGTCATCTGCCAGGCTGTCAATGCAGTTTCCTTTCATCGAAGCCGAAAAGCCAAAGTTCTGCCCTGCAGGTGTGAACTTGTAGAACTCGAAAATGACGCACTTCCCTTGTCTTTCAGCACGCACTTCCCAACCGTCGGCCTCGCCGCACTGTATTACCATATCAATCGTGATGTTCTTATTCATTGTCTGGTCTGTTTATGCCGTCCGCAGCCATGACAACCACGGACGGCGTGTTAGTGAATGTTTATTTTTCAAATTCCGCAAGAAACCGCTGCAAACGATAGTCCTGCAGGTTCTTTAACTTTGTGGGTCGGAAGTTCTCCTGCTGTCTTGCCTGCAGCTTGCCAAGGCCTTGTACAGTAAGGTCAAGCGTCACGTCCGAAAGTTCGTTAAGCGAGAAGTAGCCGTACTCGTCCTCCATAAGCCCTACGACAATGCCGAAAAAAATTGTGTCATTCTCCTGCACTTCTCCCTCAAGTACGAACCACCGCACCGAGCCGAGTGCGAAGATAGCCATGCAGACGGCTTCCTTTCCCCTACCGTCCTGCGAATAAAAGGGATAGCCTTTCAAGGCTTCCTTCAACTGGGGTGTCATCAACCTGCACATGTCAGCAAAGTCTTATTTCGTCACCGTACACTTCTATCTCCGCACCGCTTGTCAGCCTCACAATGAAGCCTGTATCTGTCAGTGCCACCACAATTCCGTGATGATAACCACGCCACGGCTTAATCAATTCACATTCCCTGCCGTATTCGGGAAAATCAGTATATCCTGCCATATTCATATTTTTTTTAGATTGTTACACTATTTCTGTTTCTTTATAGTCGGGGTCATAGACAAGCTCCTTTTCGACAAGCGTGCCGTATGCTTCTGCCGCCACACGTGATGCCCACTCGTTGCGGTCGTCATAATACCCCTTCGGTAGTTGTGCGCCAGTTGGCGTATGAAGCCGATAAACACCTTGGACATCTGCTGTTGAAGGTAGCGGTGCGCCCTTGACAACTCCCTGCCTGTGTCATCCGCCGAACGCATCCGTCCGTTTACGAAGTTCTCAAACTCTTTGGCAAATTCCATGTCCTGTTTGGATATTGCCTCTCCTGAAAAATCCTGATAGTCCATAATAACTTGTTTTAATGTCATACACTTGCCTGATAATAAATTTCCGGTTCGGCCGATACATTGTAGATGTAACTGCCGCAACGCACCAGAAAGCAGTCCTTGCCGTAATACAGCCTTTTCATGCCTCTTACGCTCCCGGTATGGTGGAAGTTCGGGAAGCGGTCAATGCCGAACCTCCGCCCTTGTTCGGTTGTCATTCTCCTTACACGCATAATCCGATGTTTTGAATGTTTTTAGTTTCAATTCTTTTCCCTTTTGTGAAACCCTTTCGGGCTTCGTGGCCGGGAAAGCCGTTTTCCGTGCGGAGTTCCACTGCGGACAAAATGGAGGATAAGACAGGTGTGAGGCGAGAGAGCGCGGACGGAATGCCCAAATTTCCAAGGCACGCGGAAATTTGCGGAAGGCTGCCGTCAAGCACTCCCGCCGAAAGCGCAGGCGGCACTTGTCGTTCCTCCCGTCCGCAGTATATTTGCACGGGAAAACGCCTTCCGGACATGATGCCCGACGGTTTGTAATCAAAAGAACAGGCATTAAATGAGCAAAGTCATCCAAGCACCACCGCCAATGTGGGGACTTCGCAGACTGTTGAGTGAAACGAAGCGCAAGAAGTCCCCTCTTTGGCGGAGGACATGGCTTGCCATTTGTTGCAAACAGACACCGTCTTGGTTTGCTTGGTGTAGAGACACGGAGCAAACAAGACTGTATATATTCCACAGGCCTTGGAGGGTGCTTACAGTGTAGCATGGAATATGGCTTATCAGATAAGATTGTAAGAGTATTCTTTTATCAATCATGTCAACATGAGATTTGTGACATAAGAATTTTTCTGTGATGTTGTTTACTTCTTTATGACTTATGGTATAAAGAGATAGGAAATGGGAGAGAAAAGGCTGAGTGATTGCGGTCAAAAACTAAAAAAGCATTCGGTTGTTTACTCAAATCCTTTTTCGGTGTAAAAATAGTAACGTTTCAAAATAATATAAATTAAAGATTATGGTAACAACTTCAATTTCGCGCGTATTAGAGTCGTCTCTTCCCGCGCTTTCAGGTTCAAGTGTGACTTACAACGCACAAAACAACATCTTTCTTACCAACGGTTATACAAGTGCCGCTGGCAACACCTATTATCAGGGCATACGTGTGTCAGACCGCATTGCCGTCAAATACAACATTGGCCAGGGATACTGCCACACCTTCCTTAACGGCATTGAAGTTTATGGATACGATGGTAGCAAAGCCAGGCTCATAGGCTCCCGCTGTTACAGTTGTTACTTTTTCAACGAAAACAATGCAAAGAGGGAAGCCGTCGAGATTGTGCTTGACTACATGAGAGGGCAAGTCAAATTACTTGGGGCATCGGTAAATTCCAAACAGCTTGAAGAGTTCTCCAAAAAAATCGTCGAAGGTGCTTACAACCAGATGAAACGCCTTGCGTGATAATAAACAAAAGTCAAATTAAAAATAGATAATCATGGCACAAATAGCAAATATATCAAATTCGTTATTCGATGGTCTTTTACCCACTTTCGGCACTCGTGGAAACAATCTTCCGGTATGGAACGAAGGACAAAAGATGTTTATCTCATCTGAGTATGAAAGCGCATCAGGCAACCGCTATTACAAAGGCTTGCGTTTTTGTGAGCAACTAGTTGTAGTTGAGACGGTAGGCCTTTACCACACGTGGACTTACATTGACGGTATTGAGATTTACGTCTTTGACGGAAGAAAACCGAAGCTGGTAGGCAAGAGACAATATGAAAAGACATTCTACAACTTAGATTTCATCAAGAAACAGACAACCCAAATGGTGGAAGACTACCTCCAAGGGCAGATAAAGCTGCAAAACGTCAATGTGCCAGCCTTGCGCATATCCGAAGAGGCAAAGGCGGTAGTGGAACGTAGTTACAAAAGTTTCCTCTCTGATGATTTCGGGCATAATATGCAAGATATGATACCCTTGCTTTGCGCATCGAACCAATAACGAACAATAAATTCCGTGAAACAATGGGAACAGTAAACAGCGAAATGACCGTCCAGCAAGAACAGGCTTACGAGCTGATACGAGACACTTACACGAGCTTCTTCCTCACCGGCAAAGCTGGTTCCGGGAAGACAACTTTCCTGCGGCGCGTGCAGAAAGAAATATACAAGAACTTCATTGTGCTTGCCCCCACGGGAGTGGCGGCCATCCTGGCCGGAGGACAGACCATCCACTCGTTCTTCGGCTTTCCACTTGAAGCCATGCCAATAGGCAGTGTCGGGAAAATAAGCCCGGAGCGTTACAACATCATAAAGAACGTAGACACGATAATCATTGACGAAGTCTCAATGGTGCGGTGTGACATAATAGATGCCATTGATGCCACCTTACGCAGCTGCCTTTACTCCACCGCTCCTTTCGGCGGCAAGCAAATGGTGTTCTCCGGCGACCTGTTCCAGCTTGAGCCTGTCCTCGTAGGCGAGGCCGAGAAAGCAGTCATAAGCGATAATTACCACACAGAAAAACCCTTTTTCTTCAAGGCGAAGGTGTTCGGCAGAATGCGTCTTCCGAAGATAGAGTTCAAGAAGATATTCCGCCAGGACGACACAGCCTTCCTTGGCATACTCAACAACATCCGCAACGGCGTTGTCAGGCAAGCCAACTTGGACATGCTTAACAGCCGTGTCGGCGTGTCTGTGCCGGAAGACGACATGGTAATCACGCTTTGTTCCGTAAACAAGCGTGCC
This sequence comes from uncultured Paraprevotella sp., assembly GCA_944321365.1. Classification (GTDB taxonomy): domain Bacteria; phylum Bacteroidota; class Bacteroidia; order Bacteroidales; family Bacteroidaceae; genus Paraprevotella. Next base: position 567,500 of record CALULA010000001.1, read on the forward strand.
GACAGGATAAACGCCGCACGCCTTGACGAGATCAAGGAAGAGGCGTTCACTTTTGAGGGAAAAGTGGAAAAGGAGTTCGACGAGAAAAAGATGCCTGTCAGCAAACAACTCGTTCTGAAAAAAGGCGCACAGGTGATGTTTTGCCGCAATGACCCGATGCAACGTTGGGCCAACGGCACCTTAGGCAGAGTGGCACGTTTGGATGCCGACAACGTCTACGTTACGGTGGAAGGCGGAAAAGAGTACAAGGTTGAAAAAACAGCGTGGGAGTCGACCAACTACCAGTACGACCCCGAGAAAAAGAAAGTCGAGAAGACAATCACTGGCACATACACGCAATATCCGTTGAAGCTCGCTTGGGCTATAACGATACACAAAAGCCAGGGTATGACGTTTGAAAAAATGGTACTCGACCTTAGCAGCGGTATTTTTTCAGACGGACAGCTATATGTGGCATTGAGTAGGGTGAAGTCGCTTAGCGGACTTTACCTGTCCCGTCCCATTCTTCCATCGTATGTACGCGAAAGTAAGGAAGTCCTGTCATACGCCGAGCATTACAACGACGAACAAGTCATAGCCAGCGAACTGGAAAAAGGGCGCAACCTGTATGAGGCCATAAAACATAAAGACAACGACACCGCCGCGCTTGGGCTATTGCGCATGAGCGCGAACAAGGCAAAAGATGGCAAGGTGAAAGATGCAGTTTATCTGCTTGGAGACATGTTCTCGGCAATGATTTCTGACGAGCACATGCTTAATTCGCTCAAAGAGCCACCAATTGTAAGCAAAGACACCTTGGCCGGAAATATGCTTAACGCCACATTCTCGCTCTATTCAGGAAAATACGTTGACGGCATCATCTATGCGGACCGCATCGTCCGCCAAAGGCCGTGTATGGAAGCCTTGTTCGTGAAGGCGCGTTGCCTGGCGGCGTTGGGGAAATATGCAGAAGCGGACAAGACGCATACGGAGATGGCTGAGATTCTCGGAAATCAGGCGGATGCTAAAATATATTTCGCTGTGGCAACGGTCAACGAACTCATAGGCGACCCGGGACTCGGAATCATGCAGTCGCTTGTCAAAATGTTTCCTTATTACATGCCGGCAATCCTCAAACTGCGTATGATGATGCAAGCAAAAGACCTGAAATTGGAAGCCAAAGAAAATAGCGAGCTTGTTGATGCTTTCAACAGCGATGCACCGACAGCCGACTTCAAGGACAAACTTTCAAAGTCGGACAAGAAACAACACAAGAACTTTATCAATATTATTTTGAAACAGGCGTTTTAGTTGTAAGTAAAACGCCACGGCTGCCCCTGTTCGTGAGAATCGGGGCAGTTTTTCATATCCACGTTTACCTTTTGAGAAATTATGGTATCAATGAATAGAAATTCAAAATAATATTGAACATGAACCAAGATGTTTTACATGGCGTAGGCAAAAAGATGCGCATCGCTTATTTGCAGGGAAAAAATACTCTCAGTATTGGTAGAATATGCCTACAAGCAACTTGAAAGAGGCCAAAGGATTCAGCGCATACGGACTGAATGTGACTGATTTACGCATGATGTTACATTCTTGCCATAATCCTATTTTGAAGGCAAAGATTAAAGATTGCATCATCATGTATGAGGAAAAATCCAGAAGAAGCAGTGAGCAAAACAAACAAAGTATAGAGAAGTTGAACGACTTTCTTGAAAATGCCATGAGAGTGGGATTAAGGAGGGTGATTAGAGTCATGCGCAAAAAAGCAAGAAAAAGCAAGGACATGACCTTGAATGTCGTCTCAACACTTCTCGAAGTGGAATTTGCCAACCTTTGTGCAAAGACTACACATGACAAGCAGTTGAAAGAAGTGATTTACGAACGGAAGTCTATATTGCTTGACAAAGTAGGGCGTCGGCTTGCCGGAACAGGATGGAGATATGGATACAACGACAACTGCGGCAAGAACGCCTCTTACATTATCTACGTTTATCTACCCAATGGGGTTCAATTAATCGTGGCATAGCAATGATTACAACCTTTACAAGAAATTTCCATACATAGAAACTGAATGGGATGGGCAAGTATGTGTGGCAAGTATGTGCCACGATGGAAAAGCTGCTGGATTATGTTGCTAAGAATTATTCATCTTTCTTTTATCCTTGAAAATCGAAACGTCTATGAATATGATGGACTGACTCCGTCAGACGGAACCAGCCCCTCATTATAAGTACACTCAGTTTGGAAATTTTAATATTCCTTATCGCAAAGTCAATTCCCTTTGATTCATATTTTAATGTTTACGTCTTTATTTGCCTGACCATGGTATTGATTGTCGTAAACTTTAATCAAGATTTTTCTCCATTCCCCATTGCCCACTTCGAGCATATAATCCAAAAAACTGGCTATCTCACCGATAGTATCCAAAAGGTCAGCATCTTTCATTCGAGGATGTTGCTTTAATAACGAAATCTGTTTCCAGCCATCCATTATCTTGCTGAGTGAGACACCGTTAGATTCCACATTTCCGAACAAACTCTGGACCGTTTCAAAATCAAAATTTTGAAGGAATTTCCACAGTTCTGTTGACAACGCCATGCTCATTTCATCTGTTACGGCAACTTCACTGCCATGCGATTGATAAAAAGCAAGCCCCTCACTTATCTCTTCTGATTTCTGCCTTATTGGGTCAAATGCTTGGCTGGCATCATTGGCATACATTATTGTCCAATATATCGCATTAAGGGCACCCTTTCTTTCAGTATTTTGCCACAAGAACTTGTAAATTTCCAAGTCCAGGTCACACCACTTTTTATAGAGTGGTTTCAAGTATTCATTTTGCAAAGCCAGAGGTTCATCAACATCGGCATAAAGTTTTCTGTCATAAATGAAATGTCTGGCATCAATTTCCCTGGACTTGATTTGTTCCAAGAGGCGAAAGTCATTAAAGCCTTGGTTATATTCCAAAATCAAGTTTCTGTTAGCCTCTGTAAACGGATTTTCCACGTGTTCGGTCTTTTCCTCGTTCTCATTAGGAAAAGCGAAGCTGTGTATTCTTTTGTTTATGAATGTCGACAGGAAATAGTGTCCCAGTTGTTCTCCATAGTGGTTTGAAAAAGACTCTTCGAAATCTTTCTGGCTCATGGCCGATAGCTTTTTCAAGTCGACTGGCTGTTGCAGATTGGCGGCAATGAAACATTGGCGCATTTCTCCAACGGCGTTAAGCATTTTCAGCCCAACCAAGTCGGCAGGGTCATCTGTGTAAGTGGTTTCGTTGACGTTGACATATTGCCGAGCGTTGTCTATTCGTTCCGACAGCGAGGGATGAGTGTTCCATCCGTCCACAATGGAAATTTTAGAGAGGTACTTGGCGCTGTCTCCAATGGGGCCATCCAGCGACGTGTCTTTTTCCACAGTCAGCTTGTCGCTATTTGAAAGCTGGCCGTAAACGAAAATGTATGTTTGCCAAAATTCCGGCACATAGTGTCCTTGTGTCAACGTGTCAGCTATCACTTTTTCGTATGTTGAATATCTGTCCGATAATGTTTCGAGCTTGCACAGTGACGAAATGAACGGTCTTGCCCCCACAACCTTGCAGGCCACGGTGTCAGCCTCGAACTCCATGTACCTGGACAGGCTTCTGTTTTCTTTCTCTATCCAATTGTAAAAAGAAATCGTTTTCTTCGTAATGAAAGAGATGGGGTAAACTGCCAGATGCTGATACCATTTGTAATCTTCTTGGCTTCTCGCTATTGCGTCTTTTTGTAACTGCTCCCTTGCATGGTCTATCATGGCACGGATAATCAGCATCAAGCGGTATGTAAGGGTGCCGAAACGCATGGACTGTTGGGAGAAATGCCCGAATTCATGGCTTAGGATGGCCTTCACTTCAGATGAGTTCATTCCGTGGAGCAGTCCTATTCCGACCATTAGGTTTCTTCCTGTGGGAAGGAAAATAGACCAGATGCTTGCCTTGTCATAGAAAACGCAGGCATTCACTTCTGGCGACAGATAGACGTGTTTGGGCATCTTGTTGCCAGTGGCATGTGCTACATTCTTAATCATCGAAAAGAGGCAGGGACAGTCGTTTTCGTCTATTTCAAACCTGTTTTCGTTTGATGTCTTAGGCGAGAAGAACAGCGGCTTTATCAGGTAGAAGCCAACTTGTATGCAGAACCACCACATGGCGGCCAAGGCTATCACTCCTACAATCAATAGCCTAACGTTTATCATCTCCAATCCTCCAAGGAAATCAGGCATTAAAATTGTCACTAAGGCGGCACCTACAAGAAGTAAAAAACCGATTACCATCAACGCCACATAATAAATGAGGAACAATATCACCCTTATCAGTACAACTGTTCCCTCTTTCTTTATTTTATTACTTATAATTTCCGCCCTCATCTTGTATTTAATATCGATTACTCATAAAACGTTTTTATGATATTAGTATTTTTTTATTTCTTTTATAGCCCCAATAGCATTGATTCGTACCTTAAATACTTCATGACATTCTTTACAACAGTATTGATGCCATGATTTGCCCATAGCTAAATTCACACCTAAAATACCGGGAACCCCGGTTGCCATTTGAAGAAGTGTACCTCCTACTAAACTTGCTGCCGTTTCAATACCACGAGAAAACTTGCCGTTAGTAGTTTTAGATGTGTTATAACTGCCACAATAAGGGCATTGAACAATTGTTGCCATAATAATTTTCTTTTTAATTCGTTTATTTACTATCTTTAGATACCACAAAAGTTAATTTTGTAAATGGTAGTCTACAACTTTTTTTCAATTTCGTCTTTCAACTTGAGCAAGTTCGCATAATCATATTTGCAACAAGTGAGGCGAGATGTTATATCCTCAGCGATAGCACGCTTATCTGGATGCTTATCTGGATGTGCCATGACAACCAAATCTTTATACAATGTCTTAGCCTTCACCATTCCGACTACTACATTTTTACTCTCGTTTGATTTAATCAAACGTTTAAACTTTATTCGATTGATGAAACGATACAATATATTCATTTGATAAAATATTGATTTAGGTTCGCGAAATGTTTTAACGCATAATATTGAGATTTACCTGTGGTTTTTCCTTTTATGACAAGCGTATCAAATCCCAAGGCCATAAGTTGTCGGACGAAGGCTACGTTTTCTGTTATGTATTGAGATAATTCTTTCATCTCTGAATCCATAAGTGACATATCATTTTCAATAGTTATCTTGAACCCACTACGAAACCATAATGCACTCATTTCATGAGCATATTCACTTTTCCCTTGTGAAATAGATACTTTGCACATTCTCTCAAACTCGCCACTTGTAAAATACTCCTTAAACGCGGCATTCATTTGATTAATAATTCTCATTCTCTCAAATGACCCATCAAGCAATGAATTGATAAGGTTGTTTATAAAATCTTTAATAGCCATAATGATATAGTTGTTTATATGTTGGACTCCAATATTGGAATTCATTCTTATATACCCAAAACTATATATATGTAAATGCAAACAGCAAGAGAATTTTCCATATATAAATGAAAATACTCCTGCTGTTCAATCTCAGATACAGACCTATAAAAAATTAAAGGTCGTTGATTTTTTTAATTAGTTCTTTTGCGGGAAGAGAGATTTCTGAATATCCTTCATTGCGTTTTATCATATCTTCTAGCAGTATTAGAGGCTTTTCACGATTCCCATCTTTAAGGTAAGCAATAGCAAGATTCCATGCAATATCGTCCACGTAGTTATTATATAATGACTCCTCGCTAAGAGCTTCTTTATAAATAGAATCCAACTCTTTAATTGTAGCCGAAATCTTGATACCATTTTTCACGTTTGAAAAAAGTGCCCTAAGTTTTGATTCAATTTCGATATTTGCGTTATCTCCTCTATACCCCCCTTCAAGATCTATGTCAGCCACATAAGCATTGTATTCCGCGTTACCTAACGATACCGTTTGTTGATAATTATAATATTTATAACCACCAAAAGCCAAAGTACAAGCAATGCAAGCAGCGATGCCATATTTCATAGCCTTTGGAAATAACGAAATCAAAGTAGTTTTAATTCCTATGAGCTTTTTAAACTCTGACTTGCTTAATCCTTTTATTTGATTCACAATTTGTTGGTCATGCTCAATACCAACTTTATCCATAGATTTTATCATTAATGCAATAATGCGGGCACGTTCCTTCTTCTCTACATCTGAAGATAATTCAGACATAAATGCAATTGCTTCTTCTTCAGACATCTGATTACGAAGAAATTTGTCAACTTGCTGGTCGAAATACACATAATCTTTATTCATACATTAATTCTTTTATTACATCGCTATAATTATCTTTCAGTCTACTCATACATTGACTCTTCTTTGTCTTGACAGAATTTGCATTACTGAAATTTATAATCTTAGCTATTTCTTCCATACTCATCTCATCATAATAATATGCCCAAAGAATCTGGTTACAAGGAGTAGGTAACGATTTGATTATTTTTTCCATCGCCTGCTGTTGTCCGATTGAGAATCCACCATCTAGCCCTATTAGAGTATCAATTTTATTAGCATTATAAGAAGCGTCATCCGCTGAATCTGTAGGTTTAGCGTCACGTATCTTTTTTAGTGCTTGAAACATACACACTTTTGTAAAATAAGTGCTGGCCTTTGAGGTCAATGATACTAATTTTCCGGCATGTATGTTTTCATACATGGCAAGGCATGAGTCTTGATACACATCCTCCGCAGCTTCTAATGAAAGAGAATAATTCTTGCGAAGAAAAGCTATGCTTTTTTTCTGCATATGAGAGAAGAAAATGTTTAGCTCTTTGTTGTTGTGTAAAATATCATCTTTTTCGGTCTGCATATTATTTAGATGTTTCTATTACCATATTCTGCTTACGCAAACGTCTGTCATTAGTCATACTTGATTTAACATTCTCAATCCACTTATTGGTTCTGTCTATTTTAATGTTTAGCATGGCCTGAGCAATGTAATAAGAAAGGGAACCATACCATGTGCCAGTGTTCCTATCGCGTACTTCCTTATTCTGTTGATAAGAACGACAAGCTTCTATAAATGTTACAGGGGATTGTCCCGGTTGAGATGGTATATGAAAATAATCATTGGTTTCCTGTGTACGGTCAGGCATATACAATTTACCGGAACGTGTAAATCCTTCTCGAACGCCTCGCACATGTTCATCGTCACCACGTGAAGCCGTTCCACTATGACAAGCATCAAGTACAACATACAGTTGTCCTTTTGTGCCAATTTTAGAGCGTATTTCATTGAAATACTTTTCAAGGGTGTCATCAAGCAAATGTTTTTTGCCTTCATACACTCCCTTTTGAAATTTCATTTGGGCATCTACAGGAATGAGAGCTTCATCCCAGCCATCTGCCTCATCACCATTTAGGTCTTCAATAGGTTGGCCGTGCATGGAAAAATGAACATATACTAAATCTCCTTTCTTACAAGTTTTAGTCAATCTGTCCAATGACTTAATAATTGCAGAGTATGTAGCTTCCGCATCTACGAGGGTTGTTATTTTAAAACCTTGTTGAGAAAACAATGGCTTAAGAAGCTTGACATCATTTGCCCCACTGATATTAGACCACCTATTGGGATCCTCTGTGGCATTTCCATAGTTGGATATTCCGACAATTAATGCGCGTTTCTGCTGGGCAAGAGCTGCTTGATTACCCAATGTCGCTCCAACAATCGCGCTAGCTAAAAATAGTTTACTCAGTACTTTCATATAAAATTATTTTAATGCGTCCAATAGAATAAATGCTGCCCAAAAGTAAGGCTCTTCACATCCGGAAGTTTCACGAAGAGTTTTTTGAGATGCATGAAATGCTTCACGCACTGACATACCACTTAGATAATTCCGATAAAAAGCAGTCATCAATTTTTGGGTTGCATAATCATCAACTTTCCATAATGACATTATTATGCTTTTTACTCCTGCCAGTTTAAATGCTCTTTGAAGACCGTAAACTCCTTCCGGTCTAATATCACCTAACGCTGTCTCACATGCAGACAAGACAACTAATTCTAAACCACTCAAATTCATTTTAGCAATCTCAGCTGACAATAGAATACCATCATTACTTTGATCTAATGCCAGATACTTTTGAATATCGTTTACGCACCAACTATCTTGTGCGCCTGACAATGCTAAACCAGAACGGTGTAATTCAGATTTGCCCAATTGGAATGTGAGAAAATTATTATTTTCATCCTGTTGATCTATCTCATCATTTGTGTAATAAAAACCATGTGTAGCAAGATGTAATATGGAAGGAGCTTTGCCTGACAATTCTCTAAATGATTTCTCCGTTGCAACAACTCCCGTAAATGTTTTATCCTTTATTTTATGAAAGGTAAGCTGCGTATCAATAGAATCAACTTCTATTGCTGTTTCGTTTAAAGGACGAAAGCCAGATCGTGATGAAGATCTAAATTTTGAAATAGGATTCTCATTTGTAACAGGCACATTAATAGAATATGAAATATTTCCATATAAAACAGCATTTTTAAATTGCTTTTTTGTTCTATTATTGCATATTTCTCTCGTTGAGGATAATCTATAAAGCTCGTATCTATCAAGCAACAGCTCTGTTTCATTTTTCCCAATACACTCAATGTTTATGTTTTGCAGTATTCCTGTAGGGGAATAAAAGACTGTTTGGGCATTCTTCAGGTATGGCTCTATCGGTTCCCATATTTTTTTATATAGCTGGACTTTGGCTGTTCCTGAATATAGCATATCATCAAGTCTTTCTCCATCATCTCCATATTCATAAAGAGAATCTATACTTGCAATGTCGGCTAAATAAACAAAGATAGGAGCGGGAAAGGTCTTGTTTAAAATAAGTGCTCCAATGGAAGGATTGGAATTCCCCATATTATTAGAACGTATTCCCCATAAATTTACAAATTCGATAGCTACCTCTTTGTCGGATAAGTTATTGTAAACATCTTGCCAAGTTATATCTAATTGATCCAAAAATTCTGATTGACTTGTCACATATTCCATTAAATTGAACCTCAAGCTCCGAGTTGTGGAAACTTCAAGTCCAGGCACATCTAACAACTCATGAGCTTTCTTATACAGTTTACTCTTTTCTTGTATTGAATCTGGGGCATTTTTTAGTATCTCATCAATATCTTTGGCTGTACTTAAAAGTAGTCCTTTTTGCACAAGTGCTAAATTGTATGCTAAACTATTTCCTATACACCATTGATTTTGACCTCTTGAAAAGGATGTATAGACATCAAAACTAATTGTTGACCCTAATAAGGATCTTTGTTCCAAAAAATTCTCACGTTCAGACTCGCTCATAAAAGCAAAGGCTTTTCTAATATCAGCCTTTTGATTATCAAAGTCTTCTACAAGTAAATTCCCAAGTTTATCTTTTTTGTCCCAAAGCCAATATAAAGAAGCAAGGTCTGAAACAATACTTTTTTTCAATGGAGAGGACACATTTGGGCTATTGTATATATCCAAGTATTGCTTTTCTGCTAACATATAATCTCCTTTAGACATATAAATTTGGGCTAGCTTTTTTTTGCGTGAATCCAGAGGGTTTAATTCAATAGCTGATTCCATGTCAGAAATGGCCTTGTCATAATTTTGTAAGTCTTGATAAGCCCATGCCCGACTTTCGTAAAAAAAAGCTATAATACTAGAGTCTTCTTTTCTTGCTTCAATTATAGGGGTCGCTGTTTCTATTAACCATTGTGCATCCATACGATAATTCCCGAGGGAATCCATTCTTAGTTCTTTCTCAACATTACATCTATCTATAATCTGTTCCAATGAAGGTATAACATTTGCTTCTTTTAATAACTTCCAACTTGTATCCACTTGCCAACGTGCTTTACAAAGATCTCCAGCACGAAGTTCATACATTGCTAATTTAAGCCATATTCTAACTTTATCCTCTAACGGTACGGCATACTCATTACTCTCATACGTCCATTTCTCTAATGTATGGGCATACCTACTGGCTGAATTAAGATTGTCCATAGTAAGAAATCCTGCTAACTGTAAAATTTCAAATTCATATTGATATTGGGACAATATATGGGCATTCTTTATCTTTTGATAATATGGCTCAGCCCAATTTGTAGTAAACTTAGGTATTTCATCTACTAATGCATGGGCATATCCCCTTATGGAAGAAATGGCCTCTTCAAAATGAGTAGAGTTAATTCCATAGTATTCTTCCACTCGCTTTACTTCTGAGTCGCAATATTCAACCATTCTTAATAAATCATGGGCGTTAAAAGCTTTGTAGGACATTACTCCAATCCATTCAAGCGATTCTTCTGAAAAATATCCATGCATACAATCCCTCAAGTTCAATACTTTTTCAGCAGTATTAATGAACGAATCATACATTCCACATTTATCATACATCCATGCAGTAAATTGTATATATTCTTCTGCTATACTATCATTAGAGCCTATTAGTTTTTCTGCTAACTGTTGCGTATAAGTATTGTAGAGTAAAAGAGAATCCACTTCACCCGTATAAGAATAGTATTTGGCTATCGTAGCGATATCATCAATATAATATTCTGTATTTTTCTCTCGTTCCGCAACAATCTTCATTAGGTGGATGGCTTTAACATAATTCCCTGAATCAGCATAAGATTTAGCTCGTTGATAGGAAACCGACTGAGCCTTTACCCCCCATTCAACAATTAGGCATATAATTATAAGAACAAGTTTCCTCATATCAGATTTAAATTAAGCCATCTAACAGAATGAATGCCGCCCAATACTCAGGATCAGCAAATTCAGGATTGGAGCGGAGTTTTAACTGTGCATGATATAGTGCGTCATGTTTAGACTCTCCCCCAAGATAATTTTTATAAAATTCGGTCATTAGTAAGCAAGTAGCACTATCATCTACTTTCCAGAGTGACATTAGCAGAGTATTAGCACCTGCTAATTTGAAGCCACGCTGTAAACCAAACACACCTTCACCCGTTGTCTCACCAAGACCACTTTGACAAGCAGACATAACAACCATATCTACATTTCCAAGATTCATCGTGGATAGTTCTTGTGCTGTCAGAACCCCATCTTCCACGTCATCCGGAAGAGATTCTCCTTGCAGTCCTATATTAACTCCGCTAAAGAAAAGCCCAGAACGCAGTAATGCTTTATCTTCCACATTCCAATCTTGCGTATTGATTTGAGATAGAAAGTTCACATAATTTCGTTTCTTTGCTTCTTCTTCACTCCAATAATAACCATGTGTGGCCAAATGGATTATGTTCATATTACCGCCTGCAAGCGAACGGAATTCTTCTTCTGTCCCCGATGCACCTGTTATAACTTTGCAATTTCCATAGTTACAGCTCCTGATTTCTTCGCTAATAGTTTCTACCTCAACTAATGTGCCTGGCAATTCATTGACACCATAACGGAAATGTGATAAATCGGCTGAGCGAGATGCATGTGTCCTATGAGAGTCAGAGCTATGGCTTGCTGCAATTAACTCATTCGGTTCAAGAGAATATTTTAGCCCCCCAAATAGAACGGAATTAAAAGAAGACAATCGTTTTCTTTTGTCTACTAACTTACTTGTTGAAGAAAGTCGATAAATATTATACTTGTCATTTATGTATGTCCCATCAGGAAGCATCGCATATTCAATGCCTATTTTATGTAATTCGCCGTCTGCAGAAAAATATATATTTTTAATTCCATTGAATTCTTTTTCAATAGGTTTCCAAATAAGGTTATAAATGGAATCCGTAAGATAATAATCAATATTATCTATTGACAATAGTGTACTTTCTTTACATAATGGTATTATCTTGGGGGTTTTATATTCTTTTTTCAATATCACAGCACAATAACGCGATTCAGCAGACCAATCTTGAATGGAGTTTCCTTCATACAAAGCGATTGGTATGTTACAAAACTCAATGGAAACGTCTTCAGACGTCAGAGTTTCTTGTATGTCTTGCCATTGTATCTTTTCATAGTTTATTTTATCACTATAAACAGAGAATTTCCTCGTCAGTTGTTTATCTAACCAATCTGCTTCTTTTAAGAATTTCATACGTAACATGGAGTCCGTAGCATGAGCCGCTATACTGCGGTATTGTAGCATATTTCGATAATTATTAATACTAATGGCATCTCCTGTTTGTAATATAGCATCGCGTATTTCATTGTTGGTTCTTAGCAGCAAATTTTTGGTAACAAGAAGGTTGTCATATACAGTACTAAAATAAGTTTCATCCATGTCTTCATAGATTAACCAATTTAAAGTAGGTAAAGAGTTTTCGAGAGTAGACCAGTATTGATATCGTTCCTCTGATGACAAAAAGCAAAAGACCTCTTGAATGTTTTTCCGGATATTCTCAGATAGTTCTAAAGCAATGTTTGGAGAAGTGTCTTTTTTTAAGATTTTGGATATTAATAAATACTGTAATCCAACCAATGTCGTTTGCTCTGATACCATTTCATTAGAATTCTTGCAAAGGTCATAAGCTATCTTACTTGCATTATAAGCTTCATCAAATCGGTTATTTTGCAATGCAATACTTGCTAAATTATGATAATATGGAGTTGCATTTATACCTATCTTTTCTGCTACATTAATAGCTAACGCAATATTCTGCATAGATTCATCTGCAAACCCCATTGAGTTATAAAATAACGAACTACTTGACAATAAATCTATTTGTAAATTGTCAAAATCGATGGATGACTCACTAAAATTTTTATATAATTCCTGCATTGCAACATCTTCTAAGAGCATGGCTAAAAAATAGTTTTGATTACCATTTTCTAATGCTGCACACCTATGCAAACATACGATGTAAGCTTTACTAAAATCCAAACAATGTTCAAACCAGTATTTAGCTTCTCTGGCAAATTCTTTGGCTTTTGTATAATTGTATAATGCGATATATACTATTGAAAGATCTGATAGGCTTCTGCGATATGTTTTTGCTTGTTGACAATTATTTTCAGACAATAATTGAATATTCTCCAAAAGTATTTTTTCTGCTGTATTGAAATCGGCCCGATTTATACAATTCATAGCTACAAGTTCTCCTACAGTAGCTTTGGCAATAAAATTGTCTTTTGTGGCGTTATACACTTCATTGTACAAGAGAAATGCTTCATGGTAATTTTGTTCCGCATTTAGACTGTCGGCCTGTTGAATTTTATTTGCTAAATAAGGCTGGTCTTGATAATACAGATAAAATTCGTTGTCATTTACTTGATTGCTGTTACTGTCATTAGAATATCTTTTGTTAAGCGAATTGCGATTCTTTATCATACGTTTACGCAAACTGCTGTTCTTATACCATGCAATCACTTTTGATTGCATATCTTTATATTGCCATTCTACATCGGGATCTTTTAAAGAGTATAATCCCACACTTTGAATTAATGCGGCTTGATAAATGTAAAAGGCACTGATAGTATCGCCTTTTGTCTCAAGTTCTTGTCCTAATGCCCATACTATTTCTACATAAGCTGGAGAATGGATACCTTGTGAATGTTCACATAAGGATTTGCAACATTGCAAATGATAAAGTTCTTTCTCTTTGTTTTCATTAAAATCGGCTATGGCTGCTAACGTATAATGATAGTCTAATTTGACAGAATCCGGCATAGAGCTTATCTCATCATTCGTTATGGTTGAAATGTTTTGTTCAGCTTTTTGATAAGCCCCATCATTCAACAGTAGATTTAGTGCATCATGAACTTTTTCTGACGTTTGATTTTGTGCATAACACACCACGCCATACCAACCCAATAATAGGAAAACTAAATATCGGGCTGATACGGTGATGGTGCTATTAGTAAGTATAGACATATTAATTTGTCAATATTACATAGTTATTGTAAACGGGACCGCGATTAACGATTTTGATGAAAAATCTCCCTGTCCAAGCTGGAACCCAGCGTACATAACAATCATCAGAATAGCTCTCATCATAAGCTATGAGATTTCCATTTGAATCATAGACATATAAATCAAGATCTGTATCTCCATCGCCCGATACCAATATTTCTGCAAGAACATTTGCTATAAAACTGATTTGATATGTATCTGTACTATTGCCATTTACCGCATCATAATGGCGCGAAGGACCGTTTACTGCTCCACGCTGCGCTCCCTTGGCCTCCGCGTCGATGTTGTCAATCAAGGCCAACAGGTTTTCGTCGCCGTCAGCAAACTTCTTGGCATCGGCCAGCACAGTGTCATAATCAAATGAAACGTTGGCTTTTTTCCCGTCTGTCTTGCTTTCATCCACCTCGCTCCCTTCTCGGGTTGTGTTTAGTGGTTGTGTCGGATTCTCGGAGAAAATCTGAAGTGCATCAATCAATGCCAAAGTTGACTTGTTTGCATACCCGTAACGGAGTAGGTCATTAGCAAGTCTGACTGCGGCTAATGACTCAGAACTTTCACCTTTAAGTTCCGGCTTATCTTTGATTGCTTGAGCCATAGCACCAATAGCCAGAACAAACATGCTCGCAAATAAAACTAACTTTTTCATTTTTTCGTTGAATTTAAAATGATTATTATTTTGTTAGGATTAAGACAACATAATCTTTATACTCCTTTATTAATTCAGTCAATGACGGTTTTGCTACAGAAATAGATGTATTTTCTCCTAAACTAATTTCTTGTGGACAAGCCTCCATCAGACTTTTCAAATAAGATGCCTTGATGGCATAATTGACATTTTCGGACTTGAAATAATCACGATTTAATCCTGAACTTGTTATGCCAACAACATTTCCGTCCATATCAAATAGTGGACCTCCACTATTTCCCGGTTGTATTGGAACAGTAATCTGGTACACTCTTACATCACCTTGTATTCCACTCTTAGAGCTAATTTTTCCATCCGTAAATTTAACCTCTGTTCCCATAACATCAGCCATAGGATATCCCATTGCAAATACAGTACTGCCAGTGTCTTTGGTACGGGACAGAATACCATACGGAATAGCCGACATGGCTTTAAACGCATTATCATCGATTTTTATAATTGCTAAATCATTCTGTTGGTCTGTAATCACAACTGTAGCAGGATGTGATTCGATTTGACCATTACGGGTAAAGTTGACTTGAATGGTATTTGCCCCATCTATAACGTGATAATTTGTGGCAATATATCCTTGCGGGCTCAAAAAGAATCCCGTTCCATTGCCCTTCCAAGCATTCGGGTCACTTTTTTCTTCAGGTAAATATTCTTGTGGTATATTTTGAGGATTTACGACTTCCTGCACTACTAATTGTGCTGCATCAATTACGATTGACTGCGATGAAGGATTATATAAAGACACTCCACATAAAGAGCCGTCAAAGTAAATACGTCCTACTTCTTTTACTGGTTCCCCATTAATACATAATGTGATTTTATCACCGGAATTTACAACCGTTAGCTGATTAATATCGGGTTTAATGTGACTTGATATTTGCCAATCGTCACTTTGAACTGTTACGCCATTTTTCCTGTAGGTAAATTGATATTTATTTCCTGCAATTGAAAAAGCGCAAGTGTTATCCCAATCTTTGAATCCAAATAAAAAGGTTACAATTCCTTGTCCCGGATTACGTTGATTTGTAACTACTCCTATCATATTCTCACTCATTGGTGAAAATCCTGTATAAATACCACCTGATATAGTTCTTTCTGGTGAAGCTTGCATAGATATTGATTCTGCATCATTGACTTGGACAATACCATTCTGGCCTTGAAATTCCCAAGCTTCATGATTACGGATGAAGTTTTCATTATATACGAGGAAAACCATTCCATCTTCGGTTATCTGTAAGTACTTATTGTTATGAAGCAGTCCATGTTCAAACTTGCTTACCGTAGCAATTTTTCCATTCCGATAATATTGCAGCGCATCACCATTTGGAGTTCCGAAATCGAACATAGCTTCAGACTCAACTGCTCCATCTTGATAATATGATATAACTGGTCCATTGATCCGGTTATTATAATACTGTTGCTTCCGCTCGATTTGTCCGTTTTTATAGTAGAACACCTGTTCACCTTCTAAAAAATTACGATTTTCATCATCATAATCTATGTATATCGGGTACTGTTCGGATTGAATTTCGCCTGTAATATAGTAATCTTTAACTGCACCTTTCGGACGGTTAGGGGCTTCATAAGTAACTAATCTATAATAAGCTGCTTGTTTGGGTTGGCAACGGTTCCAATCCTCATCAAAATATTCAGTGACACGCTGTCCGATTTTAGGAGAATAGCTTGATTTGGATTCCCGGATTTGTTCTACAGGCATTCCTTTTTGAATAAAAGTAACCACACCGTCATAGTTTGTAAATTTGCCTGTATAAGGAGCATCATCTGTCATAATCCCTACAAAGGTCGCACCATTTGCATAGTGCAAAGTGCCTTTTCCATACATTCGGTAATTGATAAATTCTCCTTCATATGAATGACCATCTTCCGTCGTCATAGTTCCATTTCCAGTCAATTGTCCTTTGACGAATGTACCAGTTTTAACCGAGCCATCTGCATGAGTAAATGTGCCTTTTCCTTCGCGAATGCCGTTTTTATATGAACCTTCGTATTTGGATTCGAACTTACCATTTTTATACTTTATTGCAATTCCATTGCCATTGGCTTTCCCATTTTTTGAGGGACCAGTCCATTCAAAAGAAACTCCATCAGAATAGTAAGGGTCAAGTAATTGTACATTATTCCCACAATTTACCCACTTACTTTCCAGAGTGTAAGTCTGAGCTCCAATGAAATTACATAAGAGCAAAGCAAAAATCAATAATAATAATTTCTTTCTCATATTGGGTGCTATTACATTTGTTTATACCATAAAGAAGTCAAAGGTTAATGACAGTCCTGTTTTTTAAAAGAGTATATCCGTAACAATGATATGTCTTAGCGACATTACAGAGAAATAGCAATGTTTCAAGCCTTCATTTATTTGATTTTCGGGCCATAAGATTGATTTAGTATTATTAAAATCCATACATCAATACCCTATATCCGTGTCGGGCACAACTTTATCTGGTTCTCCAATTCCTAATAACTTCTTTTTCATAATACGTTGAAGCGTGGAACTGCAATGCTCCACATCTTTAAGTTGACGGTCCTGAGAAAACCTTGTGTACAGATGTAGTAATAGCAGCCCACGCTATAGCGTGAGAACCACTATGCTATCCTTGTACACGTTTGAAAGTTTCTCAGGTTTTCAACTTACAAGATAAGCATAACGCTTCTTCTTTTTCTCTTATGTCTTGGAAAGAGTTACCTCTATCCGATTACAAAAGTAACCAAAATCTTTGATAATATCTTAATGATGAATGATTTTCTTTGCTTTTATTTCAAATGAGGATAGTTCCTTTATTTCTTTCTCTGAAAATTACCGACCCACGCCTCACGGCGCAGGCCGGTACACTGACATTACTTGGAACTTATGCCGTTGATTTCGCCTCCAAGAAGCGGTAAGCATTGTCATTGACGAGCTTTATTATCCGGTCATGGAACTCGGTGTTGGAGTTGCATATGCCACGACTCTGTACCACTTTTCCTTGCTTAATCGAGAACTCCACGGTTTCAATGCGTGTGCCCGAAAGGTCGTGGGCTGAAAGGATGATGCTGTCTGGCTTGGCGTAATACTCACACTTGAATACGCAGTGTTTCATGGCTTCACCCTCGGCACGGAAAGCCTCGATGGAGTCAAGCACGGATATTTCAATGTCACTGTCACTTATGACTATGCCGAAGAAACGTGCCTTTTCCCGATAAAAGTCCTCCTCGTGTCTTTTCGCCCTTTCCATCTGTTCTGCCAATCTCCGCCTTTCCTCCATGCGTGTGATTTTTTCGAGCCAACGGTCGTGTTCTGCCATCAGGTCTTTCTGGCAGATGTACTTGGCGGAACGGATGTCGTGGCCACACCTATCAAGTAGCCTTACCGTGTCGCACCACAGCCCGTAATCCTCCGGCTCATAGCGGCGACGTTTCGCAATCTTGTACGGTTGCCAGCACCTGTCAAGCTCCATTTCGTGCGTCGTAAAGTATTCCACGGCCTTGTAGTCCTTGGCTTTCATCATGGTTTCGATGCGGCTGTCCGTAAGCAGGGCTTCTGCCAGCCTTGTCGGGTGGCAGTCGGGAAGCCGTCCACTCATGCCGTTGCGCCTCAGTTCCCTTGTGGTGGAATAATGCGGATAGACAAGGCAGCCCGATATTACCCAATGGACGTTGGTCATGTTCCGAAGCTCTATATCTGAAAACCAGTTGAAGCTGTCCATGTAATGCCCCAACACCCTTTTCCTTGACGTGACGGCGGTCTTTCCGTCTTTATTGAGCCATAAGCGGCACACCTCAATCTGCCATACGTCCAGCTTTTTCCCCTTGCGTGTAACGGCGGTCAGCAGGAACACCCTCTGCACGTGGAAGCCGTCAGCCCTTTCTATGGTGGAGAAATAGACGCTTTCCTTCCGTTTGCGTGTCAGCGTGTCCGTCACTTCCAGCTTCTGTCTGCAATACGGGCAACGGATGTATTTGCCTTTTCCCTTGTAGTCGAACTTCAGTCCGCAGTCACCGCAGGTACACTTGTGTCCTGACGTGCGGAATGCGATGTGCTTTACCGTGTTCCTTACCGCCCATTCCACGGCTTTCGGGCTTATTGGTGACAGCTTCATGTTGGAAGTCGCCACCGCCTTTTCAAATCTGTTCCTCGGTTTCATGGCTCAAAGATTGTCAAAAAGTGATGGTTGTAGTGTTACCTCTTGCGCCTTTGCAGGTTTCGGCCTGTGGTTGCGTGCCTGCAGCTTGCGCAGTTCCTCCTCCTGGTAGCGTTTGAGGGCTAGCGACCTTTGCTCCGCCTTTTCCTCCTCCGTCAGCTCCACATGGTGGTTGACCACGATGCCGCACTGCAAAGGTTTGCCGATTTCAAGGTCAGGCTCGTCAATGACGTGTACTGCCATTGAGTATATCTCGCTGTCATCGAAACCGCAACAGCCGGAGTTCTTCACTTCGTTTAGGATAAAAGTCACCACATCGTCAATGGAACGCGATGTCGTTTCATACTTGGCACGGAAAAGTTCATCTTCCTTTGCCCTTTGGTCAAGATAACCCTTGATAATTTCCTTGAAATGCTCTGTTCCTTTCATATTTCCTTGCTTTTTTGATAAATCCATACAGATTAAATCGGCAGACCTGCCAGCAGTTCCAAAAGCGGTATGGTGTTGATGTCCTTGTCG
>CALULA010000002.1 GCA_944321365.1 uncultured Paraprevotella sp.
GAACCCGTATATTGCACCATGACAACCGAAGCCTTCCCAAAACTGAGCGGAAGCAATGCTCTCAAGACTACGGCCATTGAAGTGAAAGGTGGTGACGGCATCAGCGCAGTCAGCACGGGCGAAGTTGTCATCCGTGGCGGAAAAGGCCTCATCGAAGCCTACAACCTGCCGGAAGGCAGCACCGTGGAAGTGTATGACCTGAGCGGACGCAAGGTAGCCGCACAAGACGTTACCGGCAACCGGACAACATTCAACGTGAAGCCGGGACTGTACATCGTCTCCGTGAACGGCATGGCACGCAAGGTCAGCGCCATGTAATCTGAATTGTCACTTAACCGGACGGGAAGACTCTACCTGTGGGCTTCCCGCCCGGTTCGCATCTGAAATGAAACAGCTACGAACCAAAAATATCCAATTATGAAAAAGAGTACAGGAATACTCCTCCTTATGGCTGCCGCACTGACGGTCTGTCCGCCAGCGGATGCCAAAAGAAAAAACAAGAAGAAACAGCATGCACTCGCGGCACTCGCAAAAGACTCGGTCAATGCAGACTACAAGAAACTAACAAAAGGGGCCCACACACAAAAGGGGCTTTTCACCACCCTCTACAATGCCAAGGAAGGCAAACTCTACTTCGAAATTCCCGACTCGGCGTTCTGCCGTACCTATATATTGGCCAACCGCGTGGCCGCCACCAGCAACACGCGCGAATACGTGGCCGGAGAGATGGCCACCACGCCTCTGCTCATCCGCTTCAGCAAGGACGAGCGCAACGTGTACATGCACCAGATACAGAGCGCCGACATCGTGGCCCAGGACGACCCCATACGCCCGGCTTTCGAGAAGAACTTCTACGACCCTGTCATCAAGGGGTTCAAGATAGCCGCCCATAACGGAGACAACGTGGTGATTGAGGTCACCTCTTTCTTCGGCAGCAACGAGAAATGTATCAGTCCCATCAAACCGGACAACCCGATAGCCAGACTGCTGGGCGGCGGCAGTTCGCTCAAGGGCACTTTCGTGGCCGACGCGTCGGGCATCATGAGTGCCAGGAGCTTCCCCGAAAACATAGAAATAAAGAGCCGACTGTCGTTCACCCTATCGCCGCTGAACCAGCCCTACTCACTCGTGATGCACCGCTCGCTCTTCGTCCTGCCTGAGGACCCCATGCCCATGCGTCTGCAGGACAACCGCGTGGGATACTTCTATGGCGACAAGAGCATCTACTCTTCCGACCGCGACGGCGTGAAACTACGCACCTTTATCCACCGCTGGCGCCTGGAGCCCAGGGAGGAGGACCGCGAACGATACTTCGCCGGCGAGCTGGTGGAACCGCAGAAACCCATCGTATTCTATGTGGACTCGGCTTTCCCCGATAAATGGCGCCCGGCCATCAAGCAGGGCATCGAGGACTGGAACACGGCCTTCGAGGCCGCAGGATTCAAGAACGCCATCCGTGCCGCGGACTATCCCAGGAACGACAGTCTGTTCGACCCGGACGACATGCGCTACAGCTGCTTCAAGTATGCCGCCACGTCTACGGCCAACGCCATGGGACCGAGCCACGTGGACCCGCGCACGGGAGAAATCCTCACGGGCGACGTCATCTGGTACCACAACATCCTTTCGTTGCTCCACAACTGGCGTTTCGTGCAGACGGGAGCCGTGGACCCGCGGGTGCGCAAGCAGGTGTTCGATGACGATGTGATGCGTGAGTCCATCCGCTATGCCGCCGCACACGAGATAGGCCACACGCTGGGACTGATGCACAACATGGGAGCCAGCTATTCCTTCCCCGTAGAATCGCTGCGTGACCCTGTATTCACTCAGAAATATGGTACGACACCCAGCATCATGGACTACGCCCGCAACAACTTCGTGGCCCAGCCGGGCGACGTGGAGCGCGGCGTGAGGCTCACCCCGCCGGTACTGGGCGTGTACGACATCTACGCCATCAACTGGGGTTACCGCCTCATCCCCGGTGCAACGACTCCAGAAGCAGAGAAACCGACGCTGGACAAATGGATAGCCGAAAAGGAGGGCGACCCGATGTATGAGTTCGGCGCACAGCAGGTGCTGGGCACCGTGGACCCCACCGACCAGACCGAGGACCTGGGCAACGACCACATCAAGGCCGGCGACTACGGCATCAGCAACCTGAAGATCCTGATGCGGAACCTGCTGGAATGGAACATGGACCGTGGCGAACGCTACGACGAAATGGAGAGCATGTACCGCGAAATCGTCAACCAGTACACACGCTACCTGCGCCACGTGATGCCCTACATCGGCGGCATACGATATGAAGAGGTGCGCCAGGGCGACGGAAAGGAAACATCCAAGCACTACATCAGCCGCGAGAGGCAGCACGAGGCCATGCTGTGGCTGCTCGACCAGGCGCGCACATACAGCGACTGGCTGACAGACAAGCAGCTCATCGGCAAGCTGGAAATCAACCTCAATGCCAACGACAAACTACAGCAGATGGTCGTAACTGGCCTGATCAACCCGGCCGCCCTCTACCGTATACAGGAGGGAGGACTCGTGGACCCGCAGCAGAACTATGTGCTGGATGACTATCTGGACGACCTGACCGACGCCCTGTTCAAGGCACCGTCGGGAGGCCGCCTCTCCGATGTGGAACAGAACCTGCAGGCCACGGCCATCTCCATCATGACAGGCAACACCGGACTGGCCGCAAAAGCCAAGTCCGCCTCGTCTGGCCTCGCGGATGGCAACGCGGAAGCCCTGCAGGCCGCATGGCGGGAGAACGAAACGGACAACCTCACCGGATGCTGCGCGCTGGGGCCGGACGGCACCGCGTTTGCCCGCATCAACTTCGGTCTGCCCACGCTGCCCAAGGAACGTATGGGAGCACTCATGACCGGACGGCTGCGCAAGGTGCTGCGCCTCTACAAGGCTCGCCGCAACCAGGCCACAGGCTCCACACGCGACTTCTACGACTATCAGATAATGCTTATCGAACGGACGTTCGCCAACTAACCTTCCAAACCATATGAAAAGAATAGCAACAACACTGCTGCTCGCCCTGGGCCTAATGGTACACACAGGGGCGGCAGCGCAGAACACGGCCCCGCATCACGTACTGAAGGGCAAGGTCATCGATCGCGGCGGTGAGACCGTCATCGGTGCCCACGTGAAGTGGAAAGACGACAGAATGGGCGCAGTGACCGACATTGACGGCAACTTCTCCATCCCGCAAACGGGAACGGAGCTGGTCGTCTCTTTCCTGGGTTACAAGACACAGACCATCAAGGTGAGACCCGGACAACGGAACCTCACCGTGACCCTTGAGGACGATGCGCAGAACCTGGACGAAATTGTAGTCGTCGGTTACGGCACGCAGAAGAAAGCCGCCCTCACAGGATCCATCGAGACCATCAAGCGTGAGGACCTGCTGTCCATGCCCACGGCCAACCTGGACGAGGCACTCTACGGACAGGTGGCCGGACTGCAGGTGATGCAGTCTACCGGCGACCCCAGCAGCGCACAGGAAGCCGGGCTCTACATCCGCGGCAACAACAAGGCCCCGCTGCTCGTCATCGACGGTGTGCCCCGCTTCGGCACGAACACCAGCGACGGCGAGATGCGTCTGTCCGACCTCAACCCGGACGACATTGAGAGCATCTCCATCCTGAAGGACGCTGCAGCAGCGGCCGTCTACGGTGCACGCGCGGCCAACGGCGTGATTCTCGTACAGACGAAGCGCGCCGAGGGCAACCGGAAAGTGTCCGTGAACTACCGCGGACAGATGAACATACAGCAGGCCGCGCAGCTGCCCGACTTCCTCGATGCCTACCAGTACGCGCAGCTCTACAACCGCGCCGTGGAGAACACGCCGGGAACAGCCAATGCGGCCTACACCGACGAACAGCTGGAGATGATACGCACGCACTCCAATCCCAATGTGTACGGCGACGAGAATCTGCTGGACTATCTGGACAACGTGGGCTACACCACCACGCACAGTGTGTCGGCCAACGGTGGTAACCAGTATGTGAAATACTACATCTCCGGCGGCTACACCCACTCCAAGGGACTCTACAGCGGCGTGGGACGCGACCGCTTCAACTACTCGGCCAAGCTGGACGCCACGCTCACCAAAGGGCTGACCCTGTCGCTCGACATCACCGGCTCGCGCTCCAAGGCCAAGAACTCCAGCTACACCACCATCGATGCCGCCTACAGTTTCTCACCGCTGCAGGTACTGCGCTACGAAAACGGCTACATGGCCAGCGTAGACGGCAGCAACCCGCTTATCAACGTGGAGGGACTGGGAGGCTACATCAAGGACACGGGCAAGATGAACACCATCACCGCCAACCTGCGCTGGGAACTGCCCTGGGTGAAAGGACTGTCGGCCTACGCCCGCGCCACGTTCGACAACAACAGCCGCATCGAGAAGACCTACGACAGGCCCGTGACGCTCTACACCTACGACCAGCAGACAGGCGAGTATGAAACGGACCCGAATACCGTGTATCCCACGGCCAAGGTGAGCATTGAGCAGACCGACCGCTTCGTGGACAACCAGCTCTACGAAGTGGGCGTGAACTACGCCCGCACGTTCAATGCCCGCCATGACGTGAGCGCCATGCTCGTGGCCAACTACCAGCAGACGCACAGCCAATATATGACGGGCGAGAACCAGGACGCCTCCATCTATCCGGAAACCATCGGAACGGCCGTCACCGCACGGCTGCTGGGCAGCGAGACCTACAGCCAGCGCGCCTCGCTCGTGGGACGTCTCACCTACGGCTATGCCAACCGCTACTTTGTGGAGGGCAGCTTCCGTGTGGACGGCTCCACGCACTTCCACCCCGACCACCGCTGGGGTTTCTTCCCCTCCATCTCCGGTTCGTGGGTCATCTCCAACGAGGAGTTCTTCAAGAACTGGAAGCAGCCCGTGCTCTCCAACCTCAAGCTGCGCTTCTCCACCGGTCTGCTGGGCGATGACGGTATGGTGGACGATTACTCCTATCTGCTTACCTACATCGAGAGCACGCGCTACGGCTACAACATCGGCGGCAACTACCGTCCGGGCCTCATCATGAGCACCGGCAGCTACCCCAACCCCGAACTGACGTGGGGCAAGTCGCACGACTACAATCTGGCACTCGACCTGGGATTCTGGGACAACCGCTTCGGACTGACCTTTGAGCACTACTGGCGCTTCGAGACGGACAAGGTGACCGCCGCACCCACTTATCTCTATCCGCCCACGACGGGCGTTGACGGTAACGTGCCCAACATGAACTTCAGCGAGCTGAAGGTGTGGGGATGGGACCTGACGCTGACCCACCGCAACACCATCGGTAAGGTGAAGTACAACGTGGATGTCACCATGGGCAAGAGTGATGACAAGTATCTGGACTACGGCGATGAGTCGTCGCTCAGCCCCAACCTGTGGCGAAAGGGACGCAGCAGCATGGTGTGGTCCATGTACGAGGCCGAGGGACTTTTCCAGTCGGAAGAGGAAATCGCTGCCTACATGCCCAACATGAACCCGTCCACCAAAGAAGCCCTCGGCCTGCAGCCGGGCGACATCAAGTACAAGGACCAGAACGGCGACGGCGACCTGACCACGGAGGACCTCATCTACGTGAAGAACTCCTCGCACCCGGACTTCGACTTCAGCATCCGCCTGGGCGTGAGCTACAAGGGATTCTTCCTCAACGCCATGTTCCAGGGTGCCACAGGCTACCAGCAGAACATCACGGAACTGTACACCACCTACAGCGGCACCCTGCAGCGCTTCCAGGACTACCACCTGACGGACACCTGGACGCCGGACAACCCCAACGCCTCGCTGCCGCGCATCAAGTTCGCCACGGCCAACGACAACAACCGCCGGGCCTCCACGTTCTGGGTGCGCGACTGCGACTACATCCGTCTCAAGTCGCTCTCGCTGGGCTATGCCTTCCAGCCCGCCCTGCTCAAGAAAATAAAGCTGACCTCGGCCAGCATCGCCCTGCAGGGCAGCAACCTCATCACGTGGTCCAGCATCTCCGACCTGGGCATGGACCCGGAATCGCTGCGCGGCTACCCCATACAGCGTTCCTACGGCATCACGCTCAGCCTGGGCTTCTGACAGTGTTCAACAACAGCTAAAAACAGACAAGATATGAAACTCAAGAAATATATCCTCTGCGGTGTCGTGGCCGCAGGACTCTCCACTTTCGCGGGATGCGACGATGTGCTGTTCCGCGACGCACCGGTGGACCAGATATCGGATGCCGAAATCTGGAAGAACGCCATGCTGCTGGACGAATACGTCCTGCCGTGGTACCGCAACATGAACCACGGCTTCTCCACCTACGTGCCCACCACCATCGCGCTGGTCAAGAGCATGTCGCGCTACTACATGCCGTGGTTCGGCGACCAGATCGTGCCCTCGAAGACCGACTACTACAACGCCGGCTACGGCGATCTGCTGAAAGCCAACCAACAGGAAATCACCAACTGGGCCGAAGTGAACTGGCAGACCTACTACACGCAGATACAATCCATCAACCGCCTGCTGGAGAACCAGGGCGAGATAGCCGCCGGTGAGCAGAAGCAGCGGCTGCTGGGCGAGGCGCACTTCTTCCGCGCCTACTACTACTTCCTGCTCTGGAGAATGTACGGCGGCGTGATGCTCATCCGCGAGCTGTTCGACCCGCTGAACAACGGCACCACCTATCCGCGTGCCTCCTACACCGAGATGGTGCAGGCCATCAGAGAGGACGCCTGGACTGCGGCCGGACTGCTGCCACAGGAGTACGACAACACCGAAGCGGGCCGCATCACCAAGGGGGCCGCACTGATGCTCATCGCCAAGACCTACCAGTGGGCGTCGAGCGAACGCTTCCAGAACCAGGAGAAACCCTACCTGGGCTTCACCGACGACCAGTCGCGCGTCATGCTCGACTCAGCCAAGGTGGCCTACGAACGGGTGATGGGACTGAAGCAATACAGCCTGATACAGATCAGCGGGACAACTGAAGATGCGTTCAAGCAGGAGTACCGCAACATCTTCCTCACCAAGAACAGTCAGGAGTCCATCCTCGAAGTGCAGCACTCCGATGACGGCAACTACGACACGGGCTTCGGTCACAAGCTGGACCGCGATGCCGCCGCGCCCTACTTCACCGGCACCACGGCGGCCTATACGCCCACGCAGAACCACGTGGACGAGTACGGCATGCGGCAGGGCTACACCTACGATGCCCGGCATCCTTACGTGGGGCGCGACTGGCGCTTCTACGCCAACGTGCTCTATGATGGCTCCGTCTACAACGGTCACGTGATGGACATCCACACCACAGACGGTGTAGCCGGCGTGGACCTGACGCCCTACGGCACGTCCACCACGGCCTCCGTGACCCGCACGGGCTATTACATGGGCAAGTTCGTCAACGAATCGCAGGTGATAGACAACGACGACGCCTACGCCAGCAGCCAGAACTACATCATCTGGCGCTACGCCGAGGTGATGCTCGACTATGCCGAGGTGATGTTCCGCCTGGGCGACACGGGAACGGCCCTGCAGATGGTGAACGACATCCGCAGCCGCGCCCACATGAACGCCCTGCCCTCGCTCACGTGGGACCTGCTGGTGAACGAGCGTCGCGTGGAGCTGGCCTTTGAGGAGACGTCCTACTGGGACATCATGCGCTGGGGCATCGCTGAGGAGAAGCTCAGCGGAGCCACCAACCCCATCAAGGCCATGACCATCACGGTGAACACCGCCACCAAGGATACCACCTACACCGTCGGCAACATGGACCGCTTCCCCACCCGCGTGCGGTCGTTCGACCCGCGGCAGTACTACCTGCCCCTGCACTGGGACGACGTGCGCTACCATGGCGTGGAACAGAACCCCGACTGGACAGAGATGTAACAACACACGCGGCGCACGGCAACACGTGCGCCGCTACACATAACACATTAGTTTTTTGTTTAACTTAAAAAGAAGGAGAAAGATTATGAGAAAAGGAATCACTACACTGTTTCTGGGACTGGCCTGCGCCATGGGCATGCAGGCTCAGGAGTACAACCTGTTCTACGACGTAGACGAGGACGGGTGGCTCTGGTTCGATTCGCAGGAGAAGATTGACAAGTATGTGGGGTCCTGCGATGAGATGAACTACTGCGTGGACCCCAACGGAAAACCCATACAGCTGGTTTATGCAGACATCAACCCGACTTTTCCTGAAGCCACAGCCAATCCTGATTTTATCGGCGTGGGAGCCGATGGTGAGGACTTCGGCACCGAGGGTTATCTGACAGGGGCTTTGGTTCTGCCCGGAAGCTCCAGCCTGACGGCTACTAATGGCGGCGGTTTCGTAGTGTGCATGCCCTCATGCTCAACGTACAGCATCTGCCTGTCCAGCGGATACTCTGTACAGTGCCGTATGCTGGGCACCCGTGACGTGACTGCCAGCTTCACTAACGTCAATACCAGTACTTCTAACTTCGGTGACGGGTTCTATACACCCTTTGCGGTCTATAGCATGTTTGGAACCCTCTGCGACCCTGGCATCAAAGAATGGACAGGCATAGAAAACTTGGAGAGTGGCTGGAGCAGCAATCCGGACTTTATAAAAGGCGACCAGCCCGTCTACGCCTACTTTCAGAATTGTCGTAACCAGGAAGTCTACATCCACGGCATCCGCGTGACCACCCCGACGAACAGCACGCTGGCCGTGCGCGACGTGACCGCCAAACAGCAGCAGACGCGCATCTTCCTGGAGGGCGAGCGCGTGGTGCTCAACGAGCCGGCTGACATCAGCGTCTACAACGCCAGCGGCCTGCTGATGGACGCTGCCACGCACACCGACCGCATGGACCTAAGCAGCCTGCCCGGCGGCATCTACATCGTCAAGGCTGGCGACGCCATCCGCAAGGTAGCCCTGAAGTAAACCCCATCGTCCGCCCTTCCGGGCCGGACGACAACAAAACACCGCTCCCCGGTCCGTGCGGATTCCGCACAGGCCGGGGAGCACTCGTCTCACCCTACACGTACAGCAACAAAAAAAGCCGCACGCCCCGACGGGAGCGCACGGTCATAAAAATCAAGATCGGGCAGAAACTTGTCCGTCATTCCAGTCAACTATTCACCTTTGGCATCCTTATGCAACTGACGGGTGCCCCATATAATCACAATCAAGGCCACAAGGCCTACAAATGAAAGAAAGACCAATAACTCCATAGTTTATACTATTTCTTAGACATTCTATATAAGATATACCCTGCATAGGCTGTCAAAGCCACAATGACAGTCCCGACAATAAAGAGCCATGTCGTATTGATATCCAGCTCCATGATAGCTGCCAGAATCACTCCGCCGAAAACCAGCTTAGAGACATCCAGACAGTAATCTCCGAACTTCTCGCATAACATGTTCTCTTTTCCTGATCGAGTTTCTCTAACTTCATACCGACAAAGATAACCGTTTTTCCCCATCACCGCAACAAAACGTCCGGATTTATTTCCCTCCCGCCCCCGAAAGCGGAAGTCCGGCAGCAGCACCCGTCCGCATTCCTTTTTTCTGACAAAAGCAGAAATACCCGGTTTCTTTGCGCCAAACTGCGGACGTTTGTGCGCAAAGACGCCATCATCTTTGCGGCAAAACGCGCACGATTTGCCGCAAGAAAATCCGCAGCACTCCGCAATGCTCATTTACAACAACTTACAAAAACAAGAAAAGGATAAGGGAATCAGTAATTTTTCTGTACACCATCGCGCAACACCAGCAGGGCTTCCGGCCCCATGTTGAACAGCAGGTCCGCTATGCTCAGGTTGGGCAGGAAGCCCCATTTGCGGGTAAACACCTGATAATACTCCGGCAGACGGAACCCGGACAGCTCCGGCAACGTGCAGCCCGGCTCGGCCAGGGGACGGAAATCGTCCGCACCGCCCTCTACAGTGCCGTATGCGGCCGTCCGGCACACCTCCAGAGGCTGCAGGTCCAGCAGGCGGCAGACAGTCTCTCTGATGGCCTCGTTGAAGTCGAAAAGGAAGTCCCAGCGGCGGGTGTAGAACGGCAGGAAGTCATCAGCGTAAAACTCAAAGAACGGGCTTTTCCCGTAGGCCGCCTCCAGAGCGTTCCAATGCAGATGCCGCCAGTTGCCGTGGTCGGAAATGCGTATGTCCCTGATCAGGTCATGTCCCGCCCCGGCGGACGGCTTCACCACCGGAACGGTCAGCGTCTGCACGCCCCCCGCCGTAGCGATGACACAGCGGTTGCGGAAGCTCTGCTTCACATAACGCTCGCAAGCCTCGAAGCACACCCGTCCGTAGGCATACATCAGCGCATAATGCTGCACGGGTGCCAGATAAGCTGTGGAAAGCAATGCCCAACGGTTCATCACGACAAGAAATTCAGAAAAGAAAAATCCATCAAACGCATACTCACGGTTTCACCTCCTCACGCCCCACCTCCATCAGCGTGCGCCCGAAGCGCAGACGGGCATACCAAGGCGCCTCGCTGTCCCACGAATAGAGCACGCGCCCCAGCCGCCCTATGACATGCGTATGCGGCACAAACCCGAACGAGCGCGAATCGGCCCCGCCCGCCGGCCGGGCCGCCGCCATCCAATAATAGTCGTTCCCGAAACGGAAACTGCGCACGCAACGGCCCTCCACGCAAAGCGAGTCGCCGACAATCGTGCTGCGCACGCCCTCGTGCCGGTTGATGATGTAGTTATACCAGCGCAGGTTGTCGGGCGTGACGGCCACATAAGCGTCCTTGCGCGGCAGCTCCACCGCCCGCAACGCTCCGGCCCGTGCGGGCCTGCGCCGCCACACCCGTCCGTCGGCGTCCACCCAGATGCTGTCGCCCGGCACGGCATAGCAGAAACCCACGAACACATCCTGCTCGTCGGCATATCCGTCCGCTGCCGAAGGGTCGTTGAAAGCCACCCATTCGCCACGCTCCACCGGACGGCTGCCCCAGCGCACGTAGCCCCACCACCGCATGGGCGTCAGCCGCAGCCCGTAGGCCGCACGGCGCACCGTCACGTGGTCGCCGGGGAGGAACACGGGCCGACAGCCGTCGCCGGGAATCTCCAGCAGCGACACGCCGCACAGCCACATCGCCCCACATGCCAGCAGGGCACCTGCCAGCCAGGCTGACACACGCAAGGCACTCTTCAGTCTCATGTCACTTTATGTTGTCCACCATCCGGAACAGACGGTTCCAGCGCACACGCCCGTCAAACCAACTGCGGTCCTTGTCCAGCGACAGCCAGATAAGGACAGGCTTGCCCACGACGTGGTCCTCCGGCACGAATCCCCAGTAGCGCGAATCGGCCGAGTTGTGGCGGTTGTCGCCCATCATCCAGTAGTAGTCCATCTTGAAGGTATAGCTGTCCGCCTCCACGCCGTTGATGAGGATGCGCCCGTCCTCCACGCGCAAGTCATTGTGCTCGTAGACGCGGATGGGCCGCTCGTAGACGGCGATGTTGTCCATCGTCAGCCGCACGCTCTTGCCCTTGGCGGGAATCCACACCGGTCCGTAGTTGTCACGCGTCCAGCCCGTATAGGCATTCAGCGGATAAAGCCCGCCGGGCACGGAGTTCACGGTGTCCGCTACGATGCTCTCCACAATGTCCGGACAGGCCGACAGCCGCCTCAGGGCTTTTTCTGTGAGCGGCATGGTGCCCGTCTCGCTCAGCGATGTCAGATCTTCCTGACTGATGCCCAGCTCGCGCACCAAAACGTCCGGAATGGGCTGTTTCAGCCGCACGAAGTAGTCATACTGCACATTGTCCGGTTCCTTGTTCGGCTTGCCGTCCAACCAGACGATGCGGTCCTTGATCTGCAAGGTCTGTCCGGGCAGTCCCACACAACGTTTCACATAGTTCTCCCTGCGGTCCACCGGCCTCCACATCACCCCGCCGAATTCTTGCGGATTCTGGTTGATATACTGCCGTCCCATGGCATAGAGTAATCCATAAAAGTCACGTTGTTGCATGGGCGAGAGTGAGTCCAGCTGCGGCAGCCCGCCGGTGAGCTGCATGTACTGCTGACTGCCTATACCGTAGGCCAGGCCATAAAAGTCCATGTTCTGATATGCCGGATTCACCGTCACCGTGTCGCCCGCCGGGTAATTGAACACCACGATGTCGTTCAGCTGCACGCGGCCTCCGGGCACCCGTTCGTAGTCCCACTGCGGCCACTCCAGATAAGATTTGCATCCCGCCACGGGCATTGTGTGCTGCGTCAGCGGCATGGAGAGCGGCGTCGTGGGCTTGCGCGGCCCGTAGCTCATCTTGCTGACGAACAGATAGTCGCCCACCAGCAGCGACTTCTCCAGCGACGAGGAGGGGATGGTATAGTTCTGAAAGAAATAGATGTTCACGAAATACACCGCCACCAGGGCGAACACGATGGCGTCCACCCAACTCATCACGGTGCGCGTCAGCGGGCTTTCGGCCTCTTTCCACCACGTCCAGGGAATGTATTTCGTAATGTAGGCATCCACGATGAAAGGCACGACGAGCAATCCCCACCAGCTTCCTATCCACACGAGGAAAGCCACGTAAGCCGCCACTGCCACTGCCATCTTTATCCACGCCGTCCGCGTGGGTTTCTCTCTTTTTCTCTTCATGCGTCTATATTTGTGCTCTTGCTTATTCATTTGTCTCATGGTCTGCCGTTTCTTCCTCCCAGGGCTTAGTGCCGCCCTGTTCCATGTGCTGCATCATGTGGTCCATGGTGAGCATTCCGCTGTGAGCAGCCGCATATTCGGCGGCCAGCACGGCCCCCAGGGCGAAACCTTGACGGCTGTGTGCGTCATGGGTCAGGGTGATGCGGTCCGACTCGCTGTCGTAAATCACGCTGTGGATCCCCGGCACCTCGCCGCGGCGTATGCTGTCGATGCGCAGCTCGTCCGGTGCGCAAGCCGTTGTGCCCGTGACGGTGCCGTCCGGTGCCGTAAGCGTGCCACGCACCCATTTGTCCTTGCGTCCGACGCCCGCGATGATGCCTTCTGCCAGGGTGATAGCCGTTCCGCTGGGAGCGTCCAGCTTGTGCACGTGGTGCACTTCCTCCATCCGTACGTCATATTGCGGGAAACGGGCCATCAGACGGGCCAGATAGCTGTTCACGGCCCGGAACAAGGCCACGCCCAGACTGAAGTTGCTGCTCCAGAAAAGCGTGCGGCCCTCTTCCCGACACAGGCGGCGCATCTCCCCGCCATACTGCTCCATCCATCCGGTGCTGCCCGACACGACTTTCACTCCGGCGGAAAAGGCTTTCAGCACATTGCCGTAAGCCGTCTGCGGCGTGGTGAACTCTATGGCCACCTCCGCACTGCGGAAAGCCTCACTTTCAAAATCATCCTGATTGTCTACATCAATAATGCTCACTATCTCATGGCCACGCTGAAGCGCGATCTGCTCTATCATGTGACCCATCTTGCCGTAACCGATTAACGCTATTTTCATCTTTTACAAAGCTTTCTCTGATATTTTCACCCACAAAGATAGGGAATTGACCCGAATTTCATTACTTTTGTTAGTAAAAATAAACGTTTTGAAGCCCACACCGTTATGGAAAAGCTGCTATACTATATCTGGAAATATAAACTGTTCCCGCTGAAACCTTTACAGACGACAGACGGACAGAAGCTGGAAATCATCGACCCCGGCCTGTTCAACCGCGATGCCGGACCGGACTTTTTCAACGCCAAGGTCAAAATAGGCGACACCGTATGGGTGGGCAACATAGAGATTCATGAGAAATCCAGCTGCTGGTACACCCACGGACACCAGCACGATCCGCATTATAACAACGTCGTACTGCACGTGGCGGAGACCGCAGACCGCACCGTCGTGACTCAGGACGGCAAGACACTGCCACAGCTGGAGCTGAAAATACCACCCTACCTGCAAGAAAACTATCAGGAGCTTTGCCGCACGACCGACTATCCGCGCTGCCACCGCATCATCCCACAAATAGACCGGCTCACAGCCCACAGCTGGATGAACGCCCTGCTCTACGAGCGCATAGCAGAAAGGGCACAAGCCGTAACCAACCGCCTGCAAGCGGCACAAGGCGATTGGGAAAGAGCTTATTTCTGCACACTGGCACGCAACTTCGGTTTCGGCATTAACGGTGACGCTTTCGAGGAATGGGCACGGCATATTCCGTTGCAGACTGTGGCACACCACCGCGACGATCTGTTCCAAGTGGAAGCCGTCTTTATGGGACAGGCCGGACTATTGGACTTCGACACCGTTCCGAAAAAATACCGCGACGAAGCCATCGACGACAACTACTATCCTCGGCTGAAAAGGGAGTACGACTATCTGGCTCACAAGTTCTCCTTGCAGCCGATGCAACCGGCAACATGGAAATTCCTGCGGCTGCGTCCGCAAAACTTTCCTCATGTGAGAATCTCACAACTGGCACAACTTTATTACAACCAGACAGCCGGATTCTCCCGTCTGCTGGAAGCGCAGACCATAGAAGATATACATGCCCTATTGGCAACTCACGCCACACCTTATTGGGAATCTCACTACACCTTCGGCTGTCCGAGCCTCAAGAACGCCAAGCGGCTCACACCAAACTCGCTGAACCTGCTCATCATCAACACCGTTGTACCGGTGCTCTACGCCTACGGACAGACACACGGCAACGACAGTTACTGCGAACGGGCACTGCGCCTGCTGGAACCCATAAAGGCTGAAAACAATTACATCGTCCGACAATGGGCAGAGTGTGGCATCAAAGTGGAATGCGCGGCCGACTCACAGGCCCTCATCCAACTCAAAAAGGCTTATTGCGACCGTAACTATTGCCTGCACTGCCGCTTCGGCTACGAATTCCTGAAACAGAAAACAACGTCAAACATAGAACAAAAATGACCACAGACTACATCTTTGAACTAGAAATGAAGGTTCGCGACTATGAATGCGACCTGCAAGGCATCGTGAACAACGCCAACTACCAGCACTACATCGAACATACCCGACATGAATTTCTACTGTCGCGCGGCATCAGCTTCGCCCGGCTGCACGAACAGGGAATCGACGCTGTAGTGGCACGGCTGAACATGGCTTTCAAAACGCCTCTCAAAAGCGGTGATACATTCGTAAGTAAACTGCGAGTGGAAAAAGAAGGCATCAAATACGTTTTCTACCAAGACATCTACCGCCTGCCCGACATGAAATGCTGCCTGAAAAGCCAAGTGGACACCGTATGTCTGATCAAAGGACGGCTGGGCACCTGCCATGAACTGGACAACATCGTACAACCGGAAAACAACTAATCCCGCAACTTCGACTTAGCACGCATGACTGAACAGGAAATCATCTACACCATGGCACTGACCCGCGTGCCACATATCAATATCTCCGTCCAACACCGCCTGCTGGACGAGGCCGGAAGTGCCACAGCCGTCTTTAACCAGCGGAACAACATCAGGGAACTTCTTCCTGAAGCGACAGAAAAACTGGCTGTATCGCTACAGGAAATGGAACGTCTCACGGAACGGGCAGAAGAAGAACTGCAATTTATCCAACGGAACAAGATATGCTGCCTCTGTTACGGAGACGCTGACTATCCGTCGCGACTCAAAGAATGTGACGACGCTCCCCTGATATTGTACTACAAGGGAAACGCCGACCTGAACCGGGCGCACGTCATCAACATGGTGGGCACGCGCCACTGCACGGACTACGGCAAGGACATCTGCCGCCACTTCGCGGCCGAGCTGAAACGGCTTTGTCCGGACGTGCTCATCGTGAGCGGACTGGCCTACGGGGTGGACATCCACAGCCACCGCGCGGCACTGGACAACGGACTGGACACCGTGGGGGTGCTGGCGCACGGACTGGACCAAATCTATCCCCGCATGCATCGTGACACGGCCATACAGATGATTTCACACGGCGGACTGCTCACGGAATTCATGAGCCGCACGAATGCCGACAAAGTGAACTTCGTGCGGCGCAACCGCATCGTAGCCGGTATGACGGACGCTACCATTGTAGTAGAATCTGCCGAACGGGGCGGCGCACTCATCACGGCAAACATCGCCATGAGCTATCACCGTGACGTGTTCGCTTTTCCCGGTCGCGTGAACGACCCTTATTCGCAAGGATGCAACCGCCTGATCCGCGACAACAAAGCCGCCTTAATCCAGACAGCACAGGATTTCATGGAAGCCATGGACTGGCAAACAGCCCTTCCCGCAAACCGGACGGACTACGGGATGCAACAAACACTCTTCCCCGACCTCAGCGAAGAGGAACAACGCATCGTGGACTGCCTGAAACCGACAGACGGTCTGCAAATCAACACGCTGGCCGTAGCCACGAACTTGCCCGTACATAAGCTCAGCGGTTATCTCTTCAATCTGGAAATGAAAGGCATCGTCCGACTCATGGGCGGCGGAATGTACCGGCTGAGCTAAACGACAGACGGCAAAACATCTTTCATTCATTCCGCCTGCTTTCTCTTGCATGCTCTCCATTGACGAAACATCGCAGAGCGTATCCCCAATCCCCATCCGCTTCGCTACGCACTGGAGTCTGTTCCCCGTGAGAACACAAACAAATCACATTTTTTACAAATTCTCTCCACTTCGACCACCATTTCTCTATTTCACTCATAGAACAGAGCATAATAAACAAGCTCAAAAGGCACAATAAAATCAAAAAAACAGAAGAAAAACGGAACAAAAATCGAAAATATAAGGACGTTTTTAGAGCGAACTTCAAGGATCCGCGAACAAAATGTTAAGTCACAAACAGGCTGACATTGCCATATTTCCCAATAGATGTACTTCTGTCCGCAAATATCACAAGGAATTTAGGGTATAAAGACAACTGTATCCGACCAAGATTCCTGAAAATTTTTTCTTTCGCCTAAAAAAACGATCTCAAGCACATTCTTACTGCATATCCGGGAAAAGATGCATTCTTCCACCCTATCTTACCGCCTCTTTGCCTCCTTCCTCAAACGGAAAAATATCACTCCCTACAAGAGTTTTTCAAAAAAGACCCTTCATCTTTCAGTTTCCGACATAACCGTTTCACGGAAAGGAACTTACAAGCTGAAACATCATCCAGTCATCTTTCAGCCCATGTTTCAGTCTGGCACATGAAACAGGCGGAATTCATCTGACACACGCCTTCATTTCCTTGCGCAACACAGAAGCTTTTCTTGCGCAAGACCAAGAACAGTCTTGCGCAAAAAAATGCCCCACTGTCTGCAAGAAAAACCGACGGAAACCAAACGCCTTGTTCTGCAATGCATTCACCTGCTCTCAACTCACAGGCCAACAATACATATAAAACAGGAAAGGGAAATCCGGAACAACCACATGACAGAAAAACAGATACAGGACCGCCATAAACAAAGATAAAGCGCATCCTCACAGAAAGGGGGATGCGCTTTATCTTTTATACAAGCCTGCTCAGGAAGACCTAAGCGTTCGGCCTTTTAGTCGTCCAGCTTGGCCTTGATGAACTCACGGTTCAGACGGGCGATGTTGGCTATGCTCTCGCATTTGGGACATACGGCCTCGCAGGCACGAGTGTTCGTACAGTTACCAAAGCCCAATTCATCCATCTTGGCAATCATGGCCTTGGCACGACGGGCGGCCTCAGGACGGCCCTGCGGCAACAAAGCCAACTGGCTCACTTTGGAAGAGACGAACAGCATGGCTGAACCGTTCTTGCAGGCAGCCACACAGGCACCACAACCGATGCAGGTGGCGCAATCCATAGCCTCGTCTGCCTTATCCTTCGGAATCAGAATGGCATTGGCATCCTGCGGCTGTCCGGTACGCACCGTGACATAACCGCCAGCCTGAATGATTTTATCGAACGCAGAACGGTCTACCATACAGTCCTTGATAACCGGGAAACCGGCCGAACGCCACGGTTCCACCGTGATGGTATCGCCATCGTTGAAACGACGCATATACAGCTGGCAGGTTGTAGCACCGCGCTCAGTCTTGCCATGCGGCGTGCCGTTAATATAAAGGGAGCACATACCGCAGATACCCTCGCGGCAATCGTGGTCGAATACGAACGGCTCTTTACCTTCTTCAATCAACTGTTCATTCAAAATGTCCAGCATCTCCAGGAAAGATGTGTCGCCCGGAATGTCTTTCATCACACGCTCGTCAAAATGACCCTTGTCTTTCGGTCCGTTCTGGCGCCAATATCTAAGCTTAAATGAAATGATTTTCTCCATTGTTTTTTTCTTTATAATCGTTGAACAAACCGTTTATTAGCTCTTGTAGTTACGTGTCTGCACCTTGATGGCTTCATAAACCAGCGGCTCTTTGTAGAGCACAGGCGCAACATCGTCTGAACCTTGATACTCCCAGCATGATACATAGAAGTAGTTCTCATCATCACGTTTGGCCTCACCTTCCTCTGTCTGGTATTCCTCACGGAAGTGTCCGCCGCATGACTCATTACGGTTCAGGGCATCGTAGGCAATCAGCTCGCCCATCGTGATGAAATCGTTCAGACGCCATGCCTTCTCCAACTCTACATTCACGCCTTCAGTAGAGCCGGGAATGAACAGGTTGGTCTCAAACTCCTTGCGGATGTCTTTCAGGAGCTTCAGAGCGGTCTTCAGGCTTTCTTCCGTACGTGCCATACCTACATATTCCCACATGATGTGGCCCAGTTTCTTGTGGATGGAATCGACAGATTCTTTTCCTTTAATCCCCATCAAGTGGTCTATGCGGGCCTTGACTGCATTCTCTGCCTCTACGAACTCAGGCAGATCTGTAGAGAAGCGGGGAACGGTAATCTGGTCGGCCAGATAGTTCTGGATGGTGTAAGGCAGCACAAAGTAACCGTCGGCCAGACCCTGCATCAGGGCGGAAGCACCCAGACGGTTGGCACCGTGGTCGGAGAAGTTACACTCACCGATGGCGAACAGTCCCTTGATGGAAGTCTGAAGCTCATAGTCAACCCAGATGCCGCCCATCGTGTAGTGGATAGCAGGATAGATCATCATCGGGTTATAGTACTTCACGCCGTTGATTTCGTTAGCCAGCTTACCGGGATTCACGTCAGTGATTTCCTCATACATGTCGAACAGGTTGCCATAACGCTGCAGAACCTGATCGATGCCCAGACGCTCGATGCTCTCGGAGAAATCGAGGAACACGGCCAGACCTGTGTTGTTCACGCCATAGCCCTTGTCGCAACGCTCCTTGGCCGCACGCGAAGCCACGTCACGGGGCACAAGGTTGCCGAATGCCGGATAACGGCGCTCCAGATAATAGTCGCGGTCTTCCTCCGAAATGTCGCTGCCCTTCTTCGTGCCGGCCTGCAGAGCCTTGGCATCTTCCAGTTTCTTCGGCACCCAGATGCGGCCGTCGTTACGCAGTGACTCCGACATCAGCGTCAGCTTGGACTGCTTGTCACCGTGAACGGGGATACAGGTGGGGTGAATCTGTACGTAAGCCGGGTTGGCGAAGTAAGCACCCTTGCGGTAGCACTGCATGGCTGCCGAGCAGTTGCAACCCATTGCATTGGTGGAAAGGAAGTACGTATTACCGTAACCGCCGGTGGCGATAACCACGGCATGAGCGGCAAAACGCTCCAGTTTACCGGTCACCAGGTTGCGGGCGATGATACCGCGGGCGCGGCCGTCTATAACTACCAGGTCCATCATCTCATAACGGGTGAACAGCTTCACCGTGCCGGCGTTCACCTGACAGCTCAGTGCGGAATAGGCACCCAGCAGCAACTGCTGCCCGGTCTGTCCCTTGGCATAGAACGTACGTGACACCTGAGCACCACCAAACGAACGGTTGGCCAGCATGCCGCCATACTCACGGGCGAAAGGAACACCCTGTGCCACGCACTGGTCGATGATGTTATTTGAAACTTCAGCCAAGCGATATACATTGGCCTCACGAGCACGATAGTCGCCACCCTTCACCGTATCGTAGAACAGACGGTACACCGAGTCGCCGTCGTTCTGATAGTTCTTGGCTGCATTGATACCACCCTGCGCAGCAATGGAGTGTGCACGGCGCGGTGAATCCTGAATACAGAAGTTGAACACCTTGAAGCCCATCTCACCCAGTGATGCAGCTGCAGATGCACCGGCCAGTCCCGTACCAACAACGATAATGTCTAAACGACGCTTGTTAGCCGGGTTCACCAGCTTCTGGTGTGCTTTATAATTAGTCCATTTCTCAGCCACCGGTCCTTCCGGAATCTTAGAATCTATAATCTTTGTCATAGTTCAAATTCTATTTAATGATTCATTAATTAAAAATTAGTAGCACACGCCTTCAACGCAACTGCCGCAGAAAGAGAAATACAGAGCTACAACCAAGAACATCAGAATGACAATAGTGGTGTAGATGTTACCGATACACTTCCAACGGTTGAACCACACCTTGCCATTCCAGCCCAGAGTCTGGATAGCACTCCAGAAGCCGTGTGTCAGATGAAACCACAATGCAGCCAGCCAAATGACATAAAGTACAGTATATACCGGGCAACTGAACGTTTGCACGATATAACCGTAACCGTCCGCAGCATGCAGACCACCCATATAAGGGTCGCCCAACAACTCGGCAAACATCATGTTGTACCAGAAATTATAGAGGTGTAATCCTAATCCCAAGACCACGATGATGCCCAGCACCAGCATGTTCTGAGAAGCCCACTCTACCTTTTCCGGTTTGCAGGTCACATCGTAACGGTTGTTACCGCGTGCCTTACGGTTTTGCATCGTCAACCAGAAAGCATAAATGATGTGAATAACGACCAAAGCTGCCAATACCAGTGTAGCTGCTACAGCATACCAGTTTGAGCCGAGGAATTCACAAATCATGTTATAGCCTTCTGCCGAAAACAGAGCCACAACGTTCATTGACGCATGGAACGTCAAGAACAGGACAAGCGCAATACCGGTAACCGACATCACGACTTTCCTACCAATAGATGAATCACATAACCACATAAATGATTGAATTTAAAATATTTAATAAATAATACAAAGAAATTCCTTTTTAAAGGTCCATTTGATAAGTTTCTGCAAAATTACTCTAAATCCTGAATAACTCAAAGAAATACTTAAATTATATTCCTAAAAATCACTACTTTTGTAACCATAAAAAAAGTGAAAATGAAGTTTGACTACGATGTGATTGTCATAGGAGGAGGTCACGCCGGATGCGAAGCTGCGGCCGCCTCTGCCAACATGGGTGCGCGTACTTGTCTTATCACTATGGACATGAACAAGATAGGACAAATGAGCTGCAACCCCGCCGTGGGAGGAATAGCCAAAGGACAAATCGTCCGGGAAATTGATGCGCTGGGGGGATTTATGGGAATAGTAACCGACCGCACAGCCATACAATTCCGCATGCTGAACCGTTCAAAAGGCCCTGCCATGTGGAGTCCGAGAGCACAATGCGACAGAGGAAAATTCATCTGGGCTTGGCGAGAAATTTTGGAAAACACGCCCAATCTGCATATCTGGCAAGATCAAGTGAAGGAATTACTGGTAGAAAACGGAGTGGCGACAGGGGTCAAAACTTATTTCGACGTCGTTTTCCATGCACATTGTGTCATTCTGACCGCCGGAACTTTCCTGAACGGACTCATGCACATCGGACGCACCCAATTACCCGGAGGACGGATAGCCGAACCACCATCCTATCATCTAACCGAATCCATCGCCCGACATGGCGTCACTCACGGTCGGATGAAGACCGGAACGCCCGTACGTATCGACGGCAGAAGCGTACATTTTGATGAATTAGAAATACAGGAAGGCGAACAAAGCTACCATCATTTTTCTTTCATGGAGAACAACCGCAGGCTCCAGCAATTACCCTGTTGGACCTGTTTCACCAATCCGGCTGTCCATGAAGTGTTACGAAACGGATTGCCTGACTCACCATTATACAACGGACAAATCAAAAGTATCGGGCCTCGCTACTGCCCCAGCATTGAAACCAAGTTAGTCACGTTCCCGGAACGAGACCAACATCAGCTCTTCTTAGAGCCAGAGGGCGAGAGCACACAAGAATATTATCTCAACGGATTTTCATCCAGTCTGCCGCTACACATACAGATTGAAGCGTTGAAAAAAATCCCCGCTTTCCGCGATTTAGCCATATACCGTCCCGGTTATGCCATAGAATACGATTATTTCGACCCCACACAGCTCAAACACACGTTAGAATCAAAGATTATTTCAAACTTGTTTTTAGCCGGACAGGTGAACGGCACTACAGGTTATGAAGAAGCAGCCGGACAAGGTATCGTAGCAGGTATCAACGCAGCGCTCAAGTGCAACGGCGGAGAACCGTTTATCATGCATCGTGACGAATCCTATATAGGCGTACTCATCGACGATTTGGTTACAAAAGGAGTGGACGAACCTTATCGAATGTTTACCTCAAGAGCCGAATATCGCATATTGTTAAGACAAGACGATGCAGACGCACGTCTCACGGAACGATCTTACAAATTAGGATTAGCGCAGCGCGAACGCTACGACCTTTGGTTAACCAAGAAAGAAGCAATCCATCGAATTGTAGACTTCTGCGAGCATTTTTCATTAAAGCCCGCCCTAATCAATCCGGGATTAGAATCCTTAGGAACGACTCCATTAAAATATGGATGTAAACTATTTGATCTAATAAACCGTCCACAAATCACGCTTAGGAATATTTCAACATATATCCAACCGTTACACACCTTACTCAACAGCATTACCGACCGTCAAGACGAAATCATAGAAGCGGCAGAAGTATTAATCAAATATCATGGCTACATCAATAGAGAGAGAGTAATTGCCGACAAGATGCAACGTCTGGAAAACATCAAGATAAAAGGCAAGTTCAACTATAGGGAAATGAACTCTCTTTCTACAGAGGCCCGACAGAAACTGGAAAAGATAGACCCGGACACCCTCGCCCAGGCCGGACGTATTCCAGGAGTATCCCCAAGCGACATCAACGTCCTGCTCGTATTGCTTGGAAGATAAGCAAGGGGGTGAGGTTTCACGTGAAACAAAACTTAAATAACGAACAGATAAAATACTGGTTATGAACAATCCAACATTAATGAAAAATCTAAGAAACGTTCCGAACTATCCTATTCCAGGAATACAGTTCAAGGACGTTACGACGCTCTTTAAAAATGCCAAATGCATGAAGATTATGGTCAATGAGCTTTATGAACTCTACAAGGACAAAGGCATCACCAAAGTCGTCGGAATTGAGTCTCGCGGCTTCGTTCTGGGAGCAGCCCTCGCAGTCAAACTCGGAGCCGGGTTCGTCATGTGCCGAAAACCAGGGAAGCTTCCGGCCGAAACCCTAAAAGAGACTTACATGAAAGAGTATGGTAAGGATACAATAGAAATACACAAAGACGCCATTGACGAGAAAGACATAGTACTTATCCATGATGATTTGCTTGCCACTGGGGGATCTATGAAAGCAGCCTACAACTTGGTAAAACGCTTCAATCCGCAAAAAATCTACATCAACTTCATCATAGAATTGACAAGCGAGGGGCAAAAAGGACGTGATGTATTCGATAAGGATACAGAAATAACGACACTGATTCACATTTAAACAAAAACATTCAGTCCAAGGGACACCGTCTATGAGACAGTGTCCCCTTTTTATTTTAAAAGAATTACATGACAGCCGAAGAAAGAGAAAAGCTCAATACATATTTAAAAGGTATCGTACTCAATCTGCCTGACAATCCGGGATGTTACCAATATCTAAATGAAAACGGAGAAATCATCTACGTGGGAAAGGCCAAGAATCTGAAAAGAAGAGTCTACTCCTATTTCAGCAAAGAGCATCAAAGCCGAAAAACCGCCATGCTGGTCAGCAAAATCAGAGATATTAAATATGTTGTGGTAAACACAGAAGAAGATGCACTATTGTTGGAAAACAACCTGATCAAACGATACAAGCCTCACTATAATGTCTTGTTAAAGGACGACAAGACTTATCCTTCCATCTGTGTGACCAACGAATACTTCCCCCGCATATTCAAGACCAGGCATATTGTCAGAAACGGATCTACCTACTTCGGTCCTTACAGCCATATTCCGACAATGAATGCATTGCTCGAATTGATCAAGAACCTTTATCCGCTACGCACCTGTCACCTGCCACTTACGCCCGAAAATGTACAATCAGGAAAATATAATGTCTGTTTAGAATATCACATCAAGAACTGCAAAGGTCCTTGTATAGGTGCACAAAGTCATGAAGAATACCTCCAATCCATCCGTGAAGCCAAAGAAATACTGAAAGGAAACACCGCAGAAATCAGTCATAAACTGATGCAGGAAATGCAACGTTTAGCCACAGAACTACGTTTCGAGGAGGCACAAATAATCAAACAAAAGTATGATCTGCTGGAAAGTTACCGAAGCAAGAGCGAAGTGGTGAGCAATGTGCTCCACAACATTGATGTATTCGCCATTGAAGATAATGAAAACACAGCCTATGTCAACTACCTGCACGTGACTAACGGATGCATCAATCAGGCTTTCACTTTTGAATACAGGAAACGAATGAACGAGACAGCACAAGATCTTCTCGCACTCGGCATAGCCGAAATGCGTGAACGCTATAAAAGCCACTCTAAAGAAATCATCATCCCCTTCCCCATAGACATCGAAATGGAAGGAGTCACCTTCACCATTCCTCAAAGAGGAGACAAAAAGAAACTGCTCGACCTCTCCATCCTCAATGTGAAACAATACAAAGTAGACAGGCTGAAACAAGCCGAGAAACTCAATCCAGAACAGAAGAGCGTGCGCCTGATGAAAGAAATCCAACAAGCCATGCACCTCGAAAAACTCCCTATACGCATAGAATGTTTCGACAATTCAAACATCTCCGGAGCAGACGCTGTGGCAGCCTGCGTGGTATTCAAGAAATGCAAGCCCAGCAAGCAGGACTACCGTAAATACAACATCAAGACTGTGATTGGCCCGGATGACTATGCCTCGATGAAGGAAGTGGTGAGACGACGTTATTCGAGAGCTATAGAGGAACAAGGCGAACTGCCCGACCTTATCATCACGGACGGCGGACGCGGACAGATGGAAGTGGTGCGCGAAGTGGTGGAAGACGAACTGGGACTGCACATCCCTATCGCCGGATTGGCTAAAAACGACCGGCACCGCACCAATGAATTGCTTTTCGGTTTTCCGCCCATCGTCATCGGTATGAAAACAGACAGTCCCCT
The DNA here is from genome assembly GCA_944321365.1 of uncultured Paraprevotella sp. Lineage (GTDB taxonomy): Bacteria > Bacteroidota > Bacteroidia > Bacteroidales > Bacteroidaceae > Paraprevotella. Next base: position 25,239 of record CALULA010000002.1, read on the forward strand.
ATTCCGCCTCATGACACAAATACAAGATGAGGTGCACCGGTTTGCCATCACGTTCCATCGCGACAAAAGGAGCAGACATCAGACAACGTCTGCCTTGGACAACATCAAAGGTATCGGGGAAAAGACCAAGACCCAACTGCTGAAAAAGTTCAAAAGCGTAAAACGTATCAAAGAAGCTTCTCTCGAAGAAATTGCAACAGAAATAGGACCGGCAAAAGCCAAAATCATCAAAGAAAATCTGACCGAAGAAGCATAAGAAATACAGCAGATTCCACCCGTTGTGACAACAAAAAAGAGAAATGCATCCAACAACCTGCTTCACAAAAAGGAACAAAGTGGTGCATATCGCCACATACCGTCGCATAACCAGAAGCAACATACTGATAATAAATATATTAAACGCACAAATCCCGAATCATTCCGGGTCATAAGTCCGTTACAAAACAAGGGAGCAGACATCACAAGTCCTTCACTTCTGACATCCGGCAACAGGACACGTGAAAAAAACAATCAGGAAGAGACACCGCATGGAATCTCGTCAGTAAAACCCACACCCGCCTGTTCATGTTCCAGACGCGTATTAAAATCCACCTATCGCACAGCAAAATCCCGAACAAAAAAGCAAGAAACAGCTGAAAAGAACCGTCAAAATTTAATATATTTGCAACGTATACAAACCCAGGACAAAGAATGACAAAGGCATGACATTACACAACATTTGCTTCAACACCATAGGAAACACAAAAACAGCGACAGATATTCCATCTGCCAATTTGGGAAACAGCATATACAGCATTGATTTAACCGGCAATCCAACAGACTTCGGCTCCGTCCATCCAGACAAAAAGAATGCGAACCGATTGGCTCATACCTCCTATCAATGCAGCCAAGTCGCCTCGCCGCACAACTCGGAAAAAGGAAAGGGCATACGGCTTTCCGTAGCTCCGGATTAGTGAAAAAAGCATGCTCCGAACAAATAATCACGGACTGTCCACCCACACCTCAAATCTCGTAACAGAGGACTTTCTCCGGACTGTCCCACCCTTATTTCATAAAACATAGAACATAAACAATGGAAACCAAGACCTTACAAACAGACAAGCGTATTCACTCCATCGACGCACTCCGAGGATTTGCCGTAATGGGCATCGTCCTGCTGCACAACATCGAACATTTCAATTACTACTCATTTCCTGAAACAGCACCGGCATGGCTGGCCCAACTGGACCGGCACTTGTGGGATATGCTGTTCTTCTTGTTCTCAGGAAAAGCCTATGCCATCTTCGCCCTGCTCTTCGGCTTTACGTTCTACCTGCAAAGTCACAACAGTGAAAAGCGAGGCACAGACTTCCGCAACCGTTACATGTGGCGGCTCATCCTGCTGCTGGGATTCGGTTTCATCAACGCCAGTTTCTTTCCGGGCGAAATCCTTGTGCTCTATGCGCTGATCGGTTTTGTACTGGTTCCCGTCCGACATTCAGGGAACAGGACGGTGGCATGGATAGCCCTCATCCTGATGTTGCAGCCGGTGGAATGGGGCAAGGCCATTTATTCCCTCCTTCATCCGGAAGCCAACCTTCAACAAATGGTTTACTCGCTGGCCGATGTCTACCCACAACTGAACGGTCATTCGTTCTGGGAAATGGTAAAAGCCAATTTCGTCACCGGACAGCTCGCCAGCCTGAACTGGGCTTGGTGCTACGGCCGTGTGTTCCAGACGGCCTCGCTCTTCATGATCGGGATGCTGTTAGGACGCAACGGTCTGTTCAGTCCTACAGGAAAAGACCATGACCGCGTCATACGTTTCTGGCTGCGTGTCGGACTGTACGCCCTCCCCACAACCGTTTTCTTGTATTACCTGAAAGAGTTTATCTATTCCTTGATAGAAAACCCCTTCCTGGAATCGACGATGCAGACGGTCTGGAATTCTTGGTATAACCTCTCGTTCATGCTGGTCATCGTCAGCAGTTTCCTGTTGCTCTACTGGACCAACGAAGGGAAGCTGCAACGTCTGCTTGCCCCTTACGGTAAGATGAGTCTGACAGACTACATATCGCAATCCATCATCGGGAGTTTCATCTATTATGGCTACGGACTGGAGATGCACCGCTACTGCGGCACCACCCTCAGCCTGCTCATCGGCATCGCCCTTTTCCTGCTTCAGCTGGCCTTTGCCCACTGGTGGTTCCGCCACTTCAAACGCGGACCGCTGGAAACCATCTGGCACCGACTGACGTGGATTGGCGCAAAAAAAGCGTAGAATACGCCTGAAACACAAAAAAACTCCGTAAATTTGCTATAAACAACAACCAGACAGACTCATCATGAGAATCGTGATACAACGCGTAGCCCACGCCTCGGTGACCATCGGCGGCCAGTGCAAGGCCTCCATCGGACGGGGCCTGCTCATCCTGCTCGGCATAGAAGAAGCCGACAGTGAAGAGGACATCGAATGGCTCTGCAAAAAGACTGCCGCCCTGCGCATCTTCGACGACGAGAACGGCGTGATGAACAAAAGCATCCTCGACAGCGGAGGGGACATACTGGTGGTCAGCCAGTTCACGCTGATGGCATCCTACAGGAAAGGCAACCGCCCCTCGTACATCCGCGCCGCCGGCCACGCCACGGCCATACCTCTCTACGAAAGCTTCTGCCGCAAAATGGCCGGACAGCTCGGCAAACCGGTGCAGACCGGCGAGTTCGGGGCAGACATGAAAGTGGAACTGCTCAACGACGGCCCCGTCACCATCTGCATGGACACGAAGAACAAGGAATAAACAACAGCAACATGACGATAGAAGAAGCACAGCGACAAGTGGACCACTGGATACGCACCGTAGGCGTGCGCTACTTCAGCGAACTGACCAACATGGCCTGCCTGACGGAAGAAGTGGGCGAACTGGCCCGCGTCATCGCCCGAAAATACGGCGACCAGTCGTTCAAGCCGGGCGAAGACTGCAACCTGGAGGAAGAAATGGCCGATGTGCTATGGGTACTCATCTGTCTGGCCAACCAGACGGGCGTGGACCTGACACAGGCCCTGCAGAAAAGCTTCGAGAAGAAGACAAAAAGAGACAATGAACGACATATCAACAACCCAAAACTACATTGAATCATGAGCGAGCACAAGCATCAGCATGAGCCTGAAGTCAGCAAGTACGACCAGGCATTGAGGAAATATGACCTCAACGTGGACGACGAAGCAGTGAAAGAAGCCGTGGCGAAAATCATCGCCGAGAAAGTGCCGGAAAACGACACCACGGAAGTCAAGCGCTTCCTGCTGGGCAGCGTGGAACTGACCTCACTGAACACCACGGACAGCGAGGAAAGCATCCTGCGCTTCACGGAACGTGTGAACGACTTCGAGGCCACCTACCCCGACCTGCCGCACGTGGCCACCATCTGCGTCTACCCCTGCTTTGCGCAGATCGTCAGCCAGTCGCTGGAAGTCGAGGGCGTAGAAGTAGCCTGCGTGTCGGGCAGTTTCCCCTCCTCGCAGGCACTGATAGAAGTCAAAGTGGCCGAAACCGCACTGGCCATCAAGGACGGTGCCACGGAGATAGACATCGTGATGTCCGTAGGCAAGTTCCTCAGCGAAGACTACGAGACGCTCTGCGACGAAATCACTGAACTGAAAGCCGTCTGCGGCGACCACAAGATGAAAGTCATCCTCGAAACAGGCTGCCTCAAGACCGCCGCAAACATCAAGAAAGCCTCCCTGCTGGCCATGTACGCCGGAGCGGACTACATCAAGACGTCCACCGGCAAGCTGGAACCGGCAGCTACGCCAGAAGCCGCTTACGTCATGTGTCAGGCCATCAAGGAATACTACGACGAGACGGGCATTCAGATAGGTTTCAAGCCCGCCGGAGGCATGCACACGGTGCACGACGCCCTCGTCTACTACACCATCGTAAAGGAAGTGCTGGGCGAGAAGTGGCTCACCAACCAGTGGTTGCGCCTCGGCACGAGCCGGCTGGCCAACCTGCTGCTGAGCGAAGTGACGGGACAGGAAGTGAAGTTCTTCTGACAACCGCCCACTGACAATTTGACAATCTGTCAGACCCTCCCTGCGAGAATCGCAACGATGTGAGTGCGCCCGAAGCCGGACGCCTCCACAAGATTCTCACACGGAGGGTCTGTGACATTCTGACAAGCCGCACAAACCCGGCAGAAGCATTCTGACAGCCGCTCCCCCACTCCATGCGCACAAAAATGCTGCTCCGTCACGAAACCGCCCGAAACGGTGACAAACGTGGCGGAGCTTCTTGTATGCTTTTCTCCACCAGATAGAAAAGAAAAGCCTCGTTTCAGCACCGGCAGACAGCGTTTTCCGCACAAATCTCCGCTCTTTTCCGCACAAATCCTCCCCGCGTTGCGCACAAACGCAAGTTTCTTTCCGCAAAGCGGGCGGATTCTTTCCGCACGAAAACCCGCTTTTGTGCGGACAAATGCGCGATACAGGCAAGAATGCCGCATCCGCTTTAACAGAAGGGCAAAAACAAAGCACTGAATGAGCATATCCGGTCAACGGCAAAAAACGGCAGAGATGACATTATGTCACATTCTCCCTCCGGAAACAATCAAAATTCAGATTCATGGATAACACCATGCGCACATCCGACCAGCTGGTCATCCATTCCACATGGGCAGAAGAAGACGGCGAGCAAGGAGAAGAGACCCTCACGTACGCCAGAATGCCGGACGAGGGATAAATCCATCAAAAGAAAAACAAAAAGGACGGAAGAAGCGTGGATTTACATTTCTTCCGTCCCTGTATTTCACCAGCACAAAATCTGTGCATTCAACATGTTCCTGCCGGACCTGCATTCACGACACGCGCTTCAGCACGAAGTCCACATACAGACGGAGGGCATCGCAAACCGCCGCATCTCCGTCGCTACCAATCAATCCAAGAGCACAACTGCGGCACTCGTCCATCTTGCTGCGGGCGTAGTCTATGCCACCGGACTGCTTGGTATATTCCACCAAAGCGCCAATCTCCTCATCCGTAGCATGACCGGCACGGACTTTCAAGGCAATTTCGCGCCACGATTCCGCACCGGGCTGCAACACGGCATGCACCACAGGCAAAGTCAGCTTACCCTCTTTCATGTCGTTGCCCGTAGGTTTCCCCACCCTTGCATCGGCATAATAGTCAAACACATCGTCACGAATCTGGAAACAGATTCCCACATAAGTGCCGAATTCGCGCATACGGCTGATTTCTTCTTCCGAAGCTCCGGAAAGCAAAGCCCCTACTTCGGCACATACGGCAAAGAGCGAAGCCGTCTTGCTTCGTACCACCTCAAAATATTGCTGCTCGCTGATTTCATCGGACTTTATGTTGGACAGTTGCTGCAGTTCACCGTCCGAAAGATTCTGCCCCAGGCGGGCAATCATCTCCACCACGCGCAGACTGCCGGCCATGGCAGCGTGCTTCAGCGAGGTGGACAGCAGATAATCTCCCACCAGCACGGCGGCTTTGTTTCCCATCATGGCATTCACGGACGACTGCCCGCGGCGCATCCCGCTCTCGTCCACCACATCATCGTGCACCAGACTGGCCGTATGAAGCATCTCCAGACTGACAGCAGCATGCAGCACCGCCTGATTGACCTGGCCGAATTTTCTGGCAGCCAACAAAACCAATAGAGGACGCATCAATTTTCCTTTGCGACCTAACACATGCTGCAAAGCGGTCGCAAGAATGGGATTCTGATGCTGAAGCGTGATGCCAAAGAGCGATTCAAAATCGGCCATCTCACGCTCCACAGGTCTACGAATTTGAGTCAATACGTCCATATTACCGTTTAATCGAAGTACAAAATTACATAAAAATCAAAAGCCACTCATTATTTTTACGTAATTTTACGGGGAAAATCATAAGAATGTATGGACAGACTCTTCTTACTTGACGCCTATGCCCTTATCTACAGGGCTTATTATGCTTTCATCAAAAACCCGCGCATCAACTCGAAAGGGCTGAACACATCGGCCATACTCGGCTTTGTCAACACACTGGAGGAAGTGCTCAACAAAGAGCAGCCCACGCATATCGGTGTGGCCTTCGACCCTACCGGACCCACTTTCCGCCACGAGGCCTATCCGGAATACAAGGCGCAGCGGGAAGAGACGCCGGAAGCCATCCGCACTGCCGTACCTATTATAAAGGATATCATACGCGCCTACCGCATCCCCATCCTTGAAGTGCCGGGCTTCGAGGCGGACGACGTAATCGGCACACTGGCCACACAGGCCGCCGGAATGCCGCAAGTGGAGACCTACATGATGACACCGGACAAGGACTATGGCCAACTGGTGGGCGAAAGGGTCAGGATATACCGCCCCAAATTCGGCGACAAAGAATTTGAAATCATGGGCGTAAAAGAGGTAACGGAGAAGTTCGGCATTTCCAATCCGGCCCAAGTCATCGACATGTTGGGCCTGATGGGCGACACCGCCGACAACATCCCCGGCTGTCCGGGTGTGGGCGAGAAGACGGCTTCGAAACTCATCGGACAGTTCGGCAGCATCGAGAACCTGCTCGCCCATACCGATGAACTGAAAGGAGCACTGAAGACGAAAGTGGAGGCCAACCGCGAGATGATCACCTTCTCCAAGTTTCTGGCCACCATCAAGACCGATGTGCCCGTCACCCTCGACCTGGAAGAGCTTCGCATCAAAGAGCCTGACACGGAAACGCTGCAACGTCTGTTCGAGGAACTGGAGTTCCGGACGCTGGCCGAACGGAAGTTCGCCAAACAGACAACAGAAGCACAAACCCCGCTTTTTGCAGGCTCTCTCTTTCCGGAATTTGCGGACAATCCCACAGAAGAAAGCAAAAAAACGAATCTCAAGCGGTACAATAAGGCTGATTTTGACTACCAACTCATTGACACAAAAGACGGTAGACAGCGAATTATTGACTTATTCCTTACAAAAGATTTTCTCAGTCTGGACACAGAGACGACCGGAACAGATCCCATCAACGCCAAACTGGTCGGACTGAGCTTCTGCGTAGAGGAAAATCAGGCTTTCTACGTGCCGATTCCGCAAGATGATGAAGAAGCGCAAAAAATAGTTAATGAATTTAAACCGGTCTACGAGAATCCCCGAATCCTTAAAATAGGACAAAACATCAAATATGACCTGATGGTGCTCCAGAACTACGGCATCAGCCTGCGCGGCGAGATATTCGACACGATGATTGCCCACTACCTGCTGCAACCGGAGTTGCGCCACGGCATGGACTATCTGGCCGAAATCTACCTGAACTATCAGACCATACACATCGAGGAACTCATCGGACCGAAAGGACGCAACCAGAAAAACATGGCCGACCTGCCGCCGGAACAAGTGTACGAATACGCTTGCGAGGATGCGGACGTCACGCTGAAACTGAAGAACATCTTCGAACCGAAACTCAGGGAGGAGGGATGCTACGAACTGTTCCGCAACATAGAGATGCCGCTCATGCCCGTACTGGCCTGGATGGAGCGCAACGGTGTCTGCATTGATACGGAAGCCCTGAAAGAAACCTCGCAACTCTACACGGAGCAGATTAACCGACTGGAAAAGGAAATCCACGAACTGGCCGGAGAGGAGTTCAACATCGCCTCGCCGAAACAAGTCGGAGAAATCCTGTTCGAGAAGCTGAAAGTCAGCGAAAAACCGAAAAAGACCAAGACAGGACAGTACGTAACCTCCGAAGAAGTGCTGGAAAGCCTGCGCAACCGGCACCCCATCATCACCAAGATTCTGGAACACCGCGGACTGAAAAAGCTACTGGGCACGTACATCGACGCCCTGCCCAAACTGGTCAACCCGAAGACCGGCCACATACACACCTCGTTCAACCAGACCATCACCGCCACCGGACGACTGAGCAGCAGCAACCCCAACCTGCAGAACATACCCGTCCGCAACGAGGAAGGCAAGGAAATCCGGAAAGCCTTCATCCCGGAGCCGGGCTGTGAGTTCTTCTCTGCCGACTACTCTCAGATAGAACTGCGCATCATGGCCCATCTGAGCGAAGACCCACACATGATGGAGGCGTTCCGCGAAGGGCACGACATCCACGCCGCCACCGCCGCAAAAATCTACAAGAAACCCATAGAAGAGGTGACCAAGGAGGAACGGCGGAAAGCCAAGACGGCCAACTTCGGCATCATCTACGGCATCACCGTGTTCGGACTGGCCGAGCGGATGAACGTCAGCCGCGCGGAAGCCAAAGAACTGATAGACGGATACTTCGACACTTACCCCAAAGTGAAGGAGTACATGCAGAAGAGCATCGGACTGGCCCGTGAGAAAGGCTACACCGAGACCATCTACCACCGCCGCTGTTACCTGCGCGACATCAACAGCCGCAACGCCGTGGTGCGCGGCTATGCCGAGCGCAACGCCATCAACGCGCCCATACAGGGCAGCGCGGCGGACATCATCAAGATAGCCATGATAGCCATTCACCGCCGCTTCTGCGAGGAAGGACTGCGCTCCAAGATGATACTGCAGGTGCACGACGAACTGAACTTCAGCGTCTATCCGGAAGAAAAAGAGCGCGTGCAGCGCATCGTCATCGAAGAGATGGAGCACGCCTGCACCCTGCAAGTCCCCCTCGAAGCCGACTACGGCTGGGGCAAGAACTGGCTGGAGGCGCACTGAGCCTCCAGCCCGCCACGGCGGCTGCAAGGTGCCGCCATGGAGACCTGCCGACATGACCTTGCCCCTTCTGGGAAGCCCCGGCCTGCGCCTCCCCGCCCTGTCGGCCCGCATACCGGCGGAACATGCCGACGCCCGCACCGCCCCCGGCCTGCAAGTCCGGAAAAATTTTTCTTTTTTACGCCGCACAAAGTGCCTGTTTCCCAGCAAAGGTGAAATGCAGGTGAGCAGGTTACCAAAAAGTAACTTATTGTAAATCATACTCTTTTTCGTTATCTTTGTCCTGCGAAAACGCGCAGGGGACCCGCTGCGGACGGCCATGCCCCTGAGCAAAGACAAGCAAAACCTTTTAAAAGACATAAGAGTATGAAACAGATTGAAGAAATCGCATCGGCAAAGAATTTCAAAGCCATCAGCGTAGGCACACTCACAGACGTGAGCGAGTATGTACTGGAAATGGGTCCCGGCATCAGCATACCGGGCAAAGTGTTCTGCGGCTCCGCCCTCGGCACTACCGGCAGCGAACTGTCGTTCCAAGTGTTCCAGCCGGGCACGGAAACCGGCTTCCTGCACACGCATAAGAATCACGAGGAACTGTACTTTTTCCTCAGCGGCAAAGGAGAGTTTCAGGTGGACGGACAGACGTTCGCCGTGCAGGAAGGAAGCGTAGTGCGCGTATCGCCCGCAGGCAAACGCAGTGTGCGCAACAACGGCACCGCTCCCTTGGTGATGCTGTGCGTGCAATACAAAGCCCAGACGTTCACCGCAGAGGACGCCGCAGACGGCAACATCCTGCAAGAACCCGTACGCTGGTAAACTCAACGACAGATTCTGCCGGACAACAACAGTTCCTTTCACCCGAAAAACAGTCCCCAGCGAGGACTGTTTTTTTATGCCGTGCCGTAAAATTCTATATCTTTAGGTTAGAGATACATATCTTTAGGCTAAAGATGTATATCCTTAGGTTAAAGATATATATCTTCAGGCTGGAGATATAGATTCTCAGCCTGAAGACAGCATCTTATGACACCGGACCATGAAAAATCTCACGCCCCGGAACAAGCCATCCACCCGCACCGCCTGTTCCCGTTCCGAGGCACCGTCTGTCTGCCGGCAAGTTTCTTCCGGCAGCGTGCTGCGGCACACGCCGGCAACCCTCCGCCCCCGCTCAGCCGGAAGCTCTCCGCAAACGCTTTAGCCATAGGGCATTCAACCATATTTCTGTCATTTTATTCCCCTACTCCGAAGATTTATTCTTAACTTTGCACATCAGAAGAACGACAATTATCATCAAAGAAATAAGACTATGGCTTTAAAAGCAGGTATCGTGGGCTTGCCCAACGTGGGTAAATCCACCCTATTCAACTGTCTGTCGAGCGCCAAGGCGCAGGCAGCCAACTTCCCGTTCTGCACCATCGATGCGCAACTGGGACAAATCACCGTGCCGGACGAACGGCTCAACAAACTGGCCGAACTGGTGCATCCGGGCCGCATCGTGCCGGCCACCTGTGAGATTGTGGACATCGCCGGACTGGTAAAAGGGGCCAGCAAGGGCGAGGGACTGGGCAACCAGTTTCTGGGCAACATCCGCGAGACGGATGCCATCATCCACGTGCTGCGCTGCTTCGACAACGACAATATCGTGCATGTTGACGGTTCGGTAGACCCTGTGCGCGACAAGGAAATCATCGACACCGAGCTGCAGCTCAAGGATCTGGAGACCATCGAGAACCGTATGAAGCGCGTGGAAAAGGTGGCCAAGGTGGGCGGCGACAAGCAGGCCAAGGTGGAATATGACGTGCTGGTGCAATACAAGGCCGCACTGGAGCAGGGCAAATCGGCCCGCACCGTGACGTTCGAGAGCGAAGAGGAACAGCAGGCTGCCCGGAACCTGTTCCTGCTGACGGCCAAGCCCGTGCTCTACGTGTGCAACGTGGACGACACCTCGGCCGCCAACGGCAACGCTTATGTGGACGCCGTGCGCGAGGCCATCAAGGACGAGAATGCCGAACTGCTCATCATCTCCGCACAGACCGAGGCTGACATTGCCGAACTGGAGAGCTACGAGGAGAAGCAGATGTTCCTGCAGGACATGGGCTTGCAGGAATCCGGCTGCGACCGTCTCATCAAGGCCATCTACCATCTGCTGAACCTGCAGACGTTCATCACGGCGGGCGAGATGGAGGTGAAGGCCTGGACGTTCCGCCGGGGCTGGAAGGCTCCGCAGTGTGCCGGCGTCATCCACACCGACTTTGAGAAAGGCTTCATCCGCGCGGAAGTCATCAAGTATGAGGACTACATCAAATATGGCTCCGAAGCAGCCGTTCGCGAGGCCGGAAAGATGGGTGTGGAAGGAAAGGACTACGTGGTGCAGGACGGCGACATCATGCACTTCCGCTTCAACGTATAGGCCATGAACCAGCTGCTTTACATCCTGTGGAATCCGGATCTGTTCGCTTTCCACATCGGCAGTTTCGGCGTGCGGTGGTACTCGCTGTGCTGGTGTCTGGCCCTGCTGGCGGCCTACGTGCTGGTGCATCGCCTCTACCGCCAGCAGCATATCCCCGACAAACTGTTCGACCCGCTGTTTCTGTACTGTTTCGTGGGCATACTGGTGGGAGCCCGTCTGGGGCACTGCCTGTTCTACGAACCGGGCTACTTCCTCGCCCACCCGCTGGAAATGATTCTGCCGCTGAGGCAGACAGCCCACGGCTGGGTGTTCACCGGATATGCCGGACTGGCCAGCCACGGCGGCACGCTGGGACTGATCATCGCCCTGTGGCTCTACGTCAGGAAGACCAAGGTGAACATCATGCGTGTGCTGGACAACGTGGCCATCGCCACGCCCGCCAGTGCCATGTTCATCCGTCTGGGCAACCTGATGAATTCGGAAATCATAGGCAAGCCCACCGACATGCCCTGGGCGTTCGTCTTCGAGCGGGTGGACATGCTGCCGCGCCATCCGGGACAGCTGTACGAGGCCGTCTGCTACTTCATTTTCCTCATCGCAGGCTACGTGCTCTACCACAAATGGCCGCAGAAAGTGGGCACGGGATTCTACTTCGGCTTCTGCCTGACGAGCATCTTCACGGCACGCTTCTTCATCGAATGCACCAAGGAGGTGCAGGAGGCGTGGGAGGCCGCCATGTTCCTTAATATGGGACAGATTCTGAGCATACCGTTCATCCTCATCGGTGTCTACTGCATGGCGGGCGGAAAGCTCTGCCGCAAACTGGGGGAACGGACATGACCGTCCCCCTCGTTCTTTATATGGGAAACGGAGCGGGCTTTCTTGTCCGGAAACATATCTGAGTCAGACACATGCTGCGACACGCATCTTTCATACGGCTTTCCCTGACGTTCGCCATAACCTGCCTGCTGGCTGCCGCCTGCGCGGACAAGGACGAGCGGTACGCCTACGGACGGGGCGACGGACAGTGCGGAGAAATCCGGCTGGAACACCGGCATGACAGTCTGTACGTCCTGCACCATTTCATCAACGGTGTTACGGTATCGGACTGGGAACTGCCCTACCCTGTCTACCGCTTCGAGTGCGGCGACCTGACGGGCGACGGCGTACCGGAAATCGCCGTGGGGGTCATCAAGCCCACGCGCCATTTTCCCCGTCCGGAGAAACGCCTCTTCCTGTTCAAACTCTACAAGGGACGGCTCATACGCCCGCTGTGGCTCGGCTCAAGGGTGGCGCGTCCGCTCGTGGACTTCCACCTCGTGCACGACTCCGTTCCGGTACGCATCCGCACCACGGAACGCCGGGCGGACGGCACACTGGTGCAGGCCCTGTACCGCCAGGAGGGCTTCGGTCTCGTATTCGAGCGCGACATATCCCGATAATTATTAAACTTTAAATGCTGAAATATGAAACACACCGCCTTCATCCTCACCCTGTGCTGTCTGGTCTGCACAGCAACCATCGGCACATCCTGCCGCTCATCGCACAAGAAGCAGGCGCAGAACACCGCACAAACAACCGCCGAAGAAACCGGAATTTCCCCGGTGTCCGCTCCCTCCCGCCTGCTCACAGACAGTCTGCTGCCCCAAAGCATAGACCTGGAGCAGGACATCAGCGGACTGGGCTACGAGGAACTGCGCATCCTCAGAAGCTATCCTTACGCCCTGCACGGCTACTGGTTCATCGAAGGTGACCTGAACAGTTTCTTCTGCCGGAAGACAGACTGGTACTACGACCTGTGCGAGAGTACGTTCTACGCATCCTATGACAAGAAAATCCCTTATGCAGACACGTACGACAAAGTGAAACTGCTGCCGGAAGAAAAGGCTTTCGTGGAAAAGATAGACCGTCGTATGGCAGAACTCGCCCGGCACCGCTACATCACGCGGGACGGGCACCGGCTGCTCAGCCCTTTCCTTTGCGTCAACCTGTTCCAGATAGACAATCCGGACGGCAGACTGCTCGCCTTACTGGACCGTTGCAACTTTGCCATCGCTCCCATGGGGTATGAACAGCTGTTCAATGTATATGAAACCAACGACTATCAGCAGATGCCCAGTTTCATCACTACGGACGTCTACCTGCAGGCTTTCCACATGTACTTCGGCTATGTGCTCAAGAGTCTGGAGCAAAATCATTTCCAGCCCGCACTGGAACGCGCCCTGCGTGCCCTGCACACGGAGTGCACGGCTCTGTACCGGCAAGAGGCCGTGAAAGCGGAAGCCGGGTTCGCCGCTACGTACTTCGCCATAGCCTACCGCCTGCTCACGGACAGCGAACTGCCCGTGCCGGAGGAATTCCGGACGTCCTGGCAGGCCGAGCTGCAAAGCATTGCGGCCTGCCAGGACGCCCCGTCGGCTTTCCTGGGCTACACCGACACCTATTTCCCCTACAGTCTGTTCAAGCCGCGCGGACACTACACCCGCAACGAGACCATGAAACGCTACTTCAGGTGCATGATGTGGCTGCAGACGGCCTCGTTCTGCCGTGAAAAGACGGACGAACTGTGGCGCACCGTCATCATGGCCGCCGCCCTCAACCGCATCCCCGAAAGCGCACGCCGGGATTGCAGGCAGCTGGACACGGCCCTCACGTTCCTGATGGGGTCGCCGGACAACGCCTCCATCCTCGAAATCGCCGACTGGCTGGACCGGAACGGACTCACGCAAAAGGCTTTGGAAAAAGACGGATCCGTGGTGCGGCAAGCCAATGACGTGCTCGTCGCCCTCTTCAAAACCCGAAACCGCATCCGGCCCAAAATACAGCTGAGTTGTGCCGACAAAATCAACTTCATGCCTGCACGCTACATGGCGGACAGCGAAATCCTGGGCGAGATGGCGGATGCCACGCCCAACAGTGACCGTGCCTATCCCAAGGCACTGGACGTCTTCGCCGCTTTCGGAGTGCAGGGCGCAGCGGCCTTGCTCGACACTTGCTACCACGAGACCGAGAACTGGAAAGACTACCGCCAGACAGCCGACAGGATGAAACGGCAGTTCCACGGAAAAGCCGCCGGAGACGGCACCCTGTACGACCGTTGGATGGAAACCCTCGTGGAGCTGCAACGTCCCGACAAAGACTATCCCGGCTTCATGCAGACCCCGTCCTGGCAAATCAAGAACCTGAACACAGCCCTGGCCTCATGGACGGGACTGAAGCACGATGCGGTGCTCTATGGTGAACAACCCATACTGCTCGAATGCGGAGGCGGCGGAATGCCCGACCCTGTCATAGTAGGGTACGTGGAACCCAACCTGACGTTCTGGAAGAAATTGAAGGAACTCCTCCGGCAAAACCGGCAACTGCTGGAACAGACAGGCTTCACCGACAAAGACCTGTTGGGAAAAAACAACAGTCTGACGGAGCAGGTGGACTTCTGCCTCCGCATGACCGAAAAGGAACTGCGCGGAGACACGCTCACCCAAGAGGAGTACAGGAGCATACAGAAGGCGGGAAGTTCCATCGAATGGTTCACTCTTGGCGTCATCGAACCGGGAACATCTTACAGCACGTGGTACGAGGTGAAAGGGGCGGAACGCTCCGTGGCCCTCGTGGCGGACGTGTTCACCCGCAACGTTCCGGGCTGCGGCAAGAACGGCATCCTGCATGAGGCGACCGGTACGGCTAATGCCATCTACATACTGGTGGACATCGGCGGACTGACTTACCTCACCCGTGGGGCCACGTTCAGCTATTATGAGTTCGTCCGCCCCCTGGACGAACGGCTGACCGATGAGGAATGGCAGCAGATGCTGCGGGACGGCAAGGCACCGGATGTGCCGGAATGGATACGGCCCTATCTGCTGAAACAACGGCCCGTTGTGAACGAAGGCTTCTTCTACAGTTCGGGATGCTGAGACTATTCTTGGGCCTTTTCGCCCTCCTCTATCTCCTGTCCTCTTGCCAAAGACAGGCAGAAGAAGAGCTGACCATCCTCTTCACGGGCGATGTGCTGCTGGACCGCGGCGTGCGCCCGTGGATTCAGCGGGAGGGCACTGCGGCCCTCTTCCAGGGTGTGGAGCAGGCTTTCCGCGAGGCTGATGCCGTTGTCATCAATCTGGAATGCCCGCTCACCAACCGCAACACGCCGGTGAGCAAGAAGTTCGTGTTCAGGGGTGAACCCGAATGGGCCGACGGACTGCGGCAGGCGGGCGTCACACACGCCGCCCTGGCCAACAACCACACCATAGACCAGGGACGGCAGGGACTGGCAGACACCGACCATACCCTGCGGTCGGCCGGCATCATCCCGCTGGGCTATGGACTGACGACTGAAGAACAGCTCCGTCCAACAGTAGTCCGGAAAGGCCGCACCGAAGTGGCCCTCTTCAACAGCATCCCGCTCCCGATTGAAAACTGGGTACATCAGGAGGGCCAGCCGGGCGTATGTCAGGCCTCCATCGGACGGCTGGCCGAACGCATCCGGGACTACAAAAACGCACACCCCGACGCTTTCGCCGTGGCCATCCTGCACTGGGGGACGGAGTTCCAGCCGCATCCCGACATGCAACAACGCTACGATGCCCACCGACTGGTGCAGGCCGGGGCGGACGCCATCATCGGTCATCATCCGCACGTGCTGCAACCCTGCGACACACTCTCCTCCTCGTTCGTCTTCTACAGCCTCGGTAACTTCGTTTTCGACACGCGCCATCCTGCATCACACTCCTCCATGATGGCCGTCCTTCATTTCAGTCCTGCGGGGCTTCGGGCCGAATCCATACCGGTGAAAGTCCACCGTTGCCGCCCGCAAATCTACGGGAAAGCCGTGCGGAATCCGTAGAAAAGCACTATCTTTGCCCGCGTACAAACCTTTTAAGATTTCAACCATGAAGAAAACCTTCGCATTCCTGCTCTGCTGGCTGGCCGTTGCTGCCGCTGCCTTCTCACAATCTCACATCCGTACCCGCGTACCTTTAGACTCTATCGTGCTGAGCGATCCCTGCATCCTGCCGGACTCGGCCACCATGACCTACTACATGACCGGAACAGGCGGAAAGCTCTGGAAAAGCAAGGACCTGAGGTTCTGGGACGGACCATACAACGTAGCACAGACCGACCCGGACTCGTGGATGGGACCGCACCCTATGATATGGGCCGCCGAACTGCACCATTATAAAGGCAAATACTACTACTTTGCCACATTCACCAACCGCGACAGCATCATCGGCCACTACCGCGGTAACCGACTGGAGCGAAGGGCCTGCCACGTGCTGGCGAGCGACAAGGCCGAAGGTCCCTATCGCCCCATGGCCGACGCGACCTATCTGCCGGCCGACAAACTGACGCTGGACGGCACGCTGTGGACCGACACCGACGGCAAGCCTTACATGGTCTACTGCCACGAATGGCTGCAGAACTGGGACGGCACCATCGAAAAGATTGAACTGAAACCCGACCTGAGCGGCAGTATCGGTGAGGCCCGGCTGCTCTTCCGCGCCAGCGAATCACCGTGGAGCCGCGAAGTCATCAGTGGCGACACCGTGCCCAACCGCGTGACGGACGGTCCTTGGCTGTTCCGCACGCAGACGGGACGCCTCGGCATGCTCTGGACGAGCTGGATATATGGCGACTATACGCAAGGCGTGGCCTACTCCGAAAGCGGCACCCTGGACGGCCCGTGGACGCAGGAACAGGACCCCATCACGCTGCCCAACTTCGGCCACGGCATGCTTTTCCGCACGTTCGACGGCCACCTGCTCATGTCCGTCCACAGCCACAAGAACATCAACGGGCATTACCACCGCGTGCCGCACCTGTTCGAGGTGGACGACTCCGGCGACCGGATTTCTGTTGGAAAGGAATACAAGCCATGACCATACTCAAGAAAAAACACAGTCCAGTCGTGGCATGAAACCGATGCATCGGAATATCTGCGCTGACAAGATACTCAGCCGTTCAGACAATGGACCGGCTCATCGTCGTTCCTACGGGGCAACACCAAGCAGCAAAGGCCGCATCGGAATGAAACCGTAATGATGCCATACACAGAATGAAAGGGGAGCTGCAATTCACATTGGCACACTCCCCTTTCATCTATCACCGCCGCATCATCCGGTGTGTTCTTTTCAGGCTACGGGCAACCTGCTCCGTCTTTGCAGCCGCAGCTGCAGAATAAGTTTCCTGTTGTTGCTGGATGGGATAAGCATCGTAGCCATAATAATAGGGCCAATAACCATCCATGGTAATCTGTCGGATAGAACCGTCCGGATTATACTCCACTTCGTCTATCGTGTGAGTTCTTGAATAGGCTCCATTGTCCTCCATCGTCACAACCCTTGTCGGGATATTCTTGGTGAGTCGCCCCATCAGACCGGCAGAGAAGATATAACACTCATCACCGAAATCGCCGAAGAAATTGCCGCAATAACCGACTTCCATCGGAAAATCCACACCCGAATTGGTCCAGTCAGACCGCCCGTAGGTGTAGGTGGTCACGTCCGTTTCCGTCTCTCCGTCCTCAACATAGCTGGTTTCCACCCGCATAAGATTGCCGTCAGACCACGTATATGTACTCGACCAGCTATAGGAATAAGACTCGCCGTCACTTATTCCCGTGTTTGTACCGGACTCTGTCAGAAGATAGCCATTGGCATCATAAGTGAAACGGGCAGATGCAGTTCCGTCAGTTCCCCCTAAAGAATCCGTTCTTGAAAAAAAACAGTCGGCAGAAGTGACGAAGCCGCTTTCGTTCACCTTTATGTTGCTGTATGTGCTTGTCCAATCTTCTCCTTCGTGCCACTCTCTGATGACCATGGGGTTGGAAGAGATGGAGAATGACATACTACCTCCATTATAGGTTCCGCCTGTCATACGTCCGTCCGCATACGTGAAGCCATCAATCTCAAACCAATTTTCTGCAAATTGCGCCACAGGATGCTGAATCCCCACGTCTGCCACCTTCGGTGGTTGCTGGGCCGGGGTACCGCCCCCGCCGCCTTCGTCGTCATCGTCGCTGCAGGCCGACAAGCCGAAACCCACCGTGAGGCATAAAGCCACACAGAACCACTTCACACTCCCGGCACCCACCGCCGGAAACTGTTTGTTTAACCTTGTTTTCATACTGAATTTCTTTTGGCCTGACGCTCCCCTGACCAGGCTGTTAACCAATCGACATGAGCGTACATATACGAAAAAAGCGCGGGAGTCTGTACCTGTTGCCCGTCCCGCTCTACAAAGGCCTTCGCATTGCCCAATCCAGTAAGAACGGACAACGCAGAAGCCCACGCCGATATGTATATACACTCCCCGGCACGCCTCACACTGACGCGCAGGCACACCAAGGGCAGACATAAAACATACCCACCGGACATCTACCGTTGCCTTGTTTTTGACTGGATTTAGAAGTTGCGAAGTTCTGTAGAGCCAAAAGACAAAGCGTCTGATAAACGCCTTTCCATTATATGCAGTCCCCACTCCCCGCACCCTCACGACTGAGGGATTTCGGCGTGGGAACAAGGCAAAGATAGGCAAAAACATTTAACCGGAAGAACTGAATGCCGCTTTTTTTCTCTTTTTCAGACAAAAAAAGTCTTGCGGGAAAACGTGAGCGTCTTTCCGCAAGAAAAAGTATTTCTTTCCGCACAAACGTCCGCGTCTTTGCGGAAAGAAACGCTGAAAACTCAGCAGGCTTATTATCAGTAAATTAGAAGAATTGAAAAATTCTTACAAAACAAATCGGGCAGCTGGCCTCACGACCGCCGGTGATAGGCTATCGTACCCGTGGCCTGGTTCGTGGGCATGACGAGCACCTCGGCTATCTGGATGTGTTCGGGAACGGAAGCGGCGAAATAAACCACCTCGGCCACGTCGTCGCCCGTGAGCGGACGCAGGCCGGCATAAACGTTATCGGCTGCCGCCTTGTCGCCACGGTAGCGCACCACGGAGAAGTTCGTCTCCACCAGTCCGGGCTTGATGTTGGTCACCCGGACGGGAGTGTCCACCAGGTCGATGCGCAGACCGTCCGACAGAGCCTTGACCGCCGCCTTGCAGGCACAGTAGACGCTACCACCGGGATAGGCGTAGTCGCCCGCGATGGAGCCCATGTTGATGACGTGTCCCCTGCCCCGCTCCACCATGCCGGGCACCACCAGCCGCGTCATGGCCAGCAGGGCTTTCACGTCGGTGTCTATCACCACGTCCCACTCGTCCAGACTACCCTCATGCTCCTTGTCCACGCCGATGACCAGTCCGGCGTTGTTCACCAGCACATCGATGGCTTTCCACTCTTCCGGCAGGGACTCCAAGGCGGCCTGGGCCGCGCGGCGGTCGCGCACGTCGAAAGGCAATGTCAGGACGTCGGCCCGACAGGCCTGCTCCAGTTCTGCCTTCAGGGCTTCCAGCCGTTCCACATTACGGCCATTGATGATCACGCGATGGCCGTTCATGGCGAACTTACGGGCGCATCCCTCTCCTATGCCGGAGGAAGCACCGGTTATCAATACTGTTTTCTTTTCCATATCTCACTGTTTAAAAGTAACCTCACGATGAAACTCCACCACGGCCTCTATGCCCCGGCGGAACATGTCGAGCGGAAAATTCTCATTGGGTGAATGGATGGCGTTGCTCTCCAGTCCGAAACCCATCAGAATGGTCTTCACGCCCAGAATGCGCTCAAAGTCGTTCACGATGGGGATGCTCCCGCCCCGGCGGACGGCCAAAGGTTTCCGCCCGAAAGCCTTTGTAAAGCCCGCCTCGGCCGCACGATAGGCCGGAAGGCTGACCGGACAGACGTAGCCGTCGCCACCATGCATCGGCGTGACCTTCACACTCACATAGTCCGGCGCGACGGAGAGCAGGTAGTCGGCAAACAGCCTGGAGATTTTCTCGTGGCTCTGGTGTGGAACCAACCGGCACGACACCTTGGCATGTACCTTGGAAGGCAGCACCGTCTTGGCTCCCTGCCCCGTATAACCGCCCCAGATGCCGCAAATGTCGAAACTGGGACGGCAACTGTTCCGCTCAATGGTTGTATATCCCTTTTCCCCTTTCAGTGCCTTCACGCCGATGGAAGCCATGTAGCGCGACTCGTCGAAAGGAATCTGACGCAGCATGGCGCGCTCTTCGGCTGACAGCTCCTCCACGTCGTCGTAGAAGCCCGGAACGGTGATGCGCCCGTCCTGGTCCGTCACCCGCGAGAGCAGGTCGCACAGCACATTGACGGGATTGGCCACCGCTCCGCCGAAATGGCCGGAATGCAAGTCGCGGTCAGGTCCGGTAACCTCCACTTCCCAATAAGCCAGTCCGCGCAGTCCGGTGGTAATCGACGGCAGGTCAGGGGCCAGCATACTCGTGTCGCTCACCAGCACGATGTCGCAGGCCAGCAGGTCGCGGTGCTCGGTGAGGAAAGCGGCCAGACTGGGCGAGCCTATCTCCTCTTCCCCTTCGAGGATAAACTTCACGTTGTGGCGCAGCTCGCCCGACCGGACCATATACTCAAAGGCTTTCAGCTGAATCATGCTCTGTCCCTTGTCGTCGTCGGCCCCGCGGGCATAAACCCGTCCGTCGCGCACCTCAGGCTCAAAAGGCGCACTGGTCCACAGCTCCAGCGGGTCGGCGGGCATCACGTCGTAATGTCCGTAAACCAGCACCGTCGGAGCAGTGTCCGACACATGTTTTTCCGCATACACCAGCGGATTGCCGCCCGAAGGCATCAGCCGCGCCTCGTCTGCCCCCGCTTCCGTCAGCAACGTGCGCCACCGTTCCGCGCAAGCCTGCATGTCGGCCTTGCGGGAAGGGTCTGAACTCACGCTAGGAATGCGTATCAGACTGAACCATTCGTCAATGAAGCGTTGCTCATTGTTCTTGATATATTCCTTCAATGTTTCCATATATTTTGATTTTAAGATGAACTGTTTTCAACCATGCATCCAACGGACCACCCTCAGACGCCAATAGACAAAAGCCAGCAAGGCAATGACTCCTCCGGCCAATCCGACATAAGCCATGGAGTAACGGGTGCAGACAAATCCGCCCACTGAAGTCCCCATGCCGATACCCAAATTGAATATGCCGGAAAAGACGGCCATAGAGACCGCCACAGCCGACGCCGGCGCGTAACGGATGATTTCGCTCTGCATAGCAACGTTAAAGGCCGTAACCGCAATTCCCCATGCCAGACACAAGACGACAACCGCCACCGCAAAGGCGGATGCCGGAAGCATCAGAAACAAACACATCATCAGCGTGAAGAGTGTCACCGTTAGGAAACGGACCGGACTTTTGTCATAGTACCTGGAAAAAGAGAAACTGCCTGCAATACCTGCCGCCCCGAAGAGCATCAGCATCGCTGTAATCCACCCGTCGGCCATGCCGGCCACCTGTTTCAAAAAAGGCTCGATATAGCTATAACCGGTATAATAAGCCGTGGGGACGAGCAAAGCAAGCACATAAATCTTCATCAGCATGGGTATGCGGAACAACCGGGGCAGCTGATGTATGCCCACTTTTCCGCGACTGGGCACAAGCGGGAGCACAAACCACAGGTAACACAAGATGGAGAGCGCAAACAGACCTACACAAAAAAAGGCAGATCGCCAGCCTATATGCAAGCCGATGACACGTCCCAAAGGCAAGCCTAAAATCATGGCTACCGACGTCCCTGTAACAATCATGCTCAATGCCAGAGCACGGTGCTTCTCGTCTGCGATGCGCACGGCCACCGGAGAAACAATAGACCAAAAGACGGCATGCGTGCAGGCCACCCCGATGCGCGAAGCCAACAACATGACATATCCCGTTGAAAAAGAAGACAAAAACTGAAAAACGACAAAAAGGAATACGGTCCACAACAACAGTTTACGCATTTCCATCTTAGACACCAGCAGCATCAGAGGCAATGAAAGCAGCATAACCACCCATGCATAGACGGAAACTATCATTCCGACACGTGCCTCGGTCACGCCGAAATCAGCGGCTATGTCACTCAACAATCCGATAGGTACGAACTCAGACGTATTGAAGATAAAAGCCGCACACGTCAATCCCACGAGAGGAATCCAAGCCTGCAAGGTAGCACCGTTCTTCATCTCACAGCCGGTTTTCATTCTTTTCCCGTCACAATACGACGGATATCGTTCAGTTTGTTGAGGGCCTCCACGGGCGTCAGGTTGTTGATGTCCAGATGAAGAATCTCATCTCTGACCTGACATAACACGGGATCGTCCAACTGAAAGAAACTGAGCTGAACGCCACTGTCGGACGAAATGATGTTCTTTACCCCGGAATGTTGCTTCATGACGTCCTTGCTGTTGGCCGATTCCAGTTCTTTCAATATCGCATTGGCCCGCGAGATGATACGCTTGGGCATACCGGCCAGTTTGGCCACGTGGATACCGAAAGAATGCTCACTGCCCCCCCTGACCAGTTTGCGCAGGAAAATCACTTTCTGATCCACCTCGCGCACAGAAACATTATAGTTCTTTATCCGGGAATAAAGCTTTTCCATCTCGTTCAGCTCATGGTAATGTGTGGCAAACAGCGTACGGGCCCGTCCGCGGTTATTCTCATGAATATATTCCACGATGGCCCATGCGATGCTGATGCCGTCATAGGTGGAAGTGCCGCGTCCCAACTCATCGAAAAGCACCAGGCTGCGCGGCGATATATTGTTCAGTATATTGGCCGCCTCGTTCATCTCCACCATGAAAGTGCTTTCTCCCATAGAGATATTGTCACTGGCTCCCACACGGGTGAAGATTTTGTCCACCAGCCCGATGTGCGCCGACTCAGCCGGAACGAAACTCCCTATCTGAGCCATAAGTGTAATCAATGCCGTCTGGCGCAACAGTGCCGACTTGCCGGCCATATTCGGACCGGTTATGATAATGATTTGCTGCTTTTCCGAATCTAAATATACGTCATTGGCTACGTAAGACTCCCCTACAGGCAATTCTTTTTCAATCACAGGATGACGCCCCTGACGGATGTCGAGCACATCATCTTCCGCAATAACCGGACGAATGTAATTGTTTTCCTCAGCAACCTGTGCAAAAGAAAGCAGACAATCCAACCGTGCCAGCAAATTGGCATTAATCTGTATGGCCGGCGTAAATTCAGAGAGCGACAAGACAAGATCATTGTAAAGCTTGGTCTCCAACATCAGAATCTTATCCTGTGCACCCATGATTTTTTCCTCATATTCTTTCAATTCGGGCGTAATATACCGCTCGGCATTGACCAGTGTCTGCTTGCGTATCCATTCAGGCGGCACCTTATCTTTATGGGCATTGCGCACCTCCAGATAATATCCGAATACATTATTATAGGAAATCTTCAGACTGGGGATGCCAGTCTGCTCCATCTCTCTCTGCTGTATCTTCAACAGATAGTCTTTGCCTTCGTACGCAATATGACGCAGGTTGTCCAACTCTTCATCCACCCCTTCGGCTATCACCCCGCCTTTGTTTACCAAAAGCGGCGGATCATTCTGTATCTCACGGGCTATCCGGTCGCGAATGGAAACACAAAGTTCCAACTGTTCCCCTATCCTTCTGAGTGTAGCGTCTGTCGCATGCAGACAAGCTGTCTTGACAGGTTCTATAGCCTGCAATGCCACTTTCAGCTGTACGACGTCACGCGGAGAGACTCTCCCTACAGAAACTTTGGAGATAATGCGCTCCAAATCGCCCATGCGATGCAGCTGCTCTCCGACAAGCTGCTTGAATTCCGGTTCACGAAAAAAATATTCTACGACATCCAAACGCTCGTTTATGGGCTTTTCATCTTTCAACGGAAACAACAACCACCGGCGGAGCAGACGTGCACCCATCGGAGTGATCGTATGATCCATCACCCCCAGCAAGGAATTTCCTCCATCGACCATCGCATTCAGCAATTCAAGATTGCGCACCGTAAATTTGTCCAAACGTACATAACGCCCCTCTTCTATCCGTGAAATGGAAGTGACGTGCCCTATCTGGTAATGCTGTGTCATCTCAAGATACTGCAAGATGACGCCTGCAGCTACAATGCCGTACTTTAAATGATCGATGCCGAAGCCCTTCAGATTACTCACTTCAAAGTGTTTCAGCAGCTTTTCTGTAGCCGACCTTTCAGAAAAAGCCCAATCATCCAATTCAAACGTAAAGAACTTGCTGCCGAAACAAGATTCGAACTCTGCCCGGTGCCCCCGCTCAAAAAGAACCTCCTTGGGAGAGAAATTACCTAAAAGCTTATCCACATACTCCACTTTTCCTTCTGCAGCGAGAAACTCTCCCGTACTGATGTCCAGGAAAGAAACGCCACATACATTCTTTCCAAAGTGCACGGCAGCCAGAAAGTTGTTCTCCTTATAGTTCAACACATTGTCATTCATGGAGACTCCTGGCGTCACCAGTTCCGTAATGCCTCGCTTGACAAGAGTTTTTGTCAGCTTGGGATCCTCCAACTGATCGCATATAGCTACGCGTCTGCCTGCTCTTATCAATTTAGGCAAATAGGTATCCAAGGCATGATAAGGAAATCCGGCCATCTCCACAGGCTCTCCATTCTTTCCGCCATTGTTCCTTTTTGTCAAAGTTATCCCCAGTATATCAGCAGCTACGACAGCATCTTCGCAATAAGTTTCATAGAAATCACCACAACGAAACAGCATAACAGCATCAGGATGCTTTGCTTTCAAGTCGTAGAACTGCTTCATCATCGGAGTCAGCCCTTCTTTCGCCATAAATTCAGTAAGCTTTTAAAATCATCACACAAAAATACAACTATTTTTTGATTCAAAGCACGATGAAAACCTTTTTTGAAAGACAAAAAAAAAGGGACAACCCTCATTTCACAAGAGGAAAGCCCCGACAACAAATCTCTAATCTCTCAAAGTTTTTCCAATAAACAATAAACGAACTTTCATTCTATCGTTTTCTTTCTATAAACAACTGCATCACGCAGGCTTAGTGCTTTGTTAAACTGTAACAATCTGTTTTACCTTTCTAATACCTTACGACGCGTCTTCACGACGCCTTTCAATCATATCTTTCTCTTAAAGACACTGCAAAGTTAAAGGGTTATTTCTGATAAAAGAACATTTTTGCTTAGGAATATTACCACTGTAGCCTTTTTCTTGACTTGCGTCAAGGAAAGCCGTATTTTTCGTCCCTAAACATGAGGCCAACACATCAAAAATACCTATATTTGTACCTTATTAAAAGAAGAATGCAGATGAGGATGAAAAAAATAGAAGTTTCCCAACTCACAGAAAATTTCTTTGAAACCATCAGCAAAGAATGGATGTTGGTCTGCGCCGGCAATGCAGAACACTACAACATGATGACTGCCTCGTGGGGAGGAATAGGGTGGCTGTGGAACAAACCTGTGGCCTTCGTATTCATACGTCCGGAGCGTTACACGTTTGAACTTGCAGAGAACAACGATGTGATGACGTTGTCATTTTTGGGACATTCCAAAGAAGCCCGCAACATCTATCAAGTTTGCGGTTCAAAATCAGGAAGAGACACAGACAAAACCAAGGAATGTGGACTGACTCCTCTGGTATTAGACGGAAAATATACAGCCTTTAAGCAAGCCCGGTTGGTATTGTGCTGCAAGAAACTATATGCTGATAACCTGAAACCGGAAGCTTTTACGGATGCCTCACTGAACGAGACATGGTACGGAAAAAAAGGCGGATACCACAAAATGTATGTTGCAGAAATCACAAATGCATTCATACAGGAGGACTGACAAAATGAAGAGAGCTGCAAATTGTCAGCCAAACAATCGCATCTTACAGACATTTTAAACCAAAACAAAACTATTATCGAAAACAAAATGGAATACAATTTCAGAGAAATAGAGAAGAAGTGGCAGAAATACTGGGTTGAGCATCATACTTACAAAGTAACGGAAAGAAAAGACAGAAAAAAGTTCTACGTGCTTAATATGTTCCCTTATCCCAGTGGTGCCGGACTGCACGTAGGACATCCGTTAGGCTACATCGCTTCCGACATCTATGCCCGCTACAAACGACTGCAAGGATTCAACGTGCTCAATCCCATGGGATATGATGCTTACGGACTTCCAGCCGAACAATATGCCATACAGACAGGACAGCATCCAGCTATCACCACAACTGCAAACATCAACCGCTATCGCGAACAGCTGGATAAAATAGGATTCAGTTTCGACTGGGACAGAGAAGTACGCACTTGCGACCCTTCTTATTATCATTGGACTCAATGGGCTTTTCAAAAAATGTTCAACAGTTATTACTGTAACGAACGAAAACAGGCACGGCCTATAGAAGAACTCATCGATAAACTGGGACATACAGGAACAACAGGACTGAACGTCGCTTGCAGTGAGGAGCTACATCTGACAGCTGAAGAATGGAATGCCATGACAGAAAGACAACAGCAGGAGACACTGATGAACTATCGCATCGCCTATATTGGAGAAACAATAGTGAATTGGTGCCCGAAACTGGGTACTGTATTGGCCAATGACGAAGTTGTAGACGGTGTAAGCGAACGCGGCGGATACCCGGTAATACAGAAAAAAATGCGCCAATGGTGTTTACGCGTAAGTGCTTATGCCCAAAGACTGCTCGATGGACTGGAAACCATAGACTGGACCGATTCATTGAAAGAAACGCAAAGAAACTGGATTGGACGGTCAGAAGGTACAGAAGTACGCTTCAAATTGAAAGACAGTGACAAGGAATTCACTATCTTTACTACCCGTGCAGATACCATGTTCGGTGTTACATTTATGGTATTGGCCCCGGAAAGCGAATTGGTTCAGCAAGTAACCACTCCTCAACAAAAGAGTGAAGTAGATGCTTATGTCGACGCCACTAAAAAAAGAACAGAACGTGAGCGCATCGCCGATCGCAAGGTAACAGGTGTATTCTCCGGGTCTTATGCAGTCAATCCTTTTACGGGAGAAAACATTCCTGTATGGATCAGCGACTATGTTCTGGCCGGATATGGAACGGGAGCCATCATGGCTGTTCCGGCTCATGACAGTCGCGACTACGCCTTTGCCAGACACTTCAATCTGCCTATCATACCATTAATAGAAGGTTGTGACGTCAGCGAAGAAAGTTTCGACGCCAAAGAGGGAATTGTAACTAATTCGCCCAGGGCAGACGTGAAGCCATACATAGATTTCTCACTCAATGGGCTGACCGTAAAAGAAGCTATTGCCGCAACGAAAAAGTACGTACAAGAACATCATCTCGGACGAGTTAAAGTAAACTATCGGCTTCGCGATGCCATTTTTAGCAGACAACGTTATTGGGGAGAGCCTTTTCCGGTTTATTACAAGGACAACATGCCATACATGATACCGGAAGAATGCCTTCCGTTGGAATTACCACAAGTAAGCAAATTCCTGCCTACCGAAAGTGGTGAACCTCCATTGGGCCATGCTACAAAATGGGCATGGGACACCATAAACCGCTGCGTGACAGACAATTCACAAATTGACAACAATACTGTTTTTCCTTTGGAACTGAATACCATGCCCGGATTTGCCGGCAGTTCAGCTTACTATCTCCGGTATATGGACCCAAAGAACGACAAGGCCTTGGTGAGCAAGGATGCGGATGAGTACTGGCGGAACGTGGACTTGTACGTCGGCGGAACAGAACACGCCACAGGACATTTAATCTACAGCCGCTTTTGGAATAAATTTCTGTATGATTACGGTTATAGCTGTACTGAAGAGCCATTCCAAAAACTTATCAATCAAGGTATGATACAAGGACGAAGCAACTTTGTCTATCGTATTAAAGAGACCAACACATTCGTGTCATTGAACCTGAAAGACCAATATGAGACTACACCTCTTCACGTGGATGTAAATATCGTATCGGGCGACATTCTGGACATCGAAGCATTTCGCAACTGGCGTCCTGAATACAAAGATGCTGAATTCATTTTGGAAAACGGAAAATATATCTGTGGTTGGGCTATTGAGAAAATGAGTAAAAGCATGTTCAACGTGGTCAATCCTGATATGATTGTCGAGAAGTTCGGAGCCGACACACTGCGGCTCTATGAAATGTTTCTCGGTCCTGTGGAGCAAAGCAAACCATGGGACACAAACGGAATAGACGGTTGTCATCGTTTTCTCAAGAAATTCTGGGCTTTGTTTTATGACCGCAACGGCAACTACCTTCCTTCTGAAGAACCTGCCGGCAAGGACTCTTTAAAATCATTACACAAACTCATCAAAAAAGTAACTGAGGATATTGAAGCTTTTTCATATAATACATCCATCAGTGCATTCATGATTTGCGTAAATGAACTGTCACAACAAAAATGTCACAATAAGGAAATTCTGCACACATTAGTCATCTTGATTGCTCCGTTCGCTCCTCATGTGGCAGAAGAACTGTGGCACACATTGAGTGAACAAGAGAGCGTTTGCGATGCACAATGGCCTTCTTATAATGAAGAATATCTAACAGAAGACACTGTCAGAATGAGCATATCCTTCAATGGAAAGACTCGTTTCACAATGGATTTCACAGCAGATGCCGACAACAAGACCATCGAACAAGAGGTATTGGCAAATGAACAAACAGCTAAATATCTTGAAGGCAAACAAATAGTGAAAATCATCATTGTGCCCAAACGTATAGTAAACATTGTATTAAAATAACCAGGACAGACCTTAACCGGAAGGAAAACCAGTTTCCTTCCGGTACAGCTTTCCGAAAAACGGTATGTAATATGAAATATTCAAAAGCATTCATTTGGCAAGAAAGCAAAGACTATATCAGCATCCTTTTCGGACTGACAATTTACGCTCTCGGATTTACTTTCTTTATCTTGCCCTATCAAATTACCACAGGAGGGCTGTCCGGTATTTCTGCCATCATATTCTATGCAACAGGATTTCCCGTACAATACACATACTTCTTGGTCAATGCCATACTGCTGATAGTAGCTGTAAAGGTATTGGGATTCCGCTTCTGTCTCAAGACTATTGTAGGTACGATAGCCCTGACTTTTGAATTCGACCTCTTCCAAAAGCTCATTGCCGACGAAAGCGGACAACTTCCGCAGATATTAGGAAACCAAACATTCATGGCTTGCGTGCTCGGAGCCTGTTGTGAAGGCATAGGTCTTGGCATTGTCTTTCTCGGTAATGGAAGCACAGGCGGAACGGATATCATCGCCGCAATTGTCAACAAGTACAAAGATATCACTATGGGACGCGTGCTGATGTTCTGCGACATTGCCATCGTATCATCCAGTTATCTCGTCTTTCATGAAGCACAGAAAGTAGTATTCGGCTTCTGTGTGCTCATCATATCCATGATCATGTTAGATCATTATATGGATAGTGCGAAACAATCGGTCCAATTTCTGATTTTCTCTAACAAATATGAAGAATTAGCCGAAGCCATATGCAAAAAAATAGACCGCGGAGTAACCATACTGCACGGTGAAGGATGGTACAGCAAACAACCGCGACAAGTGTTGGTGGTAATAGCCAAACGCCGTGAAGGCATCGAAATATTCAGGTTGATCAACCGCATAGATCCAAAAGCATTTGTGTCACAAAGTAATGTAGTAGGGGTGTATGGTGAAGGATTCGACCATATAAAAATAAAATAAACCATGAGGAAAAAGCTTGTATTTGCCACAAATAATGCTCACAAATTAGAAGAAATCAGAGCTATTTTAAACGATAAAGTAGACATTTTAAGTCTTTCAGACATAGATTGCCATGCGGACATACCTGAAACAGCCGATACTCTGGAAGGTAATGCCAGACAAAAGGCCATGTACATCTATGAACATTACGGAATGGATTGTTTTGCAGACGACACCGGACTGGAAGTGGAAAGTCTGAACGGAGCACCGGGCGTATATTCCGCGCGTTATGCAGGAGAAGGGCACGACTCACAGGCCAACATGAGAAAGCTGTTGCACGAAATGCAAGGAAAAAACAACCGGAAAGCACAATTCCGCACGATTATTTCGTTAATAGAAAAAGGAGAGGAACATCAGTTTGAGGGAACAGTGAAAGGACAAATCATAGAGGAGAAAAGGGGAGAAGCCGGGTTCGGTTACGACCCCATATTCCAACCGGAAGGCTATGAGCTTACATTTGCAGAACTTGGACACGACGTAAAAAACAAAATAAGCCATAGGGCGCGTGCCGTCTCCGCCTTATGTGATTACTTGTCTAAAGAACAAATTCATTAAAATACAAACCGAAACAGACATGAAAAGACGAATCTTACTGCTTGTCATCCTCATAGGCTGTACAACCATTCTGTACAGTCAAGCTATCGGATCGTGGAAAGTCTATCCGGCTTTGCAAAACTCCACATATAATGTTGCGACAAGCGATAAGGTTTATTCTTTATGCGACGGCAATCTTTTCAGTTACAACGTAAACACTACGGAAGTCTACGTCTATGACCGTCTGAACGGATTGCACGACACAGGCATACAATTCATCAGATATGATGACTCAATGCAAAAACTTTTGGTTGTTTATGAAAACGGAAATGTGGACCTCATCTATTCTGATGAAGACACATACAACATGAAACAACTGAAAGAAAAAAACTACACGAACCTGATAATCCGCGAGGTTGTCATAACAGATAACATAGCCTATATCTGTACAAATTCCGGCTTTATCAGCCTGAATATGGAAAAAGAAGAGTTTGAGAACACCTTCGATTTAGGTCTGGACGTGCAAAGTATCGCCATAACAGGCGACATGATCTACATTTCCACATCAAGCGGCTTTTACACAGGTGACAGAACGCTCAATCTTCTGGACAGAAACAACTGGACCCGCGTCAGCAGCAACGCTTTCAACAAGCTTGCCATGTTCAAAAACGAACTTATCGGTTACAACAAAAATACCGGACTGTTTCTTATAAACCAACAACATTTCACCACTACAGCCTTATGCTCAGGCAGTCTCAGCTATTTCTTCTGCGATGAAAATGTCATGACTACAGGCAACGGAACAGACACTTACATATTCTATTCCACCGCCACATTGGACAATCCGCAAATCATAAGACAAGATAACGCTTTCTGCCACCTTTCTTACAGAAACGGCACTTACTGGGCCAGCCAGAACTTTCAGGGACTCCAGCCTTATACGCTCAGCAGCGAAGCCCTGACACCCACGCAGTCGGCCATACAGCCCAACAGTCCTGTCCGGGACTATTTCTGCAACATGCACTACAACGGAAACCGATTGCTCGTGGCCGGAGGAGACCAAAACTATAACGGCATAAACCGCGACGGAACGGCCATGTACTACGAAAACGGAACATGGTACAACTTCAGCGAAGAAGGCATTGCCGAACAAATCGGCCAGACATACATCAACACCGGCAGCATAGCACAGGACCCCAACGACCCTACACACCATTATGTAGGTTCGGTAAGACGCGGACTTTTTGAATTCAAGGACCTGAAATTCGTGGCCAACTACGACGAACAGAATTCACCTTTACACGGCATACCTACGCTTTCCAATCCAGGCGAATACGTACGATGCGACGCACTGCAATATGATGCGGACGGAAACCTGTGGATGGCCAATTCGGAAACAGACACCGTGCTCACCGTACTGAAAACCGACGGCACATGGAGCAAACTGTATTACGAGGAACTGGACATGGCACCGCACTGCACACATATTTTTTTCGATGAAAAGGGACGGCTGTGGCTGAACTCCAACCGTCTGACATGGGACGGCATTTTTGTGCTGGATTACAACGGAACGATAGACGACACGTCGGACGACACTCACCTGAAACGGCAAACCATCACCAATCAGGATGGTATTACTTACAATCCGGACTTCTACAACTGTTTTGAACAAGACCTGGACGGAGCCATCTGGGTAGGGACCAGCATAGGACTCTTCGTCATCGACGATCCGGAAAATTTTGTCAACAATGACGACTTTGTCTATACACAAATCAAGATAGCCCGCGATGACGGAACGGATTATGCCGATTATCTGCTCAACAATGTGAACATAACCGCCATTGCCATAGACGCCGCCAACCGCAAATGGATAGGAACGGCATCAAACGGCATATATCTGTTCAGTGCCGACGGACAGGAAACCCTGCAACATTTCACAACAGAAAATTCTCCTTTGATATCAGATAATATACAAAGCATAGCCATCAATCCGGAAACCGGAGAAGTCATGATAGGCACTTATCTGGGACTGATGTCTTACATGAGCGACGCCACTCCTCCGGAACAGGAACTGGACAAGAACAATGTACACGTATATCCCAATCCGGTAAGGCCGGACTATAATGGAATAATTGCCATCAGCGGACTGACACTCAACGCGGAAGTGAAAATCACAACCATCACCGGACAATTGGTCTGTTCAGGACGGGCCAACGGCGGACTCTTCACGTGGAATGGACGTAACCAAAAAGGAAAGAGAGTGGCTTCGGGAGTCTACAACATCATCTCCACCAATGCCGAAGGCAAAAAAGCCATCGTAAACCGCATTACAGTCATCCATTAGCAGGGAAAAGCATTGACAGCGTCAATGACAGTCTGCACTTCAGCCGCAGTCAGCAAAGGAGACATGGGCAGACTCAACTCTTCGCGATGTATTCTTTCCGTCACGGGCAGGGATAAAAAGGCATAATCCGACAGCGACTTCTGACGATGGGGTGGGATAGGGTAGTGCACCAATGTCTGCACCCCACATTCAGACAGATATTGTCTCAACTCATCTCTACGGCTTGAAAACACTGTAAAGATGTGATAGACATGAGACAACCCCTCCCCACCGGACGGTATCGTCACACCCGGATGACAGATGCCTTTCCTGTATGCTGCCGCCACGCAACGCCGAAGATCATTATCGCGGTCCAATCTTTTCAGCTTTACATTCAGCACAGCGGCCTGCACTTCATCCATACGGCTGTTTATCCCTTTATAAGGATGTACATATTTTGCCGAAGAACCATAGTTGGCCAACGCCCGCACACGGTCTGCCAACTCATCATCATCCGTTGTCACGGCTCCCGCATCTCCCAATGCCCCTATATTCTTTCCCGGATAGAAACTGAATCCGGCAGCATCTCCCAATGCCCCCGTTCTTTTTCTTTCCTTATACAACGCGCCTTGGGCCTGCGCACAATCCTCCACAACCAGCAAACCATGCTTCACGGCCACTTCGCCCACTTCGTCCATACGGCATACACGTCCGTAAAGATGTACCACCATTATGGCCCGTGTACGCGGCGTTATCAGCCCTTCCAAGAGCTCCGGACTGATATTGCAGGTATCCCATTCAGGCTCACAGAAAACAGGCTTCAGACCCGCCCTCAGCACCGCAAGGACAGAAGCTATATAAGTGTTGGCCGGAACAATGACCTCATCTCCCGGACGCATGCGGCCGATACTTACATACGACATCAATATAAGCGTCAATGCATCCAGCCCGTTTCCGACTCCCACACAATGCTTCACACCGCAATAGCAGGCGAAATTCCGCTCAAACGCTTTCACTTCCTCACCAAACAGATACCATCCCGACCGGGCCACACGCATCACCGCCTCGGACAATTCCGGTTCAAAAGAGGCATTTATTCTCTCCAAATCCAAATATTTTACCATCTTAAGGCACTAAAAACTTCCATGAGCTAAATTACAACTATTTTCCTTTCCCTGAAACTTTTTTCTCTTGTAAATAAAGCCCTGGCATCTTTTCATACATCATAAAAACAGAACATGAAGATGACTCTTGACTTTGTTGCGCAAGAACCGTTTCAGTCTTGCGCAAGACCGACAGACTTTTTGCGCAACAAAAAGAAAACAGTCCTACATGAAGTTGGATAAATCCGCTGTACGGAGACAGGCATCCGGCACAACATCCAATTCATACGTGTCGTATACTACGGCACGTCCGCCAAACCCCTCTTTCTGAAAAACAAGACCTTTATTCAAAAGCTGTCCGCCATCTTCTACCGACGTGCCCATATCGAAATATTTAAACCCGGAATAGACTTTATGAATCAGATGATCAAAAAGCAAATCCACCGCACCGTTGTCCCGGCCTTTTGCCGTAGAACCTATATATTGCACGTGTGCTACACATGCAGACAAATACATCACGCATCCGGCCACCATACAATCTTCTCTGTCATAAACCGTATGAAGGACTATGTTTTCAGGAAAACGGTCATGAAGCAGCTGTATTTCCGCCAAAGAGTGTACGGGATGAGCATGATGACGTTCTCCTAAATTGAATTCCAGAATCGTCCAGAACGCCTCAAAATCCGATTCTTTCCGAAGGGTGAATCCGGCACGCAGGGCATGCCTTGTCTTCCTCCGCCGCAGCGTGCTGAAGCCATAGGGCATCGCGGAAGGAACGACAGTGGAAATCCTGCGTTCCACCAACCTGCCTCCGAAACGGAAAAGAGCATACAAATCTTCCTCACTCGGATAACGGGCATAGATGTAAGGTACAGGACGGTATATCCATTTCGCTACATGTAAAGAAGAATGCATGAAATGAACAAGCGCACCGAAGAGTTCCATCATCAGTGCGGCTGTCATCTTTTCGTCCGAGACAATCCCTCCGTATGTCAGTCCGCAATGACTGTACAACGTTTCTCCCGCTACATGCGCGGGCAACACAGCATGCAGTTTTCCGCCATGATAAGCCATCAGAGAGCTGTCTTTGAAACGATCGGCATGATAATCCATATAACCGCGCAGGAACAGAAAAGTCCCGTTACGCGAACCGGTTATGAAATCATCCCATTCTTGCCTGGAAGAAATCGAATATAGCTTTATGTCCCAGCCGGAATACGTCATAATCCTGTCATCACTTCTCGTGAATAATGCTGAGAAACTCATCATAAGAATTGATGTACATCTCAGGCCGGTAAGGATGAGACGACAAGACCAGCAGCACCGCATCGGCCGAGAAATGCAGCAGTTCATTCCACGTCAACGGCGGAATGAGCAACCCCTTATCCGGAGCGTCAAGAACGTATGTGCTACGACCGTTTTTGTCCTCAAGAGCTATTCTCACACATCCTTTCACAGCAATCAGATACTGATAGGTGATACGGTTGGCATGTTTTCCTCTTTCCTTACATTCCGGTACATCATAAATCCAATAGACTCTCCGTATGTCAAAAGGAATATCCTTGCCTACTTCTCCCACAGTGAGACTTCCGCGTTCATCGGTGAATGTGTTCAGAAGCTTCATCATAAGCCTAATTTTTCTGAAATGTCCAACATGCTGTGAATAGGTCTTACAGCCTTTTCAGCCACTTCTTGAGGAACGGTAATTTCAGGCCACTCGTATTTCAGCGTATTATAGAGCTTCTCTAACGTGATCAGACGCATATAATTGCATTCATTACACCCGCAGGCATTTCCTTCTGGCGGGACCGGTATAAACTTTTTATCCGGACAAGTCTTTTGCATTTCATGAAGAATGCCGCTTTCCGTGACCACAATGAATGCCGTTGTCTCACTCTGCGCCGCATATTTCAGCAATGCAGCCGTAGAGCCTATCACATCAGCCACTTTCAGCACCGTATCCTTACATTCCGGATGAGCAAGGACTTTGGCTTCAGGAAAAGCCTTTTTCAATTCCAGAATCTTCCCGGCGGAAAACCGTTCATGTACATGGCATGCCCCGTCCCACAGCAACATGTCGCGTCCCGTAATGGAATTGATGTAACTGCCCAGGTTACGGTCCGGCCCGAAAATGATTTTCTCGTCTTTCGGAAAGCTCTCCACAATCTGACGTGCATTGCTTGAAGTCACCACCACATCCGTAACGGCTTTTGTGGCAGCGGTGGTATTGACATACGAAATGACCGTATATCCGGGATGTTCATGAACAAAACGGGCAAAATCTTCCGCCGGACAACTTTCAGCCAGCGAGCAGGTCGCGTTCAGGTCAGGAACAAGCACCTTTTTATCCGGACAAAGTATCTTGGCCGTCTCTCCCATAAAATGCACGCCACACATTACTATAATACGGGCTTTCGTCTTAGCTGCTTTTTGCGCCAGTGCCAGACTGTCACCGACAAAATCAGCTATATCCTGAATGACGCCCTCCGTATAATAGTGAGCCATTATGACAGCCTGTTTTTCCTCACAAAGCTTTCTGATTTCACTCTTCAGGTTCACTTCCTTTCCTACAGGTTCATTTATGAATCCATTGTCAACCCATTCCTTTTTAATCATATACTTATTATTTATTTCTTTTCTTTTTCAATGAAAACCCTTATGCTGATGATGATGGATTGTTGATAGAGTCGATAAAAACTTTGGTGTGGATTTGCTTTTTAAGTTATTAAATCGAGAGCTGCCGCTATGCATCACTTTTCAACATACAGATGTTCTTCTTCATCCCTTTAGATTGAGTCTCTTAAACTTTTCCGAGCCCATCTTTCAACAAGATGTTCATAATGTACAAAGTTAAAAACTTTAATGGAAAAAAAGTGTGGTTTGCAGATGAAAATATGGTTTAAAGCTTATTTCTATCTTTTGCTAAGTAATTTGGTAATCTGAAATATAATTGTAATAGCCGCTTTCTCTGTTAAATCCAAATTTATTTAGAATAACATACGGTTTATTTGTGAACGGTTTGTTTCATGGTTTTGGGCTGTTTTTCGTATCTTTGTGAACATATATGTTGAAAACGATGCGGAAACTTAAGATAACAGAATTGCACAGGATTTCACAGGAAGAGTTCAAGACGGCAGAAAAACTACCCTTGACTGTGGTCTTGGACCACGTAAGGAGTTTATATAATGTAGGTTCGGTGTTTCGTTCTTCCGATGCTTTTCGTGTGGATCATGTTTATTTATGTGGCATAACAGCTACTCCACCGCAAGTGGAAATTCATAAGACTGCTTTGGGTGCCGAGGACACCGTGGACTGGAAATATTATGAAAACACGCTGGATGCGGTGAGAGAACTGAAAGATTGTGGGACAGAAGTATGGGCGGTTGAACAAGTAGAAGGAAGCACGATGCTGCAGGATTTTGTCCCTCAACAAGGCAAGAAGTATGCTATTGTTCTTGGAAATGAAGTGAAAGGCGTACAGCAGGAGGTTGTTGACCTGTGTGACGGTTGCATAGAAATCCCTCAGTTTGGGACGAAGCACTCTTTAAACGTGTCGGTTACGGCGGGCATGCTGATTTGGGAATTTGCCCGTAAGTTGAAGTTATGAACATTATAGTGCACCTATTTCAACCATTCTGACTACGCGTTCAGTAAGTTTGTCATCGGCTTCCGGGTCATAATTCTTTTTCAGACTGGCTCCAAAAATGGCAGCAAAAGCTTGGTAGAATCCGGCCTTGAAAGGACCGAAGAAAGCTTTTACTATTTCATATGAATTTTGGTTGCACTCGCGGTCTACCAGCTTTATGAGCAGTTTTCCTTGCGAGTAAGTCAGTTTTTTCATTTCTGGAGTATATTGTTTCTTTATTCCCTTCTCTACGGCTCGGATATGTGCGTCTTTTTCTTTTTTCGTTGGCAGTTTTTCCAGGTATTCATACGTCTCGGCTATGGTCTGGTTTACTCTTTTTGCAATGGGCAATGTCTTTTTGACGTTATATACCAGTCTGTTATAACGCATGACTTCTCTTCTGTTCTTGAACTTCAAGGGAGGATAAACCGGGAGTTCCGGCATGATGATGACCGTGATGGAATCACCCTTATAAAATTCTTTTTGTACCTTCTTGTAAAACACCACCTGTATTTTCTGTTCTCCTTCGGTGGGTACAAAATGGTCCTGAGCTTCCGCCTGTTCAATTGTGAAGTAGCTCATTAAAAATAATATGAGGCATTTCCATATTTTCATATCAGCTGCAAAAATATAAATTAAATACTTTCATTGAATGCTTTTTGCAAATAATATAATTTGTTATATTAAAATAGTTGATTATATTTGACGCATGACAGATAAAACTTCTGAAAACAGTTTTCAACATCTGTTGTGGATAATAAGTTTAATTACTTGTATTTTACAGGTATGTGTTGTGAATAAGGCTTATGGACAGCAGTATTCATGGGAAGAATTTGTAGAGAAGATTTCTGTTGATGAATATGATGAATACGATTATCTCACTCCTTTACTGGAAGATTTGACGGAGCTGCACGAGCATCCTTTTAATCTGAACACAGCGACAAAAGAAGAATTGGAGCAGTTGCCTTTTCTCACAGATGAGGACGTAGAAGAGATATTGGCTTATGTTTACAGGTATGGACCGTTACAATCTTTGGGAGAGCTGAAACTGATAGCCCGGTTGGATTATCAGACTGCACAGTTTCTTGGTTTATTTGTTTACGTAGCCCCACCCGGAGAAAAGAGCAAAAGGATAAAATGGAAAGACCTGTGGAAGTACGGGCATCAGGAATTAATGACCAGACTTGACATACCGTTATATAAACGTGAAGGGTTTATCATGCCGGAAGAAGATGTCCTACGGGAGAATCCCAACAAGGTATATTTGGGTAATGGTCTGTATCACAATATCCGA
The DNA here is from genome assembly GCA_944321365.1 of uncultured Paraprevotella sp. Lineage (GTDB taxonomy): Bacteria > Bacteroidota > Bacteroidia > Bacteroidales > Bacteroidaceae > Paraprevotella. The sequence goes on from CALULA010000002.1 coordinate 63,857, forward strand.
TATGCTTATAGATATAAGGGGAAATTGTTCTGGGGACTGACCATGGAAAAGGATGCCGGCGAGCCTTTCGGCAGTTATGGCAATAAGGTTTACGACGCTTACTCCTTTCATTTTCTGCTGAAGGACTGTGGTATATTGCGCACTTTGGCTTTGGGCGATTACAGATTGAATTTCGGTGAAGGGTTGGTAGTCAATACAGATTTCTCTTTCGGCAAGTCTGGTTTTTGGAATATGAATAAAAAGACTACACCTGTTAAGAAATTCTCTTCCACATCGGAAACTTCGTTTTTCAGGGGGATGGCCGGTACTGTCGGTGTAGGTCCGGTGGAGGTTTCCGTCTTTTATTCTTATCTGCCTGTTGACGCTACGTTGAAGAAAGACGGAAACATCTCATCTTTGAAAACGGACGGTTTGCACCGTACGCTGTCAGAAGTTTCAAAAAAACATAATGTAACAGAACAGTCTGCCGGCGGAGACATAACCTGGAATGCCCGGCATTTCTCGGCAGGAATGCTGATGTTTTATCAACACTTCAGCAAAAGTTTTTCTAAAGGTGAGCAAAAGTACAGACAATATTATCCGGAAGGAAAAAACTTTATGAATGCAAGTCTGCATTATCGTCTGCATTACGATAAGTTTTTGTTTGCCGGAGAGACGGCGTTCAGCAATACTTATCAGGGCTGGGCTACGCTGAACAAGCTGTCGTATCGCTTCAGTCACCGTTACAGCATCATGGCTTTATATCGTTTGTTTGCTTATCAGTATGTTGGATTGCGCGGAAACAGTTTTTCAGAAAGCGGTATGGTGAAGAATGAAAGCGGGGTATACGTAAGTCTTGAGGCTTCACCTTTGAATGAATTGAAACTGTATGCTTACTTCGATTATTTTTATTTTCCCTGGGTGAAGTTTGCCACACCGCATACTTCCGACGGTTATGAAATGACCGTTCAGGCTGATTGGGTGCCGGACAAGAGGTGGAATGCTTCCGGACGTTATCAGTTGAAACGCAAAGAACGTTATGGTCATCCGTATCTTTATCATAAACTGAAGGCACAAGTGCAGTGCATGTTCGCTGACAGTTGGAACGTACGTATGTTCGGGCGGTATACTCAAGTGAGCGATTTGGGTGGTACGCACGTGAGTGGATATATGGCCGGTGGAATTGTGCGGTGGACGGAAAAGAAAAACAGAGTGAGCCTTTCGCTGTCCGGTGTCTGTTTTGACAGTGAGGACTATAAGGCACCGATGTCTTTCTACGAGCCTTCTTTGCTCTATGCCTTCTCCTTTATGACTTTGTATGGACGAGGAATAAGGGCGGCATTGACCGGGCGTTGGAATATTTCCGGGCGTTGGATGCTGATGCTGAAATACGGTATGACGGATTATTGGGACAGGGACGTGATAGGAGAGGGGTTGCAACGCATCAACAGTTCTTGCAAGAACGACCTTTCTTTTCTCTTGCGCTACAAGTTTTGATATATTGTATTACCTTTGCGGTGATTTTGAAAGGATTTGAATATCATTATGTCTACAGTTATTTATCCCTCGCCTATATTCGGTCCTGTACACAGTCGCAGGCTGGGAGTTTCATTGGGCATTAATCTGCTTCCTGAGGATGGAAAGGTTTGTACGTTCGACTGTATTTATTGTGAATGCGGGTTCAATAAGGATTTCCGGCCGCATTCTTCTTTTCCCACAAGAGAATGTGTGCGTGAGGCTTTGGAGAAGCGTCTGAAAGACATGTCGGTCAACGGGCCGGTACCAGACGTGCTCACTTTTGCCGGTAACGGTGAACCCACTCTGCATCCTCTGTTTCCGGAAATAGTAGATGATGTTTGTATGTTGCGCGACCGCTATTTTCCGAAAGCGAAAATCAGCGTGCTGAGCAATTCCACACAGATATTTAAGCCGGAAGTGTTCGCAGCATTGGAAAAGGTGGACAACAATATCCTGAAGCTGGATACGGCTGACACGGATTATATCCGCTTGGTAGACCGTCCTGCGGGCCGTTATGAGCTGGAGCGGCTGGTGGACCGCATGAAAGATTTTAAAGGAAAGCTGATCATACAGACCATGTTCATGAAAGGAAAGTATGAAGGTATGGATGTGGATAATACTTCAGACCGTTTCGTGCTGCCGTGGATAAATGCGGTGAAGAAAATAGCTCCGTCGCAGGTTATGATTTACACCATAGACAGGGAAACTCCGGATCATGATTTGAAAAAGGCCACACATGAGGAACTGGACCGTATCGCTGTTTTGTTGCGCAATGAGGGGCTGAATGTTTCGGTTTCTTATTGAAAAAAACGGGTTTCCGTCTTGCGCCTTGCTTTTTTTGCGCAAGGTCTGCTATGGTCTTGCGCAAAAACGGAGCTGTTCATGCGCAACAGATGTTGCGGTTTTCCGCAAGGCAGAATACGAGATTCTTGTCATTGAAGGAAAAGGGTGTGCAAGTGTTTTTGTCCACACTTGCACACCCTTTTTCATTATAGGATGAACACGGCTTTGTCAAATAAGAAAAGCTGTGCTTTTTGTGGAGATTCATGCGTGACGGTTATCTCATTTCTGATCATAGGCATGCTTGGGGTAGTCTGTCGTGTAGTGCAGTCCGCGGCTTTCTTTGCGTTCCATGGCCTGGCGTGTGATGAGGTAACCCACATTAATCATGTTACGCAGTTCGCAAATATCTCTTGTTGCCTTTACTCGTTTGAAGAGTTCTTCTGTCTCCTCATAGAGCAGGTCCAGACGGGTCCAGGCCCGTTTCAGGCGCAGGTCGCTGCGCACGATGCCCACATAGTTGCTCATAATCTGGCCCACTTCTTTCATATCCTGGGCTATCAGCACTTTCTCTTCGTTGGTCATTGTCCCCTCATCGTTCCATTCCGGTACCTTGTCGTTGAACGTGTATTGGTCAATGACGCTCAGGCTGTGGCGGGCGGCTGCATCGGCATAAACCACAGCCTCGATGAGCGAGTTGCTGGCCAGGCGGTTGCCGCCGTGCAGTCCGGTACATGAACATTCCCCGACGGCATACAGGCGTCTGATGCTGGAACATGCGTTAAGGTCTACTTTGATGCCGCCGCACATGTAGTGTGCGCAAGGCACTACAGGAATATACTGTTTCGTGATGTCTATGCCGATGGACAGACATTTGGCATAGATGTTTGGAAAGTGGTGCTTGGTTTCTTCCGCATTCTTGTGTGTCACGTCCAGACATACGTGATCCAGTCCGTGTATTTTCATCTCTTTGTCTATGGCGCGTGCCACGATGTCTCTTGGAGCAAGGCTGAGCCGTTTGTCATATTTCTGCATGAACTCTTCTCCATTGGGCAGACGCAGTATGCCTCCATACCCCCGCATGGCCTCGGTGATGAGGTAAGCCGGATGGGTTTCTCCGGGATGGAAGAGTGCTGTGGGATGAAATTGTACGAATTCCATGCCCTCCACAGTTCCTTTTGCACGATAGACCATGGCGATGCCGTCTCCTGTAGCGATGTCAGGATTGGTCGTAGTGGCATAGACCGCTCCCGTTCCGCCGGTGGCCATCAAGGTAACTTTGGACAGAAAAGTGTCTATTTTCTTTGTGTCTGGGTCGAGAATGTAAGCACCGTAGCACTCTATGTCTGGCGTGCGTCTTGTTACTTCAATGCCTAAATGATGTTGCGTGATGATTTCTATGGCGAAATGATTTTCCAATATGGTGATGTTCGGATGATGGCGGACAGCTTCCATCAGTCCGCGTTGTATTTCAAATCCGGTGTCGTCGGCATGATGCAGGATGCGGAATTCCGAATGTCCGCCTTCGCGGTGCAGGTCAAATTCCCCGTTTTCTTTCTTGTCGAAATTCACTCCCCATCTCACCAGGTCGCGGATGCCCTGTGGGGCGTTCTTCACCACCTGTTCCACGGCTGCCGGGTCGCTGATGTAGTCTCCGGCTATCATGGTGTCCTGGATATGTTTCTCAAAGTTGTCCACTTCCAGATTGGTCACCGAGGCTATTCCGCCTTGGGCTTTGGCTGTGTTGGCCTCGTCCAGTGTGGTTTTGCATACAATAGCCACTTTGCCTTTTCCGGCCTCGGCTACTTTCAGGGCGTAACTCATTCCGGCCACTCCGGAACCTATGATCAGAAAATCAAATTTACGTATCATGTTCTTGGATGTTAGGTTTTGCAAAGCTACGTAAAAACTCAGTCCGTTGTTTGTGTGCGCTCCATTTTCTTTGGTTTTCCTTTAAAATAAATGAAATATGTGAGATTTTTATTCTGTTTTTTTCAGAAAAAATGTAACTTGCCACGAAATGGTTCTCTTATGATACGTACGTTTCATTCAAAAATAAACAAAAAGACATTGTTTTTTTGTCTTTTGCCCGGTACGGTGCTGGCGGTTTACTTTTTTTGGATAAAGCAGCCCCTTGTTGCTTTATGCTGTATGATTTTTTTGGTGTTCGTCATAGAGCGTTTGATTCATACGGCTTATACTTTTACTTCCGACGGTTGGCTGACGGTTTATCAGGGACGGTTCTCCAAGATAGGGAAGTATGCTTTGGCCGATATAGAGAAGGTAAATGTCATTCATTCCCCTTCCTGGTCTTTTTTGAAAAACAGAGATACGGTAATGCTGACTTTCCGTGGAGGGCGTGTGAGGTTTATCACACCTTTTCCTGCGGAAGAGTTTTGTCGTTATTTCAACCGGAAAAAAAGGGAAGTCACTGAAACGGAAAATAAGCAAGAAGAATGAGAAGGAGAGTCTTGCAGGGTTTGATCGTGTGTTGGGCTGTATTGTCGACATGTATTCCCGTCAGGGCGGAGCAGCTTCCGGCGGAAGACAATACTGTATGGAGGCAGTCTCTGCAGTTGGGATTGTCAGCATTGCTGCAGGATGAACTGTTTGAAACTTCTCAGGTGGGGATATGTGTATATGATTTGACCGATGACGTCATGTTGTATACCCACGAGGCAAAACAACGCATGCGCCCGGCCTCTACGGAAAAGATAGTAACTGCCGTTTCTGCCTTGTCGGAACTGGGCGCGGATCATCGCCTCACCACCCGACTTTATTTTACGGGTGACATCAGCGGCAGCGTCTTACGAGGTGATCTTTACGCTGTCGGAGGATTCGATCCTTGTTTCGGTCGTGACGATATGCAGCTTTTTGTGCAGACACTCCGGGCAGCAGGCATTGATTCCATTGCGGGAAACCTGTGCGCAGACGTATCAATGAAAGACACTTTAAAGTGGGGATTAGGATGGTGTTGGGATGATGAGATGCCTGTGCTGACTCCTTTATTATATGAAGGAAAAAACAATTTTATGGAGATTATGGGGCAGATGTTGCAGACGGCAGGCATAGGATATGTCGGCATTTCCGTGTCACGTTGTCCGGCTGATGCCGTTTTGCTGGAGCAGTGCGGCCGTCCGTTGATAACCGTGTTGAAACGAATGATGAAAGAAAGTGATAATCTGTATGCGGAATCTGTATTTTATCAGCTGGCGGCTAAAGACGGAAAACCTTATGCGACAAGGGAAGATGTCATTTATCTGATAGAAAGACTGATCGGTGAAATGGGTTATGAACCGGCTAATTACGTGATAGCGGACGGCAGTGGAGTGTCACTGTATAATTACCTGAGTGCGGAATTGGAAGTCGCCTTTTTGCGTTATGCCTATCATCGTGCAGACATTTTTAAACATTTGTATGCGGTTTTGCCTATAGCCGGTGTGGATGGCACATTAAAAAACCGTATGAAAAGGACTGTAGCCAAAGGAAACGTACATGCCAAGACAGGTTCATTGGAAGGAGTTTCCACTTTGACAGGCTATCTTCGGGCTTCCAATGGGCATGATCTGGCTTTCTGCATCATGAATCAAGGAGTGAGTTCCGGAAAAGCAGCCCGCGACTTTCAGGATAAGGTTTGCGAATTATTGTGTCGTTGACCGACAATTAAAAGTTAAAAAAGGAAACAGGCTCTTTTCATTTTAGATATTTTAATCCTTTCCGAAAGAAGTTCTAAAGATAATATATGTACCTTTGCCCCTTGTTAAAGAGACGAGGCAATGGGCAAGAAATTATGTGTTCTGACAGTTTTGTCCCTGTTCTTCTTCCTGACTTGCATGACGGTTGAAGTGCAGGAAAAAGCGTGGTCTTGTCCTGTTGTGGAACAGTCTGTGGACCAGGATTTTCATAAGGAAGCAGAATACTGGACTGTCAGCACCCCGTATCTGTTCTTTACTTTTGATTATATAGCTCCCTTTTCTCTTGTCGTGGCTTCTGATGCCGATATGATGTGCCTCATGTATGCTTTGGCGGCAGAGAAAAGTGTCTGCTGTCCGGATGTAGGGATGTGTCCTGTTGCGGAACTTTCCCGCCCATTGGTACCGCCCGGTAGCTATATGGGCAGGGATTACTATGTCTTTGCCCTACGCCATATAGTGGTGTGATACGGCTTTCTGACGTATGCCTGTTTCCGTGAAGAGGAAAGCAGGCATTGCGGCTGTTCTTCTTTTCCGTCATGTGTAGTGCAAAAGAAGAATCGGTCGATATTGTCGGATAATGTCAGACAGGTTCAAACTAAAAACAGAATAATAAAGATGACAGAATTTACATTACTGACAGTGGTAGTGCTCACAGCCATCGTCCTTGTGGCAGCGGCCTTGGGCATAGCCCGTCTGTTGGCTCCGCGCAGTTTCAATCCCCAGAAAGGGGAGCCTTATGAGTGCGGTGTGCCGACGAGAGGAGAGACGTGGTTTCAGTTCCATGCAGGATATTATCTGTATGCCCTGCTGTTCCTCGTGTTCGACATCGAGACGGTGTTTCTGTTCCCGTGGGCGGCCGTAGCCGGTAAGTTGGGCGTGCAGGGACTGGTCTGTGTGGCTTTCTTCTTGCTTATTTTGGTGCTGGGACTGGCTTATGCCTGGCGGAAAGGAGCTTTGGAATGGAAATGAAACACAAGCTGCCCGGAGTGAAGGACATGCCTGCCGAGGAGTTCGGTAACAACGATTATCTGTTGCGCATGGCCGAGGAATTGAACCGCGATGGGGCGGGCATCGTGCTGGGCACGATGGACGAACTGATCAACTGGGGGCGCAGTAACTCGTTGTGGTCGCTCACATTCGGTACGAGCTGCTGTGCCATCGAGTTCATGGCCTTGGGTGCGGCACGCTACGACATGGCCCGCTTCGGTTTCGAGGTGACCCGTAACTCACCGCGTCAGGCCGATATGATTATGGTGCTGGGTACGATTACCTGGCGTATGGCTCCCGTGCTCAAGCGTCTGTACGACCAGATGGCTGAACCGAAGTATGTGATAGCTGTGGGCGGCTGCACCATCAGCGGTGGTCCGTTCCGTGGCAGTTACCATGTGGTGGAGGGTATCGACAAGATTGTTCCGGTGGACGTGTACATCCCTGGTTGCCCGCCGCGACCTGAGGCTTTCTTCTACGGCATGATGCAGTTGCAGCGCAAGATAAAGATGGAACGCTTCCTGGGCGGGCGCAACCGCAAGGAAAAGGAGAGTGAAAACGCAAAAAGCGACGGAGAATGATGGAAATGGAAGAAAAGATAAAACAGTGGTGCCCCGCCGGCGGACTCCGTGTGGAGGAAAGCGGTGAGAGGGTACTGGTGGTCATGGCAGATGACCTGGAGAACGTGTGCCGCCGTCTGCACGATGACACAGAGGAACCGATGGACTACCTGCGTGACCTGGTAGGGGTGGACAACGGGCCTGAGACGGGCACGCTGAGCGTGTTCTACCAACTGGAGAGTGCCCGGACAGGGCGGCGGCTCATGCTGCGCTGCGACACGCGGGGACGCGATGCGGAGGGGGCGCTGCTGCCCACCGTGAGCGGTATCTGGCACACGGCCGAAATCAAGGAGCGCGAGGCATGGGATCTGCTGGGCATCCGTTTCGTGGGCCATCCCGACATGCGGCGGCTCTACCTGCGCGAGAACTGGAACGGCCATCCGCTGCGTAAGGACTATGACATGAACTCCAACGTGCTCGACCTGGAGGCGGAGACGAATGCCGACGTGACGGAAGAGTTCGACCTGATGGCCGACGGCACGCTGCGCGGGCATGAGAATGTGGTGTTCAATCCCGATGACTTCGTGGTGAACATCGGTCCGCAGCACCCCTCCACCCACGGCGTACTGCGCATGCGTACGGCCCTGGACGGTGAGATGGTGAAGAAAATCGACCCCGTGCTGGGCTATATCCACCGCGGTATAGAGAAGATGAACGAGCGTCTCACCTATCCGCAGACGCTGGCTCTGACCGACCGGTTGGACTACCTGAGCGCACACCAGAACCGCCATGCACTGTGCATGTGCATCGAGCAGGCGGCAGGCATCGAGGTGAGCCGTCGCGTACAGTTCATCCGTACCATCATGGACGAGCTGCAGCGTATCGACTCCCACCTGCTCTTCTACTCCTGTCTGGCCATGGATATGGGTGCACTGACGCCTTTCTTCTACGGTTTCCGCGAACGTGAGATGATTCTGGACATCTTCGAGGAGACCACGGGCGGACGCCTCATACAGAACTATAATGTCATTGGCGGCGTACAGGCAGACATCCATCCCGGCTTCGTGAGCAGCGTGAAAAAGTTTATCACCCATCTGCGCGGCATCATCCACGAGTACCACGAGATATTCACCGGCAACGTCATTGCCCGTACCCGTCTGCAGGGCGTGGGTGTGCTCTCGCGTGAGGACGCCATCTCGCTGGGCGCTACGGGCGGCACCGGACGTGCTTCGGGCTGGGCCAACGATGTGCGCAAGCACCATCCCTATGCGCTCTACGGCGAAGTGGACTTCCGCGAGATAGTCTATACCGAGGGCGATTCCTTTGCCCGCTACATGGTGCGTATGGACGAGATTATGGAATCATGCCACATCATAGAGCAACTGATAGACAACATTCCCGAAGGGGAGTTCAGGGTCAAGGTGCGTCCTGTGCTGAAGTTGCCTGAGGGTGTCTATACGGCTTCGGTGGAGGCCAGCCGCGGCGAGTTCGGCGTGTTCCTGGTCAGCCGTGGCGACAAGGTGCCCTATCGTCTGCACTACCGCTCCACGGGACTTCCGCTGGTGCATGCCATGGACACGGTGTGCCGGGGCGGCAAGATTGCCGACCTGATAGCCATCGGCGGTACGCTGGACTTCGTGATTCCCGACATAGACAGATAGAGACCCTGAATATACAGATATAAACTTATCAAGCATACGAGTATGAATCAAGCATTTTTGGATTATTACAGCCTGGAGCCGCTGACGGGATGGATTCACCGCACGCTGTGCGGTGTGATGCCGGAAGACTGGGCCGTCTTTCTTGAGGGACTTGTCATCGGCGTGGTCATTCTGTTGGCCTACGCCCTGCTGGCTGTGGTGCTCATCTATATGGAACGCCGGGTGTGCGGTGCTTTCCAGTGTCGCATCGGTCCCAACCGTGTGGGCGGTCGTGGCGGTCTGCTGCAGGTGCCGGCCGATGTGCTGAAAATCCTGACCAAGGAAATCATTCGTCTGAAGAAGTCCGACCATCTGCTCTATGAGCTGGCACCCTATCTGGTGATTCTGGCTTCCGTGGTGTCCTTTTCGTGCCTGCCGTGGCACAAGGGGGCGCAGGTGCTCGATCTGGAGATTGGTGTGTTCTTCGTGCTGGCGGCTTCCAGCATCGGTGTGCTGGGCATCCTGCTGGCCGGATGGAGCAGTAACAGCAAGTACACCCTTATCGGTGCCGTGCGCAGCGGTGCCATGATTATCAGCTACGAGCTGTCGTTGGGCATCACGGTGCTGACGATGGTGGTGCTGAGCGGCACGATGAGCATCAGCGGCATCGTGGAGAGCCAAGCCGGGGGATGGAACATCTTCCGGGGGCACATCGTGGCCGTGGTGGCTTTCATCATCTATCTCATTGCGGGTAATGCCGAGGCCAACCGTGGCCCGTTCGACCTGGCCGAGGCCGAGCAGGAACTGACGGCCGGTTACCATACGGAATATTCCGGTATGCACTTCGGCTTCTTCTATCTGGCCGAGTACCTGAACCTCTTCATCACGGCGGGTATCGCCACCACCCTGTTCCTGGGCGGATGGATGCCGTTCCATGTGGCCGGTCTCGACGGTTTCAATGCCGTGATGGACTATATTCCCGGCATCGTGTGGTTCCTGGGCAAGACTTTCTTCGTGGTCTTCCTGCTCATGTGGATCCGTTGGACATTCCCCCGCCTGCGTATCGACCAGGTGCTGACGCTGGAGTGGAAATACCTCATGCCGCTTTCGCTTCTGGTGATGATGGTGATGACGGTGTTCAAGGTGTTCGGTTTGGTGTTTTAACATGTAATATGAAAAAGTGATATGAGCAAGTTCACAGAATATATCAAAGGATATTGGAACGGCACGGGGACGCTGCTGGTGGGACTGCGTACGTCCATGAGGGTGTTCCTGCGCAAGAAAGTGACGGAGCAGTATCCGGAAAACCGTCATACGACGCTCCACATCCCGGAGCGTCACCGCGCTACGCTGGAGATGGTCTACGACGAGGAGGGCCATCACCATTGCATCGCCTGCGGCCTGTGTCAGATGGCCTGCCCCAACGGGACCATCCGTGTGACATCGGCCACCAAGGAGGATGCCGAGGGAAAAAAGAAGAAGTATCTGGTGAAGTATGAGTACGACCTGGGTTCGTGCATGTTCTGCCAGCTCTGTGTCAATGCCTGTCCCCATGGGGCCATACGTTTCTCCAATCATTTTGAGAACGCCGTGTTCGAGCGTGAGAAACTGTTGCTCACGCTGAGCCGTGAGGGGTCGGTGCTGGCGGCTTCCGGAAGTAAATAACCTGTAAAAGCATGTAGTAATATGGAAATAACTCTTCAACAAATCGTTTTCGGAGTAGTTGCGCTGATGATGGCGGTCTGCTCGGTCCTGTCAGTAACCACGGGCAGGATCCTGCGTGCGGCCACGGCACTGCTGTTCGTGCTTTTCGGTACGGCTGGCCTCTATTTCATGTTGGGTTACACCTATCTGGGGGCTGTTCAGCTGTCGGTCTATGCCGGAGGTATTGTGGTACTCTACGTATTTTCAATCCTGCTCACCCGTTCAGACAAGAACATGAACAGGCGTATTCCTCGTGGTCGCTGGTTTGCCGCTACCGTTGCGGTGGTAACCGGTTTCTTCCTGACAGTGTTCCTGCTGTTTACTAACGGTTTCGCCCTGAACACCGTTCCTGCTCTGGTGGAGCAGAATCCTGCAGGGGTGGGCGAGGCACTGGTCGGTATGGACAAGTACGGCTTCATTCTGCCTTTCGAGGCTATCAGCGTACTGTTGCTGGCCTGCATGATTGGAGCGATAATGATAGCACGCAAACATTGACTAAAAAGGTAAAGTTATGGAAATTCACGTAATTAGTTATTTGATATTGAGCACGGTCATGATGTTTGCCGGCATCTACGGCTTCTTCACGCGCCGCAACCTGCTGGCCATACTGATTTCCGTGGAACTGATGCTCAACGCGACGAACATCAATTTTGCCGTGTTCAACCGCTATCTGTTCCCCGGTGTGCTTGAGGGCCACTTCTTCACGCTCTTCGGCATCGCCATTTCGGCGGCGGAGACTGCCGTGGCCATTGCCATCATGATCAACGTTTACCGCAATGTGCGCAACATCCAGACGGACGACATCAACGAGATGAAAGGGTGACGGCGTAATGTTTAAACTGACAAAAGAATAAGGATATGGAATATACGATATTGATTCTCCTTCTGCCGGTGCTGAGCTTTCTGGTACTGGCGTTGGCCGGGATGAAGATGTCCCACCGTGTGGCGGGCCTTATAGGCACGCTGTCATTGTGTGCCGTCACGGTGGTCAGCTATCTCACGGCATACGCCTACTTCGCGATGCCGCGTCAGGCCGACGGCACTTTCGCACAGCTGATGCCCTATAATTTTGAGTGGCTTCCTTTCACGGACGCGCTGCACATCGACATGGGCATCCTGCTTGACCCTATTTCCGTGATGATGCTGGTGGTCATCTCCACCGTGTCGTTCATGGTGCACATCTATTCTTTCGGTTACATGAAAGGCGAACGGGGCTTCCAGCGTTACTACGCTTTCCTGAGCCTTTTCACCTTTTCGATGCTCGGACTGGTGGTGGCCACGAACATCTTCCAGATGTATGTGTTCTGGGAACTGGTGGGCGTGTCGTCCTACCTGCTCATCGGCTTCTACTATACCAAGCCCGAAGCCATCGCCGCTTCCAAGAAAGCCTTCATCGTGACGCGCTTTGCCGATCTGGGCTTCCTGATTGGTATTCTGATTTACGGCTACTACATGGGTACGTTCACCTTTGACCCGGCTCAGGAGGACCTGATGCAGGGGGCACTGATGCTGCCCTGGGCACTGGGACTGATGTTCGTGGGCGGTGCCGGTAAGAGCGCCATGTTCCCGTTGCACATCTGGCTGCCCGACGCCATGGAGGGTCCCACGCCGGTGAGTGCCCTGATTCATGCCGCCACGATGGTGGTGGCCGGTGTCTACCAGGTGGCCCGCCTCTTCCCGCTCTACATTGCCTATGCGCCCGAAACGCTCCATATCGTGGCCTACGTGGGGGCTTTCACGGCTTTCTATGCAGCTTCGGTGGCTTGCGTACAGAGCGACATCAAGCGTGTGCTGGCCTTTTCCACCATCTCGCAGATCGGTTTCATGATGGTGGCACTGGGCGTATGTACGGGCATGCCCTCGCACGAGGGTGGACTGGGCTACATGGCCTCCATGTTCCACCTGTTCACACATGCCATGTTCAAGGCACTGCTCTTCCTGGGTGCGGGCTGCATCATCCATGCAGTACACAGCAATGAGATGTCGGCCATGGGCGGACTGCGCAAGTACATGCCTGTGACCCACATCACGTTCCTCATCGCCTGTCTGGCCATTTCGGGCATACCGCCGTTCTCCGGTTTCTTCTCCAAGGACGAGATTCTGACGGCCTGCTTCGCTTTCAGTCCCGTGATGGGCTGGGTGATGACGGTCATTGCCGGTATGACGGCGTTCTACATGTTCCGTCTTTACTACGGCATCTTCTGGGGTACGGAGAACAAGGCGCTCCATGCGGCGCATACGCCTCATGAGAGTCCGCTCACGATGACGTTCCCGCTGATGGTGCTGGCTGCCGTGACCTGTGTGGCCGGTTTCATTCCCTTCGGCCATTTCGTGACGGGCGACGGCCTGTCGTACGACATCCATCTGGACAGTACGGTGGCCCTGACCAGCTGCGTGGTGGCTGTAGTGGCCATTGCGCTGGCAACTTTCATCTATGTCCGCGACCGCCAGCCGGTGGCCGATGCGCTGGCCCGCCGCTTCCCGCGGTTGCACGAGGCGGCCTACCGCCGTTTCTATATGGACGAGGCCTGGCTGTTCGTCACCAAGCGCATCATCTTCCGCATGGTGTCCACTCCGCTGGCCTGGTTCGACCGCCATGTGGTGGACGGCTTCATGAATTTCCTGGCGTGGGCCACGAATGCCTCGGCCGAGGAGGTGCAGCCCATGCAGAGCGGGCGCATCCAGGCCTACACTGTATGGTTCCTGTGCGGTATCATTGTGCTGACGCTGTTGTTAATGTTGTAAAAAGAAAGATAGAAACGTTATGAATATACTGAGTCTTTTCGTCCTGGTGCCCCTGCTGATGATGCTGGGGCTGTGGGCGGCCCGCACGCTGAGTCAGGTGCGCGGGGTGATGGTGGCCGGTTCTTCCGTGCTGCTGCTGTTGGCCATATGGCTTGTGGTGGACTATCTGGGTCTGCGTGCCGGAGGGGCCACTGAGGAGATGCTTTTTACAGACAGCGTGATGTGGTATGCCCCGTTGCACATCTGCTACGCTGTGGGTGTGGACGGCATTTCGGTGGTGATGTTGCTGTTGAGTGCCATCATCGTGTTCACGGGTACGTTCGCTTCGTGGAAGCTGAAGCCGCTGACCAAGGAATATTTCCTGTGGTTCACGCTGTTGAGCACCGGCGTGTTCGGTTTCTTCATTTCCGTAGACCTGTTCACCATGTTCATGTTCTACGAGGTGGCCCTGATTCCGATGTACCTGCTTATCGGCGTGTGGGGTAGCGGTCGCAAGGAGTATGCCGCCATGAAGCTCACACTGATGCTCATGGGCGGTTCTGCTTTTCTGCTTATCGGCATTCTGGGCATCTATTACGGTGCCGGAGCACAGACGATGAACGTGCTGGAGATAGCCCGTCTGCACATCCCCGAAGAGATGCAGCGCATCTTCTTCCCGGCGGTGTTCGTAGGCTTTGGCGTGCTGGGGGCTTTGTTCCCGTTCCACACCTGGAGCCCCGACGGTCATGCATCGGCTCCCACGGCGGTGTCGATGCTGCATGCCGGTGTGCTGATGAAGCTGGGAGGCTACGGCTGTTTCCGTGTGGCCATGTACCTGATGCCTGAGGGGCTGGCCATGTGGGGCGACGTGTTCCTCGTGCTGACCACCATTTCCGTGGTCTACGGTGCGTTCAGTGCCGTGGTGCAGACCGACCTGAAATACATCAATGCCTATTCTTCGGTGAGCCACTGCGGTCTGGTGTTGTTCGCGCTGCTGATGATGACGCGCACGAGCTGCACGGGTGCCGTGCTGCAGATGCTGAGCCACGGTCTGATGACAGCCCTGTTCTTTGCCCTCATCGGCATGATTTATGGCCGTACGCATACGCGTGATGTCCGGCAGCTCAGCGGTCTGATGAAGATTATGCCTTTCCTGGCCGTGGGGTATGTGCTGGCCGGTCTGGCCAACCTGGGTCTGCCGGGACTTAGCGGTTTCGTGGCCGAGATGACCGTATTCGTCGGCTCGTTTGAGCATACAGACTTGTTCCATCGCGCCTGCACCATTATCGCCACGACGAGTATCGTCATCACGGCGGTGTACATCCTGCGTGTGGTGGGCAAGATTCTCTATGGCACTTGCCACAATCCGGAGCATCTGAAGCTGACCGATGCCACTTGGGACGAGCGTGTGGCCGTCATCTGCCTGGTGGTCTGCGTGGCCGGTCTGGGTCTCGCCCCGTGGTGGGTGAGCGATGCGGTGAGTGCGAGCGTGGAGCCTATTGTTTCCCAATTGTCTGTTTTCAATTAATAAATGGTTAGAAGGTTATGAATAATTATATGTCTGCTGTGTTGTCATTGCACGCCGAGTTGTCGCTGATTGTGGTGCTGGTGGTGGTCTTCCTGGCCGACCTTTTCAGGTCGCGTCCCGGTGGGCGCGGACTGCGGGTGCTGGTGTGTGCGCTGATGCTTGTCCAGGTGCTGCTGAACCTGTCGCCCGACACGCGCGAGCTTTTCGGCGGCATGTACGTGAACACGCCTTTCACTTCTGTGGTCAAGTCCATCCTTTCGGCCGGCACGCTGCTGGTGTTCCTCCAGAGCGGTGAGTGGACACGCCGTCCTGATACGGCCATACGCGAGGGGGAGTTCTATGTGATTACGCTTTCCACCCTGTTGGGCATGTTCTTCATGCTCTCTGCGGGTCATTTCCTGATATTCTATGTGGGACTGGAGATGGCGAGCATCCCCATGGCCTGTCTGGTGGCGATGGACAAGAAACGCCGTCAGAGTGCCGAGGCCGGGGCCAAGTTCATCCTCAGTTCGATGTTTTCATCGGCCCTGCTGCTCTACGGTCTGTCGCTGCTCTACGGTACGACGGGTACGCTCTATTTCGCCGACCTGCCCGATGTGTTGCAGAGCGGTGGTCTGGAGCGGCTGGCACTGGTGCTCTTCATTGCCGGCATGGGCTTCAAGATGAGCCTGGTGCCGTTCCATCTGTGGACGGCTGATGTCTATCAGGGGGCACCAACGGGCGTGACGGCCTATCTGAGTGTCATCTCCAAGGGAGCTGCCGCTGTGGCACTGGCCGTTGTGGTACGCTTCGTGTTCCCGGCCTTGACGGACGACTGGTCTGTAGTGCTGGCCCTGCTCTCCGTGGTGACCATCACGTTGGGTAACCTGATGGCCGTGCTGCAGCACGACATGAAGCGTTTCATGGCTTTCAGCAGCATCTCTCAGGCGGGTTACATCGTGCTGGGCGTATTGGCCGGTTCGCCTGCGGGTATGGCTTCTCTGGCGTTCTATGTGGCCATCTATGTGGTGGCCAACGTGGCGGTGTTTGCCGTCATCAGTACGGTGGAGCAGCATGGCGGTGGCCGCACGGACCGCGAGGCTTTCAACGGCCTGTATGCCACCAATCCGCGTCTGACGCTGGTGATGACGTTGGCACTGTTCTCGCTGGGCGGCATTCCGCCGTTTGCGGGCTTCTTCAGCAAGTTCTTCATCTTTGCTGCGGCTTTCGAGGCCGGCTGGCACCTGGTGGTGTTCCTGGCCCTGCTCAACACCATCATCTCGCTCTATTACTACCTGTTGGTGGTCAAGGCCATGTACATCAGTACACCGGCTGAAGGCAGTGCCTTTGGCAGTCCCATTCACAGCAGTCGTGGCGTGCGCCTGTGTCTGGCACTCTGCACGCTGGGTGTATGTGTACTGGGTGTGCTGAGTTGCTTCTACGAGAATCTCTTCCAGTGGGCAGATATGCTGCCGTGGTAAGAGAAGCCTTATAATATTATCAGTTCCTCCGCGCGAGTTTTGCCCTTTTCCGTTCCTGATGGGTTTGATGCTGTGGCAAGCCTCGCGCGGAGGATGTTTTTATAGGGGAGTGGGGAGGACATTATTATGGTGAAAATGTGGAAAAGTAAATCCCTGTTGCCGATAGATTTTGCGCACAAAAATTTTCCGCCTACCGCAATTTCTCCGTTCTTCTACTGCAAGAAAAACTGTATATATGCAGTGAATTGCTTATATATATAAGGTATTCTGCATATACATTCAGATTTAGAACTGTTGCTCCTGCTCGATTTTGTTCTGGATGAAGCAGTATGTCAGTCTGTTGTTTTGATAAAGTGTAAGCTGTAGGGCGGGGTAATCCTATACAGGAAAAGAAGAACGGCTACAGTGGACGATGCCTTTCAGACCTTAAAAGCGATAAGTATGCCTGAACGTCTTTTCAGCTCCTGTTTCGCTGTTTTCCTCTCCGCGTTCCCTAAAAAAAGTGAAGCGTTCTGATAAACTGCTGCAAATATCCCGTTTTTTGAGAGCCTTTTCTTATATTTGCTTCTGTAACATCTAAAAAACGTGGGAGTATGAAGTACAAAATGTTAGTACTCGACGTCGACGGGACACTGTTGAACGACGAGAAAGAGATTAGCAAGCGGACGCTGAACACCCTGCGCAAGGTGCAGCAGATGGGCGTACGCATCATGTTGGCTTCGGGCCGCCCCACTTATGGTTTGCTGCCGTTGGCCAAGACCCTTGAGCTGGGCACGTACAACGGCTATATCCTCTCCTACAACGGCGGCCAGGTAATCAATGCGGCCAACGGGGAGGTGGTGTTCGAACGGCGTATCAATCCCGAACAGATACCTTATCTGGAGAAGAAGGCCAATAAAAACGGTTTTGCCATTCTGACCTATAACGGGGACACCATCGTGACCAACGATCCGGATAATCCTCATGTGAAGGCGGAAGCGGCCCTGAACGGCATGAAGCTGGATTATCAGGAGTTCTTTTCGGCTGCCATAGACTATCCGCCCTGCAAGTGCATGCTGGTGAGCGACGATGAGGAGGCACTGATGGGGTTGGAAAATCATTGGAAACGCCGCCTGAACGGTGTGCTGGACGTGTTCCGTTCCGAGCCTTACTTCCTGGAGGTGGTGGGCAGCCGGGTGGACAAAGCCAACACGCTGGGTGTCGTCATGGAGATGGAAGGCATCAAGACGGATGAGATTGTCGTGTTCGGCGACGGAGCGGCGGACGTCACGATGCTGCAGTTGGCCGACTTGGGCATAGCGATGGGTAATGCGCCCGATTCCGTAAAACGTTGTGCCGATTATACCACGCTGTCCAACAACGACGACGGTGTGGCCGTGGCTGTGGAGAAAGCTTTCCTGGCGGAGGTGCGTGAAAGTGAAATCCCGCTGGATGCCATCAATGCACAGGCTGAAAGTACACTTATGGGTAATTTGGGTATACAGTATACCTACGCTTCGCACGACCGTGTGGAGGCCATCATGCCGGTGGACCACCGCAACCGCCAGCCGTTCGGCATCCTGCACGGCGGGGCCACGCTGGCACTGGCCGAGACCGTGGCGGGCTTCGGTTCCATGATTATCTGCAACCCCGACGAGTTTGTGGTGGGGATGCAGGTGAGCGGCAACCACATCTCGTCGGCACACGAGGGCGACACCGTGCGGGCCGTAGGAACGGTGGTGCACAAGGGCCGTTCGTCGCATGTGTGGAATGTGGATGTGTTCACCTCTACGGGCAAGCTGGTGTCTTCCATCAGGGTGGTCAATAGCGTGATGAAACGGAAATGAACGCGCAGGAGACCGAAGAGACACTGGAAGAATGGGTGTCCGGCGGCCGGGCCTTTGCCCTGTATCGCCGGCCCGGAGAGACATGTTGCCGTGGTGTGAGGCCCCTGCGGGCGGCACCGGTTGAGCTGACGGACGTCCGTCAGCTCAATGGCAGAAAAGGATTCGTGTTTGCTCCTTTCCGTTGCGGAGGGGAGCATCCTTTATGTTTGCTGCCTTTCGACGGGGAGGTGTGCCTGTCCCTTTCGGGGGCGGCCGAGCACAGTGAATGCGAGGCACCTGCACCGGTGCCGCCTGCGGGTGGCGGGGTGTCGGCGGTGCCTACGGAGGCCTATGCCCGTGCGTTCGGTGTGTTTTCCGGTGCGTTGTGTTCGGGAGAGTTCCGCAAGCTGGTGCTTTCCCGCAAGGCAGACGTGCCGTGTCCGGCGCGTTTCTCGTGGGCGGCGGCCTTTGCGGCGGCCTGCCGGCGTTATGTTCATTCTTATGTCTACCTTTTTTATATGCCGCATGTCGGTTTCTGGTTGGGAGCTACTCCCGAAATCCTGCTTTGCGGCGAGGCGGGGCGCTACCGGACGGTGTCTTTGGCCGGTACGCAGTACTTGTGTGACGGACGTCTGGCCGGACCGTGGTCGGAGAAGAACATCGCCGAGCAGGCCTGTGTCACGCAGTACATCGCCGACTGTCTGCAACGGCAAGGTATCGATGCCATGGCGGAAGGGCCTTATACAGCGACAGCCGGTGAGCTGGCCCATCTGAAGACGGACCTGTGTTTTTCCTTGTCTTCTACAGACCGTCTGGGCGACCTGCTGCAGGAACTGTATCCTACGCCTGCCGTCTGCGGACTGCCGAAAGCGGAGGCCCGGCAGTTCATCTGCCGCCACGAGGGGTACGACCGGTCGTATTATGCCGGTTTTCTGGGACGGCTGGATCCGGACGGAAGCACGGAACTGTACGTGAACCTACGCTGCATGCAGGGGACGGGCGATGGGCTGCACCTGTATGCCGGCGGAGGTCTGCTGGCGGCTTCGGTGCTGGAAGACGAATGGATGGAGACGGAACGCAAGATGCAGACGATGAAATATGTGATAGATAAAGGTGCGCAGTTATGATAACGGACAAGAAGAGTGTGTTGCAGCTCGTGGCCCTGCTGCGGGCTTACGGCATCCGCCGGGTGGTGCTGTGTCCCGGTAGTCGCGATGTGCCGCTGGTGCAGGCCTTTTCGGCCTGTGCGGACTTTGAGTGCTTTTCGGTGACGGACGAGCGGAGTGCCGGTTTCTTTGCCATCGGGCTGGCCCGGCAGACGGGTTCGGCCGTGGCGGTGTGCTGCACGTCCGGGTCGGCGTTGCTCAACCTGCACCCGGCGGTGTGCGAGGCTTTCTACCGCCAGGTGCCGCTGGTGGTGATTTCGGCAGACCGTCCGGCGGCCTGGATCGGGCAGATGGACGGCCAGACCCTGCCGCAGCCCGGCGTGTTCGGCTCACTGGTGCGGAAGAGTGTGAACCTGCCGGAGGTGGTGACGGACGAGGACGAGTGGTATGCCAACCGGCTGGTGAACGAGGCTCTGCTCGAACTGGACCATCACGGCGGCGGACCGGTGCACATCAACGTGCCGCTGTCCGAGCCGCTGTTCCGTTTCACGGTGGAGCGGTTGCCCGACGTGCGCCGCATCATCCGCGTGGAGGCAGGCGGACTGGCGGACTTCCTGCGGGCGGAACTGCCCCGCTATGCCCGTTGCATGGCGGTGGGCGGACAGATGACGGTGGCGGAGGCTGCGCGGGTGGCTCCGTTTGTGCCGCAGGACAAGGTGGCCTGGCTGGCCGAAGCACTGGGCAACAGCGGCACTGCGCTGCATGGCTTCGATGCGGTGCTTTATGCTGCCGGTGGGGAGGAACAGGCACTGTGTCCCGACCTGGTCATCACTTTCGGCGGGCATATCGTCTCCAAGCGGTTGAAGCAGTTCCTGAGGCGGGGCAGGCCTGTGGCCCATTGGCATGTCGCGCCCGACGGCGTTCCGGTGGACTTGTTCTGTTCGCTGACGGCGGTGGTGGAGAGTTCGCCGGAGGCGTTCTGGCGGGCGGTGTCGCAAGTGGAGAGCTTTTCACCGTCGTCGGTGGAGTATGCGCAGCGGTGGCGGACGGCCTGCCGTGCGGTGCAGGTACCGGAAGCGGACTATTCCGAACTGTATGCCGTGCAGCGGGTGCTGGAGGCACTGCCGCAGCGGTCGGTGCTGCACCTGGCCAACAGTTCCGTGGTGCGGCTGGCCGAGCTGTGCCCGTTGCCCGAAGACGTAGAGGTGCAGTGCAACCGCGGGGTGAACGGCATCGAGGGGTCTGTGTCGGCGGCGGTGGGGCAGGCTGCCGTGTCCGACCGTCTGAACCTGTTGCTCGTGGGCGACCTGAGTTTCTTTTACGACATGAATGCCCTGTGGAGCGCAAGCATCCGTCCCAACCTGCGCATCGTGGTGCTGAACAACGGCGGGGGCGGCATCTTCCATGCCCTGCCGGGCCTGGACATGCAGGGCGACACGCGCCGTTTTGTCACGGCTGTGCATGGGGCTTCGGCTGCCGGATGGGCCTCTTCGCAAGGCTTTACTTATCTGCGGGCCACGGATGCTGCCTCGCTCCTGGCCGCCATGGACCGGTTGTTCGCCACCGATGCAGCGTCTCCCGTGCTGCTGGAAGTGTTCACCGATGCGGCTGCCGATGCCGCCGCCCAGCGCGAATGCTATCACCGCCTGAAGGACAGCTGGCTCAGAAGATGTAGCCCACGGAGATGTTGATGCCCTACGGGCGGACGGAGGACCGGGCGGGCCTGCGCGGACGGCGGGCGACATCCAGTGCGGACTACACCTTATTATATAGGAACAAGTTTAAAAACGAAGAGATATGGAAAGGAAATGGGAAACTTTGAAAGAATACGAGGATATTCTTTTTGACTTCTTTGGCGGGATTGCCCGCATCACCATCAACCGCCCGCAGGTGCGCAACGCCTTCACGCCGCGCACGGTGTCGGAGATGAGCGACGCCCTGCGCCTCTGCCGCGAGCGGCAGGACGTGCGCGTGGTGGTACTGACCGGGGCGGGCGACAAGGCTTTCTGCTCCGGCGGCGACATGCACGTGAAAGGGCACGGCGGGTATGTCGGCGAGGACGGTGTGCCGCGGCTGAACGTGCTGGAGGTGCAGCGGCAGATCCGTTCGCTGCCCAAGCCCGTCATCGCGGCGGTGAACGGCTTCGCCATCGGCGGCGGACACGTGCTGCATGTGGTGTGCGACCTGACGATAGCTTCCGACAACGCCATCTTCGGACAGACCGGTCCGCGCGTGGGCAGTTTCGACGCCGGTTTCGGCGCATCCTATCTGGCCCGCGTGGTGGGGCAGAAGAAAGCCCGCGAGATATGGTTCCTCTGCCGCAAGTACAGCGCACAGGAGGCGCTCGGCATGGGGCTGGTGAACAAGGTGGTGCCTTTGTCACGGCTGGAGGACGAGTATGTGGCCTGGGCCGAAGAGATGATGCAGCTCAGTCCGCTGGCCCTACGCATGATCAAGGTGGGGCTGAACGCCGAACTGGACGGTCAGGCCGGCATACAGGAACTGGCGGGCGACGCCACCATGCTCTACTACATGACCGACGAGGCCCAGGAGGGCGGGCCTTTCTGGAGAAGCGCAAGCCGCGCTGGTCTGCCGGACAGGAATGATTCTCCGGCTGTCTGTGTCATAATTTCTTTCGGTAGTTGTTTACGGACCTGCGGCACCGGCGCGTGAGAGCGTCGCCGGCCTCAGGTCCGTCTCTGTATCCGGTGCGGGGCGGACGTTGCGGTCGGGGCCGGGTATCGGGCAGGGCGGCGTGTCGCTACAGCTGACCGTTGAATCCGGCATGCGTGCGCGGCGGAAAGCTCTCTTGCGGACGTCCGGAAGCGGCAGCCCGTGCATTTTCCGGTGCATGGTGCGGTGAGAAAACCGTCCTTCTGCGCCCGTTTTCTCTATCTCTAAGTTAGAGATATATATCCTCAGATTAGAGATATGTATCTTTAGGCTGGAGATATATATCTTTAACCTGAAGATATACCTTTGTGAGGCTCAGGTTGAGTTTTCCGTGAGGGATGCGCGTTGTTTTGCCGGCAGGGGGCCTATTTCTCTGTCCGGCTTCGGATGTCGTGTTTTTCTGACATTCCGGTGCGCCTTTTTTCATCATAATCTGGGCTGATGGTTATAAATAGCCCATAATTTGTTATTTTTCATCCTATGCATACGTGAATGTTTGTCCTATTTTTGCCATGTCAAAAAGAATCCGTTATAGAAAGACACGCGGATTCCTGTTTGTAAAAAAACGATGTGTCGCGGTCAACGGGTTCGGTTGCGGTGCACGGATGTTTTGAGGAACCTTAAAAATAGAAGACATGAAAAAAGGATTTACCAAAATCTGTTCCCGTGGTGCGGGAAAACGTATTCCGGTTTTGTTCTTGCTGGCTTGGGCTGCGGGGAGTGGCCTGCAGGCTCAGGAGGCGGAGTCGCCGTGGGTGGGCGAGGCGTTGCCCGCGGAAAGCGGAGAGTATTATCTGTACAACAAGGCCGGCGGCGGCTTCCTGCTCGGTGCCAACAACTGGGGCACGCAGGCTTCGCTGGGCGAGCCGGGGCTGTTGTGTACGGTGGCGGTGAAGAACGGAAAGTACACCATTGATACCGGTGCCAACGATAATAAAGGACTGGGATCTGACGGTTATGTGGATAATGCCAATTGGGCTGAATTCGACTTCACCGACCCCACGGAAGATGATACGCATGAATATGTGATAGCCAACGGAGATAACATCCTGTATTGGGGCGGCAAAGGAACGGCCTTGACGTTGAATAATGGCGGCAGCAAGACTGAGGCACAGTGGCTGCTGGTGTCGCGCGACCAGCGTGTGAAGTCTTTGGACGAGGCTACGGCGGACAATGGTGTGGCCGCTACGTTCTATATCGTAGGAGCTAACTTCGACCGTGGGGTGCGGTTGGACTGGCTGGAGACGCACGACGGCGGCAATGTCGTTCTTTCCTCTCCCAATAAGAACTTCGGAAATTATTGTGCGGAAGCTTCCGACAACAATACATTTGACATCTATCAGGAGCTGACCGGCGTGAAGAACGGGCGTTACGTGCTGACGTGTCAGGGTTTCTACCGGGGCGATGACACCGGAGCCCGCAATGCCGTGCTCTATGCCGGTTCGAACGAGACCCCGTTGCTGAGTGCGGATGACGGGAACGGCGTGCCCGGCAGTGTCGATGATGCGGCCAATGCTTTCAAAGCTGGGCGTTATGCAGGCAACGAGGTTTCGGTCATCGTGACGGACGGGACATTGCGTTTCGGCGTGCGCAAGAGCCTCCGCATTGAGGGCGACTATACGGCTTTTGACAATTTCCGGCTGACGTATTACGGTGAGGTGTCGGAAGCTGATATGCTGGCCGATGCTTTGAGTCAGCTGCAGGAGGTGCAGACAGCGTTTACCGAGTTGGGGGCTACGGCGATTGCCGGTGAGCTGCAGGCCGTTTATGACCAATATTCCGGCTCAACGAGTTACGCTGAGGCCACGACTGCCGTTACGGCTGCTATCGAACAGGCCAACGGTGTGCGGGCGATAACCGGCATGCTGAGCAGCTCGCTGGCCACGGCGGAAGCTTTCAAGGCAGAGGTGGAAGGCGGCACATATACCTTGTCGGATGCGGCCAAGAAAGCTCTGGACGATGCCATTTCTGCAGCTGATCCGGTATTGTCCGGCTCAACTATGGCCAACATCGCCAGTGTGGCAGAGGGACATATTGAGGCGTTGAACTCAGCCGTAGAAGCCGGAAAGGCCTATGCCGGTATGATTTATCCGCTTACGGTGGCCAAGGCTCTGGCTGACGAGATCGGTGGTTTGAGCGACACGGAGGCTTATCAGAAAGTGGAGGCTGATATGGCTGCCGCAACACTGACTTATGCGGATATGGTGGCCGACGTGAAGGCACTGAATATGGAGTGCCGAAATGCCATGACCGCAGACTTCCTGTCGCAGGCTACGGCGGAGAATCCGATAGAACTGACCAGCTTTATCACCAACCCGAACATTTATCATGATGCGGAGAAAACGCAGATGCCGGACGGGTGGATAATGGCCGCCCAAGGCAGCTCAGACAACAGGGAACCGGCAACCGCTTCGTTCGGCGACGCCGCCTTGCATTGCGGCAGCTGGTCCGGCAATGCTGACAATAGTATAGGCAAGGCTCATTATTATACGGAAACAGGCGGTGCAGGGGAGAATGCCGTGAGCCTGCCCGATGGGAAATACCTGCTGAAAGCCGCCACCTACATTACGCGCCAGCCTGAATGTGTCAGCCTGTATGCCTCTACGGACAACAAGGATATGGTCATGGCCCGATTCAACGGGGACAAGGCCGCCTATGATGCCGCAGCCGGCATGAAAGGCGGCACTACGACAGAGCTGGAAATCACCGTGAGCGGCGGAAAGCTTTATATAGGGGTGAAAGGTACGGCTGTGGTAGGAGGAAACGGACAATCTTGGTATGCCGACAACTTCCGCCTCTATTACATCGGCGGGACGCCTACTGACGCGCTCACGCTGAACATCACGGAGGCCGGATATGCCACGTATTACGCTCCGAATGCGTTTGAAGTGCCCACAGGCGTGGAGGCCGGTGTGGTTTCGGCTGTGGCCGAGGACAAGAACCAGCTGACGATTGACTGGCGTTATCCTGCGGGGAGCACCGTTCCGGGTCTGACCGGAGTCATCCTGAAGGGTGAGGCAAAGAACTACAGTGCGGCTACCAGTGTGGCCAACGTCATCCGTCCGGCGGACAACTACCTGCAGGGCACGCTGACGGAGACCACCGTGGCTGAGGAAGGTTATACCTACTACAAACTGGCCGACGGTGCGAAAGGACTGGGCTTCTATTATGCTGCCGAGGACGGCAAGAGCATCAACAACGGAGCCAACAAGGCTTATCTGGCCTTGCCGGAAGAGGTGGCAGCCGGAGTGAACTTCCTGCTGTGGGATCTGGAGGCTACGGGCATCGGCTCCACGCTGGCCGACGCTGACGCTACGGTGGACGTCTACACGCTGTCCGGTGTCTGCGTACGTTCGCAGGTGAAGATGAGCCAGGCACTCCAGGGCTTGCAGAAAGGCATTTATATCGTTAACGGAAAGAAACTTTTAATCAAATAAGACATGGAAAAGAAAAGATATATCACTCCGTGCGTGTGTGAGACGGAGCTGTGCGAACAAAGCATGTTGTGTCTGTCGGGTGACAGTGCGGACATCAATCATGAATATGACGATGCCATACAGCTGTCCAACAAGGACGTCTGGGATGACATCTGGTGAATCCGGGCCTGCCCGGACAAGAGAGCGGACTCTCTTTATAGGTTAGGTTAATATATGTGTAAGCCCCGCGCGGAATGAGGTCTTGTGAAAGACGTTATCCGTGCGGGGCTTTTCCGTGTGCGGGTGCAGGGCGGTCAGATGCGGGTCCGGACCGTGTTCCGGTCGTGGGCCTTCACCGGCTCCAGCCGGAAGTCGGTGGCCGAGAACCATGTGCCTTCCCACTGGTCGCTGCGGGCGTTCGTCACGCCGTAGGTCACGGTGCTGTCCCGGCCCACCGTGATGCCTGCGATGGTCACGCGGCTCCAGCCGTAGCCTTTCCCGCCGTTGGCGTCCAGGATGTCGCGCCACATGCCGATGATGGAGTCGCCTGCGGCCTCCTTGCCGTGGGCCTCCTCCCAAAGCTCCCCGCCCGTGCATCCATAGGCCGGGACGGCGGCCAGCAGCTCTTGGCCACGGGTGCGGACAAAGATGTCGCAGCCTTTCCCGTTCGCGCGGGCCATGGCCTCCAGCGTGTAGACGCCCGGAGCCACGCGGACGGTCTTCTCCGCCTCGTAGCGCATGCCGCGGTCCTCGCCGTAGGCGTGCAGGTACTGCTGCGGATAGTGCCCGGTGTAGTAGTGGCTTTTTCCTACGAAGTACAGGCTGTCGCACTTTTCGTGCTTCACCACCTTCCAGCCTTCACGGCGCAGCCAGTCCTGCTGCTGGCGGACCTGGAAAGCGTCGTGCCGGGCCTGTTGTTCGTTCTGCCGTTCCTTATAGTACTGCTTGTAGGCCACACCGCCCTGGATGAAGGAAGCTATGGACAGGATGGCCAGTACCAGCCAGAGTATGACCAGTGTGATCCGTGCCGGTGTAGACAGTGGGCGCATGCGCCCCATCATGCGTGCAAAGGAGTGTATACCTATATATAAGGTAAGGGCGAGCAGCAGCAGGAAGCTGACCATGGCCACCCAGTAGATGCCCTGACTGATGGTGCCGTCCACAAAGCACCTGAGGAAACTCTGGTCGTCCGTACCGAACACTTCCGGCGTCCCGGCCTGCAAGGCGAAGTAGTAGACGCAAAGTGCGATGAGCGACCCGATGAGCAGGAGGGCACAGAAGAAGAGGACAATGGCTGCGGCCAGCACCATACAGCCCTTCAGCAGGGCGGCGAGCAGGGTCAGACAGCCGCCGAGGATTCCCTTGACGGTCCGTTTCGTTTCAGGCATGGCGGCATAGCGTCCGGTGCGGCGCACCTTGTCCACTATCTCGTCGCGCAGGTTCTCCATGTTCACCGGCCGGCCCTGCATGCGCAGCCGGTCCTCCGGCGTGCGGGCCTCAGGAATGATGAGCCACAGCACCAGATAGATGACGACCATGGTACCCACGGAGAACCAGGCCAGCAGAATCATCAGCAGGCGCATCCACAGCGCGTCGATGCCGAAATAGCAGGCCAGTCCGGAGCAGACGCCGCCCAGCATCTTGTCGTCCGGGTTGCGGAACATCTTCTTGCGGGCGGTTTCTTCCGCTTTCTGCGTTTCCCCGCCTTGCGTCTCCCCGTTCTGTGTCTCTTCCTTGCGGCTGTTTTCCGTTCCGTAGTTTTCCGTTCCGTCCATTTCCTCAGGGTTGCCGATGCGCGTGATGATGTCCTGCACCTGTTCTATGGTGATGGCCTCCACGCCTGCGGCCTTCAGTTCGGCGAACAGTTCGGCCACGCGCCGTTCTATGTCGTCAGCGATTTCCTCGCCGCCCTCCTTGCGGGCGAAGTAGCGGCGCATGTTGTTTTGGTATTGGTTCAGCAGCTCATAAGCATCCTCGTCGATGGCATAGAGCGAGCCGAACAAGTTGATGGTGATGTTCTTTTTCATGTTGTTTTCTGTTAGGATGAGGTTGTGGATTATTGGGGAGATTGCAGGGGGAGCCGCACGGGGCTTTCCGCCTTGAGGTGGCTTACGGTGGATGCCAGTTCGTTCCAGGCCGTGTCCAGTCCGGCCAGGAAGGCTTCGCCGTCCAGCGTCAGCGCATAGTACTTGCGTGGAGGTCCTTGGGTGGACTCCCGCCATTCATAGCTCAGCAGGCCGTCTTTCTTCAGGCGTGTGAGCAGCGGATAGAGCGTGCCTTCCACAACAATCAGGTCGGCTTCCTTCAGCCGTGCGATGATGTCGGAGGCATATGAGGGTGTCTTGCGCAGGAGCAGCATGACGCAGTACTCCAGCATTCCTTTCCGCATCTGTGATTTTGCATTGTCTACATTCATAAGCTTTTAAGGTTTGTGCGTGGAGAGAACCGGCCGGTTTCCTCTCTATGCTTGCCGCAAATGTAGGCAATATTTTAGTACTATGCAATACATAGTAGTGTATTTTCTTCATTTTTTTGCCGGATAAAGCTTAAAGTGATGCGGCTTCTGCTGCCTGGGGCTGTCTGTCGGCCGTTTTTGCCGGTCTTTGCGGTGCGCATTATTCCCGCCTGCTTTTTTCTGTCTGCCTGCGTGCGTTCCGTTCGTTTTTTATCCGTAACTTTGTCTGCCGGAGAGAATTTACAGGAAAGACATTTTTCAGACTTATGGAACATTTCAAGATTGAGGTATATCCCCGCCTCTTCCACTTCAGGAAACCGGCGGGCACGTCGCGCGGCGTCTACACCGAGCGGCGGTCGTGGTACGTGCGGGTGGAGGCCGACGGACGCGAGGGGTGGGGCGAGTGTGCGCCGCTCTCCCGGCTGAGCCTTGACGATGTGCCGGACTACAGCGAGCGTTTGTGCGCAATGTGCGATGATGTCATGCGGAAAGGCAGGCTTGATGTTGCGCAACATTTGCGCTACCCTTCCATGCTCTTCGGACTGGAGACTGCCCTGCGCCACTGGGAGCGCGGCACGTATGCCCTGTGGGACACGCCTTTCTCCCGCGGCGAGGAGGGCGTCTGCATCAACGGACTGATCTGGATGGGCAGCCGTGATGACATGTACAGCCAGATCCGCGCGAAGCTGGAGGCGGGCTACCGTTGCATCAAGCTGAAGATCGGTGCCATCCGTTTCGAGGAGGAACTGGAGCTGCTGCGCTTTGTCCGCCGCCATTTCACGGCTCGCGAGGTGGAGCTGCGTGTGGACGCCAACGGGGCTTTCACTCCGGAGGAAGCACCGGAACGACTGCGGCAGCTGGCTGCGCTGGACCTGCACTCCATCGAACAGCCCATCCGTGCCGGACAGTGGGAGGCCATGGCGCGCCTGACGGCAGAGACGCCGCTGCCCATCGCTTTCGACGAGGAACTGATAGGCCACTGCACGCGGGTGGAAAAAATACGCCTGCTGGACAATCTGCATCCGCAGTACATCGTGCTGAAGCCCTCGTTGCATGGCGGTTTCTGCGGCCTGCGCGAGTGGATTGAGGAGGCGGAGCGGCGGGGCATCGGCTGGTGGATTACCTCTGCACTGGAGTCCAACGTGGGGCTGAATGCCATCGCCCAGTGGTGCGCCACGTGGAGGCCAAGCCTGCCGCAGGGGCTGGGCACTGGACTGCTCTTCACCGACAACGTACCGATGCCGCTCGAAATCCGTAAAGACTGTTTGTGGTATGTGGCAGACGGACATCAGTAGGCAGCAGGTGGAGGTGGAGGGCCGCCGTTTCACGATGGCCGATAGGCAGCTGTTGGAGCAGCTTTCACATGCCGGGGCGGATGAGGCCTTGTGCGCGGTCTGTGCCTTTCTGGCCGAATGGTTCTCGCCCTCTCTGATGGTGGAGGTACAGACGTCCGGCTCCACTGGCGTGCCCAAGCGGATGCAGGTGGAAAAGGAGCGCATGATGTGCAGTGCCATCCGCACGTGCGAGTTCCTACGGCTGCGCCGGGGCGATACGGCTCTGCTGTGCATGGACCTGAAGTATATCGGGGCCAAGATGATGGTGGTGCGTGCCCTGGTGGCCGGTCTGCGTCTGATGGTCCGCCGTCCGTCAGGGCATCCGTTGGCCGATGTGGCGCAGGGGGTGGACTTCCTGGCCGTGGTGCCGATGCAGCTCTATAACACCCTGCAGTGTGCCGTCGAGGCGGAACGGTTGGCTCACGTGCGCTGCGTCATCGTGGGCGGCGGAGCTGTGGATGAGGCCCTGCAGCAACGGCTGGCTGGCCTGCCCTGCCGTGTGTATTCCACTTACGGGATGACCGAGACACTTTCGCACATCGCCCTGCGTGCGCTCAACGGTCCGCAGGCCTCCCGCCTCTATACGCCCTTTGCCGGAGTGCGCCTGTCACTGTCGGAGCGCGGCACGCTGGTGGTGCATGCACCGGAAGTGTGCGCCGCGGTGCTGGAGACGAACGATGTGGTGCGCCTCCATGCCGACGGCAGGTTCGAGGTGGTGGGCCGGGCGGACAACACAGTGAACAGCGGCGGCGTCAAGATACAGATAGAAGAGGAGGAGCAGCGGCTGAAGGATTTCGTGCCCGTACCCTTTGCCCTGACCGCCGTGCCGGACGAGCGGTTGGGCGAGGCACTGGTGCTGCTGGTGGATGCCGCCTGTCCGCTGCCGGACGAAGCCTTGCTGACGGAGGCGAAACGACGTCTGCCCCGTTACCATGCGCCGCGCCATGTGGTCAGGGTGGAGGCGGTGCCGCTTGCGGGAAACGGCAAGACCGACCGTCAGTCCTGCCGCCGGATAGCCTGTCAGGCTGTCCGGTTCCATTCGCAGTGAACGCATCCCGTTATCAGGTTCCGCTGTGATTTCTCTCTGCCAAAGGCCTGCAAAAGGACAGTGGCGTGTTGTATCTTTCTGTATCTATGACCTTGTTGCTGTGATAAGGTCACGTATTCACAGCGTAGGACCGGACCGGTCAGCGCACTCGTCGCCCTTTCCTTGTCTGACAGGAAGAAAATCTGATGGCTGATCCCTTCCGGTTTACCGGTGAAGGAGGTGTGCCATTGTGTATGCTCTTTGGAATTTTTTCAGACCGAAAAGCAAACGAACATATTTCTTTAGGGGGAACGCTGTCATTGTGTTGTCAGACTTGCTTTTAAAGAGCCGACCGGAGGTGTCCGGCTGTGGTAGCATTATTTTTATATATGAACCATTATGAACTTGCATTCTCATGTATTTATTCATACTTTTGCAAAAACGAGATTGCGCATTTCGTCCATTTTTTTGTCGGTTACACTAAAAATGAAATATTATGATGTCAGTTTTATCTTTAATAGAAGAGCGGGTAAGGCGGATTGGAATAC
Organism: uncultured Paraprevotella sp.; assembly: GCA_944321365.1. Taxonomy (GTDB): domain Bacteria; phylum Bacteroidota; class Bacteroidia; order Bacteroidales; family Bacteroidaceae; genus Paraprevotella. Next base: position 94,796 of record CALULA010000002.1, read on the forward strand.
GGTTTTCCATGTTGTTGCTTGCCTCTATTGCGTTGGGTGCCTGTTCGTCCGGTGAAGATGAACTGCTGGATGAACCGGAGCCTTCCGTGCCGTCGGGAGAACAGGAGGTATGGCCTATCACTATCAGCACTGTGATGGAGAATGATGGCTATAAGCGTGTCACTGATTATGCCTTTGAGGCGGGAGATGAGATTGGACTTTATGTGGTTTCGCGCGAGTCTGACGGAACGGCAAATCCGTTGCAGACTCAGGGAAACCACGTGGACAACATGCGTTTTACGTATAGTGGCGTGTGGACAGCCGATACACCGGTTTATTGGAAGGACGATGTGACGCATGCGGACTTCTATCTGTATTATCCTTATCGGGCTACTGTAGGGAATGTGGAGACTATGTCCTTTCAGGTCAATGCAGACCAGAGCAGGGAAGAGGCCTATAAGGCCAGCGATCTGATTCTGGGACAGGTGCAGGACGTGGCTCCCACGGAGAGTGCGGTCCGGATTGCAGCCCGTCACATGCTGACCCAGATGGTGATCACAGTGGTGCCGGGTAACGGTTTTACTGCGGAAAGTCTTGCGGCCGCAGACGTTACGGTGAGAATCAATGGGGTCAGGACAGAAGCATCTGTCAATCTGGCGGCGGCAACCGTGACGGCAGTGGGTGAACCGGGGGCTGTCACGCCGTTGTCGGAGGACGGCAGATACAAGGCTTTGATTGTACCTCAGACGGTGAGCCAGGGTAATCTGGTGACTGTGACAGTGGACGGGCGTGAGTTCAATTACCCTACCTCCATGACCTTTGAATCGGGTCGGCGTTACCAGGTGACTGTAACATTGAATAAGACCAGCAACGGAATCAATGTGTCGATTGACCCGTGGGAGGATGACGGCATTGATTATGGCGGTGTCGCAGAGTAGAGATTTTTTTGAATGACAGCAAATAAATGTCGTGAAGACAAATACTTTCCCGGTCTGATACCGGCATTTATTTGCTCGTTGTTTATGGTCTAACCTTAAAAAAGGAGTATTATGAAATTTAGAAATTTCTGTATTAGCTTGCTGGTGTGCTGGATGGCACTTGCAGGGTGTTCCGATGACCTGTTCAGGGACGATGCCGTCATCAACGGGACAGAAAGGATCAGCCTGGCCGGTGAGATTGACCAGGTGGTAAAGACCCGCGTGAACGACAACGGTTTCTGCGACGGAGATGTGATGGGTGTGTACATCGTTGACTTCAATGGGAATGAACCGGGAGAGTTGATGCTCACCGGAAACCGTGGAGACAACGTGCGACATACTTTTGACGAAGCGGCCTATGCCTGGAATTCTGCATACGACCTGTATTGGAAGGACAAGCATACCCACATTGATGTGTACGGTTACTATCCTTTCGGCGAACCGGAAAGTATCGAGGCTTACAGCTTCACCGTGCAGCGCGACCAGAGCACGGAAGGCGAGAATGGAGAGTTGGGCGGTTACGAGGCCAGTGACTTCCTGTGGGGGAAGGTGGCCGATGTGGCTCCGACAACCCATGTCATCCGTCTGCCCATGCAGCACCGCATGGCCAATGCCCGTGTCACGCTTGTCGAGGGTGAGGGCTTTGCCACAGGCGAGTGGCAGAAAACGGAGAAAATCGTGCTGGCCACCAACCTTGTCCGCGAAGCCAGCATCAATCTGTCGGATGGTCATGTGACACCGGTGGGAGAGGTGGAAGAGACGGCTACCATCCCCAGCCGCAACGGCGATGAATGGCGGGCCATCGTGGTGCCGCAGACCGTGCCGAAGGACACCATGCTGTTCAGCATCACCATCGGCGGCGTGCCCTACAAGTTCTCCAAGAAAGGAGACTTCACTACCTATATAGCTGGCAAGATGAACAACTTCTCCATCCGTGTGGACAAGAAGGAAGATACGGGAAAATACACCCTGACGCTCATCAGCGAGAGCATCACCCCGTGGGAGAACGACCTGGTGAGCCATGACGCGGCGGCACGGGAATATATCGTCATCAACTCCACTGCCGGGCATCTGAAAGATTCTATCATTGCGGCCAACAAAGACTACACGCAGGTGAAGAATCTCAAGATCACCGGACGTATCAACAGTCAGGACTTCTATTTCATGCGTGACTCCATGGAGATGCTTCAGTCGCTCAACCTGAAAGAAGTGCGTGTCAGAGGCTCTTTCGGCTATCAGCCTTGGTTCACTGGCGATGCCAGCCGTGATGATGTGGAACGCGATGACGTGATTCCTCAAAGTGCCTTTGATGAGAAAAGTTCGCTGCTTCGCATTGTCTTGCCTGATACGTTGGAGGGAATTGGCGAGCGAGCTTTCCGTAGTTGCGTGAATCTCACAGGGGCAATCATCATTCCTGAAGGTGTCACCCGCATAGGCAGTAGTGCGTTCCTGTGGTGTACGTCCCTCACGGGTACATTGTCCTTGCCCAGTACGCTTGAATACATTGGCGGTGGCGGTGCTGCGGATATTCACGGCGCGTTCTGTGACTGTCATTTCTCTTGTGAACTGAAACTCCCCAACAACCTGAAATATATCGGGCATAATGCTTTTGCCGGTAATGACGGCTATTATGGCAATCTGGTTCTTCCGGAGAAATTGGAATTCATCGGTGACTTTGCCTTTGCCAATGCGCGGAATCTGACTGGTAATCTGAAAATACCGCAAGGGGTTTCCTACATCTCCCAGGGTGCATTTCAGTATACAGGTCTGAACGGAACACTCCAACTGCATGATGGCATAACCGGCATCCAGCCCGGAGCGTTCCAGGGAAGTCCGTTTAAAGGCGATCTGGTGCTCCCGAAGGATCTGACCACGCTCGGAGCCAGTGCTTTTGAAGGTTGCGATTTCTCCGGAGAGTTACAACTCCCTAAGGATATCGCTTCCATAGGCAGCAATGCTTTTGCCGGGAACTGGCGTCTCATGGGAACGGTGGAATTCCCGGACGGCCTGCAGACCATAGGCTCAAATGCATTTTCCGAATGCCGGAGTTTGGAGGGGCTGGTGTTCTCGGAAAGCATAGAGAACATACAGAGCGGTGCTTTCAACAACTGTTTCGGCATAGGCTCCATCGTCTGCAAAGGCGAAATGCCGGCCCGTGTGGAAAGCAGTGCGTTCAACGGCGTGGCCAAAGACAACTTCACGCTCGAAGTGCCCGAACCTGCCATTGCGCAGTATCAGGTAACGGCAGGCTGGAACGAGTTCAAGCGTATCGCCGCCCATCACGAGCTGGTGTGCCGTCCGTCCGTGGCCTGTGCCCTGAACACCGAGCACAAGCAGACGCTCGTTGTGGATGCTGAGGGCGAATGGGAGGTGCAGAGCATGCCGACGTGGTGCGAACTGTCGCAGACCAGCGGGGGGGACAAGGCCGAGGTGACGCTCACCATCAAGGCCATGGCCAAAGGCTCGGCCGACCGCACGGGGGAAATCGTGTTCAAACTGAAAGACGAGGAATATACCCACAAATGCACCGTGACGCAGTATGATTACGAGTACGGCGAGGACGAATGGCTGACCTTGCAAAAGGCCACGCGCGGTAACAACGGCGGCATCAACATCGTGATTCTCGGCGACGGTTACGATGCCAAGAATATCTCCGACGGTGACTATCTGGTCAATATCCAGCAAGAGGTGGAATACTTCTTCGGCATCGAGCCTTATACGACCTACCGCGACTACTTCAACGTCTACACGGCTTTCCCGCTTTCTACCGAGACCGGCGTGGGTACGGTGAATACCATCCGCTACAACCGCTTCAACACTACCTATACCGGCGGTGTGGGTCTGCGTGCCGATTATGATGAGATCTTCAACTATGCGCTGAATGCTCCCACCGTGACACGGCAGAACCTGAACCAGACGCTCATCATTATTGTGCCGAACAGCACCGACTATGGCGGCATCTGCCAGATGTGGGAGGACGGCTCGGCCATCGCCTTCTGTCCGCAGAGCACCTACGGCTACCCGCTCGATTCGCGCGGCGTCATCCAGCATGAGGCCGGCGGTCATGGCTTCGGCAAGCTGGGCGATGAATACATTTATCACAATGAGTTTATCGATTTCTGCGGATGCAGCTGTTGCGGTCACGTCTTTGAATTCAACTGGGCGAAAGGACTGGGCTGGTACGACAACCTGTCGCTCACGGGCAAGATGCACGAAGTGCCCTGGAGCCATCTCATCTTCGATGACCGCTACAGCGACATCGTGGACATCTACGAGGGTGGCTTCATGCACAACCGCGGTGTGTTCCGTTCGGAGCAGAACTCCTGCATGAACAACGACATTCCGTATTACAGCACTATCAGCCGTGAAAGCATTGTGAAGCGCATCAAGCGTTATGCTGGCGAAACCTACTCATTTGAAGAATTTGTGGCCAATGACAAGCGCGATGCCGGCATCCTGACACGTGGTATTGTGGACGAGACGTCCGGGCACACATTGCACAGCTTCCAGTTGCCGCCGCAGATTCATAAGGGAAGTCCATTGCAACGGAACGGGCGATGAACATAATTACTGTTTAATCAAAAAAGATTATAAAGATGAAAAAAGATATAATAAAATCCATTGCCATCACGTTATTGGCAATAGGGTTGTCTACCTGCTCGCAGGAAGAGGCCGTGCCGGACATGCCGGCAGCGGCAGGCGTTCCGACAGATGCACGGCATACTCCCATGAAGTTCACCGCTCTCCATCCGGCGCAGAACAAGCGCGTGACCGACACGGGCTTTGAAACGGGAGACACCGTGGGACTGTATGTACACGTCCAGAACGCGCCTCTGGAAATCGGAGGCAATCTGGTGAACAACGAGGCACTTGTGCGGACCGACGGCGGAGAGTGGACAACCTCCCGTACGCTCTATTGGGACGATGGCACGTTCAATGCCTGTGCCTATTATCCTTACATTCCGCACGTCGGATCCATTGAGGATCTCCCGTTCAGCGTGAGTCTGGACCAGCGGGACGACAACGGCGCGGGCGGTTATGAGGCGAGTGATTTCCTCTATGCCAGGACCGAGGGGGTGAGTGCGTCGGACACGCCTGTCCCCCTGCAGTTCCGTCACATCATGAGCAGACTTACGATACGGCTCATCAAGGGAGAGGATTTCGAGGGCGACATGCCTACGGACGCTGTGGTCTATCTGCATAACACCGTACCCACGGCCACCATTGACCTGAATGCCGGAGTGGTCACGCGGGATGTGTACGGCGTGCGGAGCACTATCAGGGCGCGGCAGACCAGTGACTTTGTTTTCTCCACGATTGTGGTGCCCCAGCGTGTCGAGAACCGCATGCCACTGATTGAAGTGGTCATGAAAGGGGTTTCCTACGTCTATGAGAGCACTTTCCAGTTCAAGCCGGGCGTGGAGCATCTGGTCAACATGGTAATATCGGATAATCCTGATAAAGTGAAGATTGAGATAGGCGGTGAGATAGAAGACTGGCAGTAAATGAAAGAATGAAAGCAGCGATATACGTCTTATCAGCTTTGGTATTCGTCCTTTTAGGGGTGGCGGCAGTCCTGTGGCTGTCGCCACCCCTTGATGATGCCGGGGCAGGACGTGAGGTAAGGTACGGGCTTTACGAGGGGCGTGAGTTGGTGCAGGCCATCGACGGTGAGGGGAATGCACGTTACGCGGTGGAAGACAGCCACGGAAACAGGCTGTTCGACATCCCCGTGACTGGCTGCCTGCTGGACGTGCGTTTCCGGGAGGGCCGGTTGCGCTTCCGGGAGGGTGACACGAAGCGGACCGGGTATATCGACCTGGAGGGGAATGTGCAGTGGCTGGCGGACAGCTCGCGCAGCGACCACGGGCAGCTTGTACGCGAGCCTGCTGAGGTGTCTGTCATCGTGCCCGATAAAGAGAAACCACGGGCGGAAGTCCCGGTCGCTTCACGGGAAGACGGCCTGTCGTACAGACTGGATGATGCGTCCCTGCGCCGGCTGAAGGCGGACCATCCGTTCTATAAGGAGGCGGCCAGGATTCTGTCTGGCAAGCTGCCGGTGGACGACAGTGAAAGACGGCGTGTTATCCTGAACTATTGCGAGCATTTCCGTATGGCCTATACGACCAAGGACATCGATTTTCTGCGGCAGGTGTTCAGCGAAGAGGCCCTGATCATAGTGGGGAATGTGGTGAAGACCGCACCGCAGGGCGGCAGTGGGATGGCGGCGGACAAGCGTGTGGAATACTATCTGCGCACGAAAAAGGATTATCTGGACCGGCTTTCGCGGGCTTTTGCCGCCAACAAGAAGATTGACGTGGAGTTCTCGAAATTCCGCATTATGCGGCATCCCAGTGTGAATGGCATCTATGGGGTCAGTCTGCGTCAGCGTTACCGTAGCGACCGGTATTCGGACGATGGCTGGCTGTTCCTGCTCTGGGATTTCCGCAATGCGTCCATGCCGCTCATACACGTCAGGACCTGGCAGCCGTCGGCAGCCGTGGAAGAGGCGGAGGATGTGGTCGGCATCAGTGACTTTAACCTGCAATGATGAATAGGCATATATGGAGGTAGGAGTGTTTTTGTCGTTCTGCCGGAGAACCGGGAGGTACATCGGGTTTTCTTGTGTTCCGTGGCTGGTGGGCATGTGGCTGACGGTTCTCGCACTGTCTGTCCCGGCACAAGCGATGGAGGGTGCTGTCCGCGACAGTGTCCTCACGGACTCCGTTACGGCTCCGTCGGGCGGCACGCACTTCCGTGTGTCGGGCTTCCGGGTGCTGCCCAACGATGTGAGTGCGTTCATCTCCCCTGTGCGTGACCTCAACGGAGATGCCTGCGCACTGGTGAAGGTGGTGGGCCCGGCGGACTGCGCGTTCTCCTCGCCGTTGGGCATCGTGAAGCGGCTGGACAAGGTGGGCGAGATATGGCTCTACCTGCCGCGCGGCACCAGGATGCTGACCATCAAGCATCCTCAGTGGGGCGTGCTGAGGGACTACCGTCTGGCCAAGCCGCTGGAGGGACACGTGACCTATGAACTGAAGATTGAGAGGCCGAGGCCGGCGGTGGTCCATATGCGCGATACCGTGGTCTTTACCCAAACGATTACCGACACCATCGTTGTGGACCGCCGGAAGCTCTGCCCCGCCTGGCGCATGCACGGGCTGCTGACGGCATCGCTGCATGAGCGTGGACCGTCATGGGGCGTCATGTTCACCATGTTCCGCCGCCATGGTTTCTTCGTGCACGGCCAGAGCGACCTGCGTCGTGTGGGGCAGGGATTGCCCGCGTGCGACAGGGACGGCTTTCTGCCCGGCAGCACGGTGAAGCCCTATTATACGGGTGATACGCGCCGGGCAAGTTATGCTTTCACGGCGGGGGCGACCCATCGTCTGCTTTCGTGGCTCGGCCTGTTCTATGGGATGGGTTACGGGCGTTCGTCGGTGGCATGGCGGCTGGCGGACAGCGAGGGCGGGGGCTATGTGCTCAATGAGGGACTCTCGCACGAGGGGGTGGCTGCCGAGGCCGGCGTGCTACTCTCTTATAAGCGTCTCAGCCTGTCTGCCTCTGCGCTGACTGTCCGAGGCGAGCTGTGGCAGGCCGTAGTAGGAATTGGCATCAGATTATGGAAAGCAAAGGAATAGTCATATACAGGTTGCTGCTCATCGTGGTTGCGGTGTGGGCATTGGGGGCCTGCCGGGACGAGTACGGGCCGGACAGTTTTGAGCCGCAGCTCTACGTCGGTGCGGCTACCGACATCACGCGTACGGAAGTCACCCTCACGGGTCGCGTCGTGAGGCAGGGGAACACGCCCATGCCGCAGCTGCGGTTCCTGTATGGCACGTCGCAGGGGCCGGACCTTGCCTCTCCGGTGGTGGAGGCTGACGGAGAGGGGAGTGTGTCGGTACGGCTGACAGGGCTGGAGCCGGGCACGTTCTATAGCTTCTGTCTGCAGGGGGACAACGGGCGCGTGGTACTCAGCAGTGACACGGCAGCGTTCACGACCCTGCCCGCAGAGATACCGGTTCTGTATGTAGATACGGTGGCGGATGTGACGCGCATGGAGGCCACTCTGACAGGCGGTGTGCGCAAGGAGGCGGAGACAGCCATGCCTGAGGGGCTGCGGTTTGTGTATGGCACGCAACAGGACGATACGATGGGCCTTGCGATGCCCGTGCCGGAGGTCGACAGCACAGGGCATGTGTCGGTGCGGCTGACGGGGCTGGAGCCGGGCACGTCCTACCGTTTCTGCCTGCAAGGGGATAACGGAAGTGTGGTGCTCAGCAGTGATACGGTGACGTTCACGACCCTGCCCGAAGATATACCGGTATTGTATGTGGACGCAGCGGCGGACGTGACGCGCAAGGAGGCCACTCTGACGGGCGGAGTGCGCAAGGAGGCGGAGACGGCCATGCCTGAGGGGCTGCGGTTTGTGTATGGCGCGCAGCAGGAGGGCACGATGAGCCTTGCGGTGCCCGTTCCGGAGGCCGACAGCGCAGGGCATGTGTCGGTGCGGCTGACGGGACTGGATCCGGGCACGTCCTACCGTTTCTGCCTGCAGGGGGATAACGGGAGTGTGGTGCTCAGCAGCGACACGGTGGTGTTCACGACCCTGCCGGACAGGCTTCCGGTGGTGGGGCCGCCCAGTTTGCTGGGGGTGGGGCCGCTGAGCGCGGTGTTGACCTATGAGATTACGGATGAGGGCACTGAGCGGGTGACGGAATCGGGCTGCTACGTCAGCAACCTGGCAACAGGCCGGACGGTGAAACATCAGGTGTCTTCCGTCTCGTCCGTATGCCGGCTGCACATCAGCGGGCTGGAATCCGGACTGGCCTACAGCATACAGCCGTATGCCGTCAGCAGTGTGGGTGAGGCCAGAGGGGAGAAGCTGGAGATTACGACCGCTGATGCCTTTGTGTGGACTGAGCCGGGCGGGCTGGACGAGCTGGCGGGGGAGGAGGACCTTTTTCAGTTCACCTCGCTCACGTTTGCCGGGCCGATGAACGGCGACGACCTGCGGCAGCTGCGGCGGCTGGCGGGACGTGAGCCGGACGGAACGGACAGCGGGGGCAGGCTGACCCGCCTGGACCTGACGGATGCCGACATCGTGAGCGGAGGCGGAAGTTACGACAATGCCCACTATGCGGCCGACAACGTGGTGGGGCAGGGATTGTTCGCTGGCTGTGACCGGCTGGAGAAGGTGGTGCTGCCCGCATCTGTACGGGTGATAGAGAAGGACGCTTTCCTGGACTGCAGCTCGCTCGTGCGGCTGGACATCCCGGCGGGTGCCGTGCAGGTGGCACCTTCGGACGGGTGCAGCCAGCTGGCCGGAATCGGCGTGTCGGAACTCAATGCGGCCTACTGCAGCGAGGACGGCGTGCTGTTCACTGCCGACCTGTCGGAGCTCGTGTGGTTCCCCATGGGGCGGGACGGAGACTATGTCCTGCCCTCCTCGGTCACATTGGTGGGCGACTATGCCTTCCGTGGCTCACGCGTCACGAAGCTCACGCTGCCCGACGGGCTGAAGAGCCTGGGGCAGGGCGTGTTCTATGGCAGCAGGGTGGAAGAAGTCGTCATGCCGGCCTCGCTCGGAACGCTGCCTGCCGCCACCTTCCAGGGCTGCGGTAGCCTGCGCACCGTGAGGCTCGGCAGCGGCACGGGGCTCGTGTCGGACTACGCCTTCGACGGCTGTCCGCTGGAGCACTTGTATGTGGAGGCCGTGTATCCGCCGGTATGCAATTCCCATGCGTTCACTACTTCGTATGAGGGGTTGTTCGCGGGATGCGTGCTGCATGTGCCCCAGCAGGCTCTGGAGATGTACAGGGCACACCCCTCCTGGGGTAAGTTTGAACATATAGTTGGAATGTAATATGAATACACCGGAAACAGAAGAACTTAAAGTGCAGGTGGAGCAGAAGTACGGGCGGGTGCTGAGCACGAGCACCGACTTCGAGGCTTTCTCGCTGGAACTCGGCCGCAAGACGGGCGAGCGCCTGTCGTCATCCACCATGAAGCGGTTGTGGGATTATGTGGGCGACAGCCATAAGCCCCGTGTCTACACGCTCGACATTCTCTCGCAGTATGTCGGGCACAAGGACTATGCCGCGTTCAAATCCTGGCTGAAGACCAGTACACGGTATAACTCGTCGTTCTTCAACGCGGAGCAGCTGGTGAGCAGCGAACTCAGGCCCGGCGCGGTGGTCGAGATCGGGTGGAGCCCGAACCGGAGCGTGCGTCTGAACTACCTTGGCGACAGCCTGTTCGAGGTGACCGGCTCGCGCAACAGCAAGATCGTGGCCGGAGACCGCTTCATGGCGGGGTGTTTCATCAAAGGCCAGCCCCTGTATCTGCCCTATATAGAACGGCGGGACAGGCGCACACCGCCTTTTGTGGCAGGGCGCAACGGGGGGCTGACTGTCATCAACGTCATCGGCTGATGGAGAAGGAGCAGCAGTCAGGCGGCTGGAAGGACAGTCCGTCGGGGTATGTGGAGCGGCTGGATGATGCCATCCGTTCGGCCTCGGTGATGCGGGTACAGGATGGATTCAGGGACCTGCGTGAGTTCTATGTGTCGCAGACAGGACACACGCGCCTGTTGTATGCCTCGCGCTACGGCAAGTTGTATGTGCTTAAGTGCCTGAAGCCCGATTTCCTCTATGTCCCGCTCTACCGCCAGGCCCTGGCCAAGGAGTTCGAGATAGGCCTGCAACTGGACCATCCCTGTATCTGCCGTACGGTGGGGATGGAGGAGGTGGAGGGGCTGGGCCCCGTCATCGTGATGGAGCGGGTGGACGGCTGCACGCTGAAGAGCCTGATGGAGCAGGGCGCGCTGACGAGGCCGCTGGCCCGCAGACTGGCCATGCAGCTGATGGATGCTGTGGGCTACCTGCACGACAGGCAGGTCATCCACCGCGACCTGAAACCGTCGAACATCATGGTTTCCTACAACGGGCATAACGTGAAACTGATTGATTTCAGTCTGGCGGACAGCGATGCCTTCGGGGTACTGAAGCAGCCGGCGGGCACGTCGGGCTATATCGCGCCGGAGCAGTTGCTTGCTGGTGCCAGGGCGGACGTGCGTGCCGACATCTATTCGCTGGGAATGGTGATGAAGGACATGGCGCAGGCTGTGGGGGACAGGCAGATGGGGCATGTGGCGGCATTGTGTACGCGTCGCAATGTGGATGAGCGCCCGCCCGATGTGGTCCGTCTGAAGAAGTTGCTCCTGCATGGCCGCAGGCAGCTCTTCTGGGTGGTGCTGCTTGCTCTCCTGACGCTCCTGTCGGCCCTTTGTGTGGCGGTGGCGTGGCGGGGACGGCAGGAGCGGGTGCGGGCCTCGCAGTCTGTAGAACGTCTTCAGCCGGACAGCAACAGGGCTGTCGATATCCGCTCGTGGCCCTCGCAGCAGTAGCCGTTCCGGTGGTTTCCCGTGCGGACGGCTCCTGCAACGGGGCGGTCTGTCCTGCCCGCTGACGTTTTTCGGCATCTGTCACTTTGCCATATTGTCAGTCCTGTTCCGCAAGGCTCGCGTATTTGCGCCCGGAGGGCAGCCGTCGGCAAATAACGGATTCTCATGCAGGCGGGCTTTTTCAATCTGACACCGGGAGGCGGTTTTTGTCTGACAGATGCGCGCGGCAGAGCGACCTTGTGCGCAGGAAATGTCGGGGCGCATCAGCTGCGGGGCATTTCCGCTTTCTTTCTGACATTCCGGTGGAAAGGCAATTCACGTTCCATTTAGAGAAAAATACGGGAAAAAGCGCGGCGGATGCCCGCCTTGCGGCTCACTTTTTCCGTTTGTGCGGCAGACTTTCCGCGTTTGTGCGGCAAAACGTGTTGTTCTTTGCGCACAAAAAAAGTGTTTCTTGCGGAAAGATGTCCGCGTCTTGCCGCAAGAAAACTGATGTTTTTGCGGATAAATGATTAAAATCTGCAAATAAGCGTAAAGAAAAATATAGGAAATCTTTCTATTTGGAGCGGATACAAGAACATCGCTGTCAGCAGAAATGGCAGATGTGTTGCATTCTGCCGATGAAATAATGAATATTCTTTCTTTTTGTTTTGTCGGTCACCGCCTGCGGGATGTCCGGATGACTCCACGATTCCGCCCCGGTGGTGAAGTTGTTCCGTCTCCTGTGCATTTTCAGCCGGTCCGGAAGAAACCGGCCCGGCTGAAAATGTCTGCGGGGCTTTCTACAGCGTCACGCCGGACTTCCAGATGGCCATGTCGCGGAAGCCGTTCGTCTCATTGCGGGTGGGCTTGCCGCTGGCTGTGTCGATGACCAGGCGGATGAAGCGGTGGCACAGCTCTTCCATCTCCTCGCCCTCCGTCAGCGTGCCGGCGTTGAAGTCCATCCAGTGGGGCTTGTGGTGGAAGAGGGGACTGTTGGTGGACACCTTCAGCGTGGGGACAAAGGTGCCGAAAGGCGTTCCGCGTCCGGTGGTGAACAGCACCATGTGGCAGCCTGCGGCGGCCAGTGCCGTACTGGCCACCAGGTCGTTGCCCGGTGCGCAGAGCAGGTTCAGTCCGCCGGTCTGCAGCCGTCCGCCGTAGGGCAGGACGTCCTGCACGGCGGATGTGCCCGACTTCTGCACGCAGCCCAGCGACTTTTCCTCCAGCGTGGAGATGCCGCCCGCCTTGTTGCCCGGCGAGGGGTTCTCGTAGACGGGTTGGCCGCTCTGCAGGAAGTAGGTCTTGAAACCGTTGATGAGACTGACGGTCTTGTCGAAGATCTCCCGCGAGCGGCAGCGGTTCATCAGCAGTGTCTCCGCACCGAACATTTCCGGCACTTCGGTGAGCACCGTCGTGCCGCCCTGCGCCACCAGAAAGTCGGAGAAGCGGCCCAGCAGCGGGTTGGCGGTGATGCCGGACAGGCCGTCCGATCCGCCGCATTTCAGTCCCACCCGCAGCTGGGACAGCGGTATGTTCTCGCGCCGGTCGTGCGAGGCAACGGCATGCAGCCTGCGCAGTATCTGCAGGCCGGTCTGCAGCTCATCGTCCACTTTCTGTGTCTCCAGGAATGCGATGCGCTCCTCGTCGTAGTCGCCCAGCAGCCCGCGCAGTGCGCTGATCTGGTTGTTCTCACATCCCAGTCCCACTACCAGCACGGCCCCGGCATTGGGGTGCAGTATGATGTCGCGCAGGATGCGCTGCGTGTTGCTGTGGTCGTCGCCCAGCTGTGAGCAGCCGTAGTTGTGCGGAAAGGCTACGATTGCATCCATTTCCGGCTCCGGATGTTCGTCGCGGAACAGCCGTGCCAGCTGCAGTGCCGTGCCGTTGACACAGCCCACAGTGGGTACGATCCAGAGTTCGTTGCGGATGCCGGCCAGCCCGTTCCTGCGTCGGTAGCCTTGGAAGGTGAGGGGCGTGTCGGGCGCCGGCGCGGTCTGCCGCCTTGCGATGTCGGTGTCCGGTGTGTAGGTGTATTCGCACAGTCCGTCCAGGTTCGTCCGGATGTTCTTCTCGTTGACCGCGCAGCCTGCCGGTATGTCCGCTACGGCATGCCCGATGGGTGCGCCGTATTTCACCACCTGTGCGCCTGCCGCCAGGTCGCATAATGCTATCTTGTGTCCTGCCGGTACGGCCTCCTGCAGTACGATGGTGCGGCCCGCCTCCGTCTCCACGGCGCAGCCCGCCTGCAGGTCGGCCAGCGCGACGGCCACGTTGTCGGCAGGGTGAATCTGTATGTACGTCCTCATCAGCTGATTTCTTTTACGGTTTCCAGCATGCCTTTGGTCTGGATGTCGTCCAGAAAGCCCTTCAGCATCTCCGTCAGGCCCGCAATGCGGTTCAGGTCCTCTCCCCAGATGGCTGTGGCTCCCAGAACGCCCTCTGCCACGGCCTGCGTGGAGTCTGTGGCCCAGAGCCGCTGCAGCAGTTGCAGGTTTTCGGCCGAATCTTCCGGCCGGGCCTGCTTGCCGTCGGCGCGGACGCCGCCTTTATAGTAGGTGATGATGGCGGCCAGTCCCAGCACCAGTCCGCGCGGCAGCTGGCCCTTGCGCTTCAGGTAGGTCTTGAGTCCCGGCAGGTCACGTGTCTGGTACTTCGGGAGCGAGTTGAGCATGATGGAAGTCACGGCGTGGTCCACGAACGGGTTGTTGAAGCGCTCCAGCACGTCCTTTCCGAACTGCATCAGTTCTTCATGCGGCAGGTCCAGCGTTTCCATCAGCTCGTCGAACATCACGCGGTGGATGAACGGGCCCAGCACGGCGTGCTGGCAGGCCTCGCGCACGATGTCCACACCGGAGAGCCAAGCCACGGGGGCCAGTACCGTGTGCGGTCCGTTGAGCAGCGTCACCTTCCGCTGGTGATACGGCTCTTCGCTGGGGACGAACAGCACGTGCAGTCCGGCCTTGTCGGCAGGGAACTCGTGGGCCACCCATTCCGGTGCCTCGATGACCCAGAGGTGGAACACTTCGGCCTGTACGACAAGCCGGTCGCGGTAGCCCAGCCGCTCCTGGATGGCGTCGATGTCCTTGTGCGGGAATCCCGGCACGATGCGGTCCACCAGCGTGGCGCAGACTGTGCAGGCCTCCCTGAACCACGTTCTGAAGCCGTCCTCCAGCTGCCACAGGTCGATGTACTGCTCGATGGTCTCTTTCAGCCTGTGTCCGTTCAGGAATATCAGTTCGCACGGGAAGATGATCAGTCCTTTGCTCCGGTCGCCCCGGAACGTGCGGTAGCGGTGATAGAGCAGCTGGGTCAGCTTGCCCGGATAAGAGGAGGCCGGTCTGTCGTCCGGACGGCAGGCAGGGTCGAAGGCGATGCCCGCCTCCGTCGTGTTGGAGATGACAAAACGCATGTCCGGCTGCTCGGCCAGCTTCAGGAAAGCCTCGAAGTCCGTGTAGGGATTCAGTGCGCGGCTGATGACGTCGATACGCGTCAGGCTGTCCGTTTTCTCCCCTTTGTCCAGCCCCTGCAGGTTGACGTGGTACAGGCAGTCCTGCTCCTGCAGCCGCCCGACCATGCCGTGCTCGATGGGCTGCACCACGACCACGCTGCTGTTGAATTCCACGCGGTCGTTCATCTGCTGGATGATCCAGTCGGCAAACGCACGCAGAAAGTTCCCTTCCCCGAACTGTATGATGCGTTCGGTGTACGACCGTTTCGTGGCGGTCTCCCGGTTCAGTTCTTTCATTTCTTTTTTATTAAGGCTGTCTTTATTGTTCATTTTTGTTATCAATGTTGTGGAATCATAGTGTGAATAAGTCAGAACTCCGCCAGTATGCGGAATACCCGTCCGGGGTTGGCTGCCCAGTTCTCCAATGCCTGCCCGGCGTCTTCCGGACGGATTACCTGAGAGATGAAGGGCGCGTAGCTGTCACCGGCCCCCTGCATATAGCGTATGACGGCGCGGAAGTCCGGCGTCAGGGCGTTGCGCGAGCCGCGGATGTCCAGCTCTTTCTGCACGAAGAGCTTGGTCTGGAACGTGACTTCCTGCTTGGCATATCCGATGCAGACGACACGTCCGGTGAAGGCCACCTCGTCGATGGCCAGTGTATAGGTCTGCGGACTGCCCACGGCCTCGATGACGACGTCCGGCATGAAGCCCTGCGTGATTTCTGCCAGCCGGCTGTGCACGTCCTCCGTGCGTGAGTTGATGGTGTGCGTGATGCCCAGCGTGCGTACCAGAGCCAGTTTCTCATCGTCCACGTCCATGGCGATGACCGTCGCTCCGCGCAGGTGTGAGCGGAGTATGGCGCCGATGCCCACCATGCCGCAGCCGATGACCAGCACGCAGTCCAGGTCGCTCACCTCGCCCCGGCTCACGGCATGGAAGCCCACGCTGAGCGGTTCCACCAGTGCGCAGGCCTGCGCTGTCAGTCCGTCGGCGGGCACTATTTTCTGCCACGGCAGGGCCAGGTATTCGCGCATCGCCCCGTTGCGCTGTACGCCCAGCGTCTCATTGTTCTGGCAGGCGTTCACCCGGCCTCTCCGGCATGAGGCGCACTTGCCGCAGTTGGTATAGGGGTTTACCGTGACCGTCATTCCCTCTCTCAGATGAGCAGGCACGCCTTCCGCCGTGCGGACGATCTCCGCCCCCACCTCGTGACCGGGGATGACGGGCAGCCTCACCATCGGGTTGCGTCCCAGGTAGGTGTTCAGGTCCGATCCACAGAAACCTACATAGCGTATGCGGACCAATACTTCGCCGGGCTTCAGTTCCGGCATCTCGCACTCGGTTGTCCTTACCTGTCCCGGTGCGGTAATCTGTATGGCTTTCATGATATGTCTTTGTTTTTTTTGAATGGGTTTATCAATGATTCTTTGTTTTCTTTTCTGTGTCTGCACAGCACCCCCGTCTGCCTGGGGCAGGTCAGTCGACGACCTTGTACCCTCGCCAGCCGTAGTAGGCGCAGAATACGAAGCAGACCAGCGGCACGATGTAAGCCGCCTGGTACGACTCCGGGTGATGGCTCATGAACCAGGCTGTCAGCTGCGGCAGGCAGGCGTTGCCCACGATGGCCATGACCAGGAACGCCGACCCGCTCTTGGTGTCCGTTCCCAGGTCCTGCAAGGCCAGGGAGAACTGCGTGGGATACATGATGGACATGAAGAAGGAGATAGCGATCATGGCATACATGCCCGCCCATCCACCTTCCGTAGCCACCACGCCGCAGAGCGCGACATTGATCAGGGCATAGACCAGCAGCATGCGCTGCGGAGCTATCCACGTCATCAGCAGCGTGCCCACCCAGCGTCCCAGCAGGAACGCTAGCATGTACAGCCCGAAGAACGTTGTGGCCGTGGCCTCGGATATGCCTACGTAAGTGCAGCAGTAGACCAGGAACAGACTGTTGATGGCCGTCTGTCCGCCGTTGTAGAAGAACTGGCAGATGACGCCCCAGCGCAGATGCCTGCGTCGCAGCACACGCGTGTCAATGAGTCTGCCCCCGTCTGTCGCGCTGTCCTCTTCGGCGATGTGCGGCAACCGTGCCCGCCGGAACACCAGGGCGATGAGCAGCAGTGCGCCGGCCAGCAGCAGATAAGGCAGCTTCATGGCATCGGTCTCGGTCGCGATGTATGCCTCCCATCCGCCTGCATAGTCCGCCGGGAGCGTGTCCCGCGTGTAGTGTTCGCCGCTCAGGACGAGCTTGCTCAGGAACATGGCGGAGACGAACGCCCCCAGCCCGTTGAACGACTGCGCCAGATTCAGGCGGCGCGGAGCTGTCTGCGGTGCGCCCAGAGCCGTGACATACGGATTGGCCGCCGTCTCCAGGAAGCACATTCCCGTGGCAATGACGAAGAACACCGCCAGATAGGCCCAGTAGTCCCCTATGGCTGCCGCCGGGAAGAAGAGCAGACATCCCCCAGCGGCCAGCACCAGTCCGAAGAGGATGCCCGCCTTGTAGCTGAACCGCTTCATGAACATGGCGATGGGGATGGGGAAGATGAAGTAAGCCAGCCAGTAGGCCGTCTCGGTGAATGAGGCCTCGAAAGCCGAAAGCTCACACGTCTTCATCAGCTGCCTGATCATCGTAGGCAGCAGGTTGTTGCTTATGGCCCACAGCAGGAAAAGGCTGAATATCAGCCATAGGGCCGTACGATAACTTGACTGTTTCATTCCGACATGTTTTTGATGTAAGGTAATCTGACCAGTTCTCCGAAGCCGTAGAACTCGCGTGCGTTTCCGCCCAGGAAGAGTGCTTTCTCCTCGTCCGTCAGGGCGTCGCTCTTCACGACGAAGTCATACGACATGCGGTAGGTGATGGCCGTGATGGTGCGCGGATAGTCGGATCCCCACATCAGCTTGTCGATGCCTACCAGATCCGCCGCCTCGCGTATGGCCCGCACGGCCCCTCGGAAGGGGTAGAACTCGTCGTTGAAGAGCCACGTGATGCCGCCCGACTCAATGCGTACGTTCGGGTGACGGGCCAGCCGAACCTGCGACTGCCAGCCGGGGCGTGTCACCATCCCGAAGTGTCCGATGGCTATCTTCAGGCGGGGGCACTCGCTGACTATCTCCTCCATCTCCGCCACCTGCGTGTCGCCGTCGGCCAGGTCGATGGAGAGTATCATGCCGCGCTGCTCCATCATGTGCAGCATCTGCATCATCTCGTCGCTTGTGAGCCACACCCGCCCTGCGGGCCCGATGAGCCGCTGCGCCGGTATCTTTATGGCGCGGAATCCCGCCCCGGCCAGACTCTCGGCCTGCCGCAGGAACCCCGGACGGCGGAACTCGCACAGCCCGCAAACGAAGAAGCGCTGCGGCCATCGCCGCTCCACCTCGTGCAGATAGTCGTTCTGCATGCCGTCGATGAATTCCTGTGTGACGACGGCGGCCGACACCTGTGCGTAGTCCATGTTCGAGAGCAGCACCTCGGCCGTGTTGCGCCCGTCCGTCATGAACGGGGGTAGCATCTGGCGCACCTCTCCCATGAAGAGCGACCGCCCGTTCTCCTGCGTGCGTATGGGCATTCCGTCCACCACCGTGTCCTGCCGGATCCATAGGTGCGTGTGTGCGTCTATGATAGTGTATTCCATGGCCTCCGCTGTTTTATGTGTTGGCCCATGTGACGCACCGCTGCGCTCCGATGATGTCCTGCACTTCGCGTACCAGCTGCTGGTCCATAGGCTCCTCCACGTAGCGTATGTTCGTGCGTACGTTCACCGGATTGGCCGAGCTGAACAGCGTGGTGGCGATGCGCGGGTTGCTCACGGCATACTGTATGGCAAGCTTCTCTATGGGATAGTTCTTGTCCTGGCAGTGCTGTGCGGCCTTGCGGCAGGCCTCCACCAGCGGCTGTGGTGCGGGATGCCATGCCGGCACGCCACGGCTGGAGAGCAGCCCCATGCCGAAAGGCGATGCGTTGATGACGCCCACACCCCGTTGTTCGAAGTAGTCCAGATAGTCGGCCAGCGCATCATCGTTCAGGCAGTAGTGGCAGAAGTTCAGGATGGTCTCCACCGTTCCCTCCGGGGTGTGGTCTATCACCCATCGCAGGTTTTCCAGCTGTAGGTCGGTGATGCCCACGTGGGCCACCACGCCTTTCTGCTTCAGTTCGTGCAGGGCGGGCAGCGTCTCGTCCGCCACCTGGTGCAGGTCGGCGAACTCGATGTCGTGCACGTTGATCAGGTCTATGTGGTCCACGCCCAGCCGCTCCATGCTCTCGTAGACGCTCTCCGTGGCCCGCCGGGCGGAATAGTCCCACGTGTTGACGCCGTCCTTGCCGTAGCGCCCCACCTTGGTGGACAGATAATATTTCTCACGCGGCACTTCGCGCAGGGCCTTGCCCAGCACGGTCTCCGCCCTGTAGTGCCCGTAGTAGGGCGACACATCGATGAAGTTCATGCCGCCTTCCACGGCAGCTACGACGGCCTCAATGGCTTCTTTCTCCTTGACGTCATGAAACACGCCGCCCAGCGAGGAGGCTCCAAAACTCAGTCGGGACAGTTTCATCCCGGTTTTTCCACATTCGTTATATTCCATATCAACAGATTTAAATTAACAGATGCATATCAATAAATCATTCATTCCATAGCTTTGCTGAGAGAGAACATCTGTTCCATCAGGGTCCATTTCTCTTCCGATGAAGCCTCGGCGTCGGCATCCTGGAAAACCGACATGTAGCGTTCCCACTCTTGTTGTCTCGGCAGTGTGGCCAGTTTCCGGAAAGCAGTATCCCAGTCGAAGTCCAGCGGTGTCTCCACTATCATGAAGAGGTGGTTCTCATGTATGTAGATTTCCATGTCCAGAATGCCCACCGCGCGTAGCCCTTCGCCTATCTCTTTCCAATAGTGAGCAGGAGAATGTCTTTTCTTGTATTCGGCAATCAGTTGCGGGTCGTCTTTCAGATCGAGCGTCTGGCAATAACGCTTTGTCGGTTTTTCATAAGGTTGTTCACCGTAGCCGGTTTTTTTGGTATTCATGGCATAATCATTTCTGGTATTGTCTGTTGCAAAGTAAGCAGAAATGTCGGAAAATAAATAGTAATATCTTGTCATTTGATTGCACAATATCGATATTCTCGCTATCTTTGCCAGTATGGAGGCAGGATGCGGATCGGCATGGCAGGCTTGAAAACCAAGGTTTTCGCCTGACCCTGTACTCGCCTTTCACTGTCTTTGTTTTGAAAGGAGGTCGGAATGGAACGGGATGCATCGAGTTTAATTCTTTTAAATATCGGATATGCCATTCACCAGGGAGATTGGAACTACAAGCATGTAAACAGTCCTTTTGCGCGAATTTATCTGGTCAAAGAGGGAACGGCAAAACTGCATCTCCCGCAGAGCGTGCAGGTGCTGCTGCCGGGGCATCTCTACTTGATTCCACCTTTTACTACCCATGACTACGAATGTGACGGTTATTATACCTTATATTATATTCACATCTACGAATCATCTTCTACGGAAAGAAGGGTATTGGAGGACTATGTATTCCCTACGGAAGTAGAGGCTTCGGATCTTGATGCCCGTTTGGTCGAACGGCTTATGGCAATCAATCCGGAGAGGCAATTGAATGCATACGACCCGTCGGATTACGACAATTCTTCAACCCTGATGCAGAACATCCGTCGTAATCTGCTTTTGCAGCCTGCCGAGACCTTTGAGACCCAAGGCATTTTGTTGCAACTCCTCTCCCGCTTTTTGAAACAAGCTGTGCATATCCATAGCATTACAGACAGCCGGATCTGGAAAAGCATCCGTTACATCCGTAAAAATGTGGATAAAGAAATCGATGTGGAAACGTTGGCTAAAATCTGTTGTCTGTCCAAGGACCATTTTATCCGGCTTTTCAAGAAAGAACTGAAAGTAACGCCTGTACAGTATGTCAATCAGAAGAAAATAGAGAAGGCGCAACAGATGCTCTTCATCGGTAATTATTCCGTTAAAGACATCGCCTATGCATTGGCTTTCAATAACGTTTCCTACTTCAACCGGCTATTCAAACATCTCGTGGGTTGTACACCTCTTGAATATAAGAAGAACAAGCATATTTGAAATATGTTCCGTAAACTGCTGTAGCCCTGTACGCTTGTTTGCCGTTTTTTTGAGGGTATTTTTGTGAACGTCTTTGGCGGGTGAGGTGAAATGCAGGGACCGGCTGGAGTGTTCACGCTGTGTATGTCGGGCCCAGTGTCGGGCGGTGTCGGTTGCTCCCGGACAATGTTCTCCGCTTCTTTGCGGAATGTCGGTAAAAGTCTTGCGCAAGAATGTGAGTGGTGATGCGCAAGAAAATTCTTCGGGTTGCAGATACTTTTGCGGGCGTTTGCGGAGGGGCGTAAACGGTGCTTTGCAAAGTGCTTTGCGGAGCGGGTATGAAAAAGGGCCACCCATGCATGGCGGCCCTTTTGTTATAGTATGAAAGTTGCGGATTAATGTTCCATGATCGTGCAGATGCTGACGCGGTTCCAGTCGGGTTCTTCAAACATATAGCCCACGCCTTGTCCCTTGGCAGTGATGCGTTGTGCGTCGATTCTGAATTTGTTCACCAGCATGTTCTTCACGGCTTCGGCGCGTTGTCTGGCGATTCGTTCGTTGATCTCTGCACTGCCTTCTGGCGAAGCGTAACCCAGAATCTCCACTCTGGCTCTCTTGTGGTTCTTCAGATAAGTGGCGATGCGCTCTACATTAGGCTGTTGTGATGCGTCGATGACGGTCTTGCCTTGGCGGAAAGTGACGACAGACTCCAGTGTCTTCTTGTTGTTTGTGATGACTTTCGGAGCGCGGTTACGGCATTCATTGAGTGCGCGTTCCAGGTCGGCGGATTTCTGCTGCTCCTTGTGCAGCGCGTCTGCGGTGCGTTTCAGCTGTATTTCCTTGGCTGTAGCCTCGTCGTGCAGGGCGTTGATGCGCGCGTTGAGCCTGCCCACTTCGGCCGCGTCATAGAGCCGGGCTTTGGTCATATAATGTCTGCCGTTGCTGTTCTTGAAGTGATAGACGATGCCTGCCGCGATTTCCCAATTGGCATAATTGGCATTGAAGTTGGGATGACGGTGTGTGCGTCCGGCGTCCCACATGCTCATGTCCCAATAGATGGCAGGTTTGATGGCTACGGTCCATGCCTTCTTTTCGCCTACATTGAAGTTGAAGTTTACTCCGGCTTTAGATGCCAGATGGTTGGCTCCCTCTCCCGTAGAATAGAAATCGTTCAGTCTGAGCCATCCGAAACCGCCTACGGCTTCTACTTCAAACAGGCGGGGGGAGCCGTTGTAGCCTGCGAAGATATTGTTCAGGTTGACGCGGTTCAGTAACATGACGTTGAAAGCGTCGAATGCTGTGGTACTCTTTCCTGCGGCCATGGGGCTTTGGGTGTTGATGGTCCAGTTGCTTTCCAGGGTTAGTCCGTAGATGGGTGACAATTGTTTGTTTACGTCGATGCCGACAACGGCACGGGCGTTCTTGAAGAATGCGCTATGGGTAAGGGGCGTGACGATGCCACCGTTCAATCCGATGGACCAATTGTCACGGATTTTATTCCCTTCCAGTACCTGTGCGTTCAGGTTGCTGAGGCCTAAAAGGCTTAATAATACGATCAAAGACTTTCTCATAAATTGTGTTTGTTTAGTGAAACATTCTCAAATATAAGGTTTTTTTGATCCGTTTCCAAGGGAAAAGGTACTTTTTTTTGAAAAAATATCTGTCAGTTGCAGCTGTTATATATAAGAAAGGACGGGGAAATCTTAATGAATTCCCCGTCCTTGGTCGTTATGCAAAAGAATATGCTTTTACTTCGTTACGCAGATGCTTGCACGGTTGTATGTAGGTTCTTCAAATACGGTTCCTACTCCCTTGCCTTCGGTCTCGATGCGGTCTGCGCTGATGTTATACTCCTTTACAAGGATGTTCTTCACTGCTTCTGCACGTTTCTCGGACAATTTCTGGTTGAAGTCTGCATTGCCTTCGGGTGAAGCGTAACCGGAAATGATGACTTTGGCGTTCGCATTCTTCTTCAGGTAGCTGGCCAGACGATCGATGTTTGGCATTTGCAGGGCGTCAACCTTGCTGCTGCTCTGACGGAAGATGACTACATATTCGCTCTTTTCTACCGGCTTGGTTTCCGGAGCCACCTTCTTGCTCTTGCAGTCGTTCAGCTCTTTCTGCAGGTCGTTGATGGTGTTCTGTGCATTCTGCAATGCGCGGTCTTTTCCGGCAGCTTCTGCTTCCATCGAGCTGATGGTGGCGTTCAGCGCGGCGATTTCAGCGGCGTGACCGCAACTGTTGGAGTAATAGTGCTTGCCGTTGCTGTTCTTGAAGTGGTAAACTACACCGGCGGTGATTTCCCATGTGGCTTGGTTGGCATCGAAGTTGATGTTGTCGGCGTCAAACTGTGTCATGTTCCACAGGATTGCCGGTTTTACGGCAATAGTCCAAGCTTTCTTCTCTCCAATGTTGAAATTGAAGTTCAGACCGGCCTTTGAGGATATCCAGTTGCCGTCTTTCATGCCGTCGTTGCCGTAGTATGCGTCGTTCACATGCAACCAGCCGAAACCTCCGATGGCCTCGACTTCGAACAATGTGGGTTCTCCTTTATAGCGGCGGAAAATGTTGTTCAGATTCAAGCGGTGCAATAACATGAGGTTGCTGGCATCGAAAGCGGCACTGCTTTCAAACGTGTTGATGCTCCACATGTTTTCAAAGGTCAGACCATAAATGGGAGACAGCTGCTTGTTGATGTCGATACCCATGGTCGCACGGGCGTTCTTGAAGAACGCGCTGTGAGTGAGCGGGGTGACAATTCCGCCGTTTATACCGATTGACCAATTGTCACGAAACTTTGTAGTTTGTTCTTCTGTCGTTTGGGCGTTCAGGCAACTTGCGCCTAACACACCGGCTAATAATAGTAGAGACTTTTTCATAATCGTTTAATCTTTAGTTGATAAATATGTTCATACTTCTTTCTACAAAGGTAATCATAAAAAGGGAATGGTGTTTGTCTTTTATGTTATTAAAAGCAAAAAAGAGGCCAAGCAAGCCTCTTTTTTGCTTTTTTTCTATAGAAAGTGTAGATGTGAAGTATAAAACTTCATCTCTTATACCAATTTTTCTATCCATTGTTCGCGGTCGCCTTCCAGCAGATCGATGACAGGTATCTCTATCATGGTGTAGCATCCCGGCTGCTGTTTCAGGGAGGCGCGAGCCACACAGACGAGAATCTGTCCGGTCAGTGCGGGGTTGTTGATGCGCATGTTGAACTCAAACAGTTGATTTTGAGTTTTGCCCGATACGCCTTTGCGTGTCAGGTTTACCCCGTGACCCATATCCAGCAGGTCGTCCACGCAGGAGACTTCCACCACGTGTGTTTCATCATTCACGAAATAGGGGTCTGCTTTGATTGCGGCTGCCACTTTGCTGAATTCATATCCTTCCTTGACTTCGATATACACCATGCGGCGGTGTATGCCGGTACCCGTAGGAATAGTCATGGACAAGGCGGCTTTCACACCGTCTATGGCTTTCACGGCTACGGTGTGACCCATACTCATGCCGGGACCGAAGTTGGTATAGGTGATGCCTTTCGGAGCAATGGCCTGCAACATGGCCCGTACGACGGAATCGCTGCCCGGATCCCAGCCGGCGGAGATGATGGACACAGCTTTGCCTGCCTTGGCACTCTCGTCGAGCGAACGCCGTAAGGCCGGAATCTGTGTGTGTATGTCGAAGCTGTCTACTGTATTGATACCTAATGCCAGAATGTCTTTGGCATATTTTTCTACGCTTCTTGTCGGTGTGGCTAAGATAGCAACCTGAACGTTTTCCAGTTCACGGATGTCTTTGACCACCTTGTATTTGGATAGTTCTTCGGGCTTGTTGGCATCGCCGTTTCGGCGTACGATGCCGGCTACTTCAAAATCGGGGGCCGCTTCGAGGGCCTGAAGCGCGTAGTGACCTATGTTGCCGTATCCTACTACGGCTGCTCTGATCTTAGCTGTCATGATGTTGTTATATTAATAATAGGTGTATCTTGTTTATTGTTCGTTCTGAAACATGGGATCCCATGCGGGCAACCGGACCGGTTCTTGTTTAAGCATGTCCAGAATGCGTTGCGGACAGTATTTTTTGTTGACGACCACGCGGAACATGTATTCGTTGAACCACTCATCCGTCATAATGAGATGCCCTTGATGGCCGTAGTCTGCTCCCCAGCTGTTTTCTACCATCCATTTCTTAGGCTTGCCGTTGTCGTCGATGTCTACGGCCATGAGAGTCATGGCGTGCGTGCTTCCGCTGTCGAACGTTTGTATGCGTTGTTTTTTGGTCATGCCGAACGTAGTGCCGAACAGGCTGTTGTAATCATAGTTGTTCAGGTCGAGTCTTCCGTTTTTCGGGTTCAGGAATTTACCCACGTCACAACTGAAATAGAGCATCGTACTGTCTTTCAGACTGGCGATGGACAGCTCCTTGATGTCATCTATCGGCAAGTTGATGTACAGCCAGTTATGCCCGTCATAGGTGTGCCTGTCGTAGTCGATCTCATATACTTGGTTGAAAGGCCGTGACGGGTCGTTCATCAACATGACGTAATTGGCATTCAGGTCTTCTCCGCCACACACCTCTTTATAAAAACTTTGCGGGGTGTAAGTCTTGAGAGGCTCTGTATGCTTGCCGTTGATTTTCGGTGCCCATGTGAAAGACGATGGAGGTTGTCCGTAAGCGTAGACCAACATACGGTAGATGGTTTTCATCATTTCCACCTTTTGTTGTTCGAGTTCTTTTTCGGATGCTCCTTTCTCTCCGGCCTCTCGAAGCAGAATGCCGTTTTCGCGCAGCTTGCTTTTCAACAGGCTTGAGAATTCGTTGGTGTTGTCACTGCTATACGTTTCGGCCATGACATCCTGCGGAACGAGTCCGTATTTCTCGACGAGGTCGGAAATACCGGTAAACTGTCCGCCGTCGCTCAGCGGATTACGGAAGAGCCATTCCACCATTTTGTCATCGAGTGCCTTGTCGCGTGTGTCGATGATGCCTTGCAAGAACAGGTTGCTTTTCTCCAGCTGGTCGTAGAAGAAGAGGTAAGCCTGTGAGAAATAGAAGTTCTTCATGCCGGTCTTGGCCATGACTCTGGACCGTATGATGTTCGTTCCGGTGAAGAGCCAGCAACGTCCGCTGTTCTTCTGATCGGTAATGCCAGAACTGTTCACACGGTTGCTGAACCAAGTGTCTGCGGCAGAAGTGTTTTCTGCATTGGCTGCCAGCTTCCTGATGGAGTTGGCGTTGACAGCGTTCCGTAGTGCCGTGTTTGTCCGGTCTTCGGTATAGCTCTGCGTCAGTGTCTGTAGCACGTCCGGCGTGAGGGCTTTTTGTGCGAACGACGGGGCGCAACAGAGCATTGCGGCAATTATTAAAGGTATTTTCTTCATGTGCTCGTCACCTTATTTTATATATTCACTCCAGTCTGTCAGACGCATATCCCCCTTGCGGAGATAGGTGTCGTGCATGGCGAAAGCTGCTGAAAGACAATGGTGAGTATGTCCACCGTTCTTCTCCGCATATTTCAGGTAATCTCTCAACATCGGGCGGTAGTCGGGATGAGCCACTTTAATGACCTCTTCCGCTTTCTCCATGGAGCATTTTCCTCTCAGGTCGGCCACACCGTATTCCGTTATAATGGCGTCGATGAAATGGCTCGTGTGATCGATGTGTGAACAGAACGGCACGATGCTGCTGATGGCACCGCCTTTGGTGGTGGACCCGCAAGTGAAGATGCTCAGATAGGCATTGTTGGTGAAGTCGGCAGACCCGCCGATGCCGTTCATCATCTTTGTTCCGCAGATCTTTGTGGAATTCACGTGTCCGTAGATGTCGGCCTCGATGGCAGTGTTCAGCGAACATACGCCGATGCGTGCGATGACTTCCGGACAGTTGGAGATTTCGGACGGACGCAGCACGAGCTTGTCTTTGAAAAAGTCCATGTCGTTGTAGATGCCCTGCAGGCATTCGTTGGTTACGGTGAGCGAGCAGGCCGAGGCCGACAGCACGCGTCCCTCGCGCATCAGTTGTACGGGAGCATCTTGTAACACTTCAGTGTAGATGCTGAAGTTCGGCACATCCGGGCACTGTCCCAATGCCCCCAATACGGCATTGGCCCCACTGCCCACACCGCTTTGCAGGTTCAGGAATGTGGGCGGAATCTTTCCTTCTTTCAGGTTGCCCAGCAGGAAGCTCGCCACGTTGGCCCCGATTTGGGTAGTGATAGGGTCCGGATCCTTGAAAGCCCGTGCTTCATCGGGGATATTACATTCCACTATGCCTATGATGCGGTCGGCATCCACTTCCACATAAGGCTTTCCGATGCGGTCGTTGGCTTTCATGATCATGACGGGTGTGCGGAAGGGATGGTCCTCTATTTCGTACACATCGTGTATGCCCATGCACTTTTTGCTGTGGAATGCGTTCAATTCTACGATGATTCCCTTACGTGCCAGACGGCAGATTGTAGGACTGATGCCACCGGCCGCCGTCAGGTATATATGAGCCTTGTTCCCCACCTGTTCCACTTCGCAGGCTTCTATGATGGCCCAGTCTACAGGACCCAGATAGCCTTGGCGGACTTGGGTTGCCATGTTGGACAGGTTCAGGTCGGAATATGAGATTTCGTTTTTGTTGACGTGCGTACGGAAATCTTTGTTTGTAGTGTAGGGGGCGCGGAATTTGATGGCATGTGCGTTGGCTAACATACCGTCGCAGCTCTGGCCTGTCGAGGCACCAGTCAGTATGTTGACTTTAAATGCTTTGCCCGTAGCGTGTTCTTCTTCTGCTTTCCGGGCAATTTCGGCCGGTACGCTTTTAGGTACTCCGGCCGGTGTGAAGCCGCTCAGTCCGATGCTGTCGCCGTTCTGGATAAGCGCGGCGGCTTCAGTTGCCGTAATTTTGCTGAATCCCATAAAAAGTGTTTATACGTTATACATTATTTTAAGTGACGCAAAGTTAGCTATTTTTTGGGAATAATGTTATGATATGCCGCGTTTTTCCTTTCACTTTTACTTTTGTTGGAATTGCAGCCGGTACTGGCTGGGGGTGCAGCCGTATCTTTTGGTGAAAGACCGGCGGAATGTACTGTGGGAGTTAAAGCCGGAGAGGGTGGATATTTCTTCGATTGGTGTTTTTGTCTGTTGCAGGAGCCGTTCGGCGTATGTCAGACGATGCTGGTTGATGTAGTCGAAAAACGTCGTGTTCAATACGCTGTTCAGATATTTGGAGATATATGTGCGGTTTGTGCCGAGGGCCTTTGCCAAGTCTATGATGGTGAGTCTCGGATTCAGAAACAGTCGTTCTTCCACGATGATCTGGTGCAACTGCTCTTCGGACAGATATTTACAGTTTCCGTTTTGGGGCAGAGAGACATCAGTAACCAAGGGGGCGTTCACCAGCGAACTGATGACTTTTTCCTGTCGGTTGATAAAGAAACTGATCAGCGACCAGTTGATGCAGATGAACAGATAGTAAAGAGTGTCGTTGAGCTTGGAGTAGTATAAGGAAGACAGACTCCACGCGGCAAGGAAGAATACGAAGAACAGCAGAATGATATATAGCCAGTGGAGACTGATGTTTTTGCTGTAGGAATAGTTCTGTTTCAGCCGTCTGTGATAGGCGGGAATCTCGAACAGTATATACGTCATGATGCTGAGGCCGTAGATGACGGCATAAGCTATGGCGCTTTCATACACCAGGTCCGACGGCCGGAATATGTATGTCAGGAGAAATAGTACGTAGGGAACTTCGTGCAGAAGAGCGCGGCGGAGATGCATCGAGCCGGGATGAGTAAGTTCAAAAAGAAGAAAGGCGCAGGTGGGTACTGCAGTCATGTCGATAAGTACGAATATGTGGTGAAGATATTCGTACGTCACCGTTGGATACCATATCAGAATAATGTCTTTCAAAGACTGCATCACCCAGACCAGCAATATCCATCCCGTGATTCTGTGAAGCCGGTTGTCGGTCTTGTTTCGCAGAAAATGTACGCACAGACACAGCAGAAACATGAAGCTGGTTCCTGCCATATATTGCATAAGTTGCAAGGAAACGATATTGTTTGTCATTTTAATGCTATACAGAATTGCCTGTAGAGGGTGAATTTGTTCATCAAAGGTAGGGAAAAATCAAAAGTCCGCCTAATTTTTTTGTCTTTAATTTTGTATGCAGGGACGTATGTGTGAGGAGTCCGGGCGGGGCATTGATACCTTATGATTCCCTGTCGCTTCTGAACCGGTGTCCGCTTTGTTGTATTGGGGAGTGGTGTGGGACCGCTATACCTTATTACATATATAAGGTGAACGGGCGGCTCTGAGTGCGGTCTGTTTGAGGATATGCAAAAAAATAAACAAGCGGGGTTTTCGCAAATCCCGCTTATTTAACTAAACCTTAACTATGAAAAAATCTAATGTTTTTATTCGAGTGCAAAGATCGTATTATTCTTTGGAATGGCAAAAGAACAGGAAGGCTTTTTGCCTGCTTTTAGTGTTTTTTAAGATAGCGGATGCTTCTTTTTTCTCTTTGACGCTGAAATCAGCGGCAATCTGTGCGATTTTGTGTATCTTTGCAACTTGAATTTGAACGAATCGCATGAAACGACTTTTTATAGAAACTTACGGGTGCCAGATGAATGTGGCTGACAGCGAGGTGGTGGCCTCGGTCATGCGCATGGCTGGTTATGAGGTTTGCGAGACGCTGGATGAGGCTGATGCTGTTTTTCTGAATACGTGTTCTGTCAGGGACAATGCCGAACAGAAAATCCTGAACCGCCTGGAGGCTTTGCATGCCTTGCGCAAGAAAGGAAAGCATCTGATTATCGGAGTGCTGGGCTGTATGGCCGAGCGTGTGAAAGACGAACTGATTGAAAAGCATCATGTCGACGTGGTGGCCGGACCGGATGCCTACTTGTCCCTGCCCGACCTGATAGCACAAGTAGAACTGGGGCATAAGGCCATCAATGTGGAGTTGTCCACTTCGGAGACTTACAAGGATGTCGTTCCGCAGCGGATTTGCGGTCCGCACATTTCAGGATTCGTAAGCATCATGCGTGGCTGCAACAATTTCTGTCATTATTGTATAGTTCCCTACACCCGCGGACGGGAACGGAGCCGTGACGTGGAGAGCATTTTGCGCGAGGTGGATGATTTGCGCAGCAGAGGATATAAGGAAGTGACGTTGTTGGGACAGAACGTCAATTCTTATCGTCATGAGGAAGCCGGCGGCAAGGTGGTGGATTTTCCGGAGCTGCTGCGCAAGATGGCGCATACGGCAGTCGGGATGAGAGTGCGGTTCACGACCTCACATCCTAAGGACATGAGTGACGAGACTTTGCGCGTTATTGCCGAGGAGCCTAATGTCTGCCGTCATATTCATCTGCCGGTGCAGAGCGGCAGTAATCGCATCCTGCAGCTCATGAACCGCAAATATACGCGGGAATGGTATCTCGACCGTGTGGCTGCCATCCGCCGTATCGTGCCGGACTGCGGCTTGTCGACCGATATATTTTCCGGTTATTGTTCGGAGACGGAAGACGATCACCGGCAGTCGCTTTCGCTGATGAGAGAATGTGCTTACGACAGTGCTTTCATGTTCAAGTACTCCGAGCGGCCGGGAACTTATGCGGCACGGCATCTGCCCGACGATGTTCCGGAGGAAGTCAAGGTGCGTCGTCTGAACGAACTGATAGCCTTGCAGAACGAGCTTTCAGCTGCCAGCAATGAAGCTTGTGTGGGCAAGGCTTTCGAGGTGCTGGTGGAGGGCGTGAGCAAACGCTCCAAAGAGCAGCTTTTTGGTCGGACGGAGCAGAACAAGGTCGTGGTATTCGACCGTGCCGGACATCATGTGGGTGAGTTTGTTACGGTTAAAATCACCGGAAGTACTTCGGCGACCTTGAAAGGGACGGTAATCGGAGCCCGCGACGGGGCTGTCTGACAGCAAGGTCATATAAGCTTGTGGTATGGCAGGCCAGATGCGGTTCCGGCAAGCCTTTCCGGCCTTGTAAGGCATTGTGCAAAGTCTTGCGCAAGATTCCGCGTTGTTTTGCGCAAAACCTTCCATGTTGTTGCGCAACATTGCAGTCGGTATGCCGCTTCATTTGTTGGCGGGAAAGAGCCTGCAAGTCGTGTGCAAGGGCGAAAAACAAGTTAAATATCACTAAAAGCGAACGTTATACGTGGGTTTTGTTGTACTTTTGTACCCTATGGTAAGAGGGATATCATAGAGAGACATGGGAAAAACAAGCAATAGGGGGTCTTTGGGCATGCAGTGGTTTACGACGGGAGTCAGTACGACACTTGTACTGATTCTGCTGGGTGCAGTGTCTTTTTTTGTCTTGTTTGCTCATAATCTGTCAGAGTCGGTGAAAGAGCAGCTGACGGTAACCGTGTTGTTGGATAAGAATGCCTCGGCAGCCGAAACCGGCAAGTTGCAACGCAGGTTGCAGCAGAGTGCTTATGTGGCTGCGGTAGACTATATATCCGAGCAAAAGGCGTTGGAGGAACAGGTCAGGGTGATGGGGAGCGATCCTTCGGAATTTCTGGGGGAGAATCCTTATACGGCATCTTTTGAAGTGCACGTGAAAGCCTCTTACGCCAATGCCGACAGTCTGGCGCAGATTACATCGCAGCTGAAAAGACAGGCTGTGGTGGACGATGTCATTTATCAGAGAGAGCTGGTAGAGGCGGTGAACGACAATCTGCACCGTATCAGTTTCATTTTGTTGGGGCTGGCGGCATTGCTGGCTTTGGTGTCGTTTGCATTGATCAATAACACGGTGCGCCTGAGCATTTATTCCGGCCGGTTCATCATCCGTACAATGAAGCTGGTCGGAGCGGGCTGGGGATTCATTCGCCGTCCGTTCATGGTGCGCAGCTTCAATCTGGGTTTCCTGTCCGGCTTGTTTGCCGATGCCTTGTTGTATGGGGGGATACAGGCTTTGCTCCGGCAGGATTCCTCTCTTGCGCAGTATATACATACAGATATGCTGGTGGCGGTGGGGGCGGCCGTGTTGCTTTTCGGGCTGTTGCTGACGTTGGGATGCACCTATTTTTCCGTTGGCAGGTGTCTGCGGATGAAGGCCGGTGAGCTGTATTGAGAAAGAAGAATGTGTAATAAACGAATAGAGTAATGAATAAGAAGAACTTTGCTTTCGACAAGATCAATTTCATCTTACTGGCCGTGGGTGTGGCCGTTGTGATTGTCGGTTTCCTCCTGATGTCCGGTGATGGGAGCACGGAAACAACATTCAATCCGGACATCTTCAGCACCCGTCGTGTGAAAGTGGCCCCGGTGGTATGCCTTTTGGGGTATCTTTTCATCATTTATGCCATCCTGCGCAAGCCGAAAGATGTCGGCACGGAAACAGAAGAAGTAAAGGAATAACGACACATACATCCACTTATGGAAGATATGAGTACGTGGGAGGCAATCATCATTGCCATCGTAGAAGGCCTGACCGAGTTTCTGCCGGTGTCGTCCACCGGCCACATGATTATCACGCAGAACGTGCTGGGGGTGGAGAGCACCGAGTTTGTCAAGGCGTTCACGTTCATCATCCAGTTTGGTGCCATCCTGTCGGTGGTATGCCTCTACTGGAAGCGTTTTTTCCGCCTCAACCATACGCCTGCACCCAAGGGGGCTTCGGCCTTGCGCCGTTTTCTGCACAAGTATGATTTCTACTGGAAGCTGTTTGTGGCCTTTATCCCCGCAGCCGTGCTGGGGTTATTGTTCAGCGACATGATAGACGCCATGCTGGAGAGCGTCACCGTGGTGGCCGTCATGCTGGTCGTGGGAGGTGTGTTCATGCTGTTCTGCGACAGACTGTTCAACAAGGGCAGCG
Source organism: uncultured Paraprevotella sp. (assembly GCA_944321365.1). Lineage (GTDB taxonomy): Bacteria > Bacteroidota > Bacteroidia > Bacteroidales > Bacteroidaceae > Paraprevotella. The sequence goes on from CALULA010000002.1 coordinate 127,497, forward strand.
AGAAGACGGAGATGACCGAGAAACGAGCCTTTCTCATCGGTCTGTTCCAGTGCATCTCAATGATACCCGGCGTGTCGCGCTCCATGGCCACCATCGTGGGTGGCATGGCACAAAAGCTCACCCGCAAGGACGCGGCCGAGTTTTCGTTCTTCCTGGCTGTCCCCACCATGTTTGCCGCCATGGGTTACAAGATGGCCAAACTGTTTATGGACGGTGGCACGGACGTCATCGTCAACAATCTGTCGGCACTGATTGTGGGCAATGTCGTGGCATTCATTGTGGCCCTGCTGGCCATCAAGTTCTTCATCAGCTTCGTCACCCGATACGGTTTCAAGGCTTTCGGCTGGTACCGCATCATCGTAGGTGGCATCATCCTGATCATGCTGCTGACGGGACATAACCTGGAAATGGTATAAGGCATGAACTTCAAGAAAGGAGAAATATTATGCGTTGACAAACCATACGGGTGGACTTCGTTCGGACTGGTGGCCAGGGTGCGCAACCACCTGTGCCGGAAGATGGGAGTGAAGAAGCTCAAGGTGGGTCATGCCGGGACGCTCGACCCGCTGGCCACGGGCGTGATGGTCATCTGCACAGGCCGGGCCACCAAGCGCATCGAGGAGCTTCAGGCGCACACCAAGGAGTATGTGGCCACGCTGCGTCTGGGAGCCACTACGCCATCGTTCGACCTGGAGAAGCCGGTGGACGCGGAGTATCCCACGGAGCACATCACCGAAGAGATGGTCCGCGAGACGCTGGCCCGTTTTGTGGGGACGATAGAGCAGGTGCCGCCGGTTTTCTCGGCCTGCAAGGTCAACGGGAGCCGTGCTTACGATCTGGCCCGCAGGGGAGAGACGGTGGAGCTGAAAGCCAAGACATTGGTCATCGACGAGATGGAACTGTTGAGGTGTGAGCTGCCGGAAATAGAGATACGCGTGGTATGCAGCAAGGGAACTTACATCCGGGCTTTGGCACGTGATATCGGGGAGGCGTTGCAGAGCGGCGCGCATCTGACGGCTTTGCGCCGCACGCGTATCGGCGACGTGCGTGTGGAGGATTGCTTTTCGTTGGAAGGGTTCACCGACTGGCTGGAAAAGCAGGAAATAGAACAGACAGAAGATAATTAATTAATCATAAGAGACTTATTTGATATGAAATTGTCACAATTCAAATTCAAGTTGCCAGAAGAACAGATTGCGCTTTACCCTGCTCACAATCGCGATGAGTCGCGTTTGATGGTGCTTCACAAGAAGAGCGGGGATATTGAGCATCGTCAGTATTTTAAGGATATTCTTGACTATTTCGACGACAAGGATGTGTTCATTTTCAATGACACCAAAGTTTTTCCGGCCCGTCTGTATGGAAACAAGGAGAAGACCGGTGCACGCATTGAGGTGTTCCTTCTGCGGGAATTGAATGAAGAATTGCGTCTTTGGGACGTTCTGGTCGATCCGGCGCGCAAGATTCGTATCGGTAACAAGCTGTATTTTGGAGAAGATGATTCCATGGTGGCCGAGGTGATCGACAATACGACCTCTCGCGGGCGCACACTCCGCTTCCTCTACGACGGCTCTCATGATGAGTTCAAAGCCGCATTGTACGCGCTGGGCGAGGCCCCGTTGCCCAAACATATCGTGAAGCGGCCGGCCGAGCCCGAAGATATGGAGCGTTTTCAGTGCATCTTTGCCCGCCATGAAGGGGCTGTTACGGCACCGTCGTCCGGTCTGCATTTCTCACGTGAGCTGATGAAGCGTCTGGAGATTAAGGGAGTGGAATTTGCTTTTGTAACCATGCACTGCGGACTGGGCAATTTCCGCGATATAGATGTGGAGGACTTGACCAAGCATAAGATGGACAGCGAGGAGATGTTTGTCAATGCAGAGGCTTGCCGTATAGTCAATGCGGCCAAGGATGGCGGACACAAGGTCTGCGCGGTGGGTACGACGGTGCAGCGGGTGATAGAGACAGCTGTCGGTACGGATGGTCATCTGAAAGAATTTACGGGCTGGACCAATAAATTTATATTTCCTCCATATGAATTTAATGTGGCAGACGCTATGGTGGCGAATTTCTATATGCCTTACAGCACTTTGCTGATGCTGACGTCAGCTTATGGCGGTTATGATTTGGTGATGCGAGGATATAAGGAAGCATTGAAAGAGGGATATCGTTTCGGTACTTATGGCGATGCCATGCTGATTCTGAACGACTGATGGTGGATTTGTACTTGGGATTGGGCAGTAATCTGGGTCATCGCGAGATGTTGCTGCGCCGGTCTGTAGAAATACTTGCGGAGCGGATAGGTTCATTGAAGAGCCTGTCCGCTTTTTATGAGACGGAACCATGGGGATTCTCCTCTGTCCATCCTTTTCTGAACGCCGTTGTGGTATTGCGTACGGTGAAGAGTCCGGAAGATGTATTGCGGATCACTCAGCAAGTGGAGCGTGAGTTGGGGCGCAATGAGAAGAGTGTGGGGGGACATTATGCCGACCGCCCGATAGATATAGATTTGTTGATGTATGGCAGTGAAGTGGTTGAGATGGACTTTGACTGGGACGGGCGCGTCGTCCATCTCTCGTTGCCTCATCCTTTGATGCACGTGCGTCGTTTTGTGATGGAGCCATTGGCGGAGGTCGCTCCCGATGTGCTTCATCCGGTGCTGAAGAAGACTTTCCGTGAGATATTGGAAAGTCTACCGCTTTCCTGAATTTGTTTGTGTGTCGTTGTGTCGGTATTGTCGGATGTTTATGGAGGTCGCTTTTCCTTGTCATGAGTTTTAGAGCTAAGGTGTGTGGATAGGTTCCTGGTTGAATGGCCTTGATTTTATTCGTAAATATCAGGACAATTTGTGCGGCTGTCGGGCGGTTAGGGCAAAAGTGTCAGGCAAGCGAGGCAAAATGAGTCCTTCTTTTATCCTTTGTGGCGGGTATACATGTTTCAGGGATGTTTCAGCCTGCAATTATCTTGTTTTGAATAGATTATCCTTCAGCCTGAAAGATGAAGGATGTTTTTGGAAAAACTCCTGTAGGGGACGCGGGAATTGCGCGTGTTTTGTTGTTCAAGCCGTTTGGCAGTGACAGTTCGGGAAGAATTGAAGATCTCAGAAGATGTTTCCGGATTCCTTACAAAATGGAATAAGGTTTCTTTTATGGGATTTTGTTTATGACAAGGGAAAAAGACCGGATGAGACAGGACTATGAAACGTTTCTCACAGAAGTTGGAGAACGGTCTTCTGATGATAAAAAAGAAAGCTGTGCCGTAACGGTTAGTTTACGGTACAGTTTTCTTTTTATGAAGGAGATTTTATTTCGGTTGTTTTCCGATATAAGCCAAAATACCTCCATCTACGTACAGCACAAGACCGTTCACGAAATTAGAGGCATCTGAAGCCAGGAACACAGCCGGACCTTGGAGGTCTTCGGGAGTACCCCAGCGTGCGGCAGGTGTTTTGGCAACGATAAAGCTGTCGAAAGGATGACGGCTGCCGTCCGGCTGGCGTTCGCGCAGGGGAGCGGTTTGCGGAGTGGCGATGTAGCCGGGGCCGATGCCGTTGCACTGGATGTTGTATTCACCGTATTCCGAACAGATGTTGCGGGTCAGCATCTTCAGACCGCCTTTGGCGGCAGCATAGGCCGAGACGGTTTCGCGTCCCAGCTCGGACATCATGGAACAGATGTTGATGATCTTGCCATGACCTTTCTTGATCATGCCCGGAATCACAGCCTTCGACACGATGAACGGCGCGTTCAGGTCCACATCAATGACTTGGCGGAACTCTGCGGCCGACATTTCCGTCATGGGAATACGTTTGATGATGCCGGCATTGTTCACCAGAATGTCGATGACACCGATTTCCTTTTCAATCTGTGCCACGAGGGCATTCACGGCTGCCTCATCGGTCACGTCGCATACGTAGCCGTGTGCTTCGATGCCTTTCTCACGATAAGCGGCCAGCCCCTTGTCCACCAGTTCCTGCTTGATGTCGTTGAAGACGATGGTTGCTCCACACTGTGCAAAGGCTGTTGCAATGCCGAAACCGATACCGTAGGAGGCTCCTGTCACCAAGGCAATCTTGCCTTCCAAAGAGAAATTCTGCAAAAAGTTCTTTTCCATGTTAAAGATGATTTAATAATGCGTTTTCCGTTTGAGCAAAGTTAGAAAAAGAAACTGATATACGCACACAATTTGAACAAAAACTTTTCTATTTTCTATCGCTGAAACCGTGAAAAGAGTCAATAGCCTAATATTTTCGGTAGAAATGCGACGTAATAGGAAATTCTGTATCTCAGGCATGCTAATGACAAGGTCAGTGCGAATGTTCCCTTTTTCAATGTTTAAGAATTAAATTTTTCTCCGTTCTGGTTTCGTATATGTTGATAAATAGCCTTTACCTCACACCAGAAATTATCCATACGCAGTAGGTCTGGAATAGAATATCCATTGTCATAAACGCAGATCTCATTGACGGCATTACAGATTTCTATTCCTTCAAGTTCTGGTGCTGAGTATTTAAGTTCACCATGATAGACTTTGTCCATATCATTGTCAAGCTCCAGCTCTTTGTCCGACATTTCCGGTTTGTCGCCTTTCTGGATACTTTTGGAAAATGAGGCGCCACATGGGGCGTATGCATCACATAAATCATAAATGACATTCATCATATAACTGAAATCCGACCCATAGTATTCCTCATCACCAAGCTTGGCTATGGATTCTTCATAGTTGTATACAAACCGCAAGTCCGCATCAATCATAAAATCATCATCGAACGCCTCGTCCCTTCCTGAAATCAGGTATTGTCTGTAAATCCGTGCACCTTTCTTGTACATTCTGTCTGTGAGAATCCTTAGCAGGTCATTAACTTTCCTAAAATGTTCCACTCCCTTCGGATCTTTACGGAACAGCATATTGAGACAGTTACGTCTTGACCGCAGAAGGTCTCTCAATTTTTCGCGGTCGATGTCGGCGGGAATATCTACCCAATCATCTTTTCTTCGAGGCCCGACAACAGCCTTTATGTCAGACTCAATCGACTGAAGTTTCTTTCTGAGTTTCTCAGGGCTTAAATTGTTCTCTATCATAATATATCCATTTATGTGATTGCCTTGGTTGAATAATCGGTTCTTAAAGTAGTTTATGTCAAACTCATCGGAAAGACTGAAAGTCGCCCAATATTCATCAAGCTCTGTAATCCTTGTGATTTCAAAAGCGTATGCACTGTTATTCTGATTCAGTGACAATAGATATAGTTTTCCGTCATGTTCGTTGATGCAGACGGGGGCAACTGCAAAATACATCGAGCTGCCATCGTCTGTTTGATAAATCAGTTCAAGTACTTTCCGTTTATGGATAGATGCTTTTATCTTCTTTGTAACTGCGCTTATGGTCATGTCTATATGTTTTTAGCCGTCCAATATGCGACAAAGATACAAATAGGTTATGCTAAAGCATGACACAGAATCATTTTTTTTACGTTGTGTCGCGTTTTGGCACACCGGGAGCATAATTTTGCCGAAAATCTCTATTAGTATCTGTATTATGGGACAGATTATAATGACAGTGAAAGCCATTAATTGGACAGAAGGGAATGTGGGACATGTTCATGTATGTCTTAACGGCGGTTCATGCCGGATAGACTGGGGCGACGGACACATTACGAATTGCCGCACAAGCGTACGTAAGGAACAACCGGAATGGCTTTATTATTTGCACGTTTATCCTATCCGTTGCAAAGCTGCTCAAGAGCGATTCGATATATTCATATCTTACGACAGTGACAATATTGTCGGCATCATGGCAAATAGTGGTGATATGGATGTGGCAGACATCGACATTAGCGGATGTCAGTCTTTGGTGCATTTTAAGGCATCGTATCTGATAGACCATTTTGACCTTACGACCAACCCTGGTATTTTGAGTCTAAACTTGAAGGGAGAGGCTTCCGGATTGGCCGATTTTTCAAACAGTACGGAACTTAAGGAGTTATATTACGGTTTTACAGGAGGCGATGGACGGCATGAGGCAAAGACAAAACTGGACTTGACAAAATGCGATAAGTTGGAATACTTGGAATGCAGCTATGCACGTGAACTGACTCACATTGCCATAAGCAACCGATCTGCGCTTAAAAAACTGGTATTCGATGAAAATACGCCCTTGAGCGACAAATCCATCAAGATATTAAAACGTATCGTTGAACGCAATGGTGGCGAGATTGTTAGAATAGATGACAACTATGAGCATATACGAATATGATAGTCTAAGGAGTAAGTTTCAAACACTTTATAATAAAGATAATGATGATGAAAGAGAATACGGTAAGAAAAATCGAATTGACATGGGAACACACAAGTTCTTGTCCGGACCAATGGTATTCGTATTTTTACAATGAGCATAACGGTAAAACATATTGTGTCTATATCAGGCAGGACACGTGCAGTTGGAGTGCGGCTCTTAGGCATGCGGACGGATGCCACACAGATACAGAGTTTGAAGAGCTGCCATCAGAAATGGTGGAATGGGACGAGATTTATTTAGCATTTGACTATTTGTCAAGCTTCATTCATCCTTCTTACGAGATAGAAGAAGTGTATTTCAGAAGAGTGGTGGAAGAAGTCCTTATTTATTTGAATCATAGATTCCCTTATTTCTTTTTTTATTCACAAGTGCGTGATAAGTTCGATTTTATGAAAGAATTCGATGAGGGAGACAGGGATTTTCGCATGGAGGTTCTGTCAAGGCGTGCCCAACTGATGCGGAGATATCTTGCCGAATATGAAAAGTTCTTGGACAGCATGCCGAAATAGAGAGGTATACCAATGCTTTTCCATAATGCCACATCAAGTTCATAGGACTGGAATATGATGTTAATTATTTTTAAAAATAGGGAGGTGTAAAAAAATTTGCTACTTTTAAAAACTAAACTCTCATGTCAGACAGGTAATGAGTTCTACTGTCTAAAATGGGAGGATAATTTAAGTTAATAGAACTCACATAAAAACTATTTTACTATGCACACATTAAATTTTCCTGATGGGCGTTCGCAAACTTATCCAGATCAACCGACATTACAGAATGCTGCCCGTGCGATGGGTGGTGAGGCAAAACTCATTGCTTCAAAAATTTGGGTATTCGTACCTAAAAAGTAAATGAATTGGTGCGGAGATACATTCCGCACCATATTTAATTTTCCTACCTTAACAAATAACGAGATGGAACAATATATCAAAAAACAATTAAGTGAGGGATATAACGAGAACCTCAATGATCTGTTTCGTAAATGGAAAGATTCTTATGAAGCAGATGTCCGCTATTTATTTTGTCTTGATGGACTTATGGTGAAATATAAGGATGAAAATAGCGGATACGACATCAACGGGAAATGGCGTGATGCCGAAAGAAAAATTATGTTTATTGTAAAGGATTGCCCGGATGAATGGGGGCATGATGCCCGCAGGCTTATGACTGGCTATGAAGATAATGCGGAATCGCAAAAAAATGCCCTGAAAACAAGAACTTTGAAAGGACAGACTGGTTTTTTCAAAAACATTGCTCGCATGTTGTATGGCCTATGGTATATGACGGAAGACAACAAGGGCAAAGAACTACAGGAGCAAATCTGCAATGATGCAACCATCATACAAGCATTTAATGACATTCCTTTTGCATACGTTGAGGGCAAGAAATTGGCAGGAGGCAAAAGCTGCTCGGATTCAGAACTGCGTAAAGCCCTTGAACGCGACGGTGCATTTCTGGTTCAAGAAATAGATATCTTGCGGCCTAACATCATCGTTTGTTGCGATACAAGTGGGATAATCTTTAACCACGTGGTGCGAAAATATTTCAATGGAAAGATTCCTGATGATGAACACAAATGGGAATATCGCTATACTCTTGAAGATAAGTATTGTGGTTTTGATTGCAGACTTTACTATTACGAGGAAGAAGGAGTACTTCTATTTCATTCGTATCATCCGACTCGTAGGGGAAAAGCGGGTTGGAAAATCTACGAAAGAGTACTTTCTCCATTCAGACAGTTTTTTGCAAAGTACAAGAGTTTTGGCATAGTTTCTTCTGCCGCTCAAAAATAGTGATTGATTCTAAAGAGTCTGTTAGAATCATCAAACCATACCGGTGGGGTAAGGCTATGGCTTCAATATGTCTCATACCCCGCTTGTTTTGTTTCATAAATTAATGTTGGAATCAATATGGAAATAAAGACAAATGACTCTGTAAAATATGTTTTCCCCGGATTGGAACTGCTTGACAGTTATTTCGGAGAAAGACATGATGTCTCAGATGAAGAGATGAAGCGGATTTGTGGTGAAATTCGTGCAATTTTATTGCGGCATAAACGGGATGCTGCTATGTCTGACAGCATTTGTGAGAGAGATCCGATGTTCGATGAAGCAGTCAATTTGATATCAAATGAGCATGTTTGTACCCCTGCCATGTTGCAGGAAGGACTTGCTGTCGGTTATCATAGAGCCTGCAATATTCTGGCGCAAATGGAAGATGCGGGATTTGTTGGAGCAGAAACCAATACAGGCAAAAAACTTGTTCTTTTAAAGAAACATTAAAAAGACTATCCTCTTGATGCTATCACTTCTGCTTGTTTTTTTATCGTGTCCCTGACATGCTTCGGAACCAGTACCTCCACATTGCATCCGTGCGAAAGGATTTCTTGGATAAAGTCGTATGTCGGGGACAGGTAATAACGGAATATGGAGTATTCATCCGTATTTTTGATTTCTTCTTGAGAATGGTGCAAGGGCAAAGTCCTGAAATACTCTTTTTGCGTACCATATACTTTTAGTTCAATAAATTCAGGGGGCGGTTGTCTTGCGATATTATTCCGAATGAATTATAAAAATATTTTTCGGCACTGAAATCCTTAGGCAACGAAAACTTTTTCTCTGTTTGTCTAAGTCCTTGAATCCTATCCAAGGCATATATTCTCAAAACATCTTTGCTGGTATTCCTTGCCAACAGATACCAACGCTGCCTAAAAACTTTGACTATATACGGTTCCACTTCTACGGAATATTCATCCTGCCGCCAGAAACTTTTATATCGGAGTATTACGGATTGACTGTCACGCATGGACTCTATCAGAGGGGTCAGGAACTTTTGTCCTGAAGGTATTTGTTCAAATACAATTCTACGTTTCAGATGATGGGCTTCGTTTATGAGGTTGTTCACTGCAAATGTGTTAAGCAACCACGTTCTAATCCCTCCCTTTTTCATGTCGTCTGTATTCTCAATATAATATTTGTACCCTCTGCGCTTATCACAGACAATGTTAATATCAAACATGTCTTCTATTGCCTTGCGGTGATTGTGGAATGTTTTCAATGGTAATTCCATCCCTTCACTCATACTGCTTCTGAGCCATTTCTTGTTGATTTCCTCGAATGTGATACCGTGAGCCTGATATATAGTGTCTACCAACCAGATATATCTGTTAAATAAATCTTTTGCCATAATTCTCTGTTTTACTCTTGCAAAGGTAAGAATGAGATATGCTAAAATGTAGCACAAAACATAAAAAAATTCCGTAGGTATACCCTTTCTCTTTTTACAGCCTGTTCTTATACAGCGTTGAAATGACCTTGTGATAGCGGTTTTCTATTTGTAGATAGGCCTGCAGATTGCGGTATATCTGATCGGCTTCTGTGAAATAGTCGATGACGGAAAGTTCGCCGCCCTTCACGCTTTCCTGCAACAAGTCGAGTGTTTGCAGCATCAGTTGCAGGTCGTATACGGACAAGGCTTTGCGCAGCTGCTGCAGTTCGTTGAAGCCGGAGTGCAGAGCTGCTTCTGTCTGCAGCCGCAGGTCTTCGGCGGCGAGGCGCGTTCCGACAGATTCAGCCTCAGCCAGTTTCACTTGCTTGCGGTTGGAAAAGAGAGGTATGGAGCCACCTACCAGGAATCCGTGCTCTTTGCTGTCTTCGCCGGTGTTCCTTCTGTAACCGATTTCTATCTTTGGCAACCATTTTTGCCGGTTGGTCGACAGCGTATGTTCAGCAGCCTGCATGTCGGCCTCGGCGGCTTTGAGGTCGGCGTCTGCGGCCATCACCTCGTCATACAGACTCTCGAAGTTGCGTGTGTCGGGCGCGGCGGGATATTCCCGGCCTTCAAAGGTCAGCAGTTTGTTGCCGTTCAGGGCCAGCAAAGCCTGCAAGGCCGTGCGATGGTCCGTGGTGTTCTGCAGGGCCTCGGTCTGTATGCTCATGCGTTCCATCTTGATTTTGTTCACTTCGATGAGGGTGGCGTCGCCGGCTTTCAGCCTCTCCTCATACAGCGCGAGCAATTCATCTGCATTCTTGCGCCGTTTTTCCAGCAGGTCTTCTTCTTTGTTCAGACGTATCAGATCCAGACACAGATTCCTGGCTTCCAGCAGGATGTTGCGGCGCGAAGCTTCCATACGGTAATCTATGGCGGTTTTACGGGCCTGTCCTGCCTGTTTGCGGCTGCCGTATACGGTCGGGAAGTCGAATCCTTGCGATACGACCAGTTCAGACCCAGCCTGTCCGCTATGCCCCTTGCTGTAGAAGGAGCTGTATTCCACACTGGGGTCTTCCATTGAGTTTTCCGTTTCTATGCCGATTTTTTCCGCTTTCCCGGTTTCCTGTTGTGCCTGTAGCGATTTGTTGTTCCGGGCCACTTCGGTCAGTATGTTGTCTATGCTTTGAGCGTGCAATGCTGCTCCGCAAATGCAGAGAGCTGCGGCGATGAGATTTCTTTTCATGATGCGGTTGTTTGTTGTTGTGGACGGATGTCCTTGCGGTGCATCCATTCGTATACGATTGGGATGATAAAGGCGTTCAGGAATGTAGACGTCAGCAGTCCGCCCAGTATGACCTTAGCCATGGGACTTTGGATTTCATTGCCCGGCAGATCGCCACGAAGGGCCAGCGGGATGAGGGCGAGGGCCGACGACAGGGCTGTCATCAGGATGGGATTCAGCCGGTCGAGAGATCCGTTAAGGATGCATTCACGTAGCGGGATGCCTTCTTCACGCAGTTGGTTGTAGTGACTGATGAGCAAGATACCGTTGCGAATGGCTATGCCGAATAAGGATATGAATCCGATGACGGCGGGAATGCTGACTTCCTTGGTGGTGAGCATCAGGGCAAATACGCCGCCGATGAGTGCCAATGGCAGGTTGAGCAGGATGATGCCGCTCTGCGTGGCGTTTCTGAACTGGAAGAAGAGCAGCAGGAAGATGACAGTGATGCTGATGAGCGATGTGAGCAACAGCGTCCGGCTGGCCGAGGCTTCGCTCTCGAACTGTCCCCCATATTCGATGTGATAGCCTTCGGGCAGCTGTATGCCGCTCTCTATCCGTTGCCGGATATCGTTGACCACACTGCGCACGTCGCGACCGCTGGCATTGGCCGAGATGACGATTTTACGTTTTACGTTTTCGCGGTTGATGGTGTTCGGTCCGGCAGACGAACGGATGTCGGCCACATAAGAAAACGGAATCTTGTTGCCTTGCGCGTCGTCTATCATCAGGTTGCGGATGCATTCCATGCGGTTTCGGTTTTCCTCTGCCGAGCGCACAATCAGGTTGAACGAGCGTCCTTGCTCATACACCTGCGATACGGTTTCACCCGCCAGATTCACCGTGACAAATTCATTGAAACGTGGGAGCGTAATGCCGTAGCGGGCCAGCATCTCGCGTTTCGGTTTGATGATCAGTTCCGGTCGTTCTATCTGCTGTTCCACGTTCAGGTCGGCTATGCCCTCTACGTCGCTGACGGCGGCTTTGATCTGATTGCCTATCATATACATTTTGTTCAGGTCGTCGCCGAACAGCTTGATGGCGATGGCCGCTTGCGTACCGCTCAGCATGGCGTCTATGCGGTGGCTGATGGGCTGGCCTATCTCGATGTTCGCACCGCTGATGACGGACAGTTTGTGGCGCACTTCGTCCAAGAGCTCGGCATGGCTTCGGTCTTTCAGTTCAAAGGGTGCCTCAATTTCAGAGACGTTGACGCCCAAGGCATGTTCGTCCAGTTCCGCCCGTCCGGTTTTGCGTGCCACGGTTTGGATTTCGGGAATGGAGAGCAGGAGCTTCTCGGCTTGCTGTCCGATTTTGTCTGATTCCTCCAGTGATATGCCCGGCAGTGAGCTGATGTTGATGGTAAACGACCCTTCATTGAATGGAGGAAGGAAACTTCGTCCCAGTGTAAAAAAGCAAACCAGGGCTACGACAAACAGACAGAGAGTGGAGCCTGTGACAATTTTTTTGTGCGCTAAGGCCCATTGCAGTCCGTTGCTGTAGTGTTTTTTCAGGAAACTTGCCAGGAAGGCTTCTTTAGGCAATCCGCCGACTTTGGCTTTGTGCCCCAGCAGATAACTGCACAGCACGGGGGTGAGTGTCAGGGCTACTACGGTGGAGGCAAACAGAGAGACGATGAAGGCCACGCCCAGCGGAATGAGCATACGTCCTTCCATGCCGCTCAGGAAGAACAGCGGGATGAAGCTGACCACGATGATGAGTGTGGAGTTCAGGATGGGCATGCGCACTTCACGTGAGGCATTGAACACCACATCGCGCACCCGCAACCGTTGTTCTTCCGGCAGCATACGGTTTTCACGCAGATGCTTCCATACGTTTTCCACATCCACTATGGCATCGTCTACCAGCGAACCGATAGCTATGGCCATACCGCCCAGGCTCATGGTGTTGATGGTCAGTCCCATATAGTGGAGTGTCAGTATCGTGACCAGCAGCGAGAGCGGCAGGGTGACGAGCGAGATGACAGTGGTGCGTACGTTGCCCAGAAACAGGAAGAGCACCAGCACCACGAAGACGGCTCCTTCATACAGAGAGTCCTGCACGTTGCTGATGGCACTCTCAATGAAGCGCGACTGGCGGAAAATGTCAGTGGATACATGTACGTCGGCAGGCAGGCTCTTCTGCAGATCCTTTAGTGCCGTTTCCAATTGTTCCGTCAGTTCGATGGTACCGGTGTTCGGTTGTTTGGTGACGGTCAGCAGCACTGCAGGCTTGCCTTTTTCCGAAGCCGTACCGAGCTTGGGCTGTTGGCTGCCGATGACGACGTCGGCCACATCCGACAGGGTGACAGGTACGCCGCCTGCAGTTTTCACCACCGTGCGCCCCAAGGCATTCACATCCGTAGTGGAAAGCACTCCGCGCACGATGTATTCATTGCCATACTGGTAGATGACTCCTCCGCTGGTGTTGGCGTTCATGTTGCGGGTGACGTCCATGACTTCAGCCAATGTCACGTCGTAATGTTTCATGCGTTCGGGATGGAGCAGAATCTGATATTCTTTGATGTCTCCACCCAGCACCGAGACTTGTGCCACACCTCCTGTGGAGAGCAGCCGCGGGCGTATCACCCAGTCGGCCAGTGTGCGCAGGTCGAGCATGGAAGTGCTGTCTGCTGTCAGTCCGACGATAAGAAGTTCACCCAGGATGGACGACTGTGGACCAAGGGTCGGATTGCCTGCCCCATCCGGCAGACTCTCACTGACGGTAGCCAGTTTCTCCGATACGATCTGGCGTGCCAGATAGATGTCCGTGTCCCAGTCGAATTCCACCCAGACAACGGAGAATCCCGTTGTGGAGGACGAACGGACGCGGCGTACGCCGGTAGCACCGTTGACGGCCGTTTCGATGGGGAAGGTGACGAGCTGTTCCACTTCTTCGGCTGCCATGCCTCCGGCTTCTGTCATAACAACCACAGTGGGAGCGTTCAGGTCGGGGAATACATCCACCTCGGTGTTGTAGGTCATGTAGAGTCCGCCCACAAACAGCAGGACGGCGGCTATCAGGACCAGCAGCCGGTTCTGCAGGGAAAATCTGATGATTTTGTTCAGCATGTTATGGCCCTCCTCTTTTTTAATGCGAATGGGTATGTGCGGGAATGGCGTTGGATGCCGCTGCTAATCTGACGTGGTAAGCCCCTTGGGTTACTACACGATCGCCCGTCTTCAGTCCCGACAGAATTTCCACCCGCAGCCCGTTGTCGGCTCCGGTCTTTACTTCTTGCTTGCGGTAGCCTTCGCTGTCTACTTGCAGGTAAACGAAGTATGCCCCTTGTTCTTCGGTAAGTGCCGATACGGGCAATGAGATCACTCCGCTGCGCTTGCTGCCGAGCAGGCTCACCTCTACGAAACTGCCCGGAACGATGTTTCCGGCATTGTCGAACTCGAAGGTCACCGGTAAGTAATAAGAACTGTCATCGGGCGTTTTTCCGTAGGAGAGCAGGCGTCCGTTCAGCTGTTCGAGTGCATATACCTTATTGTCGTACGGAGTCTTGAAGCAGGCTGATGTGAGGTGCGGCAACATCTGGTAGTAGCGTTCCGACACGTCGGCACGCAGGCGTAGCCGACGGCTTTGTGACACTGTAGCCAGTGTCTGGCCGGTGCTGACGTAGTCGCCTTCTTTCACCGCGATGTTCTTTATGTAACCGGTGATGGGTGCTTGTACGCTTACTCCTTTTTCCGTGTGCTGTGGAGCCAGTGCTTCGTAGCTCACACGGGCATCTTCGTAGGCAGTTTTCAAACGCTCCAGTTCCTTGCGGCTCACAATCTGTTTTTCCGCCAGTGGCAAGGCACGTTCATATTCGGTTCGGGCGTTCTGATAGGTGATATAGGCCCGTTCTACAGGGTCTCCGCCTTGGATGCTTCCGGCGGAGAGAGTGAACAACGTGTTTCCTTTGGTCACAGCCATACCGGCTGCGAGCGTACGGGCAAGCTTCACCACGCCGCTGGTGGTGGCCACGACGGCCGTTTCTGTGCCTTGTGCCGGTAATATCTGCCCTCCGGTGGGGATGATCTGGCGGAATGTGTCGGGGCGGACCACCTCTGTCTGTATGCCTGCTGCCTTTGCTTTTTCGGGGGACAGGATGATTTCGTCATGATATTCGGTGTGTGAACCTTGCGTTTCTCCGCTGCTTAATTCGGCTTCATGGTCGTGACCCTCTTCTCCGTGCTCGTGGTCATGCGGCTGACAGGCGCATAGCGTGCATACGGCCAGTGCGCCTATCAAGAAATATTTTTTCTTCATAGGTTTTCTTTTTATGGATGAAAGTTTTGGGAAATGAGTTTATTCCTTTTTGTCGGATGAGTACACGACGGGAGGTGCTCTCAGTGCAGTCCCGTCAGCGGGAGGTGAGACATAGAATGTCGTGCGGCATTCTCCTTGTCCGCAGTGTCCGGTGGATAATAACAAAGCCGTGCATACTGTTCGTTCCGGTGTGGCGTCACTCTTATGCCGCCGGATGTCTTTCTGCGAAGTGACGGAAGTTTCCGTGGTGGGAAGGGTCAGGCTGAAGTGTGTGATGCAGCCGGCTGTGCAAGGTTGAGGTAAGCCGGAGGTCGATGCTGTCCGCATGTCGTGCGCCGTGCAGAGGGCATCATCGTGATGGTGATGCGGATAGACTGCGATGGCCTGCATCAGCAGGCAAAGTCCTATCAGCAATATCGCCTTGAATCGTGATTTCATCTTTTCCGTCTTATGTCCTTGATACGGTGGCAAAGTTAGCTGAAAAAAGCTGTATGGCCAACTATTTGGCGTGCAACTTGGTTGCAATATGCGGGGTATCTGCTGCAATATCGCCGGCGTTTTTGCGCAAAACTGATGGCGGTCTTGCGCAAAGACGTATTTGTTTCTGCGCAAGAAATGCCGGACCTTGCGGCGCGGGTATAAAAAATCTCCGCCGGATAGAAGCTTTCCGGCGGAGATTTCTTTGGTTGGGCTACCTGGTTTCGAACCAAGACTAAGACGACCAAAATGTCTTGTGCTACCATTACACCATAGCCCAATCCTTTTGTACTTTCTTCCGAAAGTGGTGCAAAGATAGCGAGTTTTGAGCTATCTCACAAGTTTTTTCCTGATTTTTATTTGGCGATGAGCAGGAAATAGTTCTTTTTGCCGCGCTGGACAAGCAGGTATTTGCCGTCAAGCAGGTCATCTGCTGTCACGATGCGGTCAAAGGCCGTAAGCTTCTCCTTGTTGAGTGACACGCCGCCGCCTTGTACCATTTTGCGCATCTCGCCTTTGCTGGGGAAGCACTGTGTCATCTCAGCCATCAGGTCGACGGCTTTCACGCCGGCGGAAAGGGCGTCGCGGCTGACCTCGAACTGCGGAACGCCGGCAAATACATCGAGCAGAGTCTGTTCGTCCAACTTGGACAGGCTTTCACGTGTAGCCTTGCCGAAGAGTATCTGACTGGCTTCGACGGCCATGTCGTAATCTTCGCGGCTGTGCACCATGACAGTGATTTCCTCGGCCAGACGTTTCTGCAGTACGCGCTGTCCGGGGTCTTCATCGTGGCGGGCGATGAGGCTGTCGATTTCTTCCTTGTCGAGTGTGGTGAAGATGCGGATGTAGCGTTTGGCGTCTTCATCGGCCACGTTGAGCCAGAACTGATAGAAAGCGTAGGGGCTGGTGTAGCGGCGGTCGAGCCAGACGTTGCCTTTTTCCGTCTTGCCGAACTTCGTGCCGTCGGCTTTGGTGACGAGCGGACAGGTCAGGGCGAATACCTCTCCGCCGTTGGTGCGCCGGATCAGTTCGGCACCTGTGGTGATATTGCCCCACTGGTCGCTGCCGCCCATCTGCAGCTTGCAGCCTTTGTGTTCGTATAAGTATAAGAAGTCGTATCCTTGGAGAAGCTGGTAGGTGAATTCGGTGAAAGAGAGTCCGTCGCGGGCCTCTCCGTTCAGACGCTTCTGCACGCTTTCTTTGGCCATCATATAGTTCACGGTGATGTGCTTGCCTACTTCGCGGGCGAAGTCGAGAAACTTGAAGTCTTTCATCCAGTCGTAGTTGTTGACCAGCTCGGCATGGTTGGGGGCGTCGCTGTCGAAGTCGAGGAACCGCTCTAACTGCTTTTTGATGCAGGCCACGTTGTGGCGCAAGGTTTCCTCGTCAAGCAGGTTGCGTTCCTGGCTTTTGCCCGATGGGTCGCCTATCATGCCCGTAGCCCCTCCGATAAGGGCCAGCGGCTTGTGGCCGCAACGTTGGAAATGCTTGAGCATCATCACGCCGCACAGATGCCCGATGTGCAGAGAGTCTGCCGTGGGATCGATGCCCAGATAGGCGGTGACGTGTTCTTTTTCAAGTAGTTCCTCTGTTCCCGGCATCATGTTGTGGACCATGCCTCTCCATTTCAATTCTTCTACAAAGTTCATCGTATGAATTTATTTTGTTTGATTAAATTGGTTCGTGCAAAAGTACGACCTTTCATTGAGACTTGCAACTATATTGCTGTTTTTTAGCGGTGGAGACGAGTGATGGCCTGCAGGTTTTTCCAACATTGGTTGTTCAGTTCCTCCGGTGTGCAGGAGAGCCATGTGGCGGCTGTCTGGTAAAGTTCTTCCACATGACGTTGGTCCTCGTCGGTTTCCAGCAGCAGGCGGTCAGGCGGACAGACAGACAGGCTTTGTGCGTTGAAGCGGAATCCGAAGCTCAGGTAGAAGCCTTTGCGGATGAGTGCTTTGGCCAGTTCCGGTTTGCCCCGGAAACCATGGATGATGCAGGGTGTTTCGGGGCGGACGGATTTGCATGCTGCCAGTAGTTCGTCCCAGGCTCTGACGCAGTGGATGACGACAGGAAGATTGTGAGAGGTTGCCATTTGCATTTGGCGGACAAAGACGGACTGTTGTTTTTTCATGGTGGTCTGGGCTTGTTTGTCCAAGCCTGTTTCTCCTACGGCCACACAGGCGGGCAGGTGAATGAGTCGTTCCAATTCGGCAAGGGCAGCTTCTGGTTGTTCGGGGATATGCCAGGGGTGTATGCCGGCGCAGAAGAGGTCTGTCCGTACCGTGGTTTCCTGTCCGCTGTTTTCGGCAGGCAGCATCAGGTTACGGATGACGGTTTCCGTCGGTGAGACGGCTTTGCGATGGGCATGGAAATTCAGGAAAGGTTTCATCGTGTGGTTATGGAACGGGGTCGTATCCGCTTCCACCCCAAGGATGACAGCGCAGGATGCGTCGCAAGGCCAGCCATAGCCCTTTGAAAGGTCCGTGTTTCTGTATGGCTTCTATGGCATACTGCGAGCAGGTTGGCGTGAATCTGCACGAGGGAGGGGTCAGCGGTGAGATGACGTTACGGTAGAAACGTATGGGGGCGATCAGCACGGCAGACAGGGTAGTGCGGATCATTTCATACAGTCTGTTCATGTCGGCGGGTTGACGGTCTGTCTGTCAGTTGTTCGGCTATGCGGGTAAGCAGGTGTCTGATGCTTTTTTCTACTTCCGACGTGGGGTGAAGGCGGTCGGACAGCCAGAGAAAAGCTACGGCCAGACGCGTTTCCTGTTTGCCGTCCAGCGCATGGGTCAGTAAGATTTTGTTTTTCCGATAGGCTTCCCTTATTTGCCGTTTTACGCGGTTGCGCTTGACAGCAAGTTTGAAATGCCTTTTGGAGACGGAAATCAGTACGGATACACGTGCTGTGGAGGAATATTCAGGTGGAAGTATCATGTAGACAGCCCGTATGGGAAATGAGGACATAGATTTGCTGCCGCCCGCGAAGAGGGCCTCGATCAGGCGTCTGCTGCACAGATGTTCTGTCTTGGGGAAAGAGCGTTTCTGGGATGATTCCATGTCTTCATTGTATGGTTTGAAACAGCAAAGGCGGAACATTTTTCCGCCTTTGCTGTTGTGCATCATTTATTATGTTCTTTGATGAAGTCGTCCAATGCGGCTGTGATGGACGGAAATTTGGGTGTGGGGGCTTCCAGGTCCAGTCGTAGTCCGGCTTCTTTCACAGCCTTGGCCGTAGTCGGTCCAAAGGTTCCGATGGCGATTTTCTTTTGTTCAAATTTGGGAAAATTCTTCAGCAAGGCCTGTATGCCTGACGGGCTGAAAAAAATGAGCATGTCATAATCGAAATTCTCTTCGGGCGTGAAGTCGTTGCTTACGGTGCGATACATAACGACTTCCTTGTGCACCAGTTTCTTTGAGTCCAGCAGTTCGGCGATTTCGTTGTTGTGTACGTCCGACAGCGGGACAAGGTATTTTTCTGTTTTATGTTTGACCATGGCGGGTAACAGGTCGTTGATTTTCCCTGTACTGCCGAAGAATACTTTACGTTTGCGGTATTGTACATACTTTTGTATGTAGAGAGCAATGGTTTCTGTGATGCAGAAGTATTTCATGTCTTCGGGAATGGCAACGCGCAGCTCCTTGCACAGGAGGAAAAAGTGGTCGATGGCGTTGCGTGAAGTGAATACGATGGCTGTGTAGTCCAGAATGTTCACCTTCTGCTGGCGGAATTCCTTGGCGGATAGTCCTTCAATTTTGATAAATGGTCTGAAAACTAATTCCACACCGTATTTGGAGGCAATCTCGAAATAAGGAGATTTCTCAGAAGTAGGTTGAGGTTGTGAAACCAGAATCTTCTTTATCATAGAGTTTAAATGTTTTATAGTAATATGTCGTTTATGTATGTGAGTGCGTGTAACAGACCGAATAACGGTAGTATTTCGAGGGCACAAAAGTACACAATTAAATGCAAAAAACCATAAATTTTTGAGAAAAAGATATTAAAAGTCTTATAAAAGAGCAAAACTTTTATCAATCCCACTAAAATGAATAGACAGATGGCAGTATCATGGATGGACAGGTTGAAGAATACCATGGTCAAGGCCAGTGGAAACAGCAATATGCCTTCCAAGGAAAGAAGAAAAGAATAAGCTTTGATCCATCTGTCCCTTTTCCCTTTGTCAAAGAAGATCCAGTTGACGAAGATGTATGCAGACTGCTTTACACCGATGTAGATCCAGTTTGTCAGGATGTAGGCTCCCAGTAGTGCGTGAGAAGACCAACGGCTCATGAATAAGTCCTGTGTTGTCTGGGTATAGTTGAAGAAAAAAAGGCTGGCTAATAGTCCGGTTTGCAGATAGAGGAACACGGCTTGGCGCATTTCACGTCCGTTTTCCAGAGAGAAAAGAGAATCTTTTTCCGTATGGTTGAAGAAGAAGTCTTGAAAATATTGTCTGAGATATTTCTTACTGACCGAAAAGATGCTCATGACGACAAGGAAACAGCACAGCAAGATTGCTGTTATCCATACGTCATCCCGCAGCAGATAAGGGCGGGAGACGGCAGTCATGCCAAATGGCTTCACCTTGATTTCAGGATGGTATGCAGATGACTGGCTGAAATAGTTCGCATCTCGCAGTCCGGGGATAGCCGTAAGGCCTGTTTCCGAGCTGGGTATGTTCCAGCCGGGAAGGTTTAATGTATCCGGTCGTGCGGAACGCATCGTCGGACGTTTGGGAAGATGGGCTTGCACGGCCGAATCTTGTTGGGCCGGTGTGGAGCCTTCCGGCAGACTCTCAATGATATGCTTCACATTGAAAGTGTGTGTCACGGATACCGGTGTATGGAGTCGTGGAAGTGATGTCTGCAGGGTATCTTTCATAAGTCAGAGGGCTGCAAACTTACGTATGTTCCGGTTCCATGCAGGTGTTGTATAGAGGAGTTCTATGGCTTCGGCCGGAGTGGACGCCACCTTCCAGATGCTCAGGTGCTCAGGACGCATGAAATGTTTTTCTGCGGTCTGTCTCATCATGTTCAGCAATGGGGCATAGAATCCGTCGGTGTTTAGAATGATGATGGGATTCAGATAAATGCCAAGTTGTTTCCAAGTAATGATTTCCAGCAGTTCTTCCATCGTGCCACAGCCGCCCGGCAGGGCAATGACGCCGTCTGAAAGACGGGCCATTGTCTGCTTGCGGGTATGCATGGTGTCGGTTTCTATCAATTCTGTAAGTCCGGTATGCTGCCAACCCTGTTCAACCATGAAGTGTGGGATGACTCCTGTGACGCATCCTCCGGATTGCAGGCAAGCATCAGCGCATTCGCGCATCAGTCCGTGTCTGCCGGCACCATTGATCAGGCGTATGCCTTCGCGTGCCAACAGATGACCCAATTCGCGTGCGGCTGCGAAAAATATGCTGTCTACTTGTGTGCTGGAGGCAGAATAGACACAAACCGATTGTATGACATTTCTCATTATTATAAGCCGAATGCTGCTTTTATCTTATCTACATAATCCAGTTTTTCCCACGTGAACAGTTCCACTTCTATGGTCTTTGTGGGCATATAGCGGCTTTCGAATACTTTGGTAACCGTTTGAGGCTCACGGCCCATGTGCCCATAAGCGGCTGTTTCTTCGTAGATAGGGTTACGCAGTTTCAGACGGTCTTCTATGGCTTTGGGGCGAAGGTCGAACAATTCGTCTATTTTTTGTGCGATTTCTCCATCGCTCATGCCGACATGACTGCGGCCATACGTGTTGACGTAGATGTTGACCGGACGTGCCACGCCTATGGCATAGCTGATTTGTACGAGCATCTCATCGGCTACGCCTGCGGCAACCATGTTTTTTGCGATATGGCGGGCGGCGTAGGCTGCCGAGCGATCCACTTTGGACGGGTCTTTTCCGGAGAAAGCACCGCCGCCGTGGGCGCCTTTTCCTCCATAGGTGTCAACGATAATTTTACGTCCTGTCAAACCGGTATCACCGTGAGGACCGCCGATGACAAACTTGCCGGTGGGGTTGACATGATAGGTGATTTGGTGGTCAAACAGTTTGAGAATGTCCGGATTATGTACCTCTGCAATAACACGTGGCATAAGGATGTTGATGACGTCATGCCGTATGGCGGACAGCATTTTCCTGTCTGCTTCTTCCTGATTGCCGTTTTCCGGGAGGATGAACTCGTCGTGCTGGGTGGATACCACGATGGTGTCTACGCGCACCGGCTTGCCGTTGTCATCGTATTCAATGGTTACTTGGCTTTTGGCATCGGGCCGTAGGTAGGTCATCACCTTGCCTTCGCGGCGGATGTCGGCCAGCACACGCAGGATTTTATGGCTGAGGTCGAGCGACAATGGCATGTAGTTTTCTGTTTCATTTGTCGCATAACCGAACATCATGCCTTGGTCTCCCGCACCTTGGTCCATCGGATCTTGGCGTTCCACGCCTCGGTTGATGTCCGGACTTTGTTCGTGTATGGCAGAGAATACTCCGCAACTTTCTGCTTCAAATTTATATTCGGCTTTCGTGTATCCGATGCGTCTGATGGTGCGTCGTGCTATTTCCTGCAAGTCTACATAAGCTTCGGATTTCACCTCGCCGGCCACGATGACCTGTCCGGTTGTGACCAATGTCTCACATGCCACTTTGGAATTCTTGTCGAATGCCAGCAATTCGTCCAATACCGCATCGGAAATCTGATCTGCTACTTTGTCTGGATGTCCTTCAGAAACGGACTCGGAAGTAAATAAATAACCCATTTTTACTTAGTTTAAATGAATAAATTGAATATAAAGAATGGGGTTTCATTGGGAAGGAATGCACGCAGTTGGAAAACTGTCTTTAGCATTTTTTACCGTGGTTGCAAGCTGCCCAAATCTGTCCACATTGTATTTCTGTCTGCAAAGGTAGCGAGAAAAAGATTAAAAAAGCTCATGAACGCCAATATATTTATGATTTTATTAGGTTTGTAACCTGATTTTAATTACTTTTGAAAGTGATTTTTTGAATTGAAAACTTTAGTCGTTAACCTATTTTCAGTAGGACCATGAACAAATCTTTTTTTAAGTGCCTTGCGGCATCAGTGGCTGCATGTAGTTTGGGCTTCTTCTCCGCAGAAGCCCAGGTGACGTTTAATATTGACGCAGGTCTTCGGGGAGCCATGATAGGCGACCGTCATTATGGCCTTTTCTTTGAGGAGATAAACCATGCAGGCGACGGCGGACTGTATGC
The DNA here is from genome assembly GCA_944321365.1 of uncultured Paraprevotella sp. Taxonomy (GTDB): domain Bacteria; phylum Bacteroidota; class Bacteroidia; order Bacteroidales; family Bacteroidaceae; genus Paraprevotella. The sequence goes on from CALULA010000002.1 coordinate 150,260, forward strand.
GGAACTCATACAGAACCGGTCGTTCGAGGACAACGCCGCCAATCCCGACAAGTGGTGGACGGTGGGCGATGCCCGCATGGAGCTTACAACCGACGGGCTGTTGAACGAAGTGCAGGGCCATGCATTGCAACTGACGTTCCGGCGTGCCGGCGACGGAGTGCGCAACGAAGGTTTTTGGGGAATCAACATTGTAGAAGGGCAGACCTACAAATTGTCGTTCTGGATTAAGGGAAATCCTTCTTATGAAGGAACGCTGACGGCATCGTTGCAGGATGCCGACGGCCAGTCGCTGGGAGATGCCCAGATTCAGATAGCGGCCGACAACACATGGACCAAGCAGACGGCGGAAATCACCGCCACCGGCAATGCCCGCGACGGATGGTTCGCCCTGACCGGCTCGGAGGCAGGCACGGTGTACCTGGACGTGGTGAGTCTGTTCCCGCCCACTTACAAGGACCGTGAGAACGGCTGCCGCCGCGACCTGGCGGAGATGCTGGAGGCCATGAACCCGTCGTTCGTGCGCTTTCCCGGCGGCTGCTATGTGGAGGGCGTGTGGGCCAACGGGCGCACCAACCGCTTTGAATGGAAGAACACCATTGGCCCCATAGAGGAACGGCCGGGGCACATGAACCAGAACTGGGGCTACCGCGTGTCGGACGGACTGGGCTTCCACGAGATGCTCCAACTGACGGAGGACCTGGGTGCGGAACCGCTCTTCGTGGTGAATATGGGCATGGGCCACGGATGGGCCGAGGACTACACTCAGATTGATGAATACATACAGGAGGCCTTGGATGCCATAGAATATTGCAACGGCGACGCGGAGACCACCAAGTGGGGCGCGATGCGTGCCGCCGCCGGACACCCGGAACCTTTCAACCTGCGCCTGATAGAGATAGGCAACGAGAACTACAACTTCACTTCCGCAGACAACAGAGACCAGAGCGATCACTACGCCGAGCGTTACTGGCAGTTCTATCAGGCCATCCGGGAGAAGTATCCGGAGGTGACCATCATCGGCAACGTGGAGGCGTGGGGCACGGACAACCCCTCGTGGCGTAATCCTTATCCGGTGGACGCCGTGGACGAACACTATTACCGTAATCCCTCGTGGTTTGTCAATCAATATAACAAATACGATACTTACAGCCGCGCCAACCATAAAGTGTATGTGGGCGAATATGCCGTGACGCAGGACTACGGCGTGAACGGCCACCTGAACGCCGCACTGGGCGAGGCCGTGTTCATGCTGGGCATGGAGAACAACTCCGACGTGTGCATCATGAACAGCTACGCTCCCATCTTCGTGAATGAGAACAACTATAACTGGCGACCGGACATGATACGCTTCAACAGTTACACCTGTTACGGCACGCCGTCGTACTACGTGCAGCAGCTGTTCCCCAACAATGTGGGCCGGCAGAATGTGAAGTGGACGGAAGAGAACAACACGCAGAGTGCGTCGTCCGCCGTCGGACTGAGCACCTGGAGCACAACCGCTGCCTTTGATAATGTGCGGGTGACGGCGGCCGACGGCACGGAACTGTTCAGTGATGACTTTTCTTCCGTGAAACCGGAATGGTCAGCCGGCGGAGGACGCTGGACGACGTCGGGCGGTGTGCTGAGCCAAAACGATGCCAACATGCAGGGCAACATCTACGTATGCAACCTGTCCCTGCAGGGCGACTACACGTTCGAGGTGGATGCCACCAAGCGCAGCGGGGCGGAGGGTTTCCTCATCGCGTTCAACTATGAGGACAGCGATAACTACTGCTGGTGGAACCTGGGCGGATGGAACAACACGCAGCACGGCGTGGAAGTGTGCACCGACGGCGTGAAGTCCACGGTGGCTTCCGTTTCCGGCGCACTGGAGACGGACCGCACCTACCACATCCGTATCGTGGTGCAGGGCACGCGGGTGCAGTGTTTCCTTGATGACGTGCGGCTGCATGATTTCATCTTGCCGGTGAGCCGCAAGGTTTATGCCTCTGCCAATATTGACGACGAGGCGGGCATGATGTATGTCAAGCTCGTCAACCCCGGAGCAGAGGCGCAAAGCGTCACGCTGAACCTGGCCAACGCCTCGGTGACGGACGGAACGGTCATCGTGCTGACCAGCGCGAACGGTACGGACGAGAACGACCTGGCAAACCCGCAGCGCGTGTCGCCGCAAGAGTCGGCCCTGGACGTGTCGGGGCAGCAGCTGCAGTATGAAGTGCCGGCTTATTCGGTGAACATCCTGCGCCTGCAGGTGGACGACGTGCAGCTGCAGCCCGACGAGCCGGCCACGCTCCCGGACCCCCTCGTGCAGTATTCCTTTGAGAACGGCAGTCCGGCTGACGACGGCGGGCGTTTTGAGGGACAGCTCAGGGGAGATGCCGCCGTGGTGACGATGGACGACGGGGCAAAGGCCCTTTACACGGGTACAAAAGGCGGTTATGCGGACTTGGGAGCGGACATGGCCCGCAACACGCTGGCCGCTCTTACGGGTGATTATACGCTGACGGTGGACGTCGCCCTGCCCGCGGTAGGCACGTTGGGGCAATACTGCTGGCTGTATGCCTTCTCGCAGGGAACGGACAGCTATATCGGTATGGTCAATACGGAAGGTAATACGAACTGGTATTATACGGTGAAAGACGATGTGAGCCGTGACGTGCCTTCCGGTGCGGGACTCTCCTATGGCGTGTGGCACACGCTGACTTATGTGCAGTCCGGCCAGACGGGACGCCTCTATGTGGACGGTTTCCTGGCGGGAACGGAACAGGTGGAGCTGCAGCCTGCCGACTTCGCTGCCGGACTGACGTCGGCGGTGCTGGGGCGGTCGCCTTTTGCTTCGGATGCTCTGATGAGCGGTGTATACATAGATAATTTCTGCATTTACGGCGAGGCGTTGGATGAGGAACAGGTAAGTGAGCTTTACAGTCGGGCGGAAGGCCGGTCGGCTGTTTCTGCCGATGTGGCGGTTATGGCCGATGTGTCGGAAGTGTCTGGACTGTTGAAGAAGTTCAACTTCCTGCATTCCGCCGTGACGGAACTTCCCGGTTCGTTGCAGAACGGTACGGAAGTGGAGTGGTCGTTCACGGCTGCCGAGGGAGCCGACGGATATGTGGAACTGGCAGACGGGTGTCTGTCGGTTGTGCGCCGTCCGGAAGGGGACAGACTTATGGCCGGTACGCTCACAGGACTGTTGCATACTGCGGATGGCGACAGAACGCTGCAGCAACAGGTATGGCTGGCACCCGATGATGGCCGCTACGGCTACCTGTATTGTTTCATGAACGCCAATGAGGAAATCACGAACTTCGCCCTGGGCACAGAGGCGGACAAGGGAAAGGTCTTCAACGTGCTTCTGGACGGGGCCGAGGTGTTCAATACGGCCGAAATCGCCGGTATTGAGGGCGGTACGCGCGATGCCTATATCGGCCGGGGCGAGGAAGCGGACGGCTATTTCATCACTACCACAGACATGCGGCAGCACACTTCGGGCGTGTGGAACAACTATGGCATCAATCTGGTGCGTTCAAAAGACCTGATTCATTGGGAAAGCTCTACCTTTGATTTCCGTAAGGGCAAGGCCATCTTCTCCGACCCGCAGGCCGCTACCGGGGTGTATGACACCGATGAGGAGTATGCCCTTATCAACCGTGTATGGGCACCGCAGTTCATCTGGGACAAGGACTATAACGGCGGCGAGGGGGCTTATCTGGTTTATTACTCCATCCTGTCGGCAAACGAGGGAGATGACCACGACCGTATCTTCTATTCCTACACCGATCGTGAGTTCCGCACGCTGACGCAGCCCCGCGTGTTCTTCGATCCGGGCCTGTCGGTCATCGATGCCGACATTGTCTACAACCCCTATGACAGCCTTTATCACATGTATTATAAGCGTGAGGGGGCTTCCGGTACGGCACGCGGCGTTTATGAGGCTACCAGTCCGCAGCTTGTGGGCGGCGAGTGGACCGACGTGATGCATGTGACGAACGAAGGTTCGGAACAGGTGGAGGGAGCGAGCACGGTGCGCCGCATCAATGAGGATGTGTATAATCTCTATTACATGCGTTACTCAGGGGGCAGTGCCTACAAGTGGTGTGAGACGGATCATCTGGGACTGAACGTGTCGATGTCCTCTGATGTGGAGGGGACCGGAAACTTCCAGCATGGTTCCGTTATGACGGTGACCGAGGAAGAATACCGCATGTTGCAGGCCTGGAGCGGCGTGACCCTGTTGTCGGATTCCGTGAGAGCACTCTTGGAGACAGGCGCAGAAAGCCAGGTGCTGCAGGACGCGGTGGCCGGAGCCGAGGAGGCTTTGGCAAAAACAACGGTGGAAGAGCTTGCGGTGGCTTTGCCGGAGGCCTATGCCGGTCTGAAGGCGGCGGTGGAGAAATATACGCAGGACATCTGCGACGCTACGCCGGTGGGCGGGGAGGCAGATCTGACTTACCTGCTGGTGAATCCCCGTTTCAGCGATGGCGACAAGGGATGGGACGGAACGGCGTTCAGCGCGGCCTCTGAGGGTGTGGCTGAATTTTATGACACGACCTACGACACCTATCAGGTCCTGCAGAACATGCCGGCGGGCGACTACCGCTTCAGCTGCCAGGGTTTCTATCGTAACGGCGACTATGTAGATGCCTATCCGGCTCATCTGGACGGGTCGGAGCAGTTGCTGGCCGTGCTGTATGTCAATGAGGTCTCACAGCCGTTCATGTCGTTGTTCGACGATTCCGCGCCTTATACTTATACGCCTTATACTTATCCGGACAACGTGACAACGGCGAATACGGCCTTCAATCGCGACGGTGCTTATGTGGGGAATGAAGTGAAATATGGTTTGCAGTCTCGTGGCACGCTGCGGCTGGGGGTGGCCAAGTCTGTTTACTGGACTCATGACTGGAATTGTTTCGACAACTTCCGGCTGATATATGCCGGTAATCCGTCTGCTATACAGGATGTGACGGCTGATGCGCTTTCACCGGTAGATGTCTATACGCTGAGTGGTGTAAAGGTGCGTTCGGCTGTGTTTTCGGATAAGGCGGCAGAGGGTTTGCCGAAGGGGATATACATTGTCGGACAGAGAAAAATTGTGGTGCACTGATGGCATTTGCAGATGTGCTGTGTCGGGGCATGGGCCTGACACAATGAATGCAGGCCGGCTTGCGGAAAGCCGGCTTTTTTTGTGCGCAAGAGCGCGGGCGGTTGTGCGCAAGAAATGTCTTGGTCTTGCGGAAAGCCGTTTCTTTTCTTGCGCAAGGTTTTTTATCGGTCGTGCGCGGAAGTGTCCGGGATTGTTCAGGAGACATTTTGTTCTTGTGCGCAATGAATCAAATTCTCATGCCCAAGAAAATAAATTCTTGTGTGCAAGCATTTAAGTTGGCGTGCGCCACAGCGGTGGGGATGGTGCGGGCACGGGCGGCCCGTTCTTCTCATGCCGGTGCGTCCTCCGGCTCTCCATGGTTCCGGGCGATAGCTTCAAGGTTGCGTTTCAGTCCCTGAAACCCGGCTCTTTCCACGGCAGACTGGCTGAATAGCTGTTGATAGTGCGGTTCATCCAGTTCCATCCAGTTGCGCCAGGTCATGGCAAGCAGTTCCGGTTTCGGGGCGAAATCCGGTTCGGTGGTGGCAGGAGAAGCTTTCAGGTGCGGACATGCTTTCAGACATCGGTCGCATCCGTAACAGTAGGGATAGAGCTTTGAGGCGTATGTTGCCGGAATCTCCCCACGGTTTTCTATTGTAAGATAGCTCAGGCAACGCCGCGCGTCCAGCCCGTTCTGTATGCTGATAGCCTTTGTGGGACAGGCATCGATGCAACGTCGGCACTCCCCGCATTGCGAGGGTATGGGGCTGTCGTAACTGTCGGCAGGCAGGCTGAGCAGCAGTTCTCCGAGGAAAAAGGCACTTCCGCATTCCGGTGCGACAAGCTGTGTGTGGCGTCCTGTCCAGCCCAGTCCGCATTGCTCCGCCCAGTAGCGTTCCAGCAGGGGAGCCGTGTCGCAGAACGTACGGCCGGAGAGTCGGGCGTAGGTCTGGCAGAGGGTGTCGTAAAGCGTGCGCAGCTTGTTTCTCATCACGTTGTGGTAGTCTTTGCCGTAGGCATACCAGGCGAGCTGCAGTTGTCCTTGCGGAATGGTCTGTGCAGGCCGGTAGTTCAGGGCCACACAGACGATGGTCCGGCATCCGGGGACGAGCAGGCGCGGGTCAAGGCGCTTGTCGGTGTGGCGGGTCATGTAGTGCATGTCTGCCTGTTGCCCCCGGTCCGACCATTGGCGGAAAAAACGCGCGTGCGAGTGTGCTACGGCCCCGGCAGGCGACAGTCCGCAAGCGGAAAAGCCGAGGCGTCGGGCCTCGGCTTTGATATGTGCTGCGGAGAGCAGCTGGGTTGTCTCTTGTGTGGACGGATGTTCGGGCATACGTGTTTATTCCAGTGTCTTGAATGCATATCCCTGGTCGGCCAGCCACTGGAGCGACAGCGGCAGTGCCGTCTGCAGCTTGTCTATGCTTTTGAGCGAGTCGTGGAATGTGATGATGGAGCCGTTGCGTGTGTAGCGTTTCACGTTTTCGACCACATCTTCTGCCGTCACCCGTTTGCTGTAGTCGCGTGTCACCACGTCCCACATGATGATGCGGTAGTGCTTGCGCAGCAGTTTGAACTGCAGCAGCCGCATCCAGCCGTGCGGAGGCCGGAACAGGGTGGTCTGCAGCAGGCGGTTGGCCTTCTCGGCGTTTTCCAGATATTCCTTGCAGGAATGCCGGAAGCCGCCGATGTGGTTGAACGTGTGGTTGCCCACCTTATGTCCGCGTTCCACTACCATACGGTAGATGTCGGGGTGCTTGCGCACGTTGTCGCCCACCATGAAGAACGTGGCCTTGACCCCGAAGCGGTCCAGCGTATCAAGCACGAAGGGTGTGGCTTCGGGTATGGGGCCGTCATCGAACGTCAGGTAGACCGCTTTTTTTTTGCGGCTCATCCGCCATACCGCAGTGGGATAGATCCATCGTAGAAATACGGACGGTTGTTCTATGAGCATGTTCTGTTCGTTCTTCTCTTTCGGTTCCTACATTTTCAATATGCCTCTTTGGTGGCACTGCATGGCGTAGTTGTTCACGGCGTCCTGATAGCTCTGTGTCTTGTCCGAACCGCTCTTCTGCATCAGACGGGCCACCTCCACGAGGGTGTAGAAGCTGCGCAGACATTCGCGTGCCGACTGTCCCAGACGGCTGTTGTCCAGACTCAGGTACCATATCAGATACTCTTGTGCGTTCTGTCCCACTGCATCGAGTATGGCCTGTCCCTCCTTGGAGTGGCCCAGTTGTATCCATGCATCGGCCAGTTGCAGCGAACCGCTGTAGTTGCTTACGTGGGGTACGGCGGCCGGCGGCAGTTCCTCTTCAGCCCGGCGGAGCACGTTCAGGGCCTTGTCAGTCTTGCCCTCTGCTATCAGTTCCATGGCCAGGCTGGCGAAGAGCATGCGGTGGGTGTAGCACATGCGTATGGTGGTTTCGTCCAGATAGACATCAGGATTCTCCTTGAGTCCGCCGAACTTGAACTTGTTCATCACGTTGTTGTACATGCGTTCAGTGTCCACCGTCCGTCCGCTTTGCTTGGTGTCGAAAGGCGTAATGCGGTGAGCCAGTCCTTCCTGCACGAAATTGTCGCCCAGATTGCCGTAATTGTCCGGCCCGACAGTGGTCGACATGTAAAGCGGGCGTTCCCATCCTGCGTTTGCTATCATTTCAAGCATCATCATCTCGCTCTTGTATACAACGCGTTTGCCCTTGAGCGAGATGTGCATCACGTCGGGTATGGAGTCGGCGGCTATCATCATTCCTGAGCGGCGCACGGCGTCTTTGTCTACCGTGACCACGATACTGTCGGTGGGGAAGATCTGCAGGTCCGGATTGTCGCTGAGTATCCAGTAGCGTATGATGTTCTTCAGCTCGTACGGGTTGTCGCCCAACAGTTGCTTCAGGTCCTCCGGCTTGTCCTTGTAGTAATCGAGAACCTGCTTGAGGGCGTCGGGCTGTACGGGGATGGCTTCGTGTGTTCCGGTGACGTATTGCAACCGTTTCCAGGTGATGGGCAGCGACGGAGAGTCGTAGGCCGGCCGCTTCATCTGGTCGATGTACCAGTCAGTTTGCAGGTAACTCAGGTTACATACACGTGCGTCGGTGCGCACCCCTTCGGTTTCCTGGTTATACCAAAGCGGGAAAGTGTCGTTGTCACCGTTGGTGAAAATCACGGGGTGGCATCCTTCGTCCATGGAGTTCAGGTAGTTCTGTCCGAAGTCGCGGCAGGTGTATCGTTTGCTGCGGTCATGGTCGTCCCATGTCTGTCCGGCCATTTGCAGGGGGACGAGTATGCCCACTATCGAGGCTATGGAGGCGGCTGCTGTCCCGCCCACGCGCAGGCGTCGCAGTCCGTCGGCTATGGCTGCCACTCCCATGCCTACCCAGATGGCAAAGGCATAGAATGATCCGGCATAGGCATAGTCCCGTTCGCGCGGCTGGAGCGGCGTCTGGTTCAGATAGATTACGATGGCGATGCCCGTCATGAAGAACAGGAAGAACACTACCCAGAACTGCCGTACGCCTTCCTGGTTCTTGTAGGCTTGCCAGAACAGACCGAGGAGGCCCAACAGCAAGGGCAGGCAGTAGAACACATTGTGCCCTTTGTTTTCTTTCAGGTCACTGGGAAGTTTGCTTTGGTCGCCCAATCGTGCGTTGTCGATGAACGGGATACCGGTGATCCAGTTGCCGTGCTCCGGTTCTCCGTTACCCTGAATGTCGTTCTGCCGTCCGGCAAAGTTCCACATGAAGTAGCGCCAATACATGAAGTTCAGCTGATAGCTGAGGAAGAAGCGCAGGTTTTCGCCCTGTGTGGGCATTTTCACCGTGGAGGCCTGTCCGAGCTGTCCGGCAACCTGCCGTCCCGTCACGCCACCCATCCAGGATTCATAAGCCTGTGCGTACGACGATGAGTACATACGGGGGAACAACATGTTCTGCCCGTACACCAGTTCGCGGTCGCGGTAGGCCACGCGGTAAGCGTCCGGCTCGTCGGCGGAGTGCTTTTCCACCTGTTGGTAAACCGGTGCGCCCTCTTCGTATTTGGCCTCATAATATCCCTCTGCGGTAGGCTCGTATACGATCTGTGACGTGTAGGCCGGCCCGTAGAAGAGCGGTCGGCTGCCATATTGCTCACGGTTGAGGTATTTGCCCAGGGTGAAAATGTCCTCCGGTGAGTTCTGATCCATGGGCGGATTGGCCGTAGAGCGTATGACGATGACGGCATAGGTGGAATAGCCGATGATGATCATCAGCATGCACAGCAGCGAGGTGTTCATCACTCTTGCGCTGAAGATGGGTTCTCCGTTCACTTTGCGGTTGATGATGAAGGCCAGCACGCCCAGCACGATGACGCCTATGACGAAACTGCTCCAGCCGTAACCATAGAAAGGAATGCCCAGCATGCCCACAGCCAGCAGGTAGGCAATGTTCATGCGGCGGCGGCTTTGCTGTACGATGGTCTCACGGATGGCCCAGACTACGGCGGCCAGCAGGCAGAATATATAGAATATCAGTCCGCTGTTGAACGGCAGTCCCAGGGTGTTGACAAAGAACAGTTCGAACCATCCGCCTACTTTGACGATACCCGGTACGATGCCATAAAGTACGGCTGCCACCAGTATCATGGAACTGACTAAGGCCAGCAGTGAGCCTTTTACGCCTGCACCGGGATTTTTCTTGTAGTACCATATCAGCACGATGGCCGGCAGGCAGAGCAGGTTGAGCAGGTGCACGCCGATGGAAAGTCCCGTCAGATAGGCTATGAGTACGAGCCAGCGGTCGCTGTGCGGCTCGTCGGCATGTTCTTCCCATTTCAGGATGAGCCAGAACACCAGGGCGGTGAACAGCGAGGAGTAGGCATAGACCTCGCCCTCAACGGCACTGAACCAGAACGTGTCGCTGAAGGTGTATACCAGTGCGCCTGCCAGTCCGCTGCCTTCGATGGCAATGAGCTTGGCGTTGGTCATGTCATTATAATCGCTGCAGAGCAATTTGCGGGTCAGATGAGTGATGCTCCAGAAGAGAAACAGTATGCAGCCGGCACTCATCAGGGCCGACATGGTGTTTACCATGCGGGCCACCATGGATGGGTCGCTGACAAACTGCGAAAAAAGATTAGCCGTAAGCATGAAGAAAGGTGCGCCGGGGGGATGCCCTACTTCCAGTTTGTAGCCGGTGGTGATGAACTCCGGGCAGTCCCAGAAACTTGCCGTAGGCTCGATGGTGGAGCAATATACCCAGGCCGCGACGGCAAACGTAATCCAACCTATCAGATTGTTTACAAGTTTGTATTTCTTCATTGTCTTGCTTTTATTTGTTTTTTTCGATTTCTCTTGGTCTGCAAAATTACGAACTTTTTTCTTTCCTCTCTGTTCTTTTCCAATTATTAAAAGTATTGCCGCTTCTTTTAACTATGTTTGTGACTTTTTAATACGCGGTGGGGATGGTCGCCGTGAGCAATCAGATCGATGGGACACTTGAATTTGTCTTCGAGCCATCCTTCGGGCAGTGCGGCATCAGGGTGGTAATCGAGCGTTGTGTCCACACAGGCTATGGCCCGCACGTTGCGGAATACGGCTCCCAGGTCGTGGCTGACCAGCAGGACAGCACTCTCGCGGTTGATGTCGTCCAGCAGTTGATAGAGTTGTGATTCAAAGCGGCGGTCTATGTAAGTGTTGGGTTCATCTAAGATGACCACATCCGGTTTCGCAATGATGGCCCGTCCGAGCAGAGCGCGTTGCAGTTGTCCGCCGCTGAGCGATCCGATGGGGCGGTTGGCCATGGAAGTCAGTCCCATGCGTTCGAGCATCTCCTTCACGGCCTGATGCTGAGCCGGCGTGTAGCGTCGCAGCCAGCTTTTCCTGAGTCCGGAAAGGATGACTTCATAGACGGAGATAGGGAAGTTCTTGTCCAGTTTGTTATATTGGGGCAGATAACCCATGCGGATGGATGGCACGGGCTGGCCGTCACGGTAGAAAGTAATGTGTCCCGATTGTGCTTTTTTCAGGCCGAGAATGGTTTTCACGAGTGTGGTTTTACCGCCACCGTTCGGTCCGATGATGCCCAGGAAGTCGCGTTCGTATACTGTGAGATTCACATCGTGGAGTACGGTCTTCTGTTCGTATGCCACACTGATATTTTCCAGCTGTATGATAGGTCGGTTCATTGTCGGTGCAGGATTTGAGCTATATTCAACATTTCTGCGTCCCAGTCGTAGGCCAACGGGTTGATGGTGTGGATAGTCGCATGGATTTCCTTGGCGATCATCTCTGCGTTTTTGCGGTCGAATTCCTGTTGCACGAGAATGATGCGTATCTGCCGTTTGCGGCATTCGTCGATGAGCCGGGCCAGCTGTGCGGGTGACGGTTCCTTGCCGTCGGTTTCGATGGCCACCTGCTCCAGACGGTACTCACGGGCGAAGTAGGTCAGTGCGGGATGGTAGATGAGGAATGCCCTCTGGTGGATGCTGTCTGTCAGGTGGCGGATGCTGTCGGCGATTTGTTCGATGGCGGTCAGTGTCTGCTGCAGGCCCGTGCGGAACAGAGTGGAGTTTGCAGTGTCTGCCTGGCAAAGTGCCATGCAGATGTTGCGGGCTATGATTTTCATATTCTCCGGTGAGGTCCACACATGCGGGTCGGCCTGATGGCCGTCTTCGGCATGATGCTGGTTGTCTAAGGGAAGGATACCCTCTGAGGTTCGGATGAAGGCGGTTTGTGGCGCGGCTTGTTGCAGTCGGTTCAGCCATGTCCGTTCAAAACCAAGGTCACCGATGCTGAAGAAAATCATGCTTTTACCGAGCTGTTCCATTTGTGACGGGGTGGGCTCGTAGGTCTCCGGACTGCTGCCTTTGGGTACGAGTGTGTTGACTTTGATTGTTGGTCCGGCAATCTGCTCGGTAAGGTAGCGCAGCGGTTCGATGGATACCGTTACTGTTTTTTGCTCGTTGACATTGTCTGTAGCTGGTTTTCCCGGACGGCAGGATGCAGCAAGACAAACGGTGATGAGGCAATAGAGCCAAGTTTTGAAGGTTTTCATCTTTAAAATAGTGTTACGGTGTATATTAAAATGGCATAACGGACAAACTTACCCATAGTGATGGAAATCAGACAGATGAGCCAATTGGCACGCATAAATCCTAAAGCCACGGATATGGCATCGCCGATAACCGGCACCACACAGAGGATGCCTCCCACCCAGGCTCCTTTCCGCTGCATCCATCGCTGGGCACATTCCACTTTCTCACGTTTCACGTGCAGGTATTTTTCTATCCATTCCATGCGGCCGAGACGCCCCAAAGTGTAGTTGAACATGCTGCCGGCCACATTGCCCGCCGTGCCCCACAGCAGTAAGCCCAGCGGTTCCAGTCCGGCCATTTGCAGTCCCACCATGACGGCTTCGGAGCTGAAAGGGATGATGCTTGCTGCTAAAAAGGCGGCAATGAACATGCCGAAATAGCCGTACTGTATCAGGAAATCGACAACTGCGTCCATAGGCTCAGAATGGCTAATGCGCCGTATGTGATGAGGAAAAAGGTGAAAAGGAAATTGGAGAAACGTTTGTTGGTCAAGGCGAAGTAGTGCCCCATGATAGGTGCAGAGTTCATTATCAGCAATCCTGTCAGTGTTTCGAAATGAATGGGCTGTAAGGCTAAAAACAGAAGGATAAGCAACTCTTGCGTCAGAATGAGGTAGAGTAGCATCCGCGTGCGGATCTTATCGTTGAAGCTGGTGCGTATATAGTGTGTGGCAGCTACCAATGACAGCAGTATAAGGGGTATCAATGGGCTGATTTGTAGGAAGTCGAAGTGCAGATAGTTCTCTTTGTCGAGAGATTGGAATTGTATTAGAGTAGTGAAATGGTCGGTGAGCAGGCTGATTTTTGCAGTGTACAAGAGGTAGCCTGTCAGAAACCAATAGGGCAACAGCAGCCCCATGATGGAGGCCCAGAAGGTGCGCCACGATAATGAGCGGAGATAGATTGTGGCATACCATAGGTAGAATGGTACGAAGTAGAATGCCTGCACAAAGAACAGACTGCCGATACTGAGGCACAGAAACGAATGAAAAAAGGGGAATACGGCGTCTTTCCGCTGGTAGGATTTGAACAACAGGTAATAGGAGGCCAGCATGCAGCATGGCATGATTGTACTTGCCTGTAGTGGATGCAGAAAAAAGGCGGTTCCCATCAGGATGAGGTAGATGGCAGGTGTCAGATAGCTACGGATGCGGATCAGTGCGTTCTCGTTATTTGTTTCGCTCCATAGGTAAGCACTTATGCCGCATAGTATCCAGCCTCCGACCTGATCAGGCGTATAGATTCCCTTCCCCCACCACAGGAGGGTGGCGAAAAGGGCGGCGGCAGGTAGCGTAAAGCTACTTGTCGCCACTTTGTTTTGGAATCTTACTTTTCTTATCAAGGATTAAAGGTCTTGTCCGATGTCGGAACGGAAGTATTTCTTCTCGAACTGTATTTTCTGTGCCTGGCTGAACGACTGTCTGAGTGCTTCCTCCTTGTCCTTACCGTAGGAACTTACTGCAATGACGCGGCCGCCGGCCGTTACCACCTGCCCGTCCTTGAGGGCTGTTCCGGCATGGAACACGATGCTGTTCTCCACCTGGTCAATTCCCGTGATGGGGAAGCCTTTCTCGTAGGCTTCCGGATAGCCGCCGGACACCAGCATGACGCACACGGCACTGCGCTCGTCCGTCTCCAGCCGACGTTGGTCGAGGTCTCCCTGGGCCACACCCTCCAGCAGGTCCACCAGGTCGCTCTTGATGCGGAGCATGACCGTCTCCGTTTCCGGGTCGCCCATGCGCACGTTGTATTCGATGACCATCGGGTCGCCCTCCACGTCAATCAGTCCGAAGAAGATGAATCCCTTGTAGTCGATGTGCTCTTCGGCCAGTCCCTCCACAGTGGGGCGTATGATACGGTCTTCCACTTTCTTCATCCACTCTTTGGTGGCGAAAGGTACGGGCGAAACGCTCCCCATGCCTCCGGTGTTCAGGCCGGTGTCGTGCTCGCCGATGCGCTTGTAGTCCTTGGCTTCCGGCAGAATCTTGTAGTGCTTGCCGTCTGTCAGTACGAACACGGAGCATTCTATGCCGCTCAGGAACTCTTCGATGACAACCGATGCCGAGGCTGTGCCGAACATGCCGCCCAGCATCTCTTTCAGTTCCTTGCGGGCCTCTTCCAGCGTGGGAAGGATGAGCACGCCCTTACCGGCACACAGTCCATCGGCTTTCAGCACGTAGGGGGCTTTCAGGGTCTCCAGAAACTGCAGGCCCTCGTCCAGCGTCTCCTGCGTAAAGGTGCGGTAGGCGGCTGTCGGTATGCCGTGGCGTTGCATGAAAGCCTTGGCAAAGTCCTTGCTGCCCTCCAGCACGGCACCCTGTTTCGACGGGCCGATGACGGGGATGTTCCGCAGGCGGGCATCGTTCTTGAAGAAGTCATACACGCCTTTTACCAAAGGATCTTCCGGACCTACTACCACCATCCGGATGTCGTGTTCCAGACAGAACTGTCCGATGCCCTCGAAGTCATCGGCCTTGAGGGCCACATTCTCGCCCACAGTACCCGTTCCGGCGTTTCCCGGAGCGATGTACAAGTGATCCACTTTCGGACTTTGAGCTATTTTCCATGCCAGCGCGTGTTCGCGTCCTCCGCTTCCTAACAACAGTATGTTCATGTTCAATTATGTTTTTATTTCAGGTAATCTTCAAAATATTGTGTAATCCGTTCATGCAGGTGTACGCGGTCGGTCCCCATCATGTTGTGCTCGTCGCCCGGATAGACAAAGAAATCCGGTTGCGTACCGGCATCGATGCAGGCACGTAGGAACGACAGGGAGTGCTGCGGTACGCAGACCGGGTCGTTGTAGCCTATAATCACCTGCAGTCTGCCTTTCAGGTTGCCGGCTTTCAGGCGCAGGTTGCTGCCTTTGTAGCCTTCCGCATTATCCTGCGGAGTGTCCATGTAACGCTCTCCGTACATGGCCTCGTAGTACTGCCAGTCGATGACCGGTCCGCCGGCTACTCCCACTTTGAATACGTCGGGATAGGTCAACATGAGGTTAGTGGTCATGAAACCGCCGAACGACCATCCGTGTACGCCAATCCGGTCAGTGTCTACATACGGCAGGGATTTCAGGAACTTCACGCCCTCCATCTGGTCTTTCATCTCCTCCACGCCCAAGTGGCGGAACGTGACGTTCTCGAAGGCCAGTCCGCGGTGCTCCGAGCCCCGGTTGTCGAGGATGAACAGCAGATAGCCTTTTTGCGCCATGTAGATTTCCCATCCGCGGGTCAGGTAGTTGCGGCTGGCCTCCACGTTGTGCGCATGCGGACCGCCGTAGACGTAGATGACCGTGGGATATTTCCGGTTGGGGTCGAAGTCCACGGGCTTCACCATGCGGTAGTACAGGTCGGTCGCTCCGTCGGCCGCCTTGATGCTGCCGCACGTGATTTCCGGCACATTGTAGTCCTTCCACGGGTCATCGGCCGTCAGCAGGTTGCGGGTCCGTCCGTTCTTCGTCTCGGTCAGGTTGATGCTGCGCACTACTGTGGGCGATGAGAAACGGTCCAGCAGGCGGCTGCCGTCGCCGCTCAGGCTTCCGTAGTGAACGCCTTCGCCGTTGTCGAGCAGGGTCCGGCGTCCGTCTTTCACGCGTACCTTATATATATTGGACTGCAAGGGGTGGATTTCGTTGCTGCAGTAGAGCACGGTCTTTTCCCGTGTGTCGAAGCCGAGCATCTCTTTCACCACCCATTCGCCGGAGGTCAGCGGGGTCACCGTGACCCGTTCGCGGCACGTGCCGCCGGCCTTTGTCGGTTGTTCCGTTGCAGTCTGCCTGCTGCTCAGGTCGAACAGGTAGAGATGATTATAGCCGTCGCGCTGGCTCTGGTAGATGAACTTGCTGCTGTCCCAAGGCAGGAACTGCAGGCCGTGCAGCGGTTCTACGTATTTGGGGTGCGTCTCTTCGTAGAGCACCTCCTCCCGTTGTCCGCTGGCGGCATCGTAGCACACCAGTTCCGCGTGGTTCTGGTCGCGGTTCAGTTCTATCATGTAGACCTTGCGGCTGTCCGGACTCCAGCTGATGTTGGTGAAGTAGCGGTCGGTGGGGTCGTCGGTCTGCAGCCATACGGTCTGTCCCGTAGCGGTGTTGAACACGCCGACCGTCACCTTGTGTATGGCTTCTCCCGCCATGGGGTACTTGCAAGGGTAGGTGGAGGCGATGCGCGTACTGATGTCCACTTGCGGATAGTCGGGCACCATGCTCTGGTCCATGCGGTAGAAGGCCAGCAACCGACCGTCCGGACTCCAGAACGTTCCTTTGGTGATGCCGAACTCATTGCGGTGCACGGCTTCACCATATACTATATCGTTGCTTCCGTCAGCGGAGACCGGGATATTTTTTCCGTCGTCAGTTATGACATACAAGTTGTGTCCCTTTACGTAAGCTAAGTTATTTGAGCTGGCGGAACGGTCTAATAGAGTCGCATCGGCCGGATAAGATTGTTCGCCTGTTTTCTCTCCTGTTTTAAAGTTTATGGTTGTGTAGATTGAAGTCTGGTCTTCCGTATTTCCTTCTTTTCTTGTGAACGTGACGGCTACTATGGGCTGTCCATCATCGGGAAACTCCATATCGTAGCAACTGCGTAAGGCCGGTGATGCCGGGGTGCTTCCCAGCCATTTGTTCAGATCTGATAGGGTGAACAAGGGGGTCTTGCTGCCGTCCGGGTTGATGAGGCAACATCCGTCTATGTCTGTTTCTACACAGCGGTTCCCCCACCATGTAGTGTACATATTTTGAGGCTGCATCTGGAAGTAAGTACAGCCTCCCGTCAAGAGGTCATCTAATGTGAAGCTCTTTTTTCCTTGTGCCATGATTAAGGATGCCAAGAATGAGAGAAATATCAGACAGTTAATCTTCTTCATCATATAGGCTGTTCTTCCGGTTCCTGTTAAAAGGCTTTTTTTCGCGTCCGTAATTTTTCTTTCCATAGTCTGCCGACCGTCCTTCGCGACGTTTCCCATAATGTTCGCGTCCTTCTCGACGTTCCTGATTATCCCAGGCATACCGGTCGGAAGCATAACCGCCACCGCGAGGCCGTCCATCGCGGTCATCGAACCGACGTTTTTTGAAACGATAGTTTCCTTCTTCTTCGTCATCTATGCTCTGTTTGAACTCGCGATGCATTTTGAAGCGTCGTTTTTCGGCCATTTGTCGGCGTTCTTCATCGGTTTTGATTTCGCGTCCTTCAGAACGTATGTCTTTATACTTTCCGCTGAATATTTGGTATTTCCTGAACTCACATTCCAAAGACCCGTTATATAGAGGGATTTTTATGGATGGTTTTAGCCCTATTTGGTCGAAGCATTCCTCGCGGTAGCTCAGTATCCAGGCGTCGTTGTCCAGGAACTGGTGCTTCAGCCGTTCGCCGATGGTGCGGTACAGTCCCAACAGGTCGGGGGCAGAGATGCGCTCTCCGTAGGGCGGGTTGGTGATGATGATGCTTTTCTCTGCCGGCTGCTCGAACTGATGGAAGTCCTGCTGGCTGATTTCGATTTCCTTGCTCAGCCCTGCCGCTTTCACGTTACGCGTGGCGATATCCACGGCATTGCGGTTGATGTCGTAGCCATATATCTTGTGGTTGAACTCGTGTTCCTGAGAATCGTCATTGTAGATCCTGTCGAACATTTCCTTGTCAAAGTCACGCCATTTCTCGAACGCATATTCCTTGCGGAACACACCGGGCGCGATGCCACGGGCAATGAGGGCAGCTTCGATGGGGATAGTGCCCGAACCGCACATGGGGTCTATCAGGTCACATTCGCCATGCCAGCCCGTCATCAGGATCATGCCAGCGGCCAGCACCTCATTCAGTGGTGCTTCCACAGACTCTTGGCGGTAGCCGCGACGGTGCAGTGATTCGCCTGAACTGTCTAAAGACAGTGTGCAGTCGTTTTCTGCGATGTGGATGTTCAGCTGCAGATCGGGATTTGTCACGCGCACATTAGGTCGTGAGCCGGTTTTCTCGCGGAAATAGTCTGCGATAGCGTCTTTTACTTTGTAGGCGACGAACTTGCTGTGTCGGAATTCTGTGGAGAACACCACGGAGTCTACGGCAAAGCTCGTGTCGTTGTCTATATATTGTTCCCATTCTATGTCCTTGACGGCATTGTAGACCTGGTCGGCAGATGCTGCCTTGAAATGCTTGATGGGCTTCAGGATACGGATAGCGGTGCGCAGAGAAAAGTTGGCACGATACATCATCTCTTTATCTCCGGTGAAAGATACCATGCGGTGTCCCGTTTGAATATTGTTTGCGCCCAAGTCGGTCAGTTCCTTGGCTAAAAGGTTTTCCAAGCCTTGGAAGGTCTTGGCGATGAGTTCGAATTCGGTTTCCATTGTTTAATTCGCTTCGATGGATGCTTGTTTTTCGGTTATTTATTTGTATTTCTTCTGTACGAGTCTGGCTCCGGCCGGTACGTCCTCTGTTACCCAGATGTTGCCGCCGATGGTCGCTCCGCGGCCCACTGTGATTCTGCCCAGGATGGTAGAGTTGGCATAGACAATCACGTCGTCCTCCAGAATGGGGTGACGCGGGATGCCTTTGATGGGATTTCCCTTGTCATCCAGCGGGAAGCTCTTGGCTCCGAGCGTGACGCCCTGGTAGAGTTTCACGTTGTTGCCGATGATGCAAGTGGCTCCGATTACTACACCTGTGCCGTGGTCTATGGTGAAATGATGGCCTATCTGAGCGGCAGGATGGATGTCGATACCCGTTTCTGAGTGTGCCATTTCCGTGATGATTCGCGGAATCAGGGGGACACCCAGTATCAGCAGTTCATGGGCTATGCGATAGCCTGTCAGTGCCTTGATGATAGGATAGCAGCTGATGATCTCGCCGTAGGACTCGGCTGCCGGGTCACCGTTGTAGGCTGCTTCTACGTCTGTGGCCAGTATGCGGCGCAGTTCGGGCAGTCGACTGATGAACTGTGCGGCCAGATGGGTAGCCTTTTCGCGGTAGAGGTCGCAGGCGGAACAGTCGGTTTGCGGTTCGTCCTCTTCCGGACGTTCGGCTGCAAAACATAATCCGGCCAGTATCTGTTCGCTCAGCAAACCGTATAATCGTTCGATATTCACGCCGATGTGGTAGGCGATGGTATGATGGTTTACGGTAGATTTCCCATAGAATCCCGGAAAGAGAATGGCACGACACAGTTCGATGATTTCGTGCAATACTTTGCCGGAAGGGAGGGGGTCTCCGTCTTGGTGTTCATGGAACAAACCTTTCAGTGAAGAGCATTCGGACAGTTCCGTGACGGTTTGTGCCAGAAGATGAGTAAAATTCAGCGGACTCATTAAAATTATTGAATATATGACATTAGCTGTGCAAAGATAAAAAAAAAAGCATTTCCTTATGGAAAAAAATGCTTTCTTGTTTTCTTTTTTATGTTATTGGTGGCCGGAGAGTGGCGGGGGACAGCCGTTTCCTCCGCTGTGTCCGGTCTTTTTCTCTTCTTTTCCTCCTGCGTCAGGTGTGCTGCGGGTCTTTTCCCAGGGTGGCGGGGGCGGTGCTGACCAGCTTGTAAAGCTTGTCGCTCGGCCGGATTTTCTCCGGAACCCTGAAAGAGACGCGCATGCCTTTCTGTACGCTGGCCACCGGCTGCAGGTCGTAGCGCACCTCCTCCAGCGTCATGAACAGCGCTCCCGTTGTGGGGCCGGTGATGAGCAGACGGTCGCCCACGCTCATGTCGGCCGCCTCAATCTGGAATTCGCCCACGCCCAGCCGGGAGAAATACTTGATGGCCTTGCCCACGTACACTTTCTTTTCTGTTGCGGCAGAACCGTAATTTGTGGTCCATTCGCCCAAGGTCTGCCCCTGGTAGTAGCCGTCCCAGAAACCGCGGTTAAACACGCGTGCCAGCCGTTCGTCCCATTCGTCCTTACGCTCTTCGGTGAACGTGCCGTCCAGCACGCTCTGGATGGCCTCCTGATAACACTTCACCACCGTATAGACGTATTCCGGTCCGCGGGCGCGTCCCTCTATCTTGAACACCCGCACACCGGCGTCCATCAGCTTGTCGATGAAGCGGATGGTCTTCAGGTCTTTCGGGCTCATGATGTATTTGTTGTCGATTTCCAGTTCCATGCCCGTCTCGCGGTCCTTCACGATGTAGCCTCGGCGGCAGATCTGCATACAGGCACCGCGGTTGGCCGATCGTCCCGTGTTGTCCAGGCTGAGGTAGCACTTGCCGCTCACGGCCATGCAGAGTGCACCGTGGCAGAACATTTCGATGCGTACCGGTTCGCCGCTGGGGCCGCATACGTGCTGCTCCTCTATCTGGCGGTGGATTTCGGCCACCTGCGTCATGTTCAGTTCCCTGGCCAGCACCACCACGTCGGCAAACTGGGCGTAGAACTTCAGCGCCTCGATGTTGCTGATGTTCAGTTGAGTGGAGAGATGCACTTCCTGCCCCACCTGACGGCAGTAGGTCATGACCGCCACGTCCGAGGCGATGACGGCCGAGATACAGGCCTCGCGGGCTGCGTCGATGATGGTGCGCATCAGCGGCAGGTCCTCGCCGTAGATGATGGTGTTCACGGTCAGATAACTTTTGATGCCGTGATCGGCGCAGGTCTGTGCGATGTCTTTCAGGTCGTTTATGGTAAACGTGCTGGCCGAGTGAGCCCGCATGTTCAGGTTCTCAATGCCGAAATAGATGGAGTCGGCTCCGGCCTTGATGGCGGCGGCCAGCGACTCGCGTGACCCTACGGGAGCCATGATTTCAAAGTCTTCTCTGGTCATCATATTGGATTTTGTCTGCAAAGATACAATAAAATTCGGGTTCTGCTTCCGCTTTCGCTTTCCTTACTTTATCTTTGCATCCATGAAAATAGGAAATGTAGAGTTCGGGCCATACCCTGTGTTCCTGGCCCCGATGGAGGATGTGACGGACATCGGCTTCCGTCTGTTGTGCAAGCGCTTCGGTGCAGCCATGGTCTATTCCGAATTCGTGGCTGCGGATGCGTTGGTGCGTATGGTGAACCGCAGTCTGGAGAAACTGGCCGTGTGTGACGATGAACGCCCTGTGGCCATACAGATCTATGGCAAGGAGCCTGGGCCTGTGGCTGATGCCGCCCGCATCGTGATGGAACGGGCACATCCCGATGTGCTCGACCTGAACTTTGGCTGCCCTGTCAAGAAAGTGGCCGGAAAGGGGGCGGGGGCCGGTATGCTGCAGAACATTCCCAAGATGCTGGAGATTACGCGGGCCGTGGTGGACGCGGTGGATGTGCCCGTCACGGTGAAGACCCGGCTGGGCTGGGACGACAGCAGTAAGGTGATTGTGGACCTGGCCGAACGGTTGCAGGACTGCGGCATACAGGCACTGACCATCCATGGGCGCACCCGTGCGCAGATGTACACCGGCGAGGCCGACTGGACCCTCATCGGCGAGGTGAAGCGCAACCCGCGCATGACGATTCCCATCATCGGCAACGGTGACATCACATCGCCCCAGCGGGCACGGGAATGTTTTGAACGCTACGGTGTGGATGCCGTGATGGTGGGGCGCGCCACATTCGGACGCCCTTGGATTTTCAAGGAAATCATGGACGAGCTGCAGCCCGGCGAGGTGTCTGCCGGTGCGGCCATACCGAGTGCTTACCCACCGATGAGCGCGGACTGGAAGATTGACGTGCTCAAGGAGCAGGTGCTCACCAGTGTGCGCCGCATCGACGAGTACCGTGGCATCCTGCACAGCCGCCGTCATCTGGCCGCCTCACCGGTGTTCAAGGGCATCCCGAACTTCCGCGATACGCGCATTGCCATGCTTCGGGCCGGGACGGTGGACGAGCTGTTTGCCATCTTGGAGCAGGCCCGCGAGGCCGTGCGACAGGCAGAACAGAACGCATGATAAGAACAGAAAGATGGATACGACAGATAAGACAAGACTGAAAGACCGGATAGCCCGACGGGTGACGGAGTTCTATATTGCCCATCCTCCGGCCCTGGAACAAATCACGCACACGCAGACCGTGGCGGCCTATACGCGGCTCATCGCCGTGGGAGAGGGCTGGGGAGGCGACCGTCTGGAACTGGTGGAGACGGCAGCATGGCTACACGACATCGGGTGTCCTGCGGCGAGGCGGCTGTATGGCAACAGCCTGCCGGTGCACCAGCAGGAAGAGGGCCGCAGGCTGGTGGAGGAATGGCTGCGCGATGAGGCCGGACTGACAGCGGTGGAGAAGGAATGGCTGGCCGCTGTAGTGGGGAGTCATCACCGTTTCGATGCCGCTCACGAACTGCATTTTGAACCGTTGTTCGAGGCCGACCTGACGGTCAATATGGCGGAGGGTTATTATCAGCTGTCGCAGGCCGCTCATTTCTACGACAAGATGTTGACCACTGCTACGGGGCGGTCCTTGTTCCATGCCCTGTTCCTCAGTCCGTCGGCGAACGTAGGGCGGCAGCCGGAAGGCACCGGACCGGAGAACGGATGACCGTACAGGCGGATGCGCCGGGCGGGCGTCCTCCTGTCCGGTGCTGCGTATGCGGCGAAAGACGTCCGTAGAGCATCGGCGGCGGGCGGAAGTCCCCTGCCGTCCTGTCCGCACCGGGCGTCACGCGCGGGCTGTCATTGCAGTGTCTGTTCCACCCATGTCTTGAAGCGGAGGGCCTTGTCGGTGCTTATGGCATCCCCGTTTTCCGCCATATATAATATGGCTTTCCGGGCGGCCTGTCCGGACGGTTTGCGGAAAATGTCGCACAGGAGGCGCAGGTTCTCTTCGGGCAATACCTCAATGTAGTGGTTAAGCATGATGGTTTCCATGTTGTCTACGAGATATTTGATGGAGTTTTCCAGATAAGTGGAAACCGAATCTTCCGTTTCTGTTTCAGGTAAGGCACTTTGGAATATGGCGTGTATGCCGTCCTTTGTTCCGTTGAGTTCGAGGAAGTCGTGCACCAAAGCCTTGTATTCCGGCGTGCATTCCTTGGCCTCCAGCGGCGGAGGCGTGACGCCTGCGGCGAGCAGTACCATTGCCGCTACCGCTTCCGGCGTTGTTTCAATGTCCGTTTGCGACAGTTCCCAGGCCCGCCGGGCTTCTTCCGTGTTAAGTTCGGTCACGAGTTCCTGCAACTGTCCGAGGGTCATGGTTTTTTTGTAGTAGGGAAGCATGATCTCTATGGCGTCATACGTCTTTTGGCTTCTGGAGTATTCCTGGGCCAGCTGTACGGATTTCTGTTCCAGTTCTGCTTCCGTCAGTCCCTGCCATCTGCCCTTGCCTTCCTTTTGCAGTATGGCCCGTGCTATGGCGGAATCCTTTTCGGTGTAATCGTTTGCCCCTTCGTAGCCGGGGGTGAATTGGACAAACTGCCGGACGGCTGCCCGCCACGCCTTGTCGCTGTCCGCCGCAGTGCCGGTTTCCGGCTTGATGTCGTCCTCTATGCGGCCCTTGAAGATTTCTCCCCAGACGGGGGCTTGCTCATACTGTGCCTTGCATCCGGCGGGAACGTGCAGGACAATCTGCTGCGTTTCTCCCATCAAAGTGTTGTCGGCCCAAGGCCGGCTTGCAGCTGCCTGCTGCCTGTTCTGTTCTGCTGCCAGTTCCGGCGGGAGGGTGGAGTGTACGTAAATATGTATTCTTTGTGCCACATCGTTGTTCTGTCTGGACGGCAGTGCGTATTCCCCGATACGTTCCACGCTCTCCGGGATGTGGACCCTGAAGACGTCCGCACCGCTGAACGCGAACGGAGCTATCTCCCGCACGGTCTCCGGTATTTGCACATTGTCCCTCCGGCCTGCGGCAAACAGCAGTACGGTCCGGTCTTTGTTGTAAAGGATGCCGTCCTGGGCGGAATAGAACAAGTTGTCATCATCCACCGTGATTTCTCTCAGCTGCATCTTGCTGGAAGCGGTATAGTAAAGGTCGTTGCGGAGTGCCTGGGCACCTTTTAATCCTGTGTGGGGCACTTTCTGGTAACGGCTGTAGTTGATGGTGTGTGTCCTCCCGAATTTTGTATGGGATCTCGTTTCTATCCTCAGATAAGTGGTCAGTTGGGTGGTCGGGCGCAGTGCCTCTTCTATTCCGGGCGGGATGTCGGCCGGGATATGTAGCCTTTTCAGGTTGTTGCACCCCACGAAAGCTTCTTCACCTATGGCCCTAAGCCCCTTCGGTAGTGTGATTTCCTCCAGTTTGCCGCAGAGCCTGAAAGCTTTGTCAGGTAGTTCTGTTACGCCGTCCGGGATGTGCATCGCGGTGAGGTCCTCGCACTGCTCAAATGCGTTGTTTCCGATTCGCGTCACGCCCTGCGGCAGTTCGATGGCTTTCAGATTTATACAGCCCCCGAATGCGAAAGGCGGAATCTCGGTTATCCCTTCGGGCAGTTCTATGGACTTCAGGCTCAGGCATACGGCAAAGGCGTTCCGACCGATGCGGGTTACGGTGGGCGGAATCCGGATGCTCTTTATTTTATGGCAGTCAGAGAAAGCCAGGGGGCATATTTCCGTGACAGTGGATGGAATTTTCACAGACGTTTTTTCTCTGCCTGCCGGGCATACGATGACCTTTGTCTTTTCCTTGTCATAGATGACGCCGTCCTCTTCCGCCAGTGTGGGATGCCCGTCCTCGATGTCTATCTCTTTCAGTCCGTTGCAGAGGGTGAAGGCTCCGGGCTGCAGTGCGGTGGTCTGTGCCGGTATGCTTACACGGGTCAGTTCTTTGCAGGCGAAGAAAGCGGCGCACCCGATTTCACGGACGGAGGGCGGCACCTCGAACGTGGTCAGTCTGTAGGCGGGCGACAGGCACAGCAGCCGCTGGTGGTCATTGTCTATCAACGCGTTGTTGTAGAGGGAGAAATGCGTGTTTCCCTCATCAATGACAAACTGCAGTCTGGTGCATTCCTGGAAGGCCGTCGGGGCTATTTCTCTGACCGCCGGCGTGATCTTATACTCTCTGAGGCCTTTGCACTGCCAGAACGCGCTGTCGCCGATGCTCTCCACGGAGGCGGAAACCAATGCCCTCTGGAGGTTTTTGCATTTGGCAAAGGCGAATTTTCCTATCGACTTGACCTTGTTGCCTATGGCGACGTTGTAGATGTGGTCCGTAAAGAATTGCCACGGCGTCTCGCCGCAGGCAAAGTCTTCCATTTCGCCTTCGCCGCCGATGAGCAGGGTCTTGCCGGACGGGTCGAACTCCCATTTGACGGTTGAGCCGGATTTGCCGCAGGGACCGGATAGCGGTACCGTTTGTGAGCGGGCTGTCATGACCCATGTCACGGCCAGGAACAGATAAAGAAATGCTTTTTTCATATCATTATTCATTTAGTCTTTGTGTTATCATTTGGGTTGTGCGGAGAGCTGGCGGTCAATCCACGGGAGGATTTTTCCGATGATCCCGGTCATGATGGACGTGAGGGTTTCTGGGTCAACCAAGGTCCGTGTAATGGTTTCTCCGGCAGAGGTATTCTGCATTTCGTACAATATGTTCAGATCCTCTTCGGTCACTGTGCCGATGTAGCTGTTGAGTATGGCGGTTTTCACGTTAGCTTTCATGTAGTCCAGAGCTGCTTTCATTTGTTTGGTATTCCCGTCGTTTCCGTCCGACAAGGCCATCATGGCCTCCAGCATGCCCAGAAGTTTTTCTATAGCCTCATGCTGTCCGGACTTTTCATAGTATCGGTCGAATGCTGTCTTGTAGCTCTCCGTGCATTCTTTCGCCTGGATGGGGGCGGGCAGCTTGCCGGCTTTTTCCGATTCTGCCAGGATGGCTTCCCAGTCCATGGTCTTGACGGACGAGGTGTCTGCGGTGGCCTGGTTGAGGTGGGCTATGGCCGTCTGCGTTTTTTCGTCCTGCAGCAATCGCACCAGCTGGTCCAGCTGTTCCTCCGGGACGGATGTCTGGATTTGTGTCTGCTCCAGCATGATGTCGCTTATGTCCGTAAAGAACTGTTCTTTTGCATATTTGTCCGCCAGCTCTTTTGCCTTCTGCGCCTTCTCGTTCTCGCTCATCGTTTTGAATGCGGCGTTGTCCGATGTGCTGATTTTCGTCAGAATAAGTGTCTGTGCGCTCTCCGTCAAGCTGTTAAACTGCTCTTTGTCGCCAAAGGCCTTAAGGACAGCCGCCAGCTTCTCCTTGTAGGTCGCGGGGTTTTCCGTGGATTGCGGAAGGGCGGATTGGGCATGGCCCGGCAGGATGATGCCCAACAGACAGACCAGTATGCTTGCGACCCGTTTGTAATGTTGTCTGTGTTTTTGTTCATTCGTTCTCATGTGTCACTTTGTTTTTAAGGTAACTGCGAAATTAGGTTGTGCTCGCTTTTTTCTTCGTCTTTGCACTGCCGGCCTTGATTGTCAGTAAGTGAAAACGATATTTGAGGCAAATGTACTATATTTTTAGTAAAATACAAAATAAATTTATCGTATTGTAGCGAAGTTGGCTGCAGCTTTTTGCTGACTTATAGGGAAGTGTTGCCTATGCGGACTGTTTGAATGAATGAACGGAATGTCTGTGGAACAGCGTCACTGTGGAGCTGTTTGAGAAACAATCTTCCGCAAGACCGGACATTTCTTTGCGGAAGAAAATGTCCGGTCTTGCGGAAGGTCGGTGAAGTTTTTGCGGAAGAAATTCCGCGTGTTGCAGATTTAGTGTAATAGGTTGTTTTGCAAGCCGTTGTTCAAAGGGGTGCCGGAACCTGTTTTTGGTGTGGAAAGGGCGGGCGGCGCGTCTCTCTTTCCTGACGGGATGAGGCGGCACAATGCGGTGCGCGGTCTCATGGTTCTTTGTCTTTCAGGTGTTTCAGGGTGATTTCCAGTCCGGGGTAGCCCGGATGGTTGTCGTCAATGATTCTTCCGTTCCGGTCCACAAGGATGTAGCGCGGGAGGGCGTTGAACGAGAAGAGATGCTGCAGGGTCTGGAAGTCGTGTTGCGGGATGCGGCAGGTCAGTTCGCCCGTCAGGTTCCTGGCCGTGAAGTCGTCGTAGAAGTCCTGCGGTGTGTCCTCGTCGCCCGTGACGAACACGAAGTCGATGTCCGGACTGTCGGCATACTTCTGCCGCAGTTCCCGGCTGTCCTCGATACCCTTGCGGCAGGGGCCGCACCAGCTGGCCCAGAAGTCCACCAGCACGTATTTTCCCTTGCAGGGGGCGATGAGGCGGCGGAACACGTCCGTTCCCGGTTCATCAGCCAGTTCGTAGCCCTCTTTCTCCTTGTGGGGACGGGCGGGGAAGATGTCGTCGATGGTGTCGAACACAATGCGGGTGAGGCGCAGGGGCTGTGCCATGTGGCGCGTGCACTCAACGCCGAGGCGCAGGGCAAAGTCGCGGTTCTTCTGCCGTGCGATGAAGTCCCGGCAGTTGCGTACGCCTGCCACCTGCCCGACGAATGAGTGCTGCCGTCCGCTGTAGGCGGCTATCAGACTGTCGGTGGCCTGCCATTGCCGGAGGTTGGTCTTGAACATTTGCAGGGCCATTTCCGGGCTGTCGAACAGGCTGTCCCCGTTGAACGCTCCGAGGTTCTGCTCAGTCTGTTCATCCTGCAGCCGGGCAGCTTCCGGGTATTTCTGGCGGAGCCGTGCGATGCTTTCTATGTAGGTGGCCATTTCCCGGTCCCCGATGAAAGTTGCTTTCCCGGTCTGGCTGTCCAGCTGTTGCAGCAAGGGCAGGTCGGCAGGGTCGGGCGTGATGCCCGTTTCCCGCATGACGGCCAGCATCGAAGGAGGGACGGTGAGCATGGGTTGTGCCGCGCCGAGCCAGACTTCGGAGAATTCCAGCTGGTTGATGAACTGTCCGAATCCCGGTACGGCCAGGGCCGCAGGGTCGTCCATCGGCATTTCGCGCAGGAAGCGGTAGTACGACTTGTCGCGGATGTCCTTTCCGGGCATTTGCGGCAGGTTGAAGAAGTTGATACCTGCGTTGAGACGCACTTCGTGGCGTAGCAGTGTGGCGGCGCGGGGCGTGACGGGGCGTGCGGCGAATGCGGAATCCAGTTGCCGCAGATGGTCGGTGAGCCATTTCATCTGTGCCTGGAAGAATGCTTCGGGCGTCTGGTTCATGGCGTCCTGTATGAGGGATGGCGGTGGTGACAGGCGGTCAAGGCTGAAGGCGTTGTGGTCCGTTGTGGTCCGGGCGTTCCGGCCCATCACGGCCAGGTTGCCTTTCTGCAGGTTCCATTCATAGGGCGTCCGCTTGTTCCAGTCGATGTAAAGGGTGACGGTGTCTCTCGGTTCTGCGAAGAAAGGGACCATATACCGGCTTTCGATGAAGAGAGTGCAGAACTGGGGATGCGCCATCGGC
Source organism: uncultured Paraprevotella sp. (assembly GCA_944321365.1). GTDB lineage: Bacteria > Bacteroidota > Bacteroidia > Bacteroidales > Bacteroidaceae > Paraprevotella. The sequence continues at coordinate 178,637 of CALULA010000002.1, forward strand.
AGCTCGCCGCGGAAATGCCCGTCCGGCTCCACGGTCAGCACGGCGTTGTAGGCGTTCTTGCCCGCCTCCAGGAAGAAATCCTCCATCGGGATGAACAGTGTGCTGAAGCCTGCCTGCGCATTGTAGCCGTCGATGAAGCCCTGTACTATGGCGATGTCGGTGCGGAAGAAGTCGCCGAAGCGTGCCGTGTCGGCCGGGACGACACCGGGAAGCAGTTGCGGACGGCGGGCCAGCGTCTCTTTCCGTCCGTTGGTGTCGGTCAGCCGCAGGGTACTGTCCCGCCGGAGGGAGAGGGTGAGTTGCCGTTCCTGTCCGTCCTCGTTCCGTAGGGTCAGCACTGTGCTGTTCCGTTTCTCCCGGATGTCCGTATAACGGTAGAAGTCGTTGCCGATGATGGCCAGGCTGTCGTAGAAACCGTACCGCCAGGTGTCCTGTCCGTCGGTGGAGAACCAGTTGCTCCTGAATGCCTGCGGCAGGCTGTCGGGCCGCAGTCCTGCTGTCAGGAGGAGGCCCAGAAGAAGAAGGGTCGTTTTTTTCATGGGTAAGTTTTGGGGGTGAAAAGAAAAAAAAGAGAACGTGTCAGGCGTTCTCTTCCTTTGTCTTGTAAGCCAGGGCGTACATCTTCATCTGCTTGAGCATGGACAGCAGACCGTTGCTGCGCGTGGGCGACAGGTGTTCCGCCAGGCCGATGCGGTCGATGAAGTACAGGTCCGCATCGAGAATCTCCTGCGGGGTGTGCCCGCTCAGTACGCGGATAAGCAGCGTGACGATGCCCTTCACGATGAGAGCATCGCTCTCGGCACGGAACGTCAGGATGCCGTTCTCGTAGTCGGCCTGCAGCCACACGCGGCTCTGGCAGCCGTCAATCAGGTTCTGGTCCGTCTTGTATTCTTCGGGGAGCGGCTCCTGTTCGCGCCCCATGTCGATGAGCAGCTGGTAGCGGTCCATCCAGTCGTCGAGGTCACTGAATTCCTCAATGACCTCGTCTTGCAGTTCGTTGATGCTTTGCATTGCTATTCGTTTTCGTTGTAAATGACTTGTAATACGGTCTGTCCGACGGCTTTCAGTACCTGGCGGTCGATGTGGTCCATGTTGTCGTTCACGGTGTGCCATGTCGGTCCGAAGCCGGATGTGCCGTCGGTGAAATAAGGGATGATGTCGATGCAGGGAATACCGGCTGTCTGGTTTACCGGGATATGGTCGTCCACGGCGTAGCCTCCGTCACGGTCGGGGAAGAACTGTCCGTAGCCTATCTGGTGTGCGGTGCTCCATACGAGGTCCACCACCTGCGAGGCATACTGTCGCGAGTAGCCCTCTTTGGAGAATGTGCTGCCCGCTCCGCCTACCATATCCAGCAGGATGCCGAACATGGCCTTGTAGCCGAACACGTGCGGGTTGGCCGCCCAGTATTGCGAGCCGAGACACCACGATGTAGCGTCCGAGCCGGCTTTTTCCGACCATTGCGGTATGCCGTAGTCCTCTGCATCGAAACAGATGAAGTCCACGCCGATGTCGAGCGGATGGCTTTGGATGAGACGGGCCATTTCGAGCATGACAGCGATTTCACTGGCGGCGTCGTTGGCGGCCAGTACCGGCTTGTGCCAGTTGGCTTCATCCGGATCGTTGTCTGCCCAGGGGCGGCTGTCCCAGTGTCCGCAGATGAGGATGCGGGTCTCGGCTTCCGGATTGTAGGAAGCGATGATGTTGCGGGCTTTCAGTATGGTACCGTCGAAAGCACGTAAGTCGGCCCGTTGGTCGGTGACGGTGGCACCGAAACTTTTAAATTTCCCGGCAATGTAGTCACCGCAGCGGCGGTGCGCCTCAGTGTTCGGCACGCGCGGTCCGAATGCGCATTGTGCGGCTGTATAGGCATAGGCACTGTCGGCATTGAAGTCCGGGGCCTGGGCCATGGGGATGCTGTCCGTGCTCTCCGCACTGCGCTGTGTCTTGTTGCCGCAGGCTGTGCACACGGAGAGCAGCAGCACTGCCAGCAGGCTCCATTGTAACTTTACGGTCTTGCTCATATCTGTTGTCTTATGGTTTTTGGCTTTATGCTTGTCTGTTGTCCTGCACCTCCTGCATCACCCGCAGGAAGTTGCCGCCCCAGATGCCTGCGATGTCGGTCTCGCTGTAGCGTTCGGCCAGCAGGCGGCGGGTGAAGTTGATGACTTCCGCTGCCGATGCGCAGCCGGGGATGCCGCCGTCGCCGTCGAAGTCCGTACCGATGCCCACGTGCTCCACGCCCATGAGGCTGACCATGTGGTTCAGGTGCTCTACGGCGTCGAGGATGGTGGCCTCGCCGTTCTTCCGCAGGAAGCCTTTGTACAGGGTCACTTGTGCCACGCCTCCTTTGCGGGCCAGGGCTTTCATCTGGTCGTCGGTGAGGTTGCGCGGCACATCGCACAGTGCGCGGCACGAGGAGTGGGAGCACACGATGGGCACACTGCTCAGCTCCAGCGCATCGTAGAAACTGCTTTCCGCTGCGTGCGACAGGTCCGCCATGATGCCCAGCCGGTTCATCTCGCGCACGGCCTCCCTGCCGAGAGCACTCAGGCCGCCGTGTTCGCCCTGTCCGCGTGCCGAGTCGCAGAGGTCGTTGTCACCGTTGTGGCACAGGGTCATGTAGACGATGCCACGGTCGCGGAAGTGCCTGAGCTGCGACAGGTCCTTGCCGATGGCATAGCCGTTCTCGATGCCCAGCATGATGGCTTTCTTGCCCGCCTGTTTCAGTCTCCACAGGTCGGCGGGAGTGCGGGCGATGTCCACGGCTGTGCAGTTTGCGGCTGCCATGTGTTCTATTTGAGTCAGTATACGGTCGGCCTTGGCCGTAGCGGCCAGCAGGCCCGCTTCCGTGCGTTCCCGTTGCTCCAGGTAGGCCACCATGATGGTGGCGTCCAGCCGTCCCTCCGTCATCTTGTGCAGGTCCACCAGTACGTTCGGGTCGCGCTGGTCAAAGCGGATGTTCTTGTGGAAGAACATCGGGGTGTCGCAGTGGCTGTCCAGGGTGAGGATGTTCCGGTGCAGCTCCTTGGCCCGGCTGAAAGAGGCGGATTCCGCCGTCAGCCACTGGAAGAGCGGCATCATGCTCTCGTCCCCCCGCAGACAGAAGCATTCGGGATGCCACTGTACGCCCAGGATGGACTTGCATTCGGCCGACTCCACGGCCTCGATGACACCGTCCGGTGATGTGGCGCAGACCCGTAGATGAGAGCCTGGTGTCCTGACGGCCTGGTGATGGAAAGAGTTGACCGGCACAGGACCGTCGCCCAGGAGCGGGCGCAGGATGGTGCTGTCGTCCGTCGTCCGTATGGTGTGTGACGCATAGCGGCGGTCCAGCTGTTGGTCGTGCCCGATGAGTTGCTGTCCGGACTGCTGGCTGTAGATGTCCTGCCATACGCTGCCCCCCAGTGCGGCGGCCAGCATCTGTATGCCCCGGCAGATACCCAGCATTGGAATCTGTCGGTCGTAGGCCAGCCGGATGAGCAGCAGTTCGGCCAGGTCGCGCCGATAGTTCACGGCGTGCAGCTGCGGAATGGGTTCCTCGCCTGTGAACAGCGGGTTCAGGTCACCCCCGCCGGAGAGCAGCAGGCCGTCGATGCGTTCCACGGTGTTGACCAGCGCATCCCGGTCCTCGTAGGGCGGGATGATGAGCGGCGTTCCCCCGGCTTTCAGGACAGACTCGAAGTAGCCTTCGGCCAGTTCGCATCCTTTTTCTCCGAAGTTGCCCGTGATGCCGATGACCGGTTGCCGCCGGAAGCCTGGAAACCGTTGGTGGAATCCGTTGTAGGCCGCCTGCCAGTCGAAGTAACCCGTGTTCATGCTTGTTTGTTGTTCAGCACAATGGGGATTTCCTTATTGATGCTTTGCTCCAGTGAGATCAGCGTTTCGGTGGAGATGACGCCCGGAATTTCTTGTAGTTTGTTGTTCAAAAGCTCCATCAGATGTGCGTTGTCACAGGCGTAGAGTTTGATGAGCATGGTATAAGGTCCGGTGGTGAAATGGCATTCCACGACCTCTGGAATGTTGTTCAGCTCGTCCACGACCCGTTTGTACATGGAGCCGCGTTCCAGAATCACTCCCACATAGGTACAGGTGCTGTAGCCCAGTGTCTTGGGATCTACATGGTAGCCGGACCCGACGATGACGCCCAGTTCGATGAGACGCTGTACGCGTTGATGTATGGCTGCGCGTGATACGTTGCATTCTGCTGCCACATCTTTGAATGGGATACGAGCGTTGGTGGTGATAATCTCCAAGATTTTCTTATCTAAATTATCAATCTTTTCCATGTTTTCTGTATTTGTATTGATTTGTACATTCTGTAAGCAAATATAGGTCTTTTTTCGCAAACTGAGCTTGATTTCTGAAAAAAAAAAGACGCCAATCTTGTTTAGTGGCGTCTTTTTTTGTAGCGTGTGGGTTTGTTTATTTCTCTATCTCCAGCAGCTCAACCGTAAAGATCAGTGTGGAGAAAGGAGGAATTTTTCCGGCTTCCCGTGCTCCATAACCCAATTTCTGTGGGATATAGATTTCCCATTTCGAGCCTACGGGCATGTGGGTGAGGGCTTCGGTCCATCCTTTGATGACCTGATTGCAGGCAAAAGAGGTCGGTTTCTTCCGTTCGTAAGAGCTGTCGAACACAGTCCCGTCTATAAGGCGTCCTTCATAGTGCACCTTCACTTTCGACGTAGCTGTAGGAATCTCGCCGTTGCCTTGTTTCAATACTTTATATTGTACGCCGGAAGGCAGCGTTTGTATGCTGTCTTTCTTGGCGTTGGCTTTCAGGAACTCCTCTCCGGCCTGTCTGTTCTTGCCGTACTTGCGTTCCATATTCCTTTCATAATAGTATTGCATCTGCTTTTGGGACACTTCCTCAGCACGTTGCAGACTCATGTCCGTTTTCTCTCCGTTCAGTGTCTTGCCGAATCCTTCTAAAAACAGTTCGCGGTTGATCACCTTGACCGAATCGTTGTCGGTGATCCGGCGATTCAGACCGGGAATGACCTGTTCTTCCACTTGTTGCCGGATTTGTAAGCCGGCGTTATAAGCCGTTTGTTTTTTGCGTTCTTCCTCGGATAAGACCGCATTAAAGCCTTCCATGAACTTGCTGAAGTAGGCGGTGTCTACATTCATGCGGCTGGTGACATATTGTTTCAGGCCTTGTGTGTTAGCCATTCCCAGCGCATAACTGAACGTATCTACCGAACAGGTGTCTACCTTTACGGTTTCGGCTTTCTGCTTCTTTTTGTTTTTCCGTTTGGCACTGCCGTCGAAGCAGACCAAGAGAGCCAGCGAAAGAACTACAAACTTCAATCCTTTCATGATGTCTGGCTTAATCTTCGATGCTCAACAGTTCGATTTTGAACTTCAGGGCTGAGAACGGTTTGATTTTTCCGGCTTCTCTTTCAGCATAAGCCTGTTCCTGCGGAATATATACCATCCATGTAGAACCTACCGGCATGTGCGTCAAGGCTTCTGTCCATCCGGGGATTACCTGGTTGCAACGGAACGTAGCGGGCGACTTGCGCTCGTAAGAGCTGTCGAAGATCGTGTCGTTGATGAGTCTGCCTTCATAGTTCACTTTTACACGATTGGTGTCGGCAGGAATCTCACCCTTGCCCTCGGTAATGACTTCATAATATACACCGTTGGCCAGTTTCTTGATACCGGCTTTCTTAGCTATGTCGGCCATGAATTTCTCTCCGGCCTTTTTGTTCTCTCCGAAAGTCTTCTCCAAGCTTTTTGCTTTCACTTCCTTCATTTTGACCTGTGCTGTTTCCTGAGCCTGTTCCATGGTCATCTTGCCACCTTTCTCCAGCACACCGGCCACAAATCCTGCCATGAAGTTTTGCAGGCTGATGGTTTGTGTGGAATCATCACCGAAGATTTCGTAGTTGATGCCTTTCATCATCTGCTGGCTGATTTGCTGTCCGATCTGTATGCCGGCGTAGTAAGCCGTTTTCTTTTTGTTGTCGCCTGCATTGGCTCCTTCGTTCAAACCTTTCACAAATTCGTCCAGATAAGTAGTGTCTACGCCCAGACGGTTTACCAGATAAGGCTTCAGACCTTGTGTTTGTGCCATACCAATGGAATAGCTCAGCGAGTCTACATCGTTCTTCATGTCTGCTTTCGGAGTGGACGAAGAACAAGATGAAATCAGCACTGCCAGTCCGGCAGCTGCAATAATACTTGTCTTTTTCATTTTGTTTTTGATTTATGTAATAATGTTGTATGGATTAAAGCACTTTAATCAGCTCTACATCGAAAATCAGTGTGCTGTAGGGCGGGATGGAATTGCCTGCTCCTCCGGCACCGTATCCCAGCAGATAGGGAATGAAGAAACGGTATTTTCCGCCTTCTTTCATCAGTTGCAGCCCTTCTGTCCACCCGGCAATAACTCCGTTGAGGGGGAAGTCTGCCGGTTCGCCACGCTGCAGGCTGCTGTCGAATAGCGTACCATCGATGAGCATACCTTCATAGTGACAACGGACCTTGTCTGTGGCTTTCGGACTTTTGCCGTTACCTTCTTTCAGTACCATATATTGCAGTCCGGAGGCCGTTGTGACTACTCCTTCTTTCTGGGCGTTTTCTTTCAGAAATTTTTCGCCGTCAATTTTAGCTTGTTTTCCCTTGGCCTCTTTTTCTTTGTTCATGGCCGCTTCTTTCTCTTGAAAGTATTTGTTGACGATACCCTGTGCTTCATGATGCGACACAGCCAGAGCGTTGTTTCCGATTACGTCTTTGATGGCTTGGGCGAAGTCGTCGATGCACAGGTCGGTTGCTCCCATGCTTTTCAATTGTTGTCCGATTCCCAATCCCAGTGCGTAGCTTACTTTGTCCATTTTGTTGTGTTTCTTAAATAAGTATTCATACCAAAGGCGCAAAGTTAATTGAATTATTTGACGTGTCGGACCTTTTTGCTCGGATTTTTGTTACTTTTGTGGATAAAAAAGTAAAAGAGATGAAAAAAGTTGTTGTTTTGACAGGAGCCGGAATGTCGGCTGAAAGCGGACTGAGTACGTTTCGTGATTCCGGCGGGTTGTGGGACCGTTATCCGGTAGAGGAAGTGGCTACTCCTGAGGGCTATGCGCGCAATCCGGAGCTGGTGATACAGTTTTATAATGAGCGTCGCCGCCAGTTGGATGAAGTGAAACCCTGTCGGGGACATGAACTGCTGGCACAGATGGAACGCGATTATGATGTGACTGTGATTACGCAGAACGTGGATAATCTGCATGAAAGGGCCGGGAGCACGAAAGTGATTCATTTGCATGGTGAGCTGACCAAAGTCACATCGAGTCTGGATCCGAACAATCCGAAATATATCCGTGAGCTTCGTCCTGAAGAGTGGGAAGTGAGAATAGGTGACCGTGCTGCGGATGGCAGTCAGTTACGGCCTTTTATCGTTTGGTTCGGCGAGGCAGTTCCGATGATAGAGACAGCCATAGACATCACTTCGACGGCTGATTTTTTTGTGGTTATCGGCACATCTCTGAATGTTTACCCGGCAGCAGGACTGTTGAATTATGTCCCTTCCCATGCTCCTGTTTATGTGATAGATCCCAAGCCCGTAGCAGGTATTCATAGCGGGGGGCGTGTGCATCATTTGATGAAAGGAGCCTCCGAAGGAGTGGAGGAGCTTATGGCTTGCTTGGAAAAATTGTGAAAGGGAAAGGAAGCGGGCGAAGTAACGGTTAGGTACATGTGTTAAAAAAATAAAAGCAAAAGGGAGTTTCTGCTGTTTTCTACCTAAAAAGTAGTATACTTGCACAAGTATTGATATAAAAATGAACTTAAACCCATTAAAACGATGAAGAAGTATATTTGCACAGTGTGCCAGTGGGTGTACGACCCCGAAGTAGGAGATCCTGAATCAGGCATTGCACCGGGAACGGCTTTTGAGGATATTCCGGAAGACTGGGTTTGTCCGGTTTGCGGAGTGGGCAAGGATGATTTCGAGCCTTACGAGGAATAATAATAAGGAAAAAGGGATAAGATTGCTTCTGGCTTGCTTGAATGTAAGTCGGAAGCAATCTTTTTTTGAGTCTAATCTACTTGTTCCGTATTCAGCATCAAAAGTCATTTACATTATAAAATCCAACCAAGATATTTTTTTCCCAGTTTGTAGTACAACAAATGAGGCTGAGTCGTAAAATGGTAATTACAACACAACCCCATTTATTTTGTCATCTCTTAAGAATTATATTTTAGCGGGATATTATCCAGTGACAGTATCTCACGGATTTTTCCGACAAGAGTTCAAAAGAGCTCTCATTGTCCTTTTGAAGTTATAAGCTTATAATCCTAAACTTACCGCATGGGAATCATCAATCATCCGATGACCCACCGGCTACCGGGCACATACGAAATCAGTTTCGTTGTGACATAGCAACTGATGAACGTCAGCAGTGTGATAAGCGGAATGGCTATGCCCACAGAAGTATGCGGCTGCACCAGCCGGAACCAGAATGGCAACCATAACAGATGCATCAGATACATGCCATAGCTGTTCATGGAAAGGCTCTTGAACATGCCATACCCACGGCTTTCCTTCTGAATGGTCGTAAACAGCAGAAAAGCACCGAATGTAGCCACCACACAGTTGATGATGCAGAAACACCAGGCCACCTCCAGGTCAGACAGCAGCTGCGGAGTGCCGGGCTTAGCCTGAAGATAGAAACTGAGAATGGTAAACGCTGAACCTCCCAACAGGCAGACCAGGCCTATGGCATAACGTCTTGCACGGCTCCAGTCGATATGATAACGGATATAGTGCCCCAAGACCAGATAGCCGGGATAACCGCTGAAATCATAGAGCATGTGATACTGGTTCCACCAGCATTGCCCAAAGACATCTCCGTAGAACTTATTCACAAAGGGCAGACAAGTGGTCAAGGCCCATAGCAACAGAAACATCTGTTCCTGTCTGGCCGTTGCAGTACGCAGCCACGGGGAGAGTATCGGAATGAGCAGATAAAGCCCAATCAGCGGATACATAAACCAGAGGTGAAAGGCATTTGAGGGGAAATTCAAGGGCAACTTGCAGACTGCGATACACATCTCTTTCCAACTGCCGCCGGACTGCCACACCGGGAGCAGGGCATAGATGACCATAAATACAGCCATCGGTGGCAATATGCGGAGAAAACGCCGCTTATAGAATTCTCCCCAAGACTGGTTTTTCTTCATCGGCACCAGCAGATAGGCCGAAGTAATGACAAACAGAGGAACTGAAATGCGGCTCATGCCGTCCCAGATAGCTATCCAAAGCCGGTGAGACTCAGATAACACCGGTATATCACCTGTCCCATAGAATGCTTCACTGGAATGGACCATAATCACCAGAAAACAGGCAAAAGCCCGCAAGTAGTCCAAAAAGACAACTCTATTCTGCTTCATGTGATAAACTCTTTCTGTTTAGAAATACAACCGATTATAAGGAAAGGCGTAGACAACAAGAACACGACCAACCCGTCTGTTCCGAACCTATTCCCTAATCATTTACCGCAAAAGTAGGCAATTGGCTTGACACCGGCAATGTTATTTCACATTTTTTGTGTCTTTCCACAGTCCTTTTTGCACTATTCCGCAGCCTGACTTTGTTATCTCCGCTCCATTACAGCAAAAAGAGAATAAGTAGAAACAGATTGGCACTTATTCACGGTTTTTAAGCCGTAAAGTGTTTCACCTTTTCCTTTTTGTGAATACATTTACAAGTAAACAAAGAACGTGTAAGATGGAAGGAATCATCAATGTAGGCCGCGTGGAATGTTCGGACTGGAAATGCAGCATCCGCTGGTCGGTGCGGCGGACCTGCGCCAGACCACACGCTTTCCTACCCGGTTCTGCATTTGGAATGGGGTATATGCGGTTTTCCTGATACAGACCCAATGCGGGGACATCCGTTATGGCAGACAGACGTATGACTATCAGGAGGAAACCGTGACGAACTTCTCCCCCGGACAGACCTCTTTGACAGAAGTTCCGGACAGCGTGAAACCCATTGCACGGGGAGTGATATTCCATTCGGACCTCATCTGGGGCACCTCGCTCGTACTTGAGATCTGTTATTATTCTTTCTTTTCCAACCTGTCTAATGAGGCATTGCACTTCTCGGAAGAGGAGAAAGGCATTTTCATTGACTGTCTCGACAAAATCAGTATCGAACTGCACATCCCATAGACAAACACGGCAATTGACTTATATATAGAAATTTAACGCGCCCGTGTATTTCACCGATTCCTACTGCGTATGGCAGAAAGAGGCCATAGAGAACGCCAAAAAGCAGGTCCGGCAAATACCCAAAGAGACGACATCAGCACCCTGATGGAGGGTAAAATCGCCAGGAAAAGAAGAAAATCAATGCCGGATCGAGGGAAAAACTCAAGTTCCTGATACCGGATGAGGCCTTGTCTAAAAAGGATTCGTAATGTTGCACTCGCTGGTTGGCTCTGGCGGTTCTATTCAGTCGTGGCATTAGAACTCCTGTCGTGGATGCGTTTTACGGAAAGAATCAGCCCTCGTGTGCTTTCATCCGCGCTTCAGTCACGTTGATGATGCAGTCGGACAGCTGCTCGCATTCGTTGATGACGTCCATGTACATGGCGCCTGTCTGGTAGTTGTACACGCCGTTGTTCACGTCCGTGAAGTTCAGGTTGCGCAGCTGGTTGCGGAACTTGTTGATTTCGTTCTCGATGTAGTAGGCCGTGGAGGCTTCCCGTGGCGGCCGGCGCATGGCCAGCAGGTTCCTCATCTGCTCCAGGGCCTGTTCGGCCAGCTGGAACATCTGGTGGATGTGCTCCTGCTGCTTTTCCGTGAACCGCTGTGGGCTGCGGTAGCTGCGCCGGGCGGTGTGGGCGATGTGGTGGCAGCTGTCGCCGATGCTCTCTATCTCCGCCACTTCGAGCAGCATGCTGCGGATGGAGGGGCGTAGGCTGTCCGGTACGTCCTCTTCGGTGGTAATCTTGTTCAGGTAGTTGGCGATGTCCATCTCCATCTCGTCGCAGATGTCTTCATAGTGCTCCACGAGGGTGAAGATGTTCTTGAATTCCGCATCGTTGTGGGCCGAGAACAGGTAGCGCGTCTGGGTGAACATCCGCGTCACGGTGTCGGCATAGTTGATGATTTCCTTGCGGGCCGCCATGACGGACTGTTCCGGCGTGTCGAGCAGTCCCTTGTTGATGAAGAGCAGCTGGCCCTCCTCCTCGCTGTGCTTGTGGCGTTTCGTGACGCGGCGCACGGTCAGCAGCTCCAGCGGCTTGGCAAAACCGAGGAAGAGCAGGGCGTTGCAGAGGTTGAAGCCGGTGTGAAATGCGGCCAGCACGTAGGCCAGATTGTTGTCGGGCGTGCTCTGCCGCAGCGTGGGGTCGAGGTGGAACAGGTCGCACAGCAGGTTGACAAACCAAGGGAAAGCCAGGAACATCCAGGCCACTCCGCTGATGTTGAACACCAGTTGGCCGAAAGCCGTGCGGCGCGCCGGTGTACCGGCCGAGGAGGCGGCGCGGCAGGTGATGATGGCGCGGCCGATGTTCTCGCCCAGCATGAAGGCCACACCTGCATAGACCGACCATACGCCCGTGGCGCAGAGTGCCATGGACGTGGCCATGATGGCGGCGGACGACTGTACGGCGAAAGTGACGGCTGCCCCTACGAGCAGCAGCAGGGCATACGAGCCGTAATGCTCGCCGGGGACGGACAGGTAGCGGGCGATGGCCCCCTGGCCGGACAGCTGCATTTCGTCGGCCAGGTCGCAGAGCAGTCCCAGGCTCAACAGGATGAAGCATAGGCCGAAGAGCGACTCGCCCAGTGCGCGCTGCTTGCGGCTGTACACCAACAGGAAGGCAATCAGCATCAGGGGGTAGATGTAGTTGCTGATGCTGAAGTTGAATTCGGCGGCCATGATCCAGGCGATGAGCGTGTTACCGACCGAGGCTCCCATCAGCAGGGGCAGGGACTGCGAGAGTGTGAGCAGCCCCGCATGTACGAGGCTGATGGTCAGCAGCGAGGCGCTGGTGGACGACTGCAGCATCACGGCCACGAGCGTGCCGGTGAGCAGCGATGTGAAACGGTTGGTGGCCAGCGAGTCGAGGACGTAGCGGAGTCTGTCTCCGGCCAGCTTCTGCAGGCTTTCTCCCATGAGCCTGGTGCCGTACATCAGTAAGCCCAGGCACCCCAAAAGTTTTAAAAATGCTAAAACCACCATAATCCAGTACAAATATAAGTGAACGGCAGGATATAGTCTCCCGTCCATTGCATACATTTAGGACCTGTTTCACACAAAATCCAAGAGACTTATGGTACAAGAGATTAAAATCCGCTGCAAAAATAATAAAAAAAGCATAAACCTCCCCATCGGGAGCACACTTTGGGACGCTTATCATGCCCTGAAGCTGCAGATGCCCTACGGGCCGGTGAGTGCCAAGGTGAACAACAAGGTGGAGGGGCTGCACTACCGTTTCTACAACGACAAGGATGTGGAGTTCCTCGACGTGACCTCGCCCTCTGGCATGCGCACTTACACCCGCTCGCTCTTCTTCGTGCTGGTCAAGGCCGTGAAGGAGCTGTTTCCGGGTTGCCAGCTGCGCATCGACACGCCCGTGTCGCGCGGTTACTACTGCAACCTGCGTATCGGGCGGCCGCTGGAGGAGAACGACGTGACGGCCATCTGGCGCAGGATGAAGGAGATTGTGGCGGCCGACATCCCTTTCCATCGGGTGCAGAGCCCCACGGAGGAGGCCGTGGAGATGTTCCGCAAGGAGGGCATGACCAGCAAGGTGAAGCTGCTGGAGAGTTCCGGCTCTATCTACACGCATTATTATAGGCTGGGCGATACGGTGGATTATTTCTACGGTTCGCTGCTCACCTCCACTGGGGGACTGAAGGTGTTCGACGTGATGAAGTACTACGATGGTCTGCTGCTGCGCATCCCCTCGCGCAAGAACCCGGAGCAGCTGGAGGAGATGGTGCATCAGGAGAAGATGCTCGACATCTTCCGTGAGCATCACCGCTGGCAGGAGATTGTGGGACTGAGCACCGTGGGTGACTTCAACCGGGCCTGTCAGGAGGGGCACACCACGGAGCTGATTAACGTGGCCGAGGCGCTGCAGGAGAAGAAGATTGTGCGCATAGCCGACGAAATCCATTCGCGCCGCAACCTGAAGCTGGTGCTGATTGCCGGTCCGTCGTCGAGCGGGAAGACCACGTTCAGCAAGCGGCTTTCCATCCAGCTGATGGCCAACGGGATGAGGCCTTATCCCATATCGCTGGACGATTATTTCCTGGATCGCGAGCATACGCCGCGGGACGAGAACGGGGAATATGACTTCGAGTCGCTCTATGCCCTGGACCTGCCGTTCTTCAACGCCCAGCTCCAGGCACTGCTCGCCGGCGAGGAGGTGGAGCTGCCGCGCTTCAATTTCCAGACGGGGCGGCGTGAGATGAGCGGAAAGAAGCTCCGGCTGGCCGAGAACATGATTCTGGTGCTGGAGGGGATTCATGGGCTGAATCCGGAACTGACGTCGCAGATTGAGGACCGTTACAAGTACCGTATCTATGTGTCGGCCATGACCACCATCCTGCTGGATGCCCACAACTACATCCCCACGACGGACAACCGTCTGCTGCGCCGCATCATCCGCGACTACAAGTACCGCGGTTACTCGGCGCTGGACACCATTCGCCGTTGGCAGAGCGTGCGCAACGGTGAGGACAAGTGGATTTTCCCCTATCAGGAGGAGGCCGACGCCATGTTCAACAGTGCCCTGCTGTTCGAGCTGGCCGTCATCCGCAACCAGGCACTCCCGCTGCTGGAGCTTGTGCCGGAGAACGTGCCGGAATATTCCGAGGCCTACCGTCTGCGCAAGTTCCTGCGCTATTTCACTCCTCTGCCGGACGATGAGGTGCCGCCCACTTCGCTACTGCGTGAGTTCGTGGGCGGAAGCTCTTTCCAGTACTAGTTTCCGGACGGCTGACCCGTCACCTGCCGGTATATCCACCGGCTCAGGCAGAACACGGGGTAGGAAGTGATGACGCCCGCGATGGCATCCACGACGTAATGGGCCTGGATGTAGACGGTGGCCAGCGTCAGGAACACGGCAAAGGGCAGCAGGGCATAGAAGAGCCTGCGGCTCTGCGGGTAGACCAGATACAGCAGGATGAGCGTAAGGGCGATGTGCGATGAGGGGAAGGCGGCCGTGGGACGTTCGCCGATTTCCTGTGCATAGCATACCAGTTGGCAGAACACTCCGGCGGCATCGTCCGGGAGCGGCATCATCTCGGTGTGGGTGCTGAAATAGGTGCCCAGGGCGGGGAAGCACCCGCTCTCGATGGCGGACGGCGGAATGGCCCAGAAGTAGAACTGCGGTCCGGCCACGGGGAGCCAGATGTAGATGAGGTAGTAGGTGAAGAATGAGCACATGACGATGAAGGATGCCTGTGCGTAGCGGCTGTTCCGCCAGACGAAGTAGAACACCATGACGACCAGAATCATGGGATAGTAGGCGAAGTAGCCCATGTTGAGCAGTTCGCTGAACCACAACCACGGACAGAGGCGGCTGAACTCCATTGCCGGCTGGCAGCCGAACAGCAGATGGTCCCAACGGGCAAACACGTGGTCCAGGTTGGGCAGGGTGCTGTTGAACTCATACGTGTCCGGATACCAGTAGCTGAGGAGCACCATCTGCGCTGTGATGCGCACGAACGTCATGAGACGTACGGGCCACAGCCTGTATGCGCCCCAGAGCAGCAGCGTAAGTCCCAGGATGACGGCACGGTCGACCAGCATGAGCCAGGGGTGGTCCATGCGGGGCCACAGGAAGAGCATGAACATCGTGGTCAGGATGCTGTAGGCCAGTGCCAACCCCTCGATGGGCCAGAGGCCACGGGGCATGCTGTCGCGTGCGATGAACCATCCGGCCGGTGGTAGCGCGGCGGTCATAGCCATCCTTCTTTCTTGTACCACGCTACGGCCTCTTTCACTCCTTGTTCCAGGGTATATTCCGGGCGGAAACCCAGTTCGCGCCGGGCCGGTTCGATGTCGCACTGCCAGTTGCGCTGGCAGAGGATGTGGAACTTGTCGCGGTTCAGGGTGGTGCATTTCCCCTGCCAGGCGGCCAGCGAGCCGTTGACGGTACAGATGGCGCGCAGAAGCCATACGGGGGCCTTGATGCGGAGCATGAAGGGACGCCCCAGTTCCTGATGGAGCAGGTCGCTGAACTCCGTACTGTGGTAGACCTGTCCGTCACTGAGGAAGTACTCCCGTCCGGTGACCTCCTTTTCCATAGCCAGGAACACGGCCTGCACCACGTCGCGGACATAGACGAACGTGATTTCTTGCGGACGGTAGCCCACGCTGAAGTCCACGTGTTGCTGTATGCTCTGGGCCATGACGTAGTAGTCCTTTTCGCGCGGACCGTAGACGCCCGTGGGCCGCAGGATGACCCAAGGGAAGCCCTGGAGCGACTTCAGGTAGCGCTCGGCCTCCAGCTTGCTTTCGCCGTAGGCCGTGTTGGGGTGCGGCGTGTCGTCCTCCCGGATGGGGGCATAGATCCACGGGTTGTCCGGCGTGGCCTTGCGCACGGGCTGTTCGCGTATGGCACCGTACACACTCAGCGAACTGACGAAGATGAACCGCTGCGGCACCATCTCCAGTTCGCGCAGTGTGTCCACCAGATGTCGTGTGCCGTCGGTGTTCGTACGGAAGAAGTCCTCGCGGTGTATGCACTTGGTGGCGCCTGCGGCATGCACGATGATGTCCCATCCGCCGAATTCGGCCTTGCAGGAAGCCAGTTGCGCCCGCAGCACTTCTGGGTGTGCCAGGTCCAGTTCCGCAAACTGAGTCCGTGGGTCTGTCAGGTACTTGCGGCTGCTGGAGGCCCGCATGCCGGCCCACACGCTGTGGCCGCGTTCCAGTCCTTCTTCTACGATGAAGCTGCCGATGAATCCGCTGGCTCCTGTCACTAATATCTTCATAATAGATTCTTCTTATTGCTGTTGGTGAATGTCGTATGTCCCCTCCGGTGATTTCACCGGTTCCACGTGTATGCTGATGTGGGTCTCCGCGCCGTAGGCCTCCTTGAGCTTCTGCTCTATGACCGAGGCTTTGTCGTGCGCTTCATAGAGCGTCAGCCGGCCGTCCATGCGTACGTGCATCTCTATGGCGTAGCAGTTGCCGATGCGGCGGGTGCACAGGTTGTGTATCTCCGATACGCCCGGTGTGCTTTCTGCTATTTGGCAGATCTCTTCCTCGGTCTCTTCAGGCAGCGATTTCTCCGTAAGTTCTTCTATGCAGGGCTTCAGCAGATCAACAGACACTTTCATGATGAAAAAGCTTACGGCTATGGCCGCGAGCGGATCCAGTATCCTCCATTGTTCACCCAGCCAGATGGCTCCTCCGATGCCGACGGCCGTACCGATGGAAGAGAGAGCATCGCTACGGTGGTGCCATGCGTTGGCCACGACGGCTGCCGACTTGTATTTTTTGCCGATATATATTGTATAGCGGTATATCAGTTCCTTGGATATGATGGAGATGATGGCGGCCCAGAGTGCCAATGGGCCGGGAGCGGGGATTGTGTCGCCATTCCATACCGTCTTGACGGTCATCAGGCCGTTCCAGCAGATGCCGGCTCCTACGATGAACAATATGGCGCCAATAATGGCCGTGGCCAGTGTCTCGTACTTGCCGTGTCCGTAATCATGACTTTTGTCTTGTGGCTTATTAGAGATGCGTACAAAGACCAGGACAACAATGTCTGTCGCAAAATCAGACAAGGAATGTACGGCGTCCGCAATCATTGCGGCACTGTGTCCTATGATTCCTGCCATGAATTTGAAGATTACCAACAGGAAGTTGACCAGACTTCCCACCCACGTCACGTTATAGATAGCCTTTTTTCGTTCTTCCTGTTCCATCGTTATCATTGTTTTGGGTCTGCAAAGATAAGCAATTTCAGAAAAAATAAGATATAAAACACGGGCAGAATGAATAAATATGATTAACTTGCATGAAATTAAAGTGGACTAATCTCTTAAATGCGGATTTTATGGGAAAATCAAAGAAAAAGGGCGGGAAGCGCCTGAAGAAAAAGGAGCTGGCGAAAATGCTGATAGAGCTTTTCCAGCGTAATCCGGCGGAGGTCTATGACATCAAGCGCATATTCAAGGAACTTCATCTGGACACCCATCCGGCCAAGTTGCTCTGTATGGACTTGCTGGAGGACCTGACGGCGGATGATTACGTGAAGGAGACGGAGAACCTGCACTTCCGCCTGAATACGGCAGGCCAGGTGTTCGAGGCCATATTCAACAGAAAGGCCAACGGGAAGAACACGGTGACGCCGGTGGACGGCGGCGAACCGGTGTTCGTGGCCGAGCGGAACTCCCTGCACGCCATGGACGGCGACAAGGTGAAGGCGTCCCTGCTGGCGCGCCGTAAGCGTCATCTGCGCGAGGCGCAGGTGGTGGAGATCCTGAAACGTGGCGAGAAGACTTTCGTGGGACGGCTGGAAGTGCGCAAGGATTTCGCCTTTCTGGTGACGGAGGACCGTACGCTGGCCAACGACATCTTCATTCCCAGAAAAGCATTGAAGGGCGGAAAGAACGGCGACAAGGCGGTGGTCCGGATTACGGAATGGCCCGAAACGGCCAAGAACCCCATCGGCAAGGTGGTGGACATCCTGGGGCGCAGTGGTGACAACACTGCGGAGATGCACGCCATCCTGGCGGAGTACGGGCTGCCTTATTCCTATCCCAAGGAGGTGGAGAATGCTGCCGACCGGATAGATCCGGGCATCACGCCGGAAGAGATTGCCCGTCGCGAGGACTTCAGGGGCGTGACGACATTCACCATCGACCCCAGGGATGCGAAGGACTTTGACGATGCCCTCTCCATCCGTCGGACAGAGGACGGACAGTGGGAGGTGGGAGTACACATCGCCGACGTGTCCCATTACGTGAAAGAGGGGGACATCATCGACAAGGAGGCCGTGAAGCGGGCCACGAGTGTCTATCTGGTGGACCGCACGGTGCCGATGCTGCCGGAGCGCCTGTGCAACTTCATCTGTTCGCTGCGTCCGGACGAGGAGAAACTGGCCTACAGTGTCATCTTCAGGATGAACGACAGTGCCGAGGTGTCTGCCTGGCATCTGGCGCACACGGTCATCCGGAGTGACCGCCGCTTCACGTATGAGGAGGTGCAGGCCGTGCTGGAGCAGCATCACGAGGCGTCGCCGGAGGACTATGGGAAGCCTGGCGACCATGCAGCCGACCCGGCTTTCAGCGGACCGGACGTGCTGCCCGCCGAGCATTTTGCAGAAGAATTGATTACGCTCAACCGGCTGGCCAAGCAGCTCCGTACCCGTCGTTTCGAGCACGGGGCCATCAACTTCGACCGCAGTGAGGTGCGTTTCGACATCGATGAGAAGGGCAAGCCCACGGGCGTGTACTTCAAGGTGGCAAAGGACGCCAACAAGCTGGTGGAGGAGTTCATGCTGCTGGCCAACCGTACGGTGGCAGAAAGTGTGGGCAAGGTGCCTAAGAATCGTAAGCCGAAGACCCTGCCCTACCGTATACATGACTTGCCGGACCAGGAAAAACTGCTCAAGCTGAGTGAATTCGTCGTGAAGTTCGGCTATAAGATGCGGACGACGGGCACGAAGGAGGATGTGAGCAAGAGCCTGAACAAGCTGCTGACCGATGTAAAGGGCAAGAAGGAGCAGAACCTGATAGAGACCGTATCGCTGCGGGCGATGATGAAGGCGCGCTACAGCACGCAGAACATCGGCCATTACGGGCTGGCGTTCGACTACTACACCCACTTCACCTCTCCCATACGCCGTTACCCCGACGTGATGGTACACCGCCTGCTGACGCGCTATGCCGAGGGCGGGCGCAGTGCCAGCCGTGACAAGTACGAGGAACTGTGTGAGCACTGCAGTGCCATGGAGCAGCTGGCGGCGAATGCCGAGCGTTCGAGCATCAAGTACAAGCAGGTGGAGTTCATGAGCGACAAGCTGGGACAGGTGTTCGACGGTACGGTGAGCGGTGTGACCGAGTTCGGCCTGTATGTGGAGATCAACGAGAACAAGTGCGAGGGTATGGTGCCTCTGCGTGACCTGAAGGACGACTACTATGAGTTCGATGAGCGCAACTACTGTCTGTGGGGGCGTAAGTATCATTATCGTTATTCTTTGGGAGATGCCGTAACGGTGAAAGTGGCCAAAGCCAATCTGGAAAAAAAGCAGTTGGATTTTGAATTGGTGAAAGATGAATCAGTGCAGCATGGAATGCGGAAATAGTAGTTGTAATTTTTGTTTTTCCACGTTCTTGCTTTAACTTTGCATTAAAAATCTCCTTAGGTTAAGTATATGCCACAGAAAATAGTTCAAACCCAGTCTTTGGAACAAACGACAGTTCTTTCTCCGCAGCAAGTGTTGCAGGTACGGTTGTTGGAGATGCCTGTGTCCGAATTGGAGCAAAGGGTGAAAAATGAATTGATGGAAAACGGAGCATTGGAGGAGAGTCTGGATACTGGAGCGAGTGATGAAATGCATGGTGGTGAGGTTGATGATGCTGCATCGGATGACAGTCACGAGACTGATGATGCTGCGTCGGATTTTCTTTCTGATGACTA
Organism: uncultured Paraprevotella sp.; assembly: GCA_944321365.1. GTDB lineage: Bacteria > Bacteroidota > Bacteroidia > Bacteroidales > Bacteroidaceae > Paraprevotella. The sequence goes on from CALULA010000002.1 coordinate 198,267, forward strand.
CCGTTCGGCAGAGGTCCGTCAGGCGTTGGACGACTATGGCAGTCCGGATGATGTTCCTGACTATCTGCTGCGGGATGACGGACGGGCAGACCGTCCGGAACGGATGGAATATGGAGATACCACTTCGTTTTACGAGCAGATGACAGCCCAGATGCATGAGTTGTCTCTGACTCCGCGCGAGGAGCAATTGATGACTTATCTGATAGGATCGCTGGAGAGCGACGGATTGCTCCATAAAAAGCTTTCCGCACTGGCTGACGAACTGGAGATATATAACGGCGTGCAGACGTCGGAGCAGGAGCTGGAAGAGGTATTGCACCGTCTCCAGGAATTTGATCCGCCGGGTGTGGGAGCACGCGACCTGCGCGAATGCCTGCTGCTGCAATTGCGCCGTGATCCTCGGCGGGACACACCGCTGAAGCAGCAGGAATATGCCATCATAGATCGTATGTTTGATGATTTCACCCATAACCGCTGGGACCGTATCTGCCGGAAAATGCACCTGACCGAGGCCGGGGCGGCCCGGCTGCAGAAAGATTTGCGTCGGCTGAATCCCCGACCGGGTTGTGCCATGGGCGAAGTGGTCGGCCATAATTTTCAGCAGATTGTGCCGGATTTCTCCGTACGGGCTGATGAGGAAGGTCAGCTGGTGGTTACTATGAACCGGGGTGGAGTACCACAACTGCGCGTCAGTCCGTCGTTTTTGGAGCTGTTGCACGAGGCGCAGTCTGAACGCTCGCATTTGGGCCGCACCGGGCGGCAGGCGTTACAGTATACGCGGTTGAAGATAGAAAAGGCGCAGGGGTTCATTGAGGCGGTGAGACAACGCCAGCATACGCTCATGAGTGTGATGCAGGCCATAGCCGATCTGCAGCGGCCTTTTTTCCTGGAAGGTGACGAGTCGCTCTTGCGTCCGATGATACTGAAGGATGTGGCCGTACGCACGGGGTTGGATATCTCTACGGTGTCGCGGGCAGCGGGCAGTAAATATGTGGAGACGGATTACGGTACTTTTCCCCTGAAGTGGTTCTTCAGCGACAGTTATGTGACGGAAGAGGGGGAGGAGATTGCCGTGCGGCGCATACAGGCCGCCTTGCGTGAGTGTGTGGAGGCCGAGGACAAGCGGCATCCGTTGAGTGACGGAGAACTGACGGCCATGTTGAACGGGAAGGGATTCCCCATTGCGCGGCGCACGGTGGCGAAATATCGTGAGCAGTTGGGCATCCCCGTGGCGAGACTGAGACGGTGATGTGGCGTGGCATAATGATTCTGGCACGGGTGTTGTCGGCGGTATTCCGTCCGTATTATTTCCCGTTGGTAGGCTTTGTGGCTCTGTTTACGTTCACTTATCTGCGTCTGCTTCCGCCAGCCTATAAGGTTACGGTCCTGTTGTTGGTTTATGCCCTTACGATTCTGCTGCCGCGGCTGTGCACTTTCGTCTATCGCCGCTTGCGTGGGTGGACGGCATTGCAGTTGCGCAAGCGTGAGAGGCGCAGTGTGCCTTACGTGTTTTTCATTCTGTCGTATGCCTTATGCCTGCATCTGATGTTACGTCTGCATCTGCCTCATTACATGTGTGGCATTCTGTTGGCCTCGCTGATGATACAGCTTGTGAGCATCGTGGTGAATGTGTGGTGGAAAATCAGCTTGCATGCTGCCGGTGCGGGCGGACTTGCAGGAGCCTTGGTGGCTTATTCCGTGCTGTTCGCATTTAATCCCGTGGGGTGGCTGTGCGGTGTGATTCTGCTGTGCGGGGCTGTGGGGTCAGCGCGTATGTTGTTGCGTCAGCATAGTCTGGGACAGGTGGTGGCCGGTACGCTTGTGGGAGTGGTCTGCGGTGCGGGAGGCATATTGCTGGCCTGACGGATTTGCCGGAACGGAGCAAGATATGATAGACATATAAGAACTTATATAATGAAAAGAGATATGAAACCGATTGTAAGTATTGTTATGGGTAGTACCTCGGATCTTCCGGTGATGGAAAAGGCTGCCCGCTTTTTTGAGGACATGGAGATTCCTTTTGAGATGAACGCCCTTTCGGCTCATCGCACGCCGGTCGAGGTGGAGGCTTTTGCGCGAGGGGCGGCAGACCGTGGTCTGAAAGTCATCATCGCCGGTGCCGGTATGGCGGCTGCTCTGCCGGGTGTGATTGCGGCGTCTACTACGTTGCCGGTGATCGGGGTTCCTATAAAAGGGATGCTTGACGGGTTGGATGCCCTGCTGTCTATCGTGCAGATGCCGCCGGGTATTCCTGTGGCTACAGTGGGAGTGAACGGAGCGCAGAATGCGGCTATTCTGGCAACGGAGATGTTGGCTTTGAGTGATGCGGACCTGGCTGTCCGTCTGAAAGCGTACAGGGAAGGTCTGAAAGACAAGATTGTGAAAGCCAATGCCGATCTGGCTGATGTGAAGTTCAGGTTCAAATGCAACTGATGCATGGTGGATTTGTTTAATTATCAGCGGCGGGATACGGTGATGGTGCAGATCGGGGCGACGCCACTGGGTGGCGGCTGTCCCATTCGTCTGCAAAGCATGACTGATACTTCTACCATGCATACGGAGGAGAGTGCCGCACAGGTGATGCGTATTGCAGCTGCAGGCGGGGAATATGTGCGTCTGACTACACAGGGGGTGCGTGAGGCCGAGAATCTGCGCCACATCAATGCTGTCGTGCGTGGAGCCGGTTGCGATGTGCCGTTGGTAGCCGATGTGCATTTCAATCCCCGTGTGGCGGAAGTGGCTGCGCTTTATGCGGAGAAGGTGCGTATCAATCCGGGCAATTATGTGGATCCGGCCCGCACGTTTAAACAGATTGGTTATACTGATGAGGAATATACGCAGGAACTGGAAAGGCTGGAGGCGCGTTTTGTGCCGCTGCTGAATGTCTGTCGTGAACATCATACTGCTATACGTATAGGAGTGAACCACGGTTCGCTTTCCGACCGCATCATGAGCCGTTATGGCGACACGCCGCGTGGTATCGTGGAAAGCTGTATGGAGTTTCTGCGTGTCTGTGTCCGTGAGCGTTTTATGGATGTGGTGGTTTCCGTTAAGGCCAGCAATACGGCAGTCATGGTGCAGAGTGTCCGCCTGCTTGTCGATGCCATGGAGCGTGAGGGCATGCGCTTTCCGCTTCATCTGGGGGTCACTGAGGCAGGCGATGGTGAGGACGGTCGCATCAAGAGTGCCGTGGGTATCGGAGCCTTGCTGGCTGACGGTATCGGCGATACGGTGCGTGTGTCGCTCAGTGAGGCACCAGAGGTGGAAATACCTGTGGCCCGCAAGCTGGTGGATTATGTGTCCCGTCGTGAGGGAGCGATGATGATTCCCGGAGTGGCGGCCGACAGTTTTGACTGGCTGCATCCCGTGAGGCGCGACACTGTGGCCGTGCGGAACATAGGGGGGGACAATGTGCCCGTCGTGGTAGCCGACCGCATGGACTTGATGGCTGCCGGACGTATGGACGGTTTTTGTCCACATCCTGATTCCCGTCCCGACTATATCTATTCCGGCCGGGAACTTCCGTCCGTTCGTGAGGAGGGTGCGGAGTATATTGTGGATGCGGATGTCTGGACGGGTGAGGCAGATACGTGGCCTGCTTTTCCTTATAATATGTTGCCTCTTATGGGAGCGTGCCCGGCACAGCTGAAGTTCCTTTTCCTGACTTACGGGGCATTGAACGAAGAGGTGCTGGCTTGCCTACGATATCATCCGGAGGTCGTCATTATTTCTCAGAGCAACCATCAGAACCGTCTGGGCGAGCACCGTGCACTGGTGCATGAGCTGACGCGCGAGGGGCTGCGCAATCCGGTGATCATATTCCAACAGTATGCTCACAATCAGGAAGAGAAAGAGGATTTCCAGATTGAGAGCGCAGCCGACATGGGTGCGTTGCTCTTCGACGGCTTGTGCGACGGCGTTTATCTTTATAACAACGGGACACTGGATCATTGTGATATCGACGCCACGGCGTTCGGCATCCTGCAGGCGGCCCGTCTGCGCACTACCCGCACGGAGTACATCTCCTGTCCGGGCTGCGGCCGTACGCTCTACGACCTGCAGGCGACGCTGGCCCGTGTCAAGGCGGCCACAGCGCATCTGAAAGGACTCAAGATTGCCGTGATGGGCTGCATCGTGAACGGTCCGGGCGAGATGGCCGATGCCGACTACGGCTACGTGGGAGCGGCACGCGGCAAGGTGAGTCTTTACCATCGGCGAGAGTGCGTGGAACGCAACATTCCGGAGGAGGAGGCTGTGGAGCATCTGCTCAGGCTGATACGTGAGAATGGCGACGACCCTGCATATACGGGTTTGGAAAACTGACAGAAACATTTATATTCTTTTAATATGACTATGGAACAGAAACTGTTTATCTACAATACGCTGACGCGGCGCAAGGAAGAGTTCCGGCCCATTACGCCGGGACGGGTGGGGATGTACGTGTGCGGTCCTACGGTGTATGGCGACGCCCATCTGGGTCATGCCCGTCCGGCCATTACTTTTGACTTGTTGTTCCGCTACCTGCGCCATATCGGTTACAAGGTGCGCTACGTGCGAAACATTACCGATGTGGGCCATCTGGAGCACGATGCCGACGAGGGCGAGGACAAGATTGCCAAGAAGGCCCGGCTGGAGCAGCTGGAGCCGATGGAGGTGGCGCAGTACTACACCAACCGTTTCCATGCCGCCATGCAGGCTCTGAACGTGTTGCCGCCCAGCATTGAGCCTTGTGCCTCCGGGCACATCATCGAACAGATCGGGCTGGTGAGGCAGATACTGGACAACGGCTTTGCCTACGAGAGCAACGGCAGTGTCTATTTCGATGTGGAGAAATATAACAGGAAATACCACTATGGCAAGCTCTCCGGCCGCAACCTGGAGGATGTCATCAACAACTCCCGCGAGCTGGACGGCGTGGGCGAGAAGCGCAACCAGGTGGACTTTGCCCTTTGGAAACGGGCGCAGCCCGAACACATCATGCGCTGGCCCAGCCCGTGGAGCGACGGCTTCCCTGGATGGCACTGCGAGTGTACGGCCATGGGGCGCAAGTATCTGGGCGACCATTTCGATATCCACGGCGGCGGTATGGACCTCATCTTCCCGCACCACGAGTGCGAGATTGCGCAGGCCGTGGCCAGCCAGGGCAGCGAGATGGTGCACTACTGGATGCACAACAACATGATTACCATCAACGGACAGAAGATGGGCAAAAGCCTGGGCAACTTCATCACCCTGGCGCAGTTCTTCAGCGGTGAGCACGAGAGCCTCGCGCAGGCCTACAGCCCGATGACCATCCGCTTCTTCATCCTGCAGGCCCACTACCGCAGTACGGTGGACTTCAGCAACGAGGCCCTGCAGGCCAGCGAGAAAGGCCTGTCGCGCCTGATGGAGGGATGGGCCGCACTGGGGCGCATCACACCCGTGGCCGACGGCGGCACCGTGACGATGGCCTACGTGGACGAGCTGCGGCAGAAGTGCTACGACGCCATGAACGACGACCTGAACTCGTCCGTGGTCATCAGCCATCTGTTCGATGCCTGCCGCGTCATCAATTCCGTAGTCGACAAGAAGGCTACGATGGAGGCTGCGGTGCTGGAGGCCCTGACGGGCGTGTTCCGCACGTTCGCCTTCGACATACTGGGTCTGAAGGAGGAAACGGGCAGCGGCAGCGGGCGCGAAGAGGCTTTCGGCCATGTGGTGGACATGCTGCTGGAGCAGCGCATGATAGCCAAGGCCAACAAGGACTGGGCTACGAGCGACAAGATTCGCGACCGTCTGGCTGCCTTGGGCTTCGAGGTGAAGGACACGAAGGACGGCTTCACCTGGAAGCTGAACCGCTGACGGCGGTGCCTTTGTAACCTAAGAGCCGGGCAAGGCGTTGCGGGATGTCCCGCCGTCTTGTCCGGCTCTTTCTGGCGTTTTTCCGGTTGCTTTCCCCGTCGGTTTCTTATGGACCGGTTGCGTGGGAGGTATGCTTCTCTCTGTTGGTGTCGGTTTTTCTTGTACAAAGCAGTCTCCGATGTCGCGCATGCCGTTTTTATTTTCTGCCCATGCCTCCTCCGGTTGTTGCGCATCGGCAGAATGTTCATAGAGACTGTTCCGCGTCCTCTGAAAGGCAGGACGTTTTTTCGTCTCCGGACCTCTTACAGCCGGCAGACGGAATGATAAAAAGATGTTATTTCTTTGCCTTTTGCAGCAAAAGGCAACACTTTGTCTGTTTTTGCTAACAGATACATTCCGCTATCCGTGCCAACCAGAAAGTTTTTCTACATGTTTTGTTGCATTTATTTGCAGGTTTTAACTGTTTTTTTTGCAAAAATGCCGGTTTCTTTCCGCAAAGATGCGGTCGGCATTGCGGAAAAAACATTTTTTTTGTGGGCAACGCGCAATCCGTTTGTGCGCACGATGCGGTAAAATGGTCCGCATTCCCGGAAAAAAGGGTCCGCAAAGCAGTTCTCCGCCGTGCTTTTTGCGGTTCTTTTCTCTACTTTGCACCGGGAAACCTCTTCTGTCTGAATATCAAAAAGTAAGCCATACGCCCCAATGGCTGACGTGCTCTGCTGTCTCTTGCGCACGACTTTCTCCGCGTGCGTGCACCGGTCCGGCAAAAGCCGCTTTCCGCTGACGGAATGACAAGACTCCGGTGTGTGAGAATCTGTCTGTTTGCCGTTGACAGTCATCCGCCCGCAAATACGCCGTTCTCACGGGGCGGATTTTACATATTGTCAGTGTGGCAGTATGTAAGTTGCGGAGGCTTGCGGAAAGTCCGCCGGAGGGGCCGTCGCTCCGCCGTGCAGAGTAGCCTTTTGCGGTGTGGCGGGCGAGTCTGTTCTATGGTTTCCCACGGCTCTGTTGTGTTGCGCACGCCGCCTGTCGCTATAGTGCGTGGCGGCAGGCGGTGTCCTTCGTCTTGCGGCGCGGAACTTGTGTTTTTGCGGTCGGGCGGAGACAGACCAGGACGCTTCCCGCCATGTGACATGGCAGGGAGCGTCCTGATTGCGGCACAAGAATATATGCTCTGTCGTGATTATTTCGTGCGTTTCACCGTATGGATAATCTTGCCCGATGAGTCAATCATGTGCAGGCAGAGTTCGTTCTTGTCCACGGTGATGAGCGAGTAGCCTGCGGCGGGGCTGCAGAACACTGTGCCTTCGACGGCCTTCACCGGACGGCTGAGCGAGCCGGAGGTGTTCACCACATAGTCGATGTCGCTGCCCGGCATGCGGATGTGCTGGAAGTTGTGGATGTGGCCGCACAGGTACATGGCCACGTTCTTGTGCTTGCGCAGGATGGTGTCCACCTTCTTCTGCATGTCCGTGCGCTCGGAGTCGCTCTTGTCCGTATCGGCATAGATGGGGTGGTGGCCCACCACGAGCACCCAGTCCTCCTGGGCGGCTGTCAGCACGGAGTCTATCCACGCCAGCTGTTTCTGGTCGTCCTGCTTGCCGGCGTCGGGGTATTTCTCCGTGTCCTTGCGGTACTTCTCTATCAGCGACGGGGTGTCTATCATCACCAGGCGCAGCGTGGTGCCGTCCTCCTCCATCACCTTGGTGTAGTAGCGTGCGGGCACGTTCCAGCGGGCACTGACGTTGCTGTAGTCGATAACGGCCTGCGTGTTGCCGCGGTACTCGTGGTTGCCGCAGATGGCATACCACGGGAGCATCAGGTCAGGGTGGCTGTAGATCAGTTCGTAGTTGGTCATCCAGAGCGGGTCGCTCGTGCTGCGCACGCCCTCGAAGTGGTGTACGTCGCCGGCGGCCACGACAAACTCAATGTCGATGTTCTCTGCCATCCGTCCCATCAGTTCGGCAATGGGTTTCTGTTCGTAGTAGCCGTTGCGGCCCAGGTCGTTGGCCAGATAGAAGTTGAGCGGCTTCTCGACGGCCTTCCATTCGGAGGCGTCCTGTGCCGGTGCGATGAGGGCGCAGGCGGCGAATAGGATACTCAGAAAGATTTTCTTCATAAGTGTTACGTTTATGGGTTTTAAAGAGACCCGTTTCCCTGAAGACTGCTGTGCGGCTTACCGGGAAGCGGGTCCGGTTTAATGATAGTTTATGGTTTCCTTACTGGGGCTGGTTGCATCCGAACCATGCGCCTACGGCAGGCGAGGTGTAGGTCTGTCCGCCCACGCTCAGGCCGTTGGTGGCGAAGTGTGGCTGTGCGAACGCCTCGTTGCCGCTGTAGGCTCCGTTGAAGGCCACGGTCGGGGTGAAGTCCCAGCTGTCATTGTAGATCACGTTGCGCATGCTGGCTCCCTCCAGGTCGTAGTTGCGGAACTGCGGGTTGTAGTAGTTGCCTTCGGTGGCTATCAGGCTGTTGCCGTCTACAGCCGGGATGACGGTGCCGTCTTCTGCGGTGCTCTCGGCGATGTGATAGTCCTCATGGTCGTAGTTGTAGCCTCTCCATGCGTAGTCGATGCCCTGTCCGGGGATGATTTCACCGTCGTCTTCCCATTCGGTGATGATAAGGTCGCTCGGTGTGGAGGCCGACACGTAACAGTTGTAGTCGATGACCGAGCGGGTGTCGAATCCCTCTTCCGGGTTGTTCGGGTCATCCCAGCTGGGCACTTGTGCGCGGTACTTGCAGTTGACCATCATGTTGTTGAACACGTTGGCCAGCACGTTGTTCTCGACATAGACGCAGCCGCCCTTCTCTCCGTCGCGGCGCCATCCGGCGTTGAGGATAGTGTTGTTGTAAGCCGTCACCTCGGCCTGGTAGCGGTTCTCGCTCTGCCCGTCGCTGGAGAGCTTCAGGCCGTTGGTGTTGGGCGAATACATGATGTTGCGTGCCACGTCGACGATGCATCCCGACTTCACGTTCACGGCCTCTTCACCGTCGTAGCCGTTGCCGGCGAAGATGTTGCCGGCGATGATGCCGCGCCCGCCCATCATGTAGATGCCGTCCGACTGTCCGTAGCGGATGACGCTGTTGGTGACAACGTAGCGTCCGTTGGGGTTGTTGGTGGTAATCTGCGGATAGATGTCGTCTCCGGCCGTGTAGTAGCCTGCGCTGGCTGCGGGCGAACCTTGTACCACCTCGCCTCCGGTGTACTCTATGACGGTGTGGTCGATGAGCATCTCCTCGCAGGATGCGTAGGCCACGATGCCGCCCCACTCATGGTCGGCGTTATGGATGTTGGCCGTGGTGCGCTCGTCTTCGGGGATGGTCATCAGGATGGGTTTCTCTGCCGTACCCTTGCAGTAGAGGTTACCGCGGACGATGAATTCCACGGGCACGTGGTTGGTGCCTGTGCCTCCGGTGGTGAAGATTATGGTTGCGCCTTCCTCAATGGTCAGCGAACTGCCTTCCGGCACTACGAGATGTCTGTCCACGTACACCACGGTGTCGGCAGGCCATACACCGGATGCGGTCATTGTCCCGTCGTCTGTCGGGGGCGGTACGGGTGTACTTTCGTTGTCATCGTCACACGCGGTGGTGGTCACTCCCAGTGTGGCCATCATGGCCACGGCATACAGATAGTGTTTCAGTCTCATAAGATAAGTATTTTTTAATTGGTATATGTATTGTCAGATGTCTGTCTGTTTCAGAGCCGGTAGCGCACGCCGATCATGATGTTGCGTCCGTTCCAGGATTCGCGTTCCACCACGTTGCCGTCCTCGCGGCGCGAGGTGACGTTCACGGTGTGGTCGCCCCGGTTGATGTAGCGCAGGATGGGCGTGTCGAGCAGGTTGGAGGCCTTGGCGAACAGGGTCAGCCCGAACTTGAAGCCTTTCTCCACAGAGGCGTCAAGCTGGAAGAAGCCCCGCTCCCAGATGTCGTCATCGGCCCAGGTGGAGATGTCGGCCAGCCGCTTGCCGGTGTAGGTACCCAGCAGCTGCCCTTCCCATCCGTAACGCTTGCTCTTGAACAGGAGCGAGAGATTGGCCACGTGGGCCGCCTGTCCGTAGAGGGGCCGCGTCTGGTTCACCATCACCACATCGTTGCCTTCCATGCGCTGCTTGGGGGTGGTGATGCTGGAGTGCGTGTAGGTGTAGTTGCCCTTGATGCCCAGCCAGTTGAAGTATTTCATGATATCTACTTCCACACCCCAGTTGGTGGCCGTGCCGAAGTTCATGGGTTTGTACTTGAGGTCCTGTCCCTCGGTGAGCAGTCCGTACTCGATGGGGTCCTTGATGTTCTTGTAGAACACGCCTATCATGAACTGTTCGCTGGTGCGTGGGAAGAACTCATAGCGCAGGTCCAGGTTGTCGGCCACGGTGTGCTTCAGGTCGGGGTTACCCTCCTCGTTGTAGTCGTCGCCGATGAGGCTGTAGGGCACAATCTCGAAGAAGCTGGGCCGGTTCACGGCGCGGTAGTAGGACAGGCGCAGGTTGGCGTTCTCGTGTACCTGGTATTTCAGGTGTGCGCTGGGCAGCCAGTCCCAGTACTTCTGCCGTCCTTCGGGGTCGGCGTTGTCGCCAGGGAACTTCAGGGTGTAGCCCTGGTCGGTGTGCTCGGCCCGCAATCCGGCGTTCACTTCCCAAAGCGGGCGGGTGTATTTGAGCATGAGATAGGCCGCCCCGATGCATTCGTTTGCGTCGTAGTTGAGCGGGTCGGCGATGTTGCCGTAGCGGCGGCGCGGGGTGAACTCGATGTCGTCGAAGTTCTCCCAGTCGTAGCCCGTCTCGGAGTTGAACGTATAGCTGTTGTAGAAGCTGCCGCGCTTCTTGTCGCGGTAGGCTCCTCCGACCTTGAAGTCCATGGTTTGCCCGCCGTCCATTTTCAGCCTGTAGTTCAGGTTGACCTGGGCCGACAGGTCGCGGTCGGAGTTATGCTCCCACCGTCGCTCGGCACTGTTCTGCGAGTACACGCGGCGGCCGTTGAACTCCATCTTCACCTGGTCCGGAGTCTCGTTATAGGCCTTGGAGCCGTTGGCGGCCCAGTCGAGCAGGAGCGCGCCGTCCGGCAGGAAGTGGTGCTCGCCTTTCAGGGTGGAGTTGAAGATGTACTGGTGATTCCACTTGAGGCGCACCTCGCGGTCCTGTTCGTCGGCACCGTCGCGCACCTCGCCCTCGCGCAGGTCCATGTAGCCGTTATACCAAGTGAGTTTGTTGGTCTCGTTGATGCGGTAGTCCAGCTTCAGGTGTGCACCGGTGCGCGTCTGCCGCACGGAGTAGAGGCGGTGCAGCGTGCCGTGCTGCGTGGTGCCGGGGCGGTACTCGATGTCGCTTTCCCGTCCGCGGCTGGTGTTCTGGAAGCTGGCGGCCAGCATGACGCCCAGGTGATTGTCGAAGAAGCGGTCGCCGTAGGACAGTCCCGCCGTGAGGTCGGGCAGGGGGCGCTTCTCGGTCATGTGCAGCGGTGCGCGGTCGAAGTATTCTGCTTCCATGCGGCTGCCGGTCTGCGTGGTGCCCAGCCGCTCGTCGGGCGACTTCTTGTTGATGTCGCCCCATGCGAACGATTGGAAGTCGCGGTCGAAGAACATGGTGTTGTATCCGGTGGAGATGTTGGCGGTGAACTGCCGCTGCATGGGTGCGTCCTTCATCACGAGGTTCACGGCTCCGCCTATGCCGTCGGCCTCCATGTCCGCCGTGAGCGACTTGGTCACCTCCAGACGGTCGAGCATCTCGCTGGGGAAGATGTCCAGCGGCACGAAGCGGTCGCGGTTGTCAGGGCTGGAGATTTTCACACCGTTCACCAGCGTATAGTTGTAACGTTTGTCCATGCCGCGCAGGATGGCATACTGCCCCTCGCCGCTGGAGTTGCGCTCGATGGTCACGCCGCTCATGCGCTGTATGACGTTGGCCACGGTGATGTCCGGGCTTAGTTCGATGGCCTTGGCACTCATCACGTTCACCACGTTCATGGCGTTCTTCTCGATGAGCCGTGCGCCGGCTTCGGATCGTCCGGGGTTGTGGGCTGTGACAGTAACGCTTCTTAGTTCGATCTCCTTACTGATGAGGGGGATTTCGATGTTTTCGTTGTTTGATGCTACCTTCATCTCGAAAGGTTGGTAGCCCATATAGGTACATACAAGTGTGCAACTGTTACCGATACTAATGTTGAATGTTCCGTCCAATCCGCTCACTACAGCCTGCGTCGGGCTTTCTTTTATCATCACTTTTGCACCGATAATTTCTTCACCGGTTTGTGCGTCTTTAATCTTACCTTTGATGACTTTACTTTCAGCTTGCAGGGTTAATATACTGCAAATGAGCAATGGCCAACATCTTTTCATATCTTTTTTCCTTTCCTCTGAATTCCGCTGCAAAGGTACGGTGAGGATATTACGGTGCAGTTACGTGCAGATTAAAATGCAATGAACTTCAGTGCGGGTGTGCATAGCCTTTTGCAGCATCCGGTTTTTCGTCAGGATGTGACAGTCAGAGATGTTTGTCAGGAGGTGTTGTATTGATATGTTGTTTGAAGCTTGGAGGTAAGTCCTTGATATAGTCGGAGCATTATCGGGTTTTCATGCCTTAAATTGGCCGGGCTGTTTTTGCAGCATGGCGAGGGTGTATGTGAAATGAACTGTTTTTGGTCCTGCTTGGTGGCAGTATATGTTTCAGTGATGTTTCAGCCCGTAACCCTTTTTATATAAGTAATTTATCCTTCAGTCTGAAAGATGAAGGGCTTTTTTGGGAAAACTCTTGTAGAGGGAGATGTGAACGGTGTGGCTTGTTCCGATAAACCGTTCATGTGAACCATGTAAATAGAGTGGCGTTGTAATTCCTATAGAATGAGGTTCTGCCACCTCATTCTATAGGAATATGGATTTTTATGGTACCAGCACTTTGCGTACTTCACCGTTGCATTCAATCATGTAGATGCCCGTGGGCAGTCCGCTTGTCCGGTCGATTTGCATGCCGGACAGGTTGTAGACCTTGTACGGGGCGTCGGCATATACCGTGATGCTTCCCTTTGAGGTCGTTACGCGGAATGTAGTCCCGTCGTGCCCGACAGCATCAATGGCCGTTGTTTTCTCCGAAACATAGAACAAGCGGTAGTCATCAGATGAAAACCATGTGCCGGTCCATTCTTTGCCGGTGAGGAACTTGTCATTAGTAAAACCAATGTCTAACCGATGGTCTGTCACTATGATATTTTTGATTTCAACGGTTTGCCAGCCAAATCCTTTGCCGTTGTTGACGGCTTTTTCCGGTGAGCCGTTTTCGGCATTTTCCCAGATGGGGCCGCCGTCATTGCCTTCCGTTCCGTATTTTGCAATCTCTTGTGACAGATCTTGTGTGGCAGTATGAGCTGTAATGAATGCTCCCTCGCCGCTGGAACGGGCAGCGCATTGCAGGGTATAAGTGCCATTGGGCAGCCCTTCTATGGTTTGGTGACCGGTGTAATAGAGCGATCCGGGCGTGGCGTTGTAGGAGTCGAAATAGTGGTTTGCCGTATTGCCGCTGTAGTGCTGGCCGGTCTTCACCTTGGCATCGCCGTTGGTGAGGCTGAGTTCCCAGCCGGCCGGGTCTCCGTTGGCTCCGAAAGTTTCCAGGTCGGCACTCTGGATGGCGAAGGTGTAGTCTGACGTATCTCCGGGGAGTTGTGTCAGGCGTACGAGCAAGATGGCTTCATCCAGTTGCCGGATGAGGTCGTTGAAAGCGGCTGTTGTCTGCACTTGCGGCAAGAGGGCCGTTTGTTCGTCAGTGATTTGCCGCAAGGAGTTCCGTTCTTCTCCGGCGTAGGTCTCATCGGCGGCGTAAGCCAATGCTTCGTCCAGTTTCCTGAAATAGGCTTGTGCGGCTTTCAGCAGTTCGTCACAATGCTGTACGGTGGCGGTTGTGGCGTCGTCTGCTTCCATGCGGCTGGCCAGTGCGTCTGTCAGGTCCTGCAAGGCCTTTTTAGCCGTTTCGGAGTCCAGTGTTTCTTTCAATTCCCCGGTGGCAGACAGCGTGCTGTTGTAGGCGGTGATGGCCGTGTTGGAAGCGGCTGAGCTCGTAATGGCTGTTTCGAGTGATGACAGGGTGGTTTTCAGGGCCTGCAGGCTGGCGTTTTCCTGCCCAAGGGTTTCTTTTGCCTGTGTGATGGCGTTTTGCAGACGTACTTTGTCGGCAATCAGCCCGGCTTCGATTTGGGCAATTTCGGCCTCGGCCAGTTTGTCTTCCACGGCGGTCCGTGCTTGCTCTGTTTCTTCTGCAGAGTTTTCTTCACCAAAGTATTCCAGGCTGAAATCGGTCACGCAGAACCATCCTTTAGTGCCTCCGCCCGATGTCGAGGCGTAGCCGATGCGGAGGTTGCCGTCTTCTCCAACGAAGATTTTGTCGGTTGTTTGGTCTTCCCACCCTTCCGTACTCCATAGGCCAAGGGCTTTAACTGGGGAGGTTACGGTCATACTGCTGCTGGTGGCGTAGGCGTGTTGGTCGGTGATTTCATCCGGACCGCACAACGAACGGCAATTTATCTGATACCAACCCGGCAGCAAGCCTTTAATATCTTGATAGATGTTCAGCGAGGTGAAGTTGTCCGACCAGTTGTTATAGCAAGTCTTTTCCATAACGGTCCATGCCTTGCAGTCTCCGCTCTGCATTACATTAGCTTGTGTCCAGCCGTTAGCCCAGTCGGAAAAGTCTGCGTTTTGAATGAATGCTGAGAAGTCTGCGGGATTTTCTGTCGTGGCATTTGCCGATTGCAGATACATACGTACAGCGTTATTCAGCTTGTTCGTGGCTTCTGACAGTTCCGTTTCTGTGGCCGTGGCGTTTTGCAGTACATTTCCGGCAGCTTCAATGGCTTGCAGGAAAGCTTCCTTACCGGCAAAGTCGACAGAGGATAAGGCTTGTGCCCGTTCATAAAGGGCCTGCAGCTGTTCACGCGTCCCTGTGGCTTGTCCGTTCTGAGCGTTTCGGATGGCGGTTTTCAGCTGTTGGATTGCCTGATTGATTTGTGTCTCATCCGTGCTGCCGGACAAGGCTTGTCCGGCTTCGATGGCTGATTGCAGCTGTTTGGCTGCGGACTCGTCCAAGTTTGTCTGGTCTATGGCTTTTGCTTCGTCTGTCAGCAAGGCCAGTTGTGCACCGGTGTTACCGAATACATAGCTGCTGAATGAATTGGCCGGGAGAGTTGTACTCAGATATTTTTCATCAATAGACAGGGTGATGGTGCGCGGTGTGTCGCCGCGATTACCGGCTACGATGATGACGGTACCGTCCGGTGTACGTGCGGCCAATACTTCGGCATCGGTGTCTGTTCCGGTGGAAGAACCTTTCAGAATTTCAGAACCCGGTGAAATGAAATGGCTATAATGTTTTACTGCATAGTATTCCGGTGTGTATTCAGCCGTACGGGTGTTTGCATCTACGTGGATGAGTGAGTTTTGTATCCAGTTCCAGGTGCTGGATCCGTTGCCTTGCAGCACTGCATTCCAATAAGTATATTTTTCGCATCCTCCTCCTACGTACTGATTGATGAGATAGAAAGTCCATTCTCCGGCTCCCCAGTCGAATGTGCCACTTCCGCATTCGCTTTCTGTCTGTTGAAACGTCATATTCGGATAGCGATAGGTCAGTTCGGGCAATGCGGCGCGTCCTTCCCATTGCAGACCGACGCCTTTGAAGTACTTCTGTACACCGTCATGTTGCAGAATCTGCTCGAAAACGTCCATGCTGCCCGTGTTCATGGTACCCACTATCAGTTCTACTTCCGGTTGATGTTCGGCGAAGTACGGGCCCAGATACTCTCCCAAAAATGTGCCTGTGCCTTGTGCTGTCCATGAGCAGGCAGGATATATTTTGAAACTGTAGGCTTCGTTTTGATACATCAGCGTGGTGATGGGAATGCCTTGTTCCTTGTAGGCATCGATGAATTTGCTGAAGTACAGGCAGTAAGCATTCAGGTAATCCGGTTCCATGATGAACTGGTCGTTGAAATAGACGGGGATGTCCACATCGCTGCCCGGCCCTTTGGCATTAGCGTAGTTCTTGTTGGTTTTCATCCAACAGGGAGGGCTCCAGGGGGAAGCCCAGAATGTCATGTCCGGGTTATACCGTTGTGCGAATTTGATGTAGGGGATGAGGGCCTCTTTGTCCCGTTCGATGGTGAAGTATTGCATGTTGAAGTCCGGTTCGTTGCCCGGTGTCTCATCGCAGCTGTACCAGCTGCGGGCATAGTCGTTTGCACCTACAGGGATGCGGCCGATGGTGAAGCGCAGGTCTCCATCGGGAGCGAACATGCGTTGCATGACCTGTTGCTGGATGTCTTCCGGAAGTACGCTTAGAGCATCGTAGCCCAATTCGCTAAAGCAAGTGCCCCAGCCTTTGAATGTTTGCTGCACTTCGTTTGTATTTAGCACGATTTCAGGTGTGCCGATAACTTGGTCTTGCAGTTCTGCTTCTTCCATTTGCCACGGATTTCCTTCCGTGGTGCGGAATAGTAAGCCTGTTTCTGTTTGAGCCTGTACCTGGTGTAGAGATGCTACCAACAGTAGCATGCCGCATGTCGCGGACTGCGGGAAAAAATGTTTCATGAGTTGTTTAGGTTAATTGAGTAGTTAGGTGATTGGTGAGAAGCAGCCCCGCCAAGGGGATTTCGCCTCTGTCGGGGCTGCTTTATGGATGGGCAGACATGGCTGCCATGATGTCTTTAGCAATACATGTTCACGATGGCTTCGTACAGTTCCTGCTTGCCGCTGGTCTGTGCCGGTTCGCCTTTGGCCTTGGCGTAAGCCACGACGTCTTCCAGTGAGAGTTTGCCTTCTTCAAACTCCTTGCCCTTGCCGTTGTCGAAGCTGGCGTAACGATCGGCTACCATTTGTTTGATAGGAGATTTTTCCAGCAGTTCGGCGGCATTCTCCAGTGCGCGGGCCATGGCGTCCATGCCGGCGATGTGAGCGATGAAGATATCGTCCAGATCTGTAGAGTTGCGGCGCGTCTTGGCGTCGAAGTTCGTTCCGCCGTCGCCGAAGCCACCGTTGCGGATGATCTGCATCATGGCCTGGATCAGTTCATAGTTGTCGATGGGGAACTGGTCTGTGTCCCAGCCGTTCTGGTAGTCACCGCGGTTAGCGTCGATGGAGCCGAGCATGCCGGCGTCTACGGCGCAGGCCAGTTCGTGTTCGAATGTATGGCCGGCCAGTGTGGCGTGGTTCACTTCGATGTTCACCTTGAAGTCTTTCTCCAGACCGTGTGCACGCAGGAAGCCGATAACGGTCTCCGTGTCCACATCATACTGGTGCTTTGTCGGTTCCATGGGTTTCGGCTCGATGAGGAACGTACCCTTGAAGCCTTTGGCGCGGGCATAGTCGCGTGCAGCCTTCAGCATCTGTGCCAGGTGTTCTTTTTCGCGCTTCATGTCGGTGTTGAGCAAGCTCATGTAACCTTCACGGCCGCCCCAGAACACATAGTTCGTGCCGCCCAGTTCGATGGTGGCGTCGATGGCGTTCTTGATTTGTACGGCTGCGCGGGCTACAACATCGAAGTCTGGATTAGTGGCAGCTCCGTTCATGTAGCGCTTATGTCCGAATACATTTGCCGTACCCCACAGGTTCTTGATGCCGGTAGCCTGCATTTTCTCCTTGATATAAGCTACGATAGCTTTCATGTTGGCTTCGTATTCTTCGATGGAGTTGCCCTCGGAGATGAGGTCCACATCGTGGAAGCAGAAGTATTCGATGCCCAGTTTCTGCATGATTTCAAAACCTGCATCGGCTTTTTGTTTGGCGATGGTCAGGGCATCGCTGCCTTCGTTCCAGGGGAATGTCTTGGTTCCGCCACCGAACTGGTCGCCACCTTCTGCGCAGAGGGTGTGCCACCATGCCATGGCGAACTTCAGCCAGTCCTTCATCTTCTTGCCCATGATGACTTTTTCTGCGTCATAGTAGTGGTAAGCCATGGGGTTTTTGCTCTCTTTTCCTTCGAATTTGATCTTCCCGATGTTAGGGAAATACTCTTTTTGTGCCATATTCTTCTGGTTTTTTTAATAAGGTTTATGAAAATTGTATTGTTGTTATTCCGCGTAGCACGTTTAGCCAGCGGTTATAAGCTTCTTCATATTGGGGCTGCAGTTTGAGATCCGGTTCAATGACTTGCAGGCGTTCCAGCGTGGCAAAAGCCTCATTGTTGTCTTTATAAATGCCGGCTCCGATACCGGCCCCTTTGGCGGCACCCACTGAACCGTCGGTTTCGTACAGTTCAATGACTGCACCAGTCACTCCGGCCAATGTGTTTCGGAAGAGCGGGCTGAGGAACATGTTGGCCCGTCCGGCATGAATCTTGCTGACGTTCATGCCCATGCCTTTCATGATATCGATGCCGTATTTGAAAGAGAATACAATGCCTTCCTGGGCAGCACGTACCAGATGGCTGCGGTCGTGGATGTTGAAGTTGATGCCTGCCATGGCACATCCTGTCTCGCGGTTCTGCATGACGCGTTCGGCTCCGTTGCCGAACGGTATGATGCTGAGTCCTTCGCTGCCGATAGGTGCCTTGTCGGCCATACGGTTCATCTCTTCATAAGAACAACCTTCGGGCACGATATTGCGGCGCATCCAGGAATTCAGAATGCCGGTACCGTTGATGCAGAGCAGCACGCCCAGTCGTGTCTGTTCTTCTTTGGGGAAAGCGGCAGGGTTTGTCTGTCCTGCCGTATGGTTGACATGCGCAAAGGTATTTACGCGCGACAGCGGGTCATAGTTTACGGTTCCGTTTACACCGTAGACCACTCCGGACGTTCCTGCCGTGGATGCGATTTCACCGGGATTGAATACGTTGAGCGAAAGAGCGTTGTTGGGCTGGTCACCGGCACGGTACGTCACGGGAATGCCCGCCTTGATGCCCAACTCATCGGCGATGGCTGCCGTTACCCGTCCCTGTTCACTGAATGTAGGGCGGATTTCCGGTATCAGATCCATGCTGAATCCGAAATAGTCCATGAGTTCTTTGCACACGCAGTTGTTCTTGAAATCCCAGAACATGCCTTCGGAGAGGCCGGAAACGGTAGTGACGGCTGTTCCTGTGAGCCGCATGGCAATGTAGTCGCCCGGAAGCATGATTTTATCTATTTTCTCATAGATTTCCGGTTCGTTTTTCTTCACCCACGCCAGTTTGCTGGCGGTGAAGTTGCCGGGAGAGTTCAGCAGATGGCTCAGGCAAAAGTCCTCGCCCAGTTGTTTCATGGCCTCATTGCCGTAGGGTACGGCTCTGGAGTCGCACCAGATGATGGCCGGGCGCAATACTCTCTGTTCGCGGTCCACGCATACCAGTCCGTGCATCTGGTAACTGATGCCTATGGCAGCCAGTCCGTCGCGCAGGGTGGCCACGCTGCAACCTGTTTTTCCGGCAGCTGCAGACAAGGCTTCTGCCGTTGCACTTTTCAGGTATTCCCACCATGATTCCGGGTCTTGTTCCGCCCATCCGGCTTTCTGGCTCAGGATGGGTGCTTCCTGTTTTGGGAAAAAGGCATTGCTCAGTGTCTTTCCGGTTTGTGCGTCCACCACACAAGCCTTGACCGATGAGCTGCCGATGTCATATCCGATTAAATACATAATATTTTTGTTTGAATGTGTTTTGTATTTATGGTATTGTTGATAGTTGCAAATATAAGAGAGTTTCTTGTAAAAAGAACATTTGGAAGTTTAAAAGAAACTTATCAGTAAGCGGATTTCGTGTTTTTCTGATTTATATCAGATTTATGGACTTCGGTTGGACCGGATTTGGATAAAATTTGTTATCTTCGTCATTGTGATTTGTATACGGTAAGAGCTATGGAAACGGGAAAAGGTTTGGCGGCGGATTTGATACCTTCGTTCGCTGTTTTGTCTGATGAGGAACGTGAGGCATTGTCTGGTATCCTCTTTTTGCAGAAAGTGCGGAAGAACCAGATGGTGGTGGAGGACGGTCAGATTTGCCACTACATGGTTTATGTCCTGAAAGGCTTGCTACGCCAGTTCTATTTCAAGAACGGCCGGGAGATTACCGAGCATTTCACCTGTGAGGGGAACATAGCCTATTGCATCGAGAGCATCTTCCGCAACGAGCCTTCGCACCTGATGATGAAGGCATTGGAGAACAGCGAACTTTGTTTTATTCCATATTACGCGCTCGTAGACTTGTCTTTGTCTTACCGTGGCATAGCGGAATGGCTGCGTCATTTCCTGGAGAACAATCTGATTTTGCACCAGGTGAAGGCTGATTCATGGCGTTTTGAATCTGCACGTGAGCGTTACGAGCGGTTTTTGCGTGAGTTTCCCTCTGTGGCTGGCAGAGCTTCAGTGAATGATGTGGCTTCTTACCTGCTTATGACTCCCGAATCTTTGAGTCGGGTGCGCAAGATTGTAGCCGGAGCGGATGTGCGGAAGGACTGATTCCTGCCGTTCCGTTTGCGGTTTTCGGCCTTTGTGTCCTTGTATCCGCATGGGCCGACAGGTCTGTGTCATCCGTTCTGTATGCAGCGGTCTGCAGGCTGGTTTGCTGTTTTTCCCGCATCGGGTGAGACCGTTGAAGAGGCGGTGCGGAATATGGCTTCCTGTGCTTTCCGGTTCGTTGTGCGGGCATGTGCCGGTGGTGCGGTGCGGACTGGCATCTGTTTTTGCGCAAGACCGTCACAGGTCTTGCGCAACAGTTGGCTCAGCCTTGCGCATCGGGAGGGCGGTTGGAGCCGTCGGGGGTTATTTGATGATAGACGTCTGCGGATTGCGCACGCCTTTGGCTTCTGTCAGGAAAGCTTTGGCACTGCCGAAACGCAGGTACATGTCCAGCCGGACGGGCAGGTGGTTCTTGTCATCTGTGATGTAGAACGTGACGACTTCTTTTTCTTCGCCTTCTTCGTATTCTACGAATGAGAATACGAGACAACGGTATTTTGTCTTGGTGTTTTCTGTCTTGAATGTTTTCTTGCCACGGTAAATCAACGTTTGTTCTTCAATTTTGCCGTTGTCTACCATGGGGAAAAGGATTTTGTCTCCTACTTTGTAGTCTGATGCATCGAACGACCGGGCGTAAAGCATCATGCTGAGCATGTCGTGCACGCATTCTTTATATTTTTCTTCTTTTTGGATGATTTCATTTCTGTGGCTCTTGAACCGGAGTTTCACGTGGCTTTGTCCGTCGGCGTAATTATACCAGGCTTCGTCTACAAAGTATCGGTCACCTTCCTGTGCGCCTTTACGGTAATAGTAGGGGATGAGCTGGTCGTCTACGACGCTGATGAGTGTGTCGCGGAGCACGAAGAGACGGTCGGCCATTTTGTTGCCACGTGTAATCAGGTGGCAACGGTACATGTCTTTTCCTTTGTATTCGGTGTGTTTGATGTTCATGTTGGCCGATCCTACGGTCACCCAGATGAACTTCCAGTTGAAGTAGAGTTTGTAGGACAGGTCTTCTCCTGCAGAGAACGCGATGTTCTCGCCCGGACATTGGGCTTGTGCAGGGAGGGTAGCGGCTCTCAGGAATGGGAGCAGGCACAACAGAATGATGATTATCTTTTTCATGTTCGTTGTTTTTTATCGGTTCATTTGTCTTTCTCTTTCGGCATTGAGTTGGCTGACTTTTTTCTCAGCGTCTGGTTTTTGCTTGGTGATGGCTTCTGGCTTCTGCTTGTTCAGCGGTATGCCTCTGACCTCCCAATCCTGTTCGATCTCCCATCTGGCCCTGACGCCCAGTGGCTTGGGGAAGTAGAAGACTTCTTCCGGCTGTAGTCCTTTTTCATATTCTCCGGTGGTCCATTTACCGTCACCGTTTTTGTCTATGAATACCCGCAGATAATAGTCGGCTGGTTTCAGATAGAAGAAATCTGCACGGTTGTCTACGGCCTTGAGACTTCTTACTATCTTGTCGTTGCTGTCCATCAACTGCACTATGGCTCCCGTGTCGGGCAGAATCAGGCGGACGAACAGGGAGCCGAACTCTTCTTCTGCCATGACGGGGATTTCCTTTTTTATGGCAGTGCTGAGTTTGCCCAATATGCTCCTGACCGCATTGCTGTCGACTTCCAGCTTGTATTTCTCTCCCGGATGCCATTCTGCATAGAGCGTATAGCTGCGCAGGCTGTTTTCTACGGGCAGGAACAGATAGGGCTCTTCCACCCAAACGGTGTCTACCTGTTTGTAGAAGTGGAACGCTGCGCTGTCCACGTAAGCTATGGGCTCGTCGAATGTAAACCTGATATTCTGGTTGGGGGCGATGCCGCCTGACGGCTGCATCTTGTAGGGCAGGTCCTCGCGCAGGTAGGGGTTAGGTTTGGCCACGTATTTTTCTTTCTGCCGACGGCGTTCTTTTTTCTGTTGGTCCTCCCATTCCTCTATTTTCTTTTGCCGTTGTTCGATCTGCCGTTTCCGTGTGATTTTTGAGTACAGGTCGATGGTGTCTGTCCTGTGGATGAGCTGTTTCAGCGTATCGGTGTCCAGGTAAGTGAAGCTGAACGACAGCGTATCCAGGTTGGATACCAGTGTGTCTGTAATCCAGTAGGTCAGTGTGTCGTTGTTGAATGACGGTTCCAGGATGAAGTTTTCCGCCCCTGAGAAGTTCAGGCCTTTGATGACCGGCAGGGTATCAGACGGTGCGGTGAAATAGACGGTGAACATATCCGGTATGGGACGTTCTACTTTGAGCAGATGTAGCTCCTGATAAGCTTCCGTGAATCCGCGCAGGATAATGTCGTCCGGGAAGAAATGTGTGTAGTGCACATCTTTGATGGTGTCTATGTGCGTACTGTCTATCCATACGGTGTCTTGTCTTACGTCCGGACGGCAGGAGGGTTCGACAATAATAGAGTCGAAAGCTATTTTTTCGCTTTTCTGGCTGAAACGGAAATCACCGTCAGCATCTTGCAGTGCGTAGATGCGGTATTTGCCTGGAGCTACTCCCTTGATGGTAAACTGCCCCCGGCTGTTGGTGCGTGCCACTCGTGTGAAAGGCTCTCGCATGAACGCAGTGTCGGACAGGTTGGAATGTAGTCCTACCAGCATGCCTTTTATAGGTTCCAGATTCTCTGCTTCCAGTAGCGTTCCGGACACTTCCATGGTGTCGATGTCTGGTCCGGTGGAAAAAGAATAGGTGAAATTGCCCATGGGATTGCCTTGGTTGTTATCCACAATCGCATCAGAGAAATCTACCGTATAAGTGGTGTTTTGTTTCAGTGTGTCGTAAAGTGTGATGTGGATTTTCTTGCCGGATGTGCGGATATCGGGCATTTCGTTCTGCGGCGGAGAGACAACAACCTTCTCCGATGCGTTTTCCAGTACAATATATTCATCGAACGTTAGCGTGATTCTTTTGTTGCTGTTGTTCTGTGATTTGTTTTCCGGTTGGCATTTGATGACCTTGGGCGGCGTTTCGTCGTAGGGGCCGCCGTCCGGACTGCCTATGCTGGCACAGGCTCCCAGTATCAGTACGCATAAGGTAATGATGACGGGATATGGAGTCAGTTTGTTTTGCATGTTGCGTCTTGTTGTTTAGTTGTGATTCATGGATAGGATTTCCTCAATGAAACTGCGGGTGTTGCTCAGTCGCGGAATCTTGTGTTGCCCGCCCAGTTTTCCCTTTGATTTGAGCCAGTCGTTGAACAGTCCCTGTCGGGCGGGGATAATTTCCAAGGGTTGCAGGGTGATGTCTTTATAACGTTTGGCTTCGTAGTCCGAGTTGATTTCCTGGAGTTTCCGATCCAAAGTGTGTGCGAATGTGTCAAGAGAGGTTGGCGGACAGGCAAATTCTATCACCCATTGGTGGCGGCATTTTCCTTCTGCATTCATGTAGACCGGAGCCGCTGTATATTCACGTATCTGGGCACCTGTCGCTTCGCAGGCAGCCCTCAATCCGTTCTCTGCGTTGTCTACGATGAGTTCTTCGCCGAATGCGTTGATGAAGAATTTGGTGCGGCCGGTAATGATGAACTTATAAGGCGATTTTTGTGTGAACCTTACGGTGTCTCCGATCATATATCTCCACAGTCCGCCAGACGTACTGATGACCATGGCATAGTTCTTGCCTGTCTCCACGGCCCAAAGCGGAATGACGGTAGGGTGCTCTTTATTGATTTCGTTCATAGGGATAAATTCATAGAAAACGCCGTAATCAATCATCAGCGTCATGGCCGGGTCCAGCGGATTTGTCTGAAGGCCAAAGAATCCTTCGCTGGCGTTATATGTTTCCATATAGTGCATGTCGGGGCGTGTGATGAGTTGTTTGTATTGTTCACGGTAGGGCGTGAAACTTACGCCGCCGTGAAAGAATACCTCTAAGTGAGGCCAAACGTCTTCGAGGTGCTGCTTTCCGGTAATCTCCATGACACGTGTCAGAACTGACATCATCCATGAGGGGACTCCGCTCAGGTTGGTGACATCTTCTTTTATGGCCGCTGAGGCTATTTTTTCTCGTTTTTCTTCAAAATCGCTGATCAGGGCGATTTCTTTGGACGGGATGCGGAAGTGATTGACAAATGGGCTGATATTTTCTATGAGGATGGCACTAAGGTCACCTACCAGGCTCTGCGGCAGATTGTAGTTTGGGGTATGGCTCCCCCCTAAGATCAGGGCTTTCCCTTCAAACAGCTTGCTTTGGGGATGGTTGCCCAAGTAAATGACTACGGCGTCTGTTCCTCCTCTATAATGCGTATCGTGCAGACATTCTTTGCTGACAGGGATGAATTTGCTTTTGTCATTTGTGGTTCCTGATGATTTGGCAAACCATCTGACTTTTCCTTTCCATAAGACATCGCTTTCGCCATGCCTCATGCGGTCGATATATCCTTTGAGTTCCTCATAGGTATTGACAGGTGAGGAGACGATGAAAGATTCGTAATCTTTGACGTTGGTAAAGCCGTGTTTTTTCCCCCATTCTGTATGGCAGGCATCTTTGATCAGTCTTTGCAGAACTTTGATCTGTATTTCTTCTGCTTGTGTGGCATATTTCTCTATATCTTTTCGCCTGTGAGCGAAAAAACAGTTGATAAGCTTTGTCTTATTCATCTTGTATTTCTACAGCAATCTACCTATTGTCCTGCAAAAATAGTTTAAAGTTATCAGAATAACGAAGTTTATACAGATTTTAATGTGACCCCTATAAAGGATTCTTAACAAGTCTTATTTTTGAAATGCAACGGCTTCAGCTGCTGCTATAATATCTTCTTTGCTTTGTGCATTCGGTGACAGAGTGATGTCAGATAAGTCGAAATCAGATGGTGCCTGGACTGTTGTTGCTATTTCGGGCACAGGTTGAGCTTCTTTTGAAGGCAAGCTGATGGCAAGTGTTTGCACCGCTGCGTCTTTTTCTTTTTGTTCCTTGTTTTCCAGAATTGTACTTATCAGCTGAGGCGATTTTTTCAGTAAGGCCAAAGTGTCTTTAGCAGCCATTTGCTGGCTTTCTTTTTTTGAGTACCCTTTTCCACGGCAACAGGCGATATTCTCAATGGTCACCTGGGTGATGAAAACAGGCGTACTGCTGCCTTCTTTGCTTTGTTCGATAAGGTCAAAGCTGATCTCTACTCGTCTTTTTTGTCCCCACTCAATCAGTTTGCTTTTAAAGTTAACCTCTTTGTAGGCGACTTTGTCTATGTTGATCAAGCGTGTCATGATACGTTCTCCAATGAAACGCATACAATAGGAATAGCCGCGGTCCAGATAGATGGCGCCAACCATTGCTTCGAAAGCGTTTCCGCACATATAGCTATTATGTGTAGAAGAATGTGTGGAGGAGATGATGAGTTTGTCCAGACCAATTTCTACAGCCAGTTTGTTCAATGTCTCCCGTTGTACGATCTTGCTGCGGGTATTAGTGAGGAAGCCTTCTCGTTTGCCTTCGAAATGACGGAAAACGATGTCTCCTACAACGGCATCAAGAATGGCGTCGCCTAAAAATTCCAGTCGTTCGTTGTTGATCCAGTTCCCTTTCTGACGGATAGAAGAGGATTTGTGATGTAGGGCCTGTTCGTAATATTTGATTTGATGGGGATAAAACCCCAGAATTCTATAAAAAGAAGAATAAAGCTCCTTATCTTTACGGAATGGGAGCTTTATTCTTTCTATGAGATCTTTTGGATACACAGTTTATTCAGCGTATTTCTTAAAGATTACACATGCGTTGTGACCACCGAATCCAAAGGTGTTGCTCAGTGCACTGCGAACAGTGCGCTTTTGCGCTTTGTTGAAGGTGAAGTTTAAGTTATAGTCAATTTCTTCATCCTTGTCATCTTCTTCGTGATTGATGGTTGGCGGTACAATGTCTTCTTTGACTGCCATTACGCTTGCCAAAGCTTCGACTGCACCTGCTGCACCCAGCAAATGACCGGTCATAGATTTTGTCGAACTGATGTTCAATTCGTATGCATGCTGTCCGAAGAGTTCCTTGATGGCTTTAGCTTCAGATATGTCACCTACATGAGTAGATGTGCCGTGTACGTTGATATAGTCAATGTCAGCGGTTGTCATACCTGCATCCTCCAAAGCTCTTTCCATGACCAACTTGGCTCCCAAACCATCCGGATGGGACGCTGTAATGTGGTAGGCATCTGCAGACATACCGGCACCCGCCATTTCTGCATAAATCTTCGCGCCACGGGCCTTGGCATGTTCCAGTTCTTCCAAGATCAAGCAGCCTGCACCTTCACCCATTACGAATCCATCGCGGCTTGCGCTGAATGGACGCGATGCATGTTGAGGGTCGTCATTGCGTGTGGACAAAGCCTTCATGGCATTGAATCCGCCGACACCGGCCGGCCAGATAGAGGCTTCAGCCCCTCCACTCACAATGATGTTTGCTTTGCCTAATCGAATCAGGTTGAAAGCATCGGCCAATGCATTGGTTGATGAGGCACATGCAGACGTCGTGGTATAATTAGGACCGTGGAATCCATACATGATGGAGATGTGTCCGCTTGCAATGTCTGCAATCATTTTGGGAATGAAGAAAGGGCTATATTTGGGCCCCAGTTCCTTTCCCGTAAGTGCATAAGCACCGGCTTCTTCTTCAAAAGTGTGAAGCCCGCCAATACCTACACCGAAAACAACTCCAATGCGGTTCTTGTCTTCTGTATCTAAATTAATGGCAGAATCCTCCACTGCCATTTTGGCTGCTGCTATGGCGTATTGGGTGTATAAGTCCATCTTCCGAGCTTCTTTGCGGTCTATATAATCTGCTGCATTGAAGTTTTTCACCTCGCAAGCAAATTGCGTTTTGAATAATGAAGCATCGAAATGCGTGATAGGACCGGCACCACTCACTCCGGCAACCAGATTCTTCCACGTCTCCTCTGCCGTATTGCCCAATGGGGTGATTGCGCCTATGCCTGTTACAACAACTCTTTTTAATTCCATTATTTTCGTTTAGGGATTCTTATTTCGTGTTCGCTTCGATATAGTTGATAGCGTCACCTACAGTGGAGATCTTCTCTGCCTGATCATCTGGAATGTTAATTCCGAATTCTTTCTCGAATTCCATGATCAGTTCTACTGTATCCAATGAATCTGCACCTAAGTCGTTTGTGAAGCTGGCTGTAGGTACGACTTCGGCTTCGTCAACGCCTAATTTATCAACGATAATAGCTTTTACTTTTGATTCAATTTCAGACATAGTTGTAATTTTTTGATTATTATTAAAATATGTTTCTGTAAATTTCAGTTGCAAAGGAACTTTTTTTTTCTCACTTATGCAAGTAATTAAGTAAATAATTTGTGTTTTGTTGCACATTCTATGCTGTTTTGTGCAGAAAAACAATCCCTTTTTTATGTTTTTAGTCCCAGTATTCGCGTCGCAGTGGATAATTCCCCCGTAACTCTTCAAATTGTTCAGGATGAGCTTTCAGCTTCATGCTGTCCGTATGTGGATTGTAAAGTTCTAACGCTGACTCTTTGGATGACAGTCGGTGATGAGGAATAATATCGGGTGGAAGATGGGGTACGTTGATCTGGTAGTTTTCCGGAATGTGAAAGTGTTGGCATAGTGCATGCAGTGCCATGCGGGTGGCATTGGCTTTTCCGTCGGCAGAATAACCGGCTATATGTGGAGTTCCTATGTAAACACATTGTAGAAGCTCTTGATTTATGTGTGGCTCGTTTTCCCATGTGTCGACAATGACATTCTGCACTTGCCTTTGTTTAATGGCCTGTAATAAGGCATTGTTGTCGACAACGGCTCCCCGGCTGGTGTTGATAATGACCGGCTGTCGTTTCAGTTTGTTGAAAAAAGATGCGTCAGCCAGATGGAATGTCGGGTGTGGCCCGTCGGTGATTAGCGGTGTATGGAAAGATATGATGTCACATCTTTCTTGGAGTTCTTCCAGTTCCAGAAGATGGTCGTAAGGGATTTTTCCGTTTCTATCCCGTACAGTCTCTTTTAAAGGAGGATCATTCAAAAGGATGTGTATTCCCAACGGACGTATGGCATTGGCGACGGCATGTCCTACATGTCCGAAGCCTACCAGGCCTATGGTTGCATTCTTTAAGTCTGTTCCTTTTTCTTTCTCCAGAAGAAGGAGGCATGAATGTATGTATTGTCCGACAGAGTTCGCATTGCATCCCGGACAGTTTGCCCATGCGATATGCGCCCGTTTCAGATATTCCGTGTCAATGTGGTCATATCCGATTGTGGCAGTAGCGATGAATGACACTTTGCTTCCTTTCAGCAGGGATTCATCGCATCGTGTGCGGGTCCGTATGATCAGGGCATCGGCATCGTGTATGTCTGCCGGTCCGATTTGCGGTCCGGGTTTGTAGATAACATGGTCCGCGATTTGGGCGATGGCCTCACGTATAAAAGGAATCTTGTCGTCAACAACTATTTTCATGTTGCAAAGTTAATGAGTTTTTATTATAGAATTATTGTCGATTCAAAAAACTTTGTTTAGCTTTGCAACATTCTTTGAGATGGAATCTGGGCGGGCGTTATGCAGTAACGATTCCTTTTTTGTAGTAAGAAACCGGATATGGAATGACAGGTATGGAGAAGAAGGGCTGGTGGTCGGGCTTTTTGTATTACACAGTGTTTGGCATGAGCTATTTGCTGTCTTTGTTGCCGTTTAAGGTTTTGTACTTCCTGTCTGATGGTCTATATTGGGTCGTTTATTTTTTGGTGAGATATCGGCGCGATGTGGTGCGTGATAATCTGAGACAGTCTTTTCCGGAAAAGACATTGGATGAGGTTGTAAGCATAGAGAAGAAATTTTATCATTTCTTTTGCGATTATATATTTGAGACGTTGAAATTGACCTCTATTTCAAAGAAAAGCATGCGGAAGCATATGAGATTTCATGGAATGGAGGAGCTGGAGGATTGCTTTTGGAAGGAAAAGCGGAGCTTTGTCTTTCTCTATATGGGGCATTATTGCAACTGGGAATGGGTAGCCTTGTTGTCTTCTTGTATTTCTCCGTCTATTCATGGCTATCAGATTTATCATCCTATATATAATAAGGTAATAGATCGTTTCTTCTTGTATCTTCGGAATCAGTTTGGCGGTGAGTCGATACCGATGAAAAATACGCTTCGCAGAATTGTCGAGCTGAAAAAGGAGGGGACGTTGGCTATGGTCGGCTTTATCTCAGACCAGTTGCCTAAATGGAACAGTATGCATTTTTTTGTACCTTTCCTGCATCGTGAAACGGCGGTGTTTACCGGTGCGGAGCAGATTGGCCGTAAAGTGGGGGCCGCTTACTTTTTTGTTGAAATGAGTCGCCCGAAACGGGGATATTATGATTGTACGTTTAAGCGGATGGAATATCCTCCACAGTCGGAGACGGAATACGACATGACCGCTTTGTTTATGCGTAAGCTGGAAATCATGATACGGCGTGCACCTCAATATTGGCTTTGGACGCATAAGCGTTGGAAGCGCACTAAAGAAGAGTGGCTTGAACGTCAGCGTAGTGCGTCCGTAGGGAATGTTATAAAGCAATGAGTATGGAGAAGTATGATTATTTGATTGTTGGCGCAGGGCTGTTCGGAGCTGTCTTTGCTCATGAGGCTAAAACGGCAGGAAAACGGTGCCTGGTGATAGATAAGCGTGCTCATCGGGGCGGGAATGTGTATTGTGAGGAGGTGGAAGGCATCCGTGTGCATAAGTATGGTGCGCACATTTTTCATACCGATGATAAGGAAGTGTGGGAGTATGTGAACCGCTTTGTTGAATTTAATCGTTATACAAACTCACCTTTGGCTTGTTATAATGACCGTTTATATAATCTGCCTTTCAACATGAATACTTTTTATCAGCTGTGGGGGGTGAGAACACCGGCCGAGGCAAAGGCGAAGATTGCGGAGCAACGTGCGGCCTATGCTCATATCGCAGAACCGGCCAATCTGGAGGAACAGGCCCTAAAGCTTTGTGGGGAAGATATTTATACACGTTTGATCAAGGGATATACAGAGAAACAATGGGGGCGGAAGGCGACAGAACTTCCCGCCTTCATCATACGCCGTATTCCGTTCAGATTCGTTTTCGACAATAATTATTTCAATGATGCTTATCAGGGTATTCCGAAAGGGGGCTATAATGTGTTGATTGACGCCTTGCTGGGAGGAACGGAGGTCCGTCTGGATGCAGACTATTTCGAGGAGCGTGACATGTGGGACGCTATGGCGGAAAGAGTGATTTTTACGGGTTGTATCGATGAGTTCTTCGACTACCGGTGTGGACGGCTGGATTATCGTAGCCTGCATTTCGACCATCACTGTCTTGACGTGGAAGACTTTCAGGGAAATGCGGTAGTGAACTATACAGCGGCTGATGTTCCTTATACACGGATTATTGAACATAAGCATTTTGAATATGGTGTGCAGCCGGTGACGGTGATCACTTATGAGTATCCTGATGCTTTTGCACCCGGCAAGGAACCTTATTATCCGGTCAACGATAACCGGAATGCCGCTATATATAAACAATATTGCGAATTGGCTGAACAGCAGTCACGCGTTGTCTTTGGCGGGCGGCTGGGAGCTTATGTATATGCAGATATGGACGATACGGTGGCGGCTGCGTTGAGATTGTGCAGAAAGTGTTTGGTTTAGAAATATAAAGCGGAATGAAACGTTTACATATCATCACTCCGGTAAAAGATTCCATTGATTTTACCTTAGAGACCATACGGGCGATATTGGCTTCGGAGATAAAAGTCCCTTTCACTTATACGGTATATAATGACTTCAGTACGCCTGAAAATACAGCCCGGTTGGAGGAGGCTTCGCAGGCTTTGGGCTTCAGGCTGGTAAATCTTGCGGAAATAACGGATCATCCTTCCCCAAACTATCTGCTGGTTTTGCGCAAGGCTCAGACGGAGGCACTGGCAGAGGACGCGGGGTTGCTGATTGTGGAATCGGACGTGGTGGTGAAGAAGGATACCTTGCAGGGGCTTTTCGATGGGGCACAGTCCCGTCCGGACTGTGCCATTGCCGCAGCGGTTACCACGGATGAGGCGGGTGAGATTAATTATCCTTATTTGCATGCCAAAGGGCGCGAGAACCAGGTTTATCCGGAGAAGAAACACTGCAGTTTCTGCTGTTCTTTGTTGACGACGGGATTTTTGAAGACGTATGATTTCGGGCAGCTTGATCCGTCGAAGAACTGGTTTGACGTCACCGTCTCGCATGAAGCTTTGAAGAGGGGGTTCCGGAACTATCTTTTTACGACGCTTCCTGTGTGGCACCGTCCGCATGGCAGTCGTCCGTGGAAACTGTTGAAATATAAGAACCCTTTGAAATACTATTGGCTGAAGTTTACAAAAGGATTGGATAAAATTTAATTGGCGGATGGCGGTTTTTAAACACTTCCGGGAGCAGTTGTTCGCACATAGAACATTGGTGCTTTCTCCTGAATTTCAGGACGTGAGAGGCTTTATGCAGTCACTGCCCGAACGCTTTTCGGCAGGAGATGGCGAATTGGTTTACAAGGGGCGCAATGAACTGAGAAAGATGGTCTGGGGAAAACATGTGGTTGTCGTGAAGGCTTTTCACCGTCCCAATTGGGTCAACCGCTTTGTTTATGGCGTATTACGTCCATCAAAGGCTAAGCGTTCTTTTGTTCATGCACAGATGTTTCAGGAGATCGGAGTGGGAACTCCGGCTCCGGTGGGCTATCTTAATGTGCGTCGTGGCCTGCTGTTCGACCGAAGCTATTATGTGACATTGGCGTCTGCCTGCCCTTATGTCTATAATGACTTGTTCTATCAGAAGTTCGATTATGCAGACGATGTGGTCCGCGCCGTAGGGCGTGTGACGGCAGTGCTGCACGAACATGGATATGCCCACAAGGATTATGGGCGTGGGAATATCCTGTTTCAGCAGACAGAGTCCGGCGTGCGGATAGAGATTGTGGACCTGAACCGGATGTATATCGGCCCGATAGACATGAGGAAAGGCTGCAAGAACCTGGAACGTCTGCCGGCCACGCCGCACATGCACCGCCTCCTGGCCGAGGAGTATGCCGCCGCCAGAGGCTTTGACGTGGAAGAGTGTTACCGCCTGATGCGGGAGTTCCGGAGCACGCAGCCGGGAAAAATTGACGGCTTATATTGAAAAAGGAGGGCAAGATGAAGATTATAGCGGTGGTGGTCACTTACAATCGGCTGGAGCTGTTGAAGCGCAACTTGTCCTGTTTGCGAAACAATGCTCCGCTTTCTTCCGTCGTGGTTGTGAATAACGGCAGTACGGATGGAACAGGAGAATGGCTGGCCGGGCAGACGGATATCGTTGTGCTCACTCAGGACAATGTGGGAGGTTCCGGCGGCTTTTATACCGGCATGCAATACGCTTTCGGACAGGGGGCCGACTGGATCTGGTGCATGGACGATGATGTGTTTCCCCGTCCTGATTGTCTGGAGGATTTGTTGTCCTATACCAGGCAGGAGGAGGTAGGCATTCTGGCACCGCGCCGCTTGCAGGAAGGGCAGATTTATACCAATGACTTCCTGTCTTTCAACCTGACCCGTCCGTTCTCGTCCATGTACGTGGGGCGTTTGGCCAAGATGCAGGTGGACGGGGCTATGGAAATCAGCGGTACAGCTTTCGAGGGACTGTTCGTGCGGCGCGATGTGGTGGAGCGCATCGGGCTACCCAATAAGGAGCTTTTCATTTTTTGTGACGATACAGATTATTGTTTGCGGGCGGTTTCAGCCGGGTATAAGATTTTGTATGTGCCGGACGCCCTGATGGACAAGGAGAAGTTCTTCTCCGCCGACAGCTGGAGCGAACGGCAGAGAAAGAAGAAATGGAAACGTTTCTACCAGATTCGTAATTCCACTTATCTGAACCATCATTACGGCCGCAACTGGGCCGTGCGTTACTTGCGCGGATTCAACGGAGTGCTGGGCTACATGGTGATTGCCTTTTTCACGGCTCCTTTTTCCAGCGCATACAGCTGGGCGGACATTCCATATTTCTGGAAGGCTTATTGTGACGGCGTGCGGGAGCGGCTTGGTAAGGTGGCGTTTCCGCAGTGACACTGCTGTTCCGGCAGGGGCACGCCTGAACGGCTTCAGGGCAATGCGTGTATGCTGTGTTGGAAGCGGAGGTTTTTCTGTGCCGCTTTGTTTCTGATGTCTATTCGCGTCAGCGGATAAGATGCATTTTCTTTGACTGTTTGTTTTTTGCATTTACCGATTTAATATGTACCTTTGCCAAACAAGTAATAGGAAAGATATGGAAAAGGAAAGGACGTTGGTTAAGGTTGTCATACCTGTGTATAAAAACAGAATGGAGGATTGTGAGTCTGTGGCGTTGCAGCATAATCTTGCGATACTTTCGTCTTATCCTGTGTGCTTTGTATATCCAGAAGGATTGGATGTCAGTCTGTTTTCCCGTTTGTGTCCATCTGCGGAGTTTTGTGAGGTTTCACCGGACTGGTTGGGCTTGCGGCGTGGAATCAGCGGATATAACGAGATGATGATGTCCAAGGACTTTTATGACTTGTTCTCTGATTGCGAATATATTCTGATCTGTCACCTTGATGCCTGGATATTCAGGGACGAGCTGGCGGAATGGTGTCGGCGGGGATATGACATAGTGGCGGCCCCTTGGCCGGTCAGGCCCCGTTACCGCCATTTCCCGTTGAGGCAATATATTTGGCTGAAGAGTACACTGGCGGCCTGCTGTGGCAGGTTGTCCCGCGTGCGGATGTACGGAAAGATCGGCAATGGCGGGCTTTGCCTTCGCAGGGTTGCTTCTTTTTCACGGGCATGCGAACAATATGCCGATGTCATTTCACAGTTCAATGCTCGTTCGGACGGCATGCATAATGAAGATATTTTCTGGGCACTGATACCGAAAGAGTTCCGTTATCCTACGGTGGAAACGGCTTTGGAGTTTGCTTACGATCTTAAGCCACGGTTGTGTCATGAGCTGAACCGCTACAGGTTGCCTATGGGATGCCATGGTTTTCTCCATAAAAGCCGCCGTGCGTTTTGGGCGCAATATATTCCTTTGTGCGAAGATCAGGTTACGGGCGCGTGAAAGGACAGGCTATGTTGTTTCTTTTTTCTGTTGCTGTTGCGGTTCCGGGATGTATTCTATTTCCGGGTAGAAGGTCAGTCCGTCCTTGCAGCCGCGTTTCACGGCATCGATAAATTCCTGTTGATGTCCGTCCTTGCGGCGTTTGATTCTGTTCTTCATGATGCGCAGCTTGTTCCATACGATAAAACGGAATAACAGCTGTGAACGTGTCTCGCGGTGCTTGATATAGCATGAATTCCGGACTTGATAGTAAAAACGTTCTGCTGTATGGGCCGGGGCCTTATCCACAGAGGGGTAATAGTTTTCTTTCGTTTTGTGATATACAATGCTGTCTTTTACATAGTAATTGGTGAATCCTGCGTTAGTGATTCGTGCTGTGTATTCCGTGTCGTCGCACCAGATAAAAAATTCCTTGATGGGGAGTCCGACCTGGTATACGGCTTGCGTCCTTATTAGGACGGACACGAACGAACATGACATGCATTCACTTACAGGTGTTATGGCTTGTGGATTACGAAGGGCAGGTTTGTTCATGAGATGCTGGGTGTCATCCATCCATTTGACTTGACTGCAAACAAATCCAGCGTGAGGATGGCAATGCACGATGTCCATGAGCTTCTCCAATGCATCGGGGGTGGCAATTGTATCGTCATCCATTATCCAGATAAAGTCACATCCTTGCATGACAGATTCTTTTATTCCAATGGAAAACCCTCCGGCACCGCCTACGTTTTCGGGGAGTTGAATGATGCGGTATTTAGTGTTCTGGGAGAGGCTTTGGAGAAACTGGCCTGTGCTATCGGTGGAATGGTTGTCTACTAAGATGATTTTTTCTATAGGATAACTTTGCTGTTCCACTGCGTTCAGGCATTCTTTCAGCAATCTCAAACGGTTATATGTAACGATTACGCAATTTACTTTCATGTATGTGGGGCTTTTAATGGAGATGGGGGGGATCATTGGCGAACAGTTTCTTTCCTATATGGAAGCGAGATTTATGTATTTGGGCTTCCGCAGTCCGGTGTAGAACGGCAGCAGCCTGAAGAAGCGTTTCAGCCGGTTCTTCAGGTTATTGTCCGGACGTACGCCTTTCCAGGGCGTAAGGTCCAGATAGTCGAAGTAGAGGTTGCGGAGGGGGTGCTGGCTGTCGTAGTTCCATGGTTTCCGGTTGGTGTAGTGCAGGATGGTGGGGTGCTTCAGGACGTGGGCGTGGTCCTTGTGCCATTCCTGGCCGAAAGCGGTCGTGTTGCGGTAGAATCCGTCCTGTACGTTCCATTCCAGCCCTACCAGTTCCTTTTGGTCGTGCAGTATGCTGTTCAGCAGGTCCTGGTCATTGAACAGTATGCGCTCCGGGTAGGTGTGGAAATAGCTGATGCAGGCCTGTCCCACCTGGTGTCTTCTCCAGTAGTCAAGGTTGATCAGGAGCACTCCCGCGTTGAAGTAGGAGTCCTGCATGGGATATTGCAGGATTTCGTAGCGTTGTGCTTCCCGGCATCCTGTATCCTCCACGGCAGCCACTCCGGTGTGGTCGATAGGTGTGTTCCAGAATGGGCTGATGTTTCCTGTCACCACGATGTCGCAGTCCAGATAGAGCACCTTGTCTAAGTTTTGTGGCAGGAGGTCGGCCAGGATGCAACGGTAGTAGGTGGCCATGGAGATTCTTTTGCTGAATTTGCGTATGGTGAATCCTTTGAGGGCCTCCGGGTCGGGGGAATAGTAGCGGACCGTGCTGCGGTAGCTTTCCGCCAGTTGACACAATGCCGTCTTTCCTTCATCCGCAAGACCGTCGGACACGATATGTATGGTGAACTGTTCCTCCGGGTTGTTCTTGAACAGGGAGACCATGGTGACGGCACAATGCTGTACGTAGTTGTTGTCTATGTTAAAGGCTATATGTATCATGTCATGGGGGCTTTATATGGTTTGTCCGGACAGCCGGAAGTATTTGTCCATGACCATCAGCGAGATAAGTTCCTCCCGTTCCCGGTCTTGGAATTGCCGCACGTATTCATGGGCGTGGTGCAGGATTTCTTCGGCCTTCTCCGGATGGTCGATGTAGTATTGCAGTTTTTCCGGCAGGTCCGAGAAGTCCTCTTTCACTTCGATGTAGTGATGGCCGGGGATGAGGGTACCCTCCATGAACCACGTCTCGCATGTGGGGCGGGTCATCACGGCCAGCGAGTTGGACGACATGACCCATTTCAGGTTCGAGGCCACGTCGTTGCCCTCCAGGGCCATGATGAACTTGTAGTCCAGATGTTCCCGGATGGTTTTCTTGGGGGTCATCCACGCTTCGGGGCAGCCCTCGTTCCTGCCTACCACCCCGCAGTCGAACATCGGATGGTCGAAGTACATCTCCAGGAACCTGGTCCTGACCCGGCTCTGGCGGATCTTGCCTCTGAAGATGGCCATGTCCTTCTTCTCGCGGAAAGGCACGCTGTCGTTCACGAACATGAAATGGCGCAGCTTGTCCAGTTTCAGCACTACGGAGTTGCTGTTGTCGCCGTCCAGCAGGCGACTCTTGACGATGGTCGGTGTATCAGGGGTGAAGTAGACGTCGCCCGGACAGAAGTTCCACCGGAATGTCTTGGGGAACCAGCGGGTGACGTCGTGCTGGTCGAGGTAATAAGCCGTATGGAACATCTTGCGTTTGTAGTCGCCGATCTGTCCCGTGTAGTGAATCCAGCTACGTGCCCGGTCCAGCTTGTTTTCTGCGCTAATCCGGAATGGTCGGTTGATTTTGATGTAATAGTCTGTCCGCTGCTGGATGTAGTCATAGTCCGGACGCTCCTGCGCCTGTGCCAACAGTTGGGGCAGCCGGTGACGGTACAGTGCATCGGGGACTGCCATGCCGAGAAAGCCGGAAAGGAAGTTCAGGAACTTGTTTGGTTTCCCGCTGTTGAACTTGTATGTGATGCTGTCTCCCATAATGGCGTTTTTGTATTTGTTCGTAATGTCGCTCTTGGGAAGAGATACACCGAATATCGGCAAAATTACGCAATTAATTGGAGATGACAAAGGATAGAACAAAAGAAAACAGTTTTTGCTTGTTTTAACCGTCTCTTGGTAGTTTTTTCAGAATCTGCCCGGATAATGCCATGGGCTATTGTCCGATGAAAATATGGTAATAGTTTTGGTTGCCTGAAGTTTTTTCCATACCTTTGCGCGGTTATGTCCATTGAACTGTTATGGTTAAAGAATTTTTCTCTCTGCTTAAGCGGTACATCAAGCCTTATCGTAAATATCTGACTTGGGCGGTTGTATTGAATTTCGTGTCACAATGGTTGAACGTGTTTTCGTTCTTGGCTTTGGTGCCTATCCTTGACATCTTGTTCAAGGTCAACACAACGACTTATGAATATATGCCGATGGATATTCATAACCTGAATAAAGACGTGCTGATGAACAATGGATATTATTTTATCAGTAAGATTATCGCAGAATACGGCGCGTTCTTTACATTGGTTATAATGGGCATAGTGCTTATTTTTATGACCTTGTTGAAAACGTTTGGCTATTTTGCTTCGTCTGCTGTTATGGTGCCTCTTCGGACAGGTATAGTAAGGGATATTCGCATAGAAGTATATAATAAAGTCTTGAGATTACCTTTGAGTTTTTTCTCGGAAGAGCGCAAGGGAGATATTATTGCCAGAATGAGTGCGGATGTGACGGTTGTGGAAAACTCTATTACGAGTTCGATAGATATGTTGATCCGTAATCCCATTGCCTTATTGGTTTGTTTCATTACATTGTTTACCGTGAGCTGGCAGTTGACTTTATTTGTGATTGTGATACTGCCTCTTGCCGGTTGGATTATGGGAGTAGTGAGCCGTAAGCTGAAAAGCCAGTCTGTGGCAGCACAAGCACAGTGGGGAGATATCATGTCACAACTTGATGAAACTTTGGGAGGCCTGAGAATTATCAAGGCGTTTATAGCAGAGCACAAGATGTCTGCCCGTTTTGCTAAAACAAATAATGATTTCCGTGATGCCATGAATGCAATGGTCATCCGTCAAAGTTCAGCTCATCCAATGAGTGAATTCCTTGGAACTTGTGTGCTTGTCATTGTATTATGGTTTGGTGGAGCGTTGATTCTTAATCAATATTCTCCGATTAACGCTGCCATGTTTATCTTTTACATGACAATACTTTATACGATAATTAATCCGTTGAAAGAGTTTTCCAAAGCTTTTTATAATATTCCGTTGGGCTTGGCCAGTATGGAACGTATCGATATGATACTGAAAGCGGAAAACCCTATTAAAGAGCCTGAGACTCCGTTGCAGTTGGCAGCTTTTGAACATGAATTGGAGTTCCGCGATGTCTCTTTCAGTTACATTTCCGGTCGTCCGGTATTGAAGCACATTAATTTGAAAGTTCCCAAGGGAAAAACCATAGCTTTGGTGGGGCAGTCAGGTTCCGGAAAATCCACGATGGTGGATTTAATACCTCGTTATCATGATGTGTGCGAGGGCGAACTTTTGATTGACGGCAAGAATGTGAAAGATATTTCGATTCAGTCTTTGCGTTCGTTGATAGGGAATGTGAATCAGGAAGCTATATTGTTTAACGATACCTTTTATAATAATATCACTTTTGGCGTGGAGAATGCCACAATGGAACAGGTGATAGAGGCAGCGAAGATTGCGAATGCGCACGATTTCATCATGGAGTCCGAGAAAGGATATGACACGATGATTGGTGACCGCGGAGGGCGTCTGTCTGGCGGACAGCGGCAGCGCGTGAGCATCGCCCGTGCCATTCTGAAGAATCCGCCCATCCTGATTCTGGACGAAGCCACATCTGCACTGGACACCGAGTCGGAGCGTCTGGTGCAGGAAGCACTGGAGCGTCTGATGAAGTCGCGCACTACGATTGCCATTGCCCACCGTCTCAGTACGATTAAGAATGCAGATGAAATATGTGTGCTTTATGAAGGTGAAATCGTAGAGCGGGGCACGCATGAAGAACTTATAGCGATGAATGGCTATTATAAGAAGCTGAACGATATGCAAAGTTTGT
Source organism: uncultured Paraprevotella sp. (assembly GCA_944321365.1). Classification (GTDB taxonomy): domain Bacteria; phylum Bacteroidota; class Bacteroidia; order Bacteroidales; family Bacteroidaceae; genus Paraprevotella. The sequence continues at coordinate 237,595 of CALULA010000002.1, forward strand.
AATGATAGATAGTAATGCCGACGTTGTCAGTTATTGTCCCTTTATATAATGTCCAAAATTATTTGGATGATTGTGTGCAGAGCATATTGTCACAAAGTTATAGAGACTTAGAATTGTTGTTAGTTGATGATGGTAGTACAGACGGATCGGCGGCTTTGTGTGATGGTTATGCACAAATGGATGGTCGTGTTAAGGTCTTTCATAAAACTAACGGTGGGGTTAGTTCTGCACGAAATGTGGGACTTGAGCATATGAGGGGAGAGTTCCTTATTTTTGCAGATGCTGATGATTGGTTCGCTTCAGATGCTTTTTCAAAACTGATGCAGGATGCCGCAACTTTGTCGGATCTGACTTTTTATGGGAGCATTTTTCATTATGCCGACCATGAGGAGCAACGTTCACCGGGAAATCATAGTTACTCTGACTTCTTGGCTTTGCAGCACGGTTTGTTGCATCTGGCATACAATAAGGACTGTCCGGATTATATTGGCTTTACATGGAATAAGTTATTCAGAGCTTCTATTATAAGGGAGCATGGATTACGGTTTGTGGAGGGACTATCTATCCGTGAGGATGAAGTCTTCACCTTATCTTATGCTTCTTTTTGTTCGACAATGCAGGTATTGCCGGATCGGCTATATCATTATCGGAAACTTCCATGTGGATTGACAGTGGCGAAAAAAAATAGCGATGAACTTCGCTTGTTGGCTTGCAATTATATGCAGTTGAAAGAATTGTATAGTGAAGAAGAGCTTAAGGAATACATCCGCCGACAGATGGTCAAGTTCTTGCTTTCTGCTGTTCGGATTTCTGCTGAAACGAAAATCCGCAATAATATGATAGATGAATTGTGGCGTAATAAGAACAAGCAAGAGTGGTCGCTACCCGTCAAATTCCTGTACAGACTTTTTCTGTCTGTTTCGTCACCTGTTTTTTTGCGGTGGTTTATGTCTGCCCGTTTCTTTTTTTACAGCCTAAAGTCTTAAGCCATATCTCCAATTGGTGCAGGCTATCTCTGATTAGATATTTAAAAGCGTTTCTCAGTAGTTTCAGGTCTCTTGGGATTGGTGGCTTTGACATAGCTTTCTTGATTTTCAACTCTAAGGGGGATAAATCTTTTGTCAGCCTGAATTTATTTTGGATCTCTTTGGGGATAAGTCTGTCGATGACTTCTTGCTTTTCTTTTTGTAGCAGTTCCATGTTGCTGGAGGATATACCGTCTAAATGATAGCGGGAGACAATAATATCTAAGGGGACGTAACTGCGGTTGTGCAGAAGCCATTCTTCAAAGAGCTTCTCCCAGTCTGATACAATCTTATGGTTTTCATTATATGGATTTTCTTTTAGTATGGCAGTTCTGGTGAAAGTGGACTGATGGTTGACGGAGCCAGTGAGAAGAAAGTCTATGGACATGTTTTGCGGGAGGCTTTCCTTTTCTGCCTTACCGTTCTTTTTGACCCGTATGGGATGACCTACGTAGAAATCCTCTCCGTTGAGGTAAGGGGCAACATGGGCAAGTACTTCCTTGTTATAGAAAGTGTCGCCAGAGTTCATGAAAATGCAGTATTCCCCTTGGGCTATGGCTATGGCCTTATTCATGGCATGATATATGCCTCTGTCTGGTTTGCTTTCCCAATAGTCTATTCTGAAGATGTTGTTGGCAATATATTCTTTGCTGCCATCGGTAGACCCTCCATCGATAACGATATATTCGTATTCGGTGTAGGTCTGGTCTAAGACGGATTGTACAGTCTGTTTTAGTCCCTCAAGATTGTTAAAGTTGATGGTTACAACTGTAATCTTCATTTTTCTTTTTTGTATTGTTTATGATTAAACAGAAAACATGCAATGTCTTTCATCAGAAACTTGAAGGCATTTCTGAAGATTTTCCAATCACGGCTGACTGGAGGCTTGGTAAAGGCGATCTCTATCTTTCGTTTAAAAGGACTAATGGGAGTTTCTTGTTTGGGTAGGTACATTTTTAGTATTTCAGCGGGTATGGTTTCTTCCAGCACTTCGTTCCTTTCTTTCCAAGACAGGTCTTGGTTTGTGTAAGAAATACCATCTAACGGGAAACGCGATATGATGATGTCCATATGCGTATATGATTTGTTATGCAGAAACCATTCTTTGAGAAGTTTCTCCCAATCAGAAACTATTTTATACTTTTCGTTGTAGGGCCTCTCTTTCAATAGCGAGGTTTTGGTGAATGTAGATTGGTGGTTGATGAATCCGGTCAGAATGGCGTCTAAAGTCATTTTTAGAGGAGAATATACAGTTCTTTCTTGTCCGTCTAATATTTCTATCGTGTTTCCGACATAGAAATCCCCTCCATTTAGGTGAGGATAGACCTTTTCCAGAACAGTGTTGTCATAAAATGAATCTCCAGAGTTCATGAAGATGCAATATTCGCCCGTGGCTATGTTGATGCCTTTATTCATGGCATTGTAGATACCTTTGTCCGGTTCGCTTACCCAATGGTCGATTCCGGGTGTATTTTGGATGAGTGTCTTACTGCCATCAGTAGACCCACCGTCTATAACGATATATTCATAGTCTTTGCAACTTTGTGACAGGACTGAGTCAATGGTTTTTTTCAGGCCCTGGCAGTTGTTCAAATTCAAACTGATGATGGTATATTTCATTATGGTACTATTTGTTATGAACATATTTCTTCGTATACTTTAGCAAGTTGTTTTGCTGAATTCTGCCAAGAGAATAGTTTTAACCGTTCGGCCTGTTGTTGTAACAGCAGCTTTTTGTCGGAGTCTGGCAGATTGTATAATTGTTCAAACATATCTGCAAAATCAGAACTTTTTTCATCCATGTGAAAATATGTAGCGGCATTACCGGCGATTTCCGGGAAGCAACTTGCTTTGTTTAGCATGACGAGGCATCCTGCCTTGTAAGCTTCCAAAATAGGAATGCCGAATCCTTCATAAGCAGAAGGATAAACAAAGACTTCTGCTTTGTGATAAAGGTCGAACATCATTTGATTGGTAGTTACAAAAATGTGTACGAAACGGTTTTCCACACCTTTTTCTTGGAAATATTCCAATTCTTGAGGAGTGAAAGGTTTGCCCGTGCATACAATATTCAATTCCCTGTATTTCTTGAGAATCGGCAGGCAGTCGCGGCAGAACAGTCCGAAATTTTTGTATAAATCGCGGTCTCCGACATATAAGATATAAGGAAAATCAAATAAGGACTGAGCTGATTCCGTATAAGGTCGTGTACTGGCACCATGATATATGACAGTGATTTTTTCCTCTGGAATGTCGGTCAGTCTGATGATGTCCTTTTTTGTCGTTTCACTGACAGCGATGATATGTGTAGCTTTAGGTAAAAGTATTTTTTTCTTGACTATCTGAAAATTATCCCTTGGATAATATTGTGGAAATAGCTCTGGAATCATGTCGTGTACGGTAATCACAAAGGGTTTTTTGCCCAGATACTTCAAAAAGTAGTCATCAAAGAACGTTGGATGAAATATGTCGAATGTTTGTTGTTCCAAAAGCTTAATACTATAATTCTTGTTGTGCTGAGGCCAATGATCCCATTGGGAATAATTGTGATAATAGAAATTGTAATAAAGCTTGAAAAGAACATCTTTACCCCAAAAATGTCCTTCTTTGATGAAGCTGTTATAAAGGCTGCCAGGCTTTCTGAAGCCTAACAATTGCAGATATATATTATTGATTTCTACAACGCCAATTTGTGCGGTAATCTCTTTGGGAAGGCGTTGGTACAACTCTGCAAAGCATCTTGATACTCCGCCATGAGTCTGCATTTCAAAGGCTTGATAGTCATATAATATATTTATGCTATGCATCATACAGTTTATTTAATACTGGAATAGGGGTAAGTTATTGTCTTTTTACGGTTGTTGTGATACAATACGGTGTCAGTATTAGAGATTTTATGTATGGTTGCCGATGAGGCTATAGTGTTCAAATAGACTGTACGTTTTCTTCATATCATTTTATTTAGAAAGAGTCTTGTTAATACAGTATCAAGAAATAAATGGATTTGCAAAGATACGTATTTATTTCCAATTCCACGTTTAAAGGGAGATGTTTTTGCTTATATCCTTTTTTACACTGCTTTTTGGAAAGTAAAAACTGATAGCAGGTTTGTGTGTGGGTGCTGGTACGGTCGGTGAGTTATCCGGACTTGTCCGGATAAGTGTGATGCTCTGGGGATTCATAAATAAGGATGAGCCGTATCTTTATGGAGAGATGGTTTATGTGCCTGCCGCACTGTTGCGCAATTCGGGTGGTATTTTTGCGCAATGCCAATCTCATTCTTGCGCAAGAATGTCCGAGGTTGTGCGGAAGAGCCGGAACGGTCTGCCGCACAGTACGCAAGTGGCGGTAATTTGTTTGTGAGGGGTAATCCTTGACGGGGATTGTTTGTCGGATGAAAAATAATCCTTACCTTTGTGCCCGTTATGGCAAAATGGTTGTCCTATATCATATTCGGTAGCCTGTTGTTTGTGTGGGCTGCGCTGTCTGATGTGGCGGGAGAAGGCTGTCGGGAGCAGTCATATCCTCATGCGGAAGTTTGTTCCTGGACTTGTGCCGCACCGGTTTACGGCGAGCCGGACGGGATGCCGGATATTGATGAGGGGCGTGTGGGGGTGAATGGCCGGCTTCATGCGGTGTCTTTTGTGAAGGGGACGAGGCTGGCAGGTGCCCAGGTGGCAGCGGCAGTGGACCGGGGAGGTGCTTCTGCGTGGCGAAATGTCGTGCAGCCTGTGCGTAAGGCGGGAGCCTCCGTTGTGTTTCCGTTTGCAGGTGTGAGATTGTGTTATGTTTATGCCTTGGGGCGTATGCTGATATAGGGCTTTTCCGCTACTGTGTTGCGCGAAAGGCCTTTTTTGTATCTGGCAGTCTGTCTGTGGGTCTGCCTTTTTCATCGTTCTAATTTAAATCAGCTGTAAATGGATTTTATTATAGATTTTATCTTGCATATCGACCGTTATATGGTGGAGATTGTGCAACAGTATCATGCATGGACGTATGTTATATTGTTCCTTGTTATTTTCTGTGAGACGGGTCTGGTGGTCACTCCTTTTTTGCCGGGCGACTCGTTGCTTTTCGTGGGCGGTGCCATAGCGGCGCAGCCTGACGTGCCGTTGAATGTGCATTTCCTGGCTTTGGTGCTTTTCGGGGCGGCTGTCCTTGGTGATTCCTGCAACTATATGATCGGGCGTTTTCTGGGAAAGAAGCTTTTCAGCAATCCCAATTCCAGGATATTCAAGCAGAGTTATCTGGACAAGACGCACGAATTTTATAAAAAGTATGGCGGCAAGACGATTATCATTGCCCGTTTTGTGCCTATCGTGCGCACGTTCGCTCCTTTTGTGGCCGGTATGGGACGGATGCATTATTATTATTTCATGGTGTACAATGTGGTGGGTGGAGCGTTTTGGGTCGCCGCTTTTTGCTACGCGGGCTATTTCTTCGGTGATTTGCCTTTCGTGCAGGCTAACCTGAAACTGCTGATTGTGGCCATCATTGTGATTTCCATATTGCCTGCGGTGATAGAGGTGTTGCGGGCGCGACTGAAAAAGACGGATAGTAATTTAAATAAGTGATGTTATGAAGAATTCTTTTTTTAATCGGTTTGTTCCGAAACAGCCGAGTTTTTTCATTCTGTTGAAACAGTTGTCTGATATCCTGACCGAGGCTGCTTCCATCTTGGCTGAGAGTGTGGAGCACAGCACGTCGGAGGAGCGGAACATTTATTATAAGCGGATAAAGGAAGTGGAGCGCAGAGGGGATACCGTGACACATCAGATTCTGGATGAACTGGAGACGACCTTCATCACGCCGCTGGACCGTGAGGATATCAATCTGCTGGCATCGGGGATGGACGACGTGATAGACGCTATCAACAGCAGTGCCAAGCGTATCAACATCTACAATCCCCGTCCGTTGGGCGAGAGCGCCAAGGAGCTGTGTCATTGCATCGAACGTGAGGCGGCCTGCATCGGGCGTGCGGTGGGCGAGCTGGACGTATTCCGCAAGACGCCGGCGGCTTTGCGCGGTTATTGCAACGAGTTGCATGATTTGGAGAATCAGGCCGATGATGTCTATGAGTTCTTTATCAAAAAGCTGTTTGAGGAAGAGAAGGACTGTATAGAGCTGATCAGGATCAAGGAGATCATGCAGGAACTGGAACGTACGACGGACGCGGCCGAGCATGTGGGGAAGATCCTGAAGAATCTGATTGTGAAATATGCATAAACGTGGGCTGTAGAGATGGAGTTGTTAGTGATTATCATCGTGCTGGCTTTGCTGTTTGATTACATCAACGGCTTTCATGACGCGGCGAACTCGATTGCCACGATTGTGTCCACCCGCGTGCTGACGCCTTTCCAGGCTGTGCTTTGGGCGGCGGCCTTCAACTTTGTGGCTTTTTTCATTGCCAAGTATGTCATTGGCGGTTTCGGCATTGCCAACACGGTGTCTAAGACGGTCATAGAGGATTACATTACCTTGCCCATCATCTTGTCCGGCGTGGTGGCGGCCATCATCTGGAATCTGTTTACGTGGTGGAAAGGGATACCTTCCTCATCCTCGCATACGCTTATCGGCGGGTTTGCCGGCGCGGCCATTATGGCCAGTGGCTTCGGGTCCATACAGCTTGACATTATCCTGAAGATTGCTGCCTTTATCTTCCTGGCACCGCTTATCGGTATGGTGGTGGCGTTGGCGTTCACGCTGGTGGTGCTGCATGTGTGCCGCAAGGCCCGTCCGCATACGGCGGAGACGTGGTTCAAGCGGCTGCAGCTGGTGTCGTCGGCCTTGTTCAGCGTGGGGCACGGACTGAACGACTCGCAGAAGGTGATGGGTATCATTGCGGCAGCCATGATTGCCGGTCATTCGCAAGGGCTGGGACTGGGAGTGAGCAGCATTGATGACTTGCCGGACTGGGTGGCCTTTGCCTGTTTCACGGCAATCTCGCTGGGAACGATGTCGGGCGGCTGGAAGATTGTGCGTACCATGGGGACGCGTATCACGAAGGTGACGCCTTTTGAGGGGGTCATTGCGGAGACTGCCGGTGCCTTTACGCTGTATCTGACGGAATATCTGAAAATCCCGGTGAGCACGACACATACCATAACCGGTGCTATCATTGGGGTGGGAGCTACGAAGCGGCTTTCGGCTGTGCGCTGGGGCGTGACGAAGAGCCTGATGACGGCATGGGTGCTGACCATCCCGGTGAGCGCCTTGCTGGCAGCCGGAGTGTATCTGTTGCTTTCTTTGTGGCTGTAGCCACATTGGTATATGGCTGCGTCCCGTTTTCCACATCGGAAAACGGGACGCAGTTTGTTTCTGTCCTGTCGTGACTGGTCAGCGCATGAGTTCCAGCTGGTCGTAAGAGGTTTGCAGGATGGCTTTTCCTTTCTGTTCTCTCTGTGCGTCGGGCTGTGGCTCGTTGAATACGGCTTTTCGGGCTGCATTGTCGAATACGGTCGCTCCCGTACTGTCCATAAACATGAAACCGTCGCTGAATGTGGAATATACAAACGGATAAGTGTAGTCTTTAGAGAAGATATTGCGGCTGTATATGAAGTCAAAGTGCGGCAGACCGAGCTGGCCGAGCAAGGTGGCGGCCATGTCGCTTTGGTTCATGAGCGTGTGTATGACTTGAGGCTCCCTTATCGCTCCGCCTATCCAGAGCATGGGGATGTGGTAGAATGTGGGGGATGTGATGTCGAATGTTGCCGAACTTCCGTGGTCCGGCAGGCAGACTACCAGCAGGTTCTCCCATACGGGCAGCTGTTTGAGCTTGTCGATGAAGTCTCCCAGACAGTGATCGGTATAGGCGAAAGCGTTCAGCCGTTTGTCTTGCAGGCGTGTATAGGGCACTTCAAACGGTTCGTGGCTACTGAGTGTGAGGAAGCCTGTATGCCACAGCTGGTCGGCCGGACGTGATTTAATCATCTCATACAGCCGGTTGAAAGCATATTCATCATGTGCGCCCCAAGAGCTGGAGGTCCGTTCCTGCAAGCTGAAGTCCGTGTCGCTGGTCAGTTGCTGGTAGCCTGTAGAAGTGAAGTAACTTCTCATGTTGGTGAAGTTGATGTCTCCGCCGTACAGGAAATCAGTCTGATAGCCGTTGTTCTGCAGTGTACGGGCAATAGCGGGCAGAAAACGCGATTTGGCCGGGAGCTTCATGATGGAAGTCGTGGGGTAGCTGATGTGTCCGCTCAGGGTGCTGACCAGGCCGCGATCCGTGCGGAAGCTGTTGGCATATACATGGTCAAAGAAGATACCCTCCTTGATGAGGCGGCTGATGTTGGGGGCTACGCCTTTTGCTCCGCCCAGTTCTTCTACATAATTTCCGCCGAATCCTTCCAGGATAATGATCAGAATGTTGGGGCGCATGTTGTTCAGCAACAGTGTGTCATGGCTTTCTGTGAAGGCCGGATATAGGTCGTCATAGGTTTCTTTCAGTTCGTTTTCCGGCAGATAGTTGTATTTTCCGGCAAAATCCTCGGCTTTGTTCCAAGAGTATATCAGACTGAAGGCCGGGTTGACGGCGGCATGATTCAGATAAGCGTCGTTACTGAAGTAGGCACTGCCTATGTTCATGGTGGAACGCCCCCATCCGCCACGGATGGCCAGAAAGATCAGTCCGCCCACGATGATGTAGACCGTATTGTTTAGAATCATTTTGCGATCGAATGGCAGTTCGGGAAATTTCTTCGGAGTCAGTCTGACGCATCCGTAGGACAACAACGCGGCGAACAATATGATCAGTATCAGACGTATGATGAGATAACCGGTTGAAACGCTGGCAACTACTTGCTTGGGTGCATCGATATAGTTGAATACCGTGGCGTCTAATTTGAATTTCCAGAAAGAGTATAATGAGGTGTCGGCGATGCAGATCAGCGACAGCAGTATGGAGATGAGAACGAAATAGGGTAACAGCACGGCCTTGTGGTTGAGGCGGTGTAGCCATATCCCAAGCCATACCGTGATAAATGGTATGATCATCAGGTAGCCGGTAGTTGAAGCGTCAAGCCCCAGGCCATGTATGATGACCTGAAACAGGTCTCCGCCGTTTAGTGGCGTATTGACATAAGTGAAAATGATTTTCTGCAGGATGAAAAAAAGCAGAAACAGGATGAAGAGTTTGAAAAGATAGAGAATGCGTTGTCTCATTGCTATGGCTTGTTTTGTTTCTATTTTCTACCAAAGTCGGCAGGGATTTCTCCCCAGCGTGCTGTTTCCCATTTCCGTATGGGTATTGTACAGGTATGGGTGCGTAACCAGGTTTCCGCCCGTTCTATCAGTTTGTGGATTTCTTCTGTCTGGGGAGTCCGTTCCAGTTTCGTCTTACATTTTTTCTGGTTTATCCAGCCAATGGCGTTACGGCTGTCGGAGAATATCGGCAGACAGATGCCTTTTTGGGTCATCAAGGCCAATGCGTGTACAATGGCCAGGAACTCGCCTATGTTGTTTGTTCCGAATATGGGGCCGACATGGAACACGGTTTCACCGGTTCGCAGATACACTCCGCGATATTCCATCGGTCCGGGGTTTCCGCTGCAGGCCGCATCTACGGCCAGGGCCTCGGCGGGAACGTCTGAAGGTAAGGGCAATATAGTGTCTGTCCGGTCTGTCGGCACATCTGTCAGATTGTCGCAGGACGTTCTGTCTGTTCCGTCTTTGGGCTTACGTTGTATATATAAATAGGGAGAGGAGCTGTAGGCCTTTTCTGCTTCTTCTTTAGAGTCGAAAGATTTGTAGATGGCACCTTCGAATCCGTTGATTTGCAGTTTGCAGTCAGTCCAGGAACTATAGATTCCCGGACTGACGCCATGCCATACCACATAATATTTAGATTTTCCCATAGGGAAGCTTCCTTTTGGGTGTTACATACGCTCAGGGACTTCAATGCCCAATAGCCCCATGCCGGTACGGATTACCTTACTGATTTCTGCAGAAAGGGCAAGGCGGAATATTTTCTTGTCATTGTCTGCCTCGTGCAGGATGCTGAAATCGTGATAGAATTGGTTGTATTCTTTCACAAGTTCGTAGCAATAGTTGGCGATGCAGCTGGGATTGTAATCATTGCCTGCCTGTTTGACGACATCGGTAAATTCGGATATCTTTTGGATGAGTGCGATTTCCTTTTCGTTCAATGCCGTATGTACGGATAAGGTTTCCGGTACGCAAAGTCCCGATTCCTGCGCTTTGCGTAGGATGGAGCGGATTCTGGCGTATGTATATTGGATAAACGGTCCCGTGTTTCCGTTGAAGTCAATACTTTCTGCCGGATTGAAGAGCATGTTTTTGCGGGCGTCCACTTTCAGTATGAAATATTTCAGTGCGCCCAGTCCCACGATGCGTGCTATTTCGTTGGCCTCCTCTTCGCTCAGATCTGTCAGTTTGTTGATCTTGTCTTCCGACATTCTCTTTGCGTTGTTAATCATTTCTGCGATGAGATCGTCCGCATCCACTACGGTTCCTTCGCGGCTTTTCATTTTGCCGTTGGGCAGTTCCACCATGCCATAGGAGAAGTGTACGAGATCTTTTCCCCATTCAAATCCCAGTCTGTCTAATAGTATGGAAAGAACCTGGAAATGATAATTTTGTTCGTTGCCCACAACGTAAATCATTTTGTTGATGGGATAGTCGCGGAAGCGTAGTTTGGCTGTACCGATATCTTGCGTCATGTAGACGGATGTACCGTCCGAACGGAGCAGCAGTTTCTCATCCAGTCCTTCTGAGGTGAGGTCAGCCCATACGGAACCGTCCTCTTTACGATAGAACAATCCCTTTTCCAGTCCTTCCTGAACAGCTTTTTTGCCTTCTATATAAGTCTCGGATTCATAATATATCTTATCGAAGCTGACGCCTAAAGCTTTATAAGTTTCATCGAATCCGGCGTAGACCCAGTCGTTCATTTTACGCCAAAGGGCACGCACCTCCGGGTCGTTGTTTTCCCATTTGACCAGCATCTCACGTGCTTCTTTGATGAGCGGAGCCTCATTTTTGGCTTCTTCCTCGCTCATGCCGCTGTCTGTCAGCTCCTTGATCTGTTCTTTGTAGTGCTTGTCAAACGCCACATAGTAATCTCCGATGAGATGATCCCCCTTGATGCCGGTGCTTTCGGGAGTGGCTCCATTGCCATACTTTAACCATGCGAGCATGCTCTTACAGATGTGTATGCCGCGGTCGTTCACGATGTTCGTTTTTACGACGCGGTTGCCGTTGGCCGCCATGATGTTGGCCAAGGCCCATCCTAAAAGATTGTTGCGTACGTGCCCCAAATGCAACGGCTTGTTGGTGTTGGGCGAGGAGTACTCTATCATCACCAGCGGTGACTTGTCTGTAGCTTCAGTCAGGCCGAATTTGTCGTTGTGATGAATGTCATTGAGCAGACTGATCCAGCTTTGAGAGGATATGATGAGGTTGAGAAATCCTTTTACGGCATTGAAATCAGCAACGACGTCCGGTATTTCTTTTTTTAAGAAATCGCCAAGGTCCTGAGCGGTTTCCTCCGGTTTTTTATGCGAGATCTTCAGAAAAGGAAAGACTACTATGGTCAGATGACCGGTAAATTCCTTTTTTGTTTTTTGGAGTTGGACAGTTTCGGGAGCGATTTCCTGACCATATAGATTTTGGATGCCGCGAACTACGGCAGATGTGATTCTATTTTCTATTTCCATTGTCTTTTATTACCTATGATTCAGGCTGCAAAGATACACAATAAAAAAGAGAGAAGCAAAAACTTGCTTCTCTCTTTTTTATGATAAGACAGGGGTTATTGCTTACTGAAGTGCGTCGTTCAATTCCGCTCCTGCTTTGAACTTGACTGCTTTCTTGGCTGCAATCGTAATTTGTTCTTTCGTTCTGGGGTTGATGCCGGTGCGGCTGGGGCGTTCGCTCACAGAAAAGGTTCCGAAGCCGATCAAGGCAATCTTGTCTCCTTTCTTCAGTGCGTCAGAGATGGCGTTGAGAGTGGCGTCCAAGGCTTTCTTTGAATCAGCCTTGCTCAATCCGGCGTTTTCCGCGATGGCATTGATAAGTTCTGTTTTGTTCATTTGAGAAATAATTTAAAGTAGATAATTAATGTCATTTTTCACATCTTGCACTGCAAATGTATGTAAATTAGCTGTTAAAACAAATTTTTTCATTGAAAAAATATTTCTTTTTATGAAAAAGAACAAGCTTGCTTTGGATAAACTTGAAGGAAATGGAAGAAAATTACTAATTTTGCGCCTGAAACCAATTTTGAAATTGACTGTAATATGATGAATATGCCTCCCGTAACGAAGAACCTTATTATAATTAATGTGTTGTTCTTCTTAGGCAAGATGGTAGCCGTGAGATATGGAGTGGATCTTGACAACCTTTTGGGATTGCACTTCTTTCTTGCTCCGGATTTCCGGTTCTATCAGTTCGTGACGTACATGTTCATGCACGGCGGTTTTGCGCATATCTTGTTCAATATGTTTGCCGTGTGGATGTTCGGGCGCGTCATGGAGAGTTATTGGGGCAGTCGTCGTTTCCTGATCTATTATTTCGTGTGCGGCATCGGGGCAGGTTTGGTGCAAGAGGGGGTACAGTATGTTTCTTATCTGGTTCAAGGTTTGGATGAGTTTGAACGTGTGAATGTGGGATATGCGGTGATTTCCATGGGAGATTATCTGAACCGGTGGACGACAATCGGTGCTTCCGGTGCGGTTTATGGCATTCTTCTGGCTTTTGGTATGTCGTTTCCGAACGAGCGTTTATTCATTTTTCCCTTGCCGGTTCCCATCAAGGCCAAGTTCTTTGTGATAGGTTATGCCGTGATAGAACTATGGTCGGCACTGAGCAATTCCGGCGACGGCGTGGCCCACTTCGCCCACCTGGGCGGTATGATTTTCGGCCTGTTGCTGATACTTTACTGGCGGAACAACCGGGGCGGGGGCTATTACGGGCGTGACTCTTTCGGACAAAAGATGAAAGAATGGTTCTTCAACCAGCGTGACCGCTTCTCTTCTTACCGCAGGCCGAAGATGAAAGTCTCTATGGGCAACCGTAAAGACGACTATGAATATAACGCGCGGAAGAGGACAGAGGAAGAAGAGATAGACCGCATTCTGGAGAAAGTGAGGAAATCCGGTTACAGTGCCCTGACAGACGACGAGAAGCGGAAGCTGTTCGATGCGAGCCAGCGATGAAGTGGTTGACGCGGATATTGCTACAGCTGTCGGTCGGGGCTAACGTAATGGCGGCTTTGATGCTGCTGGCCTGCGGCCTGAGTGCCGGACTGAATCCTGCTGATTATCCCCATGCGGCGTTGTTCGGACTGGGATTTCCCTTGCTGTTGCTCCTGAATCTGCTGTTTATACCTTTTTGGCTGGTCTTTTGCATACGTTATGTGTGGCTGCCTTTCGTTGGCATGCTTTTGTCTGTTTCCTATATATATGACTACTGTCCCTTGAACTGGCCGGAGAAAGCCCCGCAGGACGCTTTGATGCTGATGACTTATAATACAGAGTTTCTGGGACGGGGCGAAAAGGATGCCGATGGGGGTTACTCGTTGTTGGAGTACATGGCCGCGTCTGGCGCGGATGTGATCTGCATTCAGGAGGGGATAGCTCAGTCGAAAAATCCTTCGCAGGAATATGCCGACAGCGTGATGGCTGCTGCCGGATACCATATCCGCCATCTGAACGACGGCAAGGCGGAACCGCAATTCATTTATAGCCGCCTGCCGATTCTGGATGTGCACAGGGTGGCTTATGAAAGTTCCACGAACGGCAGCATGGCCATGGAGTTGTTGTATGAGGGAGATACGATTCTGGTGGTGAACAACCATTTGGAATCTTACAAGCTGACGCCGGAAGACAAACAGGTTTATAAGGATATCATTCACGATCCGGAGAATATACGGTCGGAACGTTCTTCACGCGATCTGGTCCGGAAAATGGCCGATGCGAGCCGGATGCGTGGCCCGCAGATAGATTCCGTGTTGAATTATGTCCGTCATTCGGGGCGCGAAGGGGTGGTTGTGTGCGGTGATTTCAACGATTCACCGATATCTTATTCCTGCCGGCGATGTTCTTCTGCCCTGACGAGTGCTTTCCGCCAGTCGGGCAACGGACTGGGCTTGTCCTATAATCAGAAAGGCTTTTATTTCCGCATCGATCATATCTTCGTGTCCGATTATTGGCAGACGTATGAAACCCATGTGGATAAAACGGCATTGTGGTCGGACCATTATCCCATGATTACCTATTTGAAAAAGCACAAAAAATAAAATGGAGGAAGAAATTAATCCGTGAAATTGCGGTGTAAATATAAAAAAAACGTTATATTTGCGCCCTTGTAGTCTGATTCACGACGAAATAATAACATCATAATAGTAAATTAAAATGCAAAACAAAGGATTTGTTAAAGTTTTCGCTTTGCTGCTTACCCTTGTGTGCGTGTTTTATCTGTCTTTTTCATTTGTGACGCGTCACCAGATGAACAAGGTGGATGAGATTACGAAAACGGAGGGAGAAGAAGCCGGCGCGCATTATCTGGACTCGGTGATGAATAATCCGATCTGGTTGGGCGCGTACTCTTTGAAAGACTGCCGCGAGATGGAAATCAGTCTGGGTCTGGACCTGAAGGGAGGTATGAATGTCATCCTGGAAGTGTCTGTTCCGGAGGTAGTCAAGGCATTGGCTGACCATAAGGCGGATGCTGCTTTCAATCAGGCGGTTGCGCAAGCTGCGGAAAAGGCTAAAAACAGCCAGAGTGATTTTATTACCTTATTTGTTCAAGACTACAAGGCATTGGCTCCTGACAGTAAGTTGGCAGAACTGTTCGCCACCCAGCAACTGAAAGGAAAGGTCACTACGCAAAGTACGGACGCTGAGGTTGAGAGGGTGTTGCGCGAGGAAGTGGAGTCTGCCATAGCCAACTCATATAATGTGTTGCGTACGCGTATAGACCGTTTTGGCGTGGCCCAGCCTAACATTCAGACTTTGGAAGGGCAGATGGGTCGCATTATGGTTGAGTTGCCGGGTGTGAAAGAGCCTGAGCGTGTGCGCAAGCTGTTGCAGGGAAGTGCCAACCTGGAATTCTGGGAGACCTATAATACAGAAGAGGCACTGCCTTTCCTGATCGCTTTGGATACACAGCTGGCGGCGGAAACGACATCCGATACGGCGGTAGCCCAGCCTGATACGGTAGCCATGGCAGAGGTGCTTCCGGCAGATTCGTCGAAAGCCAATTCCGCTACGGGGCTGGCTGCAGCCTTGAAAGGCGGCGCGGCTAATGCGGCTGGCAGTGAGAATGCCGGTATGACAGACGAACTGAAGAAAAAACATCCGTTGGCGTCTATCTTGCAGCTGGCACAGGGCCCGATGGGTTGCGTTGTCGGTTATGCCAATTGGCGCGATACGATGGCCGTGAATAATTACATCCGTTCGGCGGTTGCCAAAGATGTGCTGCCAAGCGACATGAAACTGCTTTGGGGCGTGAAGCCTGTTACGCACGGAACGACGGGCGACATTTTTGAATTGTATGCCATCAAGGTGACGGAACGTAACGGACGTGCGCCGCTGGAGGGCGATGTCGTAACGGAAGCTAAGGACGATTATGAACAGAATGGCCGTCCTTGTGTAAGCATGACCATGAATTCCGACGGTGCCCGCCGTTGGGCTGCGTTGACCAAGAAGAATCAGAAACGTGCCATTGCTATTGTGCTGGACGGTTATGTCTATAGTGCTCCGACGGTTCAGAACGAGATTACGGGCGGTGTGTCGTCTATCACAGGTAATTTTACGCTTGAGGATACTCGCGATTTGGCAAATGTGCTGAATACCGGTAAGATGCCGGCCCCGGCTCATATCGTTTCCGAACAGTTCGTCGGTCCTACGTTGGGACAGGAATCCATCAATCAGGGTGTCACTTCGTTCGTCATCGCTTTCATCTTGCTGATGATTTACATGTGCGGCATGTACGGTCTGATTCCGGGCATGGTGGCCAATGGAGCGCTGATATTGAACTTCTTCTTTACGCTGGGTGTGCTTACGTCGTTCCAGGCCGCGCTGACCATGTCCGGTATTGCGGGTATGGTGCTGTCGCTGGGTATGGCAGTGGATGCCAACGTGCTGATTTATGAGCGTACCAAGGAGGAACTGCGTGCCGGAAAGAATGTGCGTACAGCCCTGGCCGACGGTTATTCCAATGCGTTCTCGGCCATTTTCGACTCTAACCTGACCTCTATCATCACCGGTATTATCCTTTATAATTTCGGAACAGGCCCGATCCGTGGTTTTGCCACTACCTTGATTATCGGTATTCTGGTCTCGTTCTTTACGGCTGTTTACCTGACCCGTATCGTTTATGAACATTTCCTGAACAAGGACAAGTGGCTGAACCTGAAGTTCACGACGGCGGCCTCACGCAGGTTCTTGCACGACACGCACTATAAGTTCATGAGTGCCTATAAGAAGTCGTTCTCTGTGTTCGGCATTCTTCTGATTGTCGGCATCGGCTCTTTGTTTGTGCGTGGCCTGAGCAAGGGCATCGATTTCACGGGTGGGCGCAATTTTGTTGTTGTCTTTGAGAAACAGGTGGAGCCGGAAACGGTGCGCACGTTGTTGCAGGACCAGTTTGGCGATGCCAATATCCAGGTCATTGCCCTGGGTACGGACCATAAGACGGTCCGCATCTCTACGAACTACCGTATCGACGAGGAAGGTACTGAAGTGGATTCCGAGATAGAAGAAACGCTGTTTAACGTCTTGAAGAAAGGGGAATTGCTGGCTTCGGATCTCGACCTGAAGACATTTATCAACCGCGACGTGCGCGACGGCGGCTCCATCATCAGTTCGGAAAAGGTCGGTCCGTCCGTAGCTGAGGACATCACGTATGGTGCCATAGTTTCGGTTATCCTGGCATTGGTGGCCATCTTCCTCTACATCCTGCTGCGGTTCCGCAATGTGGCTTTCTCCGTGGGGGCAGTGGTGGCACTGACGGTGGACACGTTGCTGATTATCGGTGCCTACTCCATCTGTTGGGGATGGATGCCGTTCTCGCTGGAAATCGACCAGACGTTTATCGGTGCTATCCTGACAGCCATCGGATACTCTATCAACGACAAGGTGGTGGTGTTCGACCGTATCCGCGAGTTCCTGCGGCTGTATCCGAAACGCGACCGTCAGCAGTTGTTCAATGACTCTCTGAACACGACACTGACCCGTACCATCAACACCTCTTCTACGACTTTGGTCGTGCTGTTGTGTATCTTCTTCCTGGGAGGCGACAGTATCCGCAGCTTTGCTTTTGCCATGAGTCTGGGTGTCATCGTCGGGACCTGCTCGTCCATCTTCATGGCTGCTCCGGTGGCTTTCCTCACGATGGGTAAGCGCATCAAGCAGGATGGTGATTTGGCTGCGGCTGCAGAATGACATGAAATGAAATCCCGATAAGGGGCAAGTGATAAGAAAGAGGTGCATCGCTTTGAGCGGTGCACCTCTTTTTGTTTCATTGTGTGTGCGCTGTTTAAGGGACCGTGTGGGACAGGTCTGCGGGCAGATGTAGCCAAGGAGATCCGCTCAGGAACCGGAACGAGGCTTTGGCCAGATGTGGATAATGTTAAGAAGGGATGCCGGTATGGCCGGAGCACGGCCGGATATAATCAGAATACGCTCCTGTACCCCCGCCGGGAATCGAACCCGGATTGACGGTTTAGGAAACCGTAGTTCTATCCATTGAACTACAGGGGCAGTTCCAGCGTTGCAAAGTTAATGGTTTCCTTTGGATTTATCGCAAGGTTTGCTGAAAAAGTGAATGCCGGCGGCGTTTTTTATGCTCCTGCACTGTGCGTTCCGGTCTTGCGCAAAGATGGTTTTATTCTTGCGCAAGGTTGTCCGGAGTCTTGCGCAAGGTTTTTTTCATGCGTTTCCTTCACTTTGCATATTTATGCGTTTTCCGCGTTTGGGGCATCCGTTTTGTTCCGAAAACCTTTCAGTAGAATGTTGAAATGCTATGTTAAAGGCGGTTTTGATGACGAATTTACACTGTTTTCGGCCTTTGGGGACACTTTTATTAGCCGAATATTTTGTTTTTAAACATTTCTTTGCGATATTTGCACAGTTAAGGTAGAAAGAATATGCAGTAAATTCGTTAAATCCTATATTTATATCAAGGTATGGCTGATACATTAGAAGTAAAAGAGTTGGACCAAGTCGTGGTCCGCTTCTCTGGTGACTCCGGCGATGGCATGCAGTTGGCCGGAAATATATTCTCCACTGTTTCTGCAACGGTGGGGAATGACATTTGTACGTTTCCCGATTATCCGGCGGATATCCGTGCCCCACAGGGAGCCTTGACCGGTGTTTCCGCTTTTCAGGTGCACATCGGGGCCGGGCGTGTCTATACACCGGGCGATAAGTGTGACGTGCTGGTGGCTATGAATGCCGCAGCATTGAAGACGCAGTATAAATATGCCAAGCCTACCGCCTGCATTATTATAGATACAGACTGTTTTCAGGCTAAGGATCTGGAGAAGGCGGCGTTCGCCACCGATAATCCTGTTGAGGAGATGGGCATTAAGAACGATGTGATTGCCGCTCCCATCACGCAGATGGTGAAGGATTGTCTGGCAGATTCGGGCATGGATAACAAGTCGGTGCTGAAGTGCCGCAACATGTTCGCCCTGGGACTGGTGTGCTGGCTGTTCAATCGTGATTTGAACGTCACGTTCAGCATGTTGCGCGAGAAGTTCGCCAAGAAACCTGCCGTGGCCGAAGCCAATGTCAAGGTGGTGCAGGCCGGATATGATTACGGAGCGAATACGCATGCTTCTGTGGCGCATACTTACCGTGTGGAATCCAAGACCAAGAAGCCTGGAAAATATATGGATATTATGGGGAACAAGGCTACGGCATACGGCTTTATCGCAGCTGCCGAAAAGGCTGGCAAGCGTCTGTTCCTGGGGTCGTATCCCATTACGCCGGCCACGGATGTGCTGCATGAGCTGTCCAAGCACAAGAGCCTGGGCGTGATGACTGTGCAGTGCGAGGATGAGATTGCCGGCTGTGCTTCTTCTGTCGGTGCGTCGTTTGCCGGTGCGCTGGCGGTAACGTCCACTTCCGGGCCGGGCATTTGTCTGAAGTCTGAGGCCATGAATCTGGCCGTGATAACAGAGTTGCCGTTGGTGGTCCTGGATGTTCAGCGTGGCGGACCGTCTACGGGTCTGCCGACGAAGAGCGAGCAGACAGACCTGTTGCAGGTGCTGTTCGGCCGGAACGGCGAATCGCCGATGCCGGTGATTGCTGCCACATCACCCACCAACTGTTTTGATGCGGCATATTATGCTTCTAAAATGGCACTGGAACACATGACGCCGGTCGTGCTGCTCACGGATGCTTTTGTGGCCAATGGTTCCGGAGCGTTCAAGCTGCCCGATCTGGATGAGTATCCCGCTATCCGCCCGCCTTACGTCACGCCGGAAATGGCCGGCCATTATACGCCTTACATGCGTAACCCTGAAACGCAGGTACGTTATTGGGCACTTCCCGGACAGGAGGGGTATATGCATATCCTCGGAGGGCTGGAGAAAGATGGCGGTACGGGAGCAATCAGTACCGATCCGGAGAACCACGACCGGATGTGCCGTGTGCGTGCGGAGAAAGTGGCCCGCATCCCGGTGCCGGATGTCGAGGTGCAGGGCTGTGTGGAGGATGCCGAACTGCTGATTGTGGGCTTCGGCGGCACTTACGGACATCTGCATTCAGCTATGGACGAAATGATAGCGTCCGGCAAGAAAGTGGCCCTGGCTCATTTCTCTTATCTGAATCCGTTGCCTGCCAATACGGCTGCCGTATTGAAAAAGTACGCCAAGGTGGTGGTGGCAGAGCAGAATCTGGGGCAGTTTGCCGCTTATTTGCGTATGAAAGTGGACGGTTTTGTGCCTTATCAGTTCAATCAGGTCAAAGGTCAGCCCTTTGTCGTCAGTGAGCTGGTGGACGCCTTTACCGAGATTTACAACAAGTAGTCTAACCTTAGAAGAATAGAAAAAATGAGCGAATATACAGCAAAAGATTTTAAAAAGGGACAGCCGCGCTGGTGTCCCGGATGTGGAGACCACTTTTTCCTGGCTTCCTTGCATAAGGCCATGGCGGAAATCGGAGTGCCGCCTTATCAGACTGCCGTCATTTCCGGTATAGGTTGTTCCAGCCGTCTGCCTTATTATATGAACACGTATGCCATGCAGACCATTCATGGGCGTGCGGCGGCTATTGCTACGGGATGCAAGGTGACGAACCCTGAACTTGCCGTATGGCAGATTTCCGGTGACGGCGACGGCCTGGCTATCGGCGGTAATCATTTTATTCACGCCATACGCCGTAATGTGGACATCAACATGGTCTTGTTGAACAATCGCATATATGGTCTGACAAAAGGCCAGTATTCTCCGACTTCTCCTCGTGGTTTTGTCAGCAAGTCCTCACCCTATGGGACGGTGGAGGACCCGTTCCATCCGGCAGAGCTTTGTTTCGGTGCGCGCGGACATTTCTTCGCCCGTGCGGTAGCTACGGATGCGGCGGGGACGGTGGAGATTCTCAAAGCTGCCTATCATCATAAAGGCGCATCGGTGTGTGAGATTCTTCAGAACTGTGTGATTTTCAATGACGGCACGCATGAGTCGGTCTACACGAAGGAAGGCCGGGCAAAGAATGCCATTTATCTGGAGCATGGGCAGCCGATGCTGTTCGGTGAGCATAAAGAGTTCGGACTGATGCAGGAAGGCTTCGGCCTGAAGGTGGTCCGGCTGGGAGAAAACGGCATTACGGAAAAGGACATTCTGGTGCATGACGCGCACTGTGAGGATAATACGCTGCACTTGAAGCTGGCGTTGATGGAGGGTCCGGATTTCCCTGTTGCCCTGGGTGTGATTCGCGATGTCAAGGCTCCGACGTATGATGAGGCCGTGCAGCAACAGATCGAAGAGGTGAAAGCCCGCAAGCCTTATCACAATTTCAAGGAATTGCTTTATACCAATGATATTTGGGAAGTGAAAGATTAATACAGGCATGAGCCAGATGAGGTCCGCCCGGCAGAAACATGTGTCAGAACATTGTTTCTGCCGGGCGGATGTCTTTTTCCGCAAAACCTGATACGTGGCGGCGGATATGGGTGGAAATCAAAGCTTTTCTCCGTAGGCGAGGTCGCCCGCATCACCGAGTCCGGGCACGATGTACATGTGTTCGTTCAGGTCCGGATCGATGGCTCCGCACCACACGGTGTAGTCGGTGTCCTTGAATATCTTTTTCAGATAGTTAACTCCCGTCTGGCTGGCGATGGCACAGCACAGATGCACTTTGCTTGGGATTCCTTTCGTTTCAAAAGCACGCAGGCCGAGTTCCATGCTTCCGCCGGTGGCCAGCATGGGGTCGGCAATGATGAGTGTCTTTCCGTTCAGGTCCGGTGTGGCCAAGTAGTCGATGTGTATGCCCACTTCGTGACATTCTTTGTCTTTGTAAAAGCGATAAGCCGAAACGAATGCGTTGTCGGCCTCTTCAAAAACGTTCAGGAAACCTTGGTGAAAAGGCAGCCCGGCGCGGAATATCGTTCCCAGCACAATCTGGTCGTCATACAGCATGGTCGGTGCCACGCCTAACGGTGTTTGTATGTCCTTTGCACTGTAATTCAGCGTACGGCTGATTTCGTAAGCCATGACTTCGCCGATGCGTTCCAGGTTATGGCGGAATCTGGCGCGGTCGTTTTGTATGTTCACATCCCGTAGTTCGGCCATGTATTTGTTGACAATCGATAATTGTTCTGCGAAATTTACTATTTTCATAAAGCTTTTGTTTGTTCTGATCTATAAGACAAAAGTAACAAAAACTTCTTAGAAATGTAAACTCTGTTTAGCAAATCTTGCCAGATTGTTCTACTTTTGGGAATTTTAACGGAAGAATAATTTTGAATTAAGAAAAATAAGATGCCGAAACTTTTAAATGCACACAAATCTTTGTAATTTTGTCAGCGCAAATGAGAGAACTGTATAGCGAGGAATTGAATTCTAACCAAATATTTATTTTTAAGTAAAATGGCAAATTTAGAGTTGAGTAAGTACGGTATTACCGGTACTGTAGAAATTCTCCACAATCCGTCATACGACGTATTGTTCAAGGAGGAGACCAAAGCTGGTTTGGAAGGTTTTGAAAAAGGTCAGGTAACAGAATTGGGTGCTGTGAACGTAATGACAGGTATTTATACCGGTCGTTCGCCCAAGGATAAGTTCATTGTGAAAGATGCAACTTCTGAAAATACCGTATGGTGGACTTCTGAAGAATATAAGAATGATAATAAGCCTGTGACACCTGCAACTTGGGATGTTGTGAAGGATCTGGCAATCAAGGAGCTTTCTAACAAGAAACTGTATGTTGTCGATGCTTATTGCGGTGCCAATGCCGCTACCCGCCTGAAGGTGCGTTTCATTATGGAAGTGGCTTGGCAGGCTCATTTCGTGACGAACATGTTCATCCGTCCGACTGAGGCAGAACTGGCTGAGTTCGGCGAGCCTGATTTCGTTGTCTACAACGCTTCCAAGGCTAAAGTTGAAAACTACAAGGAGCTGGGCCTGAATTCAGAGACTGCCGTTGTATTCAACCTGACTTCGCGCGAGCAGGTCATCCTGAACACCTGGTACGGCGGTGAAATGAAGAAGGGTATGTTCTCCATGATGAACTACTACAACCCGTTGCGCGGCATCGCTTCCATGCACTGCTCTGCCAATACGAACATGGAAGAGACCAGCACGGCTATCTTCTTCGGTCTGTCCGGTACGGGTAAGACAACGCTGTCTACCGACCCGAAGCGCAAGCTGATCGGTGATGATGAGCACGGATGGGACGACGAAGGCGTGTTCAACTACGAAGGTGGTTGCTATGCCAAAGTCATCAACCTCGACAAGGAGTCTGAGCCGGACATCTATAATGCTATCAAGCGTGATGCTCTGTTGGAGAACGTAACAGTGGATGCAGAAGGTAAGATAGACTTCGCTGATAAGAGCGTAACGGAGAACACCCGTGTATCTTATCCTATCTATCATATTGAAAACATCGTTAAGCCTATCTCTAAGGGTCCGGCTGCCAAGCAGGTGATCTTCCTGTCAGCTGACGCTTTCGGCGTATTGCCTCCGGTATCAATTCTGGACGATCAGCAGGCTCAGTATTATTTCCTGTCAGGTTTTACTGCAAAACTGGCCGGTACAGAGCGTGGTATCACTGAACCTACTCCTACTTTCTCTGCTTGCTTCGGTGCTGCTTTCCTGAGCCTGCATCCTACGAAGTATGCTGAAGAACTGGTGAAGAAGATGAACAAGTCCGGTGCCAAGGCTTATCTGGTGAACACAGGTTGGAACGGTACAGGCAAGCGTATTTCCATACGTGACACCCGCGGTATCATCGATGCCATCCTGGATGGTTCTATCGACAAGGCTCCGACAAAGACGATTCCTTATTTCAACTTTGTTGTTCCTACAGAGTTGCCGGGCGTTGATCCTAAGATTCTCGATCCGCGTGACACCTATGCAGATGCTGCAGAATGGAACAAGAAGGCTGAGGATTTGGCTAACCGCTTCATCAAGAACTTCACGAAGTTCACGGGTAACGAAGCAGGAAAGGCTTTGGTTGCAGCCGGTCCGAAGTTGTAATTTATTCGTGAATCTATACATAAAGATGGGGAGGCATCATTTGGGTGCATCCCCATCTTTGTTTTTTTCTCTATGGAAGGTGCTCTCATAGTGTTTTGCCGATTTCGGTTAGGAATGGAGGTTTCCGTGAGGACCCAAGGGCGGGAACACCTGAAAAACTGGTTCAGAATCTCTCATGCAGTAATGATTAGCGGAGAATCTGTGGAGCGGTTTTCTTTATGAAGAGAATGAATTATTGTTTGGTGAGGTCTGGGTGTGGAGTCAGGCTGTAGACTGTCCGGGTACGGATGAAAGGTGAAACGCATTCGGAGTAAGAAGTTTGTGCTGTAGAAATTTTTGTGTGGTCCATAGATGAAGTTTCAGCCATGTTTCAGCCTTTAATCGTCTTGTTTTAAGTATATTATCCTTCATCCTGAAAGATGAAGGGCATTTTCTGAAAACTCCTGTAGGGGAAGAGAAGAAACTTAGAAAGACTTTCCGGCAAGTTGTTTGCATAGCTCGCATAAGTGTGAGTAATGCAGGGTGAACTGGAAACCGGTCATGTTTGTTTTGTTCAGGTTCGGAACTTGTTGTCTTATTGTTTCATGTCCGAATGCTGTTAGACTCATGTTCCTCTTGAAAGGGAGTCAAGTATTCCGGTAAGGGGTATTTTAATGTTATTTTAAATAAATATTTCCAATGGAAATTATGTATTTAGGGTAAATATTAGTTTCTTTGCATTGTGAATATGAATTTAATATCAGGTAAATCATGAAATATGTAGTCGTTGGCGGTGTGGCTGGTGGAGCAACTGCGGCAGCCCGGTTGAGAAGAGTAGACGAAATGTCGGAAATTATTTTGTTGGAGAAAGGGAAGTATATTTCGTATGCTAATTGTGGATTACCTTATTATATAGGGGGCGTCATTGAAGAGCGCAGCAGATTGCTCTTACAGACTCCTGAATCTTTCGGGCAACGTTTCCGCATTGATGTCCGTGTGGAACATGAAGTAACAGCCTTGTTTCCGGAAAAGAAGGCCATAACCATACGCAGAGGCGACGGATCGGAGTATGAAGAGACTTACGACAAACTGTTGTTGTCTCCCGGTTCCACGCCGGTATGTCCGCCCTTGAAGGGTGTTGACTTGGAAGGCATCTTCACCTTGCGTACTGTGGAAGATATAGATCGGATCAAGGGTTATCTGACAGAAAAGAAAGTCCGGCGTGCTGTTGTGGTCGGTGCTGGTTTCATCGGTTTGGAAATGGCTGAGAATCTCCATCATGCAGGAATCTCTGTGTCTGTGGTTGAGATGGGGAATCAGGTAATGGCTCCTATTGATTATTCAATGGCAGCTCCCATTCATCAACATCTGGTGGAGAAGGGTGTAGTACTTTATTTGGAAGAAGGGGTGACTGGTTTTGACCGTGAGAAGGAAGGATTGCTTGTTCATCTGAAAAGCGGGAAATCTATTGCGGCGGATATGGTATTGCTGTCCATCGGGGTGCGGCCGGCCACGGCTTTGGCTCAGGCTGCCGGTATCCGTTTGGGTGAAACTGGAGGAATCTGGGTCGATTCGCACTTGCAGACGTCGGTGCGGGATATTTATGCAGTAGGAGATGCCATTGAATATCCCCATCCGCTGACCGGAAAGCCTTGGCTCAACTATTTAGCCAATCCGGCTAATCGGCAAGGGCGTATTGTGGCCGACAATATGGCGTTGGGCAATTCCGTAGTTTATGAAGGTGCGATTGGTACGTCTATAGCTAAAGTCTTTGATTTGACCGTGGCTTCAACAGGATTGGCTGCCAAGCGTCTGAAACAAATGGGAATGGATTACCGCAGTTCGATAACTCATTCCAGCTCGCATGCCGGATATTATCCTGACGCCTTGCCGTTGACTTTGAAGTTGACTTTTCATCCTCGGACCGGTAAGCTTTATGGTGCTCAATGTGTGGGGTATGAAGGTGTGGACAAACGCATAGACCAAATATCACAACTTATAAAACATGGCGGGACGGTGTATGATCTGATGGAGACCGAGCATGCTTATGCTCCTCCGTTCTCTTCTGCGAAAGATCCGATAGCTATTGCCGGTTATGTAGCTTCAAATCTCATCAGTGGTGCTATGCCTGCCATCACGTGGCGCGAGTTACAGGACGAGAAAGAGCGCGTGGTATTGATAGACACCCGTACGCCAGAGGAATTTTCGTTCGGCACCATACCGGGAGCTGTGAACATTCCTGTGGATGACTTGCGCGATCGTTTGCATGATGTTCCAAAGGACAAGCCTGTTGTCGTGTTCTGCGCTGTCGGTTTGCGCGGTTATTTGGCTTTGCGCATTCTGGTAGGGCACGGCTATCAGAACGTCCGTAATCTGGTGGGTGGCTATAAAACTTATGCTGCGGCTGTGACACCGGTTCCGTTTCCTGTGCAGGACGGCTGTCGGTCCGATCGTTCGGATTCAACGTCGGCAGCCGATGCCGGATGCACAGACGGGAAACCCATCTTGAAAATCAACGCTTGTGGTTTGCAATGTCCGGGGCCTATCATGAAAGTGAAGCAGGCTATGGATAAGGCAGAGCCGGGACAACGGGTGGAGGTCGTCGCAACAGATGCCGGATTTGCCCGTGATGCTTCTGCCTGGTGTCGTACTACAGGCAACAGGTTAATAGATAGGATGGAAGATAAAGGCCGCTATACGGTGATCATTGAGAAAAAAGGAAACGTCGGGACTGACTCTGCACCGGGTACTGTCGGCGGGCGAGGCAAAACATTGATTTTGTTCAGTGACGATCTGGATAAGGCGTTGGCTACGTTTGTTTTGGCCAATGGTGCTGCAGCTACGGGGCAGAAAGTATCCATATTCTTCACCTTCTGGGGTTTGAATGTGTTGAAAAAGGAACAAAAGCCTTATGTACGGAAAGACCTGTTTGGCCGGATGTTCGGCTGGATGCTTCCGTCCAGTTCCTTGCACCTGAAGCTTTCCAAAATGAACATGGGAGGTATGGGTAGCCGTATGATGCGTTATCTGATGAAACGCAAAGGCGTAGACTCGTTGGAAACCTTGCGTGCCCAGGCTTTGGAACAGGGCGTGGAATTCATCGCCTGTCAGATGTCGATGGATGTGATGGGTATTCGGCGCGAAGAACTTTTGGACGGAGTGACTGTTGGAGGTGTGGCAACTTATATGGAACGTGCTGATCAGGCGAACATAAACCTGTTCATCTAAGTTTTTGTCAATATTCATTTCTCTTTATCTTGAAACTGGAAATACAATGGATAATACATTATGTAAGATTCGTGATTTGTACAGAGCTATTGCAAAGTTTGAGCATCATTTTGTAGAAATGTACGGCATCTCACTGAATGAGGGCATGGTGCTTTGCACGCTATCGGACAATGGGCGGCAGACTTCAAGTGAGATTGCCGAGGCTTTGGGCTTGTCAGCGTCGAACGCTTCGAAAGTGATTCGTTCTGTTGAAGAAAAAGGTTTGATTATAAGGCAAGTCGGACGAGATGATAAGCGGCAGATGAATTTTGTCCTGACCTCTGTTGGACAGAACTACATCATACGGATAAAAGAAGCTGAATACCAACTTCCGGATTTGCTGGAAAAGGCTGTTCATCAGATGATTTGACCTTGATAAGGGTATATCCGCATGGTTGCATCCTCATTTCTTGCACATGATGTTTTTGAGACTTCCGGATTATGTCTATCTTTGTATTTATAACCTCTAAATGTTGATGATGAAGAAAATAGCTTCTTTACTTTTATTATTAGCGGTGGCATTGCCGCTCTTTGCACAATTGCATGAGCCTGTGAAGTTTTCTGTATCACAAAAAAAGCTGTCTGATACAGAGATGGAGATTGTGTTTACGGGGACGATAGCTCCTGGCTGGCATGTTTATTCTACGGATATTCCCGACGGAGGACCTACACCGGCCTCGATAAATTTTGATGAACAGCAGGGAGTTGAACCCATAGGAACGTTGGTTGCCAAGGGGAATATTCATAAAGCTTTTGATGAGCTTTTCGGTATGGAAGTAAGTTATATGGAGACGCAGGCTGTTTTTGTACAGAAGATGCGTATCACGGCTGCTTCTTATGCGGTTAAAGGATATTTGAATTACGGGGCATGTAATGATGAAAACTGTTTACCTCCGACTGATGTGGAGTTTTCTTTTTCAGGAACTGGGCAAGCGGTGAAGGCTCAGTCGCCGGTCGTAGTAGAAGCAAAGCGGAATTCTGACGTTGGCTCCAATTCGTCAGAAAAAGAGATGGAGGAGGAACATGTTGCGGTTATTGGTGGGGCAGATGCTGCAACAACCATCTTGGTGGCAGATTCTTCGGTTTCGGCTTCGGCTATGGCTATGGTGGGTGGCACTAAGGCTGTGGAAGCAACGGATTACTGGACACCGGTCATCGACGAGCTGGCCGCCTTTGGCGAGGAGGCTTCCAATGCCGCCAGCCAGGCCTGGTGGAAAATCTTCCTGCTGGGGTTCCTGGGCGGCCTGGTGGCACTGCTCACTCCTTGTGTGTGGCCCATTATACCGATGACCGTGAGCTTCTTCCTGAAACGTTCGGGCGACAAGCGCAAAGGGGTTCGCGATGCGGCCACCTATGGTGTCAGTATTGTGGTCATCTATGTCCTTTTGGGCCTGGTGATTACGGGCATCTTCGGGGCCAGTGCGCTGAATGCGCTTTCCACCAATGCCGTGTTCAACATCTTCTTCTGCCTGTTACTGCTGGTGTTTGCCGCCAGTTTCTTCGGGGCGTTTGAGATTACGCTGCCGTCATCGTGGAGCAATGCCGTGGACAGCAAGGCCACGGCTACTACTGGTCTGCTGAGCATTTTTCTGATGGCTTTCACGCTGGCTTTGGTGTCTTTCTCGTGCACCGGTCCGATTATCGGGTTCCTGCTGGTGGAGGTGTCCACTTCAGGTAGCATTCTGGCCCCCACGATCGGTATGCTGGGCTTTGCCATTGCCCTGGCCTTGCCTTTCACGCTCTTCGCCATGTTCCCCGCCTGGCTCAAGACGATGCCCAAGTCCGGCAACTGGATGAACTGCGTGAAGGTCACGTTGGGCTTCCTGGAGCTGGCTTTCGCCCTGAAGTTTCTGTCGGTGGCCGACCTGGCCTATGGCTGGCATATCCTGGACCGCGAGGTGTTCCTCAGCCTGTGGATTGTCATCTTCGCCCTGCTGGGTGCTTATCTGATAGGCTGGCTGCGCTTCCCTCACGATGAGGACGAGTATGACGAGGCCGGCAATGTCACCCGGCGCACGTCTGTGACCCGTTTCTTCATGGCCATGTTCTCGTTTGCCTTTGCCATCTATATGGTGCCGGGTCTGTGGGGCGCTCCGCTGAAAGCCATCAGTGCGTTCTCGCCCCCGATGAACACCCAGGACTTCAGTCTGTATGAGAACGAGGTGAAGCCTCATTTTCTGGACTACGATGCAGGTATGGAGTATGCCCGCAGGGAGGGCAAGCCGGTGCTGGTGGACTTCACGGGCTACGGTTGTGTGAACTGCCGCAAGATGGAGCTGGCCGTATGGTCGGACCAGAAAGTGGCCGACATCATGCAGGATGACTACGTGCTGATCTCGCTCTATGTGGACGACAAGACCAAGCTGCCGGAACCGGTCAAGGTGGTGGAGAACGGACAGGAGCGTACGCTGCGTACGGTGGGCGACAGATGGAGTTACCTGCAGCGGAGCAAGTTCGGTGCCAACGCCCAGCCTTTCTATGTGCTGCTCGACAATGAGGGGCGTCCGCTGAACGGTGCCTATTCCTACGATGAGGACGTCAACAAGTATGTCGGTTTCCTGCAGACCGGACTGAAGAACTACAAGGACAGATAAGGGAGGGCTGCAGGCTCTCCCCGGACAGAGGGGGCGGAGAGGTGCCGGAGCGGTACGTTTCCGCCCCCTCTGCCGTTTGTCCCGGTCGCAAGGCACTGCGAGGGCCGTGGCCCGTTTCCTGCAGGCCCGTATGCCGCATGCGGGCTTTTAACTTTCTTTTTCATCTGTCGGTGCAAGATTTCCGTCATGCGGCGGTTTGATGATTAGAGAATGCAAATCGGAGGAAAGATGAAAAAAGTACATGTCTTATGGTTGGTCTGCGGACTGCTGTCCGTTTCAGCCTTGTTCCATTCCTGTTCGGACGATGATGACGAGGTGTACGTATGGTACCCTTATTACTCTTACCCGAACGCGGTGGTGACGGTCAAGGGTGGCACGGACTCCTGCTACCTGCAGCTGGACGACAGCACGACGCTCAGGCCGGTGAACATGCCCTCTTCTCCTTTCGGAGGCAAGCAGGTGAGGGCCTTGGTCAATTTCGAGGATGCGAACGAGGACGGCCGCTACTGTACGCGGGCGGTCTACGTGAACTGGATTGACAGTATCCTGACAAAGGATGTCGTGCCGGATTCGGCTTTGGTCAACGACTCACTCTATGGTAATGACCCCGTGGATATTGTGGACGACTGGCTGACGGTTGCCGAGGACGGCTACCTCACCCTGCGCTTCTCAGCCCTGTGGGGCGACCGAGGGATTGCCCATCGTGTGAACCTGCTCGTAGGCGGTAATCCGGATGATCCCTACGAAGTGGAGTTCCGGCACGATGCCTGCGGCGACAAGGGGGTGAGCCAGAGTGATGCCCTGGTGGCTTTCGACCTGAGCCGGCTCCCCGACACGGAGGGACGCACTGTCAGGCTGACGCTGGTATGGCAGTCGCCCAAGGGCAGGCGGACGGCAGAGTTCGATTACTGCACCCGCAAGGGGACGGGAGACACGGAAGAGTTGGTGAAAGGCCTGCGGCGTGGGGGTCTGGTGCGTTGACGGAGGATGATGTGTTGCAGGAGGAAAGCGGTAATTGCAGGTCTGTCCGCCATACGTTTTGAAACAGGCCGTCGGGTGGCGGCAGTGTCTACGGAATGATGTGGGGCGGAGGCGGAAGTGAACAGGACTTGGTCCGGGACGTGCAGCGGGGCGACCGTTCGGCGATGAAGTTGTTATACTGTCGTTATGCGGGTTGCCTCACTGCCGTGTGTACCCGTTATCTGGGTGGTTCGGACGAGGCCAAGGACGTGCTTCAGGACTGTTTCGTGAAGATTTTCGCCTCCATCGGCAGCTTCAAGTGGCGGGGCGACGGTTCGCTCCGGGCGTGGATGGCCCGCATCGTGGTCAACGAGTCGCTGGACTTCCTGCGGCGGAGCAGACAGCTTGGGACGGTGAGCTACGAATGGGACCTGCCGGACGTGACGGAGGAGGAAGAGCCGGACACCGAGGGCCTCTCTCCAGAGGTGATTCAGGAACTGCTCTGTCGGCTGCCGGCCGGTTACCGGACCGTGTTCAACCTCTACGTGCTGGAGCGGAAGAGCCACAAGGAGATAGCTGCCCTGCTGGGCATCAGTGCCAGTACGTCGGCATCACAGCTGCACAGGGCAAAGGCGGTGCTGGCAAAGGAAATACGGAAATTTAAATCCCATGACAATGGAAGATAAATGGTTGGATGACATCCGCAGCAAAATGGCCGGTTTCGAGGAGGCGCCTCCCGACGGGCTATGGGACGGAATCAATGCCGCGCTCGACCGGCGGCAGTCTGTCCTGGCTGCCCGTTCGCGGCGCATCGTCTGGTGGCGTCTGGCGGGAGCAGCCGCGGCTCTGCTGGCAGCCTTGCTTATGGGAATCGAACAGTGGCGGCAGCCGCAACGGCCGGTGGTGACAGCCGTGCAGCGGCCCGTGGAGAGCCAGCCGCCAGCCGGGGGTGGAACGTTGCTGGCTACAGGTCCGGTGGCGTCGGGCAGGCCTTCGGAGCCGGTTACGGAAACCGGACCCGATGCGGGACATCCGCAGGACGAGGCCGTGCGTATGCCTGATGCGCCTGAGGAGGGGGCGGTCATTGTGCCTCAGGGCGGTTCCCCGGCGGACAGCGTCGGACGGAGCATCCGCAGGGAGCAACGTGTGGAGCCAGTCAGGAGCGACGTCTTGTTGGCAGACGGCGGTCCGCGGCGGCGGTCGCATGGCAGACTGGCCGTGGGTATTTTTGCCGCCAATGTCCCCAGTGGGGCGGTGGCCGATTACGGCGGTGGCAGGGCTTCTTTGATGAATACGGTGCTGGCTTCGGAGAAGCTGCTTCCGTTGGTGTACGGCAGTCGTGTCACGGCTACTGTCAGGTCCGTCAGCGAGCAGACGCCGCCCAAGGCTTCCATGAAGCACAAGCAGCCCGTTCGCTTCGGCGTGTCGGTGGGCTATGCGCTGAACGACAGGCTGGAGCTGGAGAGCGGCCTTTCCTACACCTACCTCTCCTCCAGTCTCTATTCGTCGGATGAGGACTATAGCTTCCGCGTGCGTCAGTCCCTGCATTATGTCGGCATACCGTTGGGCGTCAATGTCAGCCTGTGGAAGAACCGCCGCTGGGATGTCTATCTGTCTGCTGGAGGCATGGCGGAGAAGTGCGTGGACGGCGAACTGGAGATGGACTATCGTCAGCAGGGGCAGGAGGGCTCCTCGGTCCATGAACCGGTCAGGGAGAAGCCCTGGCAATGGTCGGTCAGCGGGGCGGCCGGAGTGCAGGTGAATCTGTCCACGTGGGCCGGTCTGTACGTAGAGCCGGGTGTGAGCTATTATTTCGACAACGGCAGTTCCGTGTCGAACATCTATAAGGAGAAGCCTTTGAACTTCAATCTGGAGCTTGGCCTCAGGTTCTCTTTCGGTCGGTTGGAGAAGAGCCGTTGAACGGGGCTGTTTGCGTCAAGGGGGGCGCAAAGCCCATCCGTTTGTTTCTTTTAGGTTTTCCTGATGCTTTCCGCAGTGTTCCGGATGTTTGTGCGGAAAGCGCGGCGGCCCTTGCGCGGGGACAGTTTTCCTGTTGCGCAAGGGCACCGTTTTTTCCTGTGCATGGAGTCCGGGAGGAGTGCCGATGGCGGCATGCCTCATTCGTTGAATACGCAGCGTCCGTCGGGAGTGATGCCCTCGGCAGAGATTCGGATGTCGTGGCAGGAGGAGTTGTTGTAGAACTCGATGACGGCCTTTCCGTTCTGGTCCGTGGTCACGTCGGGTGCCCAGAAAAGGGTTCGGCGGAAGTCCTCCATGGGCGGCAGCACGCTGTAGTCGTTCATCTCGAATGTGGAGGGCACGTTGTAGCCCTGGAAGTAAGTGCGGCGCAGTCCCTTGACCTGTCCGAAGAACGTGTGGTGGGTGTAGACGAACACCGTCACGGGCATCTGTATGTTCTCGTTGGCGAACTTGATGTAGTCGCGCCACGTGGACTGGTCTTCGGCCACGTAGACCGATTTCACCTCGTCCAGAAAGAGCGGCATCTCCGCCGTCCGGTGGGCGGTGGTGCGGCAGTAGATCACTTTCAGTTCCGGTTTGGTTGGGGTAAACTGACTACTTGTGCTTCCTGTCGAGCCTAATGTTCCTATGTTCTTGTCCGGTATGCCGGGATTAGGGGGATGGTTGTAGTTTACGCCCGTGATGGAGTAATAGGAGTTGTCGATGACCCACACGATGGGGCGGCTGTCGTACGTCAGTCCGTCCTTATAGATGTGGTATTCCTCATCGATGACCACCGAGCCTATTTTCATATAACCGAGAAGCAATTCAAAGTTGTTGGCTTTCTGTGCTGATGAGGCATAGTCGGGATTCCTTTCCGGCTCCATCAGCTTCACGTTCTCTTCCCAGTCCTCTTCCGGTGTCTCATCGCGGACAACGTTGGTCTCGCCCGTGAAATACCGGTTGCGTTCTTTCAGCCAGTCCTGGAACGTGGGGATTTCCTCGCCGCTGTCGGCGATGCGGTCCACGGCGGCGTCACAGTCGTAGTAAAGGAACGCCTTTTTCCGCCCCACGGCCTCCGTTTCCCAGGCCACGCGCGGATTTTCGTACACCCATCGGTCGTTCACCCGCACGGTGGGCAGCAGGATGTGGCGTTGCTCCTTTGGCGGTGCCAGGGTGTCCGTGTCTTCAAACGTCGCGAAACGCAGGCGGCCTTTGCCGTTCTCTGCCACGGGTACGGTTTCGCCCCACTGGATGGGGCGCGGGGGCGGGGAGAAGTTGCGGCGGATGCCGATGCGGAAGTCCTCCCGGTCCTTTTTGCCCTTGGCCTTGAGGAAGAGCGACCACCGCCCGCTGCAGTCGGGCAGGTTGAACACATATTGTCCGGCACTGTCGGTGCGCGTCTCTCCTTTCAGCGATTCCCCACTCCGGTTGTAGAGGTAGGCCGTGAGTTTCAGGTCCGTTGTTTTCTGCCGCTTGCGGGCGGGGAGCACTTGTCCATCAAGGTACAGGCCGTCTTCCACCGGTTGTGTGGGCATGGCCGCCGGTTCTGTTCCGGCCATCACCCGCCAGTCGTACCTCCGCCAGCCCTGTGTGAGCATCAGCAGGTCGGCGGCCCGGCGATGCTCCGCGTCGTCGCTCTCGAAGTAGTATTCCGGTCGTGCCACGTAGCCGCGCAGTTCCGAGCAGAGCAGCATGTAGGTCCGCACGTTGCCTTCGCGTCCGCCGGTGGAGGCCGCCGCATCGCGGGCCGCGAACGAGAACGTGGTGTTCGGGGCGGTTTCCGCCGTGAGGGTCACCTTTCCGCAGGGGCGGAGCTGCGTGGCGGAGGTTCGGATGCGTATGCTGTCCGCCTGTTCGGGGCGTGGTGGGATGAACACCTGCCGTTCCGCCCATATCCTGCCGTTGCCGTCGAACACGGTGAGCTGGCTCACGCCTGTCGGCATGTCGGCGCGGTTGAAGTAGAAAGCATTCGGTGCCACGCCCGTGCGGAACGAGTGTGCCGCCACTATCGTCCCGCCGTTCTGCAGCGTCATGCCCCAAGTGCGGCCCATCAGTTCCGGTGATGCGGCCACTTCCACTTGCACCTTGTCGTTCAGCAGCGTGTTCACCCGCAGGGCGCAGCCCTCACGTTCCGGTGCCGGTAGGGTGAAGGTGCGTTCACGCCCTGTGCTGTCCGTGAACACGAGTGTGGCTTTTTCTTCCGATGGGGTGTAGGTAAACAGACCGCGTCCCTCGCTGTCGGTCTCGGTGGTGGCCATGGTTTTTCCCTCGCCTGTCGTGAGGCGGACAGTGCCGGGGACGGGCCGCCCTTCGTCGTCTGTCAGCCAGAAGGCCATGCAGCCCTCCAGTCCCAGCACGTGACTGCCCCCTTCGGGATAGAGCCGCAGCGTGACGCCCCGCCCGTCCACGGTGTGTGCTCCGGGCGGGCGGACGGGAGTTTCCTCCTCTCCGGTTTCCTCCTGGTCCGCTTCCTGCCGTACGCTGGGCATCCGTTGTTTGCCTGTTTCTATATGAATGGTTGCTTTCGAGTAGTCACCCGGATGGCGTGGCCGTTCAAAGATGGGGAACACCCGCGAGAAGCACGCTCCTGTTCCCCAGTTCGTCATATAGCGTGTGTAGGCTCTTACTTCATAGAACCCGGAGGTGAGGAGCTTGTCCAGTCGGATGTCGCCGTGCCCCTGTCCGTTCTCCAGTTTCACCTTGCGCCGCTCCACCACGTCGCCCGCCGCATTGAGCAGTTCCACGTACAGCACCTGGCTCAGGTCCGTCGGCACTTCTTTGTCCGTCCGCACGGCATAGGCCTTGAACCAGATGATCTCGCCAATGAAGTATCCCGTGTTGTCGAAGTGCAGGTATACCTTCTCCTGCGGGTACAGCCGGTTGAACTGTTCCACGCAGGCTGCTCGCTCCTGCAGAGGCAGCAGGGATTCATCTCTCTGCCCCCAAACATGTGCGGGCAGAGTGACGGCTGTACAGGACAGGGCGAGCAACAGGGGGCGGAGGTGTTTCATGGGTGTTCAGTATTTTTGTTTTATTTGTTGAAAATGCAGTGCCCGTCGGGAGTGATGCCCTCGGCGGAGATTCGGATGTCGTGGCAGGAGGAGTTGTTGTAGAACTCGATGACGGCCTTTCCGTTTTGGTCCGTGGTCACGTCGGGTGCCCAGAAAAGGGTTCGGCGGAAGTCCTCCATGGGTGGCAGCACGCTGTAGTCGTTCATCTCGAATGTGGAGGGCACGTTGTAGCCTTGGAAATGAGTGCGGCGCAGGCCTTTGACGTTGCGCAGGAACTTATGGTGGGTGTACAGGAAAACCGTTACGGGGGTAATGCCGTAAAGTTCTTTTCCTCCATATTTGCGCCAAGTGGTCAGGTCATCGCAGATATGGATGGATTTCACATCGTCAAGGAATACCGGAAACATGTCGGCACGGCTGCTGTTATTGTTGAGCACCCAGTGTACGGGCCGTCCTTTGTACCACCATTGGCGGTCTCCTCTAACCCCCCAGTCATAGCTGAAGAATGGATTCTTTTCATCCAGCCAGTCCTCGAAAGCCGGTATTTCCTCCCCTCGGTCGGCCATCCTGTCGCTTTCCTTGTCGCAGTCATAATGGACGTATGACACGTGTGCCCCGCTGATTTCATTCTCCCATGCTGCCCGTGCGTTTTCAAAGGGCCTCTTCTCTTTCACCTGCACTTCCGGCATGGCGATGATGTCCCGTGAGGGCAGGAGCGGTGTGTCGGACAGCCCCGTGCTGTCGCGTCTGATGGTGAGGTTGGCCTCCGTTGGTGGAGCCTGGACCGTCTCTTCCGCCGTGACGGAGCGTAGCGGGGGCGAGAAGTGTCGGTTGATGGCCATGTAGTAGCTCTTGTCCTTTCCCCCTTTCTGTGTTTTCAGCATCATGTTCCACTCTCCGTAGATGTCCGGCAGGCTGAAGGCATAGAATCCCGTGCTGTCCGTCACCGTGTGTCCGGTGAGGCTGGCCCCCTGACTGTTGTAGAGGTAGGCCGACAGCTTCACGCCGTCCACCGGATTCCATCTCCATTTCCGGTTGAGCCGCCCGAAGAGGTATAGCCTGTCCTCCACCGGCTGCTCCACCCTGAAGGTGGCATTTCCGCTCATTGTCCGCCAGTCGTAGCGTCTCCATCCCTGCACCATCATCAGCAGGTCTGCCGCCCTGCGGTGCTCCGTGTCGTCCGATTCAAAGTAGAATTCAGGCCGGTGCACGTATCCCCCGATTTCCGAGGCGAGCATCAGCCATGCCTGCGGGTTCATGCTGCGTCCTCCGGTGGCCGATGCCACGTCTGTGGCAGAGAACGAGAAAGTGGTCTGCGGCAGGGCGGTGACAGTCAGCCTGACCTGGCAGCAGGGATATAAGGTTGTGGTGAGCGGTGCGATGCGTATGGTGTCTGCGGGTTGCGGATCGGGCCTCACGAACACGAGCCGTTCGGACAGGATCTCGCCCTTGCGGTCGAAGAGTGTGAACTGGCTTACTCCTCCGGGCAGCATCCGGCGTGGAAATGCCAGGGTCAGGCCACTACCGGGGCTTACCTCTGTCACGTCGCCATAGATGATTTTCCCGCTGTGCATGAGGGTCAGTCCCAGCGTGTCCTTCGTCAGGCTCAGGATACGCACGCCGATGGTGTCGGGGTGTGACACGGCGTCCACGCTCATCACGCATCCTTCCGCTTCGGCATCGGGCAGTCTGAACCTTCCCGCTTTCCGTCCGTGACGTGGGCTGAGACACAGGTAGCGGGCACTGCCGTCCGGTGTGTAGCTGAACAGTCCGCGTCCCTCCCGTTCCGTGGCCACGGTGTCCTCCACCGTCCCCACCTCGTCCATGAGATAGGCCACGGTGTCTGTCGGCAGTCCGTTTTCCGTGATCCTGAAGGCCATCCGGCAGGGCAGTCCGCAGACGGCCTTCCCGCCTTCGGGGTAGAAACCGATGTGCACGCCTCCGCTCCCGGTCTGTGTGCTGTCCTGCTCGCGGTAGTCGGGCAGTTCCCGGTAGTAGCTCAGGCGGTCAATCTGCTTTCTGGAGTAGTCACCCTCCCGTTCCGGTTTTTTGAATACAGGGAGCACGGCAGAGAATATTCCCCTGTGGTCCCAGTTAGTCATATAGCGTGTGTAGGCCCTGATTTCATAGAAGCCGGAGAGGAGGTAGGCGTCATCCAGTTTGAAGCATCCGTCGGCCTGTCCGTTTTCGATGCGCAGCTTGCAGGTCTTCAGCACCTCCCCTCCCGGCTGCACCAGTTCCACGTAGAGCACGCGGCTGATGTCCGTGGCGGTCTCCCGGTCCGTCCGCAGCACGTAGGCCTTGAACCAGATGGTCTCGCCGATGAAGTATCCCGTATTGTCCAGATGCAGGTAGACTTTCTCCTGCGGGAACAGGCTGTTGAATGTCGTGATGTTGCGCATGAACGAGTGCAGACGGCGGGTGACGCTGATGGTGTCGCCCGTCGTGGCGGCGAGGGTCGGGGCGCATGCACAGACGCACAGCATGAGCAGTATGGTCCGGCGCCAGTGCCTGTTGGGAACAGTCTGGGGAAGAAAGAAGAATCTCCTCTTCTCTTCTGTAGTGAGTCTTTTCCTGTCTGTCTTGTCCATGACCATGCCTGTTGATGTCTCACCACAAAGATGGACAATAAAAATCAGACTTACAATAGGGAGAGAGCAACCTGATACATGGGAGCAAAAAATTGTTACACGGGAGCAAATGCGGCGGTCGTTTTCTTCTGAAATCTGCCATGTGTCGGGCAGTCTTACACCATTCGCCGGACGTCTTTGCGGAAAGCCGGAGCCGTCTCTGCGCAAGAACGGGAGCGGCTTTCCGCAAGAAAGGCTGCGGTTGTGCGCACAGTCGGTTCCTGGCTTCCCCTTAGGGTGTTGGAGACAATTGGAAAATGCAGCGGAAATATCTTTTTGGAAAATTTTATTTCCGCTTTCTTCAGTCTTAGTTCTTGTAATCTATTGGTTATGAATCGCATGATATTTTTATAAAAATAGTAATAGAAAACTTTTATATAAAAAGGAAGAAAAAGTTTGCACGTAAAGCGCAAATGATGTACCTTTGCCCGTGTTCAGGTGCTTCGGTCGTCATTCGGCGGTCGGAGTGAAAAGGGAACAGGGTGAAAATCCCTGACAGACCTGCTGCTGTGAGCTTCTTTTGTATGCGCCTCATGGTGACTGTATCCCACTGTTTTGCCGGGCAAAGCGGGAAGGGCATGAGGCCGGAGCGAGTCAGAAGACCTGCCTGGACAGTGACGCCGATGTCTCTCAGGATTCAGGGACAGACGGTCGGGAGAAATAATTAATGGTGTGATATGCGACCAGAACGCCCCCTTTTGGCTGACGTAAAGGGGACGGACGGTGTCGGCTTAAAGGAAAGCAAGTTTATGATACAGACTGTGGTTAAGAGAGACGGGCGCATTGTGGGTTTCAATGCACAGAAAATCGGTGATGCCGTGCGCAAGGCAATGGTGCATACCGAGGCCGGAGAGAACGAGGAACTGATACATCTGATCTGTGAGCATGTAGCCAATCGCGGCAAGGCACAGATGACGGTGGAGGAGATTCAGGACGCCGTGGAGATGGAACTGATGAAGAGCCGGCGCAAGGATGTGGCCCAGAAGTACATCGCCTACCGCAATCAGCGCAGCATTGCCCGCAAGGCCAAGACGCGCGATGTCTTTCTGGAAATCATTAACATCAAGTCGAACGACGTGACCCGCGAGAACGCCAACATGAACGCTGATACACCGGCCGGCATGATGATGAAGTTCGCCAGCGAGACCACCAAGCCTTTCGTGGACGATTATCTGCTGAGCGAGGAGGTGAAGGAGGCCGTCCGGGACAACTATCTGCACATCCACGACAAGGACTATTATCCCACGAAGAGTCTCACTTGCGTACAGCATCCCCTCGACCGCATCCTGACGCACGGCTTTTCGGCAGGTCACGGTGAGTCGCGTCCGGCCAGGCGTATCGAGACAGCCAGCATACTGGCCTGCATCTCCATGGAGACGGCGCAGAACGAGATGCACGGCGGGCAGGCCATTCCGGCACTGGACTTCTATCTGGCACCCTACGTGCGTGCCAGTTTCGTGGAAGAGGTGAAGGTACTGGAGGAACTGTACGGGGCCGACTTCTCGCATCTGTATGACCGGCAGGTGGCCGACTTCGTGACCCGTCCGCTGGACGGTCTCGCGGGCGAGGAGCGCATCCTGCAGCATGCCATGAACAAAACCGTGGCCCGCGTGCACCAGGCCATGGAGGCTTTTATACACAATATGAACACGATACACTCGCGTGGAGGCAACCAGGTGGTGTTCAGTTCCGTGAATTATGGAACGGACACTTCTGCCGAAGGGCGTTGCATCATCCGCGAAATCCTGCGCAGCACCTACGAGGGTGTAGGCAACGGCGAGACGGCCATCT
Organism: uncultured Paraprevotella sp.; assembly: GCA_944321365.1. GTDB lineage: Bacteria > Bacteroidota > Bacteroidia > Bacteroidales > Bacteroidaceae > Paraprevotella. The sequence goes on from CALULA010000002.1 coordinate 277,471, forward strand.
TTCCCATTCAGATCTGGAAGAAGAAAAGGGGTGTGAACTATCTGCCAACCGACCCTAATTACGACTTATATCAGTATGCCTGTAAAGTGACCGCTCGCCGTTTTTTCCCCAATTTCATCAATCTTGATGCTACATTCAACCGGCATGAAGACTGGCGGCCTGATGACCCCAAGCGTTACCTGTATGAGACTGCTACGATGGGATGCCGTACGCGAGTCTTTGAAAACCGTTTCGGACCGAAGACGTCCGTGGGGCGCGGCAACCTTTCCTTCTCCACGCTCAACATCGTGCGGCTGGCCATTGAGTGCATGCCGATAACCGACAAGGAGGAGCGCATTGCCCGCTTCTTCGCCCGGCTGGACCATTTGCTGGAGATAGCGGCCCGTCAGCTGCACGAACGGATGGAGTTCCAGAAGACGGCTTTTGCCAAGCAGTTCCCGCTGGTGATGAGCGCACTCTGGCTGGGCTGCGAGAAACTGAAGCCCAACGATACCATTGCCTCCGTCATCAACCAAGGCACGCTGGGCATCGGCTTCATCGGGCTGGCGGAATGTCTGGTGGCACTGGTGGGCAAGCACCACGGCGAGTCGGAGGAGGCGCAGGAGCTGGGACTGCGCATTGTGACTTACATGCGCGACCGTGCCAACGAGTTCTCCGAACTTTACCAGCACAATTATAGTGTGCTGGCCACGCCGGCCGAGGGACTGGCCGGACGGTTCACCCGTGCCGACCGCAAGAAGTTCGGCATCCTGCCGGGCATCACCGACCGTGAGTATTACACCAACTCCAACCACGTGCCGGTCTACTACAAGTGCAGCGCGCGCCACAAGGCCGAGGTGGAGGCGCCCTATCACAACCTGACCCGCGGCGGACACATCTTCTATGTGGAGATTGACGGTGACGCCACGCACAACCCGGAGGTCATCATGCGGGTGGTGGACATGATGGACCGTTACAACATGGGTTACGGGTCGGTGAATCACAACCGTAACCGCTGTATGGATTGCGGCTATGAGAATGCGGACGAAGGGCTGGAGGTGTGCCCCAAGTGCGGCAGCAGGAACATCGACCGCCTGCAGCGCATCACCGGCTATCTGGTGGGCACCACCGACCGTTGGAACAAGGCCAAACTGGCGGAGCTGAACGACCGTGTGGTGCATGAACGCTGACGGAGGGAGTACAGACTATGATTTCTGTCATCAAGATAATGGAGGATACCACGGTGGACGGACCAGGCTTCCGCACCACCGTCTACGCCGCAGGCTGTCCCAACGCCTGCCCCGGCTGTCATAACCCACAGTCATGGGACATCAGGGCCGGACGCATGATGACCACGGAGGACATTATGCAGGTCATCCGTGCCGATGAGTTTGCCGACGTCACTTTCAGCGGGGGCGACCCCATGTTCCAGCCGGAGGGCTTTGCCGAACTGGCGCGTGCCGTGAAGCGCGAGACGGGCAAGAACATCTGGTGCTACACGGGCTACACGTTCGAGGCTTTGCGGCGCAACCGCAGTCAGGCCGAGCTGCTGCAGTACATTGATGTGCTGGTGGACGGCCCGTACGTGGAGGCGCAGCGCGACACCGACCTGTGCTTCCGGGGCAGCCGCAACCAGCGTCTGGTGGACGTGCAGGCTTCCTTGCGCGAGGACCGTGTGGTGCTCTATACCTTGCCGTAATGATTATAAGAGGATGCTGTTCTTAGAGCAGCGGTGAAGGAAAAATAAGGAACGGACACGAATGCCATCTCTATGGAGAGAAGCATTCGTGTCCGTTCTAAATAACAGCTTGTCCTTTATCCGGACATGTCGTTCAGGAAAGTTGCAGTCTTGAGCCGTTGTCTTTCTTCTTATGGTCTGATGTATTTGTTGTTGTTGATGACATATACACCTTTTTTTAAACCATCCAGTGCATGGTCGGCAGGGACATTGCGGCGGATGAGCCGACCGTCGAGGGTATAGACGTTCACCTGAGCCTGTATGGAGGTCTGCCGACTGGGGGCAATGGCTGTTGTAGAGCTGTTGACATAGAGTGTCACGGCAGTCTGTTTGCTCTCGTAGCAGGCGAAACGGGGCGACTGGGCGTTGTATTGTATGGTGCGTCGGGGGTAGGCTTTGTTGGCGATCTGCGCTTCTCCGGAACTTAGTGTGATGGACCATTGTGCATTGGAAGCTTCAGCCGTAGATGAGGCGTATAGCTTGTTGCCATTGCTTTCTAATGAGAGGTAGACCTGTGATGCGGCATCATAGAGCGTGTAAGCTCCGGCTGTCCCGCCGAGCGTCAGCTGGTAGGGCAGGCCTTGCGTGCCTGTTTCCGTCTGTATCGTGCCACCCTGGATGTGGATGTCGGCGTAGCCCCGGATGTCGTCGTCGGCAGCTCCCATGGCTGTCCCTTCGCTTTCGCATACAATCAGGTAGCGGTAGCCGGGGCGCAGGTCCTCCGCCGAAGTCACCTTGCGGAACGTCTGCGCGCCTTCTTCGGGCGGGGTGGTCATCAGTGTATAGGTGGCACTGACGGTGGGGCTGACTTTGTCGTCCTTCATGGCGTAGGCCTCAATGGTGGTGGCCTCCCCGACGGTCACGCTGACGGGCGGCTCTTCCGTGCGCAGCCCGCCGCCGTTCACGGAATAGACGATATAGGCACCGTCGGTTTCGCAGCCGATGGTCACGACCGTTCCGGAAGGCACGCTGCCGGCTGCCGGTGTGAAGGTAGGTGTGGCCACATCGGGGGCGGGGGTGTCTCCGCCGCCCTCCTCGTAGTTGTCCGGGTCGAAGGCCACGTCTGTCTTGTCACCCCACACGTATTGTTCCAGTCCGGGAAAGTCGATGTAGGGGTTACGGTTGCCTTGTATACGGTAGACGGCGTTGTTGCGGGCCGTCTCTTTATCGCTCACGGGGTCCTCAGCCGACCAGCGGAGCAGCATATCGAGTGCCCATTGTGTGAAGCCGGGGTAGCTCCTGCCGTCCAGCATGTCGCTGTTCCAGCCGGAGATGCGGTTTTCGTAGCAGGTGACCATATAAAAATAGGTGCGGGCAAAGTCGCCTTTATATTCGTCAGCCGGTTCGAACACCGTACCGCTATAATCGCTGACTGACGATGGGCCGAGGCGACTGAAGCCATCATCGGATGTATAAGTGGGGCGGTCGGTCTCGCCGAACGGATAATTGCTGCGGCGGTTGTTCACATAGCCGTCCGTGGGATAAAGATGAAACAAGTCGGTGTACATGGGGCTGGCGTCGTTGAACCAGCTTTTGGGAAATGAGTGCTCGCGGTTGTAGCAGTCGCCCTCGCCCTTGTAGTTACCGCATTGGTCGCTGACGAAAGTGAAGTCTGTTGTGGAAGAATACATGTCCCACACCTTGCCGTCCTCGCGCACGTCGGTCTTCGTGAAGTCGTCCCACAGGTCACCGTAGCTTCTCACCGTGTGGTCGGTGATGATGTCGTAGAGGGCGGTCTTCAGTTCTGCGCCGTGGTCGCCGCTTGCCGGTGCGTAGTAGCTGTCGGGTATCTGCGCGCTCATCTGTATGCAGATACAGCAGAGGGTATAGACAGATAGAATGCGTTTCATGTTCGATTGCTTTTTTCAAATGAATGTGCTAAGGTACGAAAAAAATATATTCTGAAGTATCGTCGGCAGTGAGATTTTCATTAGATGTAGTTGAGCGGGCGATTTGCATGGCAATGTTGTTACAACTGGTGTATGGTTCTGCGGAGGTTTCCGGATGTAGTTTCATGGGCATAAGGGAATGTGCGGGAGCGCATGGCGTTTGTTGCACTGTCGTCGGAAGGGGGAAGCTGCATGTGATTCTGAGGTGTTTGGATAAAAAAACAGACAATCCTGCTGTGAAAAGGATTGTCTGTTGGTATGTGCCGGGCTTTTATGGCTGGTTTAGCTGCGGTTGGCCCGTTTCCGTTCCGTATGGTCGAGGATGATTTTGCGCATTCTCATGCTTTTGGGCGTCACTTCCACATACTCGTCTTCGCGTATGTATTCCAATGCTTCCTCAAGCGAGAGCTTTACAGCCGGGACGATGCGTGCTTTTTCGTCGGAGCCTGACGCACGCATGTTCGTGAGCTGTTTGCTCTTGGTGACATTCACTACAAGGTCATTTTCGTGGATGTGCTCTCCTACGATTTGGCCGGCGTAGACTTGTTCCTGCGGTTCGATGAAGAATTTGCCCCGGTCTTGCAGGTTGTTGATGGCATAGGCGAAGGCGGTTCCGCTTTCCAATGCTATCATAACGCCATTGCTGCGCCTGCTGATGTCGCCCTTGTAGGGCTGATACTCTTTGAAGCGGTGCGCCATAATGGCTTCTCCCTGACTGGCGGTAAGCACGTTGGTGCGCAAGCCGATGATGCCTCGCGAGGGAATGTCGAATTCTATGTCTACCCGATCGCCGCGTGTTTCCATCGATGTCATTTCACCTTTACGGCGTGTCACCATGTCAATCATCTTGCTGGCGAACTCTTCGGGCACGTTGATGGTGAGCTCTTCTATAGGCTCACACTTCTGACCGTCTATTTCTTTGTAGATGACCTGCGGTTGTCCCACCTGCAACTCGTAGCCTTCTCGCCGCATGGTTTCTATGAGGACGGAGAGGTGCAGCACGCCGCGTCCGGCCACTATCCAGCGGTCGTTATAACCTTCGGGCACCGTGACGCGCAAGGCAAGGTTCTTCTCCAGTTCTTTTACCAGTCGGTCATTGATATGGCGACTGGTACAGAACTTGCCTTCCTTGCCGAAAAACGGCGAGTCGTTGATGGTGAAAAGCATGCTCATGGTCGGTTCGTCAATAGTGATGGGGGGCAACGGTTCCGGATTCTCGTAGTCACAGATGGTGTCGCCGATTTCAAAATTCTCCAGTCCGACGATGGCACAGATGTCGCCCGATGAGACTTCAGACGTTTTCTGGCGTCCCATACCGGTAAAAGTATGCAGTTCTTTGATTTTTGTCTTTTCTTGTGAGCCATCGCGATGACTTATGGTGATGTTCATGCTTTCCCTCAGGGTGCCGCGATGTACACGTCCCACGGCGATACGTCCGGTATAGTTGGAGTAGTCCAATGAGGTGATGAGCATTTGCGGTGTACCTTCCAACTGCTTCGGGGCGGGTATATGCTCGATAATCTGGTCGAGCAGATAAGTTATGTTGTCGGTCGGCGTTTTCCAGTCCGGTCCCATCCAGTTGTTTTTGGCAGAGCCATAAACGACGGGAAAGTCGAGCTGTTCTTCTGTCGCGTCTAAGTCGCACATCAGATCGAATACCATTTCATAGACTTCTTCCGGGCGGCAGTTGGGTTTGTCCACTTTGTTGATGACCACAATAGGTTTCAGTCCGATTTGCAGGGCTTTCTGCAACACAAATCTGGTCTGTGGCATCGGTCCTTCAAAAGCATCTACCAACAGGATGCAGCCGTCGGCCATGTTCAGCACGCGTTCTACTTCTCCGCCGAAGTCAGAGTGCCCCGGAGTGTCGATGATGTTGATTTTGGTTTCTTTATAGTTTATGGAAACATTCTTCGACAGGATGGTTATCCCGCGTTCGCGTTCCAGCTCATTGTTGTCCAGCATCAGTTCACCGGTCTGCTGGTTGTCTCGAAAAAGGTGACCGGCCAACAGCATTTTGTCTACCAGCGTAGTCTTTCCGTGGTCTACGTGGGCGATAATTGCAATGTTTCTAATGTTCTGCATACACTTACTTATACCTGAAATAACTGGGTGCAAAGGTACAAAAAAACGGTGGAAAAACCGCATAAAAGACCGACAATGAAGCCGGAATGTCGGCCGATGTTTGGGTTTGCTGTCGTTTGCGGGTTTCTCTTTTCATTTGTATGAAGTGTTTTGTGTTTCATTGATTTCATCTTAGAGTGATTGATTTTCATGGTGTTGTGGCAGAGCCGTTCTGTTTGCGGGCTCTGTTTGGACCGGATGCCCGATGGCAGTTCTCTCCTGAAGATTTTTATATAAGGTAGTCGTCTCTGGTAAGCGGAGGAGGCTGAGAGTCCGGACTTTCCGGATTTTCTTCGTATGAAAGCCAGCGTGACAGGCATTTCGGTGTGAGGATGCAATGTCCGACATGGTGTATTGTATCTTTTACCATGAGCAATATGCGCTCTGTTGTGTTTGTTTCTGTTTTGGATGGGAATAGAGAAATGGATTGGTTTAGTGGGGACAAGGGCAAAAAAAACGGGGAAAACTTTTGGCCGGACAGAAATTTGTAGTAACTTTGCAACCGCTAAAAGGAGTAAAGCTTTAAAATTAAACAAAATTATGTATTTAGACTCAGCAAAAAAGCAAGAAATCTTTGGACAGTACGGGAAGTCTAACACTGATACCGGTTCTCCTGAGAGCCAGATAGCATTGTTTTCATACCGTATTTCCCACTTGACGGAGCACATGAAGCAGAACCGTAAAGATTATAGTACTGAAAGGGCTTTGACCATGCTGGTCGGTAAGCGTCGCGCTTTGTTGAATTACCTGAAGAAACGCGACATTACAAGATACCGCGCCATCGTCAAGGCCTTGGGTCTGCGTAAGTAATTTCGCAACCTTACTGAAGATTTAGCCGCTTTCCTGTCAGGGAAGCGGTTTTTTTTAGTACTTTTGCACGCAAAGCAGAAATTTCGTATTACTTTTTTATGAGCTAAAATATGGATAAAATTAAGAGTTTCCTGCCTGATGCGTTGGCTGTAGTGCTTTTCATCGCAATAGGTTTTTTGTATTTTTTCCAGCCGGTGACGGAAGGATTGTCGCTGACGGGGCACGACCACAGCGGTGGTATAGGTGCCGGTGTGGAGATGCAAGAGTATTATCAGCGTACAGGTGAGCGCACTCGCTGGACGAATGTCCTGTTCTCCGGTATGCCTACTTACCAGATGGCGCCGAGCTATGACTCCACGGATACGTTGGTGGGGTTGCAAAAGGTATATCAGTTGGGCCTTACGGGCGTCGTGATGTACGTCTTTGTCATGCTGTTGGGCTTCTACATTCTGCTCCGTGCCTTTGACTTTAAGGTCTGGATGTCTGCTTTAGGAGCCATATTATGGGCTTTCTCCTCCTATTTCTTCATCATCATTGCCGCCGGACACATCTGGAAACTGATGGCTCTGGCTTACATTCCGCCGACGATTGCCGGACTGGTGCTCTGCTATCGTGGCAAATACATCTGGGGCGGGCTGGTGACGGCTTTCTTCCTGGCTTTGCAGATTCTGTCCAATCATCTGCAGATGACGTATTATTTCTTACCGGTCATGGGGATGATGGCCTTGGCTTATCTGATACAGGCTGTCCGTGAGAAAAAGCTGGCAGACTGGTGCAAGGCTACCGGCGTGCTGGTGCTGGCCGGTGTGCTGGGCGTAGCGGTCAATGCTTCTAATCTGTATCACACTTATCAGTACAGCAAGGAGAGCATGCGCAGCAAGAGTGAATTGACTTATAAGAACACTGCCCGGCCGGAAAACCAGACAAAGAGCGGACTGGAGCGCGATTATATTACGCAATGGAGTTATGGTATCGGTGAGACTTGGACATTGCTGGTGCCGGATGTGAAGGGAGGGGCTTCCGTTCCGCTGACTGCCAGTGAGACGGCCATGGAAAAGGCGAATCCGCAATACACGCCGGTCTATCAGGCTCTGACGCAATACTGGGGAGAGCAGCCGGGTACGAGCGGTCCGGTTTACGTGGGGGCTTTTGTGCTGATGCTGTTCATCTTGTCGCTCTTTGTCGTGAAGGGGCCGATGAAATGGTGCCTGTTGGTGCTCACCTTGTTGTCCGTCATGCTGTCATGGGGGCATAATTTCATGGGGCTGACCAATTTCTTCCTGGACTATGTGCCGATGTACGATAAGTTCCGTGCTGTGGCTTCTATTCTGGTTGTCGCAGAATTTACCATACCTTTGCTGGCCATGTTAGGTTTGCGGGAGCTTGTGGAGCATCCGGAAACGGTCAGGGCGAAGATGAAGTATGTGTATGTCAGCTTTGCGCTGACGGGTGGCATTGCGTTTTTGTTCGCCTTGATGCCGGACTTGTTTTTCGGGAACTATATTTCCACGTCAGAGATGAACATGTTGCAGGACGCCGTGAACCGTGGCTATATTCCGCAGGACATGTTCGCTTCCCTGCTGAGCAATCTGCATGAGATGCGCAAGGCTGTGGTTGTGGCTGACGCCTGGCGGAGTTTCTTCATCGTTCTTGTCGGTTCGCTGTTGCTGTTGGCTTTTGTTTTCAAGAAAGTGAAAGGCGGAGTGTTGGTTGCCGGCGTCTTGCTGCTTTGCCTGTTCGATTTGTGGCAGGTGGACAAGCGTTATCTGAACGATGGAATGTTCAGTGAGCCGTTGCCTGCGGTCAATACGGTGCAGAAGACGCCGGCCGATGAAATCATCCTGCGTGATCCGGACAAGGATTATCGGGTTATGAATCTGGCGGGCAATCCGTTTAACGAGAACCGCACGTCGTATTATCACAAAAGTATAGGTGGTTATCATGCGGCGAAACTACGTCGTTATCAGGAGATGATAGAAGAGCATATCGCTCCTGAGATGGGCAAGTTCGCGCGTGCCGCAGCGCAGACACAAGGCGACCTGACAAAGGTGGACGGCGATACGATATTCCCTGTGATAGACATGCTTAATGTGAAGTATGCCATCATGGGACAGGAAGGCGGTCAGACGTTCCCCGTTGTCAACCCTCACGCTAACGGCAACGGGTGGTTCGTGAACGAGGTGCGCTATGTTCCGAATGCCGACGAGGAGATTCTGGGACTGCACCGGGTGAATCCGAAGCACGTGGCACTGGTGCAGGATAAATATAAGGACGTGCTGACCGTATCCGGCGGGGCACAGACGGTGGATTCGGCGGCCACGGTGACGCTCACTCATTACGATGCCAATGCTTTGACGTATGAAGTGAACTCGTCGACGGGAGGCGTTGTGGTCTTTTCCGAAATCTATTATCCCGGATGGCAGGCTGAAGTAGACGGGAAGCCGGTGGAGATAGCTTGTGCCGACTATATCCTCCGGGCGTTGAAGGTAGAGCCTGGAAAACACGTTGTCACGTTTAAGTTTGACCCTCAGAGTCTGCATGTGACAGAGCATATCGCCAATGCGGTGCTGATTGTCATGCTGCTGACATTGTTGTTCTGTCTGGGCCGTGAGGTGATGCGCAGACGGAAAGCCCGCGAACAGGAAGGGCATGCGTAGAAAACAATGCGCCGGAAAGGGGACTTCCTTCCGGCGCATTGCTTTTCAGGGGCAGAGACGCCTGGATGCATGCGTTCCTTTTTTCCTCTTGCTCTCCGTCAGCCTTTCAGAGGCTTGTTTTTATCTGTGCGGAAAGCTGCCGCCGTTTGTGCGCAAGAATGTTCTTTGTCTTGCGCACAAACGGTGACGTTCTTGCGCAACGTCAGGCTGACCTTTGCCCAAGAAAAATCAGTGCATGTTGTTTTGCCTCATGCGGCAGGGCGGGATGTGTGCCGTCTTGTGCCGTGGTGTCTGTCGGTCCGGGGGGCATAAACCCATGTCGGCAGCCTGCCGGAAGTTCCGTCGCACCGCTCTTTTCCGCATTCTTGTCGACGGCATTTGCAGGCGTCTGGCAGAGAGGTATCCGGCGATGGCTCAGGACAGTGAGCAGAAGAAAGGGACAAGAAAGGGGACGCTGAAATCAACAGTCAGGCCGTGGTAGATGGAGAGGGGGACAAAACGGTTGCCGCAAGCTGCCGCAATAATCGGCAGAGTGGTGTCGCCGCTGGTGGCCCCTCCCTGGCTGATAGGGGCCAGCGGGCCGAAACCGCGGCATAAGAACGGAGCGGCCAGCAGGACAATCAGCTCACGCAGGATGTTGTATATCAGTGAGAGCGTGCCCAGTTCAGAGCCGCGCAGTTCGGTGATGAGGACGCCCGACAGCGAATAATAGCCGAAACCGGAGCTGGCCGCCAGCCAGTCGGCCGCACTATGACGGGTGAAGAGGCAAGACGTGAGCAGTGCTCCGGCCCATGTGCCGGAGAAGGTGAGTAAGGGCAGGGCGATGAGCCGACGGTCCATCTGACGCAGACTGCGGTAGAATTCACGGTTCTGTCCGATGCTGAAGCCTACGCACACCAGCAACAGACAGAGGGCGTAGAAGCTGGATTGTGGCGGGATAAGCGTCAGCCAGTTGTGGCGTCCGCTCACGCAGCCGATGGCGAAAAAGGCTACAATGACGCCGCTTTCGGCCAGCTGCGACCGGATGGATACGGTTTGTGTCTGTTTCTTACCGCTGTCTGTTGCGCCGGTTTGTGCGGAGGCGTCGCGTCTGCGTCTGAGGCGTTTCCAGACCATGGCGGAGAGCGTGGCGCATCCGGCACATGTGGTCAGGGCCAGAACGAGGGCTTCCGTGCCTATCCGTCCTATGTGTTGCACCAGAACAGGGTTTTCGCCGACTTCTTTTCCCATCAGGAATAGCAGAAGCCATACCGACCATGTGATGAGCCGTCCGATTTGAGGAACGGAATAGCGGCGCAGGGCATAGCCGGCTGCCGCACTGCACCATAAAACGAGGATTACTGTGAACATGGCTGCAAAGTTCGGGTTTTTTTGCGAGATTCTAAAGCCGTTTATTCCTTCATGTGGAACAATGGACGTATTTTGATATTAACTTTGCAGTCGGTTACAGCAAAGAACGTTTGAATATATGGAAAATCAGAGTATAGGTAAGATTCAGGTACGTCCGCTGCAGATAGAGGACTACCAGCAGTTGGCCCAGTCGTTCCGGCGGGTGTACTCCGACGGGAGTGATGTGTTCTGGACGCACGAGCAGATAGAGACGCTTCTGCGCATCTTCCCTGAGGGGCAGGTGGTGACGGTGGCCGATGACAAGATTGTGGGTTGTGCGCTCTCTATTATTGTGGACTACGATCTGGTGAAGGGTGATCACACGTATGCCAAGGTGACGGGACACGAGACTTTCAGCACGCACACTCCGAAAGGGAACATCCTTTACGGTATAGAAGTATTTATTCATCCGGATTACCGCGGCTTGCGGCTGGCACGCCGTATGTATGAATACCGCAAGGAGCTGTGCGAAAAGCTTAATCTGAAGGCCATCATGTTCGGCGGGCGGATTCCCAACTACCACAAGTATGCCGACAAGATGCGCCCTAAGGAGTATATCGAACAGGTGCGCAAGCGTGAGATCTACGACCCGGTGCTGACATTCCAGCTCTCTAACGATTTTCACGTGCGCCGGGTGATGACCAACTATCTGCCCAACGACGAAGAGTCGCGCCATTACGCCTGTCTGTTGCAGTGGGACAACATCTATTATCAGCCGGAGACGACAGAGACGCTGCCGGCGAAGACCACGGTGCGCGTGGGGCTGGTGCAGTGGCAGATGCGTACGTACAGTTCGATAGACGACTTGTTCGAGCAGATAGAATTCTTCGTTGATGCGGTCTCCGGTTATAAGAGCGACTTCATTCTTTTCCCAGAGTATTTCAATGCGCCGCTGATGGCTGAGTTCAATAATCTGAGTGAGTCGCAGGCCATTCGCGGACTGGCGGGTTACACGGAGGAGATACGTAGCCGCTTCCTGCAGCTGGCCATCAGCTATAACATCAACATCATTACGGGCAGTATGCCCTTGTTGCGCGACGGGAACCTGTATAATGTGGGCTTCCTGTGCCGTCGTGACGGGAGTTATGAGATGTACGAGAAGATTCATGTGACGCCGGACGAGACCAAGAGCTGGGGACTTTCGGGCGGGAGCGTTCTCAAGACGTTCGACACCGACTGTGCCAAGATCGGAGTGTTGATTTGTTATGATGTAGAGTTTCCCGAACTGTCGCGTATCATGGCCGACCAAGGCATGCAGATTTTGTTTGTCCCCTATTTGACAGATACACAGAATGCTTATTCCCGCGTGCGGGTTTGTGCGCAGGCTCGTGCCATAGAGAACGAGTGTTTTGTAGTGATAGCCGGCAGCGTGGGCAACTTGCCCCGCGTGCATAATATGGACATCCAGTATGCGCAGTCCGGAGTGTTCACGCCGTGCGATTTCGCATTTCCCACCGACGGACGGCGGGCGGAGGCCACTCCCAATACAGAGATGATTCTGGTTTCGGACGTAGATCTGGATTTGTTGAGCGAGTTGCATACGTATGGAGGGGTACGCAACCTGAAGGACCGCCGTCGAGATCTTTACGAGGTCCGCTTCAAGAAATAGCCCGTTGCGTCGGTTGGCATGCAGACGCTTTGTGGCGTGACCACGCGGATGCCTGAATCCGGCAGGAAAGGCCGGGCGTCTGGTGCGGGGCTGATGCAGAAGGCCGTGAGATATGCCCGCCGACAGATTCGGATAAAGTTTAACCCGCCGGTCAGTCTTGAAGAAGACAGAACGGCGGGTTGCGTGTTTTCTTTTGTGTCTTGTATGTCTGTCGGTTTCGGGATTCAGAAGCGCGTCATGAACTCGATGACGAACTTGTCCTGTTCCGACACCTTGGGGGTGGCTCCGCTGTTGTAGAAGTATTTTTCGTAATTGATACGGATGTCAGAGATAAACGGTTTGGCGATGCTCAGCGTGATACCGCCCGTGACGCGTTTACGCTCGTAGTCGGTGATGTAAAGCCGCCCGTTGTCATCTGCCGTTCCGTCACTGTGGTCGCTCATATAGTCGAAACGTCCGAGGAATGAAATCTTGCTGAACACTTTTTTCAGCGGCAGGTCGTAGCAGATAAAGCCGTCGAATGCGTTCACGTCTTTGAACGCATCCTGGGTGTAGTGCTTGTAGAGGTATTCGGCTTCCACCATCCACCGCCCGGCTTTATAGGTCAAACCACCGTCGTACATATTGATGGAAATGTTCTCTGGTTTGATTTTCTGTGCGCTTAAAGTAATATTGAAGCCTTTGGGCAGCTGCCATTGCGCTTTGGCGGAGTAGTTGATGTTGTTGGTCCAGAAGTCTTTCTGGTTGGTCAGTCCCGAACCGTTGAAGATACCGGCCTGGAGCGTAAGGGGCAGCGAGCCGGTGATTTTATATCCCAGTGTGGCACCGACGTCGCGCACATTGCCCACCTGTTTGGCAATGAATGAGCGGTTGGCGAAATACTGCTGGTGCGGCGAGCGGTGGGCGTCGATGGTGAAGGGGACGCGCATCTGGCCTATCGTGAAGTCGAGGTCCTTTAGCGGGGTAAGCCTGGTGTAGGCATCCAACATCTTGATCTGGCCTTCATCCGACAGGTCTATCTCAGCCTTATAGGCTACGATCGGGGCTACTTTGCCTTCAATGCTGACCCGTGCGGTGCGTACTTGGAAACGTCCGGAATTGATTTCCGGCTGGTATTCATACTTGGCACGGACTGTTCCATGGATTTCAGGCCGGTAGTCCACCTTTTTTGTCTTTTTCTCGTTGTCGTCGGCTGCAGCGGAGAGTGGCAGGACGAGGGCTAAAGCCAGCATTGCGATCTGTTTCATGTCCTTTTATATTGCTGGGGCAAAGATACGTTTTTCATGTGAATATGGCATGACACAGATGTTACAATTCCGTGACATTCCTTTTTGTTCATTCCTGTCTGCCGCGTTGGGAGCCGTCGGTTTGTCTGTCGAACCTCAAAGGCATGCCGTGTCCGCCCGTCTTTTCCGCAGAGAGCAGGTTGGTCATGTGCATGAGGATATAAGGTTTCCACTGCTTCAGCAGCTGGTCGAAATTTTCTCCTTTCTGCAGGATGAGCTGCGCACTGATGGGTTTGGACAGGAAAGGGAAGGTGAGCAGACCGTAGAAAGTATAAAAGACGAAAGGCAAAGGCACAGCTTTGAGCTTTCCGCTTTCCATCTCTTTCTGCAGACTGCGGGCGATTTTCTTTAAATGCAGTTCCTGGGCCAGCTCGCTGATGGTGGCGAGTAGCAGGTTGGCATCGCGTTGCATTTCACGCATGAGGAAGAAAGGGAGCGACGGCTGGGCGGTGAATATCCTGAAGTAGGCGTCTGTTACTTTGCTGATGCGCTCTTGTATGGGGCTTTCCTGTTGCAGGACGATGTCCTGCACTTCGGGAATGATTGCACTCACGATGTTTCGGAATACGGCCCGGAACATCTTGTCTTTCGTGCGGAAGTAGTAGTGCAGTGTGGGGCGGTTGATGCCTACGGTTGCGGCAATATCGCTCATGCTGGTCTCTACGAATCCTTTCTCTAAGAACAGCTGCTGTGCTGTCCGTATGATTTTTGTTTCGAGATTCTCGTTGGATGGATGTCTGGTCATGGCTTTTGCTATTTTATTTTGTCCGCGAACAACAGCAGTCGGTTGGTGATGTTTACTTCGCTTACGCCACTGTCGAAATCCAGCGACAGCAGATTCAGATCCGGATAGAATGTCTTTATCTTCTTTTCTACGCCCCGTGCCACGATCTGGTTGGCAATGCAGCCGAACGGTTGCAGGCTGATGACATTTTTTATACCTTGCCGGGCATACGACATGATTTCGGCAGGAAGGAGCCATCCCTCGCCGAACTGTGCGTTCAGACTGATGACTTTACGTCCTTCTTCGGCTTCGTGGAATATGTCACCCAGCGGTGTGAAGTAGCGGAAGCGTCCGGCTGTGCGGTTGACACGCTCTATTTGTTGCCGCACGATTTTGTAAAGGCCGTCGTAGATGAAGGTCGGAGCTTTCTGCCGTTGCAGATGAGTCTGTACGTTGGTGCGGCGGTTGACGAAATTCTGCATGAAGAAGTCTGTCAGCACGGGCGGGACCACTTCAAGCTTCCGTCTGGCCAGCCAGTCGGTGATATGGCGTTGCGCAAAGGGGTTGAACTTGAGAAAGATTTCTCCCACGATGCCCACTTTGGGGCAGTCGGCTTCGCGGCATATCCGGTTGAAGTCGTCGGCGGCTTGTGCCAACAGGTCGTACAGTTTATCCGACTTACGTTCCCGGATGAGTCGGTCTGCGCGGTCGAGATATAGTTTCCTCAGCCGGTCGGCCTGTCCTGCTTCTGTCTCACGGACAAGGGCGGCATAATAGAATCTGGCGATGCAGTCGCTGTACAGGATGGTGCGTAAAGCCACCGGCAATAGTCTGAGCCAGTTGATTCTGAATCCCGGTTGTATGTTCTTGAGAGACTCGCTGAAGGTCAGCGACACCACGGGGACATCGCCATATCCGGCGTTCACCAGTGCCTTCTTGATGAGGCTGATGTAGTTGCTGGCGCGGCATTGTCCTCCTGTCTGGGTGATGGCCACCGATGTTTCTTGCGGATGATATTTTCCGCTTTTGAAAGCTTTGATGATGTCGCCTACGATGAGAGTGGCCGGATAGCATACTTCATTGTTGGCATATTTCAGTCCCCATTCGTCGGATGAACGGTCGCTAAGCGGCAGGTTTTCGGTGTCGTAGCCGGCAAGCTGCATCACAGCCGGAGCCAGCGGTGAGATGAACGGGGTGAAGAAAGGCAGCAGAATCTTGCGCCGTTTGCACTTGCGGTCGAAGATGGGGGTGGTGACAAAGTCTTCCGTGGCAGAGGACGCCGCTTCCTTTTGGGCTATTTTCAGACTTTCCACCATCGACTTTACCCGTAGTCTCATGGAGCCGATGTTGTTGATGTCGTCTATCTTGAGCAGTGTGAGCGATTTGTGATGTCGCATCAGCAGGTCGCGCACTTCATCGGTTAAGAAAGCGTCCGGTCCGCAGCCGAATGAAGTCATCTGGACAAATTGTACGTTTGGTCCTTGTTGTGCGCACCAGTATGCTGCGCGCAATATCCGGTTGGGATAGGCCCATTGCGAGATGAAATGCACTTCGCCTTCCGGCACTTCGGGAGCTTCGGACAAGTTGTCGGTCAGAACGTGGATGCCCATGTCAGACAACAGGTCGGACACTTTGTGCTGTATCAGAGGATCGGTGTGATAAGGGCGTCCGGCCAGAATGATGGTTAAGGCCTTTTCCCGTTCTGCTTGCCATAAGATGCTGGTATTATATTCTTCTATGGCTTGCAGATAGGCTTCCTGTTCCGACAAGGCTTTCCGGAAAGCGCGGATGATGGTCGGCTGGTCTATGTTCAGGCCTGCCAGATATTCCCGGCACTGTTCAAAAAGCAGTTTCTTGTCCTTGAAGGAGATGACGGGCGTGTCGATGGGTATGTCAGTATGTTGTACGCTCTTGATGACTTCGGAATAGCCGGTGACAATGGGGCAGTTGTAGCTGTTTTGCCCTTTGTCTGGCCGTTCAAAGACCACGAAAGGCATGAAGATACGGTCTACACCACGGTCGCACAGATTTTGTATATGGCTATGTACCAGTTTGGCGGGGAAGCAGATGTTGTCCGACATGACCATGCGCGCGCTGTGTTCGTAGTCTGTAAAGCGTGACGGGTCGGACAGACAGACTTGTATGTCGCAGGCGGTAAGCAGCGTGTGCCAGAAAGGATAATCTTCGTACATATTCAGGCAGCGGGGCAGACCGAGCGTCAGCCGTGGCTGTGCCACTGTGACTGTACGGTCGAAAAGCAGCTCATACTTCCGGTGATAGGCGTTGGTGCCTTTGCGCATGCTGGTCTCAGTGTTGGTGAAAACCTTTTCACAGCGGTTGCCGGAGTAGTAGTTCTTACCGTCATGGAAGCGATAACGCATCACCATGCAGCGGTTGTCGCATCCCGAACAGTGCAGTGTGCGGGTCTGACAGTCGGCTTGCCGGAGCATGTCGTCGGGAGTGAGGGCGGTGCCGGGGTGCTGTAAGGCATAGAGGGCGCAGCCATAGGCTCCCATCAGTTCAGGAATGTCGCATCGCGACACCTCGGTCCCGGTGTGGAGTTCCAAGGCGCGGACTACGGCATCGTTGCGCATGGTGCCTCCTTGAACGACAATGTGCTGTCCCAGTTCGGCGGTGTCTTTCAGCTTGAGTACTTTGTACAGGCAGTTCTTGACCACGGAGCAGGCCAGTCCTGCGGCGATGTCGTCTGTCGTTGCACCCTCGCGGAGCACTTGTTTGACCTTAGAGTTCATGAACACGGTGCAGCGCGTGCCCAGGTCGCATGGAGCAGCCGACCGGCAGGCGGCTTGTGAGAAGTCCTGGGCTGTGTGCCCCAGTGTGCGGGCAAAGGTCTCAATGAACGAGCCGCAGCCTGAAGAGCAGGCTTCGTTGATTTCAATCCGGTTGATGATGCCCTTGTTCACGAAGATGGCCTTCATGTCTTGTCCGCCGATGTCGAGGATGAAAGACACGTCAGGGTCGGTGTGGCGGGCTGCCATATAGTGGGCGATGGTTTCGATGATGCCTGAATGCAGCCGGAAGGCGGCTTTGATCAGATCCTCTCCGTAGCCGGTGGAGCAGCTCCCCAGAACGCGCAGCGTGGTGCCGTTTTCCTGGCATTGCCGGACAAGTAGGGTCAGGCCTTCGGCAACGGTGCGTATGGGATTTCCTTTGTTGTTGCTGTAGTAGGAAAACAACAGTTCGGAACGTTCGTTCAACACGACGATTTTCGTGGTGGTAGAGCCGGAGTCTATGCCGATGAAAACATCCTGACTGCCTGTGTTGAACGGTGCTCTTGGTATTTTGTTGCTTGCGATGCGGTGCCGCCATGCCGCATATTCCTCTGCGTTGTTGAAGATGGGCGGCAGGCCGTTGGAGGATTTTTTTGCCGTAAGCGGCTCGTCAGACAGGCGGTTGATCAGTTCGGAGAGCGTGCCGTCTGCTTTTTCCTCCGCAGCGGATAGCGCAGCACCGAATGCCGGGAACAAGTGAGCATTTTCCGGTAATGTAATATCAGATTCGCTGAGTGACAGATATTGGACAAAGGCCTTGCGCAAGGCGGGGATGAACGTGAGCGGACCGCCACAGAAAAGTATGGGCGGCTGGATGTCGCATCCGTGGGCCAGCGTCACTACAGTCTGCACGGCGACAGCGTGAAAGATGGAGGCGGCGATATCTTCCCGGCTTGCATTCCGGGCTATCAGGTTTTGAATGTCCGTCTTGCAGAACACGCCACAGCGTGCTGCTATGGGATATACTTGTGTGGCATTCAGTGCCAGACGGTTCAGTTCGTTGGTCTCAACGCCCAGCAATATGGCCATCTGGTCGATGAAAGCACCTGTCCCCCCTGCACAGTTGCCGTTCATGCGGAGGTCTGTGGCTTCAGCATGGTCGAAGAATACCACTTTGGCGTCTTCCCCCCCTATGTCGATCATGGAGCGCACCGACGGATATTTTTGTTGTATGGCCTTGACAGCGGCTACCACTTCCTGAACGAATGGCAGACGGTATCTTTCAGAGAATCCCATTCCTACGGAACCCGTGATGGCTACGGCCGTATGTTCATCCCCAGTCTGTTCCTGTAGCTTTTTCAGCAGTGCTATCAAGGTTTCCTTGGCTTGTGCATGGTGTCTTTCGTATCCTGAATATATAAGATGGCCTGTAGGGGCGATGGCGGCCACTTTGGCAGTTGTCGAGCCTATGTCGATTCCGATTCTGATCATTTTCTTGCCGTTGTTACCAATGGGTCTGACACTATTGTCAGACGCAAAGGTAGGACAAAAAAAGGAGGTGTTGCGTTTGGCCGCTCTTTTTTTAGCCTATTTTAACGCAGGTTGAAAGGACGGTGTGGACTTTATTGCTGCAAGGCAATGTGTTTTTATGCGCAAGACCAAAGACGTTCTTGCGCAAAGCCGGAGATGTTTTTGCGCAAAGCCGGGGCTGGCTGTGCGGCACGATTGACATTTTGTTGGGAGTAAAGGCGGCATAAAAGTTGCAAAATTAGCCCTTGAAGATATGAAAGAATGTGTTTTACGGTTTTTTTAGTGTCGCTTTTTATGTAGATTCTTATATTTTTTGTTCCTTTGCAACGTAGTTAGTTAATATTGAGATTTAGGTTAATGATTGGTTTAACAGGTATTAAATAAGGTGGAAGTTGTTTTCAGGATTCCTTTCGGATTAATGCCGTTGAGCCGATGCCGGGCGATAAGGATTGTTTTGTCCGGAGTCAGCGATGCACTGTTGCGTTAAGACTTGTGCACCGATGTGCGGCATGATTTTGGGTTGGAGATGAGGTCTCTTTTTCTTCCGTGAGGCGGAAAAAGCGGTTCTTTTCATCTTTTTATAAAGGCACGGATGACGAACCAGCCGTGCAACATCATGGTGCTTATCCAACCGAAATGTTTGGTCATGATGTTGAAACGTTCTTTCAGTGAGTCTTTGTGGTGTTGTGTGGTCAGTCCTTCCTGCAGATAGTCGGTCAGTATCAGTTTGCTGTTGCGTATCGGCTGTTTCAGCCGTTCGGCGCGTTTCATGATCCGTATGCACCAGTCGTAGTCAGCCGAATAGCGGTAGTCCAGGTCGTATGGCTCTTGTCGGGCCAGGTCTGTGCGGACATAGAACGACTGGTGGCAGACCAGCATGCCCCAGCGGAACTTTCTCCAATTGAGGTGTTGGGGGGAGTGCAGGCGCCGGTGGCGTATAAAGTGTCCTTCGCTGTCCGTCAGGTCCGTTTCGCCGTAGATGATGGCCGGAAGCAGTCCCGTCTTGTGCGTCAGGTGGCCGAAAGCCTGTTGCAGGGTGTCGGGCGTGTGCAGACGGTCGCCGGCATTGAGGAAAACGATATAGTCGCCGGCGGCTTGTTCCAGTGCTTTGTTCATGGCGTCATAGAGTCCTTTGTCCGGCTCTCGTATGAGACGGATATCATGCGGGTGTTCCTTGGCCGTGTTGGCATCCACATAACGGTGTATGATCTGCAGTGTGTGGTCGTGTGAGCAGCCGTCGATGATGAGATGCTCTATATGTGGATAGGTCTGTTCGGCTACGCTTTGCAGTGTGCGTTCCAGCGTTTGCTCTGCATTGTAGGTGACAGTGGCGATGGTGATGAGCAGTGGAGGGTTGGTTGAGTCCATGTTTGTTGCAGGTTTATTTTCGTTCGGTGGCCCGTTGGTAGACGGCGATGTATCTTGAGGTCACGTTTGTTTCCCCATAGTTGGTCAATGCTGTGTGTATGGCATTGGCTTTCAGCTGTTCAGGCTGTTCGTTTTCGAGCACGAAGCGTATGCCTTCGGCCAGTTCCTCTGCGTTGCGTGCTTCAGCCAGATAGCCGTTTTGCCGGTGGCTGATCATTTCCGGGATGCCGCCTACGTTGAAGCCTACGCACGGAATGCCGCATGACAGAGCCTCCATGATGGTGTTGGGCAGATTGTCTTCCAGCGATGGTGTGACGTAACAGTCTACGGTGTTATAGAGGCGTGCCATTTGTTTCTCGTCGTTCACATAGTCTATGGCGTAGACCGGAAACGGGAACAGCTCTCTGATCTGGTCGGCTTTGTTGCCTACTACGACGATTCCGGTCTGTGCCGCCAGTGCCTCGTGCTTTTCTTTCAGTATGCGGCAGGCCTCTATCAGATAGTCTATGCCTTTGCGGGGGTCGGTGGTTTTGAGTGAACCGAAGAGCAAGAGCTTCTTGTCGATGGGCAGGTTGCACTGCAACCGCATCTTGACCTGCTCTGCAGGCCGGAAGATGTTGGAGTTGATGGTGTTCGGGATGCAGGTTACTTCCTGTCCTATGAGCAGGGCACTTTGGCGGGCCAGCTTCTCCAGCCAATGGCTGCATGTCACGAAGATGATGTGTGCGCCACGCAGCATCTGCTGCTTGGCGCGGAATGTCCGTGCCGACAAGTCGTTTTTCCCTCCTCCGTCAGCCAGCATGGGGCAGTCGTGGCAGGCTGTCTGGTAGTTCGTGCACGTGCCGCTGTAGTGACAGATGCCGGTGAAGGGCCATTCGTCGTGCAGGGTCCACACCACGGGCTTGCCGCTCTCGATGATGCGGCGGATGCCTTTCAGCGACAGGAAGCCTTGATTGACCCAATGCAGGTGTATCACATCCGCTTCCTTGAATTCGGGCAGCGAGGTGATGTCAGTACCGGTGTTGGCGATGTCCACCTGGAACAGGTTGTGTTTTCGCCAGCCGTTGGCTTTCCAGATGACGAACCGTTCGTAGGCGAATTTCCATTTAAGCAGCGGAGATTGAGGAATATGGGCCACGGTAATCTGCTCGGTGCGTTTGTCGCGCACCAGCATCTTGGCTTTCACTCCGTTGTTTTTCAAGGCTTCCATCAGCCGGTTGGCGGCGATGGCTGCGCCTCCTATGTTTTCGGATGTATTGACGATCAGGACTCTCATGATTAGAAGAAAAGTAAATGTTGACGGTTATTTGGTGGCCGAGATGACGATGTAAGGCGACAGCCAGCGGCATTTGACGGGAAACAACTTCAGGCCATAGCTCAATGTTTTGGTCAGCAAACGTCCGATGCGTGCCCGGTTGCCGGGTTTGGGTTCGAGCCATACCATGGGTTTTCGGGTATATTCCACGCGTATGTCTTTCAGGTCCAGCTTGCGGCAGATGTCTCTCAGTCGGCGGGGTATCATGCTCTGCAGGTTGTGAATGCGCAGGTTCTCACGGTCGAACAGGTATTGCACCGCTCCGTTGATGCCGCGCAGATTCGGCAGAATGATGAGTAACTGGCCGCCTTTGTTCAGCAAGGCCGCGTGGCGTGCTATGACATCCTCCGTGTCGCGGAAGTGTTCGATGAATCCCAATGAGAACACGATGTCATACCGCCGGTCGCTCCGGAACGTGAAGAAGTCGGCTTCGATGGTTTTGATGGTGCCCTCCGGTATGCCGTTCTGCCGTTCCACTTTGTGGATGATGTCTGTATCTACATAAAAATCAAGCAGCGTCACGTCACGGCATACATGGCGGTAAAAGTATCCGGCATTCAGTCCGGGGAAACCGCCGATTTCGATAAAGCTTCCGCCTTTACGCGTACGCACGTACTTTTTATATACAGGATGGTCGGAAATGGGGGTGAAACGGTAGTTCTCCCAATATCTTTGCCATAGTTCTCTGTCGGTCAGTTTATTTTCCATATTCTGCTGATTTCTTTCTTTATGCGCCTTACGGCTTTGCTACGGAACGAGTTGGTCCGTGCGTAATAGTCGGACATGGCCTGGCGTGCAGCCTCATTTTCCGTCAGGGGCAGATGCTCTACGGTGAGACGTTCCGGGTAGAGCGAGGTGGTATAAATCTCGCCGTTGTCGCAGTTGGTGCCGCTTCCGTCGAATCCGGTGTTGACCACCAGCGAGCGTCCGGCGTTGAGCGAAAGCATGTCTTTCAGGTACAGTGAGGCATTCCATCGTATGGCCCACGAATGATTGCGTCCTTCGGTCTGGCGGCGGAGCATGCGGGTATAGCCATATTTACCGTTGAAATCGAAACACCGGGTCAGTCCGCGCTGTTCAAGTTCGCTCAGCAATGCCTTGCCGTCGGGGTTGAAGTGCTGCCAGGCCCGCTGCCATGTGGCCCATCCCCAGCTGCCGGTCCATTTGATGAGGAACGTCGGGGGAAGTGCGGGATTGCGCGTGAATTCGCAGCCGTGTATGTGTCCCACCTGCGGGTCGTCCTTATAGATTTCCAAGGCGTCGTTCATGAAGTCCAGGAAGTGGGGGGCCACCACCAGGTCGTCCTCCAGCACGATGACCCGCCCGAAGCGGTTCACCACATCGGTCACTCCCTCGATGACGTTACGGGCCAGCCCGTAGTTGCTCTCCCGTTCCGTGACGGTCACGCTCCGGAACCCGCTGATGCCGCGCACGATGCGGCGCACCTCTTCCACGGCGGGGCGCGCGCCGTCGTCTGCCGGGGCGTCGGAATAGACGAACAGGTCACTTTCGGCAGCCGGCGGATTCTGCAACAGTGAGCGCAGCACGGCCTTTGTATGGCTGGGGCGGTTGTAGACAAATAGAATGACGGGGGCGGTTATCATGGGCATCCAATCATATACGTGTAAAGGGTATCGGGGCATTGCGGCGCGACTTCCGTGGGCGGCACCGCATGGATGGACGCCACGATGTCATGCTCACTCCAATTCATCGTACGTCCGTCTGCGGAAAATCTGCCGTCCGGATACGGATTGCCCGGCTGTTTGAAGCTCTGTCCCGGCAGCCGGGCAGGCGTCTTTGTCTTGCGCCGCCGTACGTCGTTGGCGATGTGCGGGACGGCTTTCCGGTAGAACTGAGCCTCCCGTCGCGGCTCTTCGCGAATGATGCAGGAGTCCGCTCCCAGTCCGGCCTTCAGTCCTGTCGGGGCCACTCTTCCCGTGGAGAAGAACAAGATGGCTGCCGGACTGTGCTCCGTCAAGGGGCAGACGTACGGGTTTGGGCAGGCGTCTTGTTTGAATAATGCTGTTTTGAGTTTGTCGTTCATTTTCTCCTTTCGTGCAAATATAGGACGTTTATGCTGATTATGCAAAAAAATGTACTATAAGGCTTCTTAAAATGTGAGGCATGGGTGTGTGCTATGGTCTGGGAGCGAGGCGGCGCAGCATCTTCCGCATGAAGCGTTTCAGGCTGAGTCGGCCGAGCTTCCTTGCCTGCTGGCGCGGAAGGTCGAGCAGGTAGTGCCCCACGGCCCCGGCCTCTTTCAGGCAGGCGAACCACAGCGCGTGACACGGCACGCCGGTGAAACTGTTCCAGGGCTTGTCCGGACCCACGTAGTGCACCTGTACGGGATGGTCCAGTGAGTCGCGGAAACGCCGGAGGGCCTCGGCGCGGTCGCCCGCAAACTCCCGGCATTCCGGATAGAACTGCAGGGACTGCAGGTCGGCCTTGTAATAGTAGTTGCAGACGACGTATCTCATGGGCAGCGTTTCCAGTGCGGGCCAGCAGCAGATGGCTATGGTATCTTGTTCCGGGAGTGGCAGCCTTTTGAAGTTCTGCAGATAGAAGTCTGTCAGCCGTTGCTGCATTCCCTGGGCACGGATGTGCTTCAGGTTGAGCAGCAGATAGCCTGCCATGATTTCGTGGCGCAGCTTATGAATCTCTTCGGGGGTGAACCGGCCGGCATAGCCCGCCATGCGTTGGCTTTCCGTCACTTGCCCCACACCGGCAAAGAAGAAGTCCTTGTCCGGATAGAGGAAGAACGACGGCGAGATGTCGCCGGTGAACACGACGTCCACGTCCGTGCAGATGATGCGGTCGTACTGCGGGAACAGTTCCGCCGCCGTCAGCTTGTAGAAGATTTCCTTAGAGAAGTGGCTCTTGTCCTGCAGGTCGGGATATTTCGCTTCCAGCAGCCGCGTGTTGATGAACTCCAGCGTGGCGTTCTGAAATCTGTCCGTGACGGTGCGCAGCCGTCGTTGCTGCCGTTCCGTGAGGTCGGGGTGCAGGATGTACAGCCGGTACTCATATCGGGCGGAGGCGTGTTTCAGCAGGGAGTGGATGGCCACTTCGGCAGCCACGACGTAATAACGGTCGAAGGTGAAGAAAACGGGTATAGTTTGCATGTTCTTCCTGGGGTGTATCGTTTGGGTTATGGGTGCAAAGGTAGTGCAAATATGGTCTTAGCGTTCCCTTTGCCGCCTTATTTTTCCTTAATTAACGCAAGTCCGGTACGGACTGTCCGGCGGGTTGCTCCGGATTGCGGCGGCGTATGCTCCTTTCTGTCGGCAGGGCGGTCTGTCGTCTCTGTGCTGTAAAGGATTTTCTTGTCGCCGGACCGTGCCGGATTTTTGTGCGCACAAACGCCGGCGGTTATGCGCACGACTGCATCCGTTTGTGCGCACAAAAATGCGCGGTCTTGCGCACAAACGTCCGTGGTGGTGCGCATATATGTGTTTTGCGATGAATATCAATGAATTGCATGTTTCGCTCCATTTCGTTGTCCTGTTTCCTGTATTGTAAGGATTTCTGCAAATTCCGGACACGGTGATGCAGGTTTCCCGCCTA
The DNA here is from genome assembly GCA_944321365.1 of uncultured Paraprevotella sp. Lineage (GTDB taxonomy): Bacteria > Bacteroidota > Bacteroidia > Bacteroidales > Bacteroidaceae > Paraprevotella. The sequence continues at coordinate 302,185 of CALULA010000002.1, forward strand.
CGGAGATGCGGCCGGACAGGCCCTACGGACGGGCGATGGCCCCGTTGGCCTGTGCCACCAGGCGGTTGACTTCCTCCATCCTGTCGTGATACATGTCGTAGAGCAGGCAGCTGTTCCGCTGGTATTGCTGGGTGGTGAAGCGGTTGTTGTAGAGCCGCATGCCTCCGGCACTGAGCGAGTGGAAGCGGGCGTCGTACCAGCCCACCTGCAGGCCGCAGAGCCATGCCCGCAGGCACAGTTCATAGTCGTCATACTGGAACGGGGCGAGGCGGCGTTCGATGTGCTTCAGTTTTTCCTTGTACAGCCCGGCGTTGAGCCACATGGGCGCGCGGTTCACGGCGGGCACGAACTCGAACGGACCTGAGGGCCGCCGCACGGTGTTCTTCACCGTATGGTCGGCGAGCTGCACGTCCATGCCTCCGCGTCCGCCGAGGATGGCCAGCTGCGGGTGCTGCCTGAAGTGGGCCAGGGCCTCGTCTATCCATGCCAGACTGTCGAAGTCGTCATCGTCCTGCAGCAGGGCGATGTACTGTCCGTTGGCCAGCCGGATGGTGCGGTCGTACATGATGTTCTCATAGAGGTCGTTGGAGCGGATCAGGAACTCGTTGGCCCCGCCCTCCGCTACGAGCCGGGCCAGCCGGCGGGTGTGGCCGACGGACGAGCCGTCGTCGATGACGATGATTTCCAGTGCGCGTCTGGCCCGTAGCTTGCGCACCACGTGGGCCACCTGTGCGCTTTTGTTGTGCGACTGTATGATGACCGTCACTTCCGGGTGGTCGTCATATCCTTTCGCTTTCCACGCCTCGTAGGATTTTCCGTTCTTCGTATAACCGGCACGTTTCTGTAGGGCGAGCCGGATGTTGCTGAGCAGCAGTTCTATGGTTTTCATTCTGTGTGATGTTTGTTTTTGGTCATGTTGTGTAGAGTCAGGCGTGCGGCCTTTTCCGGTATTTCTGCAGCAGGAAGTCCGTGCACTCCCTGAACGTGGCCGAGCCGCACAGCCACATCAGTACGGCATAGAGCAGTACGGCGGTGATGATTTTCAGCGGCAGCAGCAGGTAGATGTTGTCGACGGGCGAGGTGATGAGGGCCGTCGCTGCCATGGTGACGGCAGCTATGGCCGCGTAGGGCAGCAGGTCTGCCAATGCCTCCCGCAGGCGCAGACCGATCTCACGGTGCACGAAGTAGAACCACACGGCCAGCCCCAGGAAGCTGATGGCCGTGTAGACGCACACCATGGCGCGGATGCCGTAGGGCCAGGAGAAGAACACGGCGCAGATTTGCGCCACGCCCAAGCCCATCGTGTTCCACAGCACCAGGTCGGAACGCTCTTTGGTAATGACCAGGTTGGTGCAGAGGAACTGCAGCGGAAGGGCCGTTGCCCCGACGCACAGTATCTGCATCAGCGGCACACAGGGCAGCCACTTTTCCGTCACTGCCACGATGACCAGCTCGCGGGCTATGAGAGCCAGTCCGAAAAGGGCGGGAAAGGTCATGAATGCGTTGAAGCGTAGCATCTTGCGGAACACACGCTTGTGGCGTTCGCGCTCCGTCTCCACGTTGCGCAGTACGGGCTGCGCCACGTCTCTTATCGTACCGAGCACCATCGTGCTCACCATGACGGTCCATTTGCTGGCCTGATTGTAGAGTCCCACGTCGCTTACGGCGTAGAAGCGTCCCAGCATGACGGACAGGATATTGTTGTTGATATTGGTGCAGATGTCGGTGGCCAGCATCTTGCTGCTGAAACCGAACATCTCCTTCAGGGGCCGGAACGACACCGGCAGTGTGGGACGCCAGTGGGAGAAGTGCCAGAAGAGGATGGTGTTGCAGGTGGTGAAGGCCACTCCCTGAACGGCCAGCCCCCAGTAGGCATAGCCCGTCAGTGCCATGGCTACGCCGATGGAGTTGGAGGTGGTGAGGCTGACGATGGTGATGATGGCTTTCTGCTTCACCTGCAGGGTGCGGAAAAGGTAGGCATAGTGCGCCGTGCCCAGACTGGCGATGACGAAGCCCAGGAAGGAGAAGCGCGCCAGCGGGGTCAGTTCAGACAGGTCGTAGCCGGCGGCTGCGTCGGACTGCTGGTAGAATGCCGTAATCAGCGGGGCCAGGAAAAAGAGCAGCAGGTAGATGGCACTGCCGGTGATGACATTGAACCAGAACACGGCGTTGTAGTCCTCATGCACAATCTCCCGCCGGTTGGCCAGTGCCGTGCGGAAACCGCTGTCCTGCAGCACGGCGGCAATCTGCGAGAACACGGTCAGCAGTCCCACCATGCCGTAGTCGGCCGGTGAGAGCAGCCGGGCCAGGAAGATGCCGAAGCCCGTGCCCAGTATGAGCTGTGCGCCGTTGCTGATACTGCCCCAAAGCAGCCCTCTGGCGGTCTTTTCCTTGAGATTTCTGTCTTCTGGCATGAGTGGGTCGCAGTCTATTTTAGTTTTCCTTTCAGCAGGACGGTCAGGTCGTAGACTCTTTTCCGCAGTCCGGTGTGCGGTATGCCGCAGTAAATCTCTGCTTTCTTCCAGAATGTTTGTTCGTCACGGATACCTCCGTCACGCTCCAGCAGGCGGTACAGGTAGCGCAGGCCGAACTTCTTCTCGGCAGGCAGGTGCCATACGGCCAGCTGTTCATCGCCCGGCACCACGTTGTTGAAGTGCCGGTTGGTCCACATCCGTTTCACATAGTTGTTGGCCGTGCTGTTGCGCAGATGCAGCCGTTCGGCCAGCACGCTGAGGAAGTGCGCCTCCTCGTGCAGCCGTGCCTGGCCTTGCGGGCGGCTGAAGTTGAAATCCCTCAGTGCGGGGAATGCCCGGTTGATGGCCGCCACCGCGTCGCCGCGCAGGGCGATGAACTCCCCGCCGTAGTAGCGGATGGGGCTGGAAGGCTGTGCACCGTAGCAGGCGGCATACACCTCATCCATCTGCGCCTGTGTGGTGCCGTTGATGGTGAAGTCCTGTGCGTAGTTCATGTCATAGAGCGCACTGCCCTCCGCGCGGACGCTGCGGAACAGGCCGTCCAGCGGCTTGCGGCAGAGGCAGTCGGCGTCGCACACCAGCAGCGTGTCGTCCGCCGTCATGCGTTGTTCCATGGCCTGCAGGATGTCGTACAGGTAGAACTGGTTCATCCACGCCTTGTACCAGTCCTTGGGCGGGCGGCTGCGGTAGGGGACGGTGCACACCTCCGTGCCCGTCCGGCGGAACAGTGCCGTGAGGAACGGCGGAAGTGCCGCTGCCTCCAGGTTGGTGAAGAACAGCAGCCGGGCCTGGGGATTGTAGTGACGGAACGTCGTGAAGAACGGCACCTGTATCTGCATGTAGACGGATTGCAGCAGTGCCGAGTCGCCCCGTCCGCCCGCCTGCGGGTAGAAGCTGGCCTCTTCGTGCGACTCACGGTAGAACCAGGTGACGATGTAGTCTTGCCCTTGTGTCATATTTTTGGGGTATTCGTTCAGATTGGACGGCTAAGATAAGCTTTTATTTGCGGATAATGAAGCGGAACGGTGCAGAATGTTCAAATAAAATGCTTTTTCTCTGTGAGACGCCGGTCCGGATTTTGTTTCCCTCCGGGCTGTTTAAGGTATGGTCTGATGAGGTCGGCCCGTATTCTTTTCTTTGCGTCCATGTGGGGTTGAGCTGATATTTTGATAGGGAAACATGCCAATCGGACGTCTATTGTATGGTAGAATCATATTCTTTCAGGCGAATTTAAGGGATATAAAATTATTTATTTTATCTTTGTAATCGGCTTCCTAATAGAAAATGTTCATGAACACAGCAGATGACGATTTGGTTGCTCGCATCAAAGCGGGGCATTTAAAGGCTTTCGAGAAAGTCTTTAAGGACTATTATGCCCTGATGTGCAGTGTGGCGATGGACTATGTAAGCGACTCGACCGTGTGTCAGACGCTGACGGAAGACGTGTTGTTGAATTTGTGGGAAAAGCGTGAGGGGCTGGTGATTACTTCTTCTTTGCGGGCTTATCTCCTACGGGCTGTACGGAACAAGTGTATTGACCATTTGCGGACCAACCGGCAGGCTTCTGCTGTGCTGGGCTATTATGAATCGATGGAGGCCAAGTTCGGTTATACCATAGCTGATGAAAAAGATCTGTTTGAGAAATTGATTTCCGATGAGTTGTCCGATTTGCTGGAACAAGCCATAGATGAAATGCCGGAAGAACGGCGGAACGTGTTTGTCATGGTGCGCATGGAGAATAAGACTTATCAGGAAGCGGCAGACGCATTGCATATTTCAGTGAATACGGTGAAGTATCATTTAAAAAAAGCGCATGCGGAATTGCAGGAAAAGTTGAGAACTTACATTTTGTTACAAATTATATCTTTTATGTTTCTTTTAGCCCTGTTGGAAGATCTGTGTTGAGGGGGCGGGTGTGGAATGTATTAGCATCTTGAAATTTCGAATCGTAAGTGTTTCCTTGTCTTGTCAAGCCGTTTTGTTCTTTTTTGCGGCTTTTTTAAAAATAAATAAATTATTTCCGCTTTTTTACTACCTGATTTATCCTTTTGTTTCGTCTTAATAAGAAAAAGGCATCAAAGTGGAAACAGACAAAGATATTGATTCGCTTATGGAAGAAGACTTCCTGAAAGGATTGTCGCCAGACCGTAAGGAGATTTTGCGTCGGTGGGTGGAGGCCGACGAAGAGCATCGTAAGTATTACGAACGTCGTATCCTATTATATAGGTGGTTGAGAATACAAAGTCGGATTCCTTTGTTTGATAAGGAGCAGAGAAAGGCTTATCGCCGCTTTTTATCTCGTGCGTATGGAAGTGGAATCCGCCGGCCGGTAACGGTGAGAATGGGAAGAAAGAAATGGCTTTCTGTGGCAGCTGTATTGTTGTTGGCTTTGGGGAGTGGAGTGTTGATATGGCATCAGACGGGTGATGAGCAAGAGCTGCAACAATCCTGTTCGTCATCTCGGACGATAACGGTGCCGGAGGGGGTAAAGTATCGGATGATGCTGGCCGATGGCTCTCATGTGTGGCTGAATTCAGGAAGCAGTCTGACTCTGAGTGCCGGATTCGGGCAGGAAAACCGTGACCTGCGGTTGGAAGGCGAGGCCTTGTTTGAAGTAACGAAGAACAAACAGCTTCCTTTTGTCATTCGTTCGGGTGACATTTATGTCAGGGTAACCGGGACGGTCTTTAATTTCAAAGCCTATTCCAAGGAGCGGTTCGCTAAGATTACCTTATTGCAAGGAAGTCTGAATGTTTCCAAGGAGCATGATGCAATGTCGCATAGTGTCACATTGCGTCCGAATGAACAAGTGCTGGTAGATCGCTATGATGATGTGTTGGAAAAGAAAGAAGTCGAAGCGGCTGCTGATGTGGAATGGGCCAATGTCGGAGGTGGCAGTGATACGGAAGACCATAAGGGAGCAGACATGGAGGATGTGGACCGGCAGGAAAGTGATGCCTTGTTCTTCGATGAGGTGTCTATGGCAGAAATCATCCGTCGGCTGGAAAATGTTTTTCATGTCTATATAAAGGTAGATTATCCTGAGTTGCTTCAGAAAAAATATTATGGAGACTTTAGAGGAAAAAGAGACGTGTTCGACATATTGGACGTGATAGTGCGTGGCGAATCCGTGACTTATCAGATTAAGGGAGATACGATATTTATTACCGAATAATCATTAATAATCATAGTAAATCAAAGAAATGTTTAACATTGAACGTAGAAAGCTGTTGCAGGGAGTTCTGATGTTGAGCCTGATTTGCAGTCCGGGATCAGTTTGGGGACAGCATGGTACTGTGACGCTGAACCTGAATAACGTGACGGTCAAGGAGGCTTTGGAACAAATGAATTCGCAGGCATCTTACTCTTTGTGGCTGAATGTGGAGGAGGTGGATTTGTCCCGTAAGGTTAGTCTTAATGTAAAGAACGGGACAGTAGATGAGGTATTGGCACAAATATTGAAAGGCCAGCCTTTGAGGTATGAAGTGAAGGATAACACGATAAGCATTTTTCCTGCCGGAGAAGATGACACGGTTAAAAAGAAAAAGGTAGAAGGAGTGGTGCTGGACGACCTCGGAGAGCCGCTTCCCGGTGCTTCTGTGCGTTGCAAGGAGCATCCGGACGTAGTCTGTATTACGGATATGGACGGTAAATTCTCTCTGAATATGCCGGAAGACAGTAGATATCTGCAGTTTTCGTTCATCGGAATGGCTTCACAGGAGCTGCCTGTAAAAAGCGGACCGATGAAAGTCGTGATGACCGATAAGGAGAAGCAACTGGATGAGGTCGTGGTGACCGGTTATCAGAAAATCGACCGTAAGCTGTTCACCGGTGCGGCTGCGCGCATTTCCGGTGAGGAAGCCAAGGTGGACGGTGTCGGTGATGTGAGCCAGATGTTGCAAGGTAAAGCCGCCGGAGTCGGCGTCCAGTCGGTGTCCGGAACATTCGGTGCCGCACCTAAGATCCGTGTGCGCGGTGCTTCTTCTATTTATGGAAACCAGACACCGCTCTGGGTGGTGGACGGCGTGGTGCTGGAAGATGTGGTGGAAATCTCAGCCGATGACCTCTCTTCGGGTAATGCCGCTACGCTGATCAGCTCCGCTGTAGCCGGGCTGAACCCGGATGACATTGATAACTTCCAGATATTGAAAGATGCGTCGGCCACGGCATTGTACGGTGCACGTGCCATGAACGGCGTGATTGTGGTGAACACCAAGAAAGGAAAGCAAGGACATGCCAGCATCAGCTATACGGGAGAGTTCACGGTGCGTACGCGTCCCTCTTACCGGCAGTACAATATTATGAATTCCAAAGACCAGATGTCCGTGCTGATGGAGCTGGAAAACAAGGGATGGTTCAACCATTCGCAGATGGCGCGTACGGATAACGGCGGTGTCTATTACCTGATGAACGACCTGATTTACCGTGGCGAACTGATGAACACGGAATCGGCCCGTCTGGCTTATCTGCAGAAAGCCGAGATGCGGAATACCAACTGGTTCAAGGAACTGTTCCGTTCCACCATCCAGAGCAACAACTCTGTGAGCATCTCTTCGGGCACGGACCGCAGCCGCTATTATGTGTCCATGAGTTTCCTGGACGACCCAGGCTGGAGCGTGTCGGACAAGGTGCGTCGTTATACGGCCAATGTAAACGCCTCGTATGATATCAGCAAGTGGCTGACGCTGGGCGTGAGTGTAAATGGGTCTGTGCGTAACCAGCGTGCGCCGGGGACACTGGACCGTACGGCAGATCCCGTGAGCGGAGAATATTCACGCGACTTCGACATCAACCCGTTCAGCTATGCGCTCAATACGAGCCGTACAATGAGTCCGGACGAGACGTATATCATGAATTATGCGCCGTTCAACATCCTGGACGAGTCCAGGAACAATTACATCGACCTGGACATGACCGACATGAAGTACCAGATGGAACTGACCTACAAGCCGGTCAAAGGATTGGACCTGAGTGCCATCGGTGCGTTCCGTTACGTGAAGTCCACTCAGGAACACAAGATTATGGGCAATTCCAACCTGGCCATGGCCTACCGTGCGGCGGGCGATGCCACCATCCGCGAGAAGAACAAGTTCCTCTATCGTGACCCGGACAATCCGGATGCCGTGCCGGAGGTCGTCATGCCCAAGGGCGGATTCTATAATACGACAAACAACATACTGAAGAGTTATTATTTCCGTGTGTCGGGCAACTACAACCGTCTCATAGCCAATGAACATCCGTTTAACATCATGGCAGGCTCGGAAGTGAAGTCGGCCGACCGTCAGTCCGGATTCAACAACGGCTATGGTTTCCAGTGGGACCGGGGCGGTACTCCGTTCGTGGATTACCGGGTGATCCAGCAATTGTTGTTGGGAGGCAATAATTATTATGGTCTGTCACAGTATTATGACCGCTTTGTGGCGTTCTTCGCCACCGGCAGCTTCTCGTATAAGGGGCGTTATACTTTCAATTTGACGGGCCGTATGGACGGCTCCAACCGGTTGGGACGCTCCCGTGATGCCCGTTGGCTGCCTACCTGGAATGTGTCCGGGTCATGGAATGTGCTGGAGGAGGAGTTCATGAAGAGCCAGAATGTGATTTCTACGCTGTCGCTTCGTGCCACTTACGGTCTGACAGCCACCATGGGACCTGCAGACAATGCGCTGGCCGTGTTCCGCAACACCACGACTTACCGTGGAGATGACGGCTATCAGGAATCTCAGATTTATATCGAGTCCTTGCAGAATAAGGACCTGACATGGGAAAAGCAGTATGAGTTCAATTTCGGCTTCGACCTGGGAGTCTTGCGCAACCGCATCAGTCTGAGCTCGGATATTTACAGCCGTCGCGGTTTCGACCTGATCGGTATGATCCGCACCAGCGGAATGGGCGGACAGAAGTGGAAATATGCCAACTACGCTGATATGAAGTCGTGGGGCGTGGAGTTCACGCTCAATACGAAGAACATCCAGCGCAAGGATTTCTCATGGACTTCGAATCTGACGTTCGCCTATAATCATAATGAGGTTACGAATCTGGAGTCTACTTCCAGCATTTTCGAACTGATGATGGCCGAGGGTGCGCCGCTGGAAGGTTATCCTGTGAGAGGACTTTTCTCTTTGCAATACAAAGGACTGACCCATGAAGGTATCCCGCAGTTCATCAATGAGAGCGGTGAACTGACTTCCACCGACATTAATTTCCAAAGCACGGACTATACTTATTTGAAATATGAGGGCTCTGTAGACCCGACCGTGACCGGTGGATTCGATAACCAGTTCAAGTACAAGAACTGGACCCTGGGAATGTACTTCACTTTCCAGGCCGGAAACAAGGTGCGGCTGGATCCTGAGTTCTCGGCCTCGTATGGCGATTACAGCACGATGCCGAAGGACCTGAAGAACCGTTGGATGAAGCCGGGTGACGAGTATTATACCAATATCCCGGCCATCCCGTCGTCCTACCAGTATGCGAATATCGAGAATCTGGATGTGGCTTACAATGCTTATAATTATTCCGATGTCCGTGTGGCCAACGGTGGTTTCTTCCGTCTGAAAGAACTCACGCTGTCGTACGACTTTGATGGCGAATGGATGAAGACTATCGGTATGAACCGTTTGCAGCTGCGTCTGGTGGCTTCCAACCTGTGGCTCATCTATGCGGACAAGAAGCTGAACGGTCAGGACCCGGAGTTCTTCCAGAGCGGAGGTGTGTCCATGCCCTTGCCGCGCCAGCTGACTTTATCAATACGAACCAGTTTTTAATGATTTGAAGCAATAAAGGATGAAAAATAAACATATATCGTTTTATGCAGCCGTGCTGTTTTGCGGCTTGTTAGCGACAGCCTGTAATGATTTCCTGGACGAGGTGCCAGATAACCGTACGGTGATTACGACAAAGGAGGCCGCCTCTGAGTTGCTGGTGTCGGCTTATCCGAGTGCCAACTGCGTATTCTTCACGGAATCGATGTCGGACAACGTGACTGACCGGGGCAATACGCTTGACCCCTATGTGCAGGCAGACTGGAACCGTGCCAACCGTCAGGCTTTCTGGTGGGAGGACATCGATATGACGTATCAGGACAGTCCCGGTTATTTCTGGCTGGGTTGTTATGAGGCCATCGCTGCGGCCAACCATGCGCTTGAAGCCATAGCGGAGATGAAAGCCAAGGGCGAGGACGTGTCGGCGCAAAAGGGTGAGGCATTGGTTTGCCGGGCGTATAATCATTTTATGCTGGTGAATGTGTTCGCACAGCATTATAATCCGGCCTATGCCGCAACGGACCTGGGAGTGGCCTATGTGACGGAACCGGAAAAGGAGGTGTTCGGACATTATGAGCGGGTTTCGGTGGAGGAGACCTATAAACGTATCCGCGAGGATCTGGAGGCCGGACTGCCTTTGATTTCCAATAAGACGTATGGCGAGACACCCAAATACCACTTCACGCGGGAGGCCGCACAGGCTTTTGCCTGTCGTTTCTATCTCTATATCGGTGAATGGCAGAAGGCGGTGGATGCCGCTGATGAGGCCTTGGGGGACAAACCGACACTGCGCAACTGGAACGAATACATCCAGATGTCTACGGCCAACAGGGAGAAGAATTATACATCGGTGCAGGAGAGTGCCAACCTGTTGCTGACCTCTACCGTGTCGCTGTTTGCCCGTGATCAGTCTTTCTATCGTTACGGTTATTCTACGGCAGTGAACAATTCCCTGTTCGGACAGAATGACAACCTCGTAGGTCTGACCTGGGCTTATCGCGCCGAGGCTTATAATGTGTCCAGTGAGGCCCTGACGATGATGAAGTGGAAGGCTTATCTGAAGAGTGAGAGTGTCAATTCCAACAGTGGCATCTATTATCTGATGGTACCGTTGTTTACGACTGACGAGGTGGTATGCGACCGCATCGAGGCCTTGGCCATGCTGGGGCGTTATGACGATGCCTGCCGTGACATTGAGCTTTTCCTGACCAATAAGGTGAAGAACTATGAGGCCGCGCAGTTGCCTGTTACGCCGGAGATGGTGGAGAACTATTACAAGAAGTCCGCACCGCTGCATCCTTGGTACGAGGCGCAGATGGACGACCGGCAGATGGCTTTCGTGAACTGTGCCGTCGATTTCCGCCGTCGCGAACTGCTGATGCAGGGAGGACGCTGGTTTGATATCAAGCGGTTTGACATCGAAATAACGCATACGGCTTACCAAACCGGGGCGACCGATGTGCTGGTGCGCCGTGATCCGCGCCGCGCCGTGCAGATACCGGAAGAAGTTATTTCCTATGGCATTGCGCCCAACCCGCGTTGAGCGACAGGCCGACAAGACATTGATTTATAAAAAAAGAAAGATAAGAGATGAAGAAAATATTCCTGTGGGTGGCGATATGTCTGCCCTTGCTGGCGGCCTGTGATAAAGAAGACCTTGGTGCGTCGGACATTCATGTGCCGGAGTTCGATTATGCGTCACTGAGCGAGACGGACAAATACATTTATGATAACTATACCGTGCCTTACAACGTGGCGGTGGTCTATCGTTGGAATCAGGGTGACATGTCTTCGGACGACATGCGCAAGAATCTGGTCCCGCCCCGCGAGGACCAGGTGAAGCCTTTTCTGGATATGATCAAGCAGGTGTGGGTGGATACCTATACCGAGGAGATGGGGGCACAGACACTGCGTGAATACATACCCAAGCAGATCCTGCTGGTGGGGAGCTCAAGCTATAACGATGACGGGTCGACAACGGGCGGAACGGCCGAGGGCGGTCGTCAGATCGTGCTTTATAACGTGAACGAGTTCGATTTCCAGCTGTCGCAGATACAGTCTTATGCTCACGTGATGCACCATGAGTTTGCCCATATCCTGCACCAGACCGTGGAGTATGATTCGGAATTCGAGAAGCTGACGCCGGCCTATTCGTCATCGTGGATGCAGATGAGCGACGAGACGGCACGTTCGCAGGGCTTTATTACGGCCTACGCCTCTTCGAGCGCCAATGAGGACTTCGCCGAGATGGTGTCGCAGATGCTGACTCATTCGCCGGAGGAGTGGGATGCCCTGATAGAGGGGGCCGGGAATGCGGAAGCCGTGGAGCATCTGCGTTCAAAGGAGGCCATAGTGATTTCTTATATGAAGAACAACTGGAATGTAGATATGGAGACGTTTCAGGTGGACGTGATGGAGGCCATAGAGGCTGCTGCACGCCAATAAAAAAGAGAAAGGATGAAAGAGATGATAAAAGAGATATGGAAGAGTGCTGTGCCTGTCGTGCTGGCGGGCGTGGCCTGTGCCGCTTGTACGAACGAGGTGGACGATGTGTTCAGCACGAATGCGACCCAGCGCATTGAAGCGGCAATGGCCGAATGCGATGAGACGTTGCAGGGGGCGGAGTACGGCTGGCGTTTTGATTATACACCGACGAACGGTGCGACGGTCAACTACGTGATGAACTTCAAGAACGGTCGTGTCCGGATGGAAAACACCGAGGGTGAAACCTCGGAGTCGACCTATAAGATTGTGAATGCCGAGGGGCCGGTCCTTTCTTTTGATACTTATTCTATCCTGCACGAGCTGGCCGACCCGTCGGAATATCCCTATGGAACCGGTTACGGCGGAGAGTTTGAGTTTGTCGTCACGCAGGTGACGGAGGATACGGTCTACGTGCGCGGTCGCAAGTCGGGCAATGACTTCAAGCTTTCAAGGGCACCGCGTGGAGAAATCCAGCATATCCGCCTGGAGACATCGTTGGATGTGGATGGTGGAAAGGATATCGCCTTCTTCCACACTTTCCGTGCGGGCGGGCAGGATGTGGCCACGCTTTTCCTCGGTGAGGACAAGCATAGTCTGGACATTGTTGTGGCCGACGGGCAAGTGCAGAACATGCCGGTGGAGTTCTCGCCTGAGGGTTTCCGTCTTTCCGCACCGCTGTCTGCAAACGGAGTGACGGTTTCGGAGATGCAATGGGATAATGCACAAGGTCAGTTCGTTTCGGCTGACGGCAGTGTCGTGTTGTCCGAGGCCTCTGCGAGTCCTTTCAATTTAGGACCCACCGTGGACCAGCTGCTGGCTTCTCCTTATTATATAATGAAAGGGGCGAGCGCACCGGCCACCTTGCAGCTGGTGGAGTTTGCCAAGGTATTCCCGGACTGGCAGCGTATGGAGTTCTTCTTCAACGCCGATGCTGTGGTGGATACCCTGAAATACCGGGTGGACACGGAGGATAATGTGGAAGAGCTGGAACATGCAGAGGGGCGTGGCGTGCTCAATTCCATGAGCGTTGTGGTGAACAACACATACGGCTTGCCGGAATGGGGTAATTTTACGGTGAAACGTGTAGAGCAGAAGGACGAGGACGAGGTGACTTTCGTGGAGGGCATCCGTAATGGTGCGCCGGCCAACACGCTGAACCGGAACATCTATTTCAAGAAGATCAAGGGTATCTTCTTTGATGCTCAAGGGGTGTCGGTAGTGTACAGGAACGGTCTGTTCTATGTCGTATCCTCCTCTTCGCCGAACATGTGGCTGATACTTCAGCAACAGTCGTTACCGCAACCTGCGATGAGCATCCCGACATTGGTTCAACAGTGATGATTAACGAACGTAGCATATAAATTAGTATAACTGGAAAAATGAGAAAGAAAGTTTTATTATGGGCTTTGGCCGGTATGGCCGTGTTTCAGGCCCAGGCACAGACAGAGTATGAGACTCGTGTGATTGTATCGGAACCGGAGGCGGCTCCGGTATCTAAAAGGGCAGCCGCCACGGCATCGGGGGCCGAGTACGGCTATCCGGCAGGCTTGCGTAATCTGGGTATGCTCAGTCAGGACGACAACGCATGTTGCAACTATTTGTCGTTTAACAAGACGATAAACCGCGGTGCCTATATGTGGGCACCCATGGGGGAAATAGTTTCCTACATAGACTATTCCACGGTTGCCGCCACAGACTACCACTGGTATATCCCCGGTGGCGACGTGACAGAGATGGAGACGCAGGATGCCGATGCGGAGTATAATACGCCGGGCGTTTATCCGTTCCCGACCATGACTGTGAAGGACGGGGCGGGTCAGTCTTATACTTATACGGCTCCCGGCCAGCTCAAGGTCGGCGGTCAGGGGGAGATCTGCACCTCCAACATGTTGCAGATTGGTACGGATATTACAGATCCGGCGACAACGTATGTGATCGGGCAGCGAGAACTTAATGGCGGCGGCTGGCTGGGAGGTACTAATGCGTTGAATTTGGTCGGGTATGGCAATCTGTTCATGATAGCCCATCCTGACGCTTCTATCACCAGTGTGCGGGCTTATCTGCCGGAGGTGCCCAAGCACGAGGAGGGTGCGCGTCTGCTGATGCAGATCTGGTATCCGAGTCTTGGAGGGACTGAGGCTGATCTGACGGGGTTGCCCTTGGAAGCCGTCTATCTGGACATGGATGACATCAAGGAGACGACAGACACGAAGCTGAAGAAGGCTGCCGTGGCGGAGTTCAACCTGACCACTCCATTGAAAATATCGGATAAGCCTTTCTTCTTCGTGACGATCGAAGGTTTTGGGCATGATCCTTCCAAGCAGACTTTCCGTTTGTTGATAGATATAAAGGGAGTAGAGATGGATGAAGCGACTGCCGGTAATCTTTTGGCCCACAATTCTTACTGTCGTATAGAAGGGAATGATGAGTATTTGCAGCCGATTAACTATTTTGGGGCTATGCCGGGAGAATCGTTCCTGATTTGTCCGGTGCTGACTACTCACACCGAAGAGGGCGATGGAGTACAGGCGGTGGAGGCTTTGCGCCCCGCACAGGCACGGTATGCCGATGGTGTGCTGTCGCTCAGTTCGGAAGGTGCGGAGCGTGCAGTGGTGTATAATGTAGCCGGAGCACATGTCGTGGAGACAGACCTGAATGGCGGTCAGGCTGATGTTCAGGTACGCCTGAACAAGGGCATCTATCTGGTGCGTTTCCTGAAAGGCGGAAAGGTGTCCGGCGCGGCCAAGCTGTTGTGCAATGAAGAGATTTGAGTAATGTTTAACAGATAAGAGAGAGAGAAAAATGAAAAAGTTTACTAAGATGTGCGTTGCAGCCGCCTGCACCCTGTTCGTCGGTGCGGGGACGGTTGCCGCTGATGATTACGTGTGGAAATATGTGACTACAGGCGATGCCACGACGTATGCTATCCGTTCAGACGGTTCGCTGTGGTCATGGGGATGGAATGAGAAGGGGCAGGCTGCGAACGGTGTATCCGAGCGTACGGCTACCCCGACGTTGGCTGATGCCAGCCGGACATGGAAGAAGGTGGTCGGCGGTAAGGCATACGGCTTCTTCCTGGCAGAAGACGGCTCTCTGTGGGCTGCCGGTACGCAGGAAAGCGGCGTGCAGGGCGTGGGCGACGGTCTGGACCATAAGGTGCTGACCCGCATCGGGACAGACAATGACTGGGCGGACATGGCCTGCTCGCGCTTCTGGGGATATAGCGGGTTTGCTATTAAGACAGACGGTACGCTGTGGGCTTGGGGTGAGAACACTGCCGGCCAGTTGGGTATCGGTACATTGGGGAACCAGATCAAACCGGTGCAGGTCGGTACGGATACAGACTGGAAACAGGTGTCAGCCGGTAGTTCCACCGTATTGGCCCTGAAGACTGACGGCTCGTTGTGGGGCTGGGGATTTAACATGTATAGTGAACTTCCCGGCTTTGAGGGCAAGCAGTACTCTCCGGTTCGTTTGGGTTCTGAAACAGATTGGGAGCAGGTTATTATGGTAGACTACCGTGCCTACGCAGTGAAGAAGGACGGCACGCTTTGGGCATGGGGTGATAATTACAAGAACCTGTTGGGATTCAACACGCCGACAGAAGAGGAGACGACTTCTGAGGGGAATCCCGTGGATGTCGTGACGGAGTCTAAGATTACAAAGCCGACGCAGGTGACGGCCATCGAGGGCAAGGTGATTGCGGTGTCCGGCTGTGAGAATACGCTGAGCGTGGCCACCGGTACTGACGGCGTGATCGACCAGATCTGGATGTTCGGTTCCAATACAGACGGTGCCCTGGGTGATGGCAACGGCATCGGTAACGGTGGAAAGGACATTCCTTTTGCCACCGTGCCCGTTCATCCCTCGCTGAAGTCCAGCCTGAAATTCTCCACCATGGCCAGTGGGCAGAACTACACGATGGTGCTGACAACGGACGGTGACATCTGGGGCTGGGGCTGTAACCGCGGCGGCCAGTTGGGGGACGAGACGCCGAACGACCAGCTGCAGGTGGCCTATAAGCTGAAACCCATCCTCATCAACTGCCCGCAGGACGAACTTGAGGTGGGCGTGGCCGGCGTGCAGAGCAAGGCCGATGCCGTTGTCCGTTTTGACGGCCAGGTACTGTCCTTGCAGTCTGACGGCAGATTGACTTCGGCTGTGGTTTATGGAACAGACGGTTCGGCCAGAATGATTCTGTCCGCATCGGAATCTTCGTGGAACGTAGATGCTCTTCCTGCCGGAGTTTATGTAGCCCGTTTCGTTGTGGACGGAGCTGCCGTGACCTACAAGTTCCTGGCGGAATAATCGTACAGGGAAAAAGGAAACTAAAAAAGACAGAGAGATGAAACGATTATATCGGGGAGCATTCTCCTTTATGCTGATGGTATCCTGTGCGCTGGGGCTTAGCGCACAGGAAGCTACCGTCGTACCGGCTGACGAGATTCCCTCGTCGCTGCGGGACGCCACGGCTATCACGCTGACCGGCGAGTGGGGTGCGGCAGAGTTTCTGTCGCTGAAGTCGGCCTTGGGAACATCGGGCTTCATTGCCACTCCCAACACGACATTGGTCCGTTTGGACATGAGCGGAGCCACCATCACCGACGGCACATCGTTGCTGATTAACTCCGGCTTGTCAACGAGCGGGGTGTTTAGCAGCTGTCAGGCGTTGGAAGAAGTGGTGATGCCCTCAGCCGAAGAGGCCGTCCACTTCACGTCCTTCGAGAAAGCCTTCATGAACTGTACGGCCCTGCGGACCATCGACCTGAGCGGACTGACGAACGTCACCACGTTCAGCAATGCCTTCTATGGCTGTGCGGCTCTGCAGGAGGCCGACCTGAGCGGCAACACCGCCGCCGTGACCTCCGGTGCATGGTCGTCCGCATTCGAGGACTGCCAGGCTCTGACGTCCGTGGTTCTGCCGGCGGGTTTCGTCCCGGCATCCAAGGTGTTCTCCGGCTGCACGTCGCTGACGTTGATCGACTGGACCCGCTGTCAGGCGACCGAAGTCCCGGAGTTCTGGTCCGACATGCTGGACGGTGTGGAGCTTTCCGGCGTCACGCTGAAGCTGGACCATGCCCAATATGAACTTTTTGCCGCCGACGACTCCTGGAGTCAGCTGCATCTGGAAGACCTGAATCCGGCACCCTCTACAGAGTATACGGTGGACGCCGCCGACATACCCTCGTCGCTGCGGGACGCCACGGCTATCACGCTGACCGGCGAGTGGGGTGCGGCAGAGTTTCTGTCGCTGAAGTCGGCCTTGGGAACATCGGGCTTCATTGCCACTCCCAACACGACATTGGTCCGTTTGGACATGAGCGGAGCCACCATCACCGACGGCACATCGTTGCTGATTAACTCCGGCTTGTCAACGAGCGGGGTGTTTAGCAGCTGTCAGGCGTTGGAAGAAGTGGTGATGCCCTCAGCCGAAGAGGCCGTCCACTTCACGTCCTTCGAGAAAGCCTTCATGAACTGTACGGCCCTGCGGACCATCGACCTGAGCGGACTGACGAACGTCACCACGTTCAGCAATGCCTTCTATGGCTGTGCGGCTCTGCAGGAGGCCGACCTGAGCGGCAACACCGCCGCCGTGACCTCCGGTGCATGGTCGTCCGCATTCGAGGACTGCCAGGCTCTGACGTCCGTGGTTCTGCCGGCGGGTTTCGTCCCGGCATCCAAGGTGTTCTCCGGCTGCACGTCGCTGACGTTGATCGACTGGACCCGCTGTCAGGCGACCGAAGTCCCGGAGTTCTGGTCCGACATGCTGGACGGTGTGGAGCTTTCCGGCGTCACGCTGAAGCTGGACCATGCCCAATATGAACTTTTTGCCGCCGACGACTCCTGGAGTCAGCTGCATCTGGAAGACCTGAATCCGGCACCCTCTACAGAGTATACGGTGGACGCCGCCGACATACCCTCGTCGCTGCGGGACGCCACGGCTATCACGCTGACCGGCGAGTGGGACAGTAATGCCTTCAATTCCCTTTGCCTTGCACTGGTAGAAGCTCCGGCGATGGGCGCAACACCTAATGAGGTCTTGCGCAAGATTGACATGAGTCTTGCGCAAATATCTGAAGGCACTTCGCTCTGTAACAACGCGTGGATGGCTTACGGTATTTTCCGCAACTGCCAGGCACTGGAGGAAGTGGTGATGCCGGTGGCAGCAGAGGCAGCCCATTTCACGGACTTCACCATGGCTTTCCAGAACTGTACGGCCTTGAAAACCATCGACCTGAGCGGCTGTGCCGGACTGACTTCGATAGAGAAGGCATTCCAGGGCTGCACCTCGCTGGAGCGTGTCGACCTGTCGGCTTGCACACAGTTGCAGTCGGTTGACGACGCTTTCGAGTCGTGCGAGGCCTTGGCGTCCGTCGTGTTGCCGGCACAGTTCCCCATGGGGAAGAATACCTTTGCCTATTGTTCTGCGCTGACTTCCATAGACTGGACGGCTTTCGAGGGTACGGAAGTGCCGGAGATGAGCAAGACCTTCTTCATGGGCATAGACGACCTGAAAGCCATCACGCTCTCTTTGAAATATGAGGCCTGGAAACTGTTCTCGGCCGACAGCGACTGGAGCGAGCTGACGCTGTATAACACCGAACCGGAGAAAGTGACAGACTTCGTTGTGGACGCCTCAGAGGCTACCGGTCACTTGTCCAGTCTGCGTCGGGCCGTCACCCTGACCCTGACCGGCGAATGGGACAGCGATGCCCTGAATTTCCTGTCTGTGGCTTTGGGCAACCAAGCCAATATCGGTGCGACGCAGAACACGACGCTACAGGTGCTGGACATGAGTCAGATTACCGTTGCCGACAACACGCCGCTCTGGCGTAGCGGTCTTAAAGAGTATGGCATTTTCAATAACTGCACGGCTCTGCGCGAGGTGATACTGCCTGCAGCGGAAGAGGCCGCCAAGTTTACGCGGCTGAGCAAGGCCTTCGAGGGCTGCACGTCGCTGGAGACCATAGACCTGAGCCTGTTTACGGGGGCTACGGACATCGATGCGGCCTTCAAGGGGACGGCCATCCGCAAGGCCGATCTGAGCGGTTGCACTTCGTTGGGCAATACGGTGAGTGCTTTCGAGGGCTGCTCTCAGCTGGAAGAGGTGATCCTGCCTGCAGGCTTTGTGCCCGACAACTATACCTTTGCGGATTGCGTGTCGCTGAAGACGGTTGATTTCACGTCTTATAAGGACGCCACTGAAGCACCGGCCTGCAAGGGTAACACGTTCAGCGGCATCGATGACCTGTCTTTGGTTACGTTGCTTGTGGACGCAGATATGCATGAGTTGTTCGAGAACGACAAAAACTGGTCTGAATTCAACATCGTATGGGACGGCAAACCTGATGCGGTGAATGGCATCCGTGCGTCTGTTTCCGACGGACCGGTCGTGGTTTATACCGTAGATGGCCGTCGGGTAGGCACATTTGCTCCGGGTGCAGACTGGATGCGCCGGCTTCCTGCAGGCCTTTATGTGGTGAATGGTCACAAAGTGATGGTGCGCCGTTGAGGCTTGTCGTATAGATATACCGTATATGATGATTTCCGGCGGTTGCCGGAATTCATTTCCTTCTGACTGCAGAGGGCCGTCGGCAATTACATGCCAGACGGCCCTTTTCTTGTCGGGGCTGAAACGGTTTGAAACCGCTCCTGTGCGCAGGGCCTGTACGGAGGCAGTCCGTTACCCGGCGACTGTCATAAACAAAGGAGGGCAGTCTTGCCTTATTAACAGAATTGAATCAAATAAAGTGCTCCCGGATTTTTCTTCTTAAATAGTGAGAAATGTTGGCCCGATAGCTTGCGCGTCCGCGAAAATATGGCTATTTTTAAGCCCGATTTAAGAAACAGACAAATGATTTAATACAATGGAAAAGATTCAAGAATTGACCGACAAGCTTTATCGCGAAGGCGTGGAGAAAGGTGCTGCCGAAGGCCGTCGTCTGGTGGAGCAGGCACAAGAGGAGGCCGGACGGCTGATAGATGAAGCCCGTAAGGAAAGCGACAGCATTGTGGCGCAGGCTTTCCGGCAGGCCCAGGAAATGGAAGCCAACACGCGGTCTGAACTTCGTTTGTATGCCGGGCAGGCTCTGGAGGCATTGAAGTCGGAAATCGTGAATGTCATTTCTGATAAGCTTGTGAAAGAAGCTGTAGGCAGTTTTATCAATGATAAGGATTTTATGGGCAAATTCATGGTGACGCTGGCGCAGCATTGGACTAAAGACGAAGGCGTGACCATCTCCGCTTCCGATGCCGGGGCTTTGACAGACTATTTTAAAGCTCATGCCAAAGCGTTGCTCGACCGCGGAGTGAAGATAGAGAAAGTGAATGGGCGCAAGGCTTCTTTCTCGGTGGCTCCGGCCGACGGCTCATATAAAGTGAATTTCGGAGAGGCTGAATTTGAGGCCTATTTCAAGGATTTTCTCCGGCCTAAGCTGATAGAGATGCTTTTCTAACACCTGTTTCCATGAAAAATTATTATACTCTTGTGGCGGGTATGCCCGATCTTTCGCCCGATGATGCCAAGCCGGCCTGTACGGTGGAAGAGTTCAAAAAAGAGTACTGGCCTCAGTTATCCGTGGCAGACCGGAAGATAGTGTCGTTGTTCTTCCTTAAATATGACCATCGCAATCTGCTGGCACGTTTGTCGGGCACAGAGGAAGAGCAACCCTTTGACAGCCGCGCCTTGTACACTCCTGAGGATTGGGATGAGGCCATAAGGCAGGTGAAAGATGACGACAGGCAGTCGCATCGGCTTCCTCCTTATTTTTATGACTTTATTGCGTCCTATCCGGAACTGAAAGAAGTGCAGGAGCATCTGCCGGAAGATGTCCTGACGGCAGGCTATTACCGCTATGCCCTGACCTTTAAGAACCGCTTTATTGCAGATTGGTTTTCTTTTAACCGCAATGTGAACAACATACTCATTGCGTTGACAGGCAGGAAGTATGGTTTCAGTCCAGCTCCTTATATTGTCGGTGACGATGCGGTGTCTGTAGCATTGTCCGTGTCCGGTGCCAGAGATTTTGGCCTTGGAAGCGAGCTGGACTACATAGATGATGTGGTACGCATCCATGAGATGGCAGATCCGGTAGAGAAAGAACGTAAGCTGGACCGCCTGAAATGGGATTGGTTGGATGAGCATACGTTTTTCTGCTATTTCACGGTGGAACGTCTGTTTGCCTTTCTGGTTCGGCTGGATATTATAGAACGTTGGACGCTGATAGATAAGGAAAAGGGGAGCAAGATGTTCCGCGGACTGATAGACCGTCTGAAGAATGAGGTGGAAATCCCGCAAGAATCAATGAAGTGAAAAAGAAACAGATATGGCAACAAAAGGTAGAGTGATTGGAGTGATTTCCAATATCGTGACTATTGAAGTGGACGGTCCTGTGGCACAGAATGAGATTTGCTACATCACCACGGGCGGCGACCGCTTGATGGCCGAAGTTATTAAAGTGGCCGGACGCAACGCTTATGTGCAGGTGTTCGAGAGCACCCGCGGCATGAAAGTCGGGGCCGAGGCTGAGTTTACAGGGCACATGCTTGAGGTGGTGCTCGGTCCCGGTATGCTGTCTAAGAATTATGACGGCTTGCAGAACGACCTGGACAAGATGGAAGGCGTCTTCTTGCGTCGCGGACAATATACTTATCCTTTGGACAAAGACCGTAAGTGGCATTTTAAACCTTTGGTGAAGCCGGGTGATAAAGTGGAAGCTTCTGCCTGGGTGGGCGAGGTGGAAGAGAACCATCAGCGGCTGAAGATCATGGCTCCCATAGCCATGCAGGGAGTGGCTGCTGTAAAGACCATCGTACCGGAGGGGGATTACGTGTGTGAAGATACGGTGGCCGTGCTGGTGAAAGAGAATGGCGAGGAAGTGGCTGTGAGCATGGTGCAGAAATGGCCGGTAAAGGTGGCCATGACGAACTACCGTGAGAAACCGCGTCCTTTCAAGTTGTTGGAAACCGGCGTGCGTACAATCGATACGATGAATCCCATAGTAGAAGGCGGAACGGGCTTCATTCCCGGTCCTTTTGGAACGGGAAAGACTGTGCTGCAGCATGCCATCTCCAAGCAGGCCGAGGCGGACATCGTGATTATCGCCGCCTGCGGGGAGCGTGCCAATGAGGTGGTGGAGATCTTCACCGAGTTCCCCGAACTGGTGGACCCGCACACGGGACGCAAGCTGATGGAGCGCACCATCATCATCGCCAACACGTCGAACATGCCCGTGGCTGCCCGTGAGGCTTCGGTCTATACGGCCATGACGATTGCCGAGTTCTACCGCAGCATGGGGTTGCGCGTACTGCTCATGGCCGATTCCACCTCGCGTTGGGCACAGGCTTTGCGCGAGATGTCCAACCGCATGGAGGAGCTGCCCGGACCGGATGCCTTTCCGATGGACCTGTCCGCCATCATCTCCAACTTCTACGGGCGTGCAGGCTATGTGTATCTGAATAATGGCGAAGTCGGATCCATCACCTTTATCGGTACGGTTTCTCCTGCCGGCGGTAACCTGAAAGAGCCGGTGACGGAGAACACGAAGAAGGTGGCCCGCTGTTTCTATGCGTTGGAGCAGGAGCGTGCGGACAAGAAACGCTATCCGGCGGTCAATCCGATAGATTCTTATTCCAAGTATATTGAATATCCTGAGTTTGAAGAGTACATATCGCAACGCATCAATGCCGAATGGATACCCAAGGTGAATGAGTTGAAGACCCGTCTGTTGCGCGGTAAGGAAATTGCCGAGCAGATCAACATTTTGGGCGACGACGGTGTGCCGGTTGATTACCATGTGATCTTCTGGAAGTCGGAAGTGATAGATTTCGTGGTCTTGCAGCAGGATGCTTTCGATGAGATAGACGCGGTGACGCCGATGGAACGGCAGGAAGATATCCTGAATATGGTGGTGGATATTTGTCGTGCCGATTATCATTTTGATACTTTCCTTGAAGTAATGGACTATTTCAAGAAACTGATCAATCTGTGCAAGCAGATGAATTATGCTGCGTACAAGAGTGAGAAATTCGAGGACTACAAGCGGCAGATCAAGGAAATGGTAAAGGAACGTATCAATTAAGTAAGGAAGGAGAAGGTTATGTCAACAAAAGCATTTCAAAAGATTTATACGAAGATAAGCCAGATTACAAAAGCCACTTGTACGTTGAAAGCGACGGGCGTCGGTGCTGATGAATTGGCTATGGTAGACGGAAAGTTGGCACAGGTGGTGAAGATCGTCGGCGATGAGGTGACTCTTCAGGTGTTCGAGGGCACAGGAGGCATCCCTACCGACGCCGAAGTGGTCTTCATGGGGAAGGCTCCTACACTGAAAGTTAGCGACCAGCTGGCCGGGCGTTTCTTCAATGCCTACGGGAATCCCATTGACGGCGGACCAGAGGTGGAAGGCGAGGAAGTGGAGATAGGCGGTCCGTCGGTGAATCCCGTGCGCCGCAAGCAGCCTTCTGAACTGATTGCCACGGGTATTGCCGGTATCGATTTGAACAACACCTTGGTGTCCGGTCAGAAGATACCGTTCTTTGCCGACCCCGACCAGCCTTTCAACCAGGTTATGGCTATGGTAGCTTTGCGCGCACAGACCGACAAGATTATTCTGGGCGGCATGGGAATGACGAACGATGATTACCTCTATTTTAAGAATGTGTTCTCCAATGCCGGTGCGCTCGACCGTATCGTCAGTTTCATGAACACCACCGAAGATCCGGCGGTGGAGCGTTTGCTGGTACCCGATATGGCCCTGACGGCGGCTGAATATTTTGCCGTGCAGAAGAATGAGAAGGTATTGGTGCTGCTCACGGACATGACATCCTACGCCGATTCTTTGGCCATCGTGTCCAACCGTATGGACCAGATTCCGTCGAAAGACTCCATGCCCGGTTCATTATACTCCGATCTGGCCAAGATTTATGAGAAAGCGGTGCAATTCCCTGCCGGAGGTTCCATCACCATCATAGCCGTGACCACGTTGAGTGGCGGCGACATCACGCATGCCGTTCCGGACAACACGGGTTACATCACGGAAGGTCAGCTCTTTTTGCGCCGTGACAGCGACATAGGCAAGGTCATTGTCGATCCGTTCCGCTCCTTGTCGCGACTGAAACAGCTGGTGGCCGGCAAGAAAACGCGCAAGGACCATCCGCAGGTGATGAACGCCGCCGTGCGTCTGTATGCCGATGCAGCCAACGCCAAGACCAAGATGGAGAACGGTTTCGACCTGACAGACTATGACAACCGTGCACTGGCTTTTGCCAAGGATTATGCCGACAAGCTGCTGGCCATAGACGTCAACTTGAATACTACTGAGATGCTTGATGTCACATGGAGCTTGTTTGCCAAATATTTCAAGCCGGAAGAAGTGAACATCAAGAAAGAACTGGTGGATGAGTTCTGGAGAAACTAAAATACTGCGAAATGGCCATTAAGTTTCAATATAACAAGACATCGTTGCAGCAACTGGAGAAGCAGCTCAAGATGCGTGTGCGCACCCTGCCCATCATCAAGAACAAGGAGAGCGCGTTACGCATGGAGGTAAAGAAATGCAAGGCCGAAGTCGCTGCGCTGGAATGCCGTTTGGAAGAACAGATTGGCGAGTATGAGACGATGTTTGCTTTGTGGAGTGAGTTCATGCCTTCCATTGTCGGGGTGAAGGATGTCGATATGGGGGTGAAGAAG
This sequence comes from uncultured Paraprevotella sp., assembly GCA_944321365.1. GTDB lineage: Bacteria > Bacteroidota > Bacteroidia > Bacteroidales > Bacteroidaceae > Paraprevotella. The sequence continues at coordinate 326,595 of CALULA010000002.1, forward strand.
ATTGCGGGTGTACGGGTCCCTGTACTTAACCGTGTGGAACTGAAAGTGGAGCCGTTCAGCATGTTCAATAGTCCGAAATGGTATTATGACGGCATTGCATTATTGCGTGGACTGGCCCAGACCGCCATTGAACGTGAGTTCGCGCAGGCCAAGTTGAACTTGTTGGAATTCTCACGTAAGAAGACCACGCAGAAGGTAAATCTGTTTGAAAAAGTGCAGATTCCCGGTTACGAGGATGCCCTGCGCAAGATCAAACGTTTCATGGAGGACGAGGAGAATCTCTCCAAGTCCTCGCAGAAGATACTGAAAACGCTTCAGGAGAAGAGAAAGGAGGTTGCAGTATGATTACAAAGATGAAGAAACTCACATTTCTTATATATCATAAGGATTATGAAAGTTTCTTGAAACAGATGCAGGAACTGGGCGTGCTCCACGTGGAGACAACGCAGGAGGGAGGTCTGCAGTCCTCGTCTGAGCTGGAGGAGAAAATGCAGCTGACGAAGCATGTGGCTGCTCTTGCGGCGCGTCTGGAAGCCCTGGCGGCTGACGGCGGCACGGACGACGGTGCGGACGCCGCCGCCATCGTGGCGCGGATGGATGCCATGGATGAGGAACATCACCGCACTGAGTTGGAGCTGCAGCGTCTGCGCAAGGATGAGGCTGCGCTGCTCCCTTGGGGCGATTTCTCTCCGGAGCGTGTGGACGGACTGGCCGATGTGGGCTATGTCATGCGCTTCTTTGTCTGTCCGGAACGGAATTTCGACAGCGGCTGGGCCGAGGCTTATAATGCCATTGTGGTGGAACGCCGGGAGGGGCGCGTCTATTTTGTCACTCTCACGGCTGTGGGCGACGAGGTGCAGCCCGATGCCGAACTGGTGCGGCTGCCGCATGTCTCCCTGTCTGCCGTCCGTAAGGATATTGCCGACCGGGAGGCTGCCCTGGCTGCGCACGACAATGAACTGGCCGCAGTGGCACAGGCCTATGCCGGTCGTCTGCGGGCCTACGAGGCCGAGCTGCGCACGTCGCTGGCTTTCGACCGTGTGGAACTGAACACGGAGCGGGCGGCAGACAACCGCCTGATGGTGCTGCAGGGCTGGATTCCCGCAGATTGTGAGAAAGAAGTCCGCCAATTCCTTGCCACACAGGACGTTTACTATGAGATTCGTGCGGCACGCAAGGAGGACAATGCCCCCATCAAGTTGAAGAACAATGCCTTTGTGCGCATGTATGAAGTGCTGACGAAGATGTACGGCATGCCCGACTACGGGGAGTTCGACCCGACGCCGATGATTGCGCCCTTCTTTACGCTCTTCTTCGCTTTCTGTCTGGGTGATTCCGGTTACGGGCTGATTCTGATTGCGCTGGGCCTGTTGCTGAAGCGCAGGCTCTCGCCGTCGATGGCCGGGATGATGAATCTGGTCATTACGTTGGGGGCTGCCACCACGGTGTTTGGTGCGGTGCTGGGCACGTTCTTCGGCATCAGTCTTTTCGATTCGGGCTTGCCGGAGAGTGTGAAACGCTTCATGATAGCCGGAAAGGTAGACGGGACGAACTATGACAAGCAGATGCTGCTGGCCATCATCGTGGGCATCGTGCACATCAGTGTGGCCATGACGGTGAAGGCCATCCTCACCACGGTGCGCTACGGGTTCCGCGAATCCCTGAGTGCGTGGGGATGGATGCTGCTGGTGGTGGGCTTCGTGGTGACGGGCAGTCTCACTTTCCTGCAGATGGTGCCTGCGGAGATGTCCAAGTGGCTCTTCATCGGCATCGGTTCGGTGGCCGGCATCGGCATCTATCTGTTGAACAACTTGGGGCGGAACATTCTGGTAAACATCGGTGCGGGGCTGTGGGACACCTACAACATGGCTTCCGGACTGATGGGCGATGTGCTGTCCTATCTGCGTCTCTATGCGCTGGGACTGGCCGGCGGACTGCTGGGCGGTGTGTTCAACCAGCTGGCTTTCATGGTGCAGGACGCTGCGGGCGGCGTGGTCGGCATCGTGGGTTGCGGACTGATTCTGGTGCTCGGCCATTCGCTGAACATCGCCATGTCGTGTCTGAGTGCCTTTGTACATCCGCTCCGTCTGACCTTTGTGGAGTATTTCAAGAACTCCGGCTACAACGGACAGGGCACGGCCTACCGTCCGTTCAGCCTCTACAGGAATAATGATTAATCAATATTTAAATAAAAAACAGAAGCATTATGATGAATGAAGTATTGGGCTATTTGGGCCTGGGTTTTATGTTGGGACTGGCCGGCATCGGCAGTTGTTACGGAACTACGATAGCCGGTAATGCAGCGGAAGGCGCATTGAAGAAAGACCCCTCCAAGGCTGCCAGTTACATTATCTTGTCGGCGATTCCCGCCTCGCAGGGACTTTATGGTTTCGTGGCCTTTATCATGGGCATCCTGAACCGCGACCTGTCTACGGACGGACCGCTGTTGTTCGGTGTCGGTCTGGGTGTCGGTCTGGTCTGCCTGTTCTCTTCCATCCGCCAGGGACAGGTTTGTGCCAATGGTATTGTCGGTCTGGCGCAGGGTCACAACGTGATGGCGCAGACGCTGATCTATGCCGCCTTGCCGGAGCTGTACGGTATCTTGGCTCTGGTGGCCGCCATCATGGCATAGCGGGACGCGGGCGTATTATTACGGGGGTGCAGGATCCGGATGCGGGTTGTGCGCCCCCTTTTCTGTTTTTTTTGCGCATAACCCGGTTCTGTTATGCGGAAAGTTCGGGAAAGTCTTGCGCAACAATGCCGGCATTCTCCTGCACCGTTTCTGTGGAATGTCCGATGAAGGGGGGATATACAGATGATGCAATCTGTGAGCGTTCGTTGTGGAACGGTTGAATCAAGGCAACCGTTTGAGAAAGGACAGCTGGGGGCGGATGCCGAATTGTCTTTGCCGGCCGAACTCGCCTTGCACGAACGGGGAGAACACTCCGCCGTTCAGGTTCTTGTTCGTGGGGAAATAGTTCTCGTCGATGTCCGAGAAGCGCATGTGGCTCGTTCGGAAGCCGCCGGCCACGCTCCAGTACCACCGGTCTTCCGTCTCCTCTTGTGCTGCCAGACTGGTGGGTAAAAGGCAGCAGGCCGCCAGCGCGACCGTGAAAAGTCTTTTAGAAGAATTCATTCGTTTTTGTTTTGAGAAGAAAAAAGGCGTAAACCATTCGTTGCTTGTTTTCCTGCAGGTTACCGCCAAGTGACCTTCATCTCGAACAAGCATAGAATGGTTCACGCCTTATGAGCGTGAACCTCCAGACTACTTGTTCTCCGGGATTGAATGTTTGGCGGTATTCAACAGGAAGAGAACAGAAGCTAAAAGCTCAATTCATTATTTCAGTACGGATGGAAACACTTTTCCTCGTTGTTGATGCTTTTTTGTTCATACTAAATAAGCCTTGCGGGGCACTGTCTGCCGGACAGATGCGTCCCTTGTGTTCCAAACGTTCTTTCTGTTTCTTTATTCTTATCTGTTTTTTAGGGTTAGACAAATGGCCGGTCAGGTTTGCTCTTGCGGGAGCGGACACCATACCGACTTATCGCAAAGACAGCTGATTTTGATAAAAAAAAGAGCATGAACGCCATAAAAAAGTAAAAAAATCTTGTTGCTTTTTCTTCCGGACTCGCACGATTCTGTTGTGTTTGTAACAAAGTATATTCTTTTTCAGGTTATTTCTAAAAAGGAAGAAGCTGCAGGCTGAACCGGATGACGGTCGGGGAAAGCCGTATGGCTTTTGTATGATGTGCGGAATGTAGTCGGAAGTGAAAAAGGAAAAGCCCCGCCAAACGTAGTGGCAGGGCGTTCTAAATCAGTACTCGAAGCGGGACTTGAACCCGCACAGCCATCACTGGCCAAGGGATTTTAAGTCCCTCGTGTCTACCGATTCCACCATTCGAGCGACCTTTGAGCGGAAAACGAGACTCGAACTCGCGACCCCGACCTTGGCAAGGTCGTGCTCTACCAACTGAGCTATTTCCGC
>CALULA010000003.1 GCA_944321365.1 uncultured Paraprevotella sp.
TGTTTATAATCGCAGTTGCGGAACTAATAGCGTTCAACGCATCTTGTGCGTTTACTTTATCCACATCCACCTTCAATATATTAAACACATACTTATCGGGAAGTATCTGCCCGCCATTATTCTCAACGACTGCACGTCTTTTGTCCAACACAGCCTTTACAAAGTCATTCATAGGAACAACCAACGGTTTTTCCGTTTTGCGCATACGGATTGATATTTTGTCGCTGGCGACATTCTTCCATTTCAAAGTAAGTATGTCAGATATTCTAATGCCTGTATAACATTCAAACAAGAATAATTCCCGTGCATCGTATAACGGACTTTGTAACCGCAATTTCAAATCTTGGATTTTACGGATTTCGTCTATCTCCAAATATGTTCTTTCCGTCTGTTCACGTTTGAATTTTATTTTGCGGAACGGATTACCCGTTTCATCCATATCATAATTGCGATAAATATCCCCTACCAATTTTGCCAATGCTTTCAAATTGACGGTGGAGGTGTTCCTATTGTTGCCAAGGTGGTTCATCAAGTAATCCTCATACTCCTTAATGAAATCCAAGGATATGGACTTAATCGGTAAAGTTTCCTTGCCAACATATTGGCGCAATTTTTTAACGACTGATTTGTATTTCTTGTATGTAGCGTGCTTTTGGCTCTTGCGAAGATTTTCAATATACTTCTCGGCATACTCAAATAAATCAAATGATGTTCTATCGTTGATTTTGTTTCTGATTGTTTCTATGCTTACGGAGTCATCTTTTAAAAACAGGAAACAAGTCTCTTTTTCCAATTCGCCTCTTCTTTGAGAGATAACGGCATTTAACCCTTCTGCATTGGGATGTTGCTTTTTCACACATTGCTCTTTATCGTTCCAATATTTGGGGTCGAGATGCAATAGTGTTTTGTACGTTACTTTTCTGTCTTTGGTGATGCGCAAACATACTGGAGCTTCATTTGTGGATTTCGATAATTTCTCCCGTCTGATTACTACTTTAAATTTTGCTACTGTCATTTCTACTTTAATTTAATTCGGTTCAACATTCGTTTTTTTGCTTGCAAGCCACGGGGTAAAACATGGGTAAAACATTTACGCCCCGTTTCCTGTGAATAATGGAAATAAGAATGAAAGTTCCAAATCACAAATAGTCGCACAAGAAACTGAAAATCAGTAACCAAATTATTTTAGTTAAAAAATGCTGGAAAATGGGAGTAACCTGTATTAGAACTGGTGGCACCACTAAAAATCAGAGAGTTACAGAAATGTAGCTCTCTTTTTTTATTTTTCGCAGCAGAGTGCTTTTTTGCAGCCGTTGGGTATGTAAATTACAAAATGTGTAGCAGTTTAGCCAGTGATTCCTCGTCTTTCCAGCTCCAAAAGCGGTCTTCGGTCATGGTGCGCAATCTTTTGCGTTCGGCTTTGGTGTAACGGCTCATAACAGGACGTTCCTTGGCTGGAATGACATCTCCGTTGAGAACGAAGAAGTATTCGCGTCGGATTGGGAACATTTTTGCTTTAGCCTGTGCTTCATGATTGTCCAGTTCTATCAGACCGATGTTGCCGTTGATGTCTATTTGTGCAAAAGGCAATCCCTCTCCGCTTTGGTCGCGTCCTCCGAATCCGTCTTTCCGGCCTTTCATTTCGTAGAGGTCTATTGTTCTGACGCAGACCAGCATTTTGCTGCTGTCTTCCTCAACAATGCGGGCCATTCGGTTTTCGACAGGAATGTATAGGCTGTCGCCAAAAGTCACTCTGTGGATATTGCTCAGGTCGGCTTCTATGGATTTGCCGTTCTGCATGAAGTAGAACTTGCTGCCGTCTAAATAGATATTTCCTTTTACTTGTTTACGACTGCCGAACATCATGGTGACGGTAGCGTCGCGGAAAGCGTGATATTCATACGGTATGTCCGTCCGTTCTTCTTCCTGGACCTGCTGGGCCATGATTGGTGTGCAGCAAAGTCCGGCACTTATGACAGAAAGTAAAAAGCTGGATATTCTCATTATGCTTAAATGTTGAAGGGCGGGTGAGATCCGTCTATAGGGTTTTTATTGTTACAAATATAGCAGATTTGGATGAAAAACCCTATTTTTTTGTTTGTTTTCCCACGTACTTTTGCGTATTTTTGCCTTTTGTATAAAGAGAATGTAGCGAAATGAAGGATTTTGTAATATCCGAAGCACAGGCTGAAACTGCAGTACTGGTGGGATTGATTACGCAGACACAGAATGAAAGAAAGACCCAAGAGTATCTTGATGAATTGGAATTTCTGGCGCATACGGCAGGTGCTGTTACCGTGAAAAGGTTTACACAGCGGGTGAACGGGCCTAATTCCGTCACTTATGTGGGCAAGGGAAAGCTGGATGAGATACGGGCTTATATTGAGGCGGAAGAAGAGGCTGAACGTGAGATAGGCATGGTCATTTTTGATGACGAACTGTCGGCCAAACAGTTGCGGAATATAGAAAAAGAGCTGAAGGTCAAGATTTTGGACCGCACGTCACTGATTCTGGATATTTTTGCCATGCGTGCCCAGACGGCCAACGCCAAGACGCAGGTGGAATTGGCGCAATACCGTTATATGCTGCCACGTCTGCAACGCCTGTGGACTCACTTGGAGCGTCAGGGCGGTGGCTCAGGTTCCGGCGGTGGAAAAGGCTCTGTGGGTTTGCGCGGCCCCGGTGAGACCCAGTTGGAAATGGACCGCCGTATCATTCTTAACCGGATGTCGTTGCTCAAACAGCGGCTGGCAGAAATAGACCGGCAGAAAACCACCCAGCGGAGTAACCGTGGGCGGATGGTGAGAGTTGCTTTAGTGGGGTATACCAACGTCGGGAAAAGCACGTTGATGAACTTGCTGTCGAAGAGTGAGGTTTTTGCCGAGAACAAGCTTTTTGCCACGCTCGACACTACGGTGCGCAAGGTTATCATAGACAATCTGCCTTTTCTTCTGTCCGATACGGTAGGATTCATCCGCAAATTGCCCACAGACCTTATTGAGTCGTTCAAGAGTACACTCGACGAGGTGCGTGAGGCCGACCTGTTGCTCCACGTGGTGGACATGGCTCATCCCGATTTTGAGGAACAGATTCAAGTCGTGGAACAGACATTGGCCGATTTGGGGTGCAGTGATAAACCGTCGATGATCGTGTTTAACAAGATAGATGCTTACCGTTGGGTGGAGAAAGAAGAGGATGATCTCACACCGCCGACGCGTGAGAATGTTTCGTTGTCGGAGCTGATGAACACTTGGATGGCACGTCGCAACGACAACTGCATTTTTATCTCGGCAAGGGAGAAAACGAACATCGACGGACTGCGGAAAGTGCTTTATGATAAAGTGCGTGAGTTGCACGTCCAGAAGTATCCCTACAACGATTTTCTTTTTGATAAATACGAGGAAGAAGAGACGGAATAGCGGAAAAACCGCTATCTTTGCATGCAGTAACAGTAATGGTTTAAACTAAATAAAAGCAATTATGGCAAATGTTCCCGAATTCAAGTATGCTCCTATGTTCCAGTTGGGAAAGGACGATACTGAATATTATTTGCTGACCAAGGATTATGTGTCGGTCAGTGAGTTTGAAGGCCATCCCATCTTGAAGGTGGCCCCTGAAGGTCTGACGGCTATGGCCAATGCCGCATTTCGTGATGTTTCGTTCATGTTGCGTCGTTCACATAATGAGCAGGTGGCTAAAATACTGAGCGATCCGGAGGCCAGTGACAACGACAAATATGTGGCTCTGACGTTCCTTCGCAATGCGGAAGTAGCCAGTAAAGGCGTGCTCCCTTTCTGTCAGGATACCGGTACGGCCATCATCCACGGGGAGAAGGGCCAGCAAGTGTGGACCGGTTATTGCGACGAGGAAGCTTTGTCGAAGGGCGTTTATAAGACTTACACGGAGGAAAACCTGCGCTACAGTCAGAATGCCCCGTTGAGCATGTATGAGGAAGTGAATACGCGTTGCAATCTGCCGGCGCAGATCGACATCGAGGCGACCGAAGGCATGGAGTATCGTTTCCTGTGCGTGACCAAAGGAGGCGGCTCGGCCAACAAGACATATTTGTATCAGGAGACGAAAGCCATCCTGAATCCGGCTACATTGGTGCCTTTCATGATTGAGAAGATGAAGAGCCTCGGTACGGCTGCCTGTCCGCCTTATCATATCGCTTTCGTCATCGGTGGTACGTCGGCTGAGAAGAATTTGCTGACAGTGAAGCTGGCTTCGACTCATTATTATGACAGTCTGCCTACGACAGGTGATGCGACGGGACGCGCTTTCCGCGATGTTGAGCTTGAAAAGCAAGTTCTGGAAGAGGCGCACAAGATTGGGCTGGGCGCACAGTTCGGCGGGAAATACTTGGCACACGATGTGCGCATCATCCGTTTGCCGCGTCACGGTGCTTCCTGTCCCGTGGGACTGGGCGTGTCTTGCTCCGCCGATCGCAACATCAAGTGCAAGATTGATAAGGACGGTATCTGGATAGAGAAGCTTGACAGTAATCCGGGCGAGCTGATTCCCGAAGAGCTGCGTCGGGCCGGTGAGGGAGACGTTGTGAGAGTAGATCTGAACCGTCCGATGAAAGAAATTCTGGCTCAGCTGGATAAGTATCCGGTGGCTACACGTCTTTCGCTGAACGGTACGATTATTGTGGGCCGTGATATTGCTCATGCCAAACTGAAAGAGCGTCTGGACCGTGGCGAAGATTTGCCGCAATACATTAAGGATCATCCCATTTATTATGCCGGCCCGGCTAAGACACCGGCAGGCATGGCCTGCGGTTCCATGGGACCGACTACGGCCAACCGGATGGATCCTTACGTAGATTTGTTCCAGAGTCATGGCGGTTCGATGATTATGTTGGCTAAAGGCAACCGCAGTCAGGTGGTGACCGATGCCTGCAAGAAGCACGGCGGTTTCTATCTGGGGTCCATTGGAGGTCCGGCAGCCATCCTGGCACAGAACAACATCAAGAGTATCGAATGTCTGGAATATCCGGAACTGGGCATGGAGGCCATCTGGAAGATTGAGGTGGAAGACTTCCCCGCATTCATTCTGGTGGACAACAAGGGCAACGATTTCTTCAAGCAGATCAAGCCCTGGACACCTTGCAAGAAATAGCCGGACGCTCGTTCCCACCTGACATGCGGGTGGGGTGTCTCCGGAAGTGTACGGTCGCTGCGCAGGTCATTTCCTGCGTGGCGACTGCTTTTTTGTCCGTTACCGACCCTCGGCTGCGTGGCAGATGTTTATGGACGGGGGCGAGGCGGCCTTTTTTGTGCGCAAGACCTTCCGGAGTTTTGCGGGAGACTTTCTGGAGTCTTGCAGAATACTTTTCCCGTTTTTCCGCAAGAGATGCGGGGCGGCACGTGCCGTTCTTTACGGCCTGTGTGGCTGCTGTGCTACTGTCTGCAGGTGTGTAACCTGCTTGTTACATCCTGCGTTATGTGATTTTTCGGACCTTTTTCTGTTACATTCCCTTCCATTCTGTTTCCTTGTCGGGTTTTTGTGGGGAGTTATGGCTGCCGTTTGCGGACACAAATCGGGTGCGCTCCGGGCGTTTTTCTGTGTCTGGAAGTGCTTTTATATGCTAAAATGTGCAAAATACACCCAAAGATTTTAGTCTGTCTAAATTAGCCGTATTCTTTTTATTCTTGTCTATTTTGTTGAGTGTCAGTTTGTTTTAATGGTTTTCGGGCGTCTAATTTAGTCAGACTCTCAGCCTTATTTTTTTAGTGTTTGTTTTTTGTTTTCTCCACTTTATCTTTGTCCGCAGAATCATTCATCAACCATATTTAAAAGATAATACCATGAACCCGACTTGTTCCATTGAATACATAGAAATCGTGACTCAGGCTTACAACCGCTATCGGAGTCATCTGGTGGCTTACATAGAAAAGCGGATCAACGATCATGATGCGGCAGAAGATTTTGTGCAAGATATTTTTTTCCGTCTGCTGGACAGTCAGATCCTGATTTGTGCGGCTACAGCCAGGTCTTATCTGTTCCTTATGGCGGGCAACATGGTCTGTGATTATTTCCGGCGGAGGCGGTGCCATGCGGAGATGCTCTCCTATATGTATGACGCCATACAGCCTGTCAGTCCCGCAACGGCAGACGCATGTGTGGACTGCAAGCGGCTGGCGCGGAACGAATGGCGGTGTGTGTGCGGCATGCCGCTGCAAAGGAAAGCCGTTTATATCATGAGCCGCTATGAGGGTCGGAAGATATCGGAGATAGCCGGGCTGCTGCATTTGCGTCCGCGTACGGTGGAGACTCATCTGTTCATGGGGCGGCGCGAGGTGCGCAGCCGTCTGAAGGCCATGGGGGTGTGACAGAGAAAAGTGATTTTGCTATATATCAGATATCGTGATTATTAACTTAAATGTTTTACTTATGAGAAAGAGAGACTTTTTTTGTGCGGCTCTTATCGCGCTGGGAGTGAACGTCTATGCGCAGGATCCGATCCACGGAGTCGACGGGTATTACAACTGGACACCCACGCAGCTCCAGGTGTCGAACGTGCTGGATGTGGGAGGCAATGGCAATAAGATGGCCGCATGGGCCCGTGAGTTCAAGTACACGGACGACATGCAGTATGCCAAACTGATTATGGGTATCAACAACACGAGCATCGAGGAGGAGAAGGGCGGTTTCAATTTCCGTTCTGAACTGGTCTTGAAAGAGAGTGCCACGGGGGCCGGTGTCATGACCATCACGCGGGCTTATCCGGTCATTGCTCTGAAGATTTCCGTGCCGCAGAATGATGAGGCTTCCGAGAATGTGAAGATCTCGGACGGTTATTTCGAGCCGGAGTTCAGATGGTATAATCCGGGCACGGGGGTGGCGGAGAAACTGCCTCTGAACGGACTGGACGGCAATGGCCGCTATCGTTTCCTGCAGTATGGTGGTCCGCTGGTGGATGCTTTGGGGCGTGATTCTGTGCAACTGAACCGCGGCAACAACGGTGATGACGCCATCCGTGCTGCGAAAGCAGTGCATACGGAGTACAATGATACCATCTGGCGTCTGGTCCGTCTGGAACCCGGTGCGGACGAGCGAACGGAGTTCCTGCTGGCCATGGACCTGTCCACCATCTGTGCCGAGGCGCAGGAAGGCGGCGGTGTGGTTTGTCTGGACACCACGGACATCAAGCTGAGCGGTTTCAGTATGGGATTCCTGGGCGTGTATGCAGACACTTTGGCGTATGAAATTGATGAAGCTGGCGAAACGATCAGTTCCCGTGTGAAGACTAAGGATGAGATGCCCACGGTTTATCTGAAGTGGATCAAGACCTTTGCCTCCATGGACGATTTCAACGCGTCGCTCACCGCAGAGAACAACTGGGGCGACGGCAAGGCTGTTGATCCGCAGAAGAGCGTGCTGAACAGTGCGCTGTATGATGCGATGACGTTCATTGCCAGCTATAAGTTCTCCGACAAGTTGGCCATATTGAACGATGCATATGATGCAGCCAAATCCGTGTATGACAATCCGGCGTCCACAAGTGCCGACTATACGGCTCAGGTGGAGGCACTGACAACGGCCAAGAATGATTTTCTGACGGCTATTGCCTTTGCCGGAGAGAACAACATGAACACCATCATGAACTATCTTGGCATGTCGCTGGGCCTGTCGACAACGACCACGACAATAGGCAATTATACCGGAAAACAGCTGATGGCAGTGGGCCCGGAGAATGCCGCCGGCTTCCTGTTCATTGAAAGCGGAGATGTCAACGGTCAGAAGGCTTATAACCTGAAGACTGCCGACGGCACGCTGGTGCAGGCACAGGACGGCACGCTGATGTTGGTGGACGCCAGCCAGCTGACGGGCAGCAATGCCGCCAATGTGGTGCTGGCCAACCGTGGTACGACGGACATGCCGGGATATGACATGAAAGTGGGCAACTATTATTACTACATAGATGAAAGTACGGGCTTGCTCTCTGTCGCAGAAGAGGTGCCGACACCGGAGGTGGATATCAACGAGATAGCCGCTTATCTCTTCTTCCCGCAGGAAACGTCCTATGATCCGTCCGACCATGATGCGGTGAACTACCCGATGAGTGCGGGCGAAGGCAGCGCATGGGAATTCAACGGTGAGGTGGAGATGGCATTGGAGCCGGCTTATGCGGCCTCGTTCGAGATGTACAACTGGGATGCGGCCACCAAGGCCGTGGCTACGCAGCGGGCCACGATTCCTTTCGTGGAAGGATGGAGCTGCAACGGTTACCGCCTGGGCACGAACCTGACCGTGGACAAGACTCTTGAGGACGGAGACGGTAACCCGATGAGCTGTCTGCGCCTGAACTGGATGGACACGTATGACAACATACATGCTGACTCCGTGTCTGTGGCAGAAGTGGTTACGGACTGGAGCGCAGGCACCCAGCAGCTGAGCATCATGCGTGAGCACGGAGCCTATACTTCAGCTCTGAACCGCGTGCCTCAGCCCAATCAGCTGTGCGATTCGCTCTATGCCATCAACATGAATTCCGGCATCAACCGCTACTTTGCCATGAAATGGAAAGGCAGCAATGCGAACCTGACGTTCAACGGCCTGACGTTCTTTGTGCGGAAGAATGTGGAGGAACCGGGTGTCGGTATGAACAATTTGCTGGAACAGCGTGGTGATGTCTATATCTGGGATCTGCTGGAGTGTGGCATACCTTTCGGCGACCGTAAGGCTTGCGCGCAGTACATGTCGTGGAATGGTGCTGCAAGTTCGGATGATGCCGTGTATGTGGACTGGATGCGTTTCTATGAAAATCTGGATGATATCCCGACGGAGTCCATCGTTACTGCCATCAGTGATGTGGTTGCCGAGTCGGCCGACCTGAACGTGGCTGTCAGCGGTAACACCCTGCGCGTGTTCTGCAACGGTGAAGTGTCAGTCTATGCCGTCGACGGCAAGCAGGTGGCAGGCGGATATGCCGACGGCACAATCAGCTTCACACTGGGCAAAGGCATGTATGTGGTGAAGGCCACGGCCGGAAACCAGGTGGCAGTGAAGAAGATCCTGATGCAATAATGTGATTAATGGTGGTTAGCGGGAGAGGGCCTGCCTGGGCCTATGCCGGGAGGCCTTCTCCTTTCTCTTTCGGTCTCTTGAAATGAAAAAACACAATAAAATGAAGAAACGATTGAAATTATTTATTGCGGGACTGGCCTGTATGCCGCTGTTGGGCCTGACAGGCTGTATGGACTCTGATGACGTCGGGGAGAACTACCGCACGTTCGAGGGGGAGATGATTTCCACGTATGTGTCCCGTCGTACGGAACTGAAAGAATTTGAAAAAGCATTGCGCATTGCTAATGCTTATGATTTGTTAGCCTCTTATGGAAAATACACTTGTTTCATGCCTACCGATGAGGCCATGCAGGCGTGGTATGCCTCTTCCGGCACAACGCTGGAGGATATGGACACCGCAGCCGTGCGCGAGATGGTCTACTATCATCTGATAGACGGTCAGGCCAATGCTGTAGACGCTTATCTGACAGAAGACTTTCCGGAAGGCTCTTTCCCCGTGCAGAACATGATAGGCCGCTATCTGACGGCTTCCGTGCGCACGGGTACGGGCGTGTGGAGCATCCGCACCGGAGAGGAATATGCCGACATCATAAATCCCAACAACGAACTGTTGAACGGCGTGGTGCATGTCATCAACAAGGTGTTGGAGGGCAATAACGATATGTTGCCCGATTTCGTGAGAAACAATCCGCGTTACTCCATCTTCGGGCAGGCCCTGGAGGTCACGGGCTGGCGTGACTCCATGATGGTGCTGGAGGACGCAACTTATCAGCCGCCCTTGTCGACTACATTGCCTAACGGACAGGTGGTCGGCTCCTCGTCAACCGGCTATTATCAGTGGCCGACAACGAAAAAGTATCTTTACACCTGTTTTGCCGAGAGCGATTCCATCATGAAATTGCGCGAGGGCATAGAGAGTCTGGACGACCTGCGGGACTATGCCAGAAGAGTCTATCCGGAGGGAGCCGACATCGAGGATGAGACCGATCCCCGCAACAGTCTGCATAAGTTCGTAGGCTATCACCTCTATGACGTGCAGCGGGCCAAGAACAAGCTGGTGGTGAACAAATATTTCGTGTCCATGCACGACTGGTTCACGTGGTACGACCAGATCTGTGATGCGGATTATAAGGTGGAGCAGTATTACGTACCCATGCAGCCGGACATGTTGCTTTCGGTGCAGAATGCCAATACGGTGGACAAGGATAACATTTCAGCCAGGGGCATTCCGGTGCTCAACTGTCCTTATTCGCCCTACAACCCGGCTTATACACAGGCGATTACAATGGAGGACACCTACGGCGGATGGCCCATTATCCGCGTGCTAGACGATGAGGCCGACCAGTATTGCCAAAATGGCGTGCTGCACGGACTGAACAACATGCTGGTCTATTCCGAAGAGGTCAAGGCCAACGTGTTCCACCGTCGTATGCGAATGGATGTGCGCACATTCATGTCCGAAGGTGTGAACAACGGAGTCATCTATGACGGTGACAAGGGATATAACTGGTATATTACGAGTTTTCCGGACGGTTATTTCAAGAATATAGATTTTACGTCCAACAATACTACTTATATAACTTATGAGGGATGTACGCCGCACGACTATCTGCACGGTGACCATTTCTCCTTGTGCGGCAATTTCGACTTCACGATCAAGGTGGGCCCGGTGCCCAGAGGTTCCTATGAAGTGCGGCTGAGCTATTGTACGAATACCAGTCAGGGTGCTGTGGTGCAGGTCTACATGGACGGCACACCCTGCGGCATTCCCGTTGACTCGCGCATGGCGGCCTACTCTGGCGATACGGGCTGGATTCAGGACTGGCTGGCCATCCAGGAATCCGGCAGCAGCCGTTTTGCCGGGATGGGCGAGAGCGAAGAGGATCCCTACGGACTGGAGAACGACAAGAACCTGCGCAACCACGGTTACATGAAAGCACCGAACAGCTATGTGGGGACTAACTATCATAATTTGTCTTATGGCGACAATCTCACGGCGCGGAATGTGGACACCCGGTTGCGCAAGATTCTGGGCATCGTGAACTGGACGGAGGACGGGACGCACGATCTGCGTATTGTGGCCATGCGCTCCGGATATTTTGAACTGGATTTCATAGAGTTCATGCCGACCGACTTGCTGGAGGACGAGGACCAGCATTGACAACGAAATGTATTTATATATAAACAGGAGGATAAAGATGAAAATATATCAATATATGGCAGGAGCTTGTCTGGCTGTAGGTGTGGCTTTGGGGACGCTGACCTCGTGCACCGATACGTTCGAGGCTCTGGAGGACCACTCTCCGGACTGGCTTGGAGAGAACATCTACGACTATCTGAAAGGCCGTGGCGACTGTAACTACTACGTGCGGCTGATTGATGATTGCGGACTGACGGAAGTCATGCGCCGGACGGGTTCGAACACCTTGTTCTTTAGTAACGACGAGACTTTTAACCGCTATTTTGCCGAGAATGCGAGAAACGGATCGGGTCCGACTTCCTACGAGGAGATGTCGCCGACATTGAAGAACATGTTCATCAGTCTGGGCCGCATCAGCAACGCGCAGCTTATTGAGAGGCTGTGTCACGGAGATATCAGCGGCACGGTGCTCCGCCGCTCCACCTATTATAATGTGACGGACAGCATTCCCGTGTTGTTGAAGAGCGATCTGCTGCAGCAATACGGTGACAATCCTTATTTTGCCGCATTGGAGGAAGACACCGTGCGCCTGTTGCAGGACGCCACGGCACTCACCCTGACCCAGTTGTTCCCTATGGTGGCTGATGAATTGGGGATAACGGACGGCGACCTGCAGTTTATCATGGACGGTGCGCTCTCTGCAGACGAGGCAGCTTTGTATGGCAACAAGATTGTCCGTCAGGATATTACCTGCAAGAACGGTTATCTGCATGAACTGGACGGCCTGATATTGCCGCCGGAGACGATGGCTGGCTTCATCAATTCCAACGGGCAGGTCAGCGAGTTCAGCAAACTGATGAACCGTTTTGCCATTCCTTTGGTTTATCGTGAAGCCACAGCAACGGAACCGCGTGTGTACACCTTGCGTTATTTCAATGAGCATCCGGAAAATAAGAGTAACAAGACGACCAATCTTTCCGGTGCCTTGATGGTCGATGAAGACATGAACGATAAGAGCAATGCCTGTCTTTATTTTGATCCGGCATGGAACGCTTATCAGGCCAATGCCACCAATCCGAACTCTACGGAACCGGCTTATCAGGGTGACATGGGCGTGATGTTCGTACCCACGAATGAAGCCATGGATGAGTATTTCCGCATTGGCGGTGAAGGTGAAGACTTTGTGAAGAATTTCGGGACATGGGAAAATGTTCCCGACAACATTGTGGCCGACTTCGTGAAAAACCATCAGAAATATTCTTTCCTGGCTTCCCTTCCACACAATTTCTCCATACTGAAAGATGAGGCAGGTTATGACATGGAAATATCTGAAGCCGATATCGTGGACAAATATGTGGCCCGTAATGGCATGGTATATGTGGTGAACAAGGTGTTCCCTCCGCTGGATTACCGTTCGGTGATGGGGCCGGCCAAGATAGATCAGAGCAACCAGATCTTTAACGTTGCCATGAACGACAGCCATACCCAGTTTGTTTATTATCTGCGTTCGCTGCTCAGCTGCTACCAGTTCTTCATTACGCCGGACGAATATCTGGACCATTATGTTGACCCTGTGTCTATGGGGTTGGCTGCTTCTTCACAGGCGTATTGGAAATTCACGTTGAATACGGCGGGTGACATACAGGCAACGGTGTATAACCTGCATACGGGCGACTCCATCGGCCTTGTGACCGATGCTTCTGTCATCAAAAACCGTTTCAATGATATTCTGCGCAGCCATACCCTTGTTGTAGAAAGCGATGAGGCATTCCGGCAAGCTGTGGCCGGCGGGCAAGAGTACTTCGTTACGATGGGCTATATGCCGCTCCGCATCACCGGAACCACGGCGGGGGCTTCCATCTCCGGCGGCGGTAACGGAGTGAATGGAAATTCTTCCGTGACCATAACGGATGCTTCGGGCAAGACGAACGGAACATCGTATATCGTGAACGGCATTCTGCAAAATACTCTGACTTCGACCTACAAGAATCTCAACCAGAGTGACAACAGCAGCGTGATCAACCAGCAGAGTCCTTTCTATCAGTTCCTGCGCCTGTGCAATGCCTGTGGAATCTTCAGCAATTCGGCTACGACTTCCATCATTCCGCTGGATCCTTATATAACTTTCCTGCAGCAGTATGACTACACGCTCTACGTGCCCCAGAACGAGTTATTGCAGGGGGCCATGGCCAACCACTACATCCCGACACCGGAAGAACTTGAAGAGTTGTACGTGCTTACGGCAGACGGACAGGAGACGCACATCGACTCTCTGTATCAGATAGCTGTGGACCGCCTGCGCCGTTTCATCCGTTATCACATACAGGACAACAGCGTGTTCATCAAAGGTGAGAAAGAAGACAATGCGGAATATCTGACGGAGACCATTAATAATACGACCAAA
The DNA here is from genome assembly GCA_944321365.1 of uncultured Paraprevotella sp. Classification (GTDB taxonomy): domain Bacteria; phylum Bacteroidota; class Bacteroidia; order Bacteroidales; family Bacteroidaceae; genus Paraprevotella. Next base: position 13,581 of record CALULA010000003.1, read on the forward strand.
CTGTTCTATCCGGTGTATGTGACGAATACGGGGAATACACTTACCGTGCGTGACAATATTGGCGGAAGAGCCAATGTGGTTCTGGAAGACGGGCGGTATAATCTGATCGGACGGGATATCCGTGTGAATAATGCGACGGGAAGCACCTCAAGTCCGGACCTGTCGAGATCTACCACGATAGACATGTACAGCTGTACTGTAGTTCATCAGATAGACAATGTGCTTTGGTATGAGGAGCCTTCCTCACAGTGGCATACGGATCTGTATCAGGATCTGGAGGACTACCTGGCCGGACAGCAGTGAGGCAGCGTGAGAGAGATTGGATGGAAAATGAAGTAATTTGAACCAATGACATGAAAAGAATATTATCCTTGGCGGTATTGAGCCTGATGGTCCTGCATGCCGCCGCTCAAAAAATTATGGTATCCGGAAAGGTCACCGATGACTTTGGTGAGGTGATAGGCTGTTCCGTTGCCGAAATAGATGCCAGCAACCGTGTGGTTGGCGGAACCACTACCAATATGCAAGGCAGTTATGTGTTGGCTGTCAAGAATGTGAACAACAAATTGCGTTTCTCTTATGTAGGTTATCAGACAGAAACCCGTGAGATCGGCAGCAACCGTAAGATCAATGTACACCTGAAAGACAACACCATAGCCTTGAAAGGAACGACAATTACGGCGAAGAAGCGTTCGAGTGATACCACGTTCGACATTCCTGAACGCGAAGTCTCTATGGCTATGACTACATTCGATATGAAGGAAGTGGAGGGCATATCCGTAACTTCCGTTGACGATGCCTTGCAGGGGCGTATTCCAGGTCTTGACATCGTGGGAAGCGGCACACCGGGACAAGGCGGACAGATGCGTATCCGTGGAACTACTACCATATTGGGTAATGCGGAACCGTTGATTGTAGTCAACGACATTCCGTTTGAGAGTGCTGATGCCAGTTCTTTCCAGTTTGATGCCGCTACGGATGAGCAGTATGCGGATTTGCTGAATGTCAATGTGGAGGATATTCAGGAGATTACCGTGCTGAAAGATGCGGCTTCCACGGCCATGTGGGGATCGCGTGGTGCCAACGGCGTCATTATGATTAAGACCAAGAAAGGGGCCATGGGTAAGACGCGGGTGACCTACAGTTATAAGCTGACAGGGGCGACTCAGCCCAAAGGTTATAAACTGTTGAACGGCGATGATTTCTCCATGATGATGAAGCAAAGTTACTTCAATATGAACCAGCTGACGGGTAACAGCAGCCATAATGACTATGATTTTAAGGAGTTCCAATACGATCCTGCGTGGTCGGAATACCAAATGTATGACAATAATACAGACTGGGTGGATGCCGTGACGCAGAAAGGATGGACACACGACCATTATGTGACGGTGCAGGGAGGCGGTGAGCGTGCTACGTTCTATATTTCCGGAGGATATTACACGCGTACCGGAACCAATATCGGCCAGCGTTATGACCGTTACAGTACCCGTGCCCAGCTGGATTATCACATCAGTGACCGCATGCTGGTGCGCACTGACTTCCAGTTCACTTATGGTGATAATGACCAGAATTACGAGAAGTTGTTGGACATTGCCTACAAGAAGATGCCGAACCTGAGCATCTATCGTCAGCGTGCTGACGGGAGCAATACGGGAGAGTACTACAACATCCTGAGCAGCTCGCAGATGAGCAACAGTCAGAAGAACCTGAAGAATCCGGTGGCATTAGGACGTCTGGCACGTGACAACCGCAAGACCTACCGTGTGTTGCCCACGATTCGTCTGCAATATGACTTCTTTGACCCGGAAAAGATATTCTTGCGTTACAGCGGTTATGTTTCGCTGGATATGAATACGGAGCATCGCGAACGTTTCCTGCCCAGTGAATGTACCAACAGTTCATGGGATAACAGTTCTGTGAATGCAGCTTCTGACCAGAATAGAGAGACATTGAAGATTATGACCGAGAATAAGCTGACATGGCAAAGCCGTTTTGCCAACCGTGATCATAACTTGCAGCTGATGGCTGCCTGGAATACGGAAAGTTCTACTGGGACAAGCCAGACTGTTACTTCTTACGGTCATCCGGGTTCCGGGATGACAGACGCTTCATCGCCTGCAACGCTTTCAGAACTGACCAATGGTAATAATGCTTCACGCAGTATGTCCTTTTCCGGACGTTTTCATTATTCTCTGAAGGGGCGTTATATCTTTGATGCCAGTATCCGTATGGACGGCAGCACCAAGTTTGGCGATGACAACCGCTATGGCTGGTTCCCTGGTGTGGCGGCCAAGTGGATTGTCACGGACGAGAAGTGGTTCGACGGCATACGGGATGTACTTTCCCTTTTCGCCATACGTCCGAGCTGGGGCGTGGCCGGGCGGCAGCCAGATGACAACTATCTCTATTTTAATCGAATGGCAATTGATACGTATGGTTATATGGGTACGACAGCTGTTTATCCGAGCAATATCCGTCTGACCGATTTGCGTTGGGAGAAAGTGACCTCCACGAATTTTGGCGTGGATTTGGAATTGTTTAACGGGAAAGTGTCCGGAACGTTCGATTGGTATCATAAACGTACGACTGACATGTTGTTCCCAGACCTGAATATTTCTCCGACATCAGGCTTCACTACCTTGGACTACAAGAATGTGGGTACGATGGATAATGATGGTTGGGAACTGAGTTTTGCCTTTAATAAATTTGTTTCGATAGGAAAGTTTGACGCTTCGTTTAACGTCAACTTCTCCAGTAACCGCAATACCATCAAGGAGATGGACCCGGTTGTACTGGCCCAATATAATAATGTGACGGACTTCACCAATTCTACCGCTTTCCCCTCTCGCTTGCAGGTGGAGAACTCCATCGGCTCCATTTATGGTTTCCGTTATAAGGGCGTGTACAGTTACAGCTATGACAATTACGATAAGGCCGTGGCAGAGGGTAAGACTTGTCCGGTGGCACGGGATGCGAACGGCAATGTGATGACCGACTATAACGGGAATCCCAAGCCGATGTACTATTACTACAATTCTACGGCTTACCAGTTTCAGGGCGGTGATGCCATGTATGAGGATATCAATCATGACGGCAACATAGACCAGTACGATGTGGTCTATCTGGGCAATTGTAATCCGAAGCTGACCGGTGGCTTCGGTCTGAATCTACGTTATGACAACTTCACTGCCAGCATCTTCTTTAACTACCGTTATGGGTATAAGATCATGAACCAGGCACGCCGTTCCATGGAGAACATGTATGAGGGATATAACCAATGTACTACAGTCAACTGGCGTTGGCGTAAGGAGGGTGATGTGACGGATGTGCCCCGTGCGGTGTATCAGGAGGCATATAACTCGCTGCCCAGTGACCGGTATGTGGAGGATGGAAGCTTCTTGCGTCTGAAATATATCACATTACGTTACAGCTTTAAGAAAGATTTGATTAAGAAAATAGGCTTGAATACGGCAAGTGTTTATCTCACGGTCAACAATCTGTTCTGCCTGACGAAGTATTCGGGCGTGGATCCTGAAATCAATATCGGAGACTTCGGACTGGTTACAGATAATTCTTCTACGCCACGCTCCAGAGACTGGATGCTGGGTATTTCAATAGGCATTTAATTCTTCACTAAAAGTATTATAAAATGAGATATACATTCATTAATATTGTGGCTGTCTGCATTGTCACGCTGTCTTTGTCCTCATGCAATGACTGGCTGGAACTTTATCCGGAGGATGAGATTATAGAGGATGATTATTGGAACAGCGGAGATGATGTGGAGATGATGGTAGCCGGTGCGTACCGCTACATGCTGGAGACGGCTGTGTTGCAACGTTTCGTTTATTGGGGTGAGATGAGATCTGATAATTTGCAGTCGAACAGTCCCAGCACAGAAGAGCGTGCAGTGATAGATGAAGGGAATATCCTTTCGAGCAATTCGCTTTGTAGTTGGAATGCTTTTTATAAGGTAGTCAATATCTGTAATTATATCATAGCGAAAGCTCCTGAGGTTTGTAATGTAGACAATAATTATCAGCAATCGGATTTGCAGCACGATCTGAGTGAGGCCTATTTCATCCGTTCCTTGTGCTACTTTTACTTGGTACGGGCCTATGGCGGGGTAGTGCCTTATGTGACAGAACCCAGTTCGAGTGATGCTACGAATTACAATGTCGGTGCTATTTCGGAAGAAGATATGTTGTCACATTTGATAGAAGATGTGCAGCTGGCCAAATCTTATGCTACTCCATCGTGGGGGTATCAGCAGATGAATTGTGGCCGTGTGACGCAAAATGCTTGTCGTGCATTGTTGGCAGATATTTATCTTTGGGCCGGGCGTTATGCGGAATGTATTGCCGAATGTGATGAGGTCCTGTCTCATCCCATCACCCTTGCCGGTACCGAGAATTATGGATGGATGTTGTTGCCCCGTAGCATATTCTTTACAAATGTCTTTTATTCCGGGAACTCTTCAGAGAGTATTTTCGAGTTTAACTTGAACAGTGACAACAGTTCCAATCGCTCTGCTTTTCCTGCGTTATATGGCAATGCAGAGACCAATCCGCATTTTCGTCCGACAACGAATCTTATATCTCTATATGATATTGCAGATATACGCGGCATGCAGTATATAGATTTGAATCAGTCACGGGTATTCAAATATGTAGGACAGGTGGCTCCACAAGCCGATTCTCAGACAGAGATAGGGAACTCTTCTTATATCTATCGTGCATCCAGTTCGGCAAACAATTGGATTGTTTATCGTTTGGCTGACATTTATCTGATGAAGGCTGAGGCTTTAGCTGTGTCCGGTACAACGCCTGATGATTTCGACCAAGTGGCTACTCTTTGCAATTTAACTTATGTGAGGGCACATCCGGAGGGGATAGATTCGTTGGATCACTCAGCATCTACGGACAATGTGTCGGCAGAGAACATGGTGATGGAAGAACGCCGCAGGGAATTCGCGTTCGAGGGGAAACGCTGGTTTGACTTGTTGCGTCAGGTGCGCCGTGCGGGAGGACCTTCGGATAATGTAATCAATACATTGGTAAACAATAAGTATGGCGGGACCGCTCCGGATGGTATTTCTGGAAAGTTGTCGAACATAGGGTATTGGTATTGGCCGATTCATAAAGACCAGATGGACGTGAACGACCAATTGAAACAAAACGATTATTATCAGAAACAGGAAAGTCTGGATTAACAAAAAAGAGAATTATGATAACTGTAGCACGAAACTTTATAATAGCGGCGGCAGGCTGTATGGTAATATTACAGGCATGTCAGGAAAATGCTTGGGACGACCATTATGGCGTAGGCGGGACAGAGGCCAAAAGCCTGATGCAGCTTATTGACGAATCTCCGAACCTGAGCCGTTTTGCCCAGGTGGTTCGTGATAATGATATGGATGAATTATTGTCGTCCTCACAGACATTTACCGTCTTTGCCCCGGACAATAATGCAATGGAAGCTTTTGATCTGGATGCAGATACGCTGGAGCATTTTCTATATAACCATATTTGTCGTTATGTATATACATTGGGCGACATTGCTGATGCTGACGACGGTATGTTACGAGTGAAAATGTTGAACGGCAAATACCAGAATATAAGTAATGCTGATGGAGGCATGACGTTCGGGGGCGATGCTTCCGTATTGAATGTGGCAGGAGGTGCTAATGGGGTTCTCAATACGATAGATCATATCGAACCGTTCTATCGTAATCTGTATGAAGAGATCAAGGCTGGGGACCGGACGGATTCCGTCAGCCGTTATCTGCAGTCAATGGATGAGTACACATTCCTGCCGGAACAAAGTACGGTGTTGGGCGTGGATGAACAGGGACGTACGCTTTATGATTCTGTGTTTTATTTTCAAAACGCTTGGATGACATCTTATGGCGATATTTACAAGGAAGACAGCGTATATACGCTTCTTGTACCCTCGGATGTTGCTTGGGAGAAACAGTACGCCAAGGTATATCCTTATTACCGTACAGTCGGAAATGGCGAAATTAATGTCTCTGGTATACGTGTGACGGGCAATTTTGAAGTGGGTACGGCTCTGGCTGATTCTTTGGCAGATGCACATACGCGACAGGCTATGCTGCAGGATATTGTGTTCCGTAAGCAAATTGACGTGGAACATCCGGATGGTGATTCTATCATATCTACCTCCGGGCACGTGTTTCATTCTCCACAGTATCTTTTTGCCGGTGCGGAACAGCGTGAGGTGAGCAACGGACTGATGTATGTGACAGACGAAATGAAGTTCGATCCGACAGAAAGCTGGCATGATGAGGTCCGCGTGGAGGCTGAGAATTCATCTGATTATGTCACTCAATATTGCGGATCGTCTTCTTCACGTTCCGTTGAGGCTTTTCCTCAGTTTGCCGGACAGGTATCGGAGAACGCATTCTTGTATATCACTCCGCCGTCGTTGTCATTCCAGCGTAATACGGTACGGTTCAGGCTGCCCAATACCCTTGCGGGCAAATATAATATCTATATTGTGACTTTGCCGGCTTCGGCTGTAGATACGGCAGCCGTGAACGATCCGTCGAGAATGCGGTCTACGAAGCTGAATTTCTATCTGACGTATGTACATGAGGACGGAAGTCTGAAAGAGGACGCGGTAATTTCTACGCCGTCTGATTACAAAGGAACGCAAACTCCGGAACCGATAGACGGCAGTGCTCCGGCTTTCATTACAGATGCTTACGCGGTCAATAAGATGTTGGTGGCACGCAACTTTAGATTCCCTTATGCTAACTATACGGGGTCATCTTTCAGCTCGTCTCTGACAGAATCGCCGACAACGGCCTATCTGAGGGTGGAATGCGCGGTGACGAGTTCGGCCGATCTGGCTGTTTATGAGAAATACATGCGAATAGATTGCATCATATTGGAACCTGTAAATTAATGATGTTATGAGAAACAAATTGAAATATATGCTGATGATGGCGGCTTGTATGCCGATGGGGCCTTTGACGGCAGCGGAAAGGTTGCAACAGCCGGACAGCACTCGTATGGAAGTGGCAGACAGTATAGGAGAAAAGACAGTCCGGGCTCTGCAACTGAAAGGTTATGTGACGGGCTGTGTGACAGATGCCGTGTCGGGTGAGCCGTTGTTGGGTGTTTCTGTAAGTTCTGCTCCTGGAGTGTCGGTGCTGACCGATGAGCGTGGAATGTATCGTGTTCCGGTAAGTTCTTATGGAGGCGATCTGCAATTCTCGGCTCCCGGATATGTGACGCGCACGGAATCGCTGCGTGGATGTGTCGAGAAGAATGTCTTGATGTATGGCGAGGCTTTCCGTAGCGAAAAGAACGGTGCGGATGTGATGACGAATACGGCGGCAGTCTCGGTAGATGAGGAGATGGGCATGCGCTTTGGCGGCGATATGCGCGTTATGTCACGGGGAAGCCTGCCTGGAATTGGTGCCAACATGTTTATCCGCGGGTACAATTCTGTACATTTGAATGCACAGCCGTTAGTAGTGATAGATGGGGTAGTGCAGAATGTGGAAAGTGTGGAGTCTGTTTTCTCAGGGTTTTATATCAATGCGTTGTCCAATATCGATGTAAATGATATAGAAAAGGTGGAAATCTTGAAGAATGCTTCTTCCATCTATGGCTCGAAAGGGGCTAATGGCGCCATTCTGATTACGACAAAGCGCGGGCGCAGTATAGCTACCAAGATAGATGTGAACATGAATTGGGGCTTTGATTTCCGTCCGAAACTTCCGGATATGATGGATGGCGGACAGTTTCGTTCCTATGCCAGCGAGCTGATGAAAGGCACGCAGGGCAATGTGGCGGCCGATGTTTTTGAAGGTTTCCTGAATGATGACCCGGACTTGTCGTCTAATATCAGCTATAATCAGTTCCATAATAATCATGACTGGGCAGACGATGTGTATCAGACAGGCGTCAGACAGTATTATGGTCTGAATGTGGAAGGAGGGGATGAGGTGGCCAAGTACGCTCTGTCCGTGGCATATGCTATGGGACGCGGACAGGTGAAAACCACCGATTACGACCGTCTGACCACACGTTTCAATGCAGATGTCATATTGGCACGCAATCTGACCTTGGCTGCCGGATTCGATTTCTCTCATCTGACACGCAATGTGATGGATGACGGTGTGAACGATTATACGTCACCGACGCATCTGGCATTGATAAAATCACCGTTGGTGTTGCCTTATCAGTTTACGGCAGACGGACGCACTTACACCTCAAATCTGTCGGATGTGGATGTGTTTGGCGTGTCTAATCCCCAGGCCCTGCTTGATAATTCCAAGGGCAAGTTCACACAATACCGTTTCGGGGTGAATGTGCTTCCCAAATGGAATATTACTGATTGGCTCGACATCAGCTCGCGTTTTGCCTACAATATGAACGCTGTGAAAGAACATTATTACAGCCCGATGGACGGCATTGCGCCACAATTGCAACCCAACGGAAGCATATACCGCAATACGGTGAAGGACCAAAGCATCAGTCAGGATCAACTTTTCAGTGATACCCGTTTACATTTCAACCGTCTGTTCGGCGGACGGCATGAATTGGATGCCGCAGTGGGGTTGAGAGTGCAGACCAATATCTATAAGAGTAATTATGGTGAGGGCCACAACACAGGTAGCGATAAGGTGGTGAATCTTAGTACCAGTCTGGACGGAAAGGTTATTGACGGGCGTAAACAGGCTGTGCGCAATTCGGCCATGTATCTGCAGGCTGCTTATTCGTATGATAATCGTTATGGGATATGGGCAACATTGACCGAAGAGGCCTGCAACACTTTCGGACGTCATGCATCTGGAAGTTTCCGCTTCCTGAGAGGCTCGTGGGCTACGTTTCCATCGGCCGGCATCAACTGGAAAGTTTCCGGCGAACGCTTCATGAAGAACGTGGACTGGTTGGATTTGTTTAATTTACGGGCAGAAGTAGGGTTGACAGGAAATGACGGAATTGATGCTCTTTACCGTTATGCTTACATGACTTCGGTGAACTATTTCGGGAATGCCAACGGATTGCAGATTGCCAATTTAGGGAATGACAGGTTGAAATGGGAAACCGTGCGTAAAATAAATGTGGGAGTTGATATGGCGTTTCTGGATGACCGTTTGGGCGTTTCGGTGGATTATTTTCATCACAAGGTATCAGACATGCTGATGTACCGTCCGGCAGATCTGTTGGCCGGGCTGGACAATCAGATGACCAACGGTGGGCAAATGGAGAACAAGGGCGTGGAGGTTAACCTCAGTGCCAAGTTGGTGAACCGCAGCAAGTTTAAATGGAATGCGGAATTGGGCTTCATGCATTATAAGAATAAGGTGCTCTCATCTGGCAGCTTGTCGGAATATACCATCGGGAACGGTGCGGTATTGGTGAGTGCGGGACAGCCTTTGGGCGTATTCTATGGTTATAGTACAGTAGCCGAGGACGGGAGTATTGTCTTTCCGACTGAGGCCAAGGCACAGGCGGCAGGCCTGCAGACCTGGAACTCCACAAAAAGCGAACGGTTGAACTTTCATGCCGGAGATGTACACTTTGCAGACTTGGATGGCAACGGACTGATTGATGAGAACGACCGCAGGGTGATTGGCGATCCAAATCCGTCACTGACAGGCTCGTTTATGAACCGTATGGCGATAGGTCCTGTAACGTTTGAATTCTTCTTTACTTATTCATTAGGTAATGATGTGTACAATTACAGCCGGCATGTATTGGAAAGCGGCAGCAGTCTGAATAATCAGACGGCAGCCATGGCCGGACGCTGGCGTTATGAGGGCCAGTTGACGGATATGCCACGGGCTGTGTATGGCGATCCTGTGGGGAATGCACGGTTCAGTGACCGCTTTATTGAGGATGGCAGTTATCTGAAGCTGAAAGAGATTAAGCTGTCTTATCAGCTTCCTCTGCACGTGAAGTTTGTCAACGGGGCTACGGTGTGGGCCTCGGCCGGCAACCTTTATACGTGGACAAAATATCTGGGATCCGACCCGGAAGTGTCTTATGGCACATCGCCACTCACACAAGGTGTGGACTATGGCGTGCTGTCTGGAGGACGTTCTTTCCAGTTTGGTATTAAGTTGAACTTATAAATTTGATTGGCGATATGTGGAATATACGGAAGTGGAAACAGCTGTGCGGCGCACTTGCCATGACTGTGCTGTGCTGCAGCTGTACTGATTTTTTTGAAAACGATCTGACAAGTGTGACAGATACGGATGGACGGATGATCCGTACGGAACGTGATGCGTTCTATCAGATGTGCGGAATCTTACAGTTGATGCAACAGGTGGGCGATGGCTATTTCCTGTCAAACGAACTCCGGGGCGATTTGCTGACGCAGACGCGGAACGCATCGCAGGATCTGCGCGATATAGAAATGTTTGCGGCTGACACGACCAATCAGTATCTGAATGAGCGTAAGTATTATGCATTGGTCAATAACTGCAATTTTTATATTGATAGGATAGACCGTGGTGCGTTCGGAGCGAAAAGCGACACGCTGGTGTCACAGGTGAAGTGTATCCGTGCATGGGCCTACCTGCAGCTGGCATTGGATTATGGCAGGGTGCACTATTTTACTCGTCCGGTGCTTCACATGGACGGAGAGACGGATGTTACGGACTACTCTGTCACGCAACAGGAACTGGAGGAGGCTGGTAATGAGATGGTACCCCGCGTACTGATAGACACGCTCATCAACGACCTGTTGCCGTATTGTCCGGCCGATGGCCGGGAAGAGGTGTTCCCTTTCAGTACGGGAGAGTATGCCACCATCAATTCTTATCCCACGACGCATCTGTTCATTCCCATACGTTTCATGTTGGGTGAGCTTTACATGTGGCGTGAGGATTTCGCCAAAGCGGCCAACATGTATTATCAGTTGATAACGGATCGCGGACTGACGGTGAGAAACAATCGGAACGCATGGGCCAACAGTGCCTGCGAGTGGGTGAGCGTGCTGACGTGGAACTCGCAGTTCTCCAGTGATTTTACAACGAATTTAGTGTCGGTCATTGCTTTCTCTAATGATTATGAGCAAGGCATGACCCGTTTGCCGCAGCTGTTGTCGGATGAATACCAACTGGGAGCGTCTGCTGCTTGTCGTGACATTTTTAACAGTCAGCAGTATACTATCGGCATCACCACTGTGGCGTTGCCCGGCGACCTGCGGGGAGAGGGCCGGACCAGCGACTATGGTACCTATGTGATGGCTGTTCCGTCTGACGACCCGATGGCGGAAGAGGCAACGGATGCTTATGTTACGAAACTGGAGCACATGATGTTTTCCGATTCCTATTATATGGGTTTGTGCCGTGCACCGTTGGTTTACCTCCGTTATGCCGAGGCGGTGAACCGTCTGGGCAAGCATCAGCTGGCTATGGCTGTCCTGAAATACGGACTGACGGCCGATGTCCTTAATAACGGCAATTATATCGACCGTAAGGAACTGACTGGAGAACCTTATCTGGATTTCGGACAGAACACCCCTTTGTATGCTTCTTTGTTCAGCTCCAACGTGGGGATGCACGGTCGTGGCTGTGGCGATGTTAGTCTGAATCCGGCCTATGTGATAGATACGTCGACCGGGGTAGACTCGCTGACAGATGTGGAAAACAAGATCATGGACGAGTATGTGCTGGAATGTGCCTTTGAGGGTAATCGTTTCCACGATCTGATGCGTATATCGCAATATCGTTCCGATCCTTCCTATCTGGCAGAGAAAGTTGCGGCGAAATTGTCCGCCGTACCGGGAACCACTCGCACACGCGAGCAATGGGTGGATTATTTGTCAGATCGTAATCATTGGTATCTGCCTTCCCTTACCCGTTGATGTCTTGAGGTGATTGTCTGGACTGTGATGTCCTGTGCGGTGTGGCTTGTCGGAACATACCGCACAAGATATTCTTTGTCTCCTCCATTATGGTTGGCCGTAAGAACTACAAATGTGAATTGTTTAATTTAGAAAGTAAGGAAATGAAGACGTTAACGTGGCTTTATAGTTTGGTCCTGTGCGGATTTCCGATAGGAATGGGCGCGCAAGTGACGGATAGGATACTGTTGGGTGATGTATCAAGTGAAGAACAACACGGACTGACGGTTTATTGTCCGGATAAGACTCAGATGGTCACAGACGGGCTGATGGGGCAGTCTGGGCGTAACTGCCTGCGTTTTGAAGAGAATCCTTTTGCCGGTGACTGGCCCGGTATTTATGGCGGTGAATATTGTTTCGTGCTGAAAGTGGACGGCAACCGTCAGAATTATCTTACTCTCCGCACCAACGGAGGCGATGGCGTGACGATGCAGGAACGTTATCGTGTGCAGGTAAACAATAAGGACTTGCAGGACTATTCCAGGGATGCGGTGAGTTTTGATGCACAGAAAGCACCCGGTGCTTTTGCTTACAGTACGCTGATCATTCCCCGCAGTCAGACGGATGGGAAAACGCATGTAGTGGTGCGTGTGCGTGCTGTGGGACGTTATTATGGTTACGGCAGGCCCGGTGAGTTTGCCACCTATCAGCGGGTAATGGAGGGAGATATGCCTCCGGTCTATGCTGTCTATTCGACCACCAATCCCATGTTCGGACTGTTGGCGGATGAGGTGCCCGGAAAAATTTCCGGATATGAGGAAGCTCCGATGCAGCCGGCTACGGATTTGGATGCGCTGAAAGAGGATATCCGTCAGACGTTGAACAATACAATTGCTTCTGAAATCAGCGGTTATGACTTTAAACCGGCTTATGGTAATAACAACTTCAATATCGTGGAGGCCATGGGGACGGCTTACCAAAAAGGGTATTATGGAACAACACCTGCCGAACTGGCCGCCAAAATCAGAGTGGCCATCGACTCTATGGTCTACATCAACAACCTGACAAAGAGCGGGGTGGTGGTTTCCCGTTCCGTGCTGGGCAATTCTGCTACCGAACAGAAACCGTCTGCCGGTTGGGGTGGTCTCTATGGTGAGCAGGGCTTCGGACTGTATCAGCTCTGGCGGGCCGGCCAGGTAACGGATTATTATCTTGACCAGGTGGTGGATTTGGGCGGCGGTGCAGGCCGCACACGCCGCGCACAATGGATCGAGGCTTTCAGAGAGAGCTTTGATTATGGTTGCACGCTGAACGGACGCCGCACCATTACCAACCAAGCCATGGAGGCGGCCTGCAGTGTATATGGCGCATGTCTGGCTTTGTATGCGTTAGACAATGAGCAATATCATAATGCGCCCCGACTGGGACTTCGTTTCGTGCGCGAGGCTGTTGGTGTGGACGTGTGGAGCGGTGTTCCGGCCGATTGTACGTTCGACGGGCGGCTGAAAGATGCAGAGGGCTATCCTGATTTTCAGTTGGGCGACTCATGCTCCACAGATACCAGAATGAATTTCTGGGGCATCAATTTCCAGGTGATGACAGAGAAAGGCAACGGTCGGGAGGCCGGCTGGACTTGCAGCAGCTGTTATGGCAATATGGGGCCGCGCATCATCGACCTTTACCTGATGACGCAGGCCGACCCTTACATCGGTAAGGCGGCGGGCGGCAACGGTGATGCGGCAGTGCTGGCCAAGGCCGTGGCCAATGAGAAGACGCAGGCTTATTTCACTTATCCTTGGGTGGCCGCCGATGGCTGTCGGCAGATCGACGGCGAGAGCGTCATGTGCTGGCGCAACCGTTATGATCCGGGCAAGGCGTATTACAATAACTTGATTGTGGCAGGCATCAGTGGTGATGAGGAACTGCTGGGACATGTATGGCAGAGCTATCTTGAAGGCCGCTTGGGCATCTTGACCGACAGGAGCAGCCGGTTGTTCAACTACTATTCGCGCACTTATTATCTTCCCGAATGCATCGAGACGTTGCAAGCCTATGGGCAGGCTCATGGCACTGACTATACGCCCATGCCTTCCGTACCCGGTGAAAAGGATTATGTGCAGGGAGATGAACAGGCAGGTATCGTGGCCGTAAAGCACGGCGGGAATCATCTTTTTGTGAATTTTTACAGCGAAAGCAGTCTGGGGTCGTGCGGACGCGCCCACCTGATCACGGAGACGGAGGTGCGCAACATCGGGTTCGTTCCGGATGTGATGGAATACGTGCCGTCCGGACAGACAGAGACCATTGCTGATGTTTACTGGAACGGGAATCATAAGATTACGTATCCCGACAATCCGGTGATGGCCGATGGCGGGACGGTCTACGACATTCCGGCCTACGATGGTGTGGCTGGGCATTACAACAGCATGCGCACGATGTGCGAGTTCTATCAGCAGCAGCTGGGCGCTTATCTCATTGCGCAGAACACTACGGCGGACAAAACCTATCCGCTGCAGGTGACCGAAGCCTTGTTAGGGACAGAGGCTGTGGACATTGCTACGGGGGAAAGTATCACACTGACTGCGGGCATGCAGGTGCCGCCGCGTACCACTGTGGGCTACTATTTGCCGGATGTCGGTACGGCAGCGGCCTCGATGGATGTCCCTGCGGCGGTTGAGGCCGATGTGGAAGCTCTCTCGGCCCGTGTGAGCGAACTGTTGGAGTTTGCCCGTGAGGCTTCTCGCAATCTGTCGGAAGAGCAGCAGAACGGCAAATACTCCCGCGATGCTTACATGCCGTTCTTCAGCGAACTGACGTTTGCCAACTATGTAGCTCATGCCGGAACGTTCACCGGTTTGCAGGCAGACAGTGTGCTGGCGGTGTTGAACCGGGCCTATGAGGATTTCGCCGACACCTATTATGTTTACGACTGTGTGGAGCTGCCGGGCACGGTGGACTATAATAAAAAGGTGGCCCAGAGTGGGGCATTGCAGATTAAGTCATCCACAAGCCTGTCCAACGCCATGAATGGGGCATATGTGTTGATTCCGGTTATGGCTACACAGACGGGTGATTACACCGTCACGGTGCAGGCCCGCGGCCATGTCTATGACGAGAAAGAGCCATCGCTGAACCTGGCCTTGTACACCGATGAGGACTATTGGAACGATGACATGCCTGTTGATGCTTCCAAGACCCGTCAGATAGCTTATGCCATGTTGGGCTATTCCGATTATCAGTGGTATGTTCATCTGGAAGCCGGTGAGTCGAGGTTGCTGAAGCTTACGTTTCTGGCGAATACGAGCGGTTATACGGTAGACTTGGGACGGATGACGTTTGCCTTGTCCACGCTTTTCGACCGTCTGCAGCAGCAGATTGTCAGTGCCGACAGCTTGCTGCTGGCCTATGCCGCATCCGATTTGGTAGGCGATGCCGACCGCAACCGGCTTTCTGCAGCCATAGCAGAGGCACGCTCGGTGAGCTCCGGTGCGGATGACGCCGTCATTCAGCAGGCTTATGGTGCCTTGACCGAGGCCATGGAGCGTTTCCTGCAGGCCGTGGCGGAGTGGAAATATCCCGTAGCCGACATACAGTTCCGGTTGAACAACACGTCGCAGACCGGCGACGGAGCCACGTTCGAGGTGCGTAATTCCTCGTCCGACACCAGAGACAACGGTTTTGTCGGGGGCATAAAGTTCGACATCTCTGCCTTGGCCGGGCAGAAAGTGGTTGCTGCGGCGTTGGAGGTGACGACTCTGGAGCGTGGCTGTCAGGTTTCCGTGCGTCCGTTCTCTACCGACTGGGGAGAGGCGGGAGGCACCACAGACTCTTATGCTTCCAAAGAGGAATATATCCGTGAGGCGTTGGCGGCGGATGAGATAGCCCGGTTCTCGGCGGCGTTGGGCGGCGGACGAAAGATGTTCGAATGGATTCCGAGCAGCGATTACATGTATACGGTGAAAGACTGGCGGGTGTCTGTCGATGTGACGGATTATCTGGTCCGTCTGCTGGACGGCGGGCAGGAAGAAGCCGCGTTCCTGTTGGCACCGGCCGATGGCGGAAGCACGCGTACCACGATTGTCTGCAAAGATGCTTCCGAGGCCACGTTCGGCACCTCCACCACAGACGACTATTACCTTTCCGGCGAGCTGATGGGACAGAAGACGGGGCAGACGGTGACCCGCTGGTCGCGCGTGATGCAGGTGCTGGGCCAGGACGGCTCGCCCGTGCAGTCGTTGTTCCCCCAGCTGCTGGTGACGCTGGACGGGACGGACGGTTTGCGAAAGGTGGTCGTTCCGGCAGGCAAGGGGGCGGCAAGCCTTGTTGACGTCTGGTCTGTGAACGGCGTCAGGCTGAAGGGCGGCGTGCCGTCGGGCGAGGCTACGGATGGTCTGCAGCCCGGCATCTACATTGTGGACGGCCGGAAAGTGCTGGTGCGCCGCAAATGAATCTTGAAACAGAATATTCACATAAATAAGAAAAGATGAAGAAAAAAATGATGATGGCGTTGGTCTGCGCCCTGTCGGCTGTGGCGGATCTGCAGGCCCAACGGCTGGACGTGCGGTCGCTGCAGGCAGAACCGTTCGAGCACTACTGGAGCTTCGCCACTTGCGGTGGCCGTGTCAACGAGGCGTTGCGTGCGGGCTGGCAGGAGCAGCTGCAGGTGGTGAGGGAAGAGTGTGGCTTCCGCTATGTGCGTATGCACGACCTGTTTAATGATGACATGTTCGTTTATTTCGAGAAGCCGGACGGGCGTGTGGTGTATAACTGGCAATATGTGGACGAAGTCTACGACCGTCTGCTCGACAAAGGCATGCGTCCGTTTGTGGAACTGTCGTTCTTCCCCACAGGCATTGCGGCAAAGGACAGTAAGACGCAGATGTGGTACCGCAACCAGGTGACGGTGGACCGCAACAACTTCGGAAAGTGGCACGACCTCATCAGGGCCTTTACGCAGCACGTTGTGGACCGTTACGGGCTTGAAGAGGTGCGGCAGTGGTACTTTGAGGTCTGGAACGAGCCAAATCTCTACTATCCCGGTTTCTTCGACGGAACCAAGAGCGACTATTTCCGTCTCTACAAGGAGGCGGCCCGCGCCATCAAGTCGGTGGACGCCAGCCTGCGCGTGGGTGGTCCGGCCACGAGCAATTTCGTGACCGACACCCGTTTCGACGGTGAGACCTATGACAAGAACAAGTCCGTGTTCTATCCGCAGGACCAGATCAACCGTCAGCAGTGGAAAGGCGTGTGGATAGAGGATTTCCTGAACTACTGTGCGCAGGAAAGTCTTCCGGTGGATTTTATCTCCACCCATCCCTATCCCACCGACTATGCCCTCGATCCGGAGACGGGGCGCGGCAAGGATGCCATACGCTATGTGCATTCGCTGCATGATGACATCACGTGGTTGCAGGGCACGTTGGCCAAAAGCAAATATCCCGATGCCGAGATTCATCTAACAGAATGGAGCACCAGTCCGAACAGCCGCGATGTGATGCACGACCTGCTGCCGCCTGCCGCCTACATCATCAAGGGCAGCCTGGACTGCATCGGCATGGCCCATTCGCTGATGTATTGGACCTTTACCGACATCTTTGAGGAGAAAGGCGGGGGCGAAGAGATATTCCACGGGGGCTTCGGGCTGATTAATTTCCAGGGCATTGTGAAACCCTCGTTCCATGCTTTCCGCATGCTGAACGCTCTGGGCAACGAGAAGCTCTACTACGATGAGCCGCTCTTCGTCAGCCGCGACTCGCAGACCGGCAGGCTGACAGCTCTGGCGTTCAACTATCCGGTGGAGTTTGAGAGCCATGTGCCTGCAGCGCGCGATGCGGGCACGTTCATGCAGGCCTCCTCCCGACCGCTCGACCTGCAGCTGCAGGGACTGACACCGGGGGCTGTGTTCGAGATAGAGACGCTGGACCACCAGCACGGCAACGTCTATGAGGATTACGTGCGGATGGGGCGGCCCCATTCGCCCACGCGTGAGCAGACGGCGGCCCTGAAACGCCTGGCGTGGGCCACGCAGAAAGAATATGTCACAGTGGGAGCCGATGGCACGCTCACGCTCCGGCGCGAGCTGACACCCTGGAGCTGTGTGCTCATAAGGGAATTGTAGGCCGTTGCGTCATTACAGCCGGCAGACCTGCCCCGTTGCGGATGATTGCATCCGTGGGGCAGGTCTTTTTTTGTGACACTGGCGTGAGTCTGTGCCGATCGGGGCGGTGATATGCGGACGGGGGGGTGAGCGCGTGTCCGGAAAGAGACCTCGCAAATGCCGGAGCCGGTGCGCTGGCTCTCCTCGCGCGGCCCCCGGTGTCCTCCGTCAGGCGGTGTGTGTCATTTTGACAGAATGTCAGTCCTGCCCCGCAAAAGAACGCGTATTTGCGGCCAAACGGACAACCGGCGGCAAATGCGCGATTCTCACGGGCTTCTGGTTTTTCACGTTGTCAGCTGAAAGCGGCTTTCACTTGACGCCTGTACACACGCAGGGCGGGACGTGCGCAGAGAGCGGCGGGGCGCGTCAGCCATCGGTGCGTTCTGCTTTCTTTCTGACATGTCGGCGGAAGGCGTCTTCACGCTTCAATGAGGGAAAAAAGCGGCGAAAGGCACGGCTGAAACCTGCCTCGCGGACCGGTTGTTCCGGTGTTGCGGACAAGAATCCGGTTTTGTGCGCACAAAACCGAGCGTCCTTGCTCACAAAAAAAGTGTTTCTTCCGCAACGCCGTCCGCGTCTTTCCGCAAAGAAAATCGCGCTTTTGCTTAAAGATAGTTAAAATACGCAGATAAATGTGAATGAATGTATAGAAAATCTTCCTGTTTAGAGCGGAATGCAGGGAGTACCCGTCAGTAAAAGCGGTAAAAGGGTTGCTTTTTGCCGCAGAAAATGAAGATTCAGTGACTCCCTGTTCTCTCCTTTTCCGGGGAATCCGACTTGGTTAAAAAAACCTTAATTCGTTGGTGTATGATTAAGTGTATCAGGCCATTCATCCGTATTAGGTTATGTGTAATTTGTTTAAAGTGGAGAATATCATGAGGAAAAAGAACTTGAAGTTTCTGTGCCTGTCCCTGCTGGCCGTGACCGGTCTGGCGGAAGGGCATGCGCAGCAAAGTGCGACACTGGAGCTGATGTCGTCCAAGGACATACAACTCCGTGTGAACAATGCAAACCAGAATCCGCTGAACGCGACGTTTGAGCTGAGGGAATTTACCGGCGGAAACGGCGAGATGGATTACGGCTTCTGCGGTTTGCTGGGATTCGACCTGCAGCCGGTCAGGGAAAAGATGGCTGAGGGATACAAGGTCTCCGGTGTCAGGGTGCAGCTGACAAACGCCAGCAACGTCAGCAGTTCCTTCTCTTTACGTCCTTTCGGATATGACTGGGAGGAAGCAGGCACCACGACACGGGATGCCCTGGCCGAGCAGATTGCCGAGGCCGTCGGGCAGGAGGCCGTGGCGCAGGGGAACCAGCCGAACATCGGCGGGAAGAAACCTTTTGAGCTTCGTGACGTGCAGGCTGTGGAACACTACGACATCGGCGGCTATCAGGCCACGCTGGAAGGCGACGCGCTGACCGACTACGTGGCTGAGGCTGCAGACGGAGGCGAGGCGGGAGTGGCTTTCCTGCTGGTGGGCGACAACGATGGGACGAACAGCATCCAGATCTATACGAAAGATGCCACCCGCGACGGCAGCGGAACCAGCACGACCGAAAAGTGGCAATGGAACGGCACGGCTTGGGAGCAGGTGGCAGGCCAGTCGGTGACACGCTATGAGCAGTGCCTGGCCTACTTCGGCCTGACGGAGGAGGAATTCCAAAAGGCCGTGACGCCACGCCTGTTTGTCGACCTGACGGAGAGCGGCGTGAAGATTCCGGTGGCATTGCCTGTGGAGGTGGACGTTACGTCGGCCAACACGGTGCGCACCTCCAACGCCGGAACCACTACGGTGACGGACAATCAGGGAGTGCGGACGGAGAACGTGTTCTACAGCAACCAGAACAACGGCATACTTTATCTGGGGCGTTATGACCTCAGTCAGCTCCGTTCCATAAAGGCCGTTGTGGCTTTCGCGCAGAGCAAGAGTAATTATGTCAGTGCCAATCTGGCCGTCATGGATGCCGCAGACGGCGAGGTGACAGTGGACTATCTGGATGACAATTCCTCCACGATACGTCACGGCAACAATGGTTTCCTGTATTTGCGCGGCGGGCAGACCATAAACGGTGAGACGCCTTGGAACAACGGATTCAAGCGTGGGGTGGAATACACCGTGAACGTGGCGGACCGCACCATTACGGTCGACACCGAGGGATATGCAGCCTATTGGGCGGCGGAAGGCGAGGTCGTGGCCGTGGATTATTCCACCAATACTAATGACAATACCACGAAACAGTCCGAGTTGGGCAACCGTTTCGAGGCAGCGGTAAGCTCAGACCGCCTGCAGGATCTGTTCCTTTACGCTACGGCACAGAGCGGCCGTGTCTGTGTTTCCTCACTGACGCTCTATTTTGCCGACAATTCGGAGGTGACGCTCCCCGTGCAGACGATGAACGGCTATGCGGTAGACCGCCAGTTGAGTGCCGCCACCATCAAGGCTTCTGCCGAACTGGACGGCACGCCCATCAGCGAACTGACGTTGGGCAGCGTGGAGATGAGCGGGGCTGTGGCGGATGCCCTGGCGGAGTTGCAGGAGGCCGGCATCACGTCCGTTGAGGCGGAATCGGTGGACTATGCGCTGACGGTGTCGGCAGCCGGTGCGGCCACTTTGGTGCTCCCCTATGATGCCGTGCTGCCCGAAGGTGTCAAGGCATATACGCTTTCCTATACGTCGGGCGACGCCGTCGTGGCCGAGGAGGTCAACTCACTGACGGCCAACCAGCCTGTGCTTGTCAATGCAGCGGAGGGCACCTATCATGTGACGGCGGCCTATGCCGGACTGACGTTGGCCGAGTCACCGGTTTCGGGTGCGTTGTGCGGCAACTATGCGTCCGGTGTGACGGTGCCGGAAGGCTCTTATGTGCTGCAGAACCAGACGGCAGGTCTGGCTTTCTACCAGGTGACCGAGGGAATGGAGTTTGAGGCCGCGCCTTTCCGCGCCTATCTCACGGCGCAGGCTGCCGGCGTGAACCGCCTGCTCATCGACTGGGGCGACGGAACGACGGGCATCGGCAGTGCGATGGCCGAAGAGGCGGACATCGCAGACGGTCCGGTCTATAACCTGCAGGGCGTGAAAGTGGCCGATGGCATGAAAGGACTGAACGGCCTGCCCAAGGGCATTTATATAATGAACGGGAAAAAATGTGTAGTGAAATAAAAGAAGAAGATGAAGTTTATGAAAAAGTATATGACGCCCCGTGTGGAGACGTTGGAATGCCGGGGGAAAGAAAGTTTGTTGTCGCTCAGTGATCCTGCCGGAACAGCTGTGAGCGGTTCGCCTGCCGACGATAGTCTGGAGATGTTGTCCAATCGCGATGTCTGGTCAGACGGATTGTTCTGAGATCCGATAGCGACAGGGCAGTAATTGTGGATAGGCACCCGCCGACGGCCTGTAGATCAGGCCGGACGGGTGCCTTTTTCTGTTATTTCCGGTTGATGTGGTTGTTCTGCATATACTCGGAAGGCGTGCAGCCCTCATACTTCTTGAATACGGAGAAGAACGTGGACCGCTTGAACCCGCACTGTTCGCTGATGGCCGTTATGGTGTACTGGTTGTAGGCCGGGTCTTTGATGCAGCGTTTGAACTCCTCTATGCGGTAGGCGTTGATGAAGTCGAAGAACGTCTGTTGCAGGTACACGTTGAACAGTTGCGACAGATGCACTTTCGACGTGTCGAGGGCCGTGGCGAGGTCTGACAGTTGCAGCTCCTGGTGGGTATAAGGACGCTCCCTGTTCATGTAGGCCTTCACTTTCTGGTAGAGGGCGGCATATTCATCCTCGTTCAGCTTCACCCGTTTGTACATCTGCTGTATCTTGTTTTCCGCTTCTGCCTGTTGTTTCATCTGCTCTTGCTCTTTCATCTCGCGCACCACCTTCTCCTCCAGCAGTCTCATGTCCAGCGCATGCTTGCGTCGCTGGGCTTCTTTCAATCGTTTGCGCTTTTTGCGTATCCGTATCAGCTGGAACACAGCGACACACATCATCAGCAGCAGGATGACATAGACATAGAATGCGGCCGACGGGCGTACGTATAGCATGTAGCATACTGCTGTCTTTGGATAGCCGGGAATACGGATGTTCAGCCGGTGCTTGCCTATCGGCAGATTTTGCAGACTGATAGGGGCGGTGCTTATGCCTGTCCGGTAGGGGCCATCATCGAGCTGCCATTCAAAGAATTGTCCTGAAGGGTAGCTGTAGTTCAGCTCCAGCAAGTTGAAAGTAATCTGGCCTCCTTTTATCTTATTGAAGCTTAACGGGTTATAGCTTATCTGAATATTCTTGCTCCGATTGATGTCTTTCAGCTGCATCGGGCTGGGCTGCTGTTGCCCTATCTGCACGTTGTCCATGACGATGGGGTAGTGTTTCTTTTCCGGTATGCGCCGGTACTGTTCCGGAGTGATATAGACAACTCCGTTGAAATTGGCCAGCCACAGCGTGTCTTTGCTCCAGCAGAATTCTTGATTGTTAAACCGGAGCGACGGCAGGTTGTCCATCTCGTTGAAGTGGTAGAAGTTCTTGAAGTCCTTGTCAAAGAGGAACAGTCCGCAGTCTGTTCCAACCCAGTAGCGGTTGTCGGGCGTCTCGGTGATGAAATGCAGTTGTTGCACCTGTAGCCTGTCGTGGAGATCGATGGTGGTGTAACGGCTCAGGTCGGCACGTGTGCGGTAGACGTTGCCGCGCGAGAAAGCCAGGATGTCGCCGTTCTTGCACAGGTTAAGCCTTAACTCGCCGGTTTCGTTGAAGAAACCTTCCGGAAAGCCGTGCGACTGTATGGTCTGGTTTGTGGGGTCATAAAGCGAGAGTCGTTCCATGGAGGTAATCCATCCCTTGCCGGTGTGGTCGAAAAGAATGTCGGTGAAGTAGGAGTCCGGCAGTTCGGAGTTCCGTGAAGTGTAGGTGCGCACGGCCTGCATGTCCTTGTTCAGGAAGAATATGCCCATGTCACTCATGGCAATCAGTGTGTCGCGGTCGGTGTAACGGAGCAGGCGGCTGAAGCGTCCGTGTCGCAGTGTGGAGCTGAAGTGCCTGTCGGACAGCTCCAGTGTCTGCGGGTCGAGGGTGTATAGCCCGTTGCCATACGTGGAGATCACGTATTTCCCTGCAAAATATTCAATGTCGGTGATGATGCCGGAACCGGTTTCTTCTGGCGGATAATAGCGTGTGATGCCTTTCGTTTCGGAGACGAAGTAAAGCCCGTTGCGCGTGCCGATGACCCGCTCTCCGTCACGTATGGCCAGCGACCGGACGTTCAGTCCCCGTGTATTCACATCCTTGAAGCGGTACACCGTAAACGTGGGGGCTGTATGATAGTTGTAGGCCAGTCCGTTTTCAAAGAAACCGAACCAGCAGACGTCCAGCTGCCGGTCGTAGAAAAAGGTATAGACAGAGTTGTTCTGCAACGAGTATTGCGGTGAGCCGATATGGTAATGGCGCAGGATGCTGTCCCGTGCTGTGTCGATGATGAAGGCTCCGTTGCCGTCAGTGGAAACGTAGAGTTGGTGCTTGTCCGGCTGCGACTGCAAGTCGGGTATCACATTGCAGCGCACCCCGACGTCGTAGAGCTGTCCTTTCTGCGTCCGCAGGTCGAAACGGATGATGCCGTAGTTCTGTGTGCCGACATATAGGCAGTTGTCGATTTTGGCTATGGAGGTAAGATGGCCCGTGTTGATGCCCGGCACCGGGTCGTATTTGGTGAAAGACCGTTTGCTCAGATTCAGACATGCCACTTGCGTGTTGGTCACGATCCACACGTTTTCCTTGCCGTCGTAGACCATGTCGTTCACCACATTGCTTTTCGATATGGCATTGCTTTCCAGCAGCAGCGGGCTTGCCAGTTCTCCGTCCTGATAGAAATAAATGCCGTGCTCGCTGCCGATGAGCAGCTGCTTGCCTGCGCGGCAGAAGCTGATGGGCTGTTGGATTTCCGGGCAGACCCGCACGCACCGTTTCTGCTCCATGTCGGCACGGTACAGTCCGTTCCGGCAGCACAGCAGGATGTCGCCGTCGGCCGATTCCGTTATGTCGCTCACGTTGCTCAGCGGCGGCATGCAGTCGATGTCGTAGTTGGTGATGGTCTGGCCGTTGAATGAGCTGACGCCAATGTTGGTGCCTATCCAGATCACGCTGTCGCTGTCCTTGAAGAATTTATATACGGACTGTCCTTTCAGGCCTTTCTTGTCATTGATGTAGTTGAATGCCCAGTTGACGGCAGGTTGTGTGCGCCCCTGCAGCACAAGCAGGAGTAGCAACAAGCCGAGAATGGTGCAAAATTGTCTTTTCATGTAATAGGTTCTGGCTTTCGATAAATGATGTCTTTCTTTTCGGTGCAGGTTCAGTTCCAGAACCTGCATTGTAGGTCTCTGTCCTTGCAAATATAGTGTTTTTCTTTTGATTTGCGTGTAACGTCTGGCAGAAAAAAGAACAGAAACGTCCATGACGGTGTGGAAACAGAAACTGCCGTTCCGGTTTCTGCATACAAGTGTTGCGGAATGTGCGTTCCGGTCTTGCGGAAGACTGTCCGGGGGCTTGCGCAAGAAAAATCCGGTTTCCCCGCGGCGGTGCGGTGCGGTTATGGCAAAGAGGTGGCCGATGGAGGGGTTGCGGTTGATGGCCGGGCACCTTCTTTGGGGAGGCCTTTACTGTAGGAAATACTGTTAAAAAGTTGAAAATGCGGGGACTAAAGCGATAAACCGGAAAATGTTTATACGTGGATTTCTTGATTGAAACGTATTCTTTATATAAATGTACAGACATCGGGTTGTGTCTGTACGTCTTTGCCGGGACGGAGAAGTGCCGGACAAGGAAAAGTGTGCCCGCGTCATCCGGAAGGGGCTGCCGCTGTGTGGCAAGATTTGAGTATGCGAATGATTTGGCGAGTCGGCATGCAGACTGTGCGTGAAACTGAAAAAAAACGAAATATGATGAGAGTTACGGCGACTATACTGTGCGGGCTGATGGCCTGCTGTGCGGCAGGGCAGAACCTGACGGACCTTTCGGTGATGGATGACAGGCAGGCTGTGGCGTCCGAACCGGTGAATATATCCGATGTGCCCTCCATACCGGATTCCGTGTTTCTGCACCCCGACCGCATCCGTTATGACCACCGTTGCTTTACGATAGACGGTGAGGATGTATTCCTGTTCAGCGGCGCGTTCCACTATTTCCGTGTGCCCCGTCCGCTTTGGCCCGACCGTTTCCGTAAGCTGAAAGCGGCGGGATTCAATTGTGTGGAGACCTACGTGCCCTGGAACTGGCACGAACGCGGGATGCCCCGCTCTTTGGCGGACGAGTCGTGCATTGACCTCCGTCCGTTGGAAGCGTTCCTGGACATGGCCGAGGAGTATGGATTATATGTGATTGTGCGTCCCGGTCCTTACATTTGCGCGGAGTGGAGCGGTGGCGGCTATCCGCAATGGCTGATGCGCAAGCGGCCGGCTCATACCCTTCACGAAGTATGGCTGCAAAGCAACGACCCGGAATATCTGCGCTGGACCGGACATTGGCTGAAAGCCGTATGCCGTGTGGTGGCTCCCCGCCAGCACACTCGGCGTCCGTCGGGCGGAAAAGGCGTGATTCTTTTTCAGATAGAAAACGAGTATAATCGTGTGAAATGGTTTGCGCGGGATGATAAGCGGGAGGTGCTGGAAAACATGGCCGGGTTGGTGAGGCAGGAGGGGATAGACGTTCCGCTCATCACTTGCTGGACCGATGAGGCGCGGAATGTGTCGGAAGGCCCTTTGAACGGCATTCTGGACATGGTGAACAGCTATCCGCGTTGGGAGGTGGAGCGGAACTTCGGGCGACTGATCGACCGACAGATGCGCACGCAGCCCGGCAAACCGCTGATGGCGGGCGAACTGCAGGGCGGATGGATGAGCGATGTGGGTGGTGAATTGAGCTGGAATCAGGACGGGCTGATGCCGGTGCAGACGCAAAACATCACCCTGTATGCCCTGCAGCGGGGTTTCTGTGCCGTCAACTATTATATGGCCGTCGGCGGAACGAACGGCGATGACTGGGGGGCCAGACAGATGACCACCACTTACGACTATGCGGCAGCCATCGGAGAGGACGGCTCCACCAACGACCGTTACCGGCGGCTTCAAGGACTGGGCGCGCTGGTCAGGGAGCACGGGACACGCATAGCCAGGGCCGATGCCGTGTCGTTGGAGTATACCACGACAGACCCTGACGTGCGGCTGGCATTGCGGCGTGCGGCCAATGGCGACCGTTACTACTTCGTGCGGACAGAAGAACACACACGTCATCACTTCGGAACCCTGCAGACAGCAGACTTCGCGTTGGATTTCTCGCTGGAGCCTTTCGGCTCGATGGTTTACTATCTGCCTGCAGGCAAGCAGGATGGCAAATGGTATCCCGAAGTGCCGCTTCCCGGTCCGCGTCCGGTGGCCAAGTCGGATACGGTTCGGCTGACTGATTGTGCGGTAAGTTTTGCTGACCCATTGCCCGGTAAATGGAAACGCCTGAAACGGGGAGAACATCTGGACGACCAAGGCATTTATGGCAGACACCTTGTTTATTATAGGACATACGCTCCGCAAGGAGCTTTGCTTCAAGTCTGCATAACGGGCGAAAAGATGATGAACAATACTGATGGAGACGGTGTGTTGCTTGCTGTGGATGGCAAGTTGGTCAAATCATTGCGCCAAGAGGCGGACAGTATCTGGTTTCAGTTGCCCCAAAATCCGTCGGCAAAGGGCAAGCAGGAAGTCCTCTTGCTCTACGAAAGTCCGGGCTTGCAGCATCACACGAACCTTGCGGTGGAACGGCATTGGAAGATAGGTTTCGACTATGTGCGTTGTGGGGGCAAAGAATTGCCTTTGGAATATGCCTATACCGAGGAACAGCATGGACAGGCTCTTTCGCAAGGTCAAGCCTTGACAGAAAGAAAGACAGATGGATGCAATCCGTTTATTCGTTGGTACACCTATGCATTTACCTTGCCACAACAGGCGGACAATGCCCTTTATCACCTGCAACTGGAACACACGGGAAACGGATTCATCTACGTGAACGGGCACTGCATCGGACGCTGCTGGCAGAAAGGACCGCAAACCAGTTACTATATTCCCGAATGTTGGCTGAATAAGGAGGGTGAGAATCGTATTGCTATCAGCCTGCGTCCGATGAATGACGGGGCAGAGGTGAAGAAAGCTAAAATCCATGTAAAATGGAGACATGAGTAAAGATATTTTCAAAAAACAAAGCATGATGAAAAGAATAGTTACTTTTTTGTCTTTGATAATAATTTCTATTTCAATGAACCTTTTAGCACAACGCTTGGTATATCCGTTGAACAAAGCATGGCGTTTCCATAAGGGGCATGCAAGCGTAGTGGCCCCCACAGCAGAGTGGGAGGAGGTCACCTTGCCCCATAGCTGGAATGTGAAAGACGGACAGGAAAGTGGTAAAAACAGGTTAGACAACAACGGCCATTCTCTGATGCAGGAAGAAGAGACTGTTTCGGTAATGGACCCCACTCTGAAATTCGGATATTACCGAGGTACAGGGTGGTACGCCCATTCAATAAATGTCCCTACAGCATGGAAAGAGAAACGAGTCTTTGTCCGTTTTGAAGCAGCGGGACAAGTTGCCCGTGTATATGTCAACGGACAGATGCTGGGAGAACATCGTGGAGCGTTCACGGCTTTCTGTTATGAATTAACCCCATACATCCAGCCAGGAAAGCAGAACGAACTCCGGGTGGAGGTAGATAACATGCATCGACAGGACATTCCTCCATTATCCGGTGACTTTAATGTAAACGGTGGCCTCTACCGTCCGGCACAACTGATAGTAACGGACAAGATTTGCGTGTCGCCGTTGGATTACGCCTCACCCGGTGTTTACATCACCACAAATAAACTAAATACCGACAAAGCGGTGATAGAGGTACGTTCGTTAATTAGTAATGGCATTCGGGCAGCGATGAGCAACGAACCAGAGGTTCCAGATGCGACGGTAATGATTGAGACCCTTGTTAAAGACATTACCGGAAAAGTGGTAGCTACGGCACGAACACCGGAACAGATAGCAGCCGGTATCACAAAAGAGGTGATTCAAATTTTGGATATAGAGAAACCACACCTGTGGAATGGCAGGAAAGACCCCTATCTGTATCAGGTAGAAGTGAATGTCTTACGGAATGAAACGATGGTCGACCAGGTAATTCAGTCTTTGGGATTGCGTACATTCCAAATAGACGCAGTTTCCGGATTCTTACTAAACGGAAAACCATATCCGATTTACGGGGTAGGACGACATCAGGATTTCAAAGACAAGGCCTGGGCACTGACGGAGTATGAAAATGAACTGGATTATGCCATTATAAAAGAGATGGGAGCGACAGCCATACGCTTTGCCCACTATTCGCAAAGCCAAAATATGCACGACATAGCTGACCGGGAAGGATTCTTGGTGTGGGATGAGATTCCGTTAGTGAATGAAATCCGGTTGGACCACGGTGCGAAACAAAATGTGTGCGAGATGATGAAAGAGATGGTGAAACAACTCTACAACCATCCCAGTGTAGCATGGTGGGGCATCTACAATGAAATAGAGAACATATACACGCCTCCCTCCGAAGACTTTCTTACCGAACTGCGTGATGGTATACGGGACATCGATTCGACTTGCCGCATCGTGGTGGGGGCCAGCGATCATGGATTGCGTGCCCACAACCAGATACCGGAAGCCACCTGCTTCAACAACTATCCTGGTTGGTATCATGGCAATTACCCCAAAGAGGAAGGCTATACCGGGGAGCTTGCACAATTAGACAAATGGATTACCGACCGTGTCCGAGAGATAGATATGCGTATTGCCATTTCCGAATATGGTGCCGGAGGCGACTATAAACAGCATACCGAGGGTAACCCCCAGAAACCGAATCCGGCGCATGGAGGACCTTTCCAACCGGAAGAATGGCTGGCCTATGTACATGAGGAGAACTGGCGCGTAATGCAGAACAATGAGAACCTTTGGGGTACATTCCTTTGGGCGATGTTTGATTTCGCCAGTTGTATGCGCAACGAGGGAAGTGTCCCGTCATTAAACACTAAGGGTATCGTATCGCAAGACCGGAAAGTAAAGAAAGATCCTTATTATTTATATAAGGCCAACTGGAATCCGGAACCAATGGTCTACATTACTTCTCGACGTTCGATAAAACGAACCCAGCCAGTGACGGACATTAAGGTGTATAGCAATTGTATAGAGGTAACCTTGAAAGTGAATGAGAAAACAATAGGAAAGATGAGGCCAGATGCTGTTAAAGTATGTCTTTTCAAAGACGTGGAACTTAAAGAAGGTAAGAATAAGATAGAAGTCGTAGGTAGGACGGCACAAAGCGGGGACTGGCCATCGGATACTTGTGAATGGATTTTAGAGTCATAAAAATATTAAAGCACATCTTATTAAAAGACTATGATGCAAAAGCTAATGACACATGAATTATTCGACTTTGTTTGGAACTTAAAATCAAAAACAGTTGAAAATGATAAGACTTAAATTGTTCCTCCTATTTATGCTGGCCTCATGGAGGACAATAAGTGCTCAAATGACTGGACCATGGGGCGACCAGGGAGACGGTACATACCGCAACCCGGTGATTGCAGCCGACTACAGCGACCCGGACCCGTTGCGGGTGGGAGATGACTACTACATGGCCGTCTCCACATTCAAGAGCTATCCGGGAGTCACCATCCTGCATTCAAAGGACCTGGTCAACTGGACCACCATCGGTGCGGCACTGACAGAACTGGCGGATGTGGACAGTGCATTCACATTTAGGCGCATGAACCGTTATAACGGAGGTACTTATGCGCCGGCAATCACTTTCCATAACGGCCTGTTTTATGTATATGTGAACCTTGTTACAGACGGATTTCTCGTGGCCACGGCCCGGCATCCCGCAGGCCCATGGAAAAGCCAGTTCCTGAAAGACAAGTACGGACGCCCCTTGCGCGTGCCCCGCTGGACAGATCCCTGCCCTTTTTGGGACGACAACGGGAAAGCTTACCTGATGAGCAGTCGACCGGGCAGGAAATACTGGTACAGCTACATATTCCAGATGTCGGAAGACGGGACCACCCTGCTCGATGCAGACTCGGCCCATATGGCCCTGAAAGACACCCTATACCAATACCCGAATGGCGGAACGCTGGTGTCGCCCTATCACTCCAGTGAGGGCAACCGCATCTTCAAGCGCAACGGCTGGTATTACCTGCAGCATATCGAATTCCTGAATGCAGGTTTGGGAGAGGGCACTTATGTGTTCCGTTCACGTCATCTCTACGGTACGCAGCCCGACGGCACGCCGGGGAAGCCTGGACACCCCGGTGAATACGAAATATTCGCCGTGAACCGCATAAAGCACCGTGACAGCCTGTACTTGCCCGGACAAGGCGGTTATGTGGACACGTCAGACGGCAGATGGTTCTGGATGGGACAGTTCAATCGTAATTATGCCTGCGGACGTCCGCCACATCTGTTGCCGGTGACATGGGTGGACGACTGGCCTGTCATCGGTGTGGATGTGAAAGGAAAGGAGGGGCAGATGGGCTGGCTGCTGCCCAAACCTGTGCAAGGCGTTTTTCCCCGTTCTTTGCCACAAGGGAGCGATGACTTCTCGGAGGTGGCGCTGCATCCCCGATGGATGTGGAACCATGTGCCCGATGACGGCATGTGGTTCTTGACAGAACGGCGCGGCTATCTGCGGCTCCGGGTTTTTCCGACCGTGGACCGGAAAGGATTCTTCAAGGCGGGCAATACGCTCAACCAGCGTTATATGTGTGCGTTGTCCGCAACGGTGACCGTCAAAATGGAGATAACCGGTATGGCGGATGGGCAAAAGGCCGGGCTGGCACACTTTAACGGTGGAAAGACATACGCGTTTATCGGTGTGGTTCAAGAGGGCGGACGGTGCATGCTGTCTGTGGAGATGAACGGACTGGAGACTGGTAACCGACCGTTGGAGCAGGGTGTACAGGTGGTTTATCTGCGCACCGTGTGGGGATTGGAGGATAAAGTGGTGTTCCAATATAGCACGGACGGAACGGTTTTCCATGAGTTGGGAGGAGCCTATCCGGTCACACCGGGCAATTTCCGAGGTGATATGGTGGGGATTTTCACCTATAACGATGCGGAAGCCGCAGGCTACGTAGACGTGGATTGGTTTCATTATGATGTGACAAACATCAAAGGAATGTAAGACAAAGTGAAAACAAGTGATATGAAGAAAGTGATATTGGTTCTGTTGGCCCTGCTTTCAGGTGTGCGTCCCGCCGCAGCGGAAGATTTGAAGTTGTGGTATTCCCGCCCGGCCAAGGCCTGGGTGGAGGCCCTGCCCGTGGGTTGTTCCTCGATGGGGGCCATGGTCTACGGCGGCGTCGCGGAGGAAGAGGTGCAGCTGAATGAGGAAACCATGTGGGGCGGCGGACCGCACCGGAACGACAACCCGGAGGCCCTGAGCCATCTGGACGAAGTGCGCAGCCTGATTGTCGACGGGAAACGGAAAGAAGCACAGAACCTGATTGACCGGACGTTCTATACCGGTCGGAGCGGTATGCCCTATCAGACCATAGGCAGCCTGCTGCTGGACTTCCCGGACCATGCGGACTACACGGACTACCACCGCGAACTGGACCTGTCGCGTGCCGTGGCCACCACGACCTACAAGGTGGACGGAGTGACCTACCGCCGCGAGCTGTTCGCCTCGCTGGCCGACAGAATCATCGTGATGCGGCTCACGGCAGACCAGCCCGGACGGCTCACATTCAGTCTGCGTTACCGCACGCCGCTGAAAGTACACAAGGTGTCCCGCTCCGGCAAGGCTTTGGTGCTAACCGGCCAAGGGGATGACCACGAGGGCGTGAAAGGCGAAGTAAGGATGGAGACCCGCACCCAAGTGAAGACCGAGGGCGGACGGCAACGGCTGGAGGATGACATGCTGCGGGTGGAAGATGCCACTTCTGCCACTGTCTACGTGGCATCGGCCACGAACTTCCGTTCATACCACGATGTCAGCGGCAACGCACGGAAGAAAGCCTCTACACTGCTGGAAGCTGCCATGGACAAGAAGTATGCCGACGCGCTGGCCGCACACGTGAACTGTTATAAGAAGCAGTTCGACCGCGTGCGGCTGTATCTGGGCGAAGGTCCGAATGCCGGACTGGAGACACCAGAACGGGTGCGTCGGTTCGGTGAAGGAAAGGACGTTTCGTTGGCGGCCCTGATGTTTCAATATGGGCGTTATTTGCTGATCTCATCTTCACAGCCCGGCGGACAGCCCGCCAATCTGCAGGGCATTTGGAATGACAAATTGTTGCCACCCTGGGACGGAAAATATACCATCAACATCAATACGGAGATGAATTACTGGCCGGCGGAGGTCACGAACCTTACGGAAACGCACCAACCGTTGTTGAAGATGGTACAGGAACTGTCGCAGACCGGAAGCGGTACGGCCCGCACCATGTACGGTGCCGACGGCTGGGTGGCTCATCATAACACGGACATCTGGCGTTGTACGGGGCCGGTGGACAACGCTTTCTACGGCACGTGGCCCAACGGCGGAGCGTGGCTTTCCACCCATTTGTGGCAACATTATCTCTACACCGGCGACAAGGAATTCCTGCGCGAGGCTTATCCCGTGCTCAAGGGAGCGGCGGATTTCTATATGGATGTTCTGACGCCGCATCCGCGTTATGGTTGGTTGGTGCTGGCGCCTTCCATGTCGCCGGAGCACGGGCCGGACGGGGAGAATACCGGTACGGCTTCCACCATTGTGGCCGGTTGCACCATGGACAATCAGATTGTCTTTGATGCGCTGAACGATGCTCTGCAGGCCTCGCGCGTGTTAGGCCTGTCGACAGACTATTGTGACTCTTTGGAACGGGTGCTGGCGCAGTTGCCTCCGATGCAGATAGGGCGTTACAATCAATTGCAGGAATGGTTGGAGGATGTGGATAACCCGACAGACCGGCACCGTCACATATCGCACGCCTACGGTTTGTACCCCGGATGCCAGATCTCTCCCTATGTACAGCCGCTGCTGTTCCAGGCCGTGAAGAATACGATGCTGCAACGGGGTGATGAGGCAACCGGATGGTCCATCGGTTGGAAAATCAATCTGTGGGCACGTTTGCTGGACGGCAACCATGCCTTTGACATCATCAAAAACCTGCTGAAGCTGCTACCCTCAGACGCCGAAGCCGGAAAACACCGTGACGGACGTACTTATCCGAACCTGTTTGATGCGCATCCGCCTTTCCAGATTGACGGAAATTTCGGTTATACTGCCGGTGTGGCCGAGATGTTGATGCAGAGTCATGATGGGGCTGTCCATTTGTTGCCCGCATTGCCGGATGCCTGGCCAGAAGGGAGTGTGTGCGGACTGGTGGCCCGCGGCGGCTTTGTGGTGGATATGGAGTGGGACGGCGCGCAGCTGTCTGCTTGCCGGATTCATTCACGATTGGGCGGCAATCTGCGCATTCGTTCCTACGTCCCTTTGACGGGTGACGGGCTGAAACCGGCTGTGGGGGACAATCCGAACGCGTTTTTCGTCCGTCCGGAGGTCAAAGCTCCTTTAGTGTCGGATGCGATAAGCCCACAATATCCCATATTGTTCCGCGTTTATGAGTATGATGTGGCGACCGTTCCAGGCGGCGATTATAGCTTCCGGTGCGGGCGGTAGTGCAAAGACCGGGGCATCTGGACGGGAAATGAAGAACGTTATGGAAGAAGACTTTATTGAGTGAGCTTTATATGTTCGGGAAATTATGCCGGTAGTGGCTTCCCCGACCCGTATATATTAATGAAATGAAGAGCAAAAGAGTGACAAACAATGTCGTGAGAAACATGCTTTTGTGGTTGGCTTGCAGTGTGGCGGTCGGTCTGTCGGCACAGGTTGACGTGAGGGCTTTTCAAAATCCCCCTCAGCAGGCCCGTCCCAGTACCTATTGGCAATGGATGAATGGCAACATTACCAAAGCAGGTCTGACGTTGGATTTGGAATACATGGCCCGTTCGGGTTATGGGAGTGCCATGATTTTCGATACCGGCGTGGGGATTCCCCGTGGCGGTGTGGACTATAACTCTCCGCAGTGGACGGAGGCGGTGGAACACGCCATGCGGGAAGCCGGACGGATGGGACTGCGGCTAAGCCTGCATAATTCGCCGGGGTATAGCGGTACGGGCGGTCCGTGGATTCCGGTAGAGCTTTCGATGAAGCAACTGATGTGGACCGATACGTTTGTCGTGTCAGACGGTCGTGAAGCGTTGGACGTAAGATTGCCCCGTCCGTGTTCCAGGCAGGATTTCTATCGTGATGCCTGCATTCTGGCTTATCCCTCTTTGCCGGGCGAGGTCCGTTCTTTCTGGTCAATGGTCAGGCGGTTGAGTATAGATGGGTGTCCGCTGGAACGGTCGGTGCTTTCAGACCATAATCTGTCTACGCAGTGCCGCATGGAGTCAGGAGAGAGCCTGTTGTTTGAGCTGCAGGAGGCGTTTGAGCTGCAGGCTGCCACGTTGTACCGTGGCGAACGGGAGAAGCCGCTGGACCCTCACGACGGACCTCGTGACTATCCTCCGGTATTGCGGGTGGAAGTGTCGCTCGATGGCAAAGAATTCCGTCCGGTCGGTGCATTCCGCTGTTCCGCATTGCGGGCGATGGATACGCCGGGCACATTCAGCTGCCCGCCGGTGAAAGCGCGTTATGTGCGCCTGACAACGAATCGCGGAACGAACTTGGCTGAAGTGGATTTCCATGCTTCTCCGCGCTTGTCTGACTATGCTCCGAAGATCAATGCCGCAAATGCTCCGGTGGTTTTGCCGGGCAACTTCCCGGCAACGCCTGCAGACGGAGCTGTCTCTTCTGGTGCGGTGGTGGATGTGACGGGCAGGACAGATGCCGACGGGCGTTTGCTTTGGCCGGCACCGCCGGGGCGGTGGACCATCGTGCGCATTGGCTATACCACAACCGGTGAGGTCGTGGCTGCTGCGCCGGATGCCGGCATCGGTCTGGAATGCGACAAGATGAGTCCGGACGGTGTGGACTGTCATATTGAGCGTTTCCTGATTCCTTTGCTGGAACGGTTGAAGCCGTGGTGTGGTTCTACGCTTGAGTCATTGGTCGTCGACAGTTGGGAGGCGGGCAAACAGAACTGGACGGAAGGCCTTATAGCTCTTTTCCGGCAGAAACGGGGCTACGACCCTGTTCCTTATCTGCTGGCTGTGACGGGGCGGATTGTGGATGGAACGGAGACAACTGAACGTTTCCTTTATGATTTCAGGCGGACGCATACCGACTTGTTTCTGGAAAATTATGTGGATCGCTTCAGAGCGTGTATCAGCCGTTACGGCTTGGAGTATGTGGGCGAGGCTTATGGTGATGGGAACTTTGAGAGTCTGGAGCTGGCGTCCCGGCAAGATATTCCCATGAGTGAGTTCTGGACACATTATATATATGGTAACATAACGACAACGATGATGGCGTCATCGGTGGCGCATGTTCTGGATAAACCCGTAGTGGCATGCGAATGCTATACCGGAACGCCGTTCAACAGCAAGTTTACGGAGCATCCTTACGGTATGAAAGCTTTGGGAGATTATATCATGACAGCCGGGGTGAACCGTTTCGTCTATCATGCGATGGCGCATCAGCCTTATGCCGGAGAACAGCCGGGCAACATCATGACAATGGGGCCTTTCGGGACACATCTGGACCGCAATTCCACTTGGTCCGAACAGTTCTCCGCTTTGAACCTGTACAATGCCCGCTGTGCCTATCTGTTGCAACAAGGGCATTATGTGGCTGATGTGCTTTACCTGAAAGATGAATGTATCTCATCCGGAGTCAGGAACTATAATATGGATGAGCCTGTCACGCCTTACGGTTATCGTTGGGATGTGACCTTGGCATCGCTTTTGCGGGAAAGAGCTGTGGTGCGTGGCGGCTGTCTGGAACTGCCGGGCGGAATGTCCTATCGTCTGTTGGTCGTGCCCCCGATGGAACGGACCACTCCTGAGACATTGTCACTGCTGACAGAGTGGGTGCGGCAGGGGCTGTCCGTGCTCTTGGCCGGGGAGCTGCCTTCCGGCTATCTGGGACTTGATGAACAGAAGGACAGGGCAGTGCGTGCTTTGGCCGATACTTTGTGGTCGGCTTCTGTATTGGGAAAGGGCCGGATCTACCGAGAGACGGGAGTAGGCGAGGCTTTGCGTGAGATGGGCATACGGCCGGACTTTGCTTTTGTTGCAGAACACAACGACGCACAGATTCATTTCATTCATCGTCAGACGGTGGCGGAAGATATATATTTCGTGGCCAATCATCGCCGTCGGGCTGAGCGGCTGCAGGTGGCCTGCCGCACGACGGGACGCGTTCCTCGGTTGTGGAATGCAGAGACGGGGCAGACAGAGCTGCCGGTAGAGTATGAGGTACGTGATGGACTGACGCGCCTGAATCTGGTTTTGCCGGAGAGCGGTTCTGTCTTCATTGTGTTCAGCAAAGGAAAACAAGAGCCGACAGACCTGCCCCCTGTCTCTGTGCAGGCTACGGTGGTACGGACAAACCATGGTGATTCCTACGGATTCAGTCCGGAGCATGACTTCCGTTCCACATTCACGCTCTGCTGCTGGGTCAAACCGGAGACGTTTGCCGCTGCCGGGCGTGGCTTCCTGCTTTATCCGGACAAGGGCCGGATGGGAAAGGCGAGTGTGGGAGTTTCTGTGGGGCAGAACGGTGTTCGGGTAGTGGAACGGGACACCGGGTTGCATACGGTGCTGGAATATGAAGGGGCTTTGGAGGGCTGGACCCATCTGGCTTTGGTCTATGACGCCGGAGTGCCGCAGTTGTATGTGAACGGTGAACCGGTGCAGGACGAGCAGGCTTCCGGGCGGAATTGCATGCCGGCAGTCGACGTGCCGATGGCAGAAGAGCAGTTTATTGGCAGTTTCGAGGGCGACCAGACCCCCATGTCGGTGTTCGACTATGCCCTTTCTGCGGCAGAGGTCCGGACCGAAGCGGAAAAGGGGCTTCCCCTGCCGCCGTCATACGGGGTACTGTGGCGCGAACTGTCGGCAGACTGGCAGGTGGAGTTTCCGGCTTACAGCCATATACCGCATCCGGTTGTGCTCGACACGCTCCGTTCTCTCCACCGTCACACCGATTTTAATGTACGTCATTTTTCGGGAACGGCCACTTACAGTAAACGGTTGGTGTTGACAAAGTACGACCTCGAAGCATTGAACGGACACCGTGTCCTCTTGAATCTGGGGCGGGTGGAGAATCTGGCTGAGGTCACGGTCAATGACTGCGACACCCAGCTGGTCTGGAAAGCACCTTATGTGGCGGACATTACAGGGAAACTCCGTGAGGGTGACAATGTCGTTGTTGTCAGAGTGACCAATCTCTGGCCCAACCGCATCATCGGCGATGAGCATCTGCCCGATCCGTACCTATATGACGAGTATGGCAGAATACGACTTTTGCCGGAGTGGTTTTTTGGAGAACAGGCAAATGAGCGGGAACGTGTGTTGTTCTTGCCTTGGAAGTATTATACCCGTGAATCTCCGCTGTTGGAGTCGGGACTGGTCGGTCCGGTCCGGCTGGAACTGGCCGACAGGCGGGGATGTTTCTCGGCATGCCGGATGTGACGGAGGGCAGTGCCCCGCAGGACGGCAGGCTTTTGCTTGCATAATATGAATGGAAACTAAAAACAGATAAGAATGAAACGAACTTTTCTTTGGATGACAGCACTGTGGATGCTGGCTTTTGCCGGTGTCGGTGCTGTCGGTGAATGTGTGGCGGCATCGTGCCGTCCGTCGATGTACGTATCAGCTTCCGACAGGGAAGCCATACGGGAACGGGTGGCCCGTGTGCCTTGGGCAAAGAAAGCCTTTGCCCGCATACGCGGACAGGTTGAGCCATATGCCGACCGGCATGTGCAGGATCCGCAGTGGATTGTGTCGCGTCTGGCGATGTATTGGAAAGCCGGAGAGCACTATACCCAGTGCTATCTGAAGGGCCAGAACTGGGACCGTGGCGAGGGCAATGCGCCTGTTCCGACGGTCCGTATGCCGGGAATGCGGACGTGGAACAAGTATCAGAATGTGCCTCTTGCCGATCGCACGCCTTATAATGAGACCGGAGACATGTGGGGCGTCAGCCGGCAGGACCCGGATGCTCCGCCGGTGCTGGTTCCTTATAAGCAAAGCGGACACATGATACGCAGCAACAACGTGGAGATACTGACCTTGGCCGAGAACGCCGCTTTTGTCTATTGGGTGAGCGGTGAGGAGAAATTCGCCCGCTTTGCGGCAGACATATTCAACACCTGGCTGGCAGGCACTTACTACATGCAGCCCATTCTGGATCCGGAGAAGTCTTGCGGAAGTGTGGGCGGCTGGGCACCCGGCGGCATCTGCGGCTATTATGATTATGAACAGATACACGACGATCTGGCATTGCATGCCGCGGCGGCGTATGATTTTCTCTACGACTGGCTGGCTGTCCATCCTCACCCGCATTTCAAGGAGGTCGGGCTGACCACGCGTGCCGCAGCGGAAACCGTATTCCGGCGTTTTATTGAAATCGGTCTGGTGCGTGGCGGACGAGAGGGCAACTGGAATGTGAACGGCTGGAACATGATGTTGCGTCCGATCCTGACCCTGGACAGCGACACTGCCTATGCCGACGGAAAAGGACGGGAGTATTATCTGAACTTCCTGTTGCGGCAGTCTACGGACTATCATGAGGCTATCCCGGACATTCTGGCAAGCTATGACAGCGTGACGGGGCTATGGCCGGAGGCACCGGGCTACGCGTTCGGCACGGTGCAGGTGCTGTTGGACTGGGTCGTTCCGCTCCAGCGTTCTGGGGCAGACATTATGGCGGGAAATCCGGTCCTGGCGAAAGCTGCCATGGCGGTGTTTCCCTGGATGGATGAAAGGGCCAATCTCGTGGCGTTCGGCGATTCCCGCGGCGGCCCGGTGGACTTCAGGATGTTCGAGCGTCTGCTGACTTATTACACAGCCTGCGGCAACCGCGAGGAGGCGGGGAGGGCTGCCGCTGCCTTGCGGCGCGGAATAGCCATGGGTACGTACGACCGCTCTTCGGCCGACTGGACGGGCATCTGTACGTTCGTGCCCGAACTGCCTCTTGCCGACGGGGTGAAATCCGAACGTACGTCCTATTCGCCTTTCCATCGTTTCATCATCATGAAAAACTGGGATGCGCCTTATGGTATGATGGCTTGCCTCTATGGCGGGCGGAAGGGCAGTCACCTGACGCCCAACGGGCTGGCACTGCAGTTTTATGGCTTCGGTTATGCGCTGGTGCCGGACGCGGCGGGGTATGAGTCTTATTGGAGTGCCGATCATGGTTATCACCAGTCGGTGACCGGATCGAATACCATCATTCCCGGATATACGGCGGGAGAGATAGAGGTGAATGCCATGGAGCCGCAGGTGGAATCCGGACAGTTTGTCAACACCGAGGCCCTGACCGATGTCGTGAACTTCGCGGATGTGTCGGCTGATGAGAAAAGGCGTACGGTTGCTTTGGTAAGGACGTCGGAGCATACGGGTTACTATGTGGACGTGTTCCGCTCAAACCAGCCGGATAATGACTATCTGTTCCATCATGTGGGAGATTCCATGCGGCTGTCCGACGCTGAGGGGCGGTCATTGCAGCCTGTCCCGGTGGAGCGGATGCAGAAAAAGTACACGGGCGGTTACGACAGCTTCAGCCGGTTGTCTTCTCTTGCGTATGACGGTGACTTCGTGGCGGAGTGGACGCTGCCGGAAGGCATTGCCGCGCGGTTGTGGATGACCGGAGCCGGGGGACGCGAACTGTTCCGGATGGATGCTCCGTCCAGCACGCTGAACAAGGGGCTGACGCCGGGCAATGCGAGCACTCCGCCTCAGCCTACGCCGGTGCTGCTGGTCCGTCAGGATGGCAATAATGCCGCCGCACATCCGTTCGTCGGTGTGTATGAGGCTTACCGCAACGGGCGGCCTTCTGTTACGGCTGTGAGCGCTTTGCCTGCGGCGGACGGCGGATGGTCCGGAGTGAAAGTGCAGACGGGTGAGGTATGCCGGGATTATGTGTTCAGTGCCGTCGACACGCTGCAACATCGTTTGCCGCAGGAGGGTGCCTTCCGTGGCTGTTTTGGGCTGGTGCGTCTGCGTGATGGTGCCCCCGACCTTCTTTATATAGGTAAAGGGCGTAGCGTGAGCTGGGGAGAACTGTCGGTGACGGCGGACACTGATGTGTATGCAGCCCTGTTCCGCCGCGACGGCAAATGGTATTATTCAGCCACGGGGCCCGTGCATATCCGCATCGGGCAGGACGCTCGCCGCTTGCCGTCTGCTACGTTCTGCCCGTTGGGGGAGTGAGCAGGAAAGCTGCCGGATGTAAAAGGTAAGGTGTGACAGAGCACATGGACATATTCATAAATGAGTTAGATTAAAAAGAACGTGTTATGAAACATTTGCGTAAAATATGGTTGATTTGTTGCTGTTGTCTGGCGGTGAGCCTTTCAGCAGCAGAGTGGCAATGGTCTGTGCCCGTAACGGAGATGGTGTCTCCCGAAACGGACGGCCATCCGCAGGCTTTTCTCTGGATTCCGTCCGACTGTCAGGCGGTGAAAGCCGTGATGGTTGGCACGCACAACATGACGGAAGAAACCCTGTTCGAGAATCCTCTGTTCAGGGAGGAACTGCGTAAGGCGGGCATCGCGCTGGTGTGGGTCACACCCGGACTGGACATGGCTTGGGATGTGTCCAACGGCTGCCAGAAAGCGTTCGACCGCATGATGGCCGACCTGGCCGAGGCCAGCGGATATGTCGAAGTGGCCACGGCCCCGGTGGTGCCCGTGGGGCATTCCGCCATGGCCACTTTCCCCTGGAACTTTGCCGCCTGGAACCCGGAGCGCACGCTGGCCGTCATCTCCCTGCACGGCGATGCGCCGCGCACGAATCTGACGGGCTACGGACGCGCGAATCTGGAGTGGGGACGCACGCGCAACATCGACGGCATACCGGGACTGATGATAGAAGGGGAGTATGAATGGTGGGAGGCCCGCGTCACGCCGGCACTGGCCTTCCGCATGATGTACCCAGAGAGTTGCATCTCGTTCCTGTGCGATGCCGGGCGCGGGCATTTCGACATCGCCGACCGTACGGCCCTCTACATCGCCCGCTTCCTGCAGAAAGCCCTGGAATACCGTCTGCCGGAGGGTACACAACCCACGGACACCGTTCCGGTCCGCCTCAAGAAGCTGGATCCCGAAGAGGGCTGGCTGGCGCAACGGTGGTGCCCGGCACCGGCCAAGCGGGCCAAGGCCGCACCGTTCCACCGTTACAAAGGAGACCCGCATGACGCATTCTGGTACTTCGACCGTGAGATGGCCGAACTGACAGAAGCCATCTACCGCGAGGAGTGGGACCTCCGTCCGCAGTACGTCTCCTGCCTGCAGGACGGCCAGCTGGCGCATTATAATCCACAGTCGCACGTAAAAGTGTCCGTACCCTTCCGCCCGGAAGCCGACGGACTGACCTTCCACCTGAAAGCCGTCTACGTGGACAGCACGAGGGCAAGGCTGGCAGAGGACGGTGAGCATTCCACCGCACGCCCCGTCATCACCCGCATCAACGGTCCGGTGCGGCAGGTGGACGACACCACCTTTGCCGTCAGCTTCTACCGCATGGGGATGCACAACCGCCGCCGCACGGGCGGCATCACGCTGGTGGCCGTGGGCGGACGGGACGCCCGCCACAAGGAGACCGTGCAGGAAATCGGAATGGAGATACCTTATCGGAACACGGAAGGGCGGCGTCAGCATATTCTGTTCCCCGGAATAGACGATGTGCGCGAGGGAACCGACAGCCTTGTGCTGAACGCTGTTTCCGACTGCGGACTGCCGGTAAGCTACTACGTCAAGGAGGGGCCGTGCGAGATAGAGGGTAATGTGTTGCGCCTGACGGACATGCCGCCCCGTGCAAAGTTCCCCGTCAAGGTCACGGTCGTGGCCTGGCAGTACGGTCTGGCCGGAAAGGTGCGCACGGCAGAGCCTGTGGAACGCACGTTCCATATCGTCCGTTGACCGCAAGGCGTGCGGCATATTTTCCGAAAAAATCACCCGGCGGATTACGTGGAACGTCACGCCTGTCCGTATTATATATAGGTAAGGGCTTCCGGAAGCATAGCGGCGGCCCGTCTGCAAACGAATCATAAACCAGAAGAATATGGCGAGAAACAAGATGCTAAAGGCGATGCTGGCCCTGGGGCTGCTGGCATCGGTGCAGTTGTCTGCACAGAAAAGACAGTTCGTACATCCGGGAATCACCTACACACAGGCCGACCTGGACCGCATGAAGGCCATGGTGGAGGCACGGCAGGAACCGTTCTACACCACCTATCAGGCCCTGCTGAAGGATAGCTATTCACAGCCCGGCAACGGCAACTACGAGGACATCACGCAAATCAAGGAGGGCAGATTCAACGCCACCATCGGCAGTGACGGACGCCGGGCGCACGACATGGCCCTGCTCTATCACATCACCGGCAACAAGGCTTATGCCGACGATGCCGTGAAGCGGCTGAACCGTTACAATCATCTGACCAACGCCAGCAGCCGGGGCACGGCTCCGTTGGACAACGGCAAGATATACATGCTTATAGAAGCCGCCGAGCTTTTGCGCGACTACGAGGGCTGGAAGGCCGAGGATCAGGAGGCGTTCAAGCGTATGCTGGTCTATCCGTTCTACAGCACGAAACGGGACGCCAACGCTTATAAGTCGTCGACGGACGATGAGAACGGCGTGACCTTCTACTGGAACATCTATAATTTCGACCCCGGACGTTTCGGCAATCAGGGACTGTTCGCCGCACGCGGACTGATGGCCATGGGCATTTATCTGGACAACGACACGATGTACGACCGGGGATACCGTTATCTGACGGGGCAGCCTGCACGCCCCGACGACCTGCCTTACCAGCCGGGACCGCCCGTGCAGGGCAGTCTGATCAGCGAAGACGAGTTCAAGTGCGACTACAATGTGACGTGGCCTGCCGAAGGCGAGGAGTATCATTCCGACGAGGCATTGCAGTATTACATCTACCGCAACGGACAGTGTCAGGAATCCTGCCGCGACCAAGGCCATACGATGGGCGGCATCGGCAACTACACCGCCATTGCCGAGATGGCCTGGAACCAGGGCGACACCTTATACAGCATGTTGGACAACCGCATCCTGAAGGGAATTGAGTTCAACATCCGCTACAACCTGTCGGCACTGGAGTCCTTCCCCGACCAGCCGCAGCCTTGGGAGCCTACGGGATATACCAAGAACGAAGAGGAATGCTCGTTCGAGAACGGCAAGTTCTATCAGGCCGTGAGCCGCTCCAAACGTTGGGAAGCCAGGAGCATGGCGTCGGGCGACCGCGGCAATGTGTTCGGCACGGGCGGATGGAAGACGCAGGCCCTGGAGCACTACCGTGTGCGTGCCGCACTGCCGGAGGCCGACATGATATGGCTGCAGCGGGCGTATGACAAGATGATGGCCGACTACGGGCTGGAAAACTGGGGCGTGGCTCCCAACTGGTATTATGAATGGGCCGGATGGGGAACGCTGACCAAGAAACGCACCGACTGGATGGCCGGAGACGCCGGAACGTGGCAGGACGGGCGGCGCGTGCCGGGCATGCCAGAGGCACCCTGCACGCTGGCGGCTGCCGACTACGACTATTATGCCGGTGACGGAGAGATGCACACCTATCACAACATCGGAACACAGCCCGGCACCGTCTACCGTACGGACGGCGCCGTGGAACTTGCCCAGGACGGCAGTGACGTCTACGTGACCGGCATGAAGAGCGGCGAGTGGATGAGCTACACAATGGTGTTCCCCGCCCCGTCGGGCAATCTGCAGGCCGGACCGGAAC
The DNA here is from genome assembly GCA_944321365.1 of uncultured Paraprevotella sp. GTDB lineage: Bacteria > Bacteroidota > Bacteroidia > Bacteroidales > Bacteroidaceae > Paraprevotella. The sequence goes on from CALULA010000003.1 coordinate 57,546, forward strand.
AGAAGTACAACGTCTATGCCACCTACCGCGCATCGGAGGACGGCGCGAAGCTGTTTGTGTCGGTGGACGGCGGAGAGAAGCGCGGAAAAGAGCTTCAGGCATCCTCCGGCTGGACGGAAAAGCTGCTGGGCACGCTGACCGTGAAATGCGGGGCGGCCGTGCTGCGGGTTTACGTGCAGGGCAAGGATGACGTGGCCGAACTGAAAAGTCTGCGGGTGGAACCGTTGGAGACGGCGGAGCTGCAGGCGGTGAATCTGACGGAACGGGCCACATCGGTGAAAGTCTACGACGCGAACGGGAATGACAAGACATCGGAATCAGAGGCTGCTGTGAAGGCGGCCTCTGATGGTGATAAGGGGACGCCGATAAATCTGAGGAACCAGTATTTTCTGGTCTACGACTTCGGCGAGGAGGGGCTGGACCTGAACGAAGTGGCTTTCTATAACGACGGGGTGACGCAAGACACGCGGGAGCAGGCCAAGGTGCTGGGCAACACGGCGGACGGACCCTATACCGGCGAATGGAATCAGAGTCAGGCCTCCGACATCATGCGCACGAACGGGAACATCTATCAGGACATCCCGGTGATGGAGAACAGCTGGGTGACGGAGGGCGGTGCGCAAGGTTGCTACCGTGTAGGCCCGGTGGGGCGGTACCGCTATCTGGCCGTCTACAACTGGTCGGCCTACGCCCGCATGTCAGAAGTGGAGGTGCGGTCGGTGGTCGGCACGCAGGTGGAAGAGCCTGATGCGGAGCCGTCGGCACCGTGGGACGGGCTGCCGGAACTGAAGTTGAGTACTTCCGGTTGGTATGCCGGGAATGTAAAGACCGGAACGGTGGCGGAATCGCCGCTCTTCCGGCTGGAGAATACGGGCGACGCAGACCTGGAGATTCTGTCCGTGACGCCTCTCGCGGCTCCCTGGAGCACATCGTTCGATGCGGAACTGCCGCTGACGCTGGCCCCCGGAAGCGGTTACGACTTCACGTTCTCTTTCTCACCGTCGGCAACCGGCGTGTTTGAGCGATACTTCAGTGTGACCACCAGTGCCGGGACAGCTGCGGTGCGCCTGGGTGGCGATGGCGTGAACATCGTGGGCATCCGGGACAGCCGGGCCGATGCGGGCGTAACGGTGCGGGTGGATGCCGGGGCACGTTGTGTCCGTCTCTCGGCTGCTGTTGCGGTGTCCTACCGTTTGGTGGGGCTGTCCGGTCAGGTGTGGCGTCAGGGCCGGCTTGCCGCAGGCGAGGATGTGCGGGTGGAATTGCCCGGCGGCGTCAGTCTGGTACATGTAACCTCTGCTGTCGGCACGGTGATGCGTAAGGTCGTGCTGCCCTGACTTTTCAATTGAATTTATTTTTACATTTCAGAAAACTGTTCCCGGCTTTGCGGAAAACGAGACCCGTTTGTGCGCAAAGCCGGAGCTTTTTTTCCGCAAGACCGCAGTCGTTTGTGCGCACAAACGACTGTGATTTTGCGCTCGGTTGTATCTATTTGATATAAAGTCTTTTATGAGAATGCCGGATGTCGGTGCCCGTTCTATCGTGAAGATGGAAAATGTTTTACAGATTAACGATACCGGTGTCCGTACGCCCTTATGAGATGGACTTGATGACCTTGGCCGGAACGCCGCCTGCGACGGTGTTGGCCGGTACGTCCTTTGTCACAACGGCCCCGGCGGCTATCACGGCGTTATCGCCAATGGTGACTCCTTGCAGGACAGTGGCGTTGGAGCCTATCCATACGTTGTCGCCCAAAACTATGGGAGCGGGGTGGGTGAACTTCCGGCGGGCCGGTTCCAGAAAGTGGTTGAGCGTGGCAAACACGACGTTATGTCCTATCTGGCAACCGCTTCCGATGGTGACGCCGCCGTGATCCTGAAAGTGACAGCAGGCGTTGATGAAAACGTTTTCGCCGATGGTTATGTTCTTTCCGAAGTCTGTGTAGAACGGAGGGAATACACGGAGCGAGGCGGGCACGGCGTAACCGAACAGTTCTGTGAGCAGTGCACGCACCTCTTCCGGTGTGTGGTAGGCGGCGTTCAGGCGGAAGGTGATGCGTCTGGCCTCGTCGCTCATCTCGTCCATAAATCTGAAAATGTCTTCGTTGTCCAGCGGCTTCCTGTCTTTGACGTAAGCACGGAATTCTGTCAGAGTCATCATTGTTTCGTTGTTTTCATGTAGGGTATTCAGGACCGGCATGCGGGTGATTCTTCCTGTTCCGGTCTGTTTCCTCCCTTTCTGTATGATTGTGTGGCAAAGGTAGCCGTATTTCTCCGGTGCGTTGATACCCGATTTACGGATGATATGAACCGATTTACGGATTGCGTTCCTGCTTGGCGGGCGTTACAACAAAATTTGCTATCTTTGTCCGTGAAGAAAAGTGTAACGTTATGAAAGAAAGCTTGATTCGGTTGGATACGGTGGATGAATACAACAGACTGTTCGGTTTGGAAACCTGTCATCCTTTGGTCAGTGTGGTGGATTTGTCGGAGGCAACCCGCATTCCGCGGCATTTCACGGTTAATTATGGTTTGTATGCCTTGTTCTTGAAGGATGTCAAATGTGGCGATATTCGTTACGGCCGTCAGATTTACGACTATCAGGAGGGAACTATCACCAGTTTTGCCCCTGGCCAGGTGGTCGAGACAGATATGCCGGAGGGGGTGCGGCCCAAGGCGCGCGGTGTGCTGTTCCATCCCGATCTGATAAAGGGAACGTCTCTTGGGCAGGAAATCAAGTCGTATTCTTTCTTTTCTTACAGTTCAAGAGAGGCTTTGCACTTGTCGGAAGAGGAGAAAAGCATTGTTTTAGACTGTCTGGCTAAAATCAGGATGGAGTTGAATCATCCCATAGACAGACTTAGCAAAAGGCTGATAGCAAGAAATATACAGTTGCTGCTGGACTATTGCATGCGTTTTTATAACCGTCAGTTCGTCACCCGTTCGGAGACGAATAAAGATGTGTTGATACAGTTTGAGTCTCTTCTGGATGATTACTTCCTGAGTGGCAGGACAAGGGTAGACGGGCTGCCCACCGTCAGATATTTTGCCGATAAGGTTTTCCTTTCGCCGAACTACTTTGGCGACTTGATTAAGAAGGTGACCGGCAAAACGCCGCAAGAGTACATTCAGGGCAAAATCATAGACACGGCGAAAGAAAAGCTCATCGGCACGTCGAAGACTGTCAGCCAGATTGCCGACGAGTTGGGCTTTCAGTATTCACAGCATTTCAACAGGCTTTTCAAGAAGACTGTAGGTCTGTCGCCGAATGAATACAGAAAGTCGCAGGTGGTGGGCTGACGTTTCAGTGCCGTTGCAGCTTCAGCTTGCTTTCTGTCGTCCGGTTGTGGTGAAAGACCGTCCATCGCCTCTTTCAGCGACAGGTCTGTGTCCGTGAGCGGTTGGCCGGACCGGAACGAAAAAACCTCTGCCTTTTCCTTTTCGGGGGATGAGGCAGAGGTTTTTTGCCGGGGGCGTGCAGCCCCTTGCTTTTCCTGACAGGGCGTGCGGATTTACTTCAGAAGGTCTTTCACTCCGTCTTTCGTCAGGTTGCTGATATTCTCACGCATGGCAGTGTCTCCCTTCAGGTTCTCCAGCCTGTAGTAGTCCATGAAGCCCATGTGACCGTCGCGCAGGGCCTGTGCAAGAGCCTTGGGCACTTCGGCCTCGGCCAGTATCACTTCGGCGCGGGCTTCCTGCGCCTTGGCTTTCATCTCCTGTTCGGCGGCGATGGCCATGGCGCGGCGTTCCTCGGCCTTGGCCTGTGCGATGTTCTTGTCGGCGTTGGCCTGGTCTATCTGCAAGGTGGCACCGATATTCTTGCCCACGTCTATGTCGGCAATGTCGATGGACAGTATTTCAAATGCCGTTCCGGCGTCCAGTCCCTTGCGCAAGACCAGTTTGGAGATGGAGTCCGGATTTTCCAGCACTTGCTCGTGATTCTCTGCCGATCCGATGGACGATATGATGCCTTCGCCCACACGTGCCAGGATGGTGTCTTCTCCGGCGCCGCCCACAAGCTGGTGAATGTTGGCGCGTACGGTGACACGGGCCTTGGCGATGAGCTGTATGCCGTTTTTGGCTACGGCGGCTACAGGCGGTGTGTCTATGACTTTCGGGTTGACCGAGGTCTGCACGGCTTCGAACACGTCACGGCCTGCCAGGTCGATGGCTGTTGCTTTTTCAAACGACAGATCGATGTTGGCTTTGGCAGCCGATACGAGAGCGTGCACCACGCGTTGCACATGGCCCCCCGTCATGTAGTGTGCCTCCAGATTGTCGCGTGTGATGGTTTTCAGTCCGGCTTTGTGAGCTTCGATGAGGCTTTCCACGATTACGGTGGGCGGCACGTTGCGCAGCCGCATCAGGAAAAGCTGTATCAGTGAGATACGCACGCCGGAAACTTGGGCGTTCAGCCAAAGGAAGAACGGCACGAAATGAAAGAATATTCCCAGACAGATGAGAATGATTACGACTACGAAAACCGGAAAAAAGATTGATACGTCCATAAGATGTAATAAAATTAAGTGAATATGCTTTATCGTTTCTTTACAATGACCTGAGCGTCTTCCACGCGTGTGACGATGATGGGTGTGCCTTCGTCCAGGAAGCCGTCGGCAGATTTCACTTCCACGACCTTGCCTTGGATGTCCGCGTTGCCGATGAGGGCGAGCCGCGTGATGGCTATTCCTTCGTCGCCTGGCTGTACGGAGAGTTGTTCTGTCGTGGCGGCTGTGGAGTCTATGCTTTTATGCAGCGAGTATTTTTCGAGCGTTTTGGAACGCACCATCCAATAGCCCAGCAGGCAGCATACGGCCAATGAGGCTGCCATTACCCATAATCCGGTGGCAATGCCGAACTGGTCGAAAACGATGTAGTTGGCTGCTACGAGGCAACATCCGGCTGCTATGCCGGCTATGCTTGTTCCCGGAAGGATGAATAGTTCAACGGCCAGCAGGATGGCGCAGAACAGGAAGAGTAGTGTGATGAAAAGTATTTCCATGGCAGGTCGTATAAAGGTTCTTAATAAGCTTGTCGGTATTTTGTTTCGTCCGGATCCTCCAGCATATTGAGGTAGGAGGCATAACGGCTTTGGCTGACGCGCCCTTCCTCGACAGCCTGTCGGACAGCGCAGCCCGGCTCATGGGTGTGGGTGCAGTCGCCGTATTTGCAATTTGCTGATTCGCGGAAAATCTCCTTGAAGTAATGGCCGACTTCCTCTTTCTTGAAGTCGAATGTGCCGAATCCTTTGATTCCCGGTGTGTCGATGACGCACCCGCTTTCCGGCAGGTTGAACATTTCGCTGAAGGTTGTGGTGTGCATGCCTGTGTCATGGGCTGAGGAAATCTCGGCGGTTCTGGCGTTCAGGCCGGGTATCAGTGTGTTGAGTAATGTGGACTTTCCTACGCCGGAATTTCCGGAGAGCAGTGTGGTTTTGCCTTTCAGGAGGTTGCTTATTTTTTCCATGCCTGTTTCCTGCAAGGCAGAACACGCTATGCAGTCATAGCCGATGTGCTCATACAGCCGCATCAGTGCAGACATATATTTCTTCTCCTCTTCCGTATAGCAGTCTGTCTTGTTGAAAGTCAGGATGACGGGTATGCGGTAGGCTTCGGCTGAAGCCAGGAAACGGTCGATGAAAATGGTGGATGTCTCCGGGTGGCTTATGGTGATGAGCAGCAGCACCTGGTCTACGTTTGCAGCGATGATGTGGCTTTGTTTGGACAGGTTGGAAGCCTTGCGGATAATGTAGTTCTTGCGTTCTTCTATTTCTGTGATGAAGGCCGTACCTTCCGCGTTGCACGTGATTTGCACATAGTCGCCTACAGCCACCGGATTGGTGCTGCGTATGCCTTTCAGCCGGAAGCTTCCTTTGATTTTGGAATCTACAAGTTGGCCGTCGTCCGTGCGGACAACGTACCAACTTCCTGTATTGCGAATGACGAGTCCACGCATCAGACGGTCATGATTTCTTTGTCCTTGGCTGCGAACAATTCATCAATTTGTTTGATGTATTTGTCGTGAACCTTCTGCAGCTTGCCCTCTGCGTCTTTCTGTTCGTCCTCCGGCATGCCGTCCTTGACCGCTTTTTTCAGTGCGTCTATGGCGTCGCGGCGGGCATTGCGCACGCTCACCTTGGCCGTTTCGCATTCCGACTTGCACTGTTTGGCCAATTGTTTGCGGCGTTCTTCGGTCAACGGTGGTATGCCTATGCGGATTATTTCTCCGTTGTTTTCCGGAGTAATGCCCAGATCGGAGTCGATGATGGCTTTCTCAATGGGGCGGAACATGTTTTTGTCCCACGGCTTGATGGCGATGCTGCGTGCGTCCGGTGTGTTGACGGCTGCGACATTGTTGATAGGCACCATCGCACCATAGGAATCCACACGTATGCCGTCCAGCAGCCGGATGTCCGCTTTTCCGGCGCGGATGTGCGCCAAGGCGTCGTCCAGATACATCACTGCCATGTCCATTTTCTCTTTTGCTTCGTCCAGAATTGTCTTTGAATCTGCCATTGTTGTCTTCTTATTTATTATATATAATGTATATCATGAGGTTCGCGAAACAAAAATAGTTGATTTTTTATTTATCTGCAATAAAACGGCTGATGAAATCATAGAAACTGTTGTCTTTGCTTCGCGGAAATAAGGACGATAGGCGGATGAGGCAAGGAAAGAGTTTGACACAGTGCGGAAAAAAGTATTTGCCGTTGTCTCTTTCGCCGTAAAAACGACTAAAATAATGCTCGGAAGAACCGGGATGGCGGGCGCGCCTGCATGGGCGTGTTCCGTTATTTTCGTTGAGGTCTGGCTTGGGTGACTGGCAGACGGCAGGAAACGGTGTTTTATTACCTTCGCAAGGATGTGCCGGAATGACGGGTGTATTCAGCCTGAGACTGTCTGCCGCCTGTCGTTCCGGCACATCTCTGTGAAGGATGATGAGCAAGAGGGTCAGTTGTGCACCAGTGTGCCGATTTCTTCGCCCTCCATCACCTTTTTCAGGTTACCGTACACGTCCATGTTGAACACATAGATGGGCAGGTTGTTTTCCTTGCACATCGTGGTGGCTGTGAGGTCCATCACCTTCAGTCCTCGGTTATAAATCTCATCGTATGTGATGTCCTTGAATTTCGTCGCTGCCGGGTCTTTCTCCGGGTCGGCCGTATAGACGCCGTCCACGCGTGTGCCTTTGAGCATCACATCCGCCTCAATCTCTATGCCTCTCAGCGAAGAGCCGGTGTCGGTGGTGAAATAGGGATTGCCCGTTCCTGCACTCATGATGACCACTTCTCCGGCTTCCATGTATTCAATGGCTTTCCATTTGCTGTAGAATTCGCCGATAGGCTCCATCCGTATGGCGGTCAGTACACGGCTCTTTACGCCGATGGCCCCCAGGGCACTGCTCAGTCCCAGAGAGTTGATGACGGTGGCGCACATGCCCATCTGGTCACCTTTTACGCGGTCGAAGCCTTTGCCCGCTCCGCTGAGTCCGCGGAAGATGTTGCCTCCGCCTATGACGATGCCGATCTGCACGCCCATGTCGTGCACTTCCTTGATTTGTTCCGCATACTCGGCCAGCCGTTTTTCATCGATGCCGTAGTGCTGTTCTCCCATGAGGCTTTCTCCACTCAGTTTGAGGAGTATTCGTTTGAATTTTGTCATAAAAAAGTTGGTTTGGTTAATTTCTCATATTTGTGGCTTTCTGTCTGTCGGAATGAGGAAACTCACTTCTTTGAACGCGTAACGGCGTTGTATTCCCTGTCTGTCGGACAATAGAAGATGGCCGGTCGGTTCTATTCCCGCAATCCGGGCTTCGAAAGTGCCGTTTGCATCTGCATAAGGGTGAAATCCTTCTTTGGCATACAGCGAATCCAGATATTTTCCGGTTATTTCTTCTGTCTGGCCGGACAGAATGTCATTGAAGTATTTCTTGAAACTTTTGACGATTTCAGCGAGGATGAAAATCCGTTCGTGCTCTTTCCCCGTGACTTGTGCGAGGGAGATGGGGTTCGGGGCATCGCTTTTGAATACGGTCTGGTTCACGTTGACCCCCACGCCGAGGATGCATTCCTCGATGCGGTTGCCTGCCAGCGTGTTCTCGATAAGCATGCCGCATATCTTACTGTTGCGCCAGTAGATGTCGTTCGGCCATTTCACGGTGAAGCCGTCAGCGTATGCGGCGAGCGTGTCGCGCACAGCGAGTGACATGGCCTGTGAGAGGACGAACTGGCGGTTCGCACTGATGCCCGTGGGGTGGACGAGCAGGCCCAGCAGCAGATTCTTGCCGGCTTCAGACTCCCATGAGTTATGGGCTTGTCCGCGTCCGGCTGTCTGGAAATCGCTTGTCACCAAGACCATCTCCTTTGACGTTACCGGACGGTAATGTCTCAGGAAGTTGATGGTAGAGTCAGTGGAACTGAGACGAATCCATTCGAACGTGGGTGAATCATCTAATGTGTACAGTGCATTTGTCATTTCCTGGTGATTTGATGGTGAGACCGGGTTAAAACAATGGCGGATAGAAGGCGTCCTGTATGTGTCTGAGGTCCGGTTGTCCTTCCTTGTCCGCTATGATGGTTATCAGGTCGAAGCGTATGGGCAGGTCTATGGCGTATTTGCGGACGTAAGCGTCTGCCGAACTGACGATGCGGCGTATCTTGCCGTTGCCGACAGCCTCCTCTGGCATGCCGAAAGCTGTGTCTTTGCGGGTCTTGACTTCTACAATCACCAATGTGTTGTCTTTCTCTGCCACAATGTCCAGTTCTTTATGTCCGGAACGCCAATTCCGATGCCGGATGGCATATCCCTTCGACAGCAGATAGTTTGCTGCTATCTGCTCTCCTTCAAGTCCGAGTTGGTTGTGTGCTGCCATGTTGGTCTGTCGGATGTCTGTCTTGCAAAATTAGGTAAAAAAAACGTAAAAGACGAAAGAAAAGTTCAAAACAAACGGCCGCGGGAGGGATTTTGCGCGTCGGACTATAGCCGGCAGGTCTTTCTTGTGGAGCCGGATGTTCAAAGACTGGTCTTTAGATGTCTTTCCGACGGCTTGCCCGAAACGGCAGTCGGTCTTGCGCAAGGATGCCGGTGTTCTTGCGCAAAGTCTGAAGTGTTCTTGCGCAAGGATTCCAAGGGCTTCGGTGAAGAGTGGCGTGCGGTTGGCCGGAGCCGTTTGTCGGCCTGCAGGGATTTCCGTGCGGCGGATGTTGGCCGTTCCTGACAAAAGTCTTATTTTTGTACCCGAAAAAACTAAGGAAGAAATGGCCGATGACGAGTTCTATATGAAAAAGGCACTGGAAGAGGCCCGGCAGGCTTTCTCGCAGGGTGAGATTCCGGTGGGGGCGGTTGTGGTGTGCGGCGGGCGTATTCTGGCGCGTGCGCACAACCTGACGGAGACGCTGACGGACGTGACGGCGCATGCCGAGATGCAGGCCGTGACGGCGGCTGCAAACGCGCTGGGGGGGAAGTATCTGAATGACTGTACGCTGTATGTGACGATGGAGCCGTGTGTGATGTGTGCGGGGGCTCTCGGCTGGGCGCAGCTGGGACGTCTTGTCTATGGGGCAACGGACGAGAAACGGGGATTCACGCGCTTCGCTCCTCAGGCCCTGCATCCGCGTACGGAAGTAGCCGGCGGCGTGATGGCCGCAGAGGCGGCGGACTTGTTGAAAGCCTTTTTCAAGGTTCGGCGGTAGTTATTTGTTCTTGATTTCCTCAAAGTCTATATATTCGCCTTCATCATCGTCGAAAATCTTCTGGTGGGGGCGGTGAGGATGAGGTCGGCTGTTGTCTGCCTCTTCTGTCTGGCTGTTTTTTGTATAGCTGTCAGACCTTTTCCTTTTTCCGGAAAAGGCAGACATGATGTCTTTCGCTTTTCTGACGATGCTGAGGTAAACGAACCATAGTATGGCCAGGAGGGGAAGAACAAGAAGGAACAAACAACCTAAAGGACCGGTCATAAAATCTTTTTTATAGGGTTATCATGCTGACAGATATACAAGAACCGTGCCAGTCTCAATGCCGTTTCCGCTTCCACGTGAAGGCCGAGAGGAGAATATACCATGCTACAATGGCTGCAAAACCGCTGTATTTGAGCACGATAATCAAGGGGATGCAGGTCAGTATGAAAATAAACTTAATTTTGTTGTCTTGCCACGACAGGTTCTTGAATTTGAGGGCGAACAGCGGCATTTCGGCCACCAGCAGGAAGCAGGAGAGCAGCATGAGCAGGAACAGCAGCACGGGCGCGCAGGGCAACAACAGCAATGACTCGTGGCGGTCGGCTATCAGAGAAGCCCAGAAGAGCGTGTTGGCCGGGGTGGGGACGCCGATGAACGATGACGTCTGTCGCGTGTCAAGGTTGAACTTGGCCAGACGCAGGGCCGAGAATGCGGCCATGAGGAAAGCTGTATAGGGGATAAAGTCGCGCAGCGGGCCCAGCCATTCCGGATAGTAGACGTACTGCAACAGGTGGAACAGCATGGCCGAGGGGGCAACACCGAACGTCACGACGTCTGCCAATGAGTCCAGCTCTTTACCGATGGGGGAAGACACTTTGAGCAGCCGGGCGGACATTCCGTCGAAAAAGTCGAACACGGCCCCGGTCAGAATGAGCACGAAAGCCCACATGTAATAGCCATGGAAGGCGGCTCCGGTAGCCATACAGCCGGAAATGAGGTTGCAGCAGGTGATGGTGTTCGGGATGTTTCGTTTGATGAAGTTTGCCATAGTGTTTATGGATTGAGCCGGGCCACGACGGTTTCGTTGCCCACTGTTTTTTGCCCAAGCTTGACGTTGACCTTGGTGCCCACCGGCAGGAAAAGGTCTACTCGTGAACCGAACTTGATGAATCCCAGATGTTCGTCGATGTAACAGTCCTCGCCTTCCCGTGCGTAAGTGACGATACGCCGGGCCATTGCACCGGCAATCTGGCGGGCCATGATGTCCGTGCCGTCCGGTGTCTCGATGACAATGGTGGAACGTTCGTTCTCGATGCTGGCTTTGGGGAGCCAGGCTTTATGGAAATTTCCGTTATGGTGTTGTACGAGTTTTACCGTTCCGTCTACGGGAATCCAATTGGCATGGACATTTGTCAGGCTCATGAAGATGGATACCATCAGACGGCGGTCGTGGAAATACTCGTTTTCGTCAACTTCTTCGATAACCACCACTTTGCCGTCGGCTGGAGCCACCACCACGTTTTCCGTGTCCCCCTCGAACCGTCGGATGGGACAACGGAAAAAATTTACTACAACAAAATAGACGGTTGCGCAGATGATGACGGCGACATAAAACGCGATCTTACAATCGAAAGCGTAATAAATGCTTGTATTAAGCAATAACAAGGCTATGGCTCCCACCACTAAGGTGTGAGTCCCTTCTCTGTGCAGTCTGATCTTTTTTAATCTATTTAGTTTGCGTCCCATGAAGTCCTTTTCCCTTGTATTAGTAGGCAAAGGTAGCTATATTCTGTTAAAAGGCCAAATCCTGCTCTTTATTTCTCGTTCCGTGGGAGTATAAAAAAACTTTTATGTTAAAAAACGGAGGAATCTTTTGTGGATTTCCGTAATGTGGTGTACCTTTACTTTTGGTTTCTTTCCTTAATAGAATCAGATATGCAAGACTTCGTACATCTCCACGTTCACACTCAGTATTCTATTCTTGACGGACAAGCCAGCGTGAGCCGTTTGGTGGATAAAGCCATAAAAGACGGAATGAGAGGCATGGCTGTTACAGATCACGGAAATATGATGGCCGTCAAAGAGTTCTTCAATTATACGAATAAGAAGAACAGTGGGACAAATGCGGAAATAAAGTTATGGAAAAAGCGCATTTCCCTGCTGGAAAGTGGAGTGGATGCGGCGTTGACGGAATGGGAAGAAGGGCAGGCAAAGCGGAAGAAAGAAGCGGATGAGCTGAGAAAACGTGCAGAGATTAACGGTGAGCCTCTTCCGCCTGAAGCAACGTTTGTGGCAGAGGAACAACCTGTTTTTCCGCCTGTAGACGAACAGCTGGTCACGGCCCGGCAGGAACTGGTTGCTGCCCGGCAACGCCTTTTTAAACCCATTTTCGGATGTGAGATGTATGTGGCTCCGCGGCGTTTGGAGCAGATGGATAAGGAGTTTGACAGCCGTCGTTATCACTTGGTCGTATTGGCCAAGAACGAAAAAGGCTACCATAATCTGATTAAATTGGTTTCCAAAGCCTGGACAGATGGATTTTATGTCCGTCCGCGCACCGACCGTGTGGAGCTGGAAGCGCATCACGAAGGGCTGATCATCTGTTCTGCCTGCATTGCCGGCGAGGTGCCGCGCAAGATTCTTGACGGAGATCTGGCGGGTGCGGAAGAAGCTATACAATGGTATAAGCGGATATTCGGAGATGATTACTACCTGGAATTGCAGCGGCATGAGGTGAAAGATCCGAAACAGCGGGCCAATCGTGAGACTTTTGTCTTGCAGCAGCGGGCCAATGCGCAGCTGATAGAGCTGGCCCGGAAGTATGATGTAAAGTTGGTTTGTACGAATGACTGCCATTTTGTGGAGGAGGAGGACGCAGAGGCGCATGACCGTTTGATTTGTTTGAGCACGAACCGTGATCTGGACGATCCCAAGCGTATGCTTTATTCCAAGCAGGAATGGTTCAAAACGCGGGCTGAGATGAACGAAATCTTTGCAGATGTGCCCGAAGCGTTGTCCAATACCTGTGCGATTTGCGACCAAGTGGAATTCTATAGTATAGACCATGCGCCTATAATGCCCAACTTCGCCATTCCGGAGGAATTCGGAACAGAAGAAAGCTATCGTGAGAAATTCACTGAGCAGGAGCTGTTTGATGAATTTACCCGTGATGAAAACGGAAATGTAGTGCTTAGTGAGGAGGATGCCCGGCAGAAAGTGAAAAAGCTGGGTGGTATAGACAAACTGTACCGGTTGAAGCTGGAAGCCGACTATCTGGCCAAACTGACTTATACCGGCGCGGCCAAGCTTTATGGAGACCCTTTGCCCGAACATGTCCGTGAACGGTTGAATTTTGAGCTGCATGTGATGAAGACCATGGGCTTTCCCGGTTATTTCCTTATCGTACAAGACTATATTAATGCTGCACGTCATGAGTTGAATGTGTCCGTCGGTCCGGGACGTGGGTCGGCTGCAGGCTCAGCTGTAGCTTATTGTCTCGGCATCACGAAAATAGATCCTATAGCCTATGATTTGCTGTTTGAACGTTTCCTGAATCCGGATCGCATTTCCTTGCCCGATATTGATGTGGATTTCGATGATGACGGACGGGGAAAAGTACTGAGCTGGGTGACGCAGAAATATGGAGAGGAAAAGGTCGCGCATATCATTACGTACGGTACGATGGCCACGAAGTTGGCCATCAAGGACGTGGCGCGGGTGGAAAAACTGCCGTTGGATGTTTCAAATAACCTCTGTAAATTGATACCGGACAAGTTGCCGGATGATGAAAACGGAAAGCCGCGTAAAATGAATCTGGCCAATGCCATCGCCTGCATTCCGGAAATGCAACAGGCCGAAGCTTCACCCAATCCGTTGTTGCGTGATACCATTCGCTACGCGAGGATGCTTGAAGGTAATGTCCGTAACACGGGAGTACACGCCTGCGGAGTGATTATTTGCAGGGATGATGTGTCGGATTGGGTGCCTATCAGTACGGCTGAAGATAAGGAAACAGGAGAAAAACTCCGCTGCACCCAGTATGAGGGGTCGGTCATTGAAGATACCGGACTGATTAAGATGGATTTCCTGGGGCTGAAGACGCTTTCGATCATCAAGGAATGCCAGGTTAATATCAAGGACAGTTTGGGACTGGATATAGACGTGGATGAGTTGGATATTACGGATCCTACGACTTATCGTCTTTATTGTGACGGACGGACGGTCGGGACATTCCAGTTTGAATCTCCCGGCATGCAAAAATATCTTCGTGAGCTGCAGCCTTCAACATTTGAGGACCTGATAGCAATGAATGCTCTTTATCGTCCGGGACCAATGGACTACATTCCGGATTTTATCGACCGTAAGCAGGGGCGTAAGCCTGTCGTATATGATATTCCTTGCATGGAAAAATATTTGAAGGATACGTATGGCATTACGGTCTATCAGGAGCAGGTGATGTTATTGTCCCGTCAGTTGGCCAACTTTACTCGTGGCGAAAGTGACACGTTGCGCAAGGCTATGGGTAAGAAGCTGATCGACAAGCTGAATCACATGTATCCAAAGTTCATTGAAGGCGGGAAGAAGAATGGTCATGATCCGAAGGTTCTGGAGAAGATTTGGGCAGACTGGAAGAAATTTGCCTCTTATGCTTTCAATAAAAGCCATGCGACGTGTTATTCGTGGGTAGCATATCAGACTGCATATTTGAAGGCAAATTTCCCGGCTCAGTACATGGCTGCGGTGATGAGTCGAAGTTTGGCGAACATTTCCGACATTACAAAGCTGATGAGTGAGTGCAAGAGTATGGGCATTAATACGCTTGGCCCGGATGTCAATGTCAGTCGGCGTAAGTTCAGCGTGGACATGTCGGGCAATATCCGTTTCGGGCTTGGCGCGATAAAGGGGCTTGGCGATTCGGCTGTGGATGCAATAGTGAAAGAGCGCGAGGCCAATGGGCCGTATAAGAATGTCTTTGATTTTGTGCAGCGTGTTCCGGTAAATGCCGTGAAACGGAACAGTCTTGAAAGTCTTGTGCTGTCCGGTGCTTTTGATTGTTTTAGTGATATCTCACGTGAGCAGTACTTCGCACAGAATTCTAAAGGAGAAGTCTTTATGGATGCTCTTATCCGTTACGGAACTCGTTTCCAGCTGGACCGTAACACCGTACAGAATTCACTGTTCGGCGATATGGAAATGGTGGAAGTCGCCACGCCGGAGATTCCGCAGGCTGAAGAGTGGAGCTCTTTGTATCGTTTGAATAAGGAGCGCGACTTGGTCGGCATTTATCTGTCGGCTCACCCGCTTGATGATTACACGGTGATTCTTCAGAACGTTTGTAACGTGCACATGGAAGATTTGAAAGATCTGTCACAGTTTGTCAACATGGACTTGACGCTGGGAGGAATGGTGACGGCTGTGCGTAAGGGCGTTTCCAAAGCCGGGAAACCTTATGGCATCATAACGTTGGAGGATTTCTCCGGAGCTTTTGATTTGCCGCTGTTCGGGCAGGACTGGTCCACGTGGAGTTCTTATATGGATGTGGGGAACACCTTATATATTACGGCCAAATGTCAGCCGAGACAGTGGGATCCTTCAAAACAGGATTTCCACATCGGGCGCATAGATTTTCTGGATGATGTGAAGGATACATTGGTGGAACGGATTACAATCTCCGTCGGATTGGATGCACTGGATGAGGATATTGTGTTTTCATTATCGGACATCGTGAAGGATAATCCGGGTAATTCGGATTTATATTTTCAGATACTCGATCCGCTGGGGCAGATGAATCTGACCCTGCAATCTAAGTTGGCGAAAGTGTCAGTTAAAAAGGATTTAATTTCTTATATTCAAAGTAAACCGGTCCTGTCGTATAAAATTAATTAGTATATTTGTCCACAGTTAGGAACATTAAAAGAGAATATACAATGGCATTGGCAATTACAGAATCAAATTACGAAGAATTGGTGGCCACCGGAAAGCCCGTAGTGATAGATTTCTGGGCTACATGGTGCGGACCGTGCAAAAAAATCGGTCCGGATATCGAAGCTTTGGCAGAGGAGTATAAGGAACAGGCCATTATCGGCAAGTGCGATGTGGAAGAGAATGACGGTCTGGCCATGCGTTTCGGCATACGGAATGTGCCCACAGTGCTTTTCATCAAAGGCGGAGACGTAGTAGACAAGCAGGTGGGAGCAGCTCCGAAGGCTGTTTTTGAGGACAAGCTGAAAGCTATCCTTTAACCGTATTAAAAAAGAGATTTTATGGACAGTTTGGAGCAGGAATTATTGCAGGATGCGGAAGACGATGCCCGCACGGTGGAGTTCATCAAGAACTATCTGCCTCAGGATGTGAAAGACAAGTTCACCGATGAGGAGCTTTATTATTTTCTGGACGTCATCGTGGAGTTTTATGCCAACAGCGGTATTTTGGATGCCGCTCCCGACAAGGACGGATATATCGAGATAGACCAGGACAAGGTGGTGGACTATGTGGTCCGTCAGGCTCAGAAAGACAAGATCGGAAATTTCGCTCCGGAGGACATCTTATGGGTGGTTCAGGGTGAGCTGGAATACGGAGAATCGTTGGAGGAATAAGGCTTAGCGTATAGATTTTCATAGAACAGACAATGAGGGGAAGCGCCCGTGGATGGGCACTTCCCCTCATTGCTTGTTTGCCATTGTGGCAATGCTTTCTTTATGTACCTGTATGGAGCAGAGTCAGTGAGTGGGCCGTCAGGCAGACTGTTTCTTTGCGGACTTTAAAGTCGCGCTCCTCTGGTGTGACACGTTCTGCGTTGATGTCATTATAGTCGTCTGCCGACTGTCCGTCTGGCACTCGGATAAGGAGCGGGATTGTCCACACGGAAGAGCAGCCCCCATAGCCATGGATGGTGACGCAGTCCGTATAGGGGGCGGCCTCGCACTGCGGAGCCATCGTCAGGTTTTTGTCCGACAGTGAAGTCGCATCTGTATTTGCAGACATAGTTTGCAGTCGTTGGCGAGTAATAAAGTGTTGGGAATTGTTTGTTATTGGGCATTTTTTATTTAACTTTAGGCGTATTTTCTAAAAACTGAAAGGCTATGAAAAAGTATTTTGCAGAAATGGTAGGCACGATGGTGCTGGTGTTGATGGGCTGTGGAAGTGCGGTTTTTAACGGCGGGTGCGGCACTCCTGCTCAAGTTCTGATGGTCGCTGCGGCATTCGGACTTTCTGTGGTGGCGATGGCGTATGCAATCGGCGGCATTTCCGGCTGTCATATCAATCCGGCTATTACGTTAGGATGTATGCTGACCAGACGGATGAAAGCCTCTGAAGGGCTGATGTATATGTTGTTTCAGGTGATTGGGGCCTTGATAGCTTCTGCTCTTCTCTGGGTGCTGACCTCCAACATTGATATGGACTATGCCACCACGACGGGTGCCAATGCCTGTTCGGCGGGGGTATCTGTGGCCGGAGGCTTCCTGGCCGAGATGATTTTCACGTTTGTCTTTGTGCTTGTGGTGTTGGGCGCGACGGATGAAAAGGCGGGTGCGGGCAGCTTCGCCGGATTGGCTATCGGACTTTCGCTGATGCTGATTCATATTGTCTGCATTCCCATTACCGGTACGTCAGTCAATCCGGCGCGCAGTATCGCTCCGGCCTTGTTCGAAGGCGGAACGGCATTATGCCAATTGTGGATTTTCATTGTGGCACCGTTCGTCGGAGCGGCGTTGTCGGCTGCCGTGTGGAAATTGCTTGGGAAGGGTGAGTGATTTGCATAACGATTCAGGGCGTCGGTGCAGCGGAATACGGTAGTGCTGCGCCGACGCCCTTTTTTATGCTCACAAGCCAGTGTTTTCTTGCGGAAGAATGATGGAAGCAATGCGCAAGACCCGGAATGGTCTTGCGCATTACTCCGGAGCGAAACGCAGCCAGCCGGAAAGGCTGTCGGTATGCGGCATGCGGAACCTGCTTTATGGCGTCAGGAGGGAGAAGCCTCTTCCGGCCGTTTTTTCCGCATGAGGATGTCGGCTTTATGAGGGCGGTGCTGTCAGAAATGAATCGTGCGGGAATTGTCCTCGTTCACTTCTATCGTTACTTTTATGGCATTCTCCGGCAGAAGTTCCTCAATCAGTTCCGGCCATTCGATGAAACAGAGGGCACCGCTGTAGAAATAGTCCTCGTAGCCCATGTCATAAACCTCCTCCAGTTTCTTGATGCGGTAGAAATCGAAGTGGTAAATGAGCTCGCCCTTGTCAGAACGGTATTCATTGACAATGGCAAAGGTCGGAGAGTTGATGACGTCTTCCACGCCCAGACATTCGCAGACGGCTTTGATGAAAGTCGTTTTTCCGGCTCCCATTTTGCCGTACATGGCGAATACCGTGTTGTCGCCCATGGCCGAGATGAAGCTTCGGGCTGCCTCGTGAATGTGTTCCAGTGATGTGATTTTGATGTCCATATGGTTGATGCTTTTTTAAGTCCGTTTCTTGCTTTGCAGTGTGATGAGCGGGATGAGCATCTCTTCCATGGAGATGCCTCCGTGCTGGAACGTGTCGCGATAGTAAGACACGTAGTAGTTATAGTTGTTCGGGTAGGCGAAGAAGCTGTCTCCCGAAGCGAAGATATAGGCTGTGCTCAGGTTGGGAGAGGGCAGCAACACTTTTTGCGGATTCTTGATTTCAAATACGTCTTTTACATTATACTTCAGGTTCTTCCCCAGTTTGTAGCGCAGGTTGGTGTTGGTGTTCTTGTCTCCGACAACTTTAATCGGGTTTTTTACACGGATACTGCCGTGGTCGGTGGTCACGATGATTTTGTAAGAACTGCTTGCAAGGGCGCGGAACAGGTCTTTTACGGCGGAGTGACGAAACCAGCTGAGTGTGATGCTGCGGTAGGCGGCTTCATTGGAAGCCAGTTCCCGTACCGTTTTTGATTCCGTACGCGCGTGCGACAGCATGTCGATGAAGTTGAACACTATTACATTCAGGTCGTTGCGTTCCAGCTGCCTGAACTGGTTGATGAGCTTGTCGGCTGCGGTCGAGTCGTTGACCTTGTGGTAGCTGAATGTGTTTTTCCGCCGGTAACGCTCCAGCTGGGTCTGGATGAGCGGTCCTTCGTTAAGGTTTTTCCCTTCCTCCTCGTCTTCGTCGACCCACAGGTCCGGATACATCTTTGCGATTTTGTCCGGCATCAGTCCGGAAAAGATGGCGTTGCGGGCATACTGTGTGGCTGTAGGAAGTATGCTGCAGTAGATGTCTTCATCGAACAGGAAGGAATCTGCCAGCTCATTGCTCAGGACTCTCCATTGGTCATAACGGAAGTTGTCTAATACAATGAGAAACACTTTTTCCCCTTGGCTCAGCAGCGGGAATATCTTGGTCTTGAAAATGTCCGGACTCATCAGCGGGCGGTCTTCCGGATGGCTGATCCAGTCCTCGTAGTGCTTGCGGATGAATTTTGCGAAAGCCTGATTGGCTTCAGTCTTTTGCATGCTGAGCATTTCGTACATGTTGCTGTCCGTTTCCGAGAGTTCCAGTTCCCAATACACCAGCCGTTTGTACACCTCTTTCCAGTCCTCGAATGTCAGAGAGTCGTTGATTTGCATGCCTATCTTGCCAAAGTTCTGCTGATAGGCCGTCTGTGCCACTTCGGTGACGATTTCTTTCTGGTGTATGTTCTTCTTCAGTGTCAGCAGGATTTGCGTAGGATTTACGGGTTTGATGAGGTAATCGGCTATTTTCGAGCCTATGGCCTGGTCCATGATGTTTTCTTCCTCGCTTTTGGTGACCATCACCACGGGGGTGACCGGTGAGATTTCCTTGATGCGCGAAAGCGTCTCCAGTCCGCTCAGGCCGGGCATGTTCTCGTCCAGCAGAATCAGGTCGTAGGTGGTTGTTGCGCATTTGTCCAGCGCGTCTTGTCCGTTGGAAACGGTTTCCACCTCGTAACCTTTTTTCTCTAAAAACAAGATGTGCGCCTTCAGCAGCTCTATTTCATCGTCAATCCAAAGCAATAAACCGTTGTTCATATCTGATGTTAACCTTATTGTTTCCTATCGGGTTAAAAGATGATTCCGCTTTCTGTCTCTTCTTCGTCGTATTCCTGACTTTCGTAGTTGTCCTCTTCTGCCGGCGGTTCGTCGTCTGGCGTACGGATTTCTATGGATGTAGGCTCGTCGAGTTTGAAGCCTTCCGGAACGGGCAGCGGGGCGAACTTCTCGTCGTAGAACTGTTTGTAGTCGTCGAAACTGAAGACCGTACCCAGCAGTTTCAGGTTGATTTCGGAGATGATGACAGAACGGATGTTTTTGAGTATCACGCTCATGTGTGGGTCTGCGTATAACTTTTGTGCGTAGGCGTGCGCTTCATCATAATTGAGGAAACCGCTTACGCGCATCTGTGTGAGGCCGTTGTCCGTTACGATTTCTATATCAAAGTTGCGCACCATGAAGCTCGTGAAGTTGTAGAGTGCCATTTCATACAGCAGCTGGTCCTCGTCCAGACTGTTTTCCGGATAGGCCAGCAGGAACACGAAGTTGCAGAGCCGCTCCTCGCTCAGCTGCTGCGGTCCGGCAGTGGAGTCGTTTTGTGCGGTAGCTGTGCGTCGGCTCCAGATGTCGCTGACGTTATATTTGCCGTCCATGAGGGGGCGTCCGTCCTGAATGCCTTTGACAATGCTTTGCGCCATTTCCGTGATTTCGTCTTCCGGATATTTCTCGATGACTTGTTTTAATGTAACCAGGAAACTGTCGCGTTGCCCGCTGTAGAGCTGGCTCATGGCCTGGATAAACATGAATTTGGCGCGGTGTGCTCCTTCGGGGAAGTCATGGGTCGACCTGTCGTAGTTGTCGGACACTTCCGTATAGTCGTTACGGTTGTAAGCTTCGTAAGTAGCGGCATATAATGAGTCCTCGATATGTTTTCCCCGTCGGGCGTATAGCTCATAATGCGGATTAGCCAGCATGATGGCGTATTTGCTCTCCGGGAATTCCTCGATGAGCCGTTGTTTGTAGAGTTCTGCTTCAGCGATGTTGTTTTTTCGTCCGTTGATGAGGAACAGGTGATAGTACACGTTGTCTTTATCGGCCACATCGGGAAACATGTCGATGAGGCGCAGCAAAGTGCGTCGGGACAGTTCAAAGTTTTCCAGACGCTCCATCTCCAATATGCCTGCCTGGTAAAGCGCATCCCGCAGTATGTCGTTGGAGGCCTGCAATTGTTCTTCGCTGAAGGGAATCTGTTGCAAATAGTATTCGCGGTTATGCGGATCGTTGGCCAGGGAGTCGGCCAGGCGTTCTTCTGCTTCGGCGATGCTGTCCGCACGGGCGATGCTGTCTGCCTGTGCGGCCAGCAGGCTATCGCCCGCCTCGCTGTAGTCATATTCTTCAAATTCAGCCGAGCGGTCTTCTGCCTTATGACTTCTTCGCCAGTTGTCTTCCAGCGGCCGTTTGCCCCAGGTGCGTGTGAATTGTCTTTTTCCCTGTGCCACGACCGAGGGGTTGTAGAAATACCACACGCCGCTTTGTCCTTGTTGTCCGGCGGTGCGTCCCCGGTTGGCTGTGCCTGTGGCCGGGGTGGCCGTGGGGAGTGTCGGCATGTTGGCCGCCATTTTGGCATTCATTTCATTGCGGGCTTCCTCTTTTTCTTTTTCTTTCAGAGCCTTGATTACGCGGTCTATGGCCTCGTTGCGTTCATTTTCGGGCAATTTGGCCAGCCATTGCAAGCTGTCTTGCAGTTTGATGGCCGAGAGGTGTGGCTCCAACTCCGTCAGGATGCCGGAACGTCGTTCAGCCTCAGCGTATTCTTTGTGCTCTTTATCTAAAATGCCAATCAGTTCGGCATAGCAACGTTGGGCGTTGATGTAATCTTCTTTTGTCCAATAGACTTCGCCCAGGCGGAGCAACAGCATGGCTTTTGCTATGCCGTTTTGTGTGCTTTCTTTTGCACCTTTCTCATAGGCGCCGATGCAATGAGCCGTGTCTTTGTTGGCCAGATAGATGTTGCCGATGGCATAGTATATTTGGTCTTTGTAGTTCGTATTCTTTTTGTTGCGGGCCATGCGTTGCAGTTTCTTTATCATTTTGTTGTGGTTGCCCGTCGACATCATTTCCGTTTGTAGGATTTGTGCGTTGAATGACAGCTCATAAGGCGGATTGGCCCGTATGACGCGCCGCAGGGCTTTATAGGCTTCTTCTTTTTTCCCTGTTGCATGATAGAGCTGACCCAACAGAAAGTTCAGGCGTGCGCGCTGCTGTTTGTTGTGTTCCTTTCTGATTGTTTTCTGCAGATAAGGTATTGCCGCTTCATATTGTTGTACGAGAATGAGGTAGTCTGCATAGGATGCGTTGTATTCCCGTTGGCCTTCACTGCTGATGCTGTCCCTGTTCAGTTTGTTGAAAACATCCTCGGCGTCGTAGGGCCATTCCAGTTCCACATAGCAGCGTGCCAGATAGGCGCGGGCTACGGATACGACTTCCGGCTGTCCGGCATAAAGTCCGCAGATATAGTTGAACGTGGAGGCTGCTTCTATGAAATTGCCTTGCTGGAATTGGGCCTTGCCCATCAGCAGCCAGGCGTGGCGCAGGAAGGGGTTGAACTCTTTGCGGGTGCGGAACGCTTTGTCTTCCGCGCTCAGCCGTTTGTTGACGTTGGCCTTGGGCTTGGCTTTGATAGAGTGCTGTTTGATGGCCTTTTCGCATTTTTCGATGGCGGTCTCAAAATTGGATTTGCCCATGGCTGCCGTCTTCTTGTCGCGTACGTTGTAGATGGGCAGTAAGTCGGTGTAGTTGTCTTTATGGCCTTTACGTTGTTCCTCCACGCCTTCTTTGAAAGCTTCCGAGCCGTTGAAATAAGTGTTGAAGCGTGCGGTCATGGCGTGATAAAAACGCGTTCCCGACGTGTTCTTTTTGGTGGAACACGCTGTCAGTGTGACGAGCAGTACGGCCAGACCGGTTGCAATATGTAGGGATATTTTTCTCAAACCTTTCTTCTATCAGTTAGATAACTGAAAAACATGTGTTTTATTGTGTCCGTAGGCGGATTAATAATCTGGAGGCGATTTTGCAGACTATGTAGACAATGATGGATACAAAAATGATGGACGCACCGGAAGGGATGTTGTAGAGATAAGAAAGGCATAGTCCGCCGATGCAGCCACAGCAGCCGAATGCGACGGACAAGAGGGCCATCCGTTTAAAACTATGGGTGAAAAGATTGGCTGTGACTTGCGGGATGGTCAGCAGCGAGATAGCCAATACGATGCCCACCATGCGCAGGCAGGCCACGACAGTCAGGGCGATGAAAGCCATCATCAGATATTCCATGCAGCAGACCGGCAGATGTTGCGACCGGGCAAATTCGCTGTCGAAGGCCACAGAGACGACCTGTCGTAAGAATAACGTGAAGACCACGACGGCTGTCAGGGTGAGGGCCCCCAGGAAACAGAGGTCGGAGGCTGTAATCGTCAGTATGTTGCCGAAGAGGTAAGACGACAGTTCTGGCGTGAATCCGGGAGTGAGGAAACTGCAGATGATGCCGATGCTCATTCCCATAGTCCAAAAGATGGCAATGGCCGAATCTTCGCGCATGTCGCGGCGGCGGCTGAACCATTGGATGCCGCAGGCGGAAAGAACCGAGAACACGGCGGCCGAAAGGAGGGGAGGAATGCCTAAATAGACGCCCATGCCGATGCCGCCGAAGGAGGCATGGGTGATGCCTCCGCTGATGAACACCAGCCGGCGGGTTACGATGTAGGTTCCCACCAGGCCGCACAGAATGCTGGCCAGCAGGCTGCCCAGCAAGGCGTTCTGAAAAAAAGTGTAGGAAAAGATGCTCATGAGTGCTCTGTTCTCCTTTCTCCGATGATGAGAAACACTTCGTCTTTCAGCGTGTCGGGCAAGGGCACACCGCGTAATTGCAGGCTGCGCACCCAGCCAGCCACTTCATCTTCGCGCATGGTGTAGAGCACGTCGCGGAATTCTTCCGTTTCCTGTTCCGTATAGGTTGCCGGTTCCCTGCTGCGGAAACGGTCGAGTTCTTCGTCATTATAATACTCTATCTCCCGGCTGACGGCGGCCAGCAGGCTCTCTTTTTCGCACACCTCATGCTGTCCGCAGCATTCTTGCGGGGGTTGCACTATGGCAGGCGTTTCCACCGGTTCGCCTTGTTCCAGCCGCTTTTTCAGCGAGCGGTTGTGAAGGTAGCCTGCCGTCAGGGCTATGGCGGCGGCGATGAGCAGTGCGCCAAAGATGAATATGAAAATCATTTCTCTTCGATTTTAAATCCGGCTTCGGACAGATGTTGCCAGTAATGAGGGTATGATTTGCTCACCACTTGCGGGTTGTTGATACGTATTTCCGGCAGGACCAGGCTACATGGGGCGAAGGCCATGGCCATGCGGTGGTCTTCATAGGTGTCGATAGCCGTATGGGCTTGAGTTACCGTACGGCTGCCATCCCAGCAGAGTCCGGCGTCACGGTCTTCGTTGAGGCACACGCCCATTTTGGCTGTTTCGCGAATCAAGGCGGCAATGCGGTCGGTCTCCTTGATTTTCAGGCTCTGCAGTCCGGTGAAGCGGAAAGGAATTCCCAGCATGATACAGGTGACCACGAATGTCTGTGCCAAGTCCGGCTGGTTGATGAAATCATAGTCCATCCGTTGGGCTGTCCGCTTCGTTTTGGTCAGTCGTGCGGTTTCCGTTCCGTCTTTGTCGCGGAGGAAGGTCGTGTGTACGCCCAACGGTTCGAACATGTTCAGTACGGCAGCGTCGCCCTGACAGCTGTTACGGAAAAGTCCCGGCAGGATGATTTCTGCCTGCGGGTCGCTGGAAAGAGCCATCATCTGATACCAGTAGGAAGCTGCGCTCCAGTCATTTTCCACCAGAAACGGCTGATCCTTACGATAGGGAGTCGGCAGGACGCGGATGTGACGTTCGTCTGTCCATCCTGCCTGTGCGCCGAACGCTGTCATGAGGTGGAGGGTCAGGTCGATGTACGGGCGGGAAATGATGTCGCCTGTCAGTTCCAGCTCCAGACCGTTTTGCAGTACGGGGCCTATCATCAGTAAGGCCGATATGTATTGTGAGCTGACGTTGCCGGCCAGTTGCAGCTGACCTCCGGCATGTTGTCCGCCGGCGATGCGCAGCGGGGGGAAGCCCTCGTTTTCCAGATATTCCACTTGGGCTCCCAAGGTGCGCAGGGCATTCACCAGAATGCCTATGGGGCGTTGTTTCATGCGTGCCGTGCCTGTAATCTGTGCCGTGCCGGGGCAGACGGCCAGATAAGCCGAAAGGAAGCGCATGGCTGTTCCGGCGGCCTGTATGTCGATGAGACGTTCGTTTGTGGATTGCTGCTTGTTCGGCGGGCATAATGCCTTGAGCATTACGGCGGTGTCGTCGCAGTTGGAGATGTTTTGCGGCGTGCTCTTCCCGTGTGACAAGGCATTGATGATCAGCACTCGGTTGCTGATGCTTTTGCTGGCCGGTAAGATGATGGTGTGCCGCAGTTTTGTCGGGGCTGTGATGCTGATTTGCATATTTCTGTGAAAAAGAATATTTCCAGCACAAAAGTAGGAATTTATTTGGAGAATTCAAAAACAATTTCTAATTTTGCACCCGCAAACGGGATGTAGCTCAGTCCGGTTAGAGTACTCGTCTGGGGGGCGAGTGGTCGCTGGTTCGAATCCAGTCATCCCGACCATTCGGAAGAAGAGGGAATGCTTTCATGGAAAGGCATTCCCTCTTTCTATATGACGGCGCAGGCTTTTCCTGCTGAGGCCTGTCTGTTTTCCTTGTTTTTTTTATTAGCTTGCAAATAGTGTCTTACGATATGGCACCGATATGCCAGTAAGTCATGCGCAAGACATGAATGGGTTTTGCGCAAGACTTCTTCCTCTTTTGCGCAAGGCCGCATCCCGTCTGCCGCACGGCTGTTCGTTGTCATGCGGCAGGCGGGAACGGATGCTGTGCCGCTCACCGTTTCAGCGGCTTCACTCCTTCGTGGGTGGGAGTGACGGGCTTGATGGTGCCGTCGGCGTTGAACTCCATCCGGTCGATGCACACTTCGCGATGCACTCCGGGCTGATGCTTCAGGTAGTTCTTGTTGATGCGGTGATATACGATGTACCATTCATCCGTATCCGGTATCTGCAGGACGGAGTTGTGTGCCGTACCGTAAATCTCTTTTTCGGGACGTTCGATGAGAATGACAGGCTCTTTGGCAACTTTTATCGGTCCGAGCGGCGATGATGACGTGCCGTAGGCTACGTGATAATTGGGTGAGCCGGTGTCATCTACGCTCCACAGGAAATAATACGTGCCTTTCCGGTAGAACACATAGGGGGCTTCGCGGTAAGCATAGTCCTGCAGGGTGCCTCCTTGTGGAGTCATGAGTGTTTCGGTTTCAGGCTTGATGCTCATCATGTCGTCGTTCAGCTCGGCTCCGGCCATGTAGCCGTTGCCCCAGTAAAGGTAGCTTTTGCCGCTTACGGGATCCTCGAACACGTCGACGTCAATCTGCTGTCCGTGCGTCTGTCCGTCCGGACGCCGGTCGATGATGGGATGGCCGCTGTCGGTGAACGGGCCGCACGGATGGTCGGCGGTAGCCACACCGATGGCTTTCCCGTTGGGCGTGTTTCCACTGAAATAGAAGTAGTATTTATATTTTCCGCCAGTCTTTTTCTCGATGATGCACGGCGCCCAGGCGTTGCCGTCCGACCAACTGACCTGGTCGGTTCCCAAGTCGAGCATGATGCCTTCGTGCCGCCAGTCGGTCAGGTCATCAGAACTGAACACGGTGAAATAGTATCCGCCCCATCCGGGGGTGCCGTCCGTGGTGGAGTAGATGTAGTATTTGTCGGTCTGTTCGGCGTAGAGGATTTCCGGATCGGCGTGGAATTCCGGTAATACGGGATTGCCTGTCGGGGGACGTTGTGCCGCGCCCGTTGTAGACATACCTGCCAGGCAGGTCATGGCTAAGATGATTAACGTTTTGTTCATAAGTGTTTTTGTTTGAAGGTTTGTTTCCATTTCAGCAGCCCATGGCCTCACGGTAGAAGTCCAGCATGTCGAAGATGGTCTCCTTGTCGGCTGTCTGGTTGATGCGTACTTCTCCCACATCGGCCAGCAGCGTGAAGTTGATGATGCCCGATGTGTTTTTTTTGTCGTGCGTCATGAGCTGATAAAGTTGTTCGTACGACTTGCAGTCGAAGGCGAACGTTCCATAATAGGTCTTGATGAATTGCAGGGTTTGCCGGAGCTTGTCTTTCGGGAACCCCGTCAGTATGCTGCTGAGGTATAGCTCGCAGACCAGTCCCCACGCTACGGCATAGCCGTGCAACACGGTGCGTCCTTCGGCCAGAGCCAGGCTTTCAAAGGCGTGTCCGGCAGTGTGTCCCAGATTCAGGGCTTTGCGTATGCCCTGTTCGTAGGGGTCTTCTTTGACAATCTGTTCTTTGATGGCCACACTTTGGGCCACCATGGACAGCAGACGGCGGTAGTTCACGTTGTCCAGCTCAAACGTCAGTAGCTCGGCCCAGTTGGCGTTATTGCTGATGAGTCCGTGCTTCAGCATCTCTGCATAGCCCGAACAGAGGTTATGGTAGTCCAGTGTCTTGAGGAATTCCGTATCGATAAGTACGCATGCCGAGGGGCAGAACGCACCGACTTCATTCTTCAGCCCGTTGAAGTTGATGCCCGTTTTTCCGCCTACGGCTGCGTCGACCATAGCCAGCAGCGTGGTGGGAATGTTGATGTAGGTTATGCCGCGTTTGAATGTGGCGGCGGCAAAGCCTCCGAGGTCTGTCACCATGCCGCCGCCCAGATTGATCAGGAGCGAGTGACGCGTGCCGCCCCGTTGCCCTAATGCTGACCATACGTGGGTGAGAGCCTCTATGTTTTTGTGCTCGTCGGTGGCTTCGATGATGATGTGTTCTGCGTGCTGTATGCCCGGAATGTCGGCAATGACGGGCCAGCATTTGTCATGAGTGGTCCGGTCGGTCAGGACAAAAAGCCGGTCGTGCGGGCATTGTTCTATGGCACGGGGCAGGTTGTATCCCAGATCTTCCGAAATGATAATCTTTTGTGTCTGCATAAATGTATTGTAATGAACTGTCTGCAAAGATAGAATATTTGAAATAAAATGTTCCGTTCTGGTGTTTATTTCTTTGGGATTATTTAATTTTGCATCCGGTTAGGCCGTTTACACATTTATTTTTGTTAAAATGCGACGTCCGGATTAAACCGTTGTGTATGCAGGCCGTCTTACAGACGTGTTGAATATATAAGAAACGGATTGTTTATAGAAAATTTTTTAGTCAAAATGGAAAAGAGAAGCGTCTTGACCTTTCTGTTGTGCGTGTTGAGCGTATGTGCGTGGGCGCAGAAGGTCACGGTGAGTGGAACCGTAATAGAAGAGGATACTGATGAACCGGTTTATTCTGCGTCGGTGGTGTTGTTGAATGGCGACAGTACGTTGGTGACGGGAGTCAGTTCTAAGATGGACGGTAAGTTCTCTATTCCGAATGTGAAGCCGGGAAAGTATATATTCCGGATCAGTTTTGTGGGATTCAAACCTTATTATAAGAATCTGCAGCTTTTCTCCTCGCAGAAGAATGTGGCTTTGGGGACGATTAAGCTGGCCACTAATGCCGTGCTGCTGCAGGCGGCCGAGGTGACGGCGCGCCAGGCCCAGGTGGAGATGAAGGCCGACACCTTTGTATATAATGCCGGGGCCTACCGTGTGCCCGAAGGCTCCGCGCTGGAGGAGCTGGTGAAAAAGCTGCCTGGCGCGGAAGTGTCTGAGGACGGTACCATCACCATCAATGGCAAGGAAGTGAAGAAGATTATGATTGATGGTAAAGAGTTCTTTGACTCAGACACTAAAATGGCCATGAAAAATCTGCCTACCAATATGGTGGAGAAGATAAGGGCCTACGACAGACAGAGCGATTATACCCGTATGACGGGGATTGACGACGGTGAGGAAGAAACCGTGCTGGACCTTTCGGTGAAGAAGGAGATGAACCAGGGATGGGTCGGCAATGCAGATGTGGGCTATGGAACAGAAGACCGTTACACGGGGAAATTGATGCTTCTGCGCTTTACTGACAGGCTGCGGCTTACCGTTTTCGGCTCAGCCAACAATGTGGACGACCGTGGCTTTTCCGGAGGTTTCCACGGCGGATTCGGAGGGGGAAACGGTTTGGTTGCCAGCAAGATGGCGGGTGTGGACTTCACCTGGGATAACGGAAAGAAAGAACGGGAGGCCGGACGCCTGATGATGGGCGGTAACGTGCGGTATACCCATCGGAACAGCGACAGGCAGACCATTACCAATTCCGAAACGTTTTTGTCCGCAGGGGCGAGCAGTTCCTTTTCCAACAGCCGCAGCACCACTGTTACGGGCAATACGAACGTGAACGCCAACTTCCGGCTGGAATGGACTCCCGACACGATGACGCGCATCATGTTTCGTCCGAATTTCTCCTATTCGGATAACTACAGCCGCGGACAGAGCAGTAGTGTTACATTTAATGCAGACCCTTATGCCTCCGGCATGTCCGACCCTTTGGCACAGTATGAGGCGTATGTGAAAGACAGCATCGTGGTGAACGACAACAATCGTCTGAGCTACAGTGACGGGAAGAGCTTCTCGACCGACGGTATGCTGATGGTGAACCGTCGTCTGAACAGCAGCGGGCGTAATATCACTCTCCGTCTGCGGGGCGGTTACTCCGACTCGGAAAGCAACTCACATAGTATTTCTGATGTGAACTATTTCCTGCAAAAAGATGCAACGGGAGCCTATGCCAACAATTATCAGCGGCAGTATAATCTGAATCCCTCCAAGAGTTATAACGGGAGTGCGGATCTGAGCTACAGCGAGCCTTTGTTTGCCGGAGCCACCTTGCAGTTCAGCTATCGGTATCAGTACCGTTATTCAGACTCCGACCGCTCGATGTATTCGCTGGACAGCCTGTTGTCGAAAGGAGTATTGACGAAGGAGGAGCTGGAGACATATCCGTTGGGCTATGTGCCGGGAGTGGATTGGCTCGACTTGTGCAAGAATTTCGAGAACAGTCAATATGCTACGTATGAGGAGCATAATCAGAATGCAACAGTTATGTTCCGTTATAATATGGGCAAGTTCCGTCTGAATGCCGGTGTGTCCGTACAGCCCCAGAAAACCTATATGGACTATCAGAAAGGCAAATTGGACACAACGGTCATACGAAATGTGCTCAACTGGTCACCGCGTATTGATTTCCGTTACAAGTTCTCTGATACGGGACAGTTGCGTTTCCGCTATAACGGCCGTTCCTCACAACCTTCCATGACGAATTTGTTGGATGTGACCGATGATTCGGATCCGTTGAATATTTCGCGCGGTAATCCAGGGCTGAAACCCTCTTGGACGAACAGCATGAACCTGTTCTATAACAATTATCTGCCCGACAAGCAGCGCGGATGGATGATTCATGCGCGTATGAACATGACCAGCAACAGTATCAGTACGGCTGTGCTTTACGATGAGGACTCCGGACGGCGCACCACCATGCCGATGAACATCAACGGCAACTGGGACTTCTGGGGAGGCGCGATGTTCAACACGGCGTTGGGCGAGAAGAAGTATTTCAATATCTTCACCTTTACCAATTATGGCTATTCAAACAGTGTGGGATATATCAGCTCCGACACCAATCTGGGCGGGAATACGGTCACGCCCGAACGGATTGCCGCTTTCTGCCAGAAGAGTACCACGAAGACGACCAACGTGGGCGAGCGGCTGAACGTGAACTTCCGCAACGACCTGCTGGAAGTGGGCGTGAACGGTAGTATTAATTATCAGCATGCACGTAACGACCTGCAGGAGAATGCGAACCTGGATACCTACAACTTTTCTTACGGTGGTAATGTGCAGTTTAACTTTCCGTGGAGCATGAGTCTGGCTACCAACATCGGGCAGAGCAGCCGCCGTGGGTATGAGGATGCATCGATGAATACAGATGAGCTGATCTGGAACGCCCAACTTTCGCAGAGTTTTCTGAAAGAGAATGCAGCAACGGTATCTATACAGTGGTATGATATCTTGCGTGAGCGGAGCAATATCAGCCGCGCTCTGAGTGCTATACAGCGTACAGATACTTGGAGCAACGCTATAAACAGTTATGTGATGGTGCATTTCATCTACAAACTGAACTTGATGGGCAATCGTGAGGCCAGAGCCAGCATGCGTCAGGGCGGTGGAGGCTTCGGCCCCGGCCTGGATGGTCCGGGCAGGCGAGGCCCAGGCGGATTCGGCGGTCCGCGGTAGTGGATAATATTCTTTTTCATTTAAATCGTTTTGTGGAGAATCCGCCTTGTGTTTCAGTAAGTAGAAGAATTTTCCGAAACACAAGGCGGATTTGTTTTATCGAATACGGATTTTGTCGGGAGCTTGTTTCCCGTTTTCTGTCCTTTTGTTCATTTTTCCGGCTTTTATGGAGCGGGATTCAATCTTTTTTCGTATGTTTGTTACGATATAAGCGGATAAGGCCGTGCTTGATGTCGTAATTTATAGTATAATAGGGACCTTCTACCTCTTTGTCGTCCTGAGCCAGATGCTGGTCGTGGTGCTTGAGAACCGGCAGCCGGTTAAGACTGTTGCGTGGCTGATGGTGCTTTTCTTCCTGCCTATTGTGGGATTGGTGATTTATTTCTTTTTCGGACGTAACCGAAAGAGGGAGCATTTTGTGAGCCAAGCCTGTGCGAGTCAGTTGGCGCGTCGCTCAGCGGTTCGTTTTTATCAGGGAGGGTTTCCGGAACTTCCGGCCGATTACGTTCATCTTATCCGCTTGTTCCGTCGTCAGAGCGGGGCTTTTCCCTATGCGGATAACAAGATCCGTTTCTTTACTGTGGGACAGGAGATGCTTGATAATCTGTTGCGTGACATTGCGGCGGCCCGTCATCATATTCATGTGGAGTTCTATATTATTGAGGACGATCGGATAGGTCGGATGATAACAGAGGCGTTGGCTAAAAAGGTGAGTGAGGGGGTGAGCGTCCGTCTGGTTTACGATGATGTAGGATGTTGGAATGTGAAGAACAGCTTTTTCCGCCGGATGGAAAACAAGGGCATACAAGTGGGGGCTTTTTTGCCCGTACGTTTTCCGAAGCTTACCAGCAAGGTGGATTTCCGCAATCATCGTAAGATTGTGGTCATCGACGGTATTGTCGGTTATGTGGGGGGGATGAACTTGGCAGAACGTTATTTCTATCCCGTGGGCGACGGTAAGCGAGCCTGGCGGGATACCCACACACGCATCATGGGGAATGCGGTGGGAGGATTGCAGCGGGCTTTTCTATCCGACTGGTATGTTGCGACAGGGCAGACCATTACGGAGCAAGTGTATTATCCGCATGAGGAAGAATGCCGGAGAATTCTTAAGGAAGATTGTGAACCTTGCGTCAGTCGCAGTGCATTGGTACAGATTGTCACTTCCATACCTACGGCGCCGTGGCCGGACATTATGCAGGGGATGGTGCTGGCCTTGATGCGGGCCAAGAAATATTTCTACTTGCAAAGTCCTTATTTTATGCCTACGGAGCGTATGCTTTTTGCCTTGCAGACAGCGGCTTTGGCCGGTGTGGATGTACGGCTGATGCTGCCCGAACGGTCGGATAAGCGTCTGTTGACATGGGCGTCGCGGTCTTTCTTGCATGATGTGATCAGGGCCGGAGTGAGAGTTTATCTTTACCAGAGTGGTTTCTTGCACTCAAAAACGTTGGTCTGCGACGATATGTTGACGTCCTGCGGATCTACGAACATAGATTTCCGTAGCTTTGAGCGTAATTTCGAGGTGAACGCTTTTGTGTATGATGCAGAAGCGGCCCGCATGATGAGACGCATCTTTCAGGAAGATCAGAAGCACTGTCGTTTGCTCAATCTTGAGATGTGGGAAACGCGTTCTCTTTATTTGCGTGTGGCCGAATCCTCTATTCGCCTGTTGGCTCCTCTGCTTTGAAAAAAGAGAAATTCACGCTGCCGTAGGAGCGGTGTTCTCTGAAGTGCGGATGATGTGAGAAATCGTTGGCCTTGCCATGCTCCAGGACGAATACTCCTTCAGGGGTCAAGAGTTGCTTGCGGAATACGATATCAGGCAGTTTGTCCAGCTCTTCCAACGTGTAGGGCGGGTCGGCAAAGATGAGATCAAACTGTTCGCCGCACCGTTCCAGATAGCGGAATACATCGGCCCGCCGGGGAAAGCTGTGCGGGTCGTTGAGCGTAGACAGAGTCTTCATGATGAAACTGAAATGCTGCGGGTCGCGTTCCACAGAAACCACTTTCCCACAGCCGCGTGACAGCAGTTCCAGCGTGATGCTTCCTGTACCGGCAAACAGATCCAGGGCAGACGGTTGACTGTCGAAATCGATGTAGGCTCTCAGCACGTTGAACAAGTTTTCTTTGGCAAAGTCGGTTGTCGGACGGGCTTTGAAACTGCGCGGGATTGCGAAATGCTTTCCTTTATATTTTCCGGTAATGACTCTCATCTTGTTGTCGTTTTTCTTTATATGACATTAGCCAGAAGTGCCAGCACGTCGAATGGGACCTGCGGATGCCGGGCCAGTGGCGAGCGGCGGAATATATCTGTGGCCGTCGTTTCCCTGACGATGCGCAGATAGCGTCTTAGCTGTTGCGCCACAGCGTTTTTCAGCTCACTGCTTCCCAACAGGATGCACTCTCCGTTTTGACGGTCGATGTTCAGGTCTTTCCAAATGGAGAGAATAAAGTAGACGATGTTTTCTGTATGATCGGCCGGAAACGTATTGGCGAATTCCAGCTGTTGTCTGCGGTAACAGAACATAAACACTTCCTGGCCTTGGAAATAGGCATAGAGGCGTTCTTTTCCCGCCGTTTCCAGAATCCACATTTTTTCGAGCAGCATGGTGTAGCTGTGGTAGAATCTTATGTTGGGAAATTGCCGGCAAAGCACCTTTTCGGTTTCTGCATCGACGGTGAACACGTGGGCTGTTTCCAGATGAGGCAGGATGTTATAATACGTTTTTCCGGCTTTTTCTTGTGCATAGGTCAGGCGGTAGAGGGCGTTGGCTTCTTCCTTGCGGAAGCATTCCAATGGGACCAGCATGGAAGGACTTTCCGTGAGTACGTAAGTGATGAGATAGTGCCTTTGGTTAACTATGCCCGACTGTGCCAGCGCTTTTTCCAGTGCCGTTGCTGCAGATTCGTCCGACTGACAGGCATAATGTTCTATCGCTATCGGTTCGGTTGCCGCCGTACCGTAGCTATAAAAAGAAAATCCATCCGCGTGCAGGCGGATGGACAGACTGTATGATTGTTGTTGATTATTCCCAGTTGCCTGCATTGTTGTTGGGGGTCACGAGATCACCAATCTTCAGGCCCGGATAGCGGCCTTGTTTCTCAGCTGCATCTGTCAGGTTATAAACCTCACGGTCGTTCATGCCTTTCAGGTAACTGCTGTAAGGAGCACGGCATTCCATCACATTCTGTGTCACGCCGGAGCGTCCTACGTGTATGGTTTTTTCCAGCTCAAATACAGCACCGTCTCCATAAGGGATATACTGAATTGAATCGACGTTTCCGTTCGGACCGACTACTGCTTCAGCCATAGGCGACCATGTGGTGTCGCGGCGGAAGTTCTGCAGGCCGTTCTCTGCGATGGCGGCGGCATCTCCACTGTTTACGATGGCGGCAGCTTTGGCTTCGGTTAACCCTTTGTCCATCTGCTCGTCACTCAGTTCACCCACTTTGTTCACGTGAGGAATGCGTGCCGTCTTGATGAAATCGATCAGCACATGGAAGGAATCGCAGAATTCGCCTTCATGCTGCTGGCGGTACAGATCCTCTGCAGTCTTGATTTGTAGCAGACGTGCTTTGACCGCTGCTTCGCGTACATCCCTCTCTTCATTGAAGTGAATGGGTTCCATGATACTTTCGTAGCAGAGATAAAGCAGTACAAGTGCGCATAAGCCTAAGATGACATTAATCGCTTTTTTCATGATACTTTATAATTTTTATTTGTTACATTCGCATCGCAAAAGTAAGATAAATAATTTTAATATTCGACATTTCGGCGAATTTTTCTCTCTGTTTTATGATAAAAAAAGATTTAGAGCGGTTTATAGAGACTAAATGTTCGTTTCCGGTTACGCTGGAGCAGCGGCGGGCCATTGAGCTGGTGGCGGATTTCCTTCTTGAAAGCGGGCGTGACGGGGTCTGTATCTTGCGCGGGTATGCGGGCACGGGCAAGACTTCTGTCCTGGGTGCTTTGGTGAGGGCGTTGGTGGATTTGCGGCGGGCCGTGGTGCTGATGGCACCCACTGGGCGTGCTGCCAAAGTGTTTGCCTTGCAGTCGGGACATTCGGCTTTCACGATACATAAGCGCATTTATCGGCAGAAGACGTTTTCTAATGATACGGATAATTTCCTGCAGAATGTGAATCTGGCCCGTCATACGCTGTTTATCGTGGACGAGGCGTCCATGATTTCCGGACAGCCGGGAAGCGGGGGCGGACCGATGCAGGGCAGTCTGCTGGAGGACCTGATACATTTTGTTTACTCCGGTGAGGGATGCCGTTTGATGTTGGTGGGCGATGCTGCACAGCTGCCTCCCGTGGGTGAAGATTTGAGTCCGGCATTGTCGGCGGATGCTCTGGCGTCTTTCGGACTGCGGGTATGGCAGGGTGAACTGACACAAGTGGTGCGGCAGCAGCAGGAGAGCGGCATATTGTGGAATGCCACGCGGCTTCGGCAGCTGGTGATGTCGGGTGGCGGAGGTGGGCTGCCGCAGATCCGGCTTGCAGGATTCCCGGATATTTGTGCTTTGCCCGGTGATGAGTTGATTGAGGCGTTGGAGGAGGCTTACAGCCGTTGTGGAACAGACCAGACGATGGTGATTACACGTTCCAACAAACGGGCTAACATTTATAATAATGGTATAAGGGGGCGCATTCTGGGCCGGGAGGAAGAGCTGACCGGCGGAGACCGGTTGCTGGTGGCCAAGAACAATTATTTCTGGACGGCGGGGCTGAAGGATTTTCCTTCCGGTTTTCTGGCCAATGGAGATGTGGCTGTGGTGCGCCGTGTGCGCAGGCAGCGGGAGCTTTACGGTTTCCGGTTTGTTGATGTACTGTTATGCTTTCCGGATTACGATGAGGTGGAGTTGGAAGCGACGGTATTGCTGGACGGCTTGCAGAGCGAGGCACCTGCCTTGACCCGAACACAGTCGGAAGCCTTGTTCGGTGCTGTGGAAGAAGATTATGCGGATGTGACGGTGAAGCGGGAACGGATGAAGAAAATCAAGGCAGATCCTTATTACAATGCGTTGCAGGTGAAGTATGCTTATGCCATGACTTGCCACAAGGCACAGGGCGGTCAGTGGCAGCGTGTATTCATCGATCAGGGATATGTGTCTGCCGGTCAGTTGTCGGCTGATTATTTCCGTTGGCTTTATACGGCTTTCACGCGTGCTACGGAAAGGCTTTATCTGGTGAATTGGCCGCAGGAACAGGTCGGTGACGGACGGTCGTCGTGACAGGGGCTGACGCCCGTTTTCCGTCTTTGCATGCAGAAGAGCATGGGCTGTCCGGAGGGGCGGTGTATGGCATCTGCTGCGTTTATGCGCAACGCCGGTTCGTTTCTTGCGCAAGACTCCGGTCATCTTTGCGCAAGGAATTCCGGCGTTTACGGCTGTGGGGCGACAAGGGGTGGACGGGCTGGATGTCAGGATACGGAAACAGCGGCAGTACAAGGACATTCATGCCTTTGTGCTGCCGCTGTCTGTTGATATGTGTGCGGCGCGTTACAGTTGTGCCAGTTCGATGAATTTGTCCACGGCTGCGCTCAGTCCGTCAGGATTCTTTCCGCCGGCTGTGGCGAAGTGGGGCTGTCCGCCGCCGCCGCCCTGGATGAGACGGGCGGCCTCACGGATGATTTGTCCCACGTTGATGTGGTGAGCCTTCACCATGTTGTCCGAGGCTGCGGCTGTGAGGGTTGGCCTGCCTTCATATACGCTGCCGATGATGACCAGTGCGTCTTCGGCTTCATTGCGGAGCTGGAAAGCCATGTCCTTGGCTATTTCAGGCGGAACGGGGATGGTGTTGCGGAACACGGTCACACCGTTGATGTTGGCTGCGTTCTCTATTGTTGCCTTTTTCAGCTGTGCTGCTTTCTCACGGATGGTTTCTTCCAGCTGCTTTTTCAGACCGGCATTTTCGTCGATGGCTTTGCGGATGGCGGCTTTCACGTCAGGGGCATTGTTGAACATCTGGCGCAGCTCATTGGTCAGGTCTTGCATGGCATAGAGCATCTCTTCTACCTTGGCACCCGTGATGGCCTCTATGCGGCGCACGCCGGCGGCCACGGAGCTTTCGCTCAGTATCTTCACCATGCCGATGCGCCCTGTGGACTTCACATGGCATCCGCCGCAGAACTCCACGCTGTCGCCAAACTGCACCACGCGCACACGGTCGCCGTATTTCTCGCCGAAGAGGGCGATGGCCCCCAGTTCCTTGGCTTTCTCTATGGGCATGTCGCGATGGTCCTGCAGCGGGATGTCCTCGCGTATCTTGGCGTTCACCATGCGTTCCACTTCGCGCAGCTGTTCGTCCGTCACTTTCTGGAAGTGAGAGAAGTCGAAGCGCAGGTATTCCGGTGTGACCAGCGAGCCTTTCTGCTCCACATGGGTGCCCAGCACGGCGCGCAGGGCCTGGTCGAGCAGGTGGGTGCACGTGTGGTTGGCCTCACTGGCGGCGCGCAGGTCGGTGTCCACGCAAGCCATGAACGGGGCTTCCGGGTGCTGCGGGAGTGCCTTGGCGATGTGTACCGGCAGGTTGTTCTCCCGCTTGGTGTCTACAATTTCCACGGTCTCATATTCGGAACAGAGCGTGCCCCGGTCGCCCACCTGTCCGCCCATTTCGGCGTAGAACGGAGTCTTGTCGAGCACAATCTGATAGAACGTCTGTTTCTTCTGTGTCACCTTGCGGTAGCGCAGGATGCGGCATTCATATTCCGTATAGTCCCATCCCACGAACTCGGTTTCCCCGTCGGCCAGCACAGTCCAGTCGCCTGTTTCTGTAGCTGCGGCGTTGCGTGCACGCTCTTTCTGTTTCTGCATCTCGGAGTTGAACGTTTCTTCGTCTACAGACAGACCGTTTTCGCGGCAGATCAGTTCCGTCAGGTCGAGTGGGAATCCATAGGTGTCGAACAGCGTGAACGCCTCCACACCGTCGATGATGGTCTTGCCGGCCGCCTTTGTTTCGCTCATCACGCGGTCGAGCAGACGGATGCCCGTCTCCAGCGTGCGCAGGAAGGCTTCTTCTTCCTCTTTCATCACCTTGGATATGAGG
Organism: uncultured Paraprevotella sp.; assembly: GCA_944321365.1. Taxonomy (GTDB): domain Bacteria; phylum Bacteroidota; class Bacteroidia; order Bacteroidales; family Bacteroidaceae; genus Paraprevotella. The sequence continues at coordinate 95,565 of CALULA010000003.1, forward strand.
ATTTTCTGTGCCTCCAGTTCGGGGTAGGCTTCACCCATTTCCTGAACAAGGACCGGCAACAGCTTATACATGAAAGCCTCTTTCTGCCCAAGGAAGGTGTAGGCATAGCGTACGGCACGGCGCAGGATGCGGCGGATGACGTAGCCGGCCTTGGCATTGCTTGGCAGCTGTCCGTCGGCAATGGAGAAGGCAATGGTGCGCAGATGGTCTGCCACCACACGCATGGCCACATCTTTTTTCGGATCGTCACCGTAGTGACAGCCCGACAGGTCGCCGATGACTTTGATGATGGGCTGGAACACATCGGTGTCATAGTTGGAGCGTTTGCCTTGCATTACGGCGCACAGACGCTCAAAGCCCATACCGGTGTCGATGACCTTGGCCGGGAGCGGTTCGAGCGACTGGTCGGCCTTGCGGTTGTATTGCATGAATACGAGGTTCCAGATTTCGATAACCAGCGGGTTGTCCTTGTTTACCAATTCGCGTCCCGGAATCTTGGCCTTCTCTTCTTCGGGGCGCAGGTCGATATGGATTTCCGAGCAGGGGCCGCAGGGGCCTGTTGCTCCCATCTCCCAGAAATTGTCGTGTTTGTTGCCGTTGATGATGTGATCTTCCGGCAGAAAGCGTTCCCAATAGCCTGCGGCTTCGTCGTCGCGTTCCAGCCCTTCCTCCGGGGAGCCTTCGAACACCGTAGCGTACAGGTTGGCCTTGTCTATCTTCAGCACGTCCACCAGATACTCCCATGCCCATTCTATGGCTTCTTTCTTGAAGTAGTCGCCAAAGCTCCAGTTGCCGAGCATCTCGAACATGGTGTGGTGGTAAGTGTCGTGTCCTACTTCTTCCAGGTCGTTATGTTTGCCGCTGACGCGGAGGCATTTCTGTGAGTCTGTGCAGCGTTTGCTGGTGGCGGGCCGGTTGCCCAGGATGATGTCTTTGAACTGGTTCATGCCTGCATTGGTGAACATCAGCGTGGGGTCGTCCTTGATGACCATGGGCGCGGACGGTACAATGAGGTGACCTTTTGACTCGAAGAATTTGACGAACGAGTCACGGATTTCGTTTGCGGTCATTTCTTTTTTATTTTATGCGTTAACTATTCCCAAAAAAGTTTTGCAAAGATAACTTGTTTTGCCTACTTTTGCAAGTAAATGACTGAAAACGACTGATAAGAGACCGACTTTATGGCACTGAATCCTAATAAAGACCTGAAACTTTATTACTCTATCGGTGAAGTGGCGGAGATGTTCGGCGTCTCCGAGACTTTGCTGCGTTATTGGGAGAAAGAGTTTCCCACGATCGCCCCTCGTAAGTCGGGACGTAACATACGCCGCTATTCGCAGGAGGATATTGAGCAAGTACGTCTGATTTATAACCTGGTAAAGGTGCGGGGCATGAAACTGGCCGCTGCCCGTAAGGCTCTGAAAAACAGTCGAGATGACGTAGAGCGTAATGTCGAGATTGTCGCCCGTCTGCAGGCCGTCCGCGATGAGCTGGAGCAGCTGCGCAATGCGCTGGACGGGTTGGTGTGAGCGGTCTGGCGGGGCTGGTCTTTGCGGGAGCGTGGGTTGCGGTTATTGCTTGACTAAAAGCATGGGAGCAAGAACTTCTAGGTCATTGTTCGCAATTTTATTCTCTTGGGGTAAATATACCAAAATTTGTGAGAGAACTTTATCTGTTGTGCTGGCAATGATATTGCCCGAAACTGCATCAGATGTCTTTTTAAAAAGGTAGATGAATCTGCCTATGATTTCGTAGGTAAGATAACTGGTAACATAAGAAGGAATAGCGGGGTGGCTGTAATTGTAAATGCATGTGTTATCAGAATTGAATATATATGTGTACTCATATCCGTCTTGACCTTGTGTGCCGTCTCCACGGTCGTAAGTATATGATATTCCCCACTTCCACGTCCCGATAAGCATATCCTTGGTCAGCACCGTTCCGGCGGTCTTGGCATATTCCGCCACGGGAACAGTGAGAATCTGGCTTTTCCCGATGAGCGTGCCGTCCGCCGTGACGGAGATGTAGAACGGCAGTTTGTTCCAGTCCGCGTTCTTGAAGGTGTTTTCATTGCCCACGGACAGCGACAATATGCCGAAGTCGTTGGTTGTGGCCGTCTGTATCTCCGTATAAACGGTTTCGTCCTCGGCGTTGGTGATGGCGATGTTCACGTTGACCGTCTTGTTCGCCTGTGGCTCTCCCGTTGCCTTGTTCAGCAGCGATACTTGGTAGCCGATTTGTGCCTTAATGGCTTGCTGCGAGGCCAGTAAAGCGCACAGAAGAATGATGAGTCTGAATGTCTTGTTCATGGTGGTCTATATTAGTTTATTCTTTGCTGTATATGCCGGGGGTAGGATTTCCGCCTATGCATATCAGCTTGTTTTCTTCTTGGTCGTAAGTAAGAATTTTATAGATGCATAACGGCTCAGTAGTAGATACTATGTCGCCATAGTTTCGATAATTGTATTCCATAGTGATGTAGATGTAGACCTGTGATCCTATGATTTTCCATAGAATAGGAGCTGCATCATCAACGGCGGTTAAAAAAGTTCCACTCCCGTCTTCATTGAACGTGACGTAATTATATGATTCTGTTATTTCTCCTTCTCCATAAGCACTTTTCAGGGTATGGTTGTTACTCCATGTTCCGACAAGCATATCCTTGGTCAGTACCGTTCCAGCAGTTTTGGCATATTCCGCCACGGGCACGATGAGAATCTGGCTTTTCCCGATGAGCGTGCCGTCCGCCGTGACGGAGATGTAGAACGGCAGTTTGTTCCAGTCCGCGTTCTTGAACGTGTTTTCATTGCCCACGGACAGCGACAGAATGCCGAAGTCGTTGGTTGTGGCCGTCTGTATCTCCGTATAGACGATTTCGTCCTCGGCGTTGGTGATGGCGATGTTCACGTTGACCGTCTTGTTTGCCTGCGGCTCTCCCGTTGCCGTGTTCAGCAACGATACTTGGTAACCGATTTGTGCCCGAAGCTGGGAAGGCATGAGGCAGGCGAGGGTGAACAGTGTGGATAGTATAAAGGTCTTCATTATAGATTTTGTGTTTTGGTGAATAGATAAGATTCGTTGTTCCCTTTGAATTTGATTCGCATGGTCTCGCTGTTGAGCATGATGACGGTGATGGTGCTGACCGTTTCATCATCTGCGAAACGCATCTGGATGTCTCCGCTCTGCGGGGTATTCAAGGCATAGCGGAACTCTCGCCTTGTGGAGCCGTCTCCGGCGGTGAGACTCCCGTTGGCTTCGTCCGCGAAAGTGCATTGCCGGGTCGTGCCGTCAACGTCCCCTTCCCACGTGCCCGGAAGCAGCTCCTGCTGTGCGGCATCAAGATAGAGTCCCGTTGTCAGCGGGGCAGGGGCGGAAAAGACCGTGTCGGCGACCTGCACGGGGAGGTGCGCACCTATATTATATAAGGTAGAGTCCACTGTGGCGGAATCGATATACGGCCATCCGGAGATGAACGTGCTGGCACCGTTTGAGACGTAGGCCGTGAACGGCTGTATGTGGCATCCATCTGCCACGCTGACCTGCCGTGCCCGGATGGTATGTCCGGCATAATGGAACACAGGGCGCATGAACAGTTCCTGCCCCTCATCGGCATGAGGCAGGGAGATTTCCGTGGTGAACCCCTGCATCTCCGTCTGACCGGCCAGGATGGGCTGTTCTACGAACACACTGTCTACGGTGGTCCCGGCGACATCGACAATCTCAAAGCCGGTCTCCAGTTCCCTGAGCAGCGGCGTGTCGGTCTTGGCCGACACCGAGAGCACTTTGTTTTCCGGCTGATAAAGCTGCACGGCCCGTGTGGCCTTGTAGTCCGGGAACAGCGGGAGTTTCTTCTCCCACAAATTGAAAGAGTACTGGAATATGTTTGTTTCACTTTCTTCGCCGAATCCCCACTGCCGGTGGAATACAGACCCCGTGAAGTCCAGTTTTAGGGTTGCATCCAGCTCCCCTTTCTGGTACATCTCCGGGTCGTAGGTCTGCAAGGACTGTAAGAGGCCGAGACCGATCTCTCCGGAGAAAGACGGGCCGATTCTGACTTTTGCCCGCGCCCCGGCAAAGTCGAGCGGCAGGCTGAATTGGAACGTAGGCTGCAGGCCGAAGAATATCTCCCCCTTGCAGGTGATGTCCATTTGGGCCTCGTCTGCCGGGTTGTCGCCCGATCCGCCGAGCGTTCTGAACGTGTTTTCCCCGTTTTTCCGGGTCCATTCCCACTGGTTGGCCGTCTGGCGTCTCATGTTGTATCTGAAAGCCAGTTCAGCATTGAGGTCCGCAAAGGCCTGCAGGCTGCAGGACGGGTATAGCACGCCCAGGATGGGCGAGAATGGAACCTGCAGGAACTCATCGCTTTCGTAGTGGTAAGGCTCCACGTCGGTGAGTGACAGGTTTGTCCCGAACTCCATGTCCGTATTGACCGATACCTTTGCATTGTAGTACGATGTGAGCGGCGACACAACAAACCGGGTGTCCAGCTGGAACGTGCCGGAAATGCTGATGTTGCATTGTTCGCCAATGTGTATCTCTTGCTGGATCTGATGGGTGCTCCTTTTGGCCACGACGGGTTGGGAGGAGACTGTTCCGGCATAGAACAGCTGGCTGAACATCTCATTTATGGGGATGGGAGTCACGCTCACCACATGTTGTGTCCCGCCGGAGGTGACGGAATTGACCTTCACACAAAGTGCTCCGGGGAACAGGTCCGTCATCCCGCCATAGAAAAGCTTGTCCCCCGCCTGCGGCAACAGGTCTTTTGGGGTATTGGCGGCATAACAGATGCTGTTTCCGTCATATAGGGTGATATACTGCAGCTCTTCTGCGGTCAGGGCGTGTGCCCCCGGTTGGAACACGATGGCGTCCCGGTTGCCGAAAGCCACGCTGTCTATCTCTTCCACGGGGACGACCAGTGTCGTGTCCTGGGCGTAGAACACCTGCGATACAAAGTCGTCATGGAAAACACTGTCTTTGTCGTAGGCCGAAAACACGATGCTGTCCACTTCGTTGGCGTAAAGGAGGTTCACTTCTCCCGTATTGCGGAAGACCAGAATCTGGTTGTTCTCGTCCTGAGCGACCGCATCAATCCCTCCCAGAGCGAAAAGCATCAGGAGCAAAGTCAGGTACTTTCTCATAGCTTCTGTATCTTAATGGTCTCTTTCCCGATTTGCAGGAGGTAAATATCGCTCTTGAGGTTTCTCAAGTCCAGAACAATGCACTTCTCCTGTCGTTTGCAGGTCACCGGAAGCTCCATGCCCGAAATGGAGTAGAGACGCGGCTGTATGTCCTTGTCTGTCTGGATATACACATAATCCCTGGTCGGGTTCGGGTAAAACGAGAGTCCGGAAACCACGCTTTCTTCAATGGCGGTCGTTTCGTTCGTGTCCCCCAGTGTGTATTTCCTGATGTTCGACAGCAGGAAATGTTCTGTCCCGATGGCGAACGTACCGTCCGTAAGGGTGATTTTCGGACGGTCTGCAACGGCAAAGGATATCTTGGTGCCGTTGTCCAGATGTACGGTAAGAAAGTCCTTGGCGTATGCTGTCAATATGCACCCCGTGCAGCATATCAGCATAAATATTTTTCTTAAATACATGATGATAGCTTCTTATTTATAATAGTCAATCAATTCTTGTCACTTCCTCTATACCCTGCATGCTTTTCAGCTTGTTGCAGATGGTCCTGACGTCTTCTACATCATGCACTCCCAGCTGGATTTCACCATCGAAAATGCCGTCTTGGGTGGAGATGGTCAGTTTGCGGATGTTGATGTTAAGCTGTCCGGACAGAATGTCGGTAATGTCGTGCAGTACACCGATGTTGTCGATGCCGCTGATTTTAATGGTTGTAGGGAAGTAGAGCGTCTTATGCACGTCCCATGTGATGGCCAGGATGTGATTGCCGTCACTTGTCTTGAGTCTTGCGGCCACCGGGCACTGACGTTTATGGATATAAACCTGTCCGTTGCTGTCAATGTAGCCCAATGCATCGTCTCCGGGAATAGGATGACAACATTCTGCAATTTTAAATTGCTGGATGTTTTCTTCGTTGAGGACAAGTGTCTTCTTGCTGTCAATATGAAGGGCGGCTGATGCGTTGCCGGTTGATTCTTGCCCCGTTTTTTGTGTTTTTGCTGACGGCTGTTTCTTTTTGAGAAATGGAATCAGATGGGTCCAGCTGTTGCTTTTGTTGATTGGTTTGTTGCGGAGGGCGTCCAGGTCAGCATTGCCGAGTACGACTTTCTGGCAGCCGATGGCTTGGAAAAGTTCTTCCCGGAATTTGATATGGTGCAGGTCGCAGAGCTTGTCGATGTTGATGCTGTTAGGCTCAATGTCGGCTTTTTCGAAGAATTCATTGAGCATGTCTTCGCCTTGCTTCTGCTGTTCGCGTTCTTCACGGCGCAGAATGGCCTGTATTTTGCCTTTGGCTTTGGCTGTCGTGGCAAAATTGATCCATTCTTTCTGCACGTGTTGTGTCTTTGATGTCAGAATCTCCACCTGGTCGCCGCTGTGGAGCTTGTGGCTCAGGGGCACCAGCTTGTGGTTGACTTTTGCTCCTATGCAATGGCTGCCCAGGAACGTGTGGATGCTGAATGCGAAGTCGAGGACGGTGCAGTCGGTCGGCATGGTCTTGAATTCCCCTTTGGGGGTCACGACAAAGATTTCTGATGAATAAAGGTTCAGCTTGATGGCATCCAGGAAATCCAGTGCGTTGGGCTGCGGGTCGTCCAGTATCTCCTTGATGGTATGCAGCCATTTTTCCAGCTCGTCTTCACTGTCGGCTGTGGTTTTCCCGCCTTCCTTATATTTCCAATGGGCGGCAAATCCCTGTTCGGCGATTTCGTCCATCCGTTTTGAGCGTATTTGCACTTCAATCCATTGCCCGGTCTTGCTCATGAGTGTGACGTGAAGAGCTTGATAACCGTTGGCTTTGGGGTGCGTCAGCCAGTCGCGCAGACGTTCGGGATGTGGTTTATAGATACGGCTGGCGCAGACATAGATGCGGAAGCAATCGCTGATTTCGTCCTCCGGCTTCTGCGGCTCAAAGATGATGCGTACGGCCAGTATGTCGTAGACTTCTTCGAACTCGATGTGCTTGTTCTGCATCTTGCACCAGATGGAGTAAGGCGTTTTGATACGCGCTTTGATAATGTAGTTAAGTCCCATCTTGTCCAGTGCTTCCCGGATGGGGCGAGTGAAGTCTTCAAACAGGCTTTCACGGTGCTCGCGTGTCTGAGCCAGTTTGTCGATGATCTGTTGATATTCTTCCGGATGCTCGTATTTGAAGCTCAGGTCTTCCAGCTCTTCTTTGATTTTGTTCAAACCGAGCCGGTTGGCTAACGGTGCATAAATGTAGAGGGTCTCACCTGCAATTTTATATTGTTTGTTGGGAGGCTGCGAGCCCAGTGTACGCATGTTGTGCAGGCGGTCTGATATTTTGATGAGAATGACCCGTATGTCATCACTCATGGTTAACAGCAGTTTCTTGAAGGACTCTGCCTGTGCCGAAGCTTTGTCGCCGAATATACCTCCGGAGATTTTGGTCAGTCCGTCGACAATCTGAGCGATTTTCGGTCCGAAGATGTTGGAAATATCTTCTACGGTATAGTCCGTATCTTCTACTACATCATGTAGCAAGGCGGCGCAGATGGAGGTAGAACCCAACCCGATTTCGCTGCATACAATCTGTGCTACAGCGATTGGATGCATGATATATGGCTCTCCGGACAGTCGGCGTACACCTTTATGGGCCTGTCTGGCAAAGTTGAATGCTTTGGTGATGATTTCCACCTTTTTCCGGTGTCGTGAGGACAGGTAGGTGTCTATTAAACGCTGGAAAGCGTTGTTGACCATTTCCTCTTCAGCGATGAATTTTTTCTCAGCCTCTTCCATTGTAACCTCCTCTTGTTTTTCTGGTATGTCTTATCTGACTCTCAGTTTGCGACCCGCGCGTATGCTTGTTCCTTTCAACCCGTTGAGCCGTTTGAGTTTGGATACGGTCGTACCGTAGCGTGATGCAATGCTGGACAGTGTGTCGCCGTTTCTGATGGTTATGGTTTTTGTGCGCTTGCGCGTGCTGCTGTTGCGACTCTTTGTACGCGATGTGTTTTTGCTTGCCTGACTGACCGTCACTTCGCTGCGATTGGTGAACAATTCATCAGATTTGTAATTATATACGGAGTCGCCGGCAGTAATGAACGCCGTGATGCCGTGAGTAGGCAGGCGCAGGATGCAGCTTTTCTTGGCACCTGGAATCAATCCTGTGCGATATTGAGGATTGAGTGCTTTTACTTCTTCTGCTTTCACGTTGCATACGGCTACGATTTGATCGAAGTGTACGTCACGGCTGACGATAATAGTGTCTGTACTTGGGGGCAATGTGGCCGTCATGGGGCAGATATTATGTTCACAATAATAGTTCATGACATAATTTGCTGCAATGAAGGCCGGGACATATCCGCGTGTTTCTTTGGGAAGATAGGGGTAAATTTTCCAGTAATCGTGACTGCCTCCGGCCCGGCGGATGGCTTTATTTACGTTGGCAGGTCCGCAATTATAAGCGGCAATGACCAATGTCCAGTCTCCGAAAATGCGGTATAAGTCTTGCAGATAGTGGGCGGCGGCATAAGATGATTTGATAGGGTCACGGCGTTCGTCTATCAGGCTGTTGACATCCAGACCATATGCTTTTCCTGTTGAGATCATAAATTGCCACAGACCTGCAGCTCCCACGCGGGATGTTGCTCCTGGATTAAGGGCAGATTCGATAATGGGGAGGTATTTTAGTTCGAGAGGGAGTTGATAACTTTCCAGTGCTTCTTCAAAGATGGGGACATAAAAGTTATTGGCTCCCAGCATGTAGGATACCGACTTTCTGAGTTTTGTGCAATAAAGGTCTATGAATTTGCGTACGACTTCGTTGTATGGCATTTCAATGACATTGGGTAGTCGGTTGAGTCTGGATATGTATTCTTCTTTGCTGTATTCCGGATTGTCCTCCGAGCTTTCGCAGTTTTCATCCGTCGTCAGGTAGTTTTTTATGTTCCATTCTCTCAACAGACTGTCAAGTTCATAGGTCATGCCCTCCGGCAGGTCAATGACTTCATCTTTGCCGGTCGCATTGTCATGTACGGTGATGTCGTTTTGAGCATTTAGCCCTAAAGTCAGCAGCGCGGTTATGCAGAATATTCCTATTTTCCTAATCATCGTTTAAAAGTTTAAGTTACATTGTATGCCGACGGATGAATCTTGTTTGCGGCTTCCGATATTGAATATAGCAGGTTCCAAACGTAGACTCAGGTCCTTGGAGATGTCGAAAGATGATAGTTCGGCATCCACGTAGGCGTCCACCACGGAGAGCAGATATACGCCGATCATTGCAAATATGCTCAGGTCGCGGTATCTGCGGTAGAAGTTCTTTTTGTTCCTGAAAATGTCCTTATATTGGTCTTCACGTCCCGCTATGCTATAGTTTAGCGGCAACATGTTCTCGTAGCTTTTCGTGTTCGGGTCGTCATCCATGATGTCCAAGTAGGCCTGTGAATAGTCAGAATACATTTGGTTGTTCCATGTCAGGGCGTACAGACATCCCAGAAAACCTCCATAAACGATGGGTATCTTCCATAATTTACGGTTGTAGACCTGTCCGGCTCCCGGAATGATAAGGGATAACCAGAGGGCACGTTGAGGATTGGGGATAAATCGTTTTTCTTTGATGGCTATCTGTTGCAGTAAAGAATCACTTTGTGTTCCTATTGCCGTAGAATCCAATGCCGTTATGGTTTGTGTGGTGTCGGCAATGATTGTGCCGGTTGAGTCTGGCTGGTCCGCGATTACGTGTTGTAATGTATCAGAGGAGATGCTGTCGGTCGGAACGAATGTCTGGCACCGTACAGCAAAGTTTCCGCCATATATCAAGAATAGTATGGCGAAACATAGCATACGGCAATATAAAAGTCTTTTCTTTTTCAATTCTTCAAGCGGTCAAATAGTTCGATAATACGTTCCAGTTCTTCTTCATTAGCAAATGGTATGCTGATTTTTCCTTTCCCTTTGTCAGAACAGGTTAGTTGCACTTTGGTCTGAAAGAATTTGGAAAGACTGTCTTTCAGTACATTGTATTCTTCCGAAAGCCGTGCTCCTTTGGGGACAATGCGTTTTTTCCCGCTTCGCACGATTTCACCTTCCATGAGTGCTTTGACCATTTCTTCTACTTTACGCACGGAAAGTTTTTCTTTTATGATTTGCTGGAAAAGTTTGATTTGTAAGGTCGGATTATCCAATGCCAGCAATGCACGTGCATGCCCCATGTCTATGTCTTTGTTCTGTAAGGCCATTTGTATGGTGGCAGGCAGACGGAGTAAACGGAGGTAGTTGGTGATGGTCGTTCGGTTCTTTCCGATTCGTTCACTCAGCTTTTCTTGGGTCAGATGGTATTGCTCAATCAGATGTTGATAGGCTAAAGCAATTTCCACAGAGTTAAGATCCTCGCGCTGAATGTTTTCGATTAGAGCCATTTCCATAACGTTTTCATCGTCTGCAGTGCGAATATAAGCTGGTATGGTTCGTAATCCGGCCTGTTTAGAGGCCCTCCAGCGCCTTTCTCCGGCAATGATTTGAAATGTTCCGTCTTCCATCTTACGCAAAGTAATAGGTTGTACAATACCTATTTCTGAAATGGAGTCTGCCAATTCACGTAGACTTTCGGGATCAAAATCCCTACGCGGTTGGTGAGGATTGGGGGTAATTTGCTCCAAGTCTATTTCATTAATGGTGGAAGACCCGTCTGTATGCACTTCTTTGGTAGATATTAAGGCATCCAGTCCGCGGCCTAAGGCAGGGTATTTCTTGTGTACGGCCATTTTACTTTTCTTTTTCAATAATTTCTTTGGCTAATGCCAGATGGTTTTTTGCACCGGTAGAGTCTGTGTCGTAAAGGATGACTGGAAGTCCATGGCTGGGAGCTTCACTTAATTTGACATTACGTTGGATGACAGTCTTGAACACCAGTTCCTGAAAATGTTTTTTTACTTCATCGTAAATTTGGTTGGCTAACCGTAAACGGCTGTCGTACATGGTCAGCAGAAACCCTTCGATTTCCAGTGAGGGATTCAGCTTGGATTTAATAATCTTGATGGTGTTTAATAACTTGCTGATGCCTTCCAGGGCGAAGTATTCACATTGTACGGGGATGATGACTGAGTTTGCTGCAGTCAGTGCATTCACCGTGATGAGACCTAACGATGGAGAACAGTCAATTAAAATATAGTCATATTCATTTTTCATTGGGGCAAGAAGAGCGGTCAATACCTTTTCACGGTTTGGTAAATTCAGCATTTCGATTTCTGCACCGACCAGGTCGATGTGTGAAGGAATAATGTCCAGCCCCTCGATGTCTGTAGTATAGATCGCGTCGTGTACGTCAGCGTGGTCGATGATACATTCATAAATGGAACAATCTATCTCAGAAATATCAACCCCTAAGCCGGAAGAAGCGTTGGCTTGTGGATCTGCATCTACAAGTAACACCTTTTTCTCCAATGTCGCCAGCGAGGCGGCCAGATTCATTGAAGTAGTGGTCTTGCCTACTCCTCCTTTTTGATTTGCTAAAGCAATAATCTTTCCCATATCATAATATTTGGTTGCCACAAAAGTAACGTATTCTTCACTACCGTACGCGTACTTGCAGGCGGAGAAACGTTAAATTGTTGATAACTCGCCGATATTGTTAATAACTCAAGGAGTATCGTTTTACAAAGATAATGTTTTTCAGCGGAAATACTGAGTTTTAAACCTTTTTTCGTACTTTTGTGGTAGTAAATAGGACTGAAAATGAACGATAACAAGCCTTTAATCTTATTGTCAAATGATGACGGTGTGCGTGCCAAAGGATTGAATGAATTAATAGAGATGTTGACTCCTTTGGGCAATGTGCTGGTTATGGCACCTGACCGTGCGCGGTCTGGTGCTGCGTGTGGAATTACAGCTAATGAGCCGTTGCGTTATCGGATGGTATCCGCTCGGTCGGATGTGGAAGTATATGCATGTAACGGAACACCGGTGGATTGTGTGAAATTGGCACTTGAGAAGGTAGCGACCCGAAGGCCGGATATGATTGTTGGAGGCATTAACCATGGCAATAATGCTTCTGTAAATGTGCATTATTCTGGTACAATGGGGATTGTATTGGAAGGGTGTATGAAAGGGATTTCCTCTGTTGGATTTTCTTTGTGCGATTTCGATCCGGATGCAGACTTTTCTTTGACAGCTCCTTATGTGTACAAAGTCGCCCGGAAAGTGCTAAGTGCCGGATTGCCTTCTGGTGTTTGTCTGAACGTGAACTTTCCGAAGGCAACAGCTGGGTATGCAGGTTTGAAAATATGTAGAATGGCACGCGGCAGTTGGTCGAGCGAATGGTATGAGGCTGATCATCCGAGAGGGGGAAAGTACTTTTGGCTGACGGGAAAGTATACGAATCTTGAGCCAGACAGTGAGGATACTGACGATTGGGCTTTGGCAAATGGATTTGTGGCTGTTACTCCTGTAACAGTGGATATGACAGCCTATAATGCTTTTGGCGGATTAAAAGATTTGGAAATGTAGCGAGGTTATTATGAAATATTATTTTATAGTAGGGGAAGCAAGCGGTGACCTGCATGCTTCCCATTTGATGAGGGCTTTGAAAGCAAAAGACGCATCGGCAGAGTTCCGTTTTTTGGGCGGTGATTGTATGAAAGAGCAAGGCGGAACTTTGGTTTGCCATTATAAAAATCTGGCCTATATGGGATTTATACCTGTATTACTTCATTTACCTGTCATATTGAATTGGATGAAGAGGTGTAAGAAGGATATTTTGGCATGGCGTCCTGATGTATTGATTCTTGTGGATTATCCCGGTTTTAATCTGACTGTCGCCAAGTATGTGCATGCACATAGCCATATTCCAGTCTATTATTATATATCACCGAAAATATGGGCCTGGAAAGAACATCGGATTAAGAACATCAAACGTGATGTGGATGAACTTTTCTCAATCCTTCCTTTCGAGGTGGATTTCTTTGAACACAAGCATCATTATCCGATTCACTATGTGGGAAATCCGACATTGGATGAGGTGCAGGCTTATAAGGTAGGAGATAGTGACACTTTTGAAAGTTTTGTGAAGGATTGGGGATTGAGCGGAAAGCCTGTGATAGCTTTGCTGGCTGGGAGTAGGAAGCAGGAAATTAAAGATAATCTGGCCCTAATGGTGCAGGCCGCTTCAGAGTTTAAGGATAAATATGAAGTGGTTTTGGCTGCGGCTCCGAATATTGAATCCGGCTATTATGATGGTTTTTTGTATGGCACAGAGGTGAAAGTTGTTTATGGGCAGACGTTTCGTGTGTTGAGACACGCCTGTGCAGCTTTGGTGACTTCTGGCACGGCTACCTTAGAGGCAGCCTTGTTTGGAGTGCCTCAGGTCGTATGTTATTATACGGCCTGCGGAAATTTGATTTCTTTCCTTCGGCGTCATTTGCTGAAAGTGAAGTTTATTTCTTTGGTAAATCTTGTTGCAGGTCGCGAGGTGGTTAAAGAACTGGTGGCGGATGGGATGAATTTGAAAAATCTTATACGTGAACTTAAGGCTATTCTTCCTGAAGGGCAACGGCGAAAGACCGTTTTGGAGGGTTACCAGGAGATGCTTGTTCAGTTAGGTCGACCTGGAGCTCCTGAAAGGGCTGCGGAAATAATGTTTTCTTTGTTGTCCTCAAAATAGGTGTGATTTCAAAAGGCTTTCTTTTTAATTTATAATAGGGTAAGGGTGTAGATGTATATTACGCTGGCCGGAATAGCAAGTAATGAACTGTCAAAACGGTCGAGCATTCCTCCGTGACCGGGCAGAATATTACCACTGTCTTTCAGATTTAACTGGCGTTTGATCAGGCTTTCTACCAAATCCCCCCAAGTTCCGAAGATGACTACTACAAGTGATAGTCCTAACCATTCCCAACGGTTAAATGAAGAGTCATAACAGGCAAATATTTGTGAAGCGCACATTGCAATTATTCCACCGCCAATGGAGCCTTCCCATGATTTGTTCGGTGAAATGCGTGGAAATAATTTATGGCGTCCTAATAGTGAACCAAAACAATATGCTCCGGAGTCGTTCGCCCATAGAAATACGAAAATGGACAAGGGAAGTACACTGTTGTATATGATACCTAAACTGTATGCCGCTTCTGGCTGATAAGCTAAAACATTAAGCGTAGCAAACGGAACTGCTACGTACATTTGACTCATCATCGTGAACGCCCAGTTGTTCAAAGCGTGTTCACTTTTCAGATAAAGCTCGCTGACGAACAGGTAAATGATAGAAAGCAGGTAGGGTATGAATATGCTTGACGGAGTAATGTTGCTGCAAAAGCCTGCTACTGCCACAAAGAAGTAAACACCTGCCACTGTACAGATGATAGAATTAACTTGTACATCTTCGCGTCTGTTGACAATTTGGCAGAATTCCCAAACGCTTAATGCTGTAATGATAGCAAACAGAATATTGAATGTCGCACTGTTCCACAGTATACATCCCGTAATGGTGGCAACGAATGCGATGCCGGTTAAGGTGCGGACAAACAGATTCTTTGTTTTATCAGTCATTTTTTTTGGTATTAGTTCCGTTGTCCAGTTCGTTTTCTGTATTCTCCTTGTTCGTCAGAGTGTTAGCCTTTTCCTCTTGAGGCTGGTCATTTGCATCATTTTCTTCTTGTTCTGATGCAGTATCTTCTGACGAAGTTTCTTCTTGGCCTGCTTTTATCAGCGCTTTGGAATTTTCTTCTTCATTCATACTGAGTAGTTCCTCTGTACGGCTGGTCCAAGGACGTTTGCCGAAGATTTTTTCAACATCCTCGGCAAAGATTACTTCACGTTCTACTAATATTTTAGCCAACTGAGCATGTCCTTCTTTGTGTTCCGTGAGCAAGGTTTTGGCTCTTTCATATTGGCTGGCAATCATTTTCTTTACTTCTTCGTCAATGATCTGCGCCGTTTGGTCGGAATATGGCTTGGTTAAGTTGTATTCGTCGTTATTGTAGTAACATAAATTGGGCAATTCATCACTCATGCCGAAGTAGGCAATCATGCTGTAAGCTTGTTTTGTCACTCGTTCCAAATCGTTCAATGCACCAGAAGAGATGTGTCCGGTGAATAGTTCTTCGGCAGCTCGGCCGCCCAAAGTTGCACACATTTCGTCCAACATCTGTTCTTTTGTCGTGATCTGGCGTTCTTCCGGCATATACCATGCTGCGCCTAAAGCCCGTCCACGCGGAACGATGGTTACTTTTATCAGCGGGTTGGCATAGCGCAGGAACCATGAAATCGTAGCATGTCCGGCTTCGTGTAATGCAATGGTTTGCCTTTCTTCATTCGTCATCACCTTCGTTTTCTTTTCCAATCCGCCGATAATACGGTCGACAGCACTGAGAAAATCATCTTTCCCGACCGTCTTTTTGCCATGTCGTGCGGCAATTAATGCAGCTTCATTACATACGTTGGCAATGTCTGCACCAGAAAAGCCTGGCGTTTGTCGGGCCAACATGTCAATATCTACTGTCTTATTGATTTTTATTGGTCGAAGATGGACTTTGAAAACTTCCTTGCGTTCGTTCAAGTCGGGCAAGTCTACATAAATCTGACGGTCAAAACGTCCGGCACGTAATAAGGCTTTGTCCAAAATGTCTACACGGTTGGTTGCTGCCAAAATGATGACACCACTGTTTGTTCCAAACCCGTCCATTTCTGTTAATAGCTGGTTTAGTGTGTTTTCCCGTTCATCGTTTCCGCCCATTGCCGGATTCTTTCCACGGGCACGTCCCACTGCATCTATTTCATCTATAAAAATGATGCAGGGGGCTTTCTCTTTGGCTTGTCTGAATAAGTCGCGTACACGACTTGCACCGACACCTACAAACATTTCTACGAAGTCAGATCCGGAGAGAGAGAAGAAAGGAACATTCGCTTCACCCGCAACAGCTTTGGCCAACAGAGTCTTACCTGTTCCCGGAGGGCCTACAAGCAATGCTCCCTTGGGGATTTTTCCTCCTAAGTCAGTGAACTTCTTTGGATTTTTAAGAAATTCAACAATTTCTTGCACCTCCATTTTGGCACTGGCTTGTCCGGCCACATCTTTAAACGTAACCTTTGTACCTTCACCTTTTTCTATCAGGCGGGCTTTGCTTTTTCCTACATTGAAGACGTTACCTCCTGGAGAACCGCCGCCACTCATACGTCTCATGATAAAGATCCAAATGGCTATGATGACAATAAGTGGCATGAAGTTCCAGAAAATATTGCTGAGGAAGTCATTGCTTTGTTTGAAAAACACCTCGCCCGTGAACTTCTGGTCGGCTCTTGCTTTGTCGAGGAATTCCATCAGATTGTCGTTAGATGGATATTCTACTGTGATGACAGGATACCGTACTTTCTCAGGGCTGGTTCTGAAAACCTCTTTAATGTTTTCAGGTTTGACTTGCATGGTCAATACTCCTTTGTCTTTTTGTGCAGTGATGCTTTTGGCATATCCCTTGTTCACGTACTCCTGAAATTGACTATAGGAGATTGTTGAGGATGATTCATTGTCATTGCTGAACAAAAACAAATAGACCAACATCAAAATTATGATGCCGTAGATCCAGTTCATGTTGAAGCGTGGCATTTTGTTTTTATTGTCTTTTTCGGCCATAATTCTTGTTTTCAGATTAGTCCATATCCGGTAGTTGTGTCAAATGAGCATCTGCCCATAAATGTTCGAGGTCGTAGAAATCGTGTGCCTGTGGTAAAAAAATGTGTACTATAACGTCTGTATAGTCCATGGCTACCCATTCTGCATTTCTAAGTCCGTCGGTGGTTATTGGTTTTACGTGTAGTCTTTTTCTGGTGGTTTCGTTCACAGAGTCAGCAATGGCTTCGACTTGTGAAGGGGAGTTGCCTTGGCAGATAATGAAATATTGGCAAATAGTGTCATCGATGTTTGTCAAATCTGCTATGACAATTTGCTTCCCTTTTTTTTCTTGTATGCCATCTGTAATGGCTTTTACGAGTTGTTGTGTTTCGTTCATTCGGTAATTTATACGTATTTAGTGGGGCAAAGATAGTATATTAAATGTTACGATTCTAATTTTTTTGCGGCAAAACCTGTGGCTTTTTATCTTTTTTAGGTAATATAAGAAGATGATTAAGGTGTTTTTCTTTCGTCATATAAGAAAGTATCAGGCGCAGCGGTATTTTCGTTTATGGCAGTGGTATTTACGTGAAAAAAGCCTATAAAAATTTGCGGGTTCGAAAAAAGTAGCTACCTTTGCAGTCGAAAAACAGATAATTGGGCTATGGTGTAATGGTAACACAACAGATTCTGGTCCTGTTTTTCCAGGTTCGAGTCCTGGTAGCCCAACGAAAGAGGTACGAGGTGTTGCCGAATATAGAAGGTTGATTGGACTATGGTGTAATGGTAACACAACAGATTCTGGTCCTGTTTTTCCAGGTTCGAGTCCTGGTAGTCCAACGAAAGGCTTTCCTTTATTATAGGAGAGCCTTTTTTATTTAGAGATAGATGATTTCCATTTTTTTATGTCGATAAAGTGGGAATGATTATCTTGGGATTGTGCAATGCATGATAGCTTTCTGTTTGTTTGTACTTGATCATTCTGTTTTTTTAAGGAGGAATGGAAGATGGTTCATATTTTAAAAGAGCAGTGATACATAAACGTGACTGGTTTATGTATCACTGCTCTTTTGGGGATGTTTGATTTTTATGCCGCCTGTTTCCTATTGTGAATTATTTGTTTTATGTATATATATCCCTTTCTGCTGCATTGTATTTCAGAGGGATATCCTGTTTTTCCGCATGTCTTTATGGCGACTTTTTCTGCACACTATAGTGATTAAGCTTGCTTCTCTTCTTGGGGGAATTCCGCTTGTTCGGCTACTTCTTTGTCTATTGCAGCAATCTTTTCTCCGATAAGGTTTAATTCATCTTTCAGTTTCTCCATTTTTTTATTCATTTCGTTGAGCAGACTGTTACCTTTCTTTGAGCTGCATGTCAGAAAGCCTAAATTGTTTTCGTATGTTTTGATTTCGTTTCTTTTTATTTCATAAGATCGCATTAGGCGTTCGCGTTCTTTGTTTAGTCCTTGTCTGCCGTTTTCTTTGGCTTCCTTTAGGTTGTTTTTGAAGTTGTCCAGCCTGCGTCTTGCTGCCGACATGTTCAAGGCTTTGAACAGTTGGTCTACAATCTCGTGGTAAGTTTTGTAAATTTTGTCTTTTTCTTTAAAAGGAACAAAGCCTATGGCGTTCCATTCTTTCATCAATTCCTTTACTTTTTCCTGCTTGTTTTCTTCCGTCTCGTTATCTAACAAGCCTTTCAGTTGCTCTATGATGTTTTCTTTTTTCTGCAGGTTCTCTTTTTCTTCGCTGCGTTGTGACGCCATGTTTTTGTTCTTCTGTTCAAAGAAGTAATCGCAGGCTCCGATGAAGCGTTGCCAGAGTGATTCCGAATGTTTTTTAGGAATGGAGCCTATGGCTTTCCATTCTTTTTGTATTTGCATGAGTTTATCGGCTGTGGCTTTCCAGTCTGTACTGTCTTTTAAAGCTTCGGCTTTTTCACACAATGCAATCTTTTTAGCGAGGTTTTCGGCTTGTTCTTCCTTTAGTTTTTTGAAGAATGTAGCTTTTTCCTTGAAGAACAGGTCACATGAGCTGCGGAAACGCTCAAAAATCTTCACATTCATTTTCTGGGGTGCGAATCCTATTGTACGCCATTCCTGTTGCAAGGCTATAATTTCTTGCGTGTGTTCTTCCCATTCTGCAGCTGTCTTTATATTGGATATGTCCATTGCTTCTATTTTTTCGCAGAGGGCGGTTTTCTTGGCCAGATTTTCTTCTTCTTTTTGTTTCAGTTCTTCAAAATGCTGTTGGTGGCGTTTGTTTATGACTGTTGAGGCGGCCTTAAAGCGTGCCCATATATCATCACGCAACTCTTTAGCCACAGGCCCCGTTTCTTTGAATTCCTGATGCAGGGCTTGTAATTGTTGAAATGCGGAAATCACGTCTGGCTCATCACTTAATTTCTCGGCAGCTTCGCACAAATGATTTTTGATTTCAAGGTTCTTTTTGAAATCATATTCCCGGAATTCGTTGTTCAGTTTTAACTGATCGTAATATTGTTCTGTATAAAGTTGATAGGTTTTCCATAGTTCGTTGGCTTTTTCTGCCGGAATGAGTTTGATTTCTTTCCATTGATTCTGCAATTCTTTTACCTCTTTGTAAGCTTGGTTAGCTTCTTCCGGGGTTGCGCTCAAAGCCTTTATACGTTCTAATATATTCAGTTTTTTTTGCAGGTTTTCTTCTTTTTGTCGTTCTATTTCAGCTTGTTGTGTGGCCCTTTTTTCCTTAATGACGTTCATGGCTGCTTTGAAGTCATCCTCCAATAAGTTGGGCGTAGGCAGAAAATTTTCCGGTTGGCCGCCTTTTTCAATGAAATCAGCGCGGTCGGCGGCTATTTTTGCTTTATGTAATTTATAGAAAGCCTGTTTCAGTGCATCTAATTCCTGACGTTCGGGGATGAGGTCGCTGGCGGCAAGTTCTTTAAGACGTGCCACGACTTCTTCCTGTGTTTGCGGAACGTTTACCGTTTCTTTTTCCGTTTCGTTCACTTCGGGAATCATATTCTCTGTTACGTTTTCTTCCATTTGAAGAGTTTCTTGAGAGTCCATCATGTTACTTTTTTTAGTATCTGATACGGTTTGCTGTTTATTTTACAGGACGCAAATTAAGCACAAAAAACTTTTCCGTCCTAACAAATGAAGCGTTTTTTTCTTACATGAGACTTCAAATCCAGGTTTTACGTCTGAAATACCACACAAAGGCGATGGTGATACCTGTCGTGATCATGAGGGCTACGGGAAATCCCCACGGCCAGTTTTCCATGCCGTTGATGAGATTCATGCCCAGCAAGCTTGCGACCAATGTGGGAAACATGAGTATAATGGAGATGGACGTGAGCATCTTCATCACGCCGCTGGTGTTGTTGTTGATGATATTGGCATAAGTGTCCATCGTGGAGTCGAGAATGTTTGTATAGATGGAAGTCGTCTCGCGGGCCTGACTCATTTCGATGTTTACATCTTCTATGAGGTCGGCATCCAATTCGTCCACGGGGAGTTTGAATTTCAGTTTGGATAGTAGTGTCTCGTTGCCTCGTATGGAGGTGATGAAATAAGTCAGACTGTCTTGAAGGCGTGAAAGGTTGATCAGGTCCGCATTGTCCACTTTGCGGTCCAAGTGCTCTTTGGATTTTTCTATAAGCAGGTTAATTTGTTTCAGACGTTTCAGGTACCATACGGCAGAAGAGAGGAACAACCGGAATACCATGTCTACGGAGTCTGTAAAGCCTACGCCGCGTTTTTGTTGATAGCTGACGAAGTCTATCATCATATTGGTCTCAAAGTTACATACGGTGATGCATACTTCTTTGTTCAGGATAATACCCAGCGGAATGGTGGTGTAGGGTGTACGTGAACGCACCTCTTTTACATACGGGATACGCAGAATGATGAGTATCCATCCGTCGTCAAATTCATATCGGGCCCGCTCGTCTGTATCGGCGATGTCCATCAAAAAGTAATCGGGGATATGGAGTGTGTTCTCCAGATAATCTATGTCGTCCTGAGTAGGACAAGTGACTTGAACCCAGCAGTTAGGTTCCCACTTTTCAAGGGTGCGCAGTCCGCGGTTGGTGTTCCAATAAGTTCGCATGAATAAAATCCTCCTTAATTATAAACGGACGGAGGCTGTCCTTGGCACCCTCGGTCCTGCTTAGTTCATATTTTCCGCGTGATAATCGTCCATTTTCAATAAATACTCTGTTGATTCGCGCTGCAAAGATAGTGTAAACCGCTTGAAGAAACAAATAAAAATAGGATTCTATGCAGATTTTTTCATCATTCTTCGGTCATGGAGAATGCTTTGCCCGACTCTTCCGTTACGGCTTGGGTCAGATCGATGAATTCTTTTACTGACAGTTGTTCCGGCCGTCGGCAGAAGATGTCTGCTGTCAGAAACGTGCTGTGGTCTTTGGGCTCTATCCCTTTTTGCTGAAGCCTGTTGTCTATGTCAGACAGCACCGGACGGATAGAGTTGCGCAGCACTTTCCGCCGTTGGTTGAACGTGGTTTTTACTATCTGCTTGAAGAGTCGTTCATCGCAACCTAAGTCTGTGGTTGAATTACGGGTCATGCGGATAACGGCACTTTTCACCTTTGGCGGCGGATTGAATACGTTTTCATGTACGGTGAACAGATATTCTACATCGTACCAGGCTTGGATGAGCACGCTTAGTATGCCGTAAGTCTTACTGCCCGGTCCAGCGGCGATACGTTCGGCTACTTCCTTTTGTATCATGCCTGTACAGCATGGGATGAGATGCTTGTAGTCCAGCATCTTGAAGAAAATCTGGCTGGATATGTTATACGGGTAGTTTCCTGTAAGCACAAAAGGCTGTCCGTTGAAAGTCTGTTCCAGCTGCATTTTCAGGAAATCGTATTCGATGATGTTTTTTTCCAGTGCAGGGAAATGGCCACGTAAGTAGCCGACCGATTCGGAATCTATTTCCACGACTTTCAGGGGACGCGCTTTTTGTATGAGAAATTGTGTCATAACCCCCATTCCCGGTCCGACTTCAAGTATGGGAATATCGGGGCATGCGTCCACTGTGTCGGCAATGTCGCTGGCGATGTTCAGGTCCGTCAAAAAGTGCTGTCCCAAGAATTTTTTAGGTCGTACTGTCTTCATTATGGTTTTTTTGTTTTACTTTTGTAGATACAAAGATAGACAAAATAAGACAAAGACCGCATTGGAAACTCGTAGGATTGTTCAAGATGGGCTGAAAATCATCTTTCCTTTGTTGTTAGGAAGCTTGATTTTGTGGTGGATGTATCGTGATTTCGATTGGTCGGGCTTGTGGCAGGCTCTGGAAAGTGGTATGGATTGGACATGGATGTGGATTTCCATGCCTTTCGGCATACTGGCCCAGGTGCTGCGGGCTGTGCGTTGGCGTCAGGCGTTGTTGCCGTTGGGGGAGCGTCCGCGGCTTTTGTCGTGTGTGCACGCCGTTTTTTTGTCTTATGCGTCCAGCCTTGTGATTCCCCGTGTCGGGGAAGTGCTGCGTTGCGGGATGCTGAAGAAATACGATGGCATCCACTTTTCCAAATCGTTGGGGACGGTAGTCACCGAGCGTATGGTAGATGCCTTGGTTATGTTGGTGCTGTCTGCTGCTACCGTATTGTTGCAGCTGCGGGTTTTTTCTGTCTTTTTTGCCGAGACGGGAATTAGTTTTGCAGAGCTGGCCGGGCGTTTCTCTGCGGCAGGTTATTGGGTTACGGCAGTCTGCTTGTTGGTATTGTTGGCTTTTTTAGTCACTTTGGCCCGTCGGTTGTCCTGGTGGGGCTATACCCGTGGAGTGCTGCATAATGTGACAGACGGCATTCTTTCATTACGTAATGTGCGCAATATACCTTTATATGTATTTTATTCCTTAGGGATATGGGTGGCCTATTTCCTGCACTTCTACTTGACTTTCTATTGCTTCTCTTATACTTCAGGATTGGGGATTACTGCTGCGCTGATTGCTTTTGTCGTGGGGTCATTCGCAGTGTTGGTGCCTACGCCGAACGGAGCCGGCCCCTGGCATTTTGCCGTAAAAACGATTTTGGTGTTATACGGTGTGGGAGAACAGGACGGAGTGATGTTCGTTCTCATCGTGCATACGTTGCAGACGTTGCTGGTTATTCTGCTGGGCGTTTATGCTGTTCTGGCATTGGCATTTACCCGGCAGCGGCAGCCCGTAGGGAGGCTTGGACAGTAAGAATTAATTTGTTGAACTATAATATGATTGGTCATGAGTGAGATAAGTAAATTGGAACCGCAGGCCGTGTGGAAGAATTTCCATGCGTTGACCCGCGTTCCGCGTCCGTCCGGACATTTGGAGAAAGTAACCCGTTTTTTGTTGGACTGGGCGAAGGAACATTGCGTGGAGGCCTTTAAAGATGAAGGTGGAAACATCGTGATGCGGAAACCGGCTTCACCGGGAATGGAAAACCGCCGTACGGTAGTGATGCAGGCGCATATGGACATGGTGCCGCAGAAGGTAGCTGGCAGCGGGCATGATTTTGAAAACGATCCGATAGAGACATATATCGACGGCGAATGGGTGAAAACCCGTGGGACTACACTGGGTGCCGACGACGGTATGGGTGTGGCCGCCATCTTGGCCGTGCTGGAGGACGGGAATATGGAGCATGGGCCCTTGGAAGCGCTGATTACGGCAGATGAAGAGACCAGCATGTATGGCGTGAACCATTTGGCACCGGAGACGTTGACCGGAGACATCCTGTTGAATCTGGACAACGAGACGATGGGAGAGTTCGTCGTGGGCAGTGCCGGAGGAGTGAATGTTACGGCGTCCATGGAGTATAAGCCGGTGGAGACCGATGATGCAGACGTGGCGGTCAAGGTGACGATAAAAGGATTGCGCGGCGGCCACTCCGGACTGGAGATTGCCGAGAACCGTGCCAATGCCAACAAACTGATGGCACGCTTCCTGAACAGGGCCATTCGCGACAATGAAGCCCGTCTGTGCTCCTGGACGGGAGGAAATATGCGCAATGCCATACCCCGCGAGTGTGAGGCTGTGGTGACGGTGCCTGCCGGTGGTGAGGATGACCTGATGGCATTGGCCGGTGAGTTCCGCGACATATTCGTTGCTGAGTTCCGTGGCGTGGAGGACGGCATAGTCCTGACTGCCGAGCCTGTCGATTTGCCTTTGCTGCAGGTGCCGGAAGAGATACAGGATAATGTGCTGGATGCGGTTATGGCGTGTCATGACGGCGTGCTGAGAACCATACCTTCCATGCCTGCTATTGTGGAAACCTCTTCCAATCTGGCTATTGTCAAGGTCACTCCACAACAGGCCGAAGTGCTCATCTTGGCCCGCGGGTCTAACGAAAGCATGCTCGATTATTTGACAACCATGCTGGAGAGCTGTTTCAACATGGCCGGGATGAAAGTGACCTTCAGCGGACGTTATGGCGCATGGCAGCCGGATTTCGATTCGCCGATTGTCGGATGCATGGTAGACGTCTATAAGCGTCTCTTCAATGAAGAGGCACGGGTGCAGGTCGTTCATGCCGGTCTGGAGTGCAGCATTATCGGTGAAGTCTATCCCGACATGGAATTGGTCAGCTTCGGCCCTACGCTCCGTTCGCCGCATACGCCCGATGAGCGTTGTCATATACCTTCGGTAGAAAAGTTCTGGGTGTTCCTGAAAGAACTGCTGCGGCAGATTCCGGTAAAGGGTTAAAACCTGTCGGTCTGGCAGATGATACACGGCTTCGCTCTGACGGGCGGGGCCGTTTTTTATGCCTGATGTTTTCCGGGTCTCCTCGTTTCCGGATGCGGAAAACCTCTTTTGGGCTTGTTCCATCGTCGGTATCCGGTCGTATGAGCCGGAAGAAATTCAGATGTGGCCGGTGGGAATTCTGCGCTCTCCGGAAGAGTCATGTCCGGTGGACCGCATATCCGGCCTCGGTCTTGCGCAAGACCGCAAACATTCTTGCGCAAGAGAGTCAGAAGTCTTGCGCAAGAAAATCCTCAGGACAGATTGCCATGCATGCGGACGTTCTGATGTTTCTCCCTGAATGCTCCAATGCGGTCAGGATGCCGGAGTGCGGACCGATGGTGCCTTATCGGTCGGAATGGGGCGTACGTCCGGCAGGAACACGGCAATGATGCCCAGCAATGGCAGCCATGTACTGACTCTGAAAATGAATTCGATGCTGGTCCGGTCGGCCAGCCAGCCGAAAAATGCGGACCCGATTCCGCCCAGCCCGAACATGAGGCCGAAGAAAATGCCGGCGATCATGCCCACTTTGTCCGGCTTGAGGTCGGTGGCATAGACTACGATGGCCGAAAAAGCCGAAGCGATGATCAGGCCGGACAGAATGGCCATGCTGATGGTCCAGAACAGATTGAGATAAGGCAGGGCCAGGGTGAAAGGAGCCGCGCCGAGGATGGAGAACAGAATGACGTATTTCCGTCCGTAACGGTCGCCCATGAAACCGCCGAGCAAGGTGCCGATGGCGAAAGCGGCCAGATAGGCAAAGAGGCAGAGCTGCGACTGTTGTGCGGTGATGCCGAATCGCTCCATGAGGAAGAAGGTGAAATAGCTCGTCATGCAGGCGTTGAAAAAATACTTGGAGAAAATCATCAGAACGAGGATGGTCAGTGCGGCGTTTACGGTCCGCGGTGAAAGCCGGGCCGTTGCAGGGGCCTGCCTGTTGCGGCTTGCCGTTTTGACTTTCGTGAGTATCAGACTGTACCATCCGCCTATTCGCGTGAGCAGGAACGAGGCGAGCAGGGCAGCCAGTGCGAACCATGCCACGGCGTGTTGCCCGTAGGGCATTACGATCAGGGCGGCCAGCAGCGGTCCGATGGCACTTCCGCCGTTGCCGCCGACCTGAAAGATGGATTGCGCCAGGCTCTTTTTGCCGCCGGATGCGAGTTGTGCCACCCGCGAGGCTTCCGGATGGAAAACAGACGAGCCGCAGCCGATCAAAGCCACTGAGCATAGCAGCGGCAGAAAGTCAGGGGCGAAAGCCAGGGCGATCAGGCCTGTCAGCGTGAAACACATGCCGATGGCCAGTGAGTAGGGGCGTGGATGCCGGTCGGCATATTGCCCGACGAAAGGCTGAAGCACGGACGAAGTGATCTGGAACACCAGCGTGATGACGCCTATTTGTGCGAAAGTGAAGCTGAATTTGTCTTTCAGCAGCGGATAGAGTGCCGGAATGACAGATTGGATCATGTCGTTCAGCAGATGGCAGATGCCCATGGTGAACAGGATGGCGTATGATGTTCCCTCAACGAGATGCGGTCGGCCTTTGATGCCGTTCCATACTTTGCTTGTCATATAATCTTGTTTTTGCGGTTGCAAAGATACGCTGTTTTTATCGGTGTTCCATCCGTTCGGATTCGTTTTTGACGTAAACGAAAGGAAAACATGTACTTTTAGAATATTATAACACGCAAATGTTTTGTGTTAAGGAAAGAATCTTTTTATTTGCAGGAGCAGAACATGAAATTAAACTTAGTGCGACTATGAAAAAGAAGATATGGTGTCTGGCCGGACTTTTTGCCTTTTTGTGCTTCACGGTGGAGGGGCGGGCGGAAAGTTACGACGCCCTTTGGCAGAAAGTGAAACAGTATGAAAAGCGCGACTTGCCGAAGTCGGCCCTCAAGGTGGTGGAACAGATTGCCGGCAAGGCCGGGCGCGAACAGCATAAGGGACAGCGTATGGCAGCCCTGCTCTACGGGTGCAGGCTGCGGCAGGCCGTGGTGCCGGACAGCTTCTATACGGATATCCTGAAACTGGAGAGGCTGAAAAGACGGGCTTCCGATGAGGTGGAACGGGCCGTGCTGGCCTCTGTCTTAGGGGAGTTGTATGATGAGAATTCCGGTCGGAACCGCAATAACAGTCAGCGTACGGATGCCCATCCCGACAGTTTGCGCGAATGGTCTGCAGCGCAGTTCCGCAAGGCCTCAGCGGATAATTATGCCCTGTCCATGGCGCATCCGGCATTATTGGCCGAGGCCAAAGCAGCGGATTATATGCCTTTTGTGGAACGGGGGGCGGATGCATCCTGTTTTGACGGTGATTTACTGAACGTCATCGGCAGGCGTGCGGCGCAGTCTTGTGAAGGAAACGGGCGTGAGGCTGTTCAGACATCGAATGCATATTACGGGCAGATGCTGTCGGTCTATCGGCAACGCGGGAACCGCGAGGCGGAACTGTTCTTGTCGTTGGATTCACTTTCCGGGTGTGTCCCATCGGAGAGGGAGTCGCTGCGGAATGCATATTGGGAACAATGGACGGGCGGAGACCGTAAGGAACGGGAGCAGATAGAGCTTCGGTCTGATTATTATAAGCGTTACCGACAGTTGCTCTCACAGTTCGGCGACCTGCCTGTAGCGGCAGAGGTCTATATGGATTTGCTGGAACTGCAAGTGACCGACTCGTTGAAATACCGGTGGGCTGAGGAAGGTTATGCAAGGTATAAGACTTATCCTCGTGCCAAAGATTTGTTGAACAGTCAGCGGGAACTGGAGGCAGCGGACTTTTCTCTTTCATTCCCGCCGGAATGCAGTCCGGAGGTGCCGTTCCAGGGTGTGGTGAGGCACCGGAACCTGTCCGGTGTGACGTTGCATTGGTATTTGTTGCCGGATGGTGTTCCCCAAGGAAAGGAAGCCGAACAGTTCCGCAAGGACCGCCGTGCGTATGCGAAATCGCATGGACGTCTGCAGAAAACGCAGCAGCTGGATTGGGAATCGCAGCCTGTGTGGCGTACGGTGGAAGATACATTCGCCTTGTCGGCTCCCGGTGTGGGATACTATGTCATCATCGGTGAAGCCGCAGGAGTGAAGTTTACGAAGAATGAAATGTGGGCCGATTGTCGTTCCACTCGTCTGGATTTGGTCCGCAGCGTGTTGCCAGACAGCGTCTGTCTTTGCACGGTGGTGGACAGAAAGAGCGGAAGCCCGGTAGAGGGAGCCACGGTGGAATGGTGGAGAAACGAGATGAAAATCTTCTCGGTCCGGACGGATGCCGAGGGAAAGGCCCGCTGGCAGGCTGGCGGATACCTGCGGAAACACCCTTCACATGGCAGCTTCGGCATACATTATTATAAGGGGGATGACCGATGTAATCTGGGCGGAACGTGTTCCATCGGGACGGTGTTCTACGAAAACACGGGAATGAATGAGGAGATTCGGCTGTATACAGACCGTTCAATCTACCGGCCGGGGCAGACGGTCCATGTCGGCGGATTGTGCATGGCAGGTCGTAATGGCGAAGAAAAAGCGGTACCGGGGCGCAAAGTGACGCTGACTCTGTGTGACCCGAACCGGAAGAATGTGGCAGAACGGACGGTGCAAAGCGATGAGATGGGAGCTTTTTCCGAGTCTTTCACCTTGCCGGTGAACGGCCTGTCGGGGCTTTATTACGTACAGACGGAAAGAGGGCGTGTGGATTTCACGGTAGAGGAATACAAACGACCCACGTTTGAAGTCCGGTTGGATGAGGTGGACGACTGTCTGCAGTCCGGCGGAGACACCTTGCGGCTGACGGGTGAGGCCGTGAATTATAACGGCGTTCCGGTGCGTGATGCGCGTGTGTCGGCTACGACATCTGTTTCACGTTGGCTTTATGCCGCCAGACCGGAAGAGGGGGAGAGTCCTTTGGATACGGTCTACACGGACCGCGAGGGACGCTTTGTGCTGTATGTTCCTGTGCGGCAGACAGACCGTCCGGGCGTGTGGCGCGGATTGCGTCAGCTGGTGGAGGTGTCTGTGCTGAGTGCTGCGGGTGAAACGCAGACCGCCAGAACATCTTTCCCTTTGACGAAAGACGGACTGCAATTGTCGCTGGAGTTGCCTGCCGACAAGCTGATGAAGGACAGTCTGCCCGCCTTTACGGTGTGGGTGAGGAGCAGCACCGGTTCATTGTGGAAAGATACCGTGACGGTGACGGGCGACATTTATCACACGCCAGTGGGAAAACCTAAAGAGAAAGTGCTTTCCGGCATTCACTTTCCTGCTAACCGGGCGGTGCGGTTGGCTGAGTGCGCCGTCCTGCCCTCCGGCTGCTATGAGTTGGCCGTCCGGGCTGTGGCGGAAGGCGATACGGCGGAAGCGGTGCGTCCGTTCACGCTCTTCAGTTTGTCCGACACGCGTCCGGCTGACGGCGTTACGGCATGGTTCCACTGTGTGAACGACACGGTGGCACCGGGGCGTCCGGCCCGTCTGATGGTGGGGAGCGCGGCCGACAGCGTGTCGCTCTACTATATGCTGTTCTGTGAGAGCCGCATTGTGGAAGAAAAGTTAGTCCATTTTTCCGACTCGATACTGCATTTCGTTTATCCGGAGGTGCCCGCCGGGGCCGATGGCCTGCAAGCCCTGTTCTATTTCGTCAAGAACGGGGAGTGCCACACCTACAGCCAGCATCTGGTGCTGCGGAAACCAGACCGTGGGTTACGCCTGTCGTGGGTGACGTTCCGCGACCGCCTGCAGCCCGGCGCGGAGGAGACATGGAGGCTCCGTGTGACTTTGCCTGACGGACGGCCTGCACCGGCGCAGCTGATGTCCGTGCTTTATGATGCTTCGCTGGACGGCATCAAACCCCACGCATGGCATTGGCCGCAGTGGTTCAACTATTCATTGCCCAATGTGTCCGTCGGTAAGTTCTGGTGGTATGGCGGGAGCACGATGTCTTATGATGCCCCGGTGCGTTATCTGACGGTGAAAGGTCTGAGCTTTGACCGTTTCGACCCCGTCGCGCTTTCCTGGCGGTATTGGGGCGGAAACACCGTGGCTATTGTTGAAGAAGTGTTTTGCGGCACGCAGCGTGCTGGTAATCTGATAATGGGCAAGGCGGCTCCGCGCAGCCTGATGGCACCTGCCGATGCGGAACAGGCCATGGTGGCGGATGAGGCTTCCGCCACGGCCGGAACGGGCGGAGCGGACGGCGGGGAACCGGGAGAGGGTGAGGCACGGCCGGCCCGTAGTGACATGCGCGGTGACTTGCAGGAGACGGCTTTCTTCTATCCCCGGCTGATGGCGGATTCCGCCGGTGTGGTGACTCTGCATTTCACGTTGCCCGAAGGGCTGACCACGTGGAAGTTCATGGCCTTGGCGCATACTGCAGACATGCATGCGGCTACGTTCACCGACGAGGTGGTGGCGCAGAAAGAAGTGATGGCGCAGCTGAACCTGCCGCGTTTCGTACGGATGGGCGACCGCGCCACGCTGACGGCCTCGCTTTTTAACCTGACAGGAAAGGCGTTGGACGGCACGGTGACGATGGAAGTGTTCGACCCCGCGACGGAAAAGACACTTTGGCGGGAATCTCTCAACGTCAGCCTGAGTGAGGATACGGTGGTGAACTTTGTATATGAACCCACCGGAGAGGTCACTCTTCCTGCATGCCGGGTCATGTTCGAGGCGGATGACTATGCCGATGGCGAACAACGCTATCTGCCTGTTCTGGAAGATAAGGAGTGGCTGACACAGACGTTGCCTTTCATGGTCTCGCATGCGGGCGATACCGTGGTGAATCTGGAACGGCTCTTCCAGCAGAACCATCCGGACGCCGATGCCCGGCGACTGACCGTAGACTACACGGTCCGTCCGCTTTGGTATGCCGTGCAGGCTTTGCCGTCCGTATTGCAGCCGCAGACAGACGATGCATTGTCACTGGGCGCCGCCTATTATGCTTCTGTATTGTCTACAAGGCTGGCTGGCCGGTATCCGCAGATCAAAACGGCGTTGGCGGCTTGGCGGCAGGACGGTGGCAACGCGCTGCAGAGTCCTTTGGCGGTGCAGGAGGAACTGACGGGGATTGTATTGGAGGAGACGCCGTGGGTGTCCGATGCCGATCGTGAGACACAACGCATACAGGCCTTGCAACAGCTGTTCGACGTCAACCGGCAGTCCGACCTGCGACATCAGTTTGCCGCAGCTTTAGGACGCTTGCAGCAGCCGGATGGTTCTTTCGGATGGTTCAAGGGGATGTCCGGCAATGTTTACCTGACACGGCGCGTGGCGCGGCTGCTGTTGCGGAGCGGTGCGGGCGTGCAGTCTGACAGCCTGTTGGAGCAGTCGGTGAATGTGCGCCGGATGATGAGCTATCTGATTGGCGAAACGCACAAGGATATTCAGAGGGATAAGGAATGGCATGCGGAGCATAAGGCTTATCTGTATGATGCTTCCCATTGGCTGGATATGTTATATCTGATGCAGTTGTGCGATGCTTCGTGGACGGGTGATGCTTCTCGCAAAGACAAGGATTACATGCAAGCCCGCGTGTTGGAGGGTATGTACGGTTTGGCGTTGGCCGACAAGGCCGAGGCCGCCGTGGTCCTGCACCGCATGGGCAAGACCGATGCGGCGGAACAGATGATGCGTTCTGTCAGGGAGCATTTGGTCGACGGTCCGGAAGGGCTGCACATTGAGTATCCGTCCGGAGGTTTCGTGACTTCCGACCGTAAGATGGCCGTACACACGATGATGATGGAGGCCTTTTCGGCGATGGGCCTTGCGGATAAGGAAACATCGGATGGGCTGTGCCGCTGGCTGTTGTCGCAAAAACGCGTGCAGGCGTGGAGCACGGCTGTGACGAGTATGGATGCGGTCTATGCCCTGATGCAGGGGAAAGGTGAAGAGTTGACCTTGCGTTCGGCAGACCGTATACGGCTGGAGACTCCGCAGGGACGGGAGATTGCCTCGCTGGATGCCTCGCGGGACGGAGTGGCCGGATTGGGAACGGTTTCGGTCACGGTGGAAGGCCGTGAACTGGACGGCGGTGCGGGACGGCTGGAAATCACCAAGACGGACAATGCTTCTCCCGGATGGGGGGCGGCTTATGCACAGTTCCGCCTGCCTTTGTCCGAAGTGGAGAGTGCGGCGGCGGGCATGCGTGTCCGTGTGGAAACGGACAATCTGCAACCCGAAGTGGGCGACCGTCTGACGCTGCGCTACGTGATTACGGCAGACCGCGATTATGAATATGTCTGTCTGAAAGCAAGTCGGGCGGCTTGTCTGGAACCGGTGGAGGCTCTTTCCGGGTATGAGTACGGCAACGGACTGGGTTATTATAAAGAGGTAAAGGACGTATCGACCCGTTATTATTTTGAAAGGCTTCCCAAAGGCACCTATGTGTTGGAGATGGAATGCTACGTGGAGCGATCCGGCCGTTATGCCGTCGGTGCGGCGAAACTTAACGGAGTTTATGCACCGGAGTTCAGTGCCTATGATGCCGGTCCGGTATTGGAGGTACGGCCATGAGCAAGACTTACAGGATTCTTGCGGAAGGATGGTTCGTTTTTTGCGCATTAAATGTTTCGGTGGCGCAGGAGGTGAAAATGTTGCCGCAGCAGAACCTGGCCCGTTGGAATGTACCGCCCGGAAATTATAGTGGCATTACTCCGTTGGGTGACGGGCGTTATGCTGTGGTGGACGACAAGGAACCGCGTGAGGGCTTTTTCGTGTTCCGGATTGAACAGGACGAACAGACCGGTCAGGTGACAGGTGTGTGGAATGAAGGATTCCGCGGACAAACGTCATCGTTATCCGGAGGACGGGATGCCGAGGGCGTCGCCTTTGTTCCGGACGACGGGCTGGTCTGGGTGAGCGGTGAGGCGGACCAGCGCGTGCCGGCTTATCGGACGGACGGTGTGGCGGCGGGGCGTGAGTTGGCTGTCCCTGACGGCATGGGGCGTGCGTCCGTTCAGCCGAATTATGGCTTTGAGGCTTTGTGCTATGATGCTTCAGCCGGACTCTTTTGGACCGTCACCGAAAATGCACTGAAGGCCGACCTTCGGGCGTGGGGAGATACCGCTTGTCTCCGTCTGCAGAGCTTTGATGTTGCGGGGCAACCTCAGGCACAGTATGCCTATCCGTTGGATTTGCCGCAGGCCGGGACGGGGCAGCGGCAATATGCTCACGGCGTGGTGGCATTGTGGGCACCGGGAAACGGACGCTTGTGGGTCTTGGAACGGGAAATGACTGTGCCCAAAAGAAGATTGAAATCCCGTTCGTTTCAGAAGCTTTATGAGGTGGAGCCACGGTCGGAAAACATCTTGTCTCCCGATGTCACGGCGGAAAGCGTGGGCGGAAGGTGGCTGAAGAAACGCCTGCTGGCCAGCTTTTCCACCCGGATGCGGCTGATTCGTCCGCCCCTGGCCGACTATGAAGGCATGTGCGAAGGCTGCCGGCTGGCCGACGGGCAGCGCACGCTGCTGCTGATCAGTGACTCACAGGGAGGATATGGGAACAGAATGTGTCATTTGCGAGACTGGATCAGCGTTCTGGTCTTGCCTAAACAATAAAAGATTATGAGAAGGAAAACGATTACGGGCTGGTTGATGATGCTGCTCGTTGCGGTATGTTTCTCTTGTGGAAACAAAGCAGAAAAAAAAGCGTTGGGGGAGTCGAAAGGATTGCCCAGCGAACTGTTGCTGGTTGTAGACCCCTCATTGTGGAATTCTTCCGCACGCGATTCGTTGGAAGGTATGCTGAAAGGGAGTGTTCCGGGGTTGTCGCAACAGGAACCGATGTTTCGGATGATGAGGCTTTTTCCGGAGAATTATTCGGCAAAGTATTCCACTATGCGCAACATATTGGAAGTGCGGAAGAATCCGAAAGTGAAGACGGCCGGGATGGTTATAGCACGCAATGTGAAGGCCGTTCCGCAGCTTTATGTGAGCATTGCCACACCGGACGTGGAAAGCTTGAACCACTTCCTGGCGGAAAAAGGCGATGAGATAGCCGGAATGTTTGTGGAGATGGAGCTGCAACGTGAGCAAAGCCTGTTGGAGAAGAAGTACAGCAAGCTGGTGGATGAGGCTACACGGGATGTGTTCTCCTGGTCGGTGAAAGTGCCTGCCGATATTGCGAAGGTGAAAAAATCGGATGATTTCGTCTGGGCTTCTACAGACCGGCTGACGCAAGACTTGAATTTTGTATGTTACAGTCTGCCGTTGGATGTCGAGCTGACTGAAAACCGCTGGGTGACCCTGAGGGATTCCGCCTTGAAACGTAATATTCCCGGCGGACGGCCAGGCCAATGGATGATGACGACGGTGGAACATGGCGACACGTTGGTGATGCTGCGTCGGGCAAGCTTGCCCGATGGCCGCGAGCTTTCGGAGATGAGAGGACTGTGGGAGATGCACGATGATGCTATCGGCGGACCTTTCGTTTCGTTGGCCTATCCGGATTCGGCGAACGGGCGTACGCTGGTGGTGGAAGGATTTGTATATTCTCCCAATACGGACAAACGCGATTTGATACGACGGATGGAGGGGGCTTTGCGAACGTTTGTTCCGGTCGGGCGGTGAAAAAAATGGCAGACTCCCGCCCAAGTGTGGGGCGTTTTTGTTATCTTTGTCTCAAAATGAAAGAAAAATATGTCTGTCAAGAGAACCTTCCTGTCCTTTTTGTGGTGTGCCTTCGCGTGGATTGCTGCTGTAGCCCAGCCCA
The DNA here is from genome assembly GCA_944321365.1 of uncultured Paraprevotella sp. Classification (GTDB taxonomy): domain Bacteria; phylum Bacteroidota; class Bacteroidia; order Bacteroidales; family Bacteroidaceae; genus Paraprevotella. Next base: position 129,688 of record CALULA010000003.1, read on the forward strand.
GACTTGAGGTGGTTTCTGATGTTGCCAATATGGGGGAAATCATGTATCAGTTGCCTGCAAAGGTGAGTTTTACCCTGCGTAATACCGGAACTGAGCCGTTGCTCATCAACGAGGTGATTCCCTCGTGCGGCTGTACGGCTGTAGACTGGACGCATGAGCCGGTGGCTCCGGGAGCAGAGGGAATGGTGACGGCCATATATGACGCCAAGATGTTGGGGGTGTTCCAGAAAGACTTTGAGATTTACACCAATGCTTCAGACGAACCTTTCTACTTGCATATCCAGGGAAGAGTGGTGTCCAAGTTGTCCGATTATTCCGGAACTTTCCCCATCGACTTGGGGAATGTGCGGTTGAATGTGAACAACGTGGAGTTTGATAATGTCAACAAGGGCGACTCGCCGATGGTGGAATTGCAGATTGTCAATATGGGGCGCAAGAGTTATAAACCCTATCTGATGCATCTTCCCACCTACCTTTCCGCGCAATATGTGCCGGAAGTGCTGAGCGGTGGCCGTATCGGCAAGATATTGCTGACGCTGGACAGCGAGAAGCTGCATCAGATGGGTCTGACGCAGACGTCGGTTTATCTGGCCCGTAAGATGGGAGATAAGGTGTCGGATGAAAATGAGATCACGGTGTCGGCTGTCTTGCTGCCCGATTTTTCATCCTTGTCGGCGGCAGAACGTCTGAATGCTCCTCGGTTAGAACTGTCGGCAGATACGATCGACATGGAACCTTTGGGGCGGAAGCGGAAACGGACGATGGAGGTCGAAGTGCGCAACACGGGTAAAAGTACGCTTGAAGTACGTTCTCTGCAGGTGTTCAACAGGGCCTTGACGGTGAGTCTGAGCGAACGTAACATTCCGGCGGGTGGCGCGGCAAAGATGAAAGTTACGGTGTTGGCCAAGTATTTGGATAAGGTGAAAGGCAGTCCGCGGGTACTGTTGATTACGAACGATCCGGCCCGTTCCAAAGAGATCATAACCGTGAACGTAAAACAATAGGAAGGAGACGTGTATGGAACATCCTGAAAACAGTGCTGAATTTAAAGGTCTGACGGTGAACAGTGGCGTTGTCCAGCCATCGATTGTGAACCCTTATCTGAAGCGGGGACGTTTCCGCCACCGCCGTTTGTCGGCTGCAGATTATGTGGAAGGCATACTGAAAGGTGACGTTACCGTACTGGGGCAGGCTGTGACATTGGTAGAAAGTCTGAATCCCGACCATCAGGTTGTGGCACAGGAGGTGATAGAGAAGTGTCTGCCTTATGCAGGCCGTTCCATCAGAGTGGGCATCAGCGGTGTGCCCGGTGCGGGCAAGAGCACCAGCATAGACGTGTTGGGCATTCATGTGCTGGAGAACTATGGGGGCAAGCTGGCTGTTCTGGCCATCGATCCGAGCAGCGAGCGCAGCAAGGGCAGCATTCTGGGCGACAAGACCCGTATGGAAAAACTCTCCGTGCATCCGGATTCCTTCATACGCCCCAGTCCTTCTGCCGGGTCGTTGGGAGGCGTGGCGCGTAAGACGCGTGAGACCATCATCTTGTGTGAGGCTGCCGGGTTTGATACGATTTTCGTGGAAACGGTCGGTGTGGGACAGAGCGAGACAGCCTGTCATTCCATGGTGGATTTTTTCTTGCTCATACAGTTGGCCGGCACCGGTGACGAACTGCAAGGCATCAAGCGGGGTATTATGGAAATGGCCGATGGCATCGTAATCAACAAGTGCGACGGGAACAATGTGGACAAATGCCAGTTGGCGGCCACACAGTTCCGCAATGCCCTGCATCTGTTCCCGGCTCCGGAAAGCGGATGGACACCGCAAGTGTTGACTTACTCCGGGTTCTACAATCTGGGTATTAAGGAAATCTGGGACATGGTGTACAAATATATCGAGTTCGTGAAGGCGAACGGTTATTTTGAGCACCGCCGCAATGAACAGTCTAAATATTGGATGTATGAGACCATCAACGAGCAGTTGCGCAACAGTTTCTATCAGAATCCGGACATAGCGTCCCGCCTGGCGGAGGCAGAGACTTTGGTGTTGTCGGGGCGGCAGACCTCATTCGTGGCTGCCAAACAACTGCTCGATGAATATTTTGCAGACATGCGCGGAGGAAGTTTCAGGGGGCAGGAACCTCTGAAAGGGCTTTGACCGGTCGGGACTTTTTCCGTTGTGCCGTGGCGATGTCCGGACAGTGCGATGAGGCTATGGCAGAACAATCGTCCGGTAGACGGAGAGAAGCGTTTTGCAGCTGAGGGCTTTTATTCTTCATACATCGTGATCAGACCGTTTGGTGAAGAGCTACAGCCGTTTCCGGATGGCGTCGGCACATTCCTCCATCAGCCATTTCGGGGTGGAGGTGGCACCGCAAATGCCCACGAAACGGCAGTCTTTCAGCCAGGAGAAATCAATCTCGGCCGCAGCGTCTACCATATATGAACGCGGGTTTACGCTCCTGCACTCCTCATACAGGACCCTTCCGTTTGAGCTCTTTTTCCCGCAGACGAAAAGAATCACGTCGTGGCGTGCGGCAAAATCGCGGATGTGCGGCATGCGGTTGGCCACTTGACGGCAAATCGTGTCGTAGTAGCGGAATGTGGCTTCCGGGGAGATGTGCTTCTCTATGTATTCCACAATTTTCCGGAATCCCTCAAGCGGTTTCGTGGTCTGCGAGTACAGGCAGATGTCTCGGCCGAAATCCAGTTTGATCACTTCCTCTGGAGATTCGATGACGATGGCCTTGCCGTCGGTCTGTCCTACGAGGCCCAGTACTTCTGCATGCCCGTTTTTGCCGTAGATGACGATTTGTTTGTCTTCCGTTTCTCCCCCTTGGTATTCTTTTTTGATACGTTCCTGCAGATGGAGTACTACCGGGCAGGTGGCATCTATGATTTCAATGTCGTTCTGTTGTGCCTGAAGGTAGGTTTGCGGAGGCTCTCCATGGGCCCGCAGCAGCACTTTGGCCCGGTGCAGCGAGGCGAAGGCGTCGTGGTCTATGGTGATGAGTCCCAGTTTTTTCAGACGGTCGCATTCCTTGCCGTTGTGCACAATGTCGCCCAGACAGTAGAGCGTACTGCCCCGGCTTAGCTCCTCTTCGGCTTTGTTTATGGCGCGGGTCACGCCAAAGCAAAAGCCTGATCCTTGATCGATTTCTATTTCCATTTGTCAAGATTGTTTGTGTTCCGTCGCAGCTTGTGCCGTACGGGCGTTTCCGTTGTGCGGAAAGCGGCGGTCGGTTTTGCGCATGACTCAGTCTTTTGTTGCGCAATATGCCGTCCGTTTTTGCGCAAAGACGATCCGTTTTTCAGCCTCTTGCGCAGAACTCTTTCTGATTGGCTGTATATCAGCGGTTTGTGATGCGTTTCGGCTGTAGGTCATGCTTTGGCCAAAGCTTCGTAAAAACGAGCTGTCAACCACTCTTTTTGTTCGGATATCGTCATGGCCGTGTTGTCCAGTTCTATGGCATCTGCCGCCTTGCGAAGCGGACTCACGGCACGTTGTGTGTCTATGCGGTCGCGTTCTTTCACGTTTTCCAATATCTCGTCATAGCTGGCTTTTTCCCCTTTGGCCTGCAATTCGTCGAAACGCCGTCTGGCCCGTGTTTCCGGTGATGCCGTGACGAAAATCTTGAGTTCTGCGTGAGGGAACACCGTTGTGCCGATGTCGCGTCCGTCCATGACAATGCCTTTTTCGCGTCCCATTTGTTGTTGCAGATGCACCATGGCCTCGCGGACAAAGTCTATGGCCGCGATGATGCTGACTTTTGAGGATACGGGCATGGTACGTATCTCATCTTCTACCCGTTTCCCGTTCAGATAGGTCTGCGGGCGCTGTGTCTGCGGATCAAGCCGGAACGAGATGTCTATTTTCGGAAGTGCGGTTCTCAGGCTTTCGGTGTCGACCTCATTGTCATGAAACCAGCCTTGCTGCAGACAGTATAAGGTCACGGCCCTGTACATGGCCCCGCTGTCGATGTAGATATATCCTATCTCGCGGGCCAGGTCCTTGGCCATTGTGCTTTTGCCGCATGATGAGAAACCGTCGATGGCGATAGTGATTTTCTTCATTATATATAGGATTAGGGTTGAGTCTTTTGCAGGTATGTGCGTCGGGATGTCAGACTACATCAGGTAAGATGCGTTGAAAACGAATCCCGGTGCAGAGAGATGATATTGTGCATAGGCCACTCCGAATTGGAAACGTGAGAGCGTGAGACCGGCACCGGCGCACAAACCGGCGGCATGTGATGAGCCTGCCGCCTTCATTTCGTTGGCTCTGCGGAAGTTGTATCCCAATGAAACATACATGATATTGACGGGCAGGAAGTCCACGCCGACTGTAAGATGGTTCATCAGCAACCGCCCCGTGGAGATCTGTTCTCCCATAGTCGTGGCATAATAATCTTTGTCCCAACGGGTGAGGTCCACGAAGTTGACGCTCACCCGGAAAGGCGCATGGGCAAATCCTTTGGTGAAACCCAGCTGCATGGCGAACGGGAGTTTCTCGTGTGTGTCGCCGAATGCCTTGACCTGTCCGCCCACATTGCGGGCTACGGCCGAGAGCGAGAAATCCGTTTCTTCATTATAGTAGTTCAGTCCGAGGTCTACAGCCAGTCCGACGGACGAATAGTCGGCGTAACGTGAGTAGATGAACTTTCCGGTGATTCCACCGGCCCACCTGTCGCTCAGGTTGTAGGCATACATGCCGCTCAAGGCCATGTCCATGGCCGAGAACTCTCCGATGGAGATGTTTTCGACCGTCGTTTCTTCCATTTTCCCGTAGTTGGCATATTGCGCCGTCACACCGATGGTAGAGCGTTCGCCCACGATTTTGACAAATGCGGCACTTCCTGCATTGCATCCCTGCAGATAGGTCATGAAATTCAGGTTCAAGGTCTTGTCGCTTACAGAGGTGAGCAGTGCCGGATTGTCGAAGATAAGCGAGGCGTCGTCTTCAATCAGCGAGATGTTGCTCCCACCGAGTGCCGTGGAGTGTGCGGAGACAGGAAGCCGGAGGAAGTTGAACACGGAGTTGCTTTCTTGGGCATAGACTGTGGCGCAGCACAAAATATATAGGGTCAGAACGGTTTTTTTAATCATGAGATGTGAAATTTCTCGCCAAAGTTACTTATTTTTTGATTTATCTGCTTATATTTGTGCGCCAAAACATCGCACTTGCTTTTTTTTATTAACGAAGAAAAGGCCGATTTAGGGTGTGGAAACGAAAAAATAGTGCAAAAAGAAAAAAAATGCGCTCAGGCGCATGACTATATAAAAAAAATGTGCTACTTTTGTCGTGTTATGGAGAGCATGAAGAATACATAAAAGAATAAGTTACAGTATGGAAGTTAAGAAATCACTAAAAGCGGACCTCGAAAAAACGCGGAGCACCAGTTTGCTGATTGGCTTTGTGCTGGTTTTCGCCGCCATGTATGTGGCTTTCGAGTGGACAGAGCGAGACGTTAAGGTCGTGGAGGAATCGGAACCTATCTTTTCTGTTGCTATTGAGGAGGATATGATACCTATCACACAGCAGAAAGAGGTAGTGGCACCGCCCCCTGCTGCGGCTCCGAAAGTGGCTGAAATCCTGAATATCGTGGACAATGAAACGGAATTGCCCGATGAGGATATCCAAACATCGGAGGAAGTGAACCAGGCTATTGTTACCGTTCCGGGTACGGGTACGGGCACTCCGGTAGCTACAGGTCCTATCGGTCCCGTGGTGGAGGAAGTCGATGAGAACCAGATCTATGACATTGTAGAGGAAAATCCGCGTTTCCCCGGTGGTGATGAGGCTTGTATGAAGTGGTTGTCCGAAAATATCAAGTATCCCCCCATCTGTGTGGAACAGGGTATTCAGGGACGTGTGTATGCACAGTTCGTGGTGAATAAGGACGGTTCCATCGTAGATATCAAGATTGTGCGCAGCCCGGACCCCTATTTGTCGAAAGAGGCCGAGCGCGTGCTGAAGATGATGCCTAAGTGGAGTCCCGGCAAGCAGAGAGGAAAACCGGTGCGTGTTAAGTTCTCGTTGCCTGTGATGTTCAGATTGCAATAAACAGATAATATAATAAAGGAAAGAGGCTGCTCACGGCAGCCTCTTTTGGTTGAAAAAACTGCAGGAATATGTATACTTGGAAAGAACTGTTGGCAAAAGTCAATGACGATATAGCCCGTATGCCTTTCGATCGTCGGCCTGTTGAATTATATGAGCCGATACGCTACGTGCTGTCGATTGGCGGAAAGCGCATTCGCCCGGTGCTGATGCTTATGGGCTACAATTTATATAAGGAAGATGTAGAACGCATTTGCTCGCAAGCTTTGGGCATCGAGATATATCATAATTATACGCTGTTGCACGATGACCTGATGGACCGTGCGGACATGCGCCGGGGGATGCCTACGGTACATCGGAAATGGAATGACAATGCGGCTGTGCTGAGCGGAGATTCCATGCTGGTGATGGCTTATCAGTATATGATGCAGGACTGTCCGGAACACAAATTGCCTGAACTGCTGCGGCTCTTCACGGAAACCGCTCTCGAAATCGGCGAGGGACAGCAGTATGATATTGAGTTTGAGAGCCGTGATGATGTTACGGAAGAGGAATATATAGAGATGATTCGCTTGAAAACTTCCGTACTGCTGGCATGTGCGTTGCAGTCAGGAGCCATGTTGGCTGACGCGCCGGCAGAGGATGCTGCTTTGTTGTATCGTTTTGGGGAAAACTTAGGGCTGGCTTTCCAGTTGCAGGATGATTATCTGGATGTCTATGGAGATCCGGCAGTGTTCGGTAAGAAAGTGGGCGGCGATATCCTTTGCAACAAAAAAACTTATATGCTTATCAATGCTTTCGGTCGGGCTTCTGCGGCCGATCGTGCGGCATTGAAGCAATGGATGGACCGAAGACCCGGCAGTTTTGACCCGGCAGAGAAAATTGCTGCTGTGACAGATCTCTATAATAAAATAGGTATCCGACAATTGTGCGACGAGAAAATCCTCTCCTATTTTAATCAGGCGCGTGAAGTGTTGGCGTCGGTCCAATTGCCGGCAGAGCGCAAGGCACCTTTGTGGGATATGGCTTTGAGTTTGTTGAATCGGAAATCCTGAACTGAATGATGAGGATTATTGACACTCATTCTCATTTGTACGGGAATGAGTTCGCAGACGATTTGAAGAATGTGGTGGAGAGGGCGCGGCAGCAACAGGTCGAGAAAATCTTTCTGCCGAACATCAATGAGTCTACAGTCGAGGCTATGCTGTCGCTGTGCAGCCGTTGGCCGGGATTCTTCTATCCCATGTTGGGGCTTCATCCTACGGATGTAAAAGACGATTATCCAGCAGTGCTTGATCGTATGCAACGTCGGTTGGTTGGGCCACACCCCTTTATTGCCATTGGTGAAGTGGGATTGGATTATTATTGGGACCGTAGCTTTTATAAGGAACAGCAAGAGGCTTTGATACGCCAGGTGGAATGGGCTGTTTCTTGCGGGTTGCCCCTAATGCTTCATACCCGTTCGGCTCATCGGGAGATGATGAATCTTTTGTCTCCTTATAAAGAAAAAGGAATCACGGGTGTGTTCCATAGTTTTGGAGGAAGCGTGGACGAAGCGGAGGATTTGCTGTCGTTTGACGGTTTTATGTTGGGCATTAATGGCGTGTTGACCTTTAAAAAGTCCGAGTTGTCCGAAACGCTTCGTCATATTCCTCTTGACCGGGTGGTGGTGGAAACGGATGCACCTTATCTTTCACCCGTACCTTTCAGAGGAAAACGTAACGAGAGTTCTTACATATATTATACCTTACTTAAATTAGCTGACGTATACAAAGAGTCGATAGAGACCGTGGCCGAGGTGACTCGTGCAAATGCCTTGCGGGTGTTCACCAAAGTCCGGTAAACGATATTCAGAGTGTTAAATTTAAGTTTTTTGGGCTTTGAAGTGAACTTTTTTCGCGGAGTATAGTGGAAGTCCAGAAAAAAAAGAATATTTTTGTACCTGAAAACGCGCGTATATTGCTTTTTTTCGTAAATTGCGCCCGTTTTCTTATGAGGAGAGATGCTCGAGTGGCTGAAGAGGCACGCCTGGAAAGCGTGTATACGTCTAAAGCGTATCGGGGGTTCGAATCCCCCTCTCTCCGCAACTTTATGAAGAAGAATACAAGTAAATAAATAATTAATCTTAAAAAATTAGACACACAATGAAAAAGTTATTTGCAGTTATTGCGATGTTTGGAATGCTTGCATTCGGTGCGACTCAGTCAATGATGGCACAGACTGATTCAGCTGCCGCTGTTACTGATTCGGCTGCCGCCGTGGTGGATAGTGCTGCTGTTGACAGTTCAGAGGTTGCTGCCGAGGAAACCGCAGTGGAGACACCAGCCGCACCGATTGAGGAAGAAAGTATCCACAAGGAATTGAAAACAAAGTTTATTGAAGGTGATGCCGGCTTTATGTCTTTGGTTGCCATCGCTTTGGTGTTCGGTTTGGCTTTCTGTATCGAGCGTATCATCTATTTGAGCCTTGCTGAAATCGATTCGAAGAAATTGTTGGCACAAATTGAAGAGAAGCTGAATGCAGGCGACTTGGAAGGCGCAAAAGCTATCTGTCGTGATACTCGCGGTCCTATCGCTTCTATCTGTTATCAGGGATTGATGCGCTTTAACGACGGCGTTGAAGATGTTGAGCGTTCTATTACGGCTTATGGAAGTGTGCAGGCAAGCTATTTGGAGCAGGGTTGTTCTTGGATCACACTGTTTATTGCAATGGCACCGTCTTTGGGATTCTTGGGTACTGTGATCGGTATGGTGATGGCATTCGATGACATTCAGGCAGCAGGTGATATTTCTCCGACTATCGTTGCCGGTGGTATGAAGGTTGCCTTGATCACAACTATCTTCGGTATTATCGTAGCTCTTATTCTTCAGACATTCTATAACTATATCTTGTCTAAGATTGAATCCATCACAGCAAATATGGAAGAAGCAACTATCTCTTTGCTGGATATGTGTATGAAGTATAACTTGAAAAAGTAATTGTCATGGCTGCGACTAAGAAGTATATGACTTCATTTTATGTTCTGTACGCTTGCTTTGCAATTATTATACTTGTTTTTGCAGCATTCTTCGGTTACAGATATAACAATGAAGAGAATGGATTAAATGCTCCCTACTGTACAGAAGGCTTGATGTGGCTCATGTATGGTATGTTTGCAGTGACTTTTGTCCTGGCAATATGGAGTGTGATAAAGAGTATTAAGCTTTCAATGTCGTCGAAGGGCGAGAACGTCAGTGGAGTACCTGGTGGTAAGATTACGGCATTCTCTTTCGGCTTTATGTTCTTGTCATTGTTGATCGGTCTGTTGTGCAATCTGAATGAGGAAGATTTTGTTGCAGCAGATGGTACGGTAACTCCGGCCTACTTGGTCACTGTGACGGACATGTTTCTTGTTTCTACTTATATCTTGTTGGCTTTCTCGGCAATTGCAATGCTGGTGAACATGACCGGATATTTCAAGAAAAGAAAATAAGTTGAATCTCTAAAAAGGAAATAGAATGGGTAAGAAAAGAAAAGTTCCTGGAATTAACGCCAGCTCGACTGCCGACATTTCTTTCATTCTGCTCATTTTCTTCCTTGTGACGACCTCAATGGATACGGATTCTGGTTTGACAAGGCGTTTACCGCCTCCGCCAGAAGACAATCAGGAAGATGCAGAGATCGACATAAAGGATAGAAATGTGCTGAAAGTAAAGGTCAATGCTGCGGGCAATCTGATGTGTAACGGGGATTTTATTGATATCACTGAATTATGTGATCGGGCAAAAGCTTTTATAAAGAATGAGGCTAATGATCCGAACTTGCCGGAAAAGCACGTGAAAAATATTCCGTTGTTGGGTAATTGTGCTGTGACTGACAAGCATGTGATTTCCGTACAGACAGACCGTGGTACAAGTTACAACGTTTATTTTCAGGTACAGAATGAATTGGTTCGTGCATACAATGAGTTGCGCGATGAGTTGAGTAAGGAGAAGTTCGGCCGGTTATATTCGGCTTTACCGGACGAGCAGCAGATTGCTATTCGTGAATATTATCCGCAGAAGATCTCCGAGGCTGAACCGAAAAATTATGGAGGGACTGAGTAATGGGACGATTTAGTAAAGGTGGCGGCAGGGAAATGCCGGAGTTAAATACTTCTTCACTTCCTGACTTGATTTTCTCTATTTTGTTCTTCTTTATGATTGTAACTTCAATGCGTGAAGTCGAGTTGAAAGTGCAATTCTCGGTTCCTTCAGGTACTGAATTGGAAAAGTTGGAGAAGAAGTCGGCTGTTTCGTTCATTTATGTCGGACCTCCGGCATTGCATTTGCGGGCTGCGATGGGGTCTGGTACGCGAATTCAGTTGAATGACAGGTTTGCAGAACCGGCAGAAGTTATGGATTTCATTGCAGAGGAGCGTACACACATGACCGATCAAGCTGCACAAGTGGTTTCGTTGAAGATAGACCAGCGCACGCAGATGGGTATTGTGACGGACATTAAGCAAGTGTTACGAAAGTCATGGGCTTTGCGAATTAATTATTCTGCAGCAAAGCGTAATTGATATTTGTGAGAGAGTAAAAACGGCATTTTCGAAAAGAGAATGCCGTTTTTTTGATGTATTCATATTATAATCTTCGGAAATTCATTAAATTTGCAATAGATATATAAGATAAAAGACTTATGAGTATTGCAAATATGGATGCTCTTGATGAGCAAATTCTTAAATTAATTGCGGACAATGCACGCATTCCCTTTTTGGAGGTGGCACGGGTGTGCCATGTCTCAGGTGCAGCCATTCATCAGCGTATACAGAAGTTGACGCGTATGGGGGTGCTCAAAGGGTCGCAGTTTGTTTTAAATCCGGAAAAAATCGGTTATGAGACTTGTGCTTATGTTGGGCTGTTTTTGAAAGATCCATCTGATTTTGATAAAGTAGTAGAGAAGTTAAGAGAGATACCTGAGGTGGTGGAATGTCATTATACGACTGGAGATTATGACATGTTTATAAAGATATATGCTCGTAATAATCACCATATGCTGAGTATTATTCACGATAAGTTGCAGCCGTTGGGCTTACAAAGGACTGAGACTATTATATCTTTCTATGAGGCCATAAACCGTCAGATGCCTATTCCGGAAATCGGAACGAGAAAGGATACTGACGAAAATATGGATTATCCTTTGGATGAAGAAGATTGAGGATATGGGAAGAAGGAGAACTGTTCAGCAGTTCTCCTTTCTTTTTTGATAATCTTTGAATGCGAATGGATGTGCGTGATTTTCGTCGCGAGAGTGCGGTTCGCAATGTATAAGTTCCCATTCTTGTTCGTTGATGGCAGGGAAAAAGGCATCGGCTTGTTCCGGAGTGTCCTCGATAGTGGTGAGATACAGTCTGTCGGCTTTGGACAACCCCTCTTTGTATAGGCTTTCCCCTCCGATGATGAATACGTTTTCCGTTTCACTGCATTGCTGTAGTGCCTGCTCCAGACTATGGAACACTTCCGTACCTGCATATTGCGCGGAAGGGTTTTTGCTTAGCACAATATTACGTCGGTTGGGTAATGCACCTTTAGGGAGTGATTCAAACGTTTTTCTTCCCATGATGATGGTATGCCCTGTGGTGAGAGACTTAAAGCGTTTCAGATCGTCCGGAAGCCAGTACAGCAGTTTGTTTTCAAAGCCTATGGCGTTATTGGCTGCTATGGCTGCTATCATTGCAATCATAAATAGTACGATGTTTTAGTTATACAGATACCGTGCCTGCAATGTGTGGCCACGGGTTATAGTTTTCTAATCTGAAATCTTCGTATGTGAAGTCAAAGATGTTCCGCACGTCGGGGTTGAGCAGCATTTGTGGGAGCGTGCGCGGCGTGCGTGACAGTTGCAGTCTGACCTGTTCCAAATGGTTCTTGTAGATATGTGTATCCCCCAAGGTATGGATGAAGTCACCGGCTTTCAGACCGGTTACTTGTGCCATCATCATGAGCAGTAAGGCGTATGAAGCGATGTTGAACGGCACTCCCAAGAATGAGTCTGCACTGCGCTGATAGAGTTGCAGGCTCAGACGTCCGTTGGCCACGTAGAACTGAAAGAATGCGTGGCATGGAGGGAGATTCATGTTGTCCAGATCACCTACGTTCCAGGCACTTACAATGATGCGGCGCGATTCAGGGTGATGCTTGATGGTGTCTACGGCTGTTTGGATCTGGTCGATGTATCCCCCTTGATAATCCGGCCATGAACGCCACTGGTAGCCGTAAATATGCCCCAGATTGCCGTCCGCGTCGGCCCATTCGTTCCAGATTCTCACGCCGTGTTCCTGCAGGTATTTCACGTTGGTGTCACCTTTCAGGAACCACAGGAGTTCGTAGATAATGGACTTGAGGTGTAGTTTCTTGGTCGTGAGCAATGGGAATCCCTCTTCCAGATTGAAGCGCATCTGGTGTCCGAAGATACTGATAGTGCCCGTACCTGTGCGGTCTTCCTTCTCTGTTCCTTCGTCCAGTATTCTCTGCAGTAAGTCGAGATATTGTTTCATTCTATACGTGATTTTAGTCGTTTTTCTTCCGGATGAGTGTGGACAGCCAGTCGCCGGCAGCTATGCAAAGCAGTATGATGCCACCCACATACAGCAGGCTGGTGAGTCCCACGGCCCATTCCATGACAATGAGTCCCACTCCCCAGCAGGCGTTCCGTATGGCAGACTGCCGACGCAGCGTGTTTCTGGTGGCCTCGTCTAAGGGAGCAGTCCCGGTTCCGGCAGGGGCGTCGTTCCTTTTTTTTCCCTTGTTGAGTCTGTAGATGAGGTAGATGATCAGAGCTATGACAAGAATGGGGAAAAGGAAAATGAGGATGGTCAACAAGAGTAATATGCCTCCTGTCAGTCCGAATACGTGTGCCATGAAATCAAGCATTCCGTTATCTTCCGTGATTTCCCAGTCGTCAAATCCGGAGAATGGCGGGACCGCTGATTGGTTCCACAGGCTGTCATCGGCTACATCTGCCAGTATGGAGACGGTGTCCGAGTAAGCCACGATGCTGTCTTGTGCCTGTACGGTTTGCAGGATGATAAACAAGAGCGACAGCAAAGTTGCCGTTTTCCGCCAGCCGGGGGTTAAGTGAAGACATTTCATGTGTCGGGAACTTTATATCTTCCTGCAAAGATAGTTTTTTTGCCGCGATTGTAGACTATAAATGTGAGATTAGTTGTCCGCTCTGTTTTTTTTGTCTAATTTTATCCTCGTAAAGAATAGAGCTATGCAGTTGCAGATACCGGAAGCTTTTCAATCTTATGCTTTACGTTTGTTGGGCGTGGAGCGTTACGGGCGTTTTGCCGAGGCTTTGAGTGACCGTCCGTCGGTGAGTGTGCGTCTGCACCCGGACAAGGCCCGTCGTGCGGGTATCGTGGCGGAGCGGATTCCAGGTTCTGACGGCATGGTGCCTTGGGCAGACGGGCAGGCCTTTTATCTGAAGGAACGTCCGTCCTTTACTTCAGATCCGTTGTTGCACAGTGGCGCATATTATGTACAGGAAGCCTCCTCCATGTTTTTGGGACAGGCATTGCGCCGTTACGTCACCCGTCCGTCGCTGGTGCTCGATCTTTGTGCCGCTCCCGGCGGCAAGTCCACTCTTATCCGTTCTTTGTTGCCCGAAGGCAGTCTGCTGGTGTGCAATGAGCCTGTCAAGTCACGCGCACAGGTGCTGGTGGAGAATATGACCAAATGGGGGCATCCTGATGTGGTGGTCACTAACAGCTATCCGTGCGATTTCTCCACATTGGAAGGGATGTTTGATGTGCTGGTTGCCGATGTGCCCTGTTCCGGAGAAGGGATGTTCCGCAAGGAAGAAGAGGCTGTGGCCGATTGGAGCATGAGTCAGGTGATGATGTGCCGTGAGCGTCAGCGGGAGATTTTGCGTGAGGTGTGGCCAGCCTTGAAACCGGGTGGCCTGTTGATTTATAGCACCTGCACCTTGAATGCTTATGAGAATGAAGAAAATGTGGATTGGATTGCCCGCCAGCTGGGGGCCGAGGTCTTGCCTTTGCCGTTGGATGAGCTGTGGGGCGTGACCGGCAATCTGCTGTCTGGTTCCGCCGAGGTTGCCGGACGTTGGCCGGTCTATCGCTTTATTCCCGGATTCACGCGTGGTGAAGGATTTTTCCTGGCCGTCCTGCGCAAGTCTGGTGACGGTGACGGCTCTTCCGGTCAGTCTTTTCTGAACGCTAAGGAGCGCAAGGGGAAGATGAAAGGCCGCAGGGACATGCCTTCCTCCCGCCAGCTTTCCCCGCTGCCCGCTGCCTGTAAAGCCTGGTTAAGGCATCCCGATGTCTATCAGTTCCGTGCGGAGAAAGAAGGGTATGTGGCCGTGCGTTCAGAATTTTGTCTGTGTACGGAGCTTCTGCAACAGCGGGTGAAAGTATTGCAGGCCGGTATTCCCTTGGCCGTATGTAAGGGGAGAGATTGGTGTCCGCAGCACGCTTTGGCCTTATCGGCGGCCTTGTGTCCGTCGGCTTTTCCTGTTCAGCCTTTGTCGTATGCGCAGGCTGTTTCCTATCTGCGTAAGGAGGCATTGACACTTCCGGCGGCGACTCCCAAGGGCTATGTCCTGCTTTCCTATGGCGGACTTCCGCTGGGTTTTGCAAAGAATGTCGGTGGGCGGGCCAACAATCTCTACCCGCAGGAATGGCGCATACGGTCGTCTTATCTTTCAGATTATAGTTTAATGAGCGTAAATATCAGCGATTGAAAGTTGAATAAAGTATAAAAACGATAATTTTATTCTCAAAATATTTTTTTATTCAAGTTTTTATCTTATCTTTAGGCCGTGAGAGTTATAAATGGGTTTGGGGAACATTTTTCCGGATGTTTGCGCAGGCCTGATTGTTTGACAAGATTAAATGAGTAGTGCTATGAAAGTCCTTTTTATCGGATCCGGTTGCGCCTGCAGATTGCCTTTTGCAGAATATCTGTTCAAGAAGAAGCTGCAGGAAGCAGATGTTTCAGGGATTGAAGTGGAATCGGCCGACATGGCTGTATGGGGGGTGACCCCTACGGGAGAAACCTCTGAAGGAAAGAATGGCCCGGAGAGAGTGGGCAAATTGTTAAAAGAGGCTGACTTTATTGTGGTGATGGAAGGGAGACAGCGCAACTTGTTGACACGTTTTATGGACTACAACAGCTGGAACAAGATTCATTTGTTCCTGAATTATTGCAAGTCCAAGAAAGATCGTTTCATGGGAGCAGCGTATGCCGACCTTGACTATCCCACGCAGGAAGAAGAGATGGGAGACGGCTGCACGAGGCTGATAGAGCAGATCAAGCTCTTTTTGAAAGAACATTTGACTGATAAGGTAAAAGTGCCGACGGTCGCATCGGTATGAAACAAAAAGAAAAGGAGGATTGGCCCCGGATATCGTTCGGATATCCGGGGCCAATCCGTTTCTTTGTGTGTCTGTTTATGGAACGATGCTTTGATATTTAATGCGCAAAAACGCAGTCGGCTTTGCGCAAGAAAGTCGTTTGTCTTGCGCAAGAAAGGAGCGGCTTTTCCGCATAAGGATTTTGCGTGTGTCAGTTGTATCAAAACTCTTACGGGGTGGCACGGTTTTTCCGTTCAGGGGCGATTGCCGGCGTTTTCTTCTTTGGGCGCGGCTTCCGCATTGTTTTCCGGTTGAGGTTCCGGAGTGTCGAACAGGCCGTAGGTGGTACGCAGCACGCGGAATTCCGTACGTCTGTTCAGCGCGTTGCAGATTTCCTGTTGGTCTTCAGGCAGTTTCAGGATGAAAGCCTCGGTCAGCGTGTCGTTCTCATGCAGGAAGGGGTAGCGTTCCGTCAGTCTCTTGCGGATCACTTTAGGGCGTTCCTCTCCGTAGCCTATGGGGGTCAGACGGTCTTGGGCCACACCGTGCGTGATGAGATAGTTCACGACCGATTCCGCCCGTCGTTGCGACAGGCGGATGTTGTAGGCGTCATTGCCGCGGTAGTCGCAGTGTGAGCTGAGTTCTATGGTGATGTTCGGGTTTTCTTCCATCAGGGTGACGAGTGAGTCGAGGGCCAGAGTGGAGGAGTCTGTCAGCTCGGCACTGTCGAATGCGTAGAACACGTTGTCCACCAGTACGGGAGCGGTGATGGAAGCCAGTGCGAATTGCAGGACATATTCCTTGCTTACGCTGCTGGTGTCCACGCGGAGCTCTTCCTTGTGATTCAGAAAGCCCTTGCAGGTGCCCAGGAACACATAATCCACATTGGGATGAATTTCCTGGGTGAACGACCCGTCGCCTTTCACGCTCAGTTTCAGGTTGGTGCCGTCGTTCCCGACCATATATACCAGTCCTTCCGGCAGTTCGTAGCCGTCTTTCTCATACACCCATCCTTTCACGGTGATGAGCACTTCAGGGCATTCGAAACTCATGATGTGGTCCCATCCGCGGGCATCCCCCCGGTTGGTGCAGAAAAAGCCACGGTTGTGCAGTCCGTCGAAAGTCATGCCGAAGTCGTCACCTTGTGAATTCATGGGATACTTCAGGTTTTCCACGTGCCACGTGCCTGTACTGTCCTGTTCTGCCCTGAACAGATCCAGCCCGCCCATGCCTACATGTCCGTCGGAGGAGAAATACAGTTCACCGTTGGGGCGGAATGAGGGGAACATCTCGTTGCCCGGTGTGTTGATGGGTTCCCCCAGATTGTCTACTCCGCCCAGTCCGTGCTCCCCTATCTGTATGCGCCAGATGTCCAGTCCGCCCAGTCCGCCCGGCATGTCAGACACGAAATAGAGCCACTCGCCGTCGGGCGATATTGTGGGATGTGCGAACGAGGAAAGGGTATCTTTGGTGATTTCCAGCAGCTGTGGTGCGCTCCATGAGGCGTCCGAACGTTGCGAAGTGTATATTTGGGCATATCGCGGATATTCGGGATCGTGGGTGCAGCGTGTGAAATACATGGTTTTGCCGTCTGGAGAGAAAGCGCATGCTCCCTCGTCGTATTCGCTGTTGATTTCGGATTCCAGAAGTTCGGGGGGCTGCCACTTGCCTTCTTCGTCCTTGCTCGATACGAAAATGTCGCCGGGCTTGATTCCTGTGATTCCGCTCAGCTCATTGCCGGTGGCTTGCGGACGTGTGGACGAGAAGTAGAGCTGGTCCATGTCATCGCCTGTCAGCATCGGGCAGTAGTCTGTGCGGCGTGCGTTGAAGAGCGGTGCTTTCTTGATGCCGTACAGGGTGGGGCGTTTTTTCCAGATGGGGGCCATGGTGCAGCCTTGCAGTCCGTTGCGTGCCAGAACGTCGTCCGGTTTATATTGCAGATAGGTCTCATAGTTCTGCCGGGCTTTTTTGTAGTCGCCGTTCTTGCGTTGCATCTCGGCCAGATAGAAGTAGACGATGCTGTCTTTGTAGTTGTAGCGTGCGGCATTCTGGTAGGAGCCGATGGCTCTCGTGGTGTAGTTGATGCGGCGGTAACAGTCGGCCGCTTTGTAGGCACGCTCGCCGCGTTTGGCTCTTTCCTTGGGTTTGGTGCGCATGTAGGCTTTGCGGTATTCGGCGGCGGCTTCGAAGTATTCTCCGATGGCGTAGAATTTGTCTCCCTTTTTGACGTTGCTTTCCGCGCTGCAGCCGGACAGCCACACCGTAAGTAGTACGAGCCAGGTAAAAGAAATCCAGTTCCTCATCATCACTTCTGCCTGCAAATATAATTTTTTTATTTCATACGCCGTTATGACCGGTGCCTTTTTTTGCATGCATGCAGCGGATTATGGGAGAGTTCCTGTTTGGCCCGCCGGGGGCTTTGACCCGCAGGGAGGTGACGTTTGCGCACCTTCCCTGCGGATGTCGGCCTAACGGATGATGATTTTCTCCCGCACCACCTGTCCGTTGGAGTAGGTGGTCTGGCGTATGTTCAGTCCTTTGTTCGGGTGGGCTGTCTTTATACCGTCCGGTGTGTAGTAGCACACGTCGGTGATGTCGCCCCCGGCGTTCTCTGTGGCCAGGATGCCGTCGCCGTTCTTCACGGGGATGAATTCGAACGGATAGTCGGTCGGCTCTTCACTGGCGGCAAAGTCTATGGTGCCGTCAGCCGCCACTTTCCAGTAGCGTTTGCCGGAGGTGACGGATTTCATGATGGCTATGTCGTCGGTGCCTTCCGCCGCGCTGAAGCGGAACACCGTCGTTGCGTCGTTGCCGAACGTGCCTTCTTTGCTCAGGTATTGGCTGTCGAGCAGCGACATGATGCTGTATGATGTCAGCGGCGGAGTGTTGGCGATGTGCCATTGCTGTGATTCGGGATGCGCATCGTTTTTGCTGTCGAAGAACGGTGCCGTACGGTCCTCCGTGTGGGTCAGGTAGGTGTCATGACCCGTATGGCGGATGTAGTAGTCTCCGGTTTCTATGCTGTAGTAGCCGTTTTGCGTTACGTAGACCTGATAGGTCAGCGTGGCGGTGTGGCCGTTAGCCGTGTAGTCCAGTGTGTAGGTGCCCGAAGTCTGCAGGTTGCTGAGGGTGAGTGTTTCGCCCTGTGAGCCGTCGCTCCAAAGGTAAGTGCCTCCGGTCATGAGGGGAGCCGGGGTGGGAGTGAGCGTTACTGTGCTGCCGGGGCTGACGATGATCAGCGTGGAGTCGGTATAGGTTTGGTTGTCAATGGTGAAGTCCGGGCGTATGATTTGCATGTTGACGGTGAAGGTCACTTCCTGTTTGCGTCCCCCTTGTCCGGTGAAGAAGGCCGACAGACGTTGTGTGGCCGTCACGTTGGGCAGGGTGACGGTCTGCGTGGTCGAGCCGTTTTCCCATTCATACCATCCCCAGCCCATTCGGGCGTTGACGCTGAGCGTCACTTCGCTGCCATAGAGTACGTTTATTTCAGTGGCGTCTGTCGTTTGGCCTCCCGTGGTGATCTGCGTCTCGATTTCGCTTTCCTCGCAGTCGCCCTCTACGGCAATGGTGAACACCTGTTCGCTCTGCGTGCCCTTGGCGTTGGTGTATGTGGCCCGCCATACTCCGCTCCGGTCAGCGGCTATGGTGATATCCTTGGTGGTCTCGCCCGTGTTCCATTCCCACTGTCCGGTGTCGGTCTCGCCGTCGGGCAGTTGCGGGCTGAGCGTCACAATGGTTCCGGCGGGCAGTGGCTGGGTGGATTCCAGCCGGTATGTATTGGTCAGGCCGCCCAGCTCGTTGTGCTCCACCGTGATACCGTTGTAGGTCATGCGGGGGGTGAGTGGGGTCGGTGCCTCTTCCGGCGCTATGGCGTCGCGGGTGCCGGTCAGCACGGAGTAGCCCAGGTGGTCGTAACCTCCGCTGGTGTCTCCCTGCCCGCCTCCGTCGATGCCCATCTTTTCATAGGCGATTTTGGAAAACGGCATGGTCACTCCTTTGACGCCTTCGTAATGTCCGATGACAGTCCCCCAGTAGGGGCGTATCTGCTCGCCCTTGGCCGGCGCGGTTTGCAGTTGCGATCTTGAGTCGCTCCAGTGGAATCCGCTGGTGGCGTAGTGGTAGTCGGTCCAGGGCAGTCCCTCTACACTTTGCGTTTGTGCGGCTACATATTCTATGCCGGCTGCCAGACGGTTGTCCATGTAGGAGAACAGGTCGTCGCCCTGGTTCCATGCCATGTGGGCGATGTCCACGGCCAGGCCGAGTGCCATGGTGGCATGGCCGATGTCGCGTCCGCTCTCCTGCATCTGTCCCAGCTTGCCGTAGGCTCCGGTCTCCAGTTCGGATTCCTGTGTCGTGACGACCAGGTTGCCCAGAAATTCCGACAAGCCGTCGTTCTGGATGGGGTCGGCCGTACGCGGGTCTTCGAATGTTCCCACCTGGTCGTACTTATAGAACGACAGACCTTGGTTGTAGATGAACACGTCGTCGCAGAGCACACCGATGCTCATCACTGCGAGGGCGTTGCACAATCCCCAGTTGGACCAGTAGTGTCCGGGGCATTGCCACCATTTGCTGGCGTTCTCCCATGTGCCGTTCCTGCCGCGCAGGAATCCGATGCTTGAGGGATACCACACGTTGAGCATCCAACGTTTAAACTTGTTGAAGTCCTCCGGCGACCATCCTTCGTAGTCGCGTACCAGCTCGGCTGCCTGTGCGAACTGATAGCCGTACAATCCGGCTGCCAGCGCATAGTTGCTGTCTCCGCCTATGCCGGTTGTGGTGTTGGCCCATTGCATCAGCACGTCCACCGCATGCTGGGCGTGCTCCTCAGAACCGTCGATTTGCCATCTGAGGGCGTTCTGGTAGGCAATGGTGGCTCCGCGTGCCGCATTGATGTAGTTTTCGCCTGCACCGCCGCCCCGTATGATGGTCTCCGACGGGTAAGTCGCGGCGTCAGCCTGCGCATAGGCGGCGTTTTTCAGGATGTTGTAAGCCGCCGTCACTTTCTCGTTGCCTGCGTCCAACTGTTGGCGGATGCGGTCGAAGTCAGCATAGGTGTGCAGCCCGCCGGGATGACGGAATCCGCGGTCGGTGTCATATCCCTCTGTGATTCTGCTGCTTTTGGAAGCATATTGAGCACTCGTTGATGTGCCGTTGTCCGGCTGTAGTCCGCTGGGTGGACATAGCTTTCCCTGCTGTGCATGCAGGGTGATGACGGACAGCAGGGAAAGGCTGCCGGCCGAAATGATGCGTCTGAAGTACTGTTCTTTTTTCATATCCTTGACTGTTTAGGGGTAATTGCCGTTGCGTTCTTTTCTCCACATCGTTATTCCGGCAGTCCTTTTTCTCCTTACGAATGGAACTGCTTTTGATTGATGTGGCCGTTTACTTTAATATATACGCTCGCACAACAAGGAATACCTATTGGGGGAAGGTGAAAAAAGTATAAAAAAGTCGGGTATGACAATAGCGGCGCAGCGGTATGTCTCTGGTTGCTTTGTACAGTCCTTGCGGAGTTGTGGCAGCTGTTATTCGGTGTTAACCCGCCGCACTACCGTGTAGGGACAGGTGTGGCGTTTCCGTCGGTGGGTTCAGGGAAAGGCAGGCGGAAGGTACAGCCGCTTTTCCATTCTGAACATCCGAAGGCTGTTTTGCCCTTAATGATATGCCCTTTTCCGCATAGCGGGCAGATGTCTCCTTCTTTGACTGTCGGCAAAGGAGCTTGGTTTTCCGGTGTTGGCGTGTTGTCAGAAACTTTTTTCTTCCTTACCGTTTTCTTGCGTGGAACAGATTGGCCTGCCTTTTCTGTTTTTTTGCTTTTGACTTGTAGATTTTCAGCCTGTGTCTCTGCTACTCTTCGATTGGTATTGTCGGCCAGTACCTTCTGTACGATGTCCGTCACCATGACTTTCAATTCGTCTAAAAAGGTCCTGGCGTCATAACTTTTTTTCTCTATCAGACGCAGTTTACGTTCCCATATACCTGTCAGTTCGGCACTTTTGAGCAGTTCTTCGTGAATCAGGCTGATGAGTTCCACACCGGTCGGTGTGGCAATAAGATTTTTACGTTCCAACCGGATGTAGTGACGCTTGAACAGAGTCTGGATAATAGCGGCTCTTGTGGAAGGCCGCCCGATGCCGTTTTCCTTTAGGGCATCACGCAGTTCGTCATCGTCCACCAGCTTTCCGGCCGTTTCCATGGCGCGCAGCAGGGTCGCTTCGGTGTACGGCTTTGGCGGTTGTGTCCACTTCTCGGCCAGATCCGGAACGTGTGGTCCGCTTTCTCCTTTGGTAAAAGCCGGGAGGCTTCGTTCCTCTTCCGTCTGTTTTTCTCCGTTTTCGGCCGTTTTGGCATCCTGTGCATACACATCGCGCCAGCCGGAAGTGAGGATTTGCTTGCCGGTAACTTTGAATGGGATACCTGAAGTTTCTCCCAGTACCGTTGTCGTGGCGAATTTGCAATCGGGATAAAATGCTGCGATGAAACGCCGTGCCACGAGGTCGAATACGCGTTGTTCGTCCGGAGTAAGGCCATGCGGTGCCACCCCTGTGGGGATGATGGCGTGGTGGTCTGTGACTTTGGAAGAGTCGAAAACCTTTTTACTCTTTTTCAATGCCGCGCCGCGCAACGGCTGTAACAGGCGTCCGTAGGTCTCTGCTATACCGTTGAGAATGCCGCCGACCTTGGGATAGATGTCATCGCTGAGGAAAGTGGTGTCCACACGCGGGTAGGTGGTGACTTTCTTTTCGTAGAGAGATTGGATGAGTTGCAGGGTGAGGTCGGATGAGAATCCGAATTTGCGGTTGCATTCCACTTGCAGCGAAGTCAGGTCGTAGAGGCGGGGAGGGGCTTCAGTCCCGTTTTTTTTCGTGATGGCGGTTACAGTGAAAGGAGTGTCTTTGATTTGTTCGAGTGCTTTCCGGCCTTCTTCCTCCGATGTGAATCCCCGGCGTGCCGTGTCATTGCTCTTGTTCCCTTTTTTTTCTGTTGCTGTCTCTTCATTTTCTTCGTCCTGTTCCAGGACGGCGGTGAAGGTCGTGTTGCGGTAGACTGTGGTCAGCACCCAGTAAGGTTCCGGCTTGAAATGTTCAATTTCCTGTTGGCGGTTTACGATGAGTGCCAGTGTGGGGGTCTGTACCCGTCCGATGCTCAGCACTTGCCGTCCTTGGGCATATTTCAAGGTATAGAGACGAGTCGCATTCATGCCTAAGGTCCAGTCGCCGATGGCACGGCTCAGTCCGGCCTCGTAAAGAGGCTGATATTCGCTTTGGTCTTTCAGGTTGTTGAATCCTTCGCGGATGGCTTCTTCGGTCAGTGAGGAAATCCATAACCGTTTGACGGGGCAACGTGCTCCGGCTTTCTGCATCACCCAACGCTGGATGAGTTCTCCTTCCTGTCCGGCATCTCCGCAGTTGATGATCATGTCGGCGGCTTGCATCAGTCTTTCAATGATGCGGAACTGCTCTTCGATTCCTTTGTCGTTTTTCAGCTTGATGCCGAACCGTGGCGGAATCATGGGCAGTGAGGACAGACTCCACGCTTTCCAGAGCGGAGAGTACTCGTGCGGCTCCTTGAGCTCGCAGAGATGGCCGAACGTCCAGGTTACCTGATAGCCGTTTCCTTCCATGTAGTGGCGGTGGTCTTGTGTGGCCCCCAGCACTTTTGCTATGTCTTTACCCACGCTGGGTTTCTCGGCAATGCATACGATCATGTACTTCTTCAAATGGATTCAACATGCAAAGATAACGCTTTTTGCCGGAATAAGAGCCGGACGGGTGTCTTGAATCTTTTTTCTCTTCCTGAAAAATGCGATTTTGTCAAAAAGAGACTTTTTTCCTGTTTCTTGTGTTAAATAAGCCTTGAAGCCCGTTGCTTTTTCTCTCTTTTTTCATTAAATTCGCGTACCATTCTTCAGGCTTTTTACGGTGGTCGGCATACGTGCCGTGTTCCTTCTTGTCATACATTCGGGGGCACGGAGATTGTCGGTCGTATTTGTGTAGCGTTTAATGTGAATTTTAATATTTGACAGTTATGAATATAAGTACAGAAGCCGGTCTGCTGGTTGCTGCTCTGTTGGTATTTTGCAGCATACTGATCAGCAAGACCGGGTATCGGTTTGGCATTCCTACGTTGTTGATGTTTCTGTTTGCCGGCATGATTTTCGGGACAGACGGGCTGGGCATTCAGTTTGACAACGTTTCTGTGGCACAGAACATCGGCATGGTGGCTCTGTGTATTATCCTTTTCACCGGTGGAATGGACACAAAGCTGGCCGAGATACGCCCGGTGTGGAAACCCGGTGCGGTGCTGGCCACGTTCGGGGTGTTTTTTACAACGCTGTTCACCGGGCTGTTTGTCTTCGGCATTTCCATGTGGCAGGACCAGGCTGTGATAGGTTTCAGTCTGGCCGGTTCCCTGTTGCTGGCTGCCACCATGTCGTCCACCGATTCGGCTTCCGTATTCAGCATCTTGCGCTCGCAGCGCATCAATCTGAAGCATAACCTGCGTCCGCTGTTGGAATTGGAGAGCGGAAGTAATGACCCTATGGCTTATATGCTTACGATATTGCTCATACAGTATATGCAGGCGGGCGGATTGTCGGGTTGGGCGATAGCCGGTGATTTCCTGTTGCAGTTCTTTGTGGGACTGTCCGGCGGCTATTTGCTGGGGCGTCTGGCTGTTTGGGTCGTGAATCACATCAATCTGCGGAATGCGGAACTGTACTCCATCATGGTGCTTGTGTTTATTTTCATCATTTATTGTTCCGTTTATTTGCTGAAGGGCAACGGTTATCTGGCGGTTTATGTTGCGGGAATGGTGATGGGAAACAGCCGGTTGTTCAAGAAAAAGGAGATGGCTACTTTCCTCGATGGCATGACGTGGCTGTTGCAGGTTGTGATGTTTCTGTTGCTGGGTCTGCTGGTCAATCCTCATGAGATGCTTCCGGTGACGGTGGTCAGTTTGCTGGTAGGCGTTTTCATGGTGCTGGTAGCCCGTCCGCTGAGCGTGTGGCTCTGTCTGCTGCCGTTCGGCAAGGAGGTCACGGGCAAGTCCAAGATTTTCATCTCCTGGGTAGGTCTGCGTGGTGCGGCACCCATACTGTTTGCCACCTATCCCGTGGTGGCGCAGGTGGAGGGGGCGCGGCAGATTTTCAACATTGTGTTTTTTGTTACGCTGTTGTCGCTCTTGTTTCAGGGCATGTCGCTTCCGTGGATGGCCCGTCGGTTGGGATTGACGGAAAACAGCCCTGAGGTGAATGACCATTTCGGTGTGGAGATTCCGGAGGATGTGGGTACGACTCTTCATGAAGTGGCCTGCACGGCAGAAACGTTGTCGAACGGACGTCATATCCGCGATCTGGCATTGCCGGCCGGGGTGTTGGTGATGATGATACGGCGTGGCGGGCGTTACATTGTGCCTAATGGCAGTGTGGAGTTGCGCGAAGGCGACATCTTGTTGCTGATTTCCGAGAACGATTGCCAGAAGGAATAGCCGGAAAAATGGCGGATTTTCTCGTCACGCTGTTGCTGTTTGCGGGTGGCGTTGAAGAGTTGTTGAAGAGCGGACATGCGGTGCAGGCCGGATGTCCGTTTTTTCTTTGCGGAAAGACGGATGCGGTGTTACGCAAAGTCTGTTTCGTCTTTGCGCAAGGCTGAACGGGGAATCCTGCACGGGCGTGTCAGGCGTTGCCTGCGTCTTCTTTTTCGGTGCTTCGGATTGGGCGTATGTCCGTGGATAAGAAAAGCGGGCGCAGGTGAATTTGCGGTATGGCAGGCCAGAAAATACGGCATCTTTCCGCACTGAGGGTGGGGGAAAGATGCCGTATGAATATGACGACGGGCGTGCTGTGGAAGTGCACGCCCGTCCTTTGCGGCTGCCCTTTTCGGGGAAGCGGGCTTTTATTCTTCTTTGTCCAAAAGAATCTTCATCATCTCGCAGGCGGCTTTGGCTACGGATGTTCCGGGGCCGAAGATGGCAGCTACGCCGACTTTGTAGAGGAAATCATAGTCCTGTGCGGGGATAACACCTCCTGCAATGACCATGATGTCTTCGCGTCCCATGCGCTTCAGCTCGTCTATTACTTGTGGAATGAGTGTCTTGTGTCCGGCTGCAAGCGAGCTGACGCCCAAGATGTCCACATCGTTTTCCACAGCCTCACGGGCTGCTTCTGCAGGTGTCTGGAACAGCGGTCCCATGTCGACGTCGAATCCGCAGTCGGCATATCCTGTTGCACATACTTTGGCACCGCGGTCGTGCCCGTCCTGCCCCATCTTGGCTATCATGATACGGGGGCGACGCCCTTCCTGCCGGGCGAATTCTTCTGTCAACTCGCACGCCTGTGCGAAGTCGGCATCTGTCCTGCTTTCTGATGAATACACTTGTGAAATGGTTCTGATGACAGCTTTGTACCGGCCTACGACAGCTTCGCAGGCATCCGAAATCTCTCCCAGCGTGGCGCGTACGGCTGCGGCTTTCACGGCCAGGTCAAGCAGGTTGTGCCCGCTCTTCTTGCCTTCGTTGAACTCGCGGACGCAGTCTGTGATGTCGGCCAGTGCTTTCTTCACGGCCTCGTTGTCGCGGGTGGCGCGCAGTTGCTTCAGGTGTTCTATCTGTTCGGTGCGGACAGCCGTGTTGTCCACTTCGAGAATGTCTATGGGATCCTCGTGTGGCAGACGGTATTTGTTGACTCCTACGATGACTTGTGCTCCGGAGTCGATACGTGCCTGCGTGCGTGCGGCAGCCTCCTCGATGCGCATCTTGGGGAGTCCGGTCTCTATGGCTTTGGCCATGCCGCCCAGTTTTTCTATCTCCTGAATGTGTTCCCAGGCCTTGTGGGCAAGTTCGTTGGTGAGCGTTTCGACGTAGTAAGAACCGGCCCACGGGTCGATGTGCTTGCACACTTGCGTTTCGTTCTGGATGTAGATCTGTGTGTTTCGTGCAATGCGGGCCGAGAAATCGGTAGGCAGGGCGATGGCTTCATCCAGCGAGTTGGTGTGGAGCGATTGCGTATGTCCCAGTACGGCAGCCATAGCTTCGATGCACGTACGGCCTACGTTGTTGAACGGATCCTGCTCGGTGAGCGACCATCCGGAAGTCTGCGAGTGCGTGCGCAGAGCCATGGATTTCGGGTTTTTCGCGCCGAAGCTTTTCACAATCTTGGCCCACAGCATACGTGCGGCACGCATTTTGGCTATCTCCATGAAGTGGTTCATGCCGATGGCCCAGAAGAAAGAGAGCCGTGGTGCGAAAGCGTCGATGTCGATGCCTGCATTCACGCCGGCACGGATGTAGTCTATGCCGTCGGCCAGCGTGTAGGCCAGTTCGATGTCTGCCGTAGCTCCGGCTTCCTGCATGTGGTAGCCCGAAATGGAGATGGAATTGAATTTCGGCATCTTCTGAGATGTATATTCAAAGATGTCGGCAATGATCTTCATGGAGAAGGCGGGCGGATAGATGTATGTGTTGCGCACCATGAATTCCTTCAGGATATCGTTCTGGATGGTACCGGCCATTTCCTCCAGCTTTGCGCCTTGTTCCAGTCCGGCATTGATGTAGAAAGCCAGAATGGGAAGCACGGCGCCGTTCATGGTCATGGACACGGACATCTTGCTCAACGGGATGCCTTCAAAGAGGGTTTCCATGTTGTCAAGCGAACAGATGGAGACACCGGCTTTACCCACATCGCCTACCACGCGCTCGTTGTCTGGGTCATAGCCGCGATGTGTGGGGAGGTCGAAAGCCACCGACAAGCCTTTTTGTCCGCTGGCCAGATTGCGGCGGTAGAAAGCGTTGCTCTCCTCTGCGGTGGAGAATCCGGCATACTGTCGGATGGTCCACGGGCGGAATGGATACATCATGCTGTACGGGCCGCGCAGGAATGGCGGAATGCCGGCGGCAAAGTCCAAGTGTTCCATCCCTTCAAGGTCTTCTTTGGTGTAGACCGGCTGGATATCTATCTGCTCCGGCGTCTTCCAATTGGCGGTGATACCGTTTTCGTGCTGCCAGTCTTGACCGTTCTGGCGGCCAAAGTCGGCGAATATATCTACGTTTTTAAAGTTCTGTCTCATTTGATTCCCAATTTAGTGTTATACTCTTTCAGTGTCTGGAGCTGATCGGTGCGTACGTGAATGAAATTCTCTATGCCGACGGCTTTGAGGTCGTCCATGCAAGCCGGTGCGCCGGCTACGACGAACATGGCCCGCCCGTCCAGGGCCTTGAAGGCAAGGGGGGCGTATTGTGCGTATTCGTCATCGCTGGAACACAGCACAACGATGTCGGCTCCGGCTTTCACAGCGGCTTCAACACCGGCTTCCACAGAGTCGAACCCCAGATTGTCTATCACCTTGTAGCCCGCACAGGCGAGGAAATTGCAGCTGAACTGTGCCCGTGCCTGACGCATGGCAAGGTTGCCGATGGTCAGCATGAAGGCTACAGGCTGGTGGCCGGCCTGCTCCGTTTGCAGCCGTAAGGCTTCAAATCCGGAGGCCAGACGGCTGGTCTGCAACTTGGGTAGCGGTGCCTCGCAGGCATCACCCTGATTGTGGCAACAGCAGCAGGCGGTCAGCGGAGTCTTGCCGTCGCTCTTTTCGTTGAAATTGGGGAATTGGTTGGTTCCGAGCAGGAACTCTTTGCGTTTTGATGCGTTGGCATGCCGTGTGGCATCGGTGTCGTTGATGACTTTCTGTATGCCGCCCGCCTTGACTGCGGCAAGGAATCCGCCTTCCTCTTCCACGCTCAAAAACAGTTTCCAGGCTTCAGATGCCAGTGATTGGGTCAGCTTCTCTACAAAATATGAGCCTCCGGCTACGTCTACGATTTTGTCGAAATGGCTTTCTTCCTGTAGCAGCAACTGCTGGTTGCGTGCTATGCGTTCAGCAAATTCTGTGGGAGCCTCATACGGGGTGTCGAATGGCAGGACCACGATGGAATCCACTCCGGCCAGTGCCGCGCTCATGGCTTCTGTCTGTGTGCGCAACATGTTGACATAGCTGTCGAACAAGGTCATGTTGTATGTGGTGGTTGTCGCATTTACCTGCATCTTGCAGGCGCAAGGGCAGTTGTCTGCGCCTGAGCATTGCGATTGATACTGTTTGACGATTTGTGCCCACAGCATGCGTGCGGCGCGGAATTTGGCTATTTCCATGAAATATACGCCGCTAATCCCCATGTTGAACTTTATCTTGCTGGCAGCCAGTGTGGCCGGAATGCCTGCTTCTGTCATCAGATGGAGGTATTCGTTGCCCCAGGCTAAAGCATAGCCTAATTCTTGATAGATGTAAGCTCCTGCATGGCAGAGTGTGTCAGAGTTGAGACATACACAGCGGAATGCGGGGAATGGGGATAATGTTTCCACCAGTTCGGTCAGATGGTCCAGCAGCGCGGTGGTGTCTTTGCCCTTTGCCAGCATTTTCTGTATCGGGTCGAAGTCAATGCTGCCCTTCAATGCCTTCGGATCATAACCCTTGCGGTTGAAGTAGTCTGCCAGCAGCCTGGCCAGTTCCACGGTGTGCCCTTGACATGTGCTGAAGTTCAATTCCACGGCATCGGCTTGTATGCCTTTCAGCAAAGTGTCGATGAAAGCTTCGTTCAGCTGTTTGGCCGGAATCTTGAATCCCAGTGAGGTGACTCCTTTATTCTCCAGCAGGTCGAGAGCTTTTTCGTTGGCCTGCTGTGCGTCGGTCACTTTGATGTTCTGACGTACGTACCAGCGGTTGTTGTCCTTCTTGTTTCCTCTCAAGTAGGGAAACTCTCCCGGAAGGGCTTCCGTCTGCGCCATTCCTTCCAGGTCTTCTTTACGGTAAAATGGTTCAGCATTGAACCCCTCGTTGGTTCTCCATACCATTTTTTTCTGATAATCTGCTCCCTTCAGGTCGATGTTGATTTTATCGAGCCATTCCTGGCGCGTGGGTGCGGTAAAATCAGAAAAAAGTTTTTCTTTACTATCTGCCATAGTTATACTGTTAAAAAGGATTTTTATCAATCGAGCAAAAGTAACAAAAGTTTGACTAAGCGCAAAATTTGAAGCGGAAAAACTCTAATGTTGTCTTTTTTTTGACTACTTTTGTGGCAGATTTAAAAGGAAAGCTTAAATGATCATTTAAAAACAATAGCACGATGAGTTGGTTAGAACAGTTGTTGTTTGATTCAAATTCCATTGCCCATATCGTCTTGCTTTATACGGCAGTGATTTCTTTGGGGGTCTATCTGGGGAAGATTAAATTTTTTGGAATCTCGTTAGGAGGTACTTTTATCCTGTTTGTCGGTATTCTTGCGGGGCATTTCGGCTTTACCGGTCCGCAGGCGACGCTGAACTTCCTGCAGGATTTCGGCTTGATTCTGTTTGTTTATTGTATTGGATTGCAGGTGGGTCCGGGATTCTTTGAATCGTTTAAGAAAGGCGGCGTGACGTTGAATCTGCTGGCGACAGGCATAGTGGCGCTTAACATCGCGGTGATGATCGTGCTGTATTTTTGTGTGTTTGATACGAATGATCCGAATAATTTGCCCATGATGGTCGGCGTGCTCTGCGGGGCCGTGACGAATACACCGGGACTGGGTGCGGCTACAGAGGCTTTGACCCAGGTGTTCCCCAGCGGACAGCCGTTGCCGCAGATCGCATCAGGTTATGCCTGTGCCTATCCGTTGGGCGTCGTGGGTATAATCGGTGCTACTATAGCCATTCGTTATATATGCCGTATCGTGCTGAAAGATGAGGAGGACAGGATATTGGCTCAGCAGGCAGAGAATCCTCATGCGACGCCGCATAGAATGACGTTGAAAGTTACAAATACGGCATTGCACGAGAAGACTTTGTTGCAGGTCCGGGATTTTCTGGGACGTAATTATGTATGTTCCCGTGCGTTGCACAACGGACATGTAAGCATTCCGAACAAGGATACGAAGTTTTATGTGGGTGACCATTTGTTTATTACTTGTGCAGAGGATGATGCTGAGGCCATAAAGGCTTTTATCGGTCCGGAAGATTATGTGGACTGGGAAGAGCAGGATGTGCCGATGGTGTCCAAGAGCATTGTGGTTACACAGCCTAAGATGAACGGCAAGACATTTGGGCAGTTGCATTTCAGCTCGGTATACGGAGTGAATGTCACTCGTATTTCACGTTCGGGAATGAATCTTTTTGCCGACCGTAACCTCCGTATGCAGGTCGGTGATAAGATTGTTGTCGTGGGGCCTGAGGATGCCGTCGACCGTGTGGCTGCATTGATGGGAAATTCGGTGAAGCGTCTGGATCATCCCAATCTGGTGACTATTTTTGTGGGAATCCTCGTGGGAATTGTATTCGGAAGTATACCGTTTGCCATTCCGGGCGTGCCTACTCCTGTCAAGCTGGGTCTGGCGGGCGGCCCTTTGATAATAGCCATCTTGATAGGGCGTTTCGGGTATAAGTTCCATCTGGTGACTTATGTCTCGACGAGTGCCAATCTGATGCTGCGTGAGTTCGGATTAGCCTTGTTCTTGGCCAGTGTGGGCATTAAGGCAGGTGAACGTTTTGTGGAGACTGTTATAGCAGGAGATGGATTGACGTACGTCTGGACCGGATTTATTATAACTGTCATACCTATATTAATTATAGGACTGATTGCCCGTATGAAGTATAAGTTCAATTACTTTACGATTATGGGACTGATAGCAGGTAGTACGACAGATCCGCCGGCCTTGGCTTTTGCCAATCAGTCGTCTAATAGTGATGCTCCGGCTGTAGGTTATTCTACGGTATATCCATTGACAATGTTTCTGCGTATCGTCACGGCGCAGTTGATTGTGTTGTTGATGTGCGGGGCACTTTAGAGTGCAGGGGGAAACATTGAACGGCATGCCCGGAATGCATTGAGGTGCATTCCGGGCATGCCGCTTTACATTAAGGCTACAGACTTTAAGTTTCTTGTAGTTGCGGACGTGGGATTTCTATGACTTCCAGATCTTTGAATTCTTTTCCGTCTACTGTAAAGCGCACGAGTGTCCGCGTCTGCTGCCAGCCCGTGAGACCGGCAGCACCAGGATTGATGTGCAATAATCCTAATCGTGGGTCGAACTGTATCTTGAGAATATGAGAGTGCCCGCTAATGAACATTTGCGGTGGGCGCTCATATAATTGTTTCCGGATGCTTGGCGCATATTTACCTGGATAACCACCGATATGTGTCATCAGAATATCAGCGTCCTCGCAACGCCAACGCAGTTTTTCGGTGAACATCTGGCGCAGTTCCATACCGTCGCAGTTTCCGTATACGGCACGGAGTGGATGAATTGCGGTTAGTTTTTGGGCAACCTCTACAGAGCCGATGTCACCCGCATGCCAAATCTCATCGCATTCTCTGAAATACGCTGTGTATTTTTCATCCCAATATGCATGAGTGTCCGACAACAGACCGATACGTTTCATAGCTTCAGCTTACGGGAGATGAAGTCTTCTATGATATTTATGGTGCTGTCGATGCCGACTGCTGAGGAATTGATGCAGAGGTCATAAGAAGAGGCTGCTCCCCATGTCTTGGCACTGTAATAATTGTAGTATTCTGCTCTTTTCTCATCTCCTGCTATACATTTTTTTTCTGCCTCTTTTTCATTGATGCCCATCAGCTCGCTTACTCTTTTTATACGGTCAGGCATATCGGCTGTAATGAAGATGTTTACGCAGTTGGGGAAGTCACGCAGTATGTAGTCGGCGCATCGCCCGACAAATACGCAAGAGTGACTTTGGGCAGCTTTGCGGATGGCGTCGCTTTGGAATTTGAATAATGATTCGTCGCTCAGTTGGTTGCTATAGGGATTGCTGCTGCCGAAAAGTGGGATGAAAGGACTGAACAATAATTTGAGGAATCCTTTATGCTCATCATTCTTTTCGAAGAATTTTTTATTGAATCCACTTTCCTGCGCCGCCAGATCCAGTAGTTCCTTGTCATAAAACTTGATGTTGAAATCGTTGGCAATGCGGCTTCCGATGATGCGTCCGCCACTGCCCAATTGGCGACCTACGTTGATGATGATATGTTTCTCCATGGTGTTATACTGTTAGTCTTTTGAATTTTTTGTATTGTACAATCAGCATACAGCCCGTGACTATACAGGCTGTAGCGTCTGCTACCGGCATGGCCAGCCATACACCCTTGAGGCCCAAGAACTGGGGCAGAATGAGCAACAGCGGGATGAGGAACAGCAACTGTCGGGTGAGAGAAAGGAAGATGCTTTTTCCTGCTTGCCCGATACTCTGGAAGAAATTGGTGGTGACCATTTGCATGCCTATCAAGGGATAGAACATCACAACGATGCGCATGCCCTTGACGGCAATGTCTGTCAGTTCCTTGTCGGTTGTGAAGGCTCGTACGCACAGTTCCGGAATAAGCTCGCCGATAAGGAACCCGGTTGTGGTGACAAGCGTGCCCCACAGCATGGTGTAGCGCAAGACCTTTAGCACACGGTCATAGCGTTGTGCACCAAAATTGTAACCGGCGATGGGCTGCATGCCTTGGTTCAGTCCGATGACAATCATGATGAACAGAAACACCACACGGTTGACAATGCCGTAAGCACCGATAGCCAGATCACCGCCATATTCTCCCAATCCACGGTTAATGAGAATGACGATGATGCAGGCGCAGCTGTTCATCAGGAAAGGTGAAAGGCCAATGGCTAATGTATCTTTCACGATTTTACTCTTCAGTTTGTAAATGCCTCGTTTAAAATAAATCACTCCGTCCGGTTTGTTGAATACGCTCAGTTGCCATATTAAGGAAATGGCTTGTGCCAGAATTGTGGCTGTGGCTGATCCGCGGATGCCCATGTCCAGTCCGTAGATGAAGAGCGGATTAAGTATCGTATTGATGATTACGGCCAGAATCGTGGCGTTCATGGACAGACGCGGATGTCCCGTTGCGCGCAGGATAGCGTTCAATGTCAGGTAAGTATGGGTGATGATATTGCCGACGAGAATGATTTCCATATATTCCCGTGCATAAGGGAGCGTGGCTTCGCTGGCTCCGAAGAAGTAGAGGATGGGGTCCAGGAAGACCAGTGAGACGATGGTGAACAGTAAGCCCAGAATCAGCGTCAGGCTGATTGAGTTACCGAATATGTTTTGTGCGGACTCGTAGTCCTTTTGTCCGAGTTTTACCGACAACAAAGTGGAGGAGCCGACGCCCACCATGGCCCCGAATGCGGCGGAAAGATTCATGAATGGGAATGTCAAGGCCAGTCCGGAGATGGCCAAAGCACCTACACCGTGACCGATAAATATACTGTCTACCATATTATAGAGGGAAGACGCTGTCATGGCAATGATCGCCGGAATGGAGTATTGTCCGAGCAGTTTGTTGACAGGAAGAATACCTAAATCAAGTGGAGAAGTTGGGTTTGACATACATCAAGCTGATTAATCAAGGCAAAGGTACGAAAAAATGGGAACATGGCAGCAATGTTTCTTTAAGTAATTTTTTCTTTTCAAAAAGCTTGCTTCCTATTCTTTTTTACTACCTTTGTTGCCGTACGATTGCACTCTGGACCGCTGTGATGAGGGAAAGAGTGTGATATTAGCTGTTCTTAAATCAAAACATATCATGAGTAATCAGTTAGAGAGAATCAAGGAATTAGTTGAACTCCGTGCCAAGGCGCGCATGGGAGGAGGTGAGAAAGCCATCGAGAAACAACATGCACGAGGCAAATACACGGCACGCGAACGCATCGACATGCTGCTCGACGAGGGCAGTTTTGAGGAGATGGACATGTTCAAACTGCATCGTTGCACGAACTTCGGAATGGAGAAAAAGCAGTTCTTGGGCGACGGCGTGGTGACCGGAAGCGGTACGATAGACGGTCGTCTGGTGTATGTCTTTGCACAAGACTTCACCGTCAACGGAGGCTCGCTGTCCGAAACCATGGCCGAAAAGATTTGCAAGGTCATGGATCAGGCACTGAAGATGGGCGCGCCCTGCATCGGATTGAATGATTCCGGAGGAGCACGCATACAGGAAGGCATCAATGCATTGGGCGGTTACGCCAGCATCTTTCAGCGGAATATTGAAGCTTCCGGTGTGATTCCTCAAATATCCGGCATTTTCGGGCCTTGTGCGGGAGGTGCCGTTTACTCGCCTGCGCTGACCGACTTTATTCTGATGATGGAGAATACTTCTTATATGTTCCTCACCGGTCCGAAAGTGGTGAAGACCGTAACGGGCGAGGACGTTTCGCAAGAAGACTTGGGCGGTGCTAGCGTGCACGCTTCAAAATCGGGTGTTACTCATTTCACGGCGGCTACAGAAGAGGAAGCCATGGAGATGATCCGCACACTTATCGGTTATATTCCGCAGAACAATATGGAAGAAGCTCCACGTGTGGAGTGCACAGACCCCATCAATCGTGTGGAAGACTTCCTGAATGAAATCATTCCCGACAATCCGAATCAGGCTTATGATATGTATGAAGTTATAGGAGCAGTTGTAGACGACGGAGAATTCTTCGAGGTGCAGCCTGATTTTGCCAAGAACATCATTGTCGGCTTTGCCCGTTTCAACGGACAGAGCGTGGGCATCGTGGCCAACCAGCCGAAGTACTACGCCGGTGTGCTCGACTGCAACGCCAGCCGCAAGGGAGCGCGTTTCGTCCGTTTCTGCGACGCCTTTAACATCCCTTTGGTGACACTGGTGGACGTGCCGGGATTCCTGCCGGGCACTGGCCAGGAGTACAATGCCGTCATACTGCACGGTGCCAAGCTTTTGTACGCTTACGGCGAAGCCACCGTGCCCAAAGTGACAGTGACGCTGCGCAAGAGCTACGGCGGCTCGCACATCGTGATGAGTTGTAAACAACTGCGCGGTGATATTAATTATGCGTGGCCGTCGGCTGAGATTGCCGTGATGGGTGCCGAAGGTGCCGTGGCCGTGCTTTATGCCAAGGACGCCAAAGAAGCTGCCGATCCGAAAGCTTTTCTGGCTGAGAAAGAAGCAGAGTACAACAAGCTCTTCACCAATCCCTATCAGGCAGCCAAGTATGGCTACATTGATGATGTGATAGAGCCGCGCAATACGCGTTTCCGTGTTATTCGCGCTTTAGCGCAGTTGCAGACCAAGAAACTGCTGAATCCGGTAAAAAAACATGGAAATATACCATTGTAATACGTTAAAATAAAAATGATGCTACACAAAAGATTTTTAGGATTCCTTGCCAGTCTGGCCTTTGTGGTCGGTGCTTTCGGACAGGGGGCGCACAGCTTTAAAATCAATGAAGTGGTAGTGCTCAATACCGATGGGCTGATCGACGAATATGGTGAGCGGACAGCATGGATAGAGATTGCCAATACGTCATGGGGAACCAATAATATCCGCAGTTGTTATCTGACTACGAATCGTGCGGCTCTGAATGAAGAACTTTCTGTCCCGGAGCGCGTGAGATTGATGTCCATGATACCTAAAGGGGATGCGCGGACCAATTTGTCGGCCCGGCAGCACATCGTGTTTTTTGCTGACGGAAAGACCAATCTGGGCACGTTGCATACTAATTTCACCCTGAAGCCCGGAGAATCCAACTTTATTGCTTTGTTCGACGGTAACGGGAAGACGCTGCTGGATTCTATTACCGTTCCTCCATTGGCGGAGAATCAGTCCTATGCAAGGGTGTATGATGCCGACACCGATGCCTATACTTGGCTGGTATTGGATGAAGACGAGGTGACTCCCGGTGGCGATAATGTAGGTCAGGGAAAGGTGGAAGACAAGGTGGCGGAGTTCAAAGCCAAGGATCCTTATGGCATTGCTATGACCATCATTGCCATGGGAGTTGTATTCGTGGCTCTCATAGCCTTGTATGTGTTCTTCCGTCTGTTCGGTTATGTGGTGGCAATGGTTTCTAAAATTACCCGTGCCAAGGCCATCCGTACGGTTCGCGACCAGGCTGAGCGCGCCACAATTATGGCCAAGCAGGGATTGGAGACCAAAGGTGTGGATATGAAGGTCTACATGGCGGTCATTGCCATGGCTCTTAAGGATTATGAAGAAGACGTTCATGATGTGGAGAGCAATGTGCTGACCTATCACACGGAAGAGCATACCGAATGGAATGCGAAAGGCTATACGATGCGCGAATGGCCGGAATAAGAGTTTTTTTGTTTAACGTTAATAGGATAAGATTATGAAAGAATATAAATATAAGATTAAGGGAGCCGAATATACGGTGAAGATTGACGAGATAGAAGGTACAATGGCCAAGGTTGAAGTGAATGGAATACCATTCGAGGTGGAGATGGAACGTCCGATGCACTTGACACATAAGCCTGTGATCCGTCCGGTGGCACATGTGCATCACGGTCCGGTGACACCGGCTGTAGATCCGAATCCTCAGCCGGAAGTTCCTTCAGGAAAGGGTACGGCTGTACGCGCTCCGTTGCCCGGAACGATAAACGCCGTTGCCGTAACGGTGGGACAGGCTGTGAAGAAAGGCCAGACCGTTGTGGTGCTCGAAGCGATGAAGATGGAAAACAATATCGGTGCCGAGTGCGACGGGACGGTGACAGCTGTTCATGTCAATAAGGGGGATTCTGTTCGTGAAGGTGCAATCTTGGTAACAATCGGTTAAGGTATTATGGATATATTTGATTTCATCGGAACAAAACTGGCCGATTTCCTCACTTATACGGGCTTCGCAAATGCCGAGTGGGGAAACTGGATTATGATTCTTGTCGGGGCTTTCTTCTTGTGGCTGGCCATCAAGAAAGATTTTGAGCCTCTGTTGCTGGTTCCCATCGGTCTTGGAATCATCCTGGGCAATATCCCGTTCAAGGCTGTGGGGCTTGAGGTCGGTCTGTATGAGGACAACTCAGTGTTGAATATCTTCTATCAGGGAGTGAAGACAGGCTGGTATCCTCCCCTGGTGTTCCTAGGCATCGGGGCTATGACGGACTTCTCCGCACTGATTGCCAATCCCAAGCTCTTGCTGGTGGGGGCGGCCGCTCAGTTCGGTATTTTCGGAGCCTATATCATAGCGTTGGCTTTGGGATTTGAGCCGAATCAGGCTGCCGGTATCGCCATTATCGGCGGTGCGGACGGACCTACTGCCATATTCCTGTCGTCGAAACTGTCGCCCAATCTGATGGGGGCCATTGCGGTGTGTGCTTATTCCTACATGGCACTGGTGCCGGTCATCCAGCCGCCCCTGATGCGTCTGTTGACAACAAAGAAAGAGAGGGTGATACACATGAAACCGGCGCGTCAGGTGTCGCAGACAGAGAAAATCATCTTCCCGATCGTCGGATTGCTGATGACCACTTTCATCGTTCCTTCCGGTCTGCCGCTGCTGGGTATGCTTTTCTTCGGCAACCTGCTCAAGGAGAGCACCAAGACGACCCGTTTGGCCAAGACAGCAGGTAGCGCGCTCAATGATATTGTCGTCATGCTGCTCGGACTTACGGTGGGATGCTCCACGCAGGCCAGCGAGTTTCTGACTGTGGACACCATCAAGATTTTCTTCCTCGGTGCACTGGCTTTCATCATCGCTACGGCTTCGGGTGTGCTGTTTGTCAAGTTCTTCAATCTGTTCTTGCCCAAGCACAAGAAAATCAATCCGCTCATCGGCAATGCCGGAGTGTCTGCCGTGCCGATGGCCGCGCGCATCTCGCAGAACCTCGGTCTGGAGTACGACTCCAAGAACTACCTGCTGATGCATGCCATGGGGCCGAACGTGGCCGGTGTCATCGGCTCGGCTGTCGCCGCCGGTGTGCTGCTGGGTTTCCTGAGCTGACGAATTTTGTTTTCATATCAAGTCAGGCTGTTGTCCGGATTCGGGCGGCAGCCTTTTTCTTGTCTGGCGTGCGTGAGGGTGCTCCGAAAGTCGGCATGGGCATGCCTTTGAGCAAGGCTGTCGCTGTTCTTGTGCAAGGCGGCTGTCGTTCTTGCGCAAGACTGTCCGTGTTTTTGCGCATGACTGTCTGGGGGCTTGCGCAAGGAATTTCAGCGTGGGTTTGACGAGGCTGATCCTTTGACAAAAGCCTGGCGAATGACGGAAAAGTTCAGTCCGCCCGTTGTATGGTAATGCTTTTCTTCGTATTTTTGTGAAAAAGGACTTTCATGCAGAATGATATGGAACAGGGAAGAAAGAAAGTGCTGGTCGGCATGTCGGGCGGTATAGACAGTTCGGCTGTCTGCCTGATGTTGCAGGAGCGGGGATATGAAGTGTACGGGGTGACCATGCGCGTGTGGGACCTGCCGCGCCAGTTCCGGACGCCTGGACAGGAACAGCCGGACTTCATCCTAGAAGCGCAGGACCTGGCCCGGCGACTGGGCATTCCGCACCATGTGGCCGATGAGCGTGAGGCATTCCGGCAGACGGTGGTGCGCAATTTCATTGACGAGTATCTGGCCGGACGGACACCGAATCCCTGCGTGATGTGCAATCCGGAGTTTAAGTTCCGCGTACTGACGGAGTGGGCCGACCGGCTGGGATGCGATTATATAGCCACGGGCCACTACGTGCAGGTGCGGCCGGAAGCGGGCCGTTTCCATGTGCATTGCGGTGTGGACGAGAAGAAAGATCAGTCTTATTTCCTTTGGCGGCTGGACCAGCGGATGCTTTCGCGCAGTCTGTTCCCTTTGGGAGACTTGCATAAGGCAGAGGTCCGGGCCTATCTGGAGCAGAAAGGCTTTGCCATGAAGGCACGGTCGGGCGAATCGATGGAAGTATGTTTCATCGACAAGGACTATCGTGAGTTCCTGCGCAGCCAGGTGTCGGACATAGACCGCCGCGTGGGGCCGGGCAAGTTCGTGGATGTGCAGGGACGCACTTTGGGCACGCATGCCGGTTATCCTTATTATACCGTGGGGCAGCGCAAGGGATTGGGAGTAGCCTTGGGGCAGCCGGCCTACGTCCTGCGGTTGAATGCCGACAAGAATACGGTCGTGCTGGGGCAGGAAGAGCAGCTGCGTACGCAGGCCATGCTGGTGTCACAATTGCAGGAAGTCGCAGAGGGAGAAATAGCTGCGTGTCCGGCTCTGACCGTACGTATACGTTACCGCAGCCGTCCGGTGCCGTGCAGTGTGCGCCGGGTGGAAAGCCTTTTCCCGCAGGAGATGCCGGACCCTTTATGGCTGGTGACGTTCGCCACCGAGGCGTCAGCCGTCACTCCGGGGCAGTCTGCCGTTTTTTATGAGGGTGACAAAATGCTTGGCGGAGCGTATATCGGTTCGCAGAAAGGGCTACAGGCTTATGTGCAGTGAGGAGCGGGCTTTGACATTATATGAATTGAACGCGCGGGTGCGCGGGGCGTTGGAGACGGGCTTGCCCGACCGCTATTGGCTGCAGGCCGAGCTGAGCGAGGTGCGTGAGGCCTACAACGGGCACTGTTATCTGGA
The DNA here is from genome assembly GCA_944321365.1 of uncultured Paraprevotella sp. Lineage (GTDB taxonomy): Bacteria > Bacteroidota > Bacteroidia > Bacteroidales > Bacteroidaceae > Paraprevotella. The sequence goes on from CALULA010000003.1 coordinate 169,438, forward strand.
GTTCGTGCAAAAAGACAAGGGCGGGCGCGAGCTGGTAGCCAGGGCGCGTGGCGTGATATGGGCCGGTGTCTACCAGTTGCTCAAGCCTATGTTTGAGCGCGAGGCGGGACGTCCGTTGGCAGCCGGGCTGAAAGTGCTGGTCCGTGTTTCGGTTTCTTTCCATGAGCTTTATGGCTATTCGCTCACGGTGACGGATATTGATCCGGCTTATACTTTGGGCGACATGGCCCGTCTGCGGCGTGAGATTCTGGCCCGTCTGAAAGAGGACGGCATACTGTATGCCAACAAGGAGCTTTCTTTGCCCATGATCGTGTCGCGTGTGGCTGTCATTTCTTCCGCTACGGCGGCGGGCTACGGTGACTTTTGCCATCAGCTGTTGTTGAACGACTACCGTTTCCGTTTCGATGTACGCCTTTTCCCGGCGGTCATGCAGGGCGAACGGGTGGAACAGTCCGTGCTTTCGGCCTTGGAAGCGGTGATGAACGATGCTGAAGGCGGCTGGGATGTGGTGGTGATTATCCGCGGCGGCGGGGCCACGAGCGATTTGTCCGGTTTCGATTCCTACTGGCTGGCGGCGGCCTGCGCGCAGTTCCCCCTGCCTGTGATTACGGGCATCGGTCATGAGCGCGACGATACGGTGATCGATCTTGTGGCCCATACGCGTGTGAAGACCCCTACGGCTGCTGCGGCTTTCCTGGTGCGCCATCAGCTGGAGGCTGCCATGCGTCTGGAGGAAGCCAGCCGGCAGCTGCAGCGTCTGGCCGGCATGCGGTTGGAAGCCGGGCATGCGCGTCTGGAACGGGTGGTCGACCGCCTGTCCTCGTCGTTCCTGCAGGTCCGAATGTCGGGCGAGCATGCCTTGAATGTGCTGTTGCGGCGGCTGGACCATGCGGCAAGGGACTGTCAGTCGTCCGGCTGTCATCGTCTGCAGACGGCCGGTGAGCGTCTGCGGCGTGCCCTGCCGGTGAGGATGGAGCGTGAGCGGTTCCGCCTGCAGTTGCTGGAACAACGTTCGGCGGCTGCCGACCCGCAGCTGTTGCTCAGGCGGGGCTACAGCATGACGTTCCACAAAGGCAAGCTGGTGCGTGATGCCGCTTTGCTGAAAAAGGGAGAAGAAATCACGACCCGTCTGGCGGAGGGTGAAATCCGTTCTGTCGTAAAATGAAGCAGGCAATGGAGAAAAAGAAACAGACTTATGAAGAGGCCATGGCGCGTCTGGAAGAGATCGTGCGCCAGGTGGAGAACAATGAGACCGGCATAGACGAGCTGACGGCGCGGCTGAAAGAGGCCCGTGCGCTGGCGGACTTTTGCCGTAAAAAGCTCTATGCTACGGATGAGGAAATAAAGAAAATATTAGAAACGGAGGAAAAATCGTGATAAACTGCAAGAAATGTCGCTCTTTTCTGCCGGGTTGTCGCTTTTTTCTGTATTTTTGTCTTTCAGAATGAAAACCAAAGAAAAGAAGAAATGAAAGAAATCGATTGGGCAAATCTGTCTTTCGGTTATATGAAGACAGATTATAACGTACGTTGTTATTACCGTGACGGAGCGTGGGGAGAAATTGAAGTTTGTTCGGAGGAGACGATTCCGCTGCACATGGCGGCCACCTGTCTGCACTACGGTCAGGAGGCTTTTGAGGGACTGAAGGCCTACCGCTGCCCGGACGGCAAGGTGCGCGTGTTCCGCATGGACGAGAATGCAGCCCGTCTGCAGAGCACCTGTCGCGGCATTCTGATGCCGGAACTGCCCACAGAACGTTTTGAAGAGATGGTGAAAAAGGTGGTGCGGCTCAATGAGCGTTTCATACCGCCCTACGAAAGCGGAGCCACGCTGTATATCCGTCCGTTGCTTATCGGTACAAGCGCGCAGGTGGGTGTGCACCCCGCTACGGAATATCTGTTTATGATTTTTGTCACGCCGGTAGGGCCATACTTCAAGGGCGGCTTCGCCACCAATCCTTATGTGATTATCCGCGAGTACGACCGTTCGGCTCCGTTGGGCACGGGCATCTATAAGGTGGGCGGCAACTATGCGGCCAGTCTGAAGGCGAACAGCATCGCACACGAACTGGGCTACTCCTGCGAGTTTTATCTGGATGCCAAGGAAAAGAAATATATCGACGAATGCGGAGCTGCCAACTTCTTCGGCATCAAGAACAACACGTATGTGACTCCGAAGTCGACATCCATCCTGCCGTCCATCACCAACAAGAGTCTGATGCAGCTGGCCGAGGATATGGGCATGAAAGTGGAGCGTCGGCAGATTCCGGAAGAGGAGCTGGCTACGTTCGAGGAGGCCGGAGCTTGTGGTACGGCGGCCGTTATCAGTCCCATCGAGCGCATCGACGATCTGGAGAACAAGAAGAGCTACGTCATCAGCAAGGACGGCAAGCCCGGCCCAATCTGTACGAAGCTCTACCACCATTTGCGCGACATTCAGTATGGCATCGAGCCGGATGTGCACGGATGGACTACGGTGGTCATTGAATAATATACCTTTAAATGTTATGATGTATGATACGGACGGCTAAAGAACTGAGGGCGGCAGCGCGCGTCTCATTGTCCGGCAAGTGGGCGGGCACGGTATTGATGTCGTTGGTCTATCTGTTGTTGATGGGCATTCTGCCCGGAGGCTTGAATGTAGGAGTCGGATCAAGCATGGGCAACCTGCTGCAGTTGCTGCTCTTGCCAATGGCGTATGGACTGCTGGTGGCTTTTCTGGACAACATCCGGAGCGGTGAGACCTACCGGATAGAGCAGTTGTTCGTGGGCTTCAGTGATTACGGACGCATCCTGGGAACTGGGCTGTTGGTGTGGATTTACACCTTTCTGTGGACGCTGTTGCTGGTCGTGCCGGGCATCATCAAATCGTATTCCTACGCCTTGACCTACTACATCCTGCGCGACCATCCGGAATTGCAGTTTAACGGAGCCATTGAGCGGAGCATGGACATGATGAAAGGTCATAAGGCTGATCTGTTCTGCCTGCAGCTGACGTTTATAGGTTGGGCTTTGCTTTGCATCCTGACGGCGGGCATCGGACTGCTGTGGCTGATTCCGTATGTAAATGCAGCGCAAGCTCATTTCTACGAGGATGTGAAAGCTGATTATGAGAACCGGCCGGCACAGGCGGAGCAGGCCTGACGGATCATGTAAAGGAGAGAATATGGATTTCTACATTCTGGAAAACGGTGAGCGGAAAGGTCCGTACACGATAGAAGAACTCCGGCAGAACAAAGTGTCGCCGGACGCGATGGTCTGGACCGAGGGCGAGGCCGACTGGCGCAGGGCGGGGGATATCCCTGCCCTGTCCGCGCTGTTTCCTGCTGCCATCCCTCCCGTTCCTCCCGCAGAACAGCCGCAGCAGCGGCCACCGATGCCCAAGACGTGGCTGGTGGAGTCTATCCTGGTCATGGTGTTGTGCTGCCTGCCTTTCGGAATCGTAGGGTTGGTTTATGCCTCGAAAGTGGAGACAGCCTATTGGGCCGGTGATTACGGGCGGGCTGAAAAATACTCTGCCGATGCAAAAAAATGGACGCTTGTGGGCGTCGGTGTGGCGTTGATATTGCTGCTGTTGTACGTCGTCTTTCTGCTTTTCTGCGCGCTGGCAGCTGATATGTAATATGCTGGTTTAACTAAAAATGTAATGCTTATGGAAACAAAAGATGCGGGCGTTTGTCCGAAAACGTGGCTGGCAGAGTCTATTCTGGTGACGATTTTCTGCTGTCTGCCTTTCGGTATAGTGGGTATCGTGAACGCGTCGAAAGTCAGCTCACAGTTTGCTGCCGGCAATATGGAAGCTGCAGAAGCAGCCAGCAAAGATGCCGGCAAGTGGACTAAGTGGGGTTTCATCGTGGGGCTTGTGTGCGTCATTCTATACCTTATTCTATATGCAGCTATGATGCTTTAAATGCAAGGTCTGTTTGGAAAGAATGAAAAAGGGCATTTGGGTGTTGCTCGTTGCGGCAGTTGCGGTTTATTTCGCATTCAATCCGTCGGGCAGTGCGTGGTTTCCCAAATGCCCTTTTCTGATGCTCACGGGGTGGCAGTGCCCCGGATGCGGGTCGCAACGTGCCATCCACAGCCTGCTGCATCTGGACATTGTTTCGGCTTTGCGCTATAATTTCCTGCTGGTTTTTTCCTTGCCCTTGCTGGCTGTGCTGCTGTATGCCGAAGCCGTGCGGGTGCGCAAACCGGCGTTCTATGCCAAGGTGCATCGTGTGGCCTACATCTGGGCCTGTTTTGCCGTGGTCTGTCTGTGGTGGCTGTTGCGCAATCTGTTCCATTGGTGAGGCCGGGTGCGCGGGTTGTTGAGGATGCAGAAGTGGATTTCTTGGTAGAAACGTTTGGAGTATCGCGGAAAACCCCGTACATTTGCACAACATAGCGAAAAGAATGTATGGGAAAAGGAAAATTGGCAAAGTTTGCCGATATGGCGAGCTATCCGCATGTGTTCGAGTGTCCTTATTCAGTTGTGGATGAAGTCCCCTTTGAAATGAAAGGCCGATGGGGGAAGGAATTTTTTCATAATGACCGTCCCCTTGTTTTGGAATTGGGATGCGGACGCGGGGAATATACCGTGGGGCTGGCCCGTCTGTTTCCTGAGAAGAATTTCATAGGCGTAGACATCAAAGGGGCACGCATGTGGACCGGGGCCACCGAGGCTCTGCGCGCGGGGCTGCCGAACGTGGCGTTCTTGCGGACAAACATCGAAATCATCGACCGCTTCTTCGGCGAGAACGAGGTGTCGGAGATATGGCTGACGTTCAGTGACCCGCAGATGAAGAAGCCTACAAAGCGACTGACGTCTACTTTCTTTATGGAACGTTACCGCCGCTTCCTGAAGGATGGCGGGTGCATTCATCTGAAGACGGATTCTAATTTCTTGTTTACTTATACCACCTACATGGTGGAGAAGAACGGCCTGCCGCTGGAGTTCTCCACGACAGACCTCTATCATAGTGTGCTGGCCGAACAGCCGGACACGGAGGACGCCCGCATACTGGGCATACAGACGTATTATGAGCGGCAGTGGCTGGAGCGCGGACTGAATATCCGCTACATGCGCTTCAGGCTTCCGCACGAGGGGCTGCTGGAAGAGCCGGATGTGGAGATTGAGATGGATGAATACCGGAGTTACAACCGCAGCAAGCGGAGTAGTTCTGTGACGTCCAAATAGACAGGACTTTAATATCAACCAATGATGAATATATATCCAAAACTGATTATGGACGCGCTGGCCACAGTGCGTTATCCGGGTACGGGAAAGAATATTGTGGAGGCCGGAATGGTGGAAGATGACTTGCGCATCAGCGGACTTCACGTTAGTTTTTCATTGATTTTCGACAAGCCGACCAATCCTTTCCTGAAGTCTATGGTGAAAGCTGCTGAGGCAGCCATTCACGCTTATGTGGGCAAGGAGGTGGAAGTCGAGGTTAAGACCAAGACGTTGCAGGCTCCGCGTCCGGAGGTGGGGCAGTTGTTGCCGGGCGTAAAGAATATCATTGCTGTCTCATCGGGCAAAGGAGGTGTGGGCAAATCCACGATAGCTGCCAATCTGGCTGTGGCATTGGCCCGGCTGGGTTACAGGGTAGGGCTGTTGGATGCCGACATTTTCGGGCCGAGCATGCCGAAGATGTTCCATGCGGAGGACGCACGTCCGTATGCCGAACCCGTGGACGGGCGCGATTTGATTGTACCGGTGGAGAGTTACGGAGTCAAGATGTTGTCCATCGGTTTCTTCGTGGATCCGGACCAGGCTACGCTATGGCGCGGGGCAATGGCCTGCAATGCGTTGAAGCAGCTCATCGGTGATGCCAATTGGGGTGAGCTGGACTATTTTATTCTTGACACCCCGCCGGGAACGAGCGACATTCATCTGACGTTGGTGCAGACGCTTCCCATCACAGGGGCGGTTATAGTAAGTACGCCGCAGAAGGTGGCGTTGGCTGACGCCCGTAAGGGAATCAATATGTATCAGAACGAGAAAGTGAATGTGCCCATTCTGGGACTGGTGGAGAATATGGCATGGTTCACTCCGGCAGAGTTGCCCGAAAACAAATATTATCTGTTCGGAAAAGAAGGAGTGAAACGCCTGGCAGAAGAGATGCACGTGCCTTTGTTGGGACAGATTCCTATCGTGCAGAGCATCTGTGAGAGCGGAGATAAGGGTACGCCGGAGGCGTTGGACGAAAACAGTCTGACGGGAAAGGCTTTCATCGCACTTGCCCGGAGAGTGGTGGAAGAGACCGACCGTCGTAATGCTGAGTTGGAACCTACGCATATCGTAGAAGTAAAGAAGTAAAATATAAAAATGAAAGACACGAGTCGGCCCGTAGATATGGGCCGACTCGTGTTTGGAAATACAGATGGATAATACGGGAAAATCCGATGCTACCGGCCGCGTGGCAGGCAATCTGGAATGGGACGGTTTGCACCGTCCGCGTATCTATTATGCCATGGTTGCCATCTTTTCAGGATTGTTCCTGACGGTGCTTGATGGGACTATCTGCAATGTGGCTTTACCGACCATCGCCAGTCAGTTGGGCATTTCATCGTCTGATTCCATTTGGATTGTCAATGCGTTTCAGCTGGTGGTCATCATGACATTGCTGCCTTTTGCTTCCGTTGGTGAGCTGTGGGGATTCAAGCGGCTTTATCTGTGGGGGATGGTGCTGTTCACTTTAGGGTCGTTGTGTTGTGTCTTTTCCAGTGCATTTGTTCCGTTGGTCCTGTCGCGTGTACTTCAGGGAGTAGGTTCGGCCATGGTGATGAGTGTGAACGGTTCTTTGGTGAGGCTGATTTATCCCCGTCGTCATCTGGCACGGGGATTAGGGCTGAACGCTACAATCGTTGCTTTGGCCTCGGTGGCTGGTCCGGCTTGTTCCGGTGCCATTCTTTCAGTGACGACATGGCCGTGGCTGTTTGCCGTGAATGTTCCTATCGGAATAGCTACCATCATGTTGGTTTACAGATATTTGCCGGAGAATCCGACGCGGCTGGAGGGCCGGCGCTTCGATTTCTGTTCTTCGGTGTTGAACGTCTTGACTTTCGGCTTGCTCATCGGTTGTCTGGAGGCTTTTTCTCACGAGGTCTCCTGGCATTGGATTGTGGGTGGCGTCGTATTCCTTTTGGGTATCGGTTATGTGTATGTCAGACGGCAGCTGCATCAGGCCTGTCCGATGTTGCCGTTCGACTTGTTGCGCATGCCTGTGTTCTCCCTTTCCGTATTGACAAGCATCCTTTCGTTTTCTTCTCAGATGCTGGCCATGATAGCTTTGCCGTTTATGTTTCATCTGACTTTCGGAATGAATGCCGGACAGACGGGAGGCATTATGATGGCTTGGCCGTTGGTCATTGTCGTGGCGGCTCCGTTGGCCGGTTCGTTGGTGCCGAAAGTGCATCCCGGCATATTGGGAGGTGTGGGGCTGTTCATGATGAGTATGGGATGCTTTTTGCTGTCGGATGTAGATGCGTCAGCGGGTTATGGCAGTCTGGTGGCGCGCTTGATGCTGTGTGGTTTTGGTTTTGGTCTGTTTCAGTCTCCCAACAATCATTTGTTGTTGAGTTCGGCTCCGTCTTACCGGAGTGGTGGAGCCAGTGGAATGCAGGCTACGGCACGGTTGATAGGGCAGACCACGGGTGCCGCGTTGGTTGCGCTGTTGTTCTACATTTTCAGTGATAATGCCCCGCATGCGGCCATGATGTTGGCGGGCGGTCTTACGTTGGCAGGCAGCATTGTTTCCGTACTTCGCATCCGGAACAGCCGGCAGTAGGAGTTTCAGCGTCTTTGGTAGTCCCTGACTATACCGTCACAAATCCAGTTGGCCAAGGCCTCACGGTTGGAGGCCAGAACAAGACGTTTCCGGTCGCGTTCATTCTGGATGTTTCCCAGTTCCAGGAAAGCGGCAGCGGGATTCGACCTTGACAGGACATAAAGATTGCGTTCGCTGACGGTTCCTCTGAAACCGCGGTTGGGCTGATGTCTGTCATATTTGCGGTCGAATGTCTCATGGATGTTGTCTGCTAATCTTTTTCCGTATTTGCTGCCCGGTGCATGATAGAAAAAGACGTCTACCTGGTCTTTCTTTCCTCTGCTGTCCACATGGATGAAAATGCTTCTTTTGTATTTTTCCTTGTCTTTTCGGCTGAGTCGGTTGATGGCATCGCAGCGTTGTTGCAGCCGGGCTTTCTGGTCGAGCGGGATGGGCCGCCCCATGCAGGTCTCGCGGTCGCTGTTGGACAGGTAGCGGTCGTCGCGGATGCCGTCTTTGGCGTCTTGTATGATGATATGCACCTTGGCACCTTTCTCCATCAGCGAGCGTGCCAGTCGTAGTATGATGTCATAGGCGTATTCATCCTCATGCAGTTCTCGTTTCCCGACCTTGCCGATGGCACCGGGGTCGGGTCCGCCATGCCCGCTGACCAGATAGAGACAGGCCCCTTCCAGTTCGTGCGATTGTATTCTGACGGTCTGTAGGCTTGGGCCGAACAGCGGTTCTGTGACTGTGCTCCGACTTTTTGCCTTTCTTTTCCCTTTTGTCGCGGTGGGAAGACGGTAACTGCGGCCCAGTATCAGTCCGCCGTCTTTGGTGAACTTCCCTTTGTTCAGTTCCATGAATTCTTTCTGTGCCGTGCGCGAGGTGTAGCCGAACCGTTGCAGGAAAGTGGATACACCCTCTCCGCTACGCGGTTTGGCCCGTTCCTGTGCCATGACGGGCAGGGACTGGCTACAGCAAAGAAAAAGTATGAAAAGGGCAAAGTATTGCACGCGTATCATATATAATGGATTTGTTTGTGATTGCAAAGATAAGTTTTTCTCTTTAAAAAGTAATCCGATAGCGGCTTTTTCCTTTTCATCCGGTTGCGGAAGGCCATTGTATCTGGATATTTACACAAATGTAATAGAGAGGAAAACTCAAGACTGTATTTTTGCCGGAAATTAATGGTTATGAAGAATTTTAAATGGATTTCTTTGGCGCTTTTCGGCGGACTGGCCGTAAGTGCGGCTGCCCAGACCAATGAGAAGGGTGAGCCTGTGAGGGAGCATGCAGATATCTATTTTGAGGAGGGTAAGTTGAATTTTGCCACAAAGAACAATAACTTCCGTCTGAAGCTGGATAATCGTATATATACCGATTTGTCCTTCTACAGTCCGACGTCTTCCATCGACGGACTGAGTTCCAAGGCCAATGACGATCTGGAAGAAGATGACGGCAGGTTCCGTTTCAACAATGGCGTGAGCATCCGGCGTGCCCGTTTTGCCTTGAAGGCTACACTCTACGAGAAATGGTTCGCGGAGTTCGACATAGACTTCGCCTATAATGAGGTGGAGATTAAGGATATGTATCTGGGATACCGTTTCAATGACCACATCTCTGTGCAGGCCGGACATTTTAAAGAGCCCATGAGTATGGAAAGGCTGACCAGTTCGCGCTACCTGTCGTTCAACGAACGTCCTATGCCGGTGGAGATGTTTTCCGGAGGACGGCGGTTGGGTGCGGCCGTCACAGCATGGGGGAATCACTGGTGGTTTTCCGGAGGAGCATTCGGACAGCAGGTGGATATCATACAGAAAGAGAAGAACCGTGGCAGTGACGGATATGGGTTTACAGGGCGTGTGGGCATTTCGCCGGTGAACAACGACACATGGACGTTGCACTTGGGCGGTTATGCCACTTATCGGACGCCGGATGGCGGGGGGACGGAAGACCGCCTGGTGGAGTTCCGCAGTTTCCCGGAAAGCCGTACGGACCGCCGGCGTTTCGTACGGGCCGAGATTCCCAATGTGAACCATTATGCCACCTATGGAGTAGAGGCTGCTGTCCGTTGGGACAAGTTGCTGGTCTATGGAGAGTATATGTTTACAAGCCTTTCGCGTTACCGCAAGGAGGACGACCGGAAAATCAATCTGAAGAATGCGGAGTTCAACGGCTGGTATGCTGCCGCTTCTTATATGGTACTGGGGAGACAGCGCCGTTACATGCCGGAAGATGCTGAGTTCGCGCCGGTTTATCAGCGGCGTAAAGGCGGCTGTCTGGAGCTGGCTGCGCGTGTGAGCCATACGAACCTGAACGATTTCCACGACATCTCTTCGCCGATTACGGGCGGTGCGGCTTATGCTTACAGTGCCAACCTGAACTGGTATCCTGTTCCCAACATCCTGTTCGGATTGAACTATACGTTTATGGACAACGACAAGTATGCCGATGATAAGGGGCATATCACCAAGGACGGCAAGGCGTTGAGTGAGGCTCTGCCGGGAGGACTGGACTTCCATATCTTCCAGTTGAGGCTGATGTTGTCGTTCTGATGTCAAGTAGTAGAAAACATTTTAATTGTATCTTATGAATAGAAAAATCTTTTGTATGGCAGCTGTGTTGCTTCCTGCTGCTGTTTGTATGACCGGCTGTAAGGACGATTCTGAAGAAGACTTGAATGTAGGTCCTTCTGATGTGACCGGTGTTTTCATCAATGAAGTCTGTTCCAGTGGGACGGATTGGGTGGAACTGTATAACTCTTCAGATCAGGCTGTCTCGTTGGCCGGTTGCCGTCTGCAGGACAGCAAGGGAGCCGAAGAGGAATATGTTTTCCCGGACGGCGTTTCCATTGCGGCTCATGATTACTTGGTGCTGGAGAAGGATACGCACTTTGCTTTCGGTATATCCGGGGATGGGGATGAAATCAAACTGCTCGATGCCTCCTACAAGGAGATAGACGATATAGTCGTTCCGGCCTTGGAAGACGGGCAGACCTATGCCCGTGCAACGGATGGCGGTGCCCAGTGGACGATAATGGCCGCCGGTACGAAGGGACAGGACAATACCGCTGATCCGGATGAACAGCCGGAACCGGGTACGAGTGCCGTGAACCTGGTCATCAACGAGGTGATGAGTGCGCCGCTGGACGGCGATTTCGACTTCATCGAAATCTATAACCCCGGTATGACCGAGGTGGATATGAGCGGCTTTATCCTGCAGGACGAGAAAGGGGAGAGCGAACAGTATGTGATGCCGGAGGGCACGACGATTGCGCCGAACGGCGTGGTTCTGTTCACCCAGACGCAGGCTGAGAATCCCAACGGCTCCTTTAACTTCGGTCTGGGGTCCAAGGGCGACAAGGTGGTGTTCCTGGACAATCATGGCGATCTGATTGACGAAGTGGAGCTTCCTGCAATGGAGGACGGCACGTCTTACGCCCGTACGACTGACGGGGCATCGACATGGGCCGTGACGACTACGCCTACGGGGGGACGCAGTAACGGTGCTGCTGCCGTTCCTTCGCTTCGGGGCGTGATTGTTATCAATGAGGTGTACACTTTCAGCGACCAGAGTGAAATCAATGACCTGGATTACATCGAACTGTATAATGCTTCCGACGCTGCTGTAGACCTGGGCGGATTGCTCATGTGGGAAGGCGGAGGCCCGGAGGAGGCGTGGACCATCCCGGCCGGCAAGACCATTCCGGCCCGCGGTTATCTGGTGATTGAGTGCGATAAGGAAGGCTTGCATGATGACCCTGTGAACTATCCGTCATGGGGATTGAGCAAGAACGATGAGCAGATAGTACTGGCAGACGCACAACAGAACATCATCGATGAGGTCGCCACTCCGAACCTTTCCGAGAAAGAGGCTTACGGGCGTAAGACGGACGGCTCGTCCGAATGGGTGATTTTTGCCGAACTCACTCCGGGGGAGTCTAATGACGGTACCCCCGAACGGCAGGAGGTGGTCAACACTTCCGGGGTGTATATTAATGAGATATTCACGAACGACCAGGACGAGCAGACCATGGCCTGGAATGATTCCAGGGATTTTGTGGAGTTCTACAATGCTACGGACGAGGATGTAGACTTGGGCGGTTTCAGCATTTATGATGACAAGCGGGAGGAGGATAGCAAGTATACGTTCCCTGCGGGCACTGTCATTGCCGCCCGTTCATTCCTTACGTTGGACGTTTACAAGGATAATGTGGACGGACCGGCCTTCGGACTGGGAAAGGGTGGTGATGCCATTTACCTTTATAACGCTGATGGTGTGCTGGTGGATATGATGGAGACCGGTGACTTTGATGACAATGAAATCTACAGTACGGGCCGGCGGACGGATGGTGGAGACGAGATAGTTGTTTTCACTGAAGTGTCCAAGGATGCCAGCAACAACGGCAAGGCGGTGAAATAATTCATAAAAGAGTGAGTGATGATAACAGTTGCTTCTGTTCGGGCAATCCTTTCGGGGATTGCCTTTTTGGCCTTGGTACAGTCCTGTACGGTCGGTGATAGGAATGTCCCGTCGGTTTGGCCGCAACGGGCGGTGGTGCCTTATGCCGAGGTGGCCGTGGAAGGCGGAGAGGCCCCTTTCAGTATGGGAGGCTACGGGTCGGACATGGCTTTTTCCGCCGTCGACACCACTTTCTGGCTGTTGACCGATCGTGGTCCGAATGTGGACGGCAGACTGCCGGACAGCAAAGTCTTTCTGCAACCGGATTTTGTACCCTGCATCGGGGTATTCCGCTGTGAGGGCGACACGCTTCGCCGGGTGCGTACAATAGCCTTGCGCGACAGTACCGGCAGGCCTTTCTGCGGATTGCCGAATGTGTCCGAGGGAGCGACGGGCGAAACGGCTTTCAGCATAGGCGGTGACGTATTGTCAGTGGGAATGCAAAAGGGCATCGACCCGGAGGGGTTGGCTCTCATGCCCGATGGCTCTTTCTGGGTGAGCGACGAATATGGTCCGTTCCTTATGCATTTCTCGGCCGATGGACGGTGCATGCAGGTGCGTTCTCCTTTTAATGGCGGGCTGCCGACTGCCTATGCCCACCGTCGTCCCAACCGGGGGATGGAGGGTTTATGTGCCAATAGGACCGGGACTTTGCTTTATGGCATGCTTCAGTCTCCGATGCCCGAAAGTGCTGCCTATGCGTCTGCGGATGAGTTGCCCCTGTGTGTCATCTCGCTGGCTACGGACGAAATGCGTGAATACCTTTATCCGTTGGACAGGGCTGCCGAGGGGGTGAGTGCGTTGGCGTGCGTGAATGACAGTACATTGCTGGTGCTGGAGCGTGACGGGACTTTTCCCGTGGATGGGAAAGGCTTCAAACGAATTTACCGTGTGTCGTTGCCTCAGGCCGTTCCGGGACGTCCGGTCAGACTGGACAAGGTCTTGGAGGTGGATGTATTGCAGGCTGTTCCGGGCTATGTTCACGACAAGGCGGAGGGCATGGCTTTGGTGGGTGACTCTGTTATCGTAGTGGTCAATGACGATGATTTCGGTGTGGCAACCGGGGACGGGGAAATGCCTTATAAGCCTAAGCTGAATCCCTCAGGACGTCTGGATTTCAATGAACTGGTGTTCATACGGCATCGGATGGAAGAGCAGATGGATGGAGGGCCGCGTCAGCCGTAGGCCGGAATGCCGGTGGAAAGGCGATGATTCTCTCCGTACCGCACAGTTCATCTGTCGGTGATGGAAGTACCTGTGAGAATGGACAATGAAAGGGCTGCATCTCTTGCGGAACGGTTTCCGTAGGCGATGCAGCCCTCTGTCTTGAATGCAGGCTTGGCCCGTGCTTATTGCTGCGTGTTGTCGTTAGTCAGGAGCTTGCCCTGGTACTCTCCCGTCAGTGCTTCGAGGAAGCTTTCCACTTTCTGTGCCTCTTCCGCCCGGATTGCGCGGCCCACCTGATACTTGGCCATCTTCGTGATGGCTTCGTTCAGTGTCGGTACGCTGCCGTCGTGGTAGTAAGGCCAGGTCAGTGCCACGTTGCGCAGTGTGGGCGTCTTGAAGCGGTAGCGGTCGCGTTCAATCTTGGTCTGTGCCCAGCGGCCGTTGTCACCGTCGGTCAGGCCGGACTTCTCGGTCAGTTCGCGGTCTTCAAAGTAGTTTTCGCGCTGTCCCATCAGTTCGTACGTCAGTCCGCCCATGTTGACACCGGCGTGGCAGGTGGCGCAGTCATATTTCTTGAACAGGTCATAGCCTTCCGTCTGCTCGGCTGTCAGGGCTGTCTTGTCACCTTTCAGATAGCGGTCGAACGCAGAGTTCGGTGTGACCAGCGTCTTCTCGAACTCGGCTATGGCATCGGTGATGGTGGCCTGACTCAGTCCTTCGGGATAGACGACCGTGAAGCTGTCCACGAAAGCCTTGTCCTCGGAAAGACGTGCTACAATCTCGTCGAACGACTTGCAGCCCATTTCCACCGGATTCAAGGGAGGACCGCCGGCCTGTTCTGCCAGGGTACCGGCACGTCCGTCCCAGAACTGAACGAAGTTGAAGCAGGCGTTGTACACCGTCGGTGCGTTCACACCGCCCAGTTGCTTGCCGATGCCCTCGGAGTAGCGTTTGTTGTCCACGCCAGCGGTGTTCAGTCCGTGGCATGTGGCGCAGGACACGGTGCCGTCGGCAGAAAGACGCGTGTCGTGGTAGAGCACATCGCCCAGCTTCGCCTTGTCGGCGTCGTAGGCCACGCTGTCCGGGATGGGGCGGACAGGCTCGTTGGCAAATTCAGCGGCGGCCAGCGTGTTGGGATAGTACTTGGCACGCAGCTCCTTGACGGCCGCCAGCACGCTTTCACGCTTGGCGTCGGTGACGGACGATCCCCAGTGCATCAGGCAGTACTCTGACATAGGCATCGAACCGTTGGACAGGCTCTGTTCCACTTTGGCCAAGTCCACCTCACCGGGGGCTTCGCCGTTCTGCAGGGCATTCATGAGGGGAGTGACGTCGAACACGTTGTAACCCTCTTTCACGTGTTGTTCAATCAGGCCTTTGGCAATGGGCCAGTTGGCATAGAACGGCAGTTCCGGCTGGGCGGAGTGGCAGGCCATGCATCCGCCGTCCGTCAGCACTTGCGCCAGTTGCTCGTTGGCCGGCAGATCGGCCGAAGGCGTCTTGTTCACGGCCCGGTAGGCGATGGCCAGTACCACGATCACCGCCACCAGGGCTAAGATTAGCTTAGAACTTTTTTTCATAATCGCGTATATTTAATAATGTATATGGTTTAAGACATTTCTCAGTAGTAGACGTGCATGCTCTCCTGTGCTGCCGGCAGGTAGTTCACGCCATACCAGCACATCTGCAGGCAGAGGAAGCCCGCCACCAGCAAGGCGTTGAGCATGGCCCGCCGTCCTTTTCCGCACAGCCGCAGGTGCAGGTAAATCAGATAGAGGCACCATGTGGCCGCCGCCCAGGTCTCCTTGGGATCCCAGTTCCAGAAGTGCCCCCAGGCATCTTTCGCCCACAACGCCCCGCTCAGCATTCCTGCGGTCAGGAAAGCCATCCCGATGCAGGTCAGGCGGTCTATGGCCGGACGGTAGCGTTCGGTGTGCTTCACCCATCCTGCAATGGCCAGCAGAAAGGCGCATCCCATCACGGAGTAGGCGAAGATGTACACCGTGACGTGCGGCACGAACCAGTAGCTCTGCAGGGCCGGCATCAGCGACTGGTCGTGGATTTCCGGCTTCAGGATGTTCATCAGCGTGAAGACGAGCGTCAGTACGGTACTGAACAGCAGCAGCCAGCGGTGGTGCCAGCGGCAGTAGGTCAGCAGGCCGGCCAGCATCAGGAAGAACGAGTACCACAGACGGGTCTCGCCCAGCGTCCGCAGCGGAGGCCGTTGCAGGCTCATCCAGAACAGGATGATGAAGGCAGCAAACGCGCACAGTCCTGTCGCAGTGAGCCAGGCGGCTCCGGTACTGAAGTCCTTCCTGCTGCGCAGGGCACAGACTGCACCGCCTGTCCACAGCAGGATAGCGGCGGCGGCAAACCACGGGAATTCAGTCCACGTCATGGGCGGCCTCCTTTCTCTGCCTTTTCTCTCCGGACCGTCATGCCCTGCGGCAGTCCCTGGACAAAGAGCAGCAGACAACCGCCCAGCAGCAGCCAGATGCCGGTGCCCAGCACGTACTTCCACGGCTGTCGAACCAGCTGTACGATGCAGAAGCGCGGCTCCGGCGTGTGTTCGTAGTCCACGAGATAGAGGTCGTCCGTCAGAGACAGCGCATAAGGGTGATTCACCGAAAGCGCGATGTCCTCCGTTTGGTCCAGCAGCAGGTCAGCCCGGAAGTCCTGCGGCAGTCCGTTAGGATAATATGTCACGTCGAAGTCTTTCAGTTGCAGGGAATGGGGCAGGTATATTTTGCCGTTCTGTGGAGTGTAGGCCTGCCGGGTGGGCCGTTTCTTGTCCACGGGCAGACGCCATTCTGCCGTGTCCGGTGCCCCGGCAAAGCTGCCCAGCAGAGCCAGCAGCAGTCCGCCATGTATCAGGATGAAACGCAACCGGTGGGGCCGCCTGCGGAATGCTCCGGCGTAGAACACCATCAGCAGATGGAGCGTCAGAGCAGTGAACAGGAAGAAGAACCACCACGATGAGGGTGAAGGGCTGGAAGCCAGACCGAGCGTCAGACAGGAGAGCACCAGCAGAGCCAGCAGGATGCATGTGGTGGAGGGGGATGACAGCAGACGGACTGCCGGTGAGGCGGGACGTTCCTTGCGCAGGACCCACAGGCCCGTCACCGCCAGCAGCACCAGTGCGCCGTTGACCGGAAAGGCGAAGAAGTCTTCCGGGAAAGCTGGGAGCAGCAGCTGACACAGCAGTGCCCCGCTGAAATATACGCCCCATACTTTTATACACATCCTCATCTGCATTGCGCTTTTGTCCTTTCCTGTTGGTTTTTCTGCATTATCTTGTGCAAAAGTACTCCATTTCCCGGATATATGTTTCGGAATTGCCTGAAAAATGCATCCTTATTCCTATATATAATGAAAGGCGGCCTGCAAGAGCCGCCTTTTGTCTGTAGAAACCGGGGAGGAGTCTCAGTCGTCCATGTCCATGTCGATGACGTTGAACTTTGTGTCGAACTTGATTTCCCACAGGTTGGAAAGCTTGACCTCGTAGCTGTACTTGTCGCGTTCCAGCTGGAGAATCTTGGCTCCGGCGTGGTTGTCGGTTACGAACTTGGTGATCTGTACGGGCACGGCCTTGCTCGGCACTGCGCTGTGCTTGCATTTCAGGTCGGTCCATTCGCCATTCTTGTCGAACTCCACGCTGTTGCCGTTGACGAACATCACGTCGTAGCTGGTGTCAAACAGTTCCTTTTCCATCTTGGCAAAGGCCACTTTCTCCGAGGGGAAGTTCTGCTGGATGAAAGTCTGTGCCTTGGCGGGCAACTGGTTCACGGTAATTACTTTGTCGTTGTCGGCCCATGCGGTTTGCAGGGTAAATACGCTCAGCAATAAGAATAACAACTTTTTCATAAGGCTTTTTTTTTAGGGTTGTACATTTGTTTTCTTCTTTTGATAGGACAAAGTTAAGGTCATGAATCTGGAAAGAAATGGGAAAATGTGGCTTTACAGGTTTAAAATATGTGAAAACACAAACTCCCGGCACCGGATGAAGGGTGTCGGGAGCCGTATGATTCTTTTCAGGGCTTGCTCTTACTTCATGTCTACATACTTGATTTCATCCTTGTCGCTGTACTTCAAATTCTCACCGGCCATACCCCAGATGAAACTGTAGTTGCTGGTTCCGGCGGCGGCGTGGATGCTCCATTCGGGCGAAGTGATGGCCTGTTCGTTGTGCAACCACACAAGACGTTCCTCCTGCGGCTGCCCCATTAGGTGGCAGATTGCGTTTCCTTCGCTCACGTTGAAGTAGAAGTAGGCCTCCATGCGGCGGGTGTGCGTGTGTGCCGGCATGGTGTTCCACACGGAGCCGGGAGCCAGTTCGGTGAGGCCCATCTGCAACTGGTTGGTGCCTCCGCCCTCCACTCTTTCCAGGATGTCTTTCACGATGAGCTGGTTGACCACACGGTCGTTGCTTTCTTCCATCTTGCCGTAGTGGTCAGAGATGGCCAGGGCGTATTTCTTGGGGTCTGCTTTCTGCGCTTTCACGTCGGTAGTGATCAGCTGTGTCACGAAGTGCTTGTAGGCCGGTGCCGAATTGATGTAGAACTTGGCGGGTTTGGCCGGGTCGTTGCTTTTGAAGGTGACTTCCTTGTTGCCGCAACCCACGTAGAGGGCCTCCTTGTACTTCATCTCGTATTCCTTGCCGTCGACGGTCACCACGCCGTCGCCGCCGATGTTGATCACGCCCAGTTCGCGGCGTTCCAGGAAGTAGGTGATTTCAGGTCCCAGCTCGTGGAACGTTTCCAGTTTCAACACCTTGTTCACCGGCATTACGCCGCCGTAGATCAGTCGGTCGTATAGGGTGTAGGTGATGTTGATTTCGTTCGGAGCCATGACCTTGTCCATCATGAAGGCACTGCGCAGGCGTTCGGTGTCGTAGTGCTTCACGTCTTGCGGATGGCATGCAGTCTGTACCTTGTAGTTCATTTGTGCGTTTGCCGTGAGGATGCCTAACCCCAGGCAAAAGGCTAATGCAATTTTTTTCATTTCTTCTTCTTTTTTTATGTTTGTTGTATGGGTTTCAATGTGTGCCGCAGCGGGCCGGGCATCAGTATTTCTTGCGGCTGATGGCGATGCGGTTCAGAATGGCCAGTCCCAGCGTGCAGACGATGAGGACGGCCGGACCGATGTATTTCACCGTGTGGGTCAGATGGAAGATGATCCAGGCCAGCGGACTGGAGGCGAAGTCGAGTGAGCCGCCCTCGAATCCGGCAGGTATGGCCACGGCGGTGTCCTGCGTGCGGACGAACACGTCATGTGCCGCGCTGGTGAAGTAAGGTGCCAGGTCGGTCACGAAATACAGCCCTATGGCCATCATGATGAGGCCGATGATGAACGTTTTCAGCACATTGCCGTTCGTGATGGGCAGGATGATGGGGAACACGTAGAACATGCCCGCCAGTGAGGCCAGCGGCAGGAACTGGTTGCCCGGCAGCACCACGGCCAGGAACAGCGTGACCGGGATGAGCAGCAACGATACGACAAGCGTCGTGGGGTGGCCGATGACCAGAGCCGGACTCATGCCGATGTGCAGGCCGGCGTCCTCACCGAACTTGCGTCCTATCATCTCCCTTGTGGCGTCGGCTATGGGGCGCAGACCCTCGATGAACAGGCCGGTGATGCGCGGAATCAGCTCCATCACGGCTCCCATCTTGATGCCCAGACCCAGTATGCCCGGAATGTTATCCACCAGCTCCTGCCCGCTGTCGCAGGCCAGTGCACCGATGCCCAGACCGACAATCACACCAAGGAAGAGCGGCTCGCCCAGCAGGCCGAACTTCTTCTTCATGCCCTCGGCGTCGATGTACAGCTTGTTGAAGCCCGGAATCAGGTCCAGCAGCTTGTTGATGAGGATGGCGAAAGGCATGAATCCCTGACAGAAAGGCTGCGGGATGGAGATGCCGTCCATCTTGTCGTAGAACTTCTGGAACTTGGGGGCCGTATAGTCGGCGGCGATGAGCGTGAGGATGTAGCAGATGATGGCGGCGAAGAAGCCCCATGCGATGCTGTCCATCGTGTAGTAGACCATGGCACCGATGAACGCGAAGTGCCAGTAGTTCCACAGGTCGATGTTCACTGTCTTGGTGGTCTTGGTGAGCAGCATCAGGATGTTTACGCCCAGGCAGACGGGGATGACGAACGCACCCACTGAAGTGTTGTAGGCCACTGCTGCGGCTGCGGGCCATCCCATGTCGAAGATCTCAAGGTTGAGGTCGTAGATTTCCACCACCTTGGAGAGCGACGGGCTGAGGCTCGTGGTGAGCAAGGCCGTGATGACGGACAGGCCCACGAAACCGACACCCACATAGAGGCCGCTTTGTAGTGCTTTACTGAACTTGATTTTGATGCAGACGCCCAAAATCGTGAAAATGATTGGCATCATGACCGCCGCACCGAGGGCGATGATATAGCCGAACGCTTCTTCGATAAAATCCATATTTAAAATGTTTCTTGGTATTAATTCTGCAAATGATTAGGTGCGGCAAATTTAAAGAAAACTATTGGTAACGCAAACAGAATGGATGAAAAAAATGCCGGACGGGGTGTGTTTTCCTGTTTTTCCGGTGGTTCGGAAGGGGAACAGCATAAGGTGGCTGCGTCCTCATTCTGGCAGGACGGTCGGGCGGCTGTTTCTGCCTTTGTCGCCTTTTTTGCCTGTCCGACCGCATTTTCAGAGGGGGGTACAGGAGGTTTCCGACAGGTTGTGAGTGCATATTTATTCACTTTTACGCCTTTATGCATCAGTTATTCCGTATATATGCGTCCGTTTGTGCGCAAAGAATGGAGCGGCAGTGCGCAATGACGCCGGCGTTTGTGCGCAAAGATGCCGACGGTGTTGCGGAAAGACGGGCGGAGCATTGCGGGAAGCGGCGGATTTTGTTGCGCATGGTGGCTTTTTTCGTCTATTTGAAACATTCCCGGTGCTGCTTCTGATGAATCAGGATGTAACGGAAAAGAGCTTCCGGTATGTCTTTTTGCAATGGGAAACGGACGAAATGACGGCCTTAGTTTGAAATGCCGGGCGTTTGGGAGGGATGGGGTGACAAAACGGCGGGATGCCATTCTCAACCATTGGCATCCCGCCGTGGAAAGGCGGACATGTTTGCCTGTGCGCGAGTCTCGTGCGGGGCGTGTCCGTATTTTTCTCAGATGAACAGTTCCGGCTCGCGCCGTGCGCTGAACTTCTGGTGCAGCATGGCGGTGTAGGGCGTGTCGAACGTGCGTGCGCCCACGGGGCAGAACTTGACGCAGGCGCAGCATTTGGTGCACTGGTTCACCTGTGTAACGGAGCGTCCGTCCTGCAGGCTGATGGCTCCCGTGGGGCACCAGTCCACGCATTCGCCGCAACCGTAGCACAGGTCGCTCACGACGGGGGCCTGCGGTGTGGAGGGACCGAGCGTCTTGTAGGGCACGTTACCCTTCATCGGCACGGGCGTGATGAGCTGTTCCAGCGGGCGGTCGTAGGTCATGGCGAAGTCGCGTGCCGTCACGTCCGGCGCGTCGGTCGTGCCCGTCTGTCGCAGCAGACTTTCATAGGCGCGGTGGCCGAAGTCGCGGGCCGTGCGCAGGTCCGTCTCGTCCGGACGCCCCTCGGCGATGGGCATGCCCGGCCGGCTGTAGGAGTGCTCGCCGATGAAGGCGGCTCCGCACAGGGGCGTGAATCCCTGCTGTTGCAGCACGTCGCGCAACTGTACCAGCGCGTCCTCATAGTCCCGGTTGCCGTAGGTCACGAGGGGAATGGCGATGCAGTTCTCCGCCTGCAGACGGCGCAGACGGCTGAGGGCCACGGGGGCGGTCAGTCCGCCGTAGACCGGGGCGGCGACGAGGCAGATGGCGTTGCGCAGAGGCAGTGGTCCGGTGTTGCGGTCGGTGGTCAGGTCTATCTCTTCCCGGCGGGCGATGCCCATGCCGTCGGCCACGGCGCGGGCCACGCTGCGCGAGGTGTGTGTCGGTGAATAGTAGATGACACAAAGTCTGTTCAGTTCCATGCTTGCCCTCCGTTTTATGCCTCAAAGATGTTATACCCCTCTTCGGCCAGTGCGGCCTGCAGTTCCGCTATCGGTTTCGGGTCGCCCTCGAAGTCGATGACTGCTACGGGCGGGTTCAGACTCACCGTGGCGTGTACGCCCTCGATGCTGTTCAATGCTTTCTCTACGTGCATGCGGCAATGGTTGCACATCATGCCTTCCACTCTGTATTCTCTTTTCATCGTTTGGTTATTTAAAGGATTGTTGTTTCTTTTCAGGTCGGCCCGTCGCAGTCGCAGGCTGTTGGTCACCACGCTCACGCTGCTCATGGCCATGGCTGCCCCCGCAATCATGGGGTTGAGCAGGAATCCGCAGACGGGGTAGAGCGCACCGGCGGCCACGGGTACGCCGATGAGGTTGTAGACGAAGGCCCAGAACAGGTTCTGACGGATGGTGCGCACGGTGCGGGCGGAGAGCCGGATGGCTTCCGGTATCTTGCTCAGGTCGGACGAGATGACGGTCATCTGGGCCACGTCCATGGCGATGTCGCTGCCGCGCCCCATGGCGATGCTCAGGTCGGCCCGCGCCAGAGCCGCGCTGTCGTTGATGCCGTCGCCCACCATGGCCACGTGCCGTCCCTCGCGTTGCAGGGCCTCCACGAAACCGGCCTTGTCCTGCGGCGACACCTCTGCGCGGTAGTGGCGTATGCCCGTCTCGGCGGCGATGCGCGCGGCCGTGGCCTCGTTGTCGCCCGTGAGCATGCAGACCTCGATGCCCATGGCCTGCAGTTCGCCGATGGCTTGGCGCGAGGTGGCTTTCACGCGGTCGGTCACTGCCGCCACGGCCAGGGCCTGACGGTTGTCGGCAAAGAAGATGACCGTCTGTCCCGCTGCTGCCATACGGCGTGCCGATGCCTCCAGTTCATCCGTCACGGCGATGCCGGCCCGTTCCAGCAGGCGGCGGTTGCCGGCATGGAACGTGCGCCCGTTCCACCGTCCCGTGACGCCTTCGCCCGTGACGCTTTCAAAGTCCTCGATGGGCAGTTCGCGCCCCTGCAGGTTCCGCACAACGGCTTCGGCCAGCGGATGCTCGGAACATTTCTCCAGACTGTAGAACACGTCCGGCAGCGGTTGCGCCTGCGGGTCCCAGTGCAGTTCCGTCACTACGGGGCGGCCCTCCGTGACGGTGCCGGTCTTGTCCAGTATGATGGTGTCAGTCCGCCGCGCGGCCTCCAGACTCTCCGCGTCCTTGATCAGGATGCCCCGTTCGGCCCCCTTGCCTATGCCTACCATGATGGCCGTGGGAGTGGCCAGGCCGAGGGCGCAGGGGCAGGCGATGATGAGTACCGTGACCAGGGCCAGCAGACCGTGGGTGAAGCCCTCGGTGGGGGCCAGCGTCCACCACAGAATGAAGGAGAGCAGGGCAATGCCGATGATGACGGGTACGAATACGGCGGCTATCCGGTCTACCAGCCGTTGTACGGGAGCCTTGCTGCCCTGCGCGTCCTGCACCATGCGGATGATATGGGCCAGCAGCGTGTCCGTCCCCACTTTCTCGGCGCGGAAGCGGAAACTGCCGCGCTGGTTGATGGTGCCGGCGAACACCCGTTGTCCCTCTTTCCGGGCCACGGGCACCGGTTCGCCGCTCAGCATGCTTTCATCTATATAGGAATGGCCGGAGGTGATGATGCCGTCCACGGCAATCTTCTCGCCCGGTCGCACGGCCAGTTCCTGTCCCGGCTGCACTTCGCTGAGCCTGGCCTCGCGCGTTGTCCCGTCGCTGTCCACGAGGGTCACGGTGTTGGGCTGCAGGCCCATGAGCTTGCGTATGGCGTCGGACGTGCGCCCCTTGGCCCGCTCCTCCAGCAGGCGGCCCAGCAGGATGAAGGCGATGATGACGCTGGAGGCCTCGAAGTAGACGTGCGGTTCCAGTCCGCGCCGGAGCCAGAAGTCCGGAAACAGCAGGTTGAAGAGGCTGAACAGATAGGCGATGAGCGTACTGTTCGACACCAGCGTGTCCATGTTGGCCGTGCCGTGCCGCAGTTGCCGCCACGCATTGCGGTGGAAGTCGCGCCCCAGGTAGAGCACCACCGGTGTGGCCAGCAGGCACGAGACGATGCCGGCATACGCCCAGTGCATGAAGAACATGCCGATGACGGCCACGGGCAGGGCCAGCACGATGGCGGCTATTGTGCGCCGTTTCAGGCTGCGGTACTTCTCCTCGTGGGCCTGTTCCGCACGGTCGGCCCTCTGCTGGCGGTCGCCGTCGATGACCAGTCCGTAGCCGGCTTCCTGCAGGGCGGCTTTCAGCTGTTCCGGCGTGCAGCGTTGCGGGTCGAACTCCACGGTGGCCGTGGCCGCCGCGTAGTTCACACTGGCCGCGCACACGCCGGGCTGGCGGTTCAGTGTCTTGTCCACCCGCGTGGCGCAGGCCGCGCAGCTCATGTCCAGCACGGGGAATGTCCGTTTCACTATCGTGTCTTTTCCGTTCGTCATAACTGTGCTTCTTTCCGTTTCCATCGGCAAAGTTACGGCTTCTGCGCCAGTTTTTCTTATAGAATTATGGTTGATTCTTATATTTTTCTTGCGGCAGCATCGTGTTGCCATTCTAATTATTGTTAAATCTAGTAGTTTTACTAAATGTTTTAGTTGTTTGTTTAATATATTCATTCTACCTTTGCGGTAAAGAATAGATTCAAAGACTTGCAAGATGAGAAACCTGACGCAGAAAGAGAAAGAGATTATGGAAATCCTCTGGCAGCACGGACCGATGGTCATCCGTGAGATGCTGGCGTATTACGATGAACCGAAACCTCACTACAACACCGTAGCTACACTGGTGAAGCTGTTGGTGGAGAAAGGTTTCGTGGAGTATGAACCGGTGGGGAACATCTACCTTTACCGCGCCAAGGTCAGCCGGAGGCAGTATGGCGGCTCCACGCTGGGCGAACTGGTGTCGCATTACTACGACAATTCCTATACCAATGTAGTGTCTCAGTTCATCGAGGAGAATAAGATGGACATAGACGAGTTGAAACAACTGATCGCCCGGATTGAGCAAGGGCGCGAAAAGGAGTGACAACGATGATGGCCGCGTGGTTTATCTGGTTGACCCAATGCAGCATTTGTCTGTGTGTCCTCTACGGATTCTACAAATGCCTGTGCGGAGCTTCCACCCTGTTCGGCTTCAACCGCAAGGTGATGCTGTGGGGGCTGGCCGTCTGCCTGTGCCTGCCCCTGGGGCGGTGGACCACGGAGCGGGAGATGCCCGTGCAGCGCCCTTTGCAGGAATGGAGCGAGATGCTGGCCGAGGCGTGGCCGGAAACGGTTGTCGCCGTGGAGGCGCAGCCGGAGGCGGTAGAGGTACGGCGCGCGGAGGGCACGGGTGTCCGTCTGCTGGCTTTTCTGCCGGTGGTGTATGCGGTGGGAGCCGGAGCGGTATGCCTGTTCTATGGGGTGTGTTATGTCCGTCTGTGGCGGCTGGTGCGCCGGGGAAGCCGCGTGCGCCGGGACGGCTGGACGGAGATTCTGACGGACGAACCGGTGGGGGCGTTCAGTGTAGGGCGGTATGTGGTGATGAACTGCAGGGAATATCAGGCTTATCCTTTAATCCGGTTGCACGAGCAGATGCACGTGCGGTGCGGCCATACGTGGGACGAAGTGCTGATGCAGGTGCTCACCGTGCTGTTCTGGTTTCATCCCCTGGCATGGCTGTTGCGCAAGGAACTGCGCGAGCAGCATGAGTTCCAGGCCGATGAAAGGGTCCTTCAACAAGGCATCGATGCAAAAACATATCAGATTTTGTTGGTGCGGAAGTCCGTGGGCGCGAAAGCGTGGGCCATGGCGAGCGGATTCCGGCACTGTTCACTCAAAAAACGTGTAACTATGATGTTAAGGAAGAGAACAAACCAATGGCGGCGGTTGGGCCTGTTGATGGCCTTGCCGCTGGCGGGCGGGACGGCCTGGCTGTTTGCCCGCCCGGAGACAAGTGTGCTACGGTTGCAGGAAGCCGTTGCGGCGATGGAGATGCCGGATGTGGTTTCGGCGGACACGGTGTCTGCGGAACGGCGGTACGTGCAGGTGGAAGACGGGCCGAATGTGTATGATATAGTCATCAATGACAAAGGAGCTGTGTATATAGATCTTTGGGGACGTCGGTATAAACGTAGAGGACAGGTCGAATCACTGGATGGGGTGGTAGATGTCTTGAGTGCTTCCTTGGTGAAACATTATGCCCAATTGCAACAGGCTTTTAAGAAGGGGAAAGCATTCACTGTTCGGATAAGTACCCGTGTGGAGACTAAGGAAAGCGATTTGCAGACGGTGGAAAAGAGCATAGGCGAGGCGGTGCGGAAAGCCGTGGCCGAGCTTTCCAGTTCCCATCCGGCCGGAGAAGTGCAACAATTGTTGAAAATCAACATGGTGTACAATGAGCCACGGAACTTTAAATGGAGGCCGTGAAACGGCAGAATGGATGCGGTGACGGGCAGTGTCAAAGCGGCATTCAGTTCTTCTGCTTCGGGCAAGGCAGGCAAGGCTGTTTTTCAGAACGGTCTGAATTTGCTGCTCTTTGGAATTTGATTAATGGACATACGCCCGTCCGATTTGCCGGACGGGCGTATGTATTCTCGGTCTGTTATATTTTGTCCAGCGGCGTGCGCCTCAGTTCTTCTTTGCGCTGCTTGTATTGTCGGGGCGTGAGGCCCGTGAGCGTCTTGAACTGGCTGCTGAGGTGGGCCGCACTGGAGTAACCCAACTGGTCGGCGATTTCGTTGAGGCTGAGTTCGCCGTATTCCAACAGTTCCTTGGCCCGTTCGATTTTCTGTGCGATGAAATACTTCTCGATGGTGGTGCCCTGCGTTTCGGAGAAGAGCCTGCTCAGCGCGCTGTAGTCGTGGCGGCACTCTTCCGCCAGGTAGTGCGAGAGGTTGACCTTGGGCCTCCGGTCGGACTGCCGCGTCAGTCCGATGAGCAGTTGCTTGATGCGTTCTGCGGTGCGGATGCGCTGGTCGTCGATGAGTTCAAAGCCCAGGCCGTCGAGCGCGTGGCGGAGGGCCTGCCGCTGTTCGGCGGTGAGCGGCTGCGGGAGTTCCGCCCGACCCAGCGTGACGGTGGCGGGAGTCAGTCCGAGCCGTTCCAGAACGTCCGTGACCGCCATTACACAGCGGTCGCAGACCATGTTCTTGATGTAGATTTCCTTTCCGCTTTCCATCTTTGCTTTCTGCTTTTCCACAAAGTTAGTGATTAAAACGAAGAGAAGGCGGGATTTGTCGTATCTTTGTGCGGACAAAGGAAAAGAAAGATGAGTAAAGGTATATTGGAAGCGGGAAAAGACCCGATGGGGCAGGCCATCCGCGACTATTTCGAGACGGGGCGGGCGGCCCGCCTGCGCGTGTTCTCCCCGCAGTTTGAGGAGGACGAGATGCCGGTGTCTACGCTGTTCCGTACGGAAACCGCGATGCCGCCGCTGGAGCGGCTGGCACTGGACCTGTGCCGCGGGCGGGTGCTCGACGTGGGGGCCGGAGCGGGATGCCACAGTCTGGCCCTGCAGCACCGCGGACTGGAGGTGACGGCCATAGACATCTCCCCGCTGTCGGTGGGAGTGATGCAGCGGCGCGGCGTGACGGACGTCCGCGCGGTGGACCTGTTCGACGAGGCGTTTGCCGGTTGTTACGACACGGTACTGATGCTGATGAACGGCTCCGGCATCGTGGGGCGGCTGGAGCGTATGCCGCAGTTCTTCCGCCGGATGAAGCAACTGCTCTCGCCGGACGGGCAGATTCTGATGGATTCCAGCGACCTGCGTTATGTGTTCGAGGACGAGGACGGCGCACTGGATATCGACCTGAACGGGGCCTACTACGGTGAACTGGACTACCGGATGCAGTACCGGCAGGTGAAGGGCGACGATTTTCCGTGGCTCTATGTGGACTTCGGGACCCTGTCCTGCCATGCGCAGGCAAACGGCTTCCGGACCGAACTGCTGGCCGAGGGCAGTCATTATGACTATTTGGCGCGGCTGACACAGCAAAGATGATGGTGTAGGCTTGTGGGTTGCGATGGAGAATGGACGGTAACGGTGAGTGGCAGATTGACATCGAACGAGGAAAATGGAAAAGGATTCTTTCTGCTTCCGAGGAGAAAGGCAAGAAAGAATCCTTTTATTCAGTAAGCGGTCTGCATCGGCAGACTTCGTTTGTCAAAAGAGTTTGGCTGGATATTCGCCTGTGGCTACCAGTTCGGCAATCCGTTTCACCGTAGCCTCACGGTCGGCTGCGTAGGTCACGCCGAACCATTTGCTGGTGGTGTCGAGCACCTTGACCGTGGCCGTGCCCTCGTTGATGAGCTTGTTCACCATCAGAGGGATGAAGAACTCGGCCTTGGGGTTGGCCATGTTCTTGGGGTCGCTCAGGAATTCCTTGAAATATTCTTCGCTGTACTGGAAATAGTCGGGAGTGAAGCCCCACATGTTCATGCTCACCGGCACGTTCTCTTCCAGCGGAATCCATTTGCCTTCTTCGTCCTTATAGCAGATAGGTCCGTCTACACGCATGATTTCCGTACGCTCTACAACGTCCGTCAGATGATGGTTGTCATCGTACACGCAGACGCCACGGGCTACGGAACCGTTCTCGCTGAGCGTGTTGCAGCAGCGGAAGCCCACCATGGCATAACTGTTCTTGCTGCCTTCGGGCAGCTCGCTGAGGAATTTGCCGATCGTGGCGAATGCGTCGCGTCCGTAGAAATCATCGCAGTTGATGACGCAGAAAGGCTCCTTGATGACATCCTTGCCCATGAGCACAGCGTGGTTGGTGCCCCACGGCTTTACGCGGCCTTCAGGACAGCTGAAGCCTTCGGGCAGGGCGTCCAGGCTCTGGAACACCAGCTCTGCCGGAATTTTCCCTTCGTATTTGGACAGGATTTGAGAACGGAACTGCTCCTCGAAGTCCTTGCGGATGACGAAGACGATTTTGCCGAATCCGGCACGGATGGCATCGTAGATGGAGTAATCCATGATGGTTTCACCGTTCGGACCCAGTCCGTCGAGCTGTTTCAGCCCACCATAGCGGCTACCCATGCCGGCGGCCAACAAGAAAAGTGTAGGTTTCATATTTGTTCTTTTAAAGTTAGAAAGATGTAAGTTCTTTATTGCAAAAATACTTTTTTTATTTGGAAACGCTTGTCTTTTCTATCCTTTTTTTGGCTGAGGACTGGCGAAAAGCCTGTTTTTCGCAGGCTGATGGTTGCGGGACTCAGGATCAGAATGGATAACCGACGGCAAAATGATAACCCAGACTGTTCTTGAATTTGGGCATGTTGTAGTAACCGCTCTTTCCCGTGTCGTAGGGAGCATGCAGTCCGACGCCTATGTCGAAACGCAGCACAAGGAAGTCCAGATCGCAGCGGATGCCGAAGCCTGTGCCTAATGCGAGGTCTTTGCCGAAGCGCGAGATGTCAAATGTTCCGCCGGGCCTGTTCGGATCGCGGTCCATCAGCCAGACGTTTCCCGCATCCAGGAATACCGCACCGTAGAGCATGGAAACGATGGGGAAGCGGTATTCGGCATTCAGCTCTATCTTAAAGTCTCCCATCTGGTCGATGTAGGAATAGGCTGAGTTGCCCGGAGTGTAACTTCCGGGGCCTACACCGCGCACGGTGAACGCACGGATGCTGTTGGCACCGCCCACGCTGAACAGATCATTGTAAGGTGCGGCAGTGGAGTTGCCATAACTGAAGATGACTCCTGTGCCTATGCGCGTGGCGATGCTGGTGCGGGGCGACAGTCGGAATTCCTCCCTGTATTCAGCGGAGAGGCGCACATATTGGGCGAAAGGCACGTTGAAAAGTTTTTTGTCTTTTTGATTGAATGATTTGCCGAAGAGCGCGTAAATGCCGGATGTGACGTTTCCGCTTTCCTTCACTTCAAAGATGAAGGAGCGAGGATTGCGCGCTCTGCGCGGACTGGAATAGGTGAATGTATAGCGCATGGATGGAATGAACTGGTCGCGCATGCTGACGTAGAGTGCCTGATTAACGTTCATGATGGAGTCGAATGTAGGTGTCGTGCTCAGCAGTTCATCGTAATCCAGTCGGAACGGGACTATTTCGTGCTTGATGGTGGGGCTTGCCTGATAAGTATAAGCGGCACGCGCACTTAAAGAGACCATTCCGAAATAGTTGGCTCGGTTCATCCAGGTGGCGTCCAGCACGAAAGAGGTGCTGGTTTTTGCCCGTCGGGTGAATTTGTGTGCCCCAGGGAAAATCAAGCGTGGGTAGTCTAATGTCAGCGAAGTTCCGTATTCGTATGAGTTGATGACCGAACTATTGCCTTGCACGTTGGAATTGGTCTGCCATTCGTATGAGCCGTGTACTTCGAATTTGAGCTTTTCTGCTCCGCGGAATGCGTTGCGTTTAGACATGCTGAAAGAGAGTCCCGGTCCGATTTGTCCGTTACTTTTGGAGGTGACTTTCGTGGTAAACTCTCCGTCGTATGGTTTGTCCAGAACTCCGGTAATCTCAATGTCGAGTGTGTCGTTGAGCATAGTGGTGTCACGCGGAGTGTATTTCAGATTGACTGTGCTGAACACATCCATGCCCGACAGCTGTTGTTGGACGAAACTCATCACGTCTTGTCGGTAAAGCATGCCTTTACGGTAGAACAAATTGCGCCTTATGGCACCAAAACGTAGCGGTAATTTGCCCTTTTTCCCCTTATTATAATATAAGGTATAATCGCGGAATTGCAATGTGTCGGTCAGACGGCGTGTTTCGTTATTGAATAGATGTATCGTTGTATGTCCGATATAATACCGTCTGTTGGCCGATGCCGGGATTCCGGATGCCGGGACAACCTGCAGCTGGACGAAGCCGGGGCGTTGTATCGTGTCGGCCCGGTAAGTGATGTATTCCGGTTTATAATAGTAATATCCGCTGTTTCGGAACAGGTTGTATAAGCGTGTCCGTTCAGCGTCAAGATTAATAACACTGAAAGGATCGCCGCTGAATAGCGTACGTTGCCGGAAGGTTTTCTGAATCAGACTGTCTCCTGCTGCCGGGAAATGCAGATAGGCGATAGAGTCCAGCCTGAACAGTTGGCGGGGCCGTACGGTATAGCTGATTTTGGCTTTGCGTGGATTTTTTTGAGGAATGACCTCATAATCGACCGTTCCGTTGAAGTAGCCGTAGTTGCGAAGCGTATTTTGCGCCACCAAAGCTCTGGTCTTCGGATTGACCGTACTTATATATACCGGAGTGGCGGCAAATGTGTTGAATATCCATTTGGCGAAGCGCGACTTTTTTCCTACGGTAGCATTGTAGACCCATAGTCCTGAAGGAAAAGGAATGCGCAGGGACGAACTGCCGAAGAAAGCGTTGTTCGGAGCATATGCCAGTGCGGCATTGACTTCTTCTTTGGCCGTGTTGTAGGCTTCTTCTTCTATGCGTTGCACAGCCTTCAGGGAATCTTGCTGCTCCGGTGTCAGCTCCTTTTCCTTTTTCAAGGCGGAAATCTCTTTTTGTGTCAGGAGCTCATCTATGGCTTTATAGGCCCCGGCAAAAGAGGTGATGACTCCTTCCTCTTTCTCTTTTTGCCGTTCTTTCTTGGATTTTTCCCCATAGTCAATGGAGGATATGCCTGTATAGAGGACTTCTTCTTCGGGTAAGTTCTTTGTCGTGGAGCAGCCGGCTAATAGCCAACACCACAGCATAAATCCTATGTAGCAGACTTTATTTGTTCTTTTCATCGCCGTTTTCATTTGCAGGTTGCGGAATGTTTTTTCTCCTGTTCTTGAAGATAAAGAGTTCGCCTAGCCTTGTCATTTTACGTCTTAGCACGAGTCCGGCTCCCATCTCCGTGATTTCTCCCTCCAGAAGAGACTCGTAGCTTTTGTCATAAAACAGGGTGATATAGCGGGTGGCGCTCTTATCCAATCGGTATTCTAAGGATATGTTGTCGATCAGTGACTGTCCGGTATTCTCCACATTCTCACCGGTGGAAACCTTTCCTCCGATGATGATGCTGACGCGGTTCCCCCAGAAGCGTTTGGCAAAGCGGAAAGAATAATCGGTGCGTGAGGTTCCCTCGGCTGTTGTTTCTTGGTCTACACCCAAGCTCAGGTCAATAGTTTCCAAGGCCTTCCCGGCGATGTTGTTGATTTCGCTTTGTAACAGGGAGTTCAAAGCATTAGAGGTGGAGAAGCCTCCGCCATCATTACCTTCGGCCAGGTACATGCCGGTGGCTAACATCGTGACTGCTACTTTTCCGCGTTCTTCGGCCGACATGGCTGCCAATTGGTTCTGTACGTTCATGTCTTCGGGAGCCGAGATGGTGAATTCCAATCCCATGTCGGACAGCGTGCGGGTGATGGACAGACCTACATCGAAGGAAACGGTGCGCGGTACGTCATTTTCTGTCACTGTGGAGCGTACACGTTCTGTGGCTGAGATGTTCAATGTCGGGTTTAATATAGGACCGTTGAAATCAACGTAGCTTCCGGAGGTGATGGTGAAGGTCTTCAGGGGGATGACCGGCAGGGAGTATTTCATTTCTCCGTTCAGAACGGTATACCTTCCATTCATGGTCAGCTCTCCCTGTGGAGTATAATTCATAGTCAGTTCTCCTCCGCCTTCCAGGTCTATGTATTTGGAGCGGTCCGCGCTGAGAAGGCAATGGACTTGTACGCCTTGGTCTATGTTCACCTGCATCATGACGTTGAGATTCATGGGCTGGGCCTTTTCTTCGGGCTTTATTGCCGTCGTGTCGTTGAAGTCAACAAACTCGACCAGTCCGCTCAGCCGGTCTTCTGAAGAGAGTGGAGAGTCTTTTAAGACATAAGTGACGTCTGTTGTTCCCAGCAGGCCTAACCGACCGCCGATGTTGATGTTGTTCAGGTTGCCGGACATCATGGCATTGACATCTACGTAGACCTTTCCATAGGCGGCAGCTTGTTGTGTCCGTTTGGCGTTTATCAGTTCAAAGTTGAGGGCATTCATGCTCAGATTGAGCGTGATGTTCTCAAAGTCTGTGAAATTCACCGTGCCGTCGAATACAAGCGGATTCTTTCCTGTGGAGTAGACATGCAGCTGGTCCAGATTCAGCTTGTTCTCTTCCACTTTTATGGTGTCGTTGTCCAGTCTCAGGTTAAGGCTATATTCTGAAGACTTTATTTTCATGTCTTGTGTGGAGAACCAGCCGTTGATTATCGGTTGTTGCGTAGGCCCGTCTACTGTCAGGCAACCGTTGGCTTGTCCTTCAAGGCTTGCCATTTGGTCGGGAATGAATCCGTTGGCCAGCGATAAGGGGAAGTCTGCCAGATTCATTTCTGCCTTGATGTGTCCCTCTCCCTCTATGTCTTTATAGGCGCCGGCCAAAGTTATCACCTCCGTATCGTTATGTAAGACACGTGTATCGACAAAATGAGTTCCGTCGTCGTTGGGGAGGTATACTGTGTTCAGGGCGATGTTGCCCAACGGAACGTTTTCGTAGGTCATGTTTGCTACTGACAGGTCTGCAACGACAGACAGATCTTCCGCCGTCTGTATCAGATGGGCGTCGGTTTCCAGGAATCCGGTGATGCGTGGTGCGTAAGGGATGACGGAGGTCAGCTCTTCAAGATTGAAGTGGTGCAAATTGACGGAGATGTCTTGCAGGGCTTCCGGATTGGGGGTAGAGTATACTTTGGCTGCAGTGCCGTCATCGGCTATCATGCTTACGTCGGCTTCTACTCGCCGGTCATTGCCCAGGAAGATGAAATTGTCTTCGTTGATGTCAAACTTGCGGTAAGCAAGGATGGGGTGAATCTTTGAGAATACGACTTTAATGCCGTCATGCAATACATCCGCTCTCAAGCCGAGATCTACTCCTTTTCGGCCTTCTTTGTCTGTATATGCCAGATCCACTCCCGCACCTACGGCGTGCAGATAGGCGTTTATCTGCGAATCGAATACGATTTGAGGGTTTTTCGGGCCGTTTCTGACCCGTCCGTCCACCTTGACGCCCGTAGAGTCTTGGAAAATGTGCATCTGTATGGTGTCCAAGGTCATGCTTCCTACGTTTAATGTATAAACATGCCCGCCGCCGTTTAAGCCGGTTTCGGGATTAGCGTCTATGCTTAGTTTGAAATCATTGAATGAATAACCGGCAGTTGCCAGATAGTTGGCGATGGGATTTTCTTTGCCTGAAGATACGTTCAGCCGCACATTGGGTAAGAACAGCTTGAGTGAGTCCTGATTCAGGTGTCGTCTCTGCAGCTGCTCATTCATCAAGGCAACGAAATCCTGACCGTCTTTCATCAGTTGTTCATAGCCGTCCCGACCGTCAAGCTTTAGTGTGAGGTCGCCGGCGGAGATGTCGGCGTACGTACTGTCTGCGTGAGCCAGGATGTTTAGTGAGAGGTCTTTAGGATGGAATGTCGTGTCTTGCAGGATGAGAGCTATATTGGAAATGCTGCCCTGTACGTCGTGGCTGTCTTTTAGGTCTGTGCGTCCGTCGATGTGCAGATTCATGCTGGTCTTGAGCGGCTTGGAGGTCAGTTGCAGGGCATAAAGGTCCATACTGTTCAGGTCGAGGCTGACCCCCAGGTTGATATTGTTGCGTGACAGAAGTGCATTGGCCCGTGAGGTCATTTCCAGCAAGGGGTTATGACTGTCGATGATGACTTCGCCCTGTCCTTTGTCCAGCCGGGCGGACAAGTGCAGGTTGCCCAAGTCCAGACTGTCATATTCCAGTGTCTGCAGGTCCAGTCCGGCTTTCATCCGGGTGCTGCGTTTGAAGATGTCCGTTCCTTGTCCTTGGGCTGTAGCCGTGAGCGACAGCAGTCCCAGCGAATCTTTGGGCAGGAAATGCCGCAGTTGCCAGTCTTGTATGTTCATTTTTGCCTGATAGGCCATGCGTTTCGCATCGAACGTTGCTTGGAGCAAAGCCTTTCCTTTGCTTTCTGATAAGGAGAGATCAGCCTTGTATTGCTGCCCTTTCATGCTGGCTTTTCCCTGCAGGCGCATGGGAGGCAAGGCAATGTCGTTCATGCCCTCCCCTCCGCCGGCTAACGTTTTGATGAAATCCAGTTTGTGAGTCTGTAGGGTTATGTTTGCCTGACCGCCCATGCGCAGCGAGTCGGTCAGGTTTTGCAGTTCGCCGCTGGCTTTCAGGTCGAAAGCGTTGGCCAGTCGTGCTTCTACGGTGTGCAGGGCCAGTGTGTCCATATTGCCGTCGGCCGACACTCTTGCGATGACAGGAGCGTTGGGGTAGGATTGGACGAAAGCCGGGGGGAGTCCGCCTGCAAAAGTCAGGATGTCTTGTTTGCCAAGTTCTGCCAGGAGGCGTACGGAAAGTTGTCCTGCGGAAGGGGCCGATATAGCCGAGAGATCCATGTCTGCTTTCAGGTTGACGTAAGAGTTCGGTGTGTGCAGGACCAGACCGGGTATGTGCAAGGAGGTTGAATCCATCCAGAAGTTTCCCGTAAGTTTGCTGACCTCCAGACCGCTTTTTTCTTTCATGAAGGTTTGACGCAAGGCCAGTGAAAGGCCCAGTGAATTGCCGTCGAAGATGACGGAATCTAAGCCTATTCCCACATCCTGAAGGGCTATGTGGTTGACGTCCAGACCCGCAGCAGGCTTTTCATGGGGCAGGTCATAGAGAATGGAATCGGCGGCAAGGTTGAATGTCGTGGCGGTATATGTGGATGTGCCCAAGTCGATATGTCCGTCGTGTAAGTCGGCTGATTGTATGCCGGCTGCTATCCGCATGCTGTCGCCCGGCATGCTCAAGTGAAGCCGGATGCGTTCCAGGTTTACTTGTTGAAGGGCGATTTTCCAGTTGACGGCGGAC
This sequence comes from uncultured Paraprevotella sp., assembly GCA_944321365.1. GTDB lineage: Bacteria > Bacteroidota > Bacteroidia > Bacteroidales > Bacteroidaceae > Paraprevotella. The sequence continues at coordinate 204,628 of CALULA010000003.1, forward strand.
GTTGTGGTGTCTTCTGATTCGGAATGTCCTAAATGGATGGCTACATCAGCATCAGCCAGTCTGATGTTGTTTACCGTGACATTTTCCTGAGGCAGTTCGATGCCGTGTGAGTCAACGAAGAAATTGCCGATGCTCCCTTTGATGGTGAGGCCGGGAATCAGGTCTTTGGTGTCTACCGTCGTTCGGGACAGTTCTATGCCGTTTACGTTGATTTCACCGTGCAGTAGCGAGGTGAAGTTGAGGTCTATGGTCAGCTGTCCGATGTCCAGCAACTCTTCTTTTGCTTCATCGGCCACCTGTACGTTCTGCAAGTCAAGGTCGAACAGGAACGACAGCCGCAAGTGTCCGATATGTACGTCCATGCCTGTGGTCTCGGATACGATGGCTGTGGCTTTGCGGACCACAAAATCCTGTATTGGGGGAATATAGAGTAAGGCCGCCAAAATGAAGAACAAAATGACAGGGGCAAGTAAGATGCCGACAACCCATTTGAAAATCTTTCTTTTCATAAGTTAGCGTATAGATGCTGCAAAGGAACATCTTTTTTTTGAATTTTAAGGGAGTTTTTCCTAAAAATAGGGTGGAATAATCTTGAAATGATTATTTTTGCAGTCTGCTATAAATAATTTTTTGCTGTGCATGAAATTCCGGATGTTGGTAATAGCCGTCTGCAGTCTGTTCTTGCTGTCTTGCGGCTCACAAAAGAAAAACAATATGGGTGAGACTGAAGTTCTGATAGAAACCTCCATGGGGGATATTAAGGTGAGGCTGTATGACGACACCCCTCTCCATCGCGATAATTTCATCCGGCTGGCAAAAGCCGGGGCGTATGATAACATCTTGTTTCATCGGATTGTGCGAGGCTTTATGATCCAAACCGGCGATCCGGCCGTAAAGCCCCGCGGTGTGGCTGCTGTTGCAGACTCTGTGGACTATGACTATACGATTCCCGCCGAAATCCGTTATCCTCGTCATTTTCATAAGAAAGGGGCGTTGGCAGCTGCCCGTATGGGAGACAGTGTGAATCCTGAGAAAGCTTCCAGCGGGACGCAGTTCTATATCGTGACGGGCAAAACGTTCACTCTCTCGTCGCTGATGGAGCTGTATTCAGCCATCTATCAAAGTCGTGTGGATACGTTGTACGAGAATTTGTCGCGCGATCATCTGAAGGAATTATATCTGATGCGTCGTAGGGGAGAAACCGAAAAGTACCAGGCACTGAAGGATTCGCTGTTGCACGAAGCTGAGTTGCAGGTGGCGGCCCATCCGCCCTTGCCTTTTAATGAGGCGCAGAAAACGGCCTATACGACAGTGGGGGGCGCACCGCATCTGGATGGAGAGTACACGGTGTTCGGCGAAGTTGTGGAAGGCATGCATGTGGCAGAAGCCATAGAGAAAGTGCGCACGTCCAAGGAGCGTCCCCTGCAAGAGGTCGTAGTGCGTAAGGTGACAGTATTGGAATAGCCTTCATGCATATTTGATGTAACCGATGCGGGTGTATTTCACACCGTGGCTTTCATAGTGTTGCATGACTCGTGCCGATTTCAGCTGTATGTTCATGCCGGGAGCGAATGCCCGGCTGAAGCAGCTTAATGCCTTGGGAGTCTGACTGCGTCCGGCGGCTTTCTCCGTAAACGTGTAGCGGTTGCCGTCTTTGTCGGCGGCCAAAACGCACTGGTCGATATAGAAATCCGGTTTGTAAGTGTCCACTTGTTGTTTGACGTAAAGCACTTTCAGCGTCAGGCCGGTCAGTGTCTCGCCTTTTTGTCCTACGTATTGACTGTGTGAACGGTAAGTATTCCGCTGTGGCGGAGTCAGTTCGGCGTGTATGGCGGCAAACAGCCGTGCCGTCTCTTTCAGTTTCAGCAGTTTTTTCTTTTCCGGCTCAAACTTGTTGGCCATCCACAAGACGTAATTGGGATCGATGTAATAGACTTCAGAGATCCGTTTGCCGCGGTATTTTCCGAAAGTCAGTGCGTCATACGTCTGTTCATAATGAGGAACGAAAAAGCGGTTGTCCATCCATTTCAGTGGCACCCTGCAATGTTTGAGCATGTCCATGGCTTTCCCGTTGGCGGCTGTAAGCGTATCAGCCAGTGTGCGGATGAACAAAGGCCGTTCTCCGGCAGGGAATATGCGCCATAAGGAATAATAACGGCGGTATGGCGTTGTGAGGCTTATGGCATAGAAACCGTTGCATTCCGTCCGTGAGGCATTGAAAGCACTGACGGCACTTTCCAGCCGTTGCATTTCCGCTTCCGGAATCTGTTCGTAGAATTGTAGTGCGTTCTTGATGACTCCTTTCTACAGATAAAAGTCCTGTATACAAAAATAGCGAAAAAAACTGTCTTCCGCAAACAAACGCTCCATTTTGTTCTTGGCAGGCAAATGACGGGACTGTGAGCGAGATGCAGGGACAGGGCGGAGCAAGCCACGTTTGATAATAAATGTAAAAAAAGCTATTTCATTTGCCTCATGTTGCTGTTTTCAGCGAGTTTTTGATTAGCTTTGTGTCAGCAGACTATTTGAAAATCTTTAAAACTACAAGGCTATGAGAAAAAATGGTTTATTCTGGTCGGCGATTTGTCTGTCGGCATGTATGTTGTATTCTTCCTGTATAGGTTCGTTCGGACTCTTCAACAAGTTTGCGGCTTGGAATGTGGGGATGACTCCGCATAAAGTCGTCAATGGCATTTTGGGCTTCATTTTCATTCCGGTTTATGGTATTTGCCTGGCAGCAGACTGGGTAGTGCTGAACACGATTGAGTTTTGGACGGGCAAGCCCTTGCTGGCCTCTGTGGGAGAGACAAAGCATGTGGTCGGGACAAACGGGAACGAATATGTCATTGTTACGGAGAAGGATGGTTATCATATTCAGAATGTGACAACGGGTGAAGAAGCCCGGATGGTTTTCGATGACGCCGAAAAGGTGTGGAGCCTGGCGCAGAATGGCGAGGAGCATAAGCTCATGCGTATGAACGGCGACAGCACCGTCACGGTATTTCTGCCCGAAGGCGAGGAGATGACAGTGACGTGTGACGAGCAAGGCTGGGGAAAGATTCAGGAAACCTATGCGGCACAGTTGCCTTTCATGGCGGCGGAATGACGCACGGCATATAGTTTGGGAAATGTGACGGTTCCGGCAGGAGCCTGCAGTCGGAGAGGGCTGTGGGGCACTTGCCGGGACTTGTTGTGCGGCAGTGGTGTCCGGAGCCGCTGAAAGCCTTGCGCAAGACTTCCGGGGCTGTTGCGCACCCTGCCGCATCGGGCTGTGAGATTTGCTGTCGGATGTTGCCGACATACGCATTGCAAAAGAAAGAACGTGAAAACCGGTCGTCCTGTCACATAAAAGTTGTTTTTTTCTTTCCGTCTTGACGGAAAAGGATTATCTTTGTGACCGTCATTTGAAAACATACGCGTAGAAAACACGGAAAAACTGAAGTCATGGATAAAAAACGTACGATTATTATCATAGCAGTCATAGCCGGAGTGCTGCTTGTAGGATTGGGTACACTGGCCTACTTCTATATCCAGAAGAATGCAGAGAACGAGGAAATGCTCAAACTGGCAGAGATGGACAAGAAAGAAATGGAGAATGAATATGCCAGCTTTGCCCGCCAATACAGTGAAATGAAGACGCAAATCAACAATGACTCTCTTATCGCACAGCTGGATAAGGAACAGCAGCGCACAGAGGAGTTGTTGGAAGAGCTGCGACAGGTGAAAGCTACAGATGCGGCAGAGATTCGTCGTTTGAAGAAAGAACTGGCCACCTTGCGTAATATCTTGCGCAGTTATGTGCATGAGATTGATTCGTTGAACAGGATGAACGAACAGCTCCGCAACGAGAACATGCAGGTGAAGGCACAATATACACAAGCTACGCAAACCATCAGCAGTCTGACCACCGAGAAGGAAAATCTCAGTGAGCAGGTAGCCATTGCCTCACAGTTGGATGCGACGTCCATTACCATGGTCGGGCAGAACAAGCGCGGCAAGAAAGCCCGGAAAGTGAAAGACGTCAAGAAGTTCGTGGTCAGCTTCGTCATAGCCCGCAACATTACGGCGCAGGCAGGAAATCGGAGCATTTATGTGCGGATCACTAAGCCCAATAATGAAGTGCTGACCAGCGGCGGGACTTTTGTCTATGAGAACCGCACATTGGAATATTCAGCCAAACGGGATATCGAGTATACCGGAGAAGCAACGCCGGTTACGGTCTATTGGGACGTCAATGAGTTCTTGAGCAAGGGAACGTACAGAGTGGCCATTTTTGCTGACGGGCATAACATAGGCAATGCTAGCTTCAATTACGAAAAGTAGAGCGGAATATCCTTTCTCTTTCAGAAATACGAAAATAGGTTAAATCGGAAAGGTTTAGCCTATTTTTGTGTATATTTGCTTTATCCGTCTGGAAACAGAAGAGATATGTATGATGAATGTGATGTTTAAAATCGATGCGATGAAGAAAATGTTCGGCTTTATCCTGTTTGTCGGGTGGGGCTGTGTCGTGTCGGCCCAACGTGTGCTGAACATAGACAGTTGCCGGAATCTGGCCTTGGCAAACAACAAAAGTCTGCTGATTTCTAAGGAAAAGATGCAAAAGGCACGCTATGACCGTAAAGCTGCTTTCACGAATTTTCTTCCGGATTTTTCGGCAACGGGTACTTACATGTACTTTTCTGATGAGATTTCGTTGCTGAATGACGGGCAGAAATTTGCTCTGAATCATATGGGGACATCCTTTCAACAGGGTTTTGTCCAGGCTGCCACCCCTGTGATAGAGCACATCGCCCAGTCCGACCCCCAGTTGGCTCAGAAGTTGCAGCAAGCTGTGCAGGGCGGAAATCTGGAAGGCATTTCCGGAGCTTTGAACCAGCTGGGCGATGAGTTGACCAACGCTTTCCGTACAGATACCCGTAATGTCTGGGCGGGTGCCGTCACACTGACTCAGCCTTTGTACATGGGCGGGAAGATACGTGCTTATCACCGTATTACGAAATCTTCCGAAGCTTTGGCGCGTACGCAATATGAAACACAGCGGCAGGAAGTTATTCTGGACACGGACAACGCTTACTGGACAGTGGTTTCACTGGGGTATAAACAGAAGCTGGCCGAGAGCTTCCTGACTTTGGTGGAAAGGTTAGACCGTGATGTGGAGCGGATGATTCAAGAGGGAGTGGCGACGAAAGCCGATGGACTCACGGTGAAGGTCAAGGTGAACGAGGCCGAAATGACACTGACAAAAGTGCAGAACGGATTGGCCTTGGCCAAGATGCTGCTCTGTCAGCTGTGCGGCTTGCCCTTGGATTCTTCTTTCTCGCTTTCGGATGAATTGCAGGAAACGCCATGGACGCCCGAAGAAGAAAAGGATGAGGCGGTGCGTCTTGCACTTTCCAACCGTCCGGAGCTGGAAAGTTTGGAATTGGCCAATAAGATTTATGAGGATAAGGTGCGTGTCGTGCGTTCGGAAATGCTGCCTTCACTGGCCCTGACAGGAGGCTATTTGGTGTCGAATCCGTCTTTGTTGAATGGTTTTGAAAACAAATTCCGCGGCATGTGGAATGTGGGTGTCATGCTTCAAGTGCCCATTTTCCACTGGAACGAAGGCATATATAAGGTGCGGGCAGCCAAGAGTGAGGCGAATATAGCCCGCTTGCAGCGCAATGACATAGAGGAGAAGATTGAGTTGCAGGTACATCAAAGCCTGTTTAAAAGGACTGAGGCGGAGAAACGGTTCTCTTTGGCTTGCCGGAATATGGATAAGGCAGAAGAGAATCTTCGTTATGCCGACAAAGGATTCAAAGAGGGCGTCATTCCCGTCTCTAATGTCATGGAGGCCCAGACAGCATGGCTTTCAGCTCAGTCGGACAAGATAGATGCGCAGATAGAATTACGGTTGGCACAGACTTATTTGCAAAAAGCTACGGGTACGTTGGGTGCGGAACGGTAGAACAGAATAGAAGTCGTAAACGGTTTTAAAAGTATATGGACTATGGATATGAAGAAACAATATAGCAGTGTTACGTGGGCACTTGTCTCATTGGTGGTCGTGATTGTGGCGGTCGCCGTAGTAGGGTCTTTGCTGCTGGGGCGTGACGATGAGTCTATTCAGGGGCAGATGGAAGCCTCTGAGTACAGGGTTTCCAGTAAGGTGCCGGGGCGCATCTTGCGCTTTTATGTGGAGGAAGGAGATTATGTAAAGGCCGGCGACACACTGGTGGTGCTGGAGGCGCCAGACGTGCAGGCTAAGTATTCGCAGGCTGAAGCGGCAGAACGTGCGGCGCAGGCCCTCAAGGATAAGGCTTATGGGGGCGCCCGTTCAGAACAATTGCAGAGCGCTTACGCAATGTGGCAAAAAGCCAAGGCGGGACTGGACATCGCGGAGAAGTCGTACAACCGCCTTAACCGGTTGTTTGAGGAGGGAGTGATGAGTGAGCAGAAGCGCGATGAGGCTTATGCGAATTATGCAGCCATGCAGGCCACGGAAAAGGCGGCGCATGCACAGTATGAGATGGCTCGTGAGGGTGCCCGGCGCGAGGACAAAGAGGCGGCTGCGGCACAGGTGGCACGTGCGCAGGGAGCCGTTGCCGAAGTGGATGCTTATCTGAAAGAGACGGTGCTGGTGGCGCAAATGGACGGAGAGGTCTCGGAGATCTTTCCGAAAATGGGTGAGTTGGTAGGTACGGGTGCTCCCATCATGAATGTTACGATGCTTTATGATCGTTGGGCGACATTCAACGTCCGTGAGGACTTGTTGGGCAGTCTGGCCATGGGTAAAGAGTTTATGGCTTACGTGCCGGCATTCGGAAAGGATATTCGTCTGAAAGTGACTTATATGAAAGATCGCGGCACCTATGCCGCGTGGAAAGCGACAAAGACGACGGGACAGTATGATTTGAAAACATTTGAGGTGCGTGCTGTTCCGGTCGATGCCAAGGAAGCTCTGCGACCGGGCATGTCTGTTATCATCAAACGGTAGAAAACGTATTGCAGAATGCAGGCTTCTCATGGCATATTCGGCATTATGGTGCGCGAGTTTCACCGCTTGCTTTCCCGTCCGCTGTATCTTTTTTGTATGGTGGTGGCACCGTTGACTTGCTGTCTGTTCTTCACCACATTGATGGACAACGGGTTGCCCCAAAATATGCCGGTCGGTGTGGTGGATGATGACAACACGTCCACTACGCGTGAGGTGTTGCGTAATATGGATGCTTTCAGTCAGGTGGAGCTGACAGCCAGCTACGAATCGGTGAGCAGTGCGCGGCGAGCCATGCAGCAAGGCCGCATTTACGCATTTTATTATATCCCTAAAGGTACTACTGATGAACTGTTGGCTGGCCGCCGTCCGAAGGTTTCCTTTTATACGAATAACAGCCTGTTGATTGCAGGCTCACTGATTTATCGTGATTTGCGTACCATGTCGGTCTTGGCGAATGCCTCTGTCGGTCTGGAGACGTTGCGTGCCAAGGGAGTGACAGACCCTATGGCCATGACTTTTTTGCAGCCGATAGTCATCGATACTCATCCGCTTTCCAATCCTTGGCTGAACTATTCCGTCTATCTGAATAACACAATATTGCCGGGCATTTTGATGATTCTGATATTCATGATTACGGTGTATTCCATCGGTTCAGAGCTGAAAGAAGGCACGGGACGTGCATGGCTGGCTATGGCCGACAATGACATGTTGGTGGCGGCGGCGGGCAAGTTGTTGCCTCATACGGCCATTTTCTTCGTTGTCGCATCGTTGTATGACCTTTATCTTTATGGCGTGTTGTCGTTTCCTTGTCATAGTGGAATCTTGCCGTTGCTGCTGGCCTCTTTGCTGATGGTCCTGGCTTCGCAGGCTTTTGGGGTCCTTTTCATCACGGTTTTGCCTACGTTGCGTCTGGCTTTGAGTGCCTGCTCGTTGTGGGGCGTGGTTTCTTTCTCCATTTCAGGCTTCTCGTTTCCCGTCATGGCCATGCATCCCTCTTTACAGTTGCTTAGCAATCTGTTCCCCTTGCGGCATTATTTCCTGATCTATATTAATCAGACGTTGAACGGCTATCCGATGGTTTATGCTTGGAAGTCTTATGTAATGTTGCTTTGTTTCGTGTTGTTGCCTCTTTTGTTGCTGAAGCGGTTGCGCACTGTGATGTTGAATTATGATTATATACCTTGAGGACATGATGAGGAAATTGAAAGAATTTAATCAGTTGTCGGGCGAAGCTGCCCGTGATGTGTTCTTCATCTGGAGGAATGAATTGCGGCGGGTCGTCCATGATCAAGGTGTGCTGATCTTTTTTATCCTCGTGCCGCTGTTGTATCCGATGCTTTATGCTTTCATTTATACGGAAGAGACCGTACGTGAGGTGCCGGCTGTGGTTGTAGATCGTTCGGGAACGGCTCTTAGCCGTGAGTTTGTCCGTCGGGTGGATGCTACGGCAGATGTGCGGGTTGTGGCGCGTACGGGCAATATGGACGAGGCCAAGGAGATGATGCGCCGGGCAGAGGTATATGGCATTATTTGTTTGCCGGAGGATTTCAGCCGCGAAGTGCATCGTCAGGAACAGGCCTATGTCAGTCTGTATTGCGACATGAGCGGATTGCTGTACTATAAAGCTCTGTTGCTGGCTTGTACTGAAGTGTCATTGGAGATGAATACGGAACTGCAGGTGGAGCGTTTGGGCAATTCTACTTCGCGTCAGGATGAGGTCGCCACTTCTCCTTTGCAGTATGAGGACGTGGCTTTGTTCAATCCGCAGAATGGTTTTGCCAGTTTCCTCTTGCCGGCAGTGCTGATGCTGGTCATTCAGCAGACTTTGTTGTTAGGCGTGGGAATGATTAATGGGACAGCACGTGAGAGAGCTACGTTTCATACACAGCTGATTCATGCAGGCCGCCGGGGGACGTTGCGGCTTGTGGCGGGAAAGGCTTTCTGTTACTTCTTGGTGTATGTGCTTGTCTGCTTGTGGACTTTGGTGGTTGTGCCTCGGTTGTTCGGGTTGGTGCAGATACCTCAGGCGTTCGATTTGTTGGCCTTTGTGATACCTTATGTTTTGGCTTGTATTTTCTTTGCCATGACATGTTCGTTGTTGATATGTCAGCGTGAGACATGTATGCCGGTTTTTGTGTTTACTTCCTTGCCGTTTTTGTTCGTTTCGGGCATTTCGTGGCCGGGAGTAGCCGTACCGGATTTTTGGCGGATTCTTTCTTATTTAGTGCCTTCCACACTTGGGATTAATGGATTTGTCCGTATTAATACGCAGGGTGCTTTGTTGGAAGATGTCGCTTTTGAGTATATTGTTCTGTGGATTCAGACCGGATTTTATTTTTTGACGGCTTGTGCCGCTTATTATTATATGATAGGTGAGAGCCGTAAAAAGGCAATGACATTAAACTGATCAACGATAATGAAGAACCTTTTTTTGTCTGTACTGGCCTTTTGTGGCCTTTTCATGTGGACGGCGACACTGCGGTCGCAGCCCGTTTCCGACAGCGCAGTGCGCTGTGAGGGGGAACAGGTGGCGTCCGAGGGAGCCTGGTGTTGGTTTGCCGACCCGCGGGCCTTGCATTACGAGAACGAGGCGGGCACGATCAACAGCAGTTATCTGGGTTATATCGATGTGCATGGCGCGGTGAAGGCCGTGCAGTATGATTTCTTAAGGAAACGACGTACGGAAGTGTTGGTGCGTTCTTATTTTCAGCCGGATGACCATAATAATCCCACCTTTCTGGTATTACCGGATGAACGTATCATGATCTTTTATTCTCGTCATACCGATGAGCCTTGTTTTTATTATCGTATATCTCAGCGTCCGGGCGACATCGCCACGTTGGGTGAAGAGCATAAGATTCTGGTGAAAGACAATACGACCTATCCGTCGCCTTTTATTTTATCGGAAGATCCGGAGCATATTTATTTATGCTGGCGCGGCATTAACTGGCATCCGACCATTGCGAGACTGACACTGCCTGATACGGATGATTGTGTACAGATAGATTGGGGACCTTATCAAATGGTGCAGTCCAGTGGTGCGCGTCCGTATGCGAAATATTGTTCAAACGGCAAGGATTATATCATGTTGGCCTATACGACCGGGCATCCGGATAATGAGTCGCCCAATTGGTTGTACTTTAGCAAGGTGAATATCAAGACGCTTCAGCTGGAAGATGTGAAAGGACGTGTGCTTTCCACTATAATGGACGGCCCTTTTCGTGTGAACCGTACGGAACAGTTTGCCATGGAGTTTCCGGATGTGGTAGCGGACCAGACAGCAGGCATGCGGGACTGGGTTTGGCAGTTGGACGTAAATAAAAACGGATGGCCGGTGATGGCGATGGTGAAAATCAGTGCAGACAAAACGGTTCATGATTATTACAGCCTTAATTGGAACGGGCGGGAATGGAATGATTTCTTCCTGGCTCACGGTGGCGGTCATTTTCATCAGTCACCTGATATTGAACATTGTTACAGTGGTGGGTTGGCTATGGATATTTCTGTTCCGGGAACTTACTATTGTTCTGTTTCAGTGACTGGGGAACAAGGCCGCCGGTATGAGATTGTCAAATATGAAGTAGATGAGGAATTTCATACAGTGAGAAAAACGTATATAACGCAGAATTCGCGCAAAAATAATGTACGCCCCTACGTTTTACCGTCATCGGTCGGGTCACCTTTGCGATTGGTGTGGATGAATGGAGATTATTATGATTGGATTGTCAGCTCTTCCCGTCCGGGATATCCTACTTCCATACACGGAGATTTCCGTTGGACGGAAGAAGTGAAAAGTGCAGAGTCTGATTTGTTGGCCTTTGAGTGGCCGGAAACAGACCGCGTTATTGCGGGCGGTGAGCGATGTGAAATAAAGGTGCCGCATGATGTACAGCATGCGGATTTCACGCTTTTTCTTTCAGTGAGTAAGCCCGTCGGTGGCGTGCTGTGCGCTGGCAGTGAATGGTCATGGGGAATAGATTCGCTTCAGATGCGTCCGGTCTTGACTTTTGGTGATGAAGTGCAATATGGTAATAACATATTGGGCAGTTCGGATAGCTGGTCACGTTACGGGCGTGGTACGAATGGCCTGTGGTATGCTCCTGAACCTTATTCCCATTTTACTGTAGCTCTGGTAAGAGAAGGCAGGACGTTGACAACTTTTATCAATGGCATGGTTGATCAATGGACAGACGGTGATTTCCGTTTGGAACGTTTGTTGTTAGGCGGGTCCGGCAGTAATATTGATGGCTATGCTCTTTATGGAAGGGCTTTGACTCCTGCAGAAATCGCTGTTCTCATTTCTCAATGTCGCTAAGTTTCGCTAATTTTGCGGCAAAAACAGTAGAAAGTTGGTTTCAGTAGAGCATTTAAAAGTAGAGTTTGGTACAACACCATTGTTTCACGACGTTTCTTATGTCATCAATGACAAGGAACGTATTGCGCTGGTTGGGAAGAACGGTGCGGGAAAGTCCACAATGCTGAAAATTATAGCCGGATTGCAACAGCCTACTTCAGGAACAGTTTCTGTTTCGGGAGGTACTACAATCGGTTATTTGCCTCAGGTAATGGTGTTGACGGATGAGCGTACGGTAAAAGAAGAAGCCGAGCAGGCCTTTTCAGATATAAGCCAGATGCAAGAGCGTCTGGAACGGATGAATCAGGAATTGGCCGACCGTACGGATTACGAAAGCGCGGATTATATGTCATTGGTGGAGAAGTTTTCCCATGAAAGTGAGCGGTTTCAGATGATGGGAGGGCTGAACTATCATGCGGAACTTGAACGGACCTTGCTCGGATTGGGGTTTGTACGGGATGATTTTGACCGTCCGACAAGGGAGTTTAGCGGCGGATGGCGGATGCGTATTGAGCTGGCCAAGCTGTTGCTGCGCCATCCTGATGTGCTTTTGCTGGACGAGCCGACTAATCATTTGGACATAGAGAGTATTCAATGGCTGGAGAATTTCTTGGCAACCAAGGCGAATGCTGTCGTATTGGTTAGTCATGACCGTGCGTTCATCAATAATGTGACGACCCGTACACTGGAGATTTCATGCGGACGGGTCTATGACTATAAAGTGAAATACGATGAATATGTCCGTTTGCGTGCTGAACGTCGTGAACAACAACTTCGGGCCTATGAGAATCAACAGAAGGAAATAGCGGATATTAAAGAGTTTATAGAACGGTTCCGTTATAAACCGACCAAAGCAGTACAAGTGCAGAGCCGTATCAAGCAATTGGAAAAGATTGTTCCGATAGAAGTGGATGAGGTAGACAATTCTTCGCTACGGCTGAAGTTTTCTCCTGCATTGCGTAGCGGAGATTATCCGCTGATCTGTGAGGATGTGTGTAAAGCTTATGGAGAGCATGTAGTGTTTCATCATGTGAATATGACCATAAAGCGAGGAGAGAAGGTGGCTTTTGTGGGGAAAAATGGAGAAGGAAAATCCACTTTGGTGAAGTGTATTATGGGGGAGATTCCTTTTAACGGGCATTTGAAGTTAGGACATAATATACAGATCGGTTACTTCGCACAGAATCAAGCTCAGTTGTTGGATGGTGAGCTGACGGTTTTTGAAACGATAGACAGGGTGGCTAAGGGAGACATCCGTCTGAAAATCCGTGATATTTTGGGCGCATTCATGTTTGGCGGTGAGGCCTCGGAAAAAAAGGTGAAAGTGCTTTCAGGGGGAGAGCGTAGTCGTTTGGCGATGATTAAACTCTTGTTGGAACCAGTGAATTTCTTAATACTTGATGAGCCGACAAACCATCTGGATATGCGGTCTAAGGACGTGTTGAAAGAGGCTATCCGCGATTTTGATGGTACAGTGATAGTAGTGAGTCACGATCGTGACTTCCTTGATGGATTGGTTTCTAAGGTATATGAGTTCGGAGGAGGGCAGGTGAGAGAGCATTTGGGCGGTATTTATGACTTCTTACAGCGGAAAAACATTGATTCTTTAAACGATTTGCAGAAGCCGTCTTTGTCTCGTTCTTCATCAGTCTTGTCGGACAAGGAAGAAAAATCTGTGAATCAAAATCGGTTGGCTTATGAACAACAGAAAGAGCGACAGAAGAAGATCCGCAAGATGGAAAGGCTGGTGGAGCAGTGTGAGGCACAAATCACGGAACTGGAAGCTGCATTGAAGCTGTTGGAAAATCAAATGGCTACGGCGGAAGGAGCGGCTGATGTCGCTTTGTATGAGCGTCATGGGAACTTGAAAAAACAGTTGGATGCGGCTGTGGAGGAGTGGGAGACGGCTTCTTTGATGCTTGAAGAAGCACAGAAATGAGAAAAGGAACGGGAAGAATACATCTAAATTTTAATCATAACATGAAGTTGAAGCATTTGTTGTCTTTTATGGCCTTCGCTTCTTTGCCTTTTATGACGGAAGCGCAATCTGGATTGCAAACGGGGATAGACCGGAAGAATCTGGACCAGACAGTGAAACCCGGTACGAGTTTTTACAATTATGCTTGCGGCGGGTGGCGCAAATCTCATCCCTTACCTCCTGAATATTCTCGCTATGGTACTTTTGAAGAATTGATAGAAAACAACGATAAGCAGTTGCGTAGTCTGATAGAGGAGCTGTCACATGGTAAATATGCAGAAGGAACGTTGGAACAGAAAATAGGCGATTTGTATAATATCGCTATGGACAGTACGAAGCAAAATAAAGAAGGTTATGCTCCGATACAGGCCGATTTAAAGGCTATTGAGGCGGTGAAAGGACGTTCGGAATTAGTGCCGATGATGGCAAAAATGATGCGTAAAGGTGTTCCTGGTTATTTCTACTTTTCTATAGACGCGGATATCAAGAACAGCAAGATGAATTTGCTGCAAGTGGTTCAGGGTGGTTTAAGTCTTAATGAACGGGAATATTATTTGGACAATGATTCGGCCACGGTACATATCCGCGAATCATTCAAGGCTTTTGTTGAGAAGATGTTTGTGCTTTGCGGTTTTGCTTCAGAGGAAGCTCAGAAGAAGAGAGATGCGGTGATGCGTATAGAAACGCGTCTGGCCGTTCCTTCTTATTCAGCTACTCAACGGCGTGATCCGGAAGCCAACTATCATAAAATGAGTTATGCAGAACTGGAGAAGGACTATGCAGGCATAGATTGGGCTTGTCTTTTTTCAACCTTGGGCTTTAAAAATGTATCGGAAATCAGTATAGGACAACCTGAACCCGTCCATGAAGTGGAGAGAATTTTGGCAGAAGTATCAGTGGAAGACCAGAAGGCTTATTTGCAGTGGCGTCTTATTGACAGTTCTGCTCCCTATTTGAGTGATGAGTTACGCGCTTGCAATTTCGATTTTTACGAACGTGTGATGAGTGGTACTTTGCAGGACCAGCCCCGTTGGCGGAAAGCAGTCAATGTGGTGAATGGGGTTTTAGGCGAAGGTCTTGGACATCTATATGTTGAGCGGCACTTCCCGGCGGCTGCCAAGGAGCGTATGATTCGGTTGGTGAAGAACTTGCAGAAGGCATTGGCTGACCGCATCAGTGCACAAGAATGGATGAGCGAAGAGACGAAGAGGGTTGCTTTGGATAAATTGTCAGCGTTCTATGTCAAGGTGGGTTATCCTGATAAATGGCGTGATTATTCTGCATTGGAAATCAAAAATGACAGCTATTGGGATAATATTGTCCGTAGCAATGAGTTTGATTTGGCGTACGTTATAGAACATAAATTGAATAAGCCTGTAGACCGTGATGAGTGGTATATGACGCCACAGACCGTGAATGCCTATTATAATCCCACGACAAATGAAATCTGCTTTCCGGCAGGCATTCTTCAACCTCCATTCTTTAACATGGAAGCTGATGATGCTTATAATTATGGAGCGATAGGTGTGGTGATTGGACATGAGATGACTCATGGATTTGATGATGAAGGACGCCAGTTTGACAAGTATGGTAACTTGAGAGACTGGTGGGCATCGGGTGATGCGGAACGCTTTGAAGCCCGTGCAGCCGTGATGAAGAATTTCTATAATAAGATTGAGGTTCTGCCGGGGCTGTATGCCAATGGTGCTTTGACCTTGGGAGAGAATCTGGCAGATCATGGTGGTCTTATGGTCTCTTTCTACGCTTTGCAGAATGCGATGAAAGAGAATCCTTTGCAGGTTGCAGACGGATTTACTCCAGAACAACGCTTCTTCCTTTCTTATGCTTCTGTGTGGGCCGATAATATCCGCGATGAAGAAATTCGTGTCCGGACGAAAAGCGATCCTCATTCTTTGGGACGTTGGAGAGTGGATGGTGCGCTGCCTCACATCGATATGTGGTACGATGCTTTTGGTATCACGGAACAGGATGAGATGTTTATTCCGAAAGCCGAACGAGTGTCTATCTGGTAGTCGGAAGCATCATTCTATATGAGCATTAAACAGGCGGAACGATAAAGAATCTAAATCGTTCCGTCTGTTGCGTTAAAATGGTATGAAATCCGAAAGCTTTTTGCTAAATTTGCAGGGAATAGATTATGAATAATTTTATCTGATATGCCATTAAATTTGCCTGACAGGCTTCCTGCCATAGAGTTACTGAAGAAAGAAAATATTTTTGTTATCGACAATTCAAGGGCGTCGACTCAGGATATCCGTCCGTTACGTATTGCAATATTGAATTTGATGCCGTTGAAAGTAACGACTGAAACCGACCTGATTCGTTTGTTGTCAAATACACCTTTGCAGGTGGAGATCTCGTTCATGAAAGTGAAAGGGCACACGTCCAAGAATACTCCGGTGGAACACATGAAAGCTTTTTATAGGGATTTCGAGGTGATGAAGCAGGAAAAATTTGATGGAATGATTATTACTGGTGCGCCTGTTGAGCATCTTGAGTATGAAAAAGTAACGTACTGGGACGAGATTACGGAGATTTTCGATTGGGCGCGTACGCATGTCACCTCTACTTTGTATATCTGTTGGGCAGCGCAAGCCGGCTTGTTTCATTATTATGGTGTGCCCAAATACAAGTTGGACAAGAAGATGTTCGGCATTTTCAAGCAGTATCCGTTAAATCCTATGTTGCCTATTTTCAGGGGATTTGACGATGAGTTTTATATGCCTCATAGCCGCCATACGGAAATTCGTCGTGAGGATGTGGTCAGTGTGCCCGGTCTAGAGGTTATAGCCGAGTCGCCGCAGTCCGGGGTCTGTATGGTGATGGCCCGTGGCGGCCGTGAGATTTATGTTACGGGACATTCAGAATATTCCCCTTATACGCTGGATTTGGAATATAAGAGAGACTTAGAGAAAGGATTGCCAATAGATATGCCGGTGAATTATTATTGCCACAACAACCCCGTTGAAGGCCCGTTGGTGACATGGCGTGCCCACGGTAATCTGCTTTTTTCTAATTGGTTGAATTATTACGTCTACCAGGAGACTCCTTACGATATTAATAATATTAAATGATTGCTTGCAGACCCATAGAACTTTTGGCACCAGCGAAAAATGCGGAATGTGCCATTGCGGCAGTCGATCATGGTGCGGATGCTGTTTATATAGGTGCGTCACGTTTTGGGGCACGCGCATCAGCGGGCAATTCAGTGGAAGACATTGCGCGTGTGGTAGAGTACGCCCATCTCTATCGGGTCAGGGTGTATGTGACGGTGAATACGATATTGAAAGATGATGAGCTGGCCGACACCGAGCATTTGATTTGGGAACTTTATCGTGTAGGTGTGGATGCATTGATTGTACAGGACATGGCTTTGCTGAAGTTACGGCTTCCGCCGATTCCTTTGCATGCCAGTACGCAGATGGATAACCGTACACCGGAGAAAGTGAAGTTCCTTCATCGTTTGGGGTTCAGTCAGGTGGTCTTGGCACGCGAGCTGTCTTTAGCCGAAATCGCGGCTGTACATCGGTCTTGCGATGTCCCTTTAGAGGTTTTTGTGCATGGGGCGTTGTGTGTCAGCTACAGCGGATGTTGTTATGTTTCGCAGCATTGTTTCGGCAGGAGTGCCAATCGGGGAGAATGTGCCCAGTTCTGTCGTTTGAAGTTCGATTTAGTTGATAGCGACGGACAGACCATAGAGCGAGGCAAGCATTTGCTTTCTCTGAAAGATATGAACCGCACGGAAGACTTGGAATGTTTGTTGGATGCGGGAGTATCTTCTCTGAAAATAGAAGGGCGTTTGAAAGATGTGACTTATGTGAAGAACGTTACGGCTTGGTATCGCCAGCAGTTGGACGCTCTGTTCAAGCGGCGTCCGGAGTTCCGCAGAGCTTCTTCCGGACAGGTATTCCTGAAGTTTACGCCTCAGGTAGAGAAGAGTTTTAACCGCGGATTTACTCATTATTTCCTGAACGGCCGCACGCCGGACATTTTTTCCTTTCATACACCTAAGTCGTTGGGCGAAGAGGTCGGTACGGTAAAAGAGGTGCGTGGCAAGTGCATTGTGGTTGCCGGTGTGAAGCCTTTTGCTAACGGTGACGGTTTGTGCTTTCTGGATGAAAGAGGGAACCTGCAGGGATTCCGCGTCAACCGTGTAGAGGGCAATAAACTTTATCCTGCAGAGATGCCTCGTCTGCGTCCGCACACTCGTCTGTACCGTAATTTCGATAAAGCTTTTGAGGATGCGCTTTCACGTCCGTCGGCTGTTCGCAAAATAGCAGTCTGGTGGACATTGTCTGAATACTCAGAAGGGTTTGTGCTGGAACTTCGTGACGAAGATGAAGTATCTTTGGCTGTGGCTTTTCCTTATGTGAAAGAACCGGCACGTTTATCTCAGGAAGCAAATATCAAGGCGCAGTTGGATAAATTGGGTAATACACCTTTCCAGACTGCCGGAGTCAGACTGAATTGCACGGCAGACTGGTTTATTCCGTCTTCTGTGTTGTCAGGATGGCGTCGGGAACTTACAGAGCGTTTGGTTAAGGTGCGTAAAATCAATTACCCGCGTCAGGTACGTTTGTTGCCTGTGCCATTTATTCGCGCAGAGGAAGAAAGAAACGGGCATTCAGCTTTACATGATGTTCCGGAAGAGCTGACTTATTTGTCCAATGTGATGAACGATAAGGCGGAAAGTTTTTATCGTGAACATGGGGCTGTACGCATTGCTCCGGCTTTTGAGCGGTGTGAACCGGCGGGAGCGGCGTTGATGTTTTGCCGCCATTGTCTGCGCTATAGCTTAGGGTGGTGTAAACGTTATGGGGGAACGGACTCCCCGTATCGTGAGCCTTTTTTTCTGGTGCTGGGTGACGGGCGTCGTTTCCGTTTGGTCTTTGATTGCAAGGAATGTCAAATGAAAGTGTATGCCGATGAAAAATAGCAAGGTCGGGATTATTTGTCTGCTGATAGTCTGTTTGCTGTCGGCTTGCTACTATCCTAAACCGGATTATGCTGACGATTGGGATCTGACGGAGCACCGCAAGGATTCATTGGATTTCGAAGCCATGCATCATTATACGGCAAACTTTAATTTCATGGTCACGGGAGATTCATTGGTCTTGCTGGAGGAACTTCCTGTTCATCGTGCGGGATTGATGCATTTCGGAACAGATAGTGTCTGTGTGATGAGTGATGACCGTTTGGTTGTCGCCGACATTGCATTTGTTCCGGAAGATTCTGTAGACTCCGTATGGGTAAAAGTGGCCCGCGATCAGCAGACGATGGGATGGACGCGTGAGTCCGATTTGCTGGAGAGTGCGATACCGGATGATTCCATTTCGCACTTTATCCATGTGTTCAGCAATGCCCATCTGATGTATTTCATCGGTGTGTTGTTCTTGGTATTGTTGCTTTATCTGGTGCGTCGTATGCGGCGCAAGCGTTTTCATATCGTACATTTTGATGATATTGGCAGCTTTTATCCCACATTGCTTTGCCTCACCTTGTCTGGAGCGGCTACATTGTATGCCAGTATGCAGAAGTTTGTGCCGGACACATGGGTAGAGTTTTATTTTCATCCTACGCTCAATCCTTTCGGGCTTCCGTTCATTCTGGGGTTGTTTGTCGCTTCAGTATGGTTGATTGTTATCTTGGCGGTTGCTTCTGTCGAGGATGTTTGCCGTCAGCTGCCTTTATCAGAAGCTGTGCTATATTTGTTCGCTTTGCTGGGCGTTTGCGCAGGCTGTTATTTGTTCTTTTCCGTGACTACCTTATATTATATAGGCTATCCTTGCTGGTTGTTGTATGTGGTCTGGGCTATACGCCGCTATTGGCGTTATGCGCGTTGCCCGTATGTTTGTGGCAGTTGCGGTGCTGCCCTTCATCAGAAAGGCCGTTGTCCTTATTGTGATGCCTGGAACGATTGATGTCGTAAACCGTTGCTTTGGACTAAGCGTCTCACAAATGCATACTGATTTCTACGCCGAATTGTAAGGGTGCGCCTTGTTGACTGAATTTCAGCGTGCGTGTTGTAGCGGCCGATGTGAAGAAAAACGCATCGTAGTCTGTTGCTGTCAGGTTTTTGCCATAGAGGTCGATACGTATGGCCCCGAAGTCCAGACCGGCATGTGCGTTCAGCAGGGCATAAAAGGGTTGGCGGTAGACATTGTCTTCCTCCCAGTAGATTTTTCCGGCTCCTGTTGTGCCGATTCCGAAGAAAAAGCCTTTTACGGCTGTTGAAGAGGCTGTGGGCTGGTAGAATTCTATTCCTGCACTCAGGGTATGGCAAGGGACGAAAGGCACGTAGTTGCCGTCGTAGCTGATGGCTTCCTGCCCGGTCTCCTCGTCTGCGGCCTGCATCTCGTAACGTTTGAATACGGAGTGTGTGTAGCCATAGGAGGCCTGCCATGTGAGCCGGTTGTCCAGCCAGCCGCCACGGAAACTGACCTCTGCTCCGTAGCTTTGTCCGCGTCCGGCATTGACCATCACACGTCCCAGCCCGCTGCTCACGAATTTGGAAATCTGTTGGTCGTATACGTCCATATAGAATACGGCGGCATCCATCTGTATCTTGTCCTTCAGGAAGGAGAAATGTCCGCCCATTTCATAATTATAGCTATATTCCGGTTCGTAGCGGGTTTGTGCAGGAGTTCCGTTGAACGGCTCTTGCGGAATCTGTTTCACAATCATTTGTTTCACGGCTTCCGGCATACGGTCGTAGGCGGGTTGGTCAAGCACTGCTTGGGTTTCGGACTGTGTGGAGGACATCATCCGGCTTTTCAGGTCGCCTTGTACAAGGTCGCTGAACATCTGCACGTTGTAACCGCCGCTCCGATACCCTTTGCTCCAGCTTATGTATATGTTGTTCTGGCTGTCGAAGCTGTATTGCAGAGCCACTTTAGGCAACCATTGCACATAGTCGTGTTGCAGTTCACCGGTAAAATGGCTTTCGTCCGACAGACCTTTCAGGCTAAGCGGCATCATGGGTGAGCTGACATCAAGGTCGTAGTCCAGTCGGCCGCCGTAGTCGTATTTCAGTTTCATTCTTTCGTATTCGATACGTAGTCCGGCAGACAAGCTTAATCCCGCGACATTGAACAGATTGTTGAATGTGCTTTGGTGGAAAACTGCCAGGTCGGTGGAAGGTGTTTCAAAGGCTCCGTCGGCTAAGAAGGCGGATGAGGGCATGTGTAGGGTCAGTGCCATACCCATGGGAAGCATCGCGGCATTTGCCTGATCGAATACGGTGTTCATGAAAGCCTGTGTCAGTGATACCGGACTTTTTGTGTGCAAGGCCTGATACATGGCATAGATTCCGTTGGTCCATATCCAGTTTCGGTCAGAGTTGCTTTTGAGGGTCAGTTCCTCGCTCCATGAGTTGATGCGTTGCTTTTGGGTCAGCGTGAAATAGTCCACGTCCGTGAAGTCTTGGTCAAGAGTCATGTTGTCGTTCAGGTTCTGGTAAGCCGTGACGGATGACAGCACGAAGCGTTCGCCTGTGAACTGTGTGTTCAGGCTGCTGTTGAGCAGACTGCGGCGGTAGAAGGACGGACGGTTGTAAATGATCTGTCCGATGCGGTCGGGCATGTTTTCTTCTCCGTCGCCGGTTCCCATGTAGCGGTAGGGGTAGCCCCGGTCTTCCCGATAAGAATAGTCGGTGGAAAAATCCAGTTTCCATTTCTCGGCAGGCAGGTAAATCAGCCGTATGCGTCCGCCGCCGGTCTCGTCGCCGCCGACATCCTCATGGCGGGTGACGTTCTCGAAAAATCCGTCGGAATGTTTATAATGTCCGCTCAGTGCGTATGCCAGCCTGTGACCGGCTTTCTGATAGTGGGAGGCTGATACCTGATAACCGTTGTCTTTGACGGAGGCTCCCATGCGCAGGTCTGTTCCCTGATAGCGGAAGGGGTTGCGGGTGAACACCCGGATAAGGCCACCCATGGCATTGCGTCCGTACAACGTGGCTTGGGGGCCGCGCAGCACGTCAATACGTTCCACGTCGGTCAGGCTGATGTCGTAGGCACTCTTGTCGGCATATCCCACATTGTCTACATACAGTCCGACGGCGGGTGTGTTGATGCGTGAGCCGATGCCGCGGATATAAGCCGCCGAGGTCAGACTGCTGCCATAGTCGGGCATATAGAAGTTGGGCACATGGGCAGACAGTTCCTTGAGCGACTGGCTGTGTTGGTTGTCTATCGCGTCCCGGTCGAACAGGGAGACGGCTGTGGGTTGGCTGCGTAGCTTGCCGGTCTCTTTCGGGGCAGATATGATGACCACCTCTTCAATATCTTTTACACGTGTGCTGTCGTCTGCTGCTTCTTCAGTCGGAATCGTGTGGCCCGACAGGGCCGTAAGGGATAATGCGGTTAATATAATCAGTCCGTTCATTTGTCTATTTTGCGTTTCGAGACGCAAAGTTACGGCTATTTGCCGGGGGCGGCAATCCTAATTTATGAGGATTTTCCGCTAAGTCCGCATGAAGATGTTCCTGCAGGATGCAGGAATCTCAAATAAAGTGAAAATGGATTTATCCGTTTTGAAAGTTCGTTTTTTTTCAGTAACTTAGGACACTTGTTAAGCCGATGCGCATGACTGTATGCAGCATCAGCTTTAATACGGATTTTGTTATGGAACAGACAAATAGAGAATGGACATTGCATGAGGTGAGAGACTTGTTTGCGCGCGATTGTCCACAGCTGACGGCATGGGCGTCGGAATGTGGGAGCGGAGAGGCGTTCAGGCAAAGGCTGAAAAAAGAACTGCAACACCGGGAGAGTCTTTCCGCAAAAGCCGCGCGGACGTTGCGGATTATGGCAGACTATGACGGGCGGACGGTGCATGAACTTTCCACGGGGGAGGATGTGCGGCTGGAGACGATGACCCTTCTTTGGCGTTTCCTGACACAGCAGATGGTGGATGACACAGTCTCGATTGACTTTGCACTTGATCTTTATCACCTGTTCAGTCAGTTGTTCCGGCCAGTCAGTGCTCCGCCAGGTG
This sequence comes from uncultured Paraprevotella sp., assembly GCA_944321365.1. Taxonomy (GTDB): domain Bacteria; phylum Bacteroidota; class Bacteroidia; order Bacteroidales; family Bacteroidaceae; genus Paraprevotella. The sequence goes on from CALULA010000003.1 coordinate 226,960, forward strand.
CGGCGCAGGTGCGGCAGTGGATGGACCGCTGGCCGGACGGTATGGACGAGACTGTGCAGGCCGTCCGCAGGGCGAACAAGGAACGGATGGTGCCCTTGCTGGTGCGCAGGATAGAGCAGCGTCCGGCCTCGTTGCGCCACTACGTGTTCTCGTCCGGCATGACGGCGGAGGAGAAACGGCGGCAGGTGCTGGAGTGGTGGAATGAGATACACTTCCAGCTGGTGATGGCCGCGAAGACACCGGAGGAGCTGAATGCCCTGCTGGGCGGCGTGTTGTCTGCCGGCACGCTGGACATCTACCGGCGGGCGCAGGCGAAGGGCATCCCCATTTTCGTGACCCCCTATTACCTCTCGTTGCTGGACCCGTCCGGCCGGGGCTATGACGATGCGGCCATCCGCAGTTATGTCATCTACTCCTCGCGGCTGGTGGAGGCTTTCGGACATATCCGTGCCTGGGAGCGGGAGGACGTGGTGGAGGAGGGCCGCCCCAATGTGGCGGGGTGGCTGTTGCCCGGCGGGCACAACATCCACCGTCGCTATCCGGAGGTGGCCATCCTGATTCCGGACACGATGGGGCGGGCCTGCGGCGGGCTGTGCGCTTCCTGTCAGCGGATGTACGACTTCCAGAGCCGCCGCCTGAACTTCGACCTGGAGCGGCTGAAGCCGCATGAGAGCTGGAACGACCGTCTGCGTCATCTGATGGACTATTTCGAGCAGGACACCCAGCTGCGCGACATCCTCATCACCGGCGGTGATGCGCTGATGAGCCGCAACGCCACGCTGCGCGGTCTGCTGGAGGCCGTGTACGACATGGCGGTGCGCAAGCGTGAGGCCAACCGCCGGAGGCCGGACGGCGAGAAGTACGCCGAACTGCAGCGCGTGCGGCTGGGCACCCGTCTGCCGGTCTACCTGCCCATGCGGGTGGACGATGAACTGGTGGACATCCTGCGTGGTTTCCGCGAGAAAGCCGCAGCGGTGGGCGTGCGTCAGTTCTTCGTGCAGACGCATTTCCAGTCGCCGCTGGAGGTGACGCCGGAGTCGTGTGAGGCCCTACGCCGGATTCAGTCGGCGGGATGGACCGTCACGAACCAGCTGGTGTTCAACGTGGCGGCGTCGCGTCGCGGGCATACGGCCGCCCTGCGTCGGGTGCTGAACCGTCTGGGCGTGGTGTGCTACTACACCTTCTCCGTGAAAGGCTTTGATGAGAACTACGAGCTGTTTGCCCCCAATGCCCGCTCGCTGCAGGAGGCCTGTGAGGAGAAGGTGCTGGGCCGTCTGACACCGGACGGTGAGGCCGCGTTCACGGCGTGCCTTTTCCATGCGGACAGTCCGGCCACGGCCCTGCGCGGTTTCTGTGCGGAGAGGGGGCTGCCGTTCGTGGCCACGGACCGCAACGTGCTCAACCTGCCCGGTGTGGGCAAGAGCATGACGTTCGTGCTGGCGGGCATCGGGGCCGACGGGCGGCGCATTCTGCGCTTCGACCACGACCGCACGCGCCGTCACAGTCCTGTCATCGACCGTATGGGCGAGGTGTATATCAAGGAGAACAAGTCGCTCTACCGCTATCTGCTCCAGCTGGAAGCGATGGGAGAGGACATCGGCGACTACGCCGGACTGTGGAACTATACGGAGGGTCAGACAGAGCGGCGCGTGCCGTTCTTCGACTATCCCCGGCCGGATTTCCGCATCACCGGCCGCTTTACGAATCTGGAACTGGGCGAGGGGTAGCCGGTTTTGCCGTTCCCTTTATCCGGGATGCCAGAGAACGTCCCGCCTCACGGCCGGGTCTGCCACATGTATGGGCAGGCCCGGCCTGGCGGTTTCCCGTACGGCTGAGGCTGTGGGGCTTCTTTATTCAGTCCTGTTTTTTCTTCCTGCAATAGTGGCTTTTACCGATATTTTTTAGAAATTTGTACTCGTCTGCGGAGTTGCCGCAGGTCTTATTTTTGTCTTTTTGAAGAAATAATATTCCTGAAAAGAGCATTAGTCGTGGAAAATGCGTATCTTTGCAATGTCTCTGGGTAGAAGTCCAGAGATTGGCAAGAAAGCATTTTGCAATGTCCTGACCTGTAAAATTCGCCAAAATTTGAAATGAAGGACAGAAGCGGCTAATGCTCATTCTGTGTCGTGTGTGTCGCGTTGCGTACAGGCAATGCGCTTCATACATAGATGCAAGCATGGGAATATTGTTTCTTCTGTGTCCGTTTCATTTCGGGTGTTTGGCGATACCTTCAGGTTGATGGGCATGGGGCGGCAAGTCTCATGCTTTTCTTGTGATTCAACATTCTGAACCCATATGAATGGTCAGGTTCGGGGACTTACTGACACACTTTGTGGAACGGGTATGATGACATACAGGAACGGTCGGATAACCGGCCTGCGTTGACGACATATAACGGGTTCTGCGAGTATAAATGGCACTTGCGCGCAGTACCGGAATGAGTTCTTTACAGTGCCTATATGAAAAAAATGAATCGAATTATGAGAAATTGGAATGTGTGGGCTTGTGCCTTATTGGCCTTGCCGATGGTGGCTTGCGGGCCTGCGAAGAGTGATGCGGGACAGTCAGTTGCGGCTGATTCCGTGTCGGTGGAAGACGTGGCCGGAGAGCAGACCGTTGATTTGCAGGACAACCCGCAGGCATTGGCGGATTTTGCCGTGGAGTGTTTCCGCACGCGCGACTTTGAGCCGCTGTTGCCCTATGCTACGGACAAGGGCAAGGGGCGTATGGAAAATGACATGGCCATTGAAAAGCAGATGCAGAACGACCGTGGCTTGAGGGAGATGCGCGAGCAGTTGAGCCAGACAGTCTACACCTGTGTCGAGACGAGCGACATGGGTAGCAGTGCCAAACTGATGAGATACAAGAGCGATCCGAAGGGCTATAATGTGAAAGTGTTGCTTGAGATGCACGACGGCAAGTGGCTGGTGGATTTGGTCGGCGGTGACAGATGACATCCCTAATTCGTACAAACATGAACAGGATTATTGTTGTCGGGGTGGTCTTGACCGCCCTGTTGGGTACGTTTCCATCGCAGGCTGAAGCACAGTTCCTCAAGAAGTTGGGGAAGGTATTGGAAAACGTGGACAAGGTATTGGGCTCCGGTTCGGCGGCAGACAGTCGGTCTGCCGCATCCGCAGGAACGGGGGCGGCGGATGGTATGCAGGTGGTGAACAACCTGAAAGGGTTCGAGGTGGAATTCAAGGGCGTGACCTGGCAGAAAGACTTCTGTGGCTTGGAATTTGTTGTCACGAACACGGGCAGTTCCACCCAGCGCGTCTATGCGTTCGACAAGATGAAGACTTTCGGTGCCGACGGTACGCAATATGACAGCCGGAGCATCGTGGGAAACTCGGTTACTTCGTTGGGTAACGGCGATTTCGACTTTGAACCGGGCGTGCCCGTCAAGTGCGTGTATGCACTCTTCGGTCTGCCAGAGTCGGGTACGGTGATGAGTCTCTGCCAACTGCGGCTCACGATGTTCGAAAACGGTTATCAGGATCGGTTCGTGGAGTTCCGCAACGTGCCTGTCCCGGCACGGCACTCCAACCCGTTCAAGGGCGTGTGGAAGTTGGAGGGCACCGGTCTGGAAGGCAAGCTCGTGTTGGACTTCTATGGTAAGTCGGTGGACGGCATGGATGCGCTGAACAATGCTGTCAAGTGCTACGGCACGATCTATGTGGGTTATGGCAGCGGTGCGTCCATGAAGGTGGACGAATGCTCCATCACCTCGTGGGAGGATAACGGGAACACACCGTTGGTGAACTTCATTGGCGGGCGGGACGGAAACACCTATGAAGCAAGGATGATATACGATCCGCAGAAAGAGACTGTCCGTTTCAGCGACATACGGATTGTGGCGGAGGAAGGTATGGCGGAATGTTTCGTCTCGGACGATCTGGTGTTCGGGAAATAGGTTCCAGTCCGCTTGTCTGTGTACGGTTGCGGGTAACCGGACGCCCGCAACCGTACGTATCCCATACCGGATATTCTTTTCTTTCTTTCCTTACTTCTTTCCTTGTCGGTATTCTGTATTTCCCCTTAGTTGAAAGTTGAATGACGGGCGGTCGGTTGGGTCGCACTGCTCCGTCTGCACTGCTATGCGCACAACCGGTCGCGTTTGTGCGCATAGCGGCGCAGGTGCGGCAGTGGATGGACCGCTGGCCGGACGGTATGGACGAGGGGGTGCAGGCTGTCCGCAGGGCGAACAAGGAACGGATGGTGCCCTTGCTGGTGCGCAGGATAGAGCAGCGTCCGGTCTCGTTGCGCCACTACGTGTTCGCGTCCGGCATGACGGCGGAGGAGAAACGGCGGCAGGTGCTGGAGTGGTGGAATGAGATACACTTCCAGCTGGTGATGGCCGCGAAGACACCGGAGGAGCTGAATGCCCTGCTGGGCGGCGTGTTGTCTGCCGGCACGCTGGACATCTACCGGCGGGCGCAGGCGAAGGGCATCCCCATTTTCGTGACCCCCTATTACCTCTCGTTGCTGGCCCCGTCTGGCCGGGGCTATGACGATGCGGCCATCCGCAGTTATGTCATCTACTCCTCGCGGCTGGTGGAGGCTTTCCGCGCAGTATGGAACTGTAGGCGGATTTTTGTTGTCGTCGTGTCAGTATGTTTTGAGTTAACAAAAAGAAACACCTTTTAAAAAAAGTGACTTTTTGCCCGCCTTTTCTGGGATATTATACCTATATTTGCAGATGAACACATTAAACCTGATTCCATGGAAAAACGAAAGTACTTCCTCTTCCTTCTTCTGCTGGCTTGCGGTCTTTGGGCACACGGTGCAAAAGTGGCATTATGTCTGAACGCGGACAGTGTGGCACATCTGGCCGACAGTGTGGTGCATCCCATCGACAGCGCAGTGTCCAAGGCAATGCGCCTGAACACGGTGACAGTCACGGCTTCCAATATAGTGCACTATGCCGACCGGGATGTCGTGCGCATCACCCGCGAGATGCGGAAGCAGGCAGCCAATACGGCACAGCTGTTGGGCACCCTGCCGGGTATGGACTGCGACTATAGCGACAATTCACTGTCCTACTATGGCTCGAAGAACATCATCATCCTGGTGGACAGCCTGCGGAAGCCTGCTGATTTTATCAAGGAACTGCACCATCTGCGTTTCGACCGGGTGGAGATTGTACCCAATCCCGACGGGGAATATTCCCATTATGACGTGCTGATCAATCTGCATACGAAAGATGATTACGAAGGATTTGAAAGCAACCTGTCCAACTACATGCGGGTGCTGCCATCGGACGGCAACGGAAAAGGCAAGAACCTGACACGGGACAATGCTTCAGTTTCCTTTGATTATACCAAGAACAAGTGGAACTTCACGGGGATGTACCGCACCAATTTCAATCATGGTGAACTGGACCGCATCAGCCAGCAACGCACCTATAACGTGAACAGGCTGCGGGAGACAGCCCTGCCCTCGCTGACGGAAGGCAATCGCTTTCAGTCACACCGTGCGTATGTGGCGGTGGACCATCAGTTCAACAAGCAGCATTCCGTCTCGCTTTCCTACAACTATATCCAGAGCCGGGACAGGCAGTACGGATGGGACGACACGGAACGGCTGTGGCTGGACAGCGGGAGGCGGGACACGCTCAGCGAGCAGCGGGAGGCCGTGAACGACGGCTGCCGCCACACGCTGGGGATGTATTACCGCGGCAATACACGGGCATGGAACTATGTGTATGACTTCAACTACACCCGCAACGTGTGGGAGACGGACGATGTGCTCCGGCAGAGCACCGGCTATCTGTCGGAACATTACTTCCGCAACAGGATGAATTACGTGTGGAGCCAGGTGGCCGCCAACCGCCGTTTTTTCGACAACCGTTTCTACGTCAGCTTCGGATACAGTCTGGTGTGGAAGGACTACCGGCAGCAGGACCGACTCAGCGCGGAAGTGCTCGACGAGAACTCCTTCCTGCGCAACCGGCTGCGGACGTGGATGTCCTACCGCTTCGGCAACGGCACGCAGCTCACCTTCGGCGCATCGGCAGAGGATGTGCGCAACAAGACCCGCTCATTCACAGACCATAATATGGCCTACGGCATCAGCAGCACGCTGTTCCACCGCTGGAGCGACTGGCTCTGGATGCGTGTCAACTACTGGTTCGACCTGTCATACCCGACGCTTGAGCAGGTCACGTCATACGCCTATTTCACGGACTCGCTCACCTGCCGTGAGGGCAATCCCTGGCTGAAGACCGACAAGGTGCAGCGGGGGCGCATCTGGCTGAACTTCTTCAATACGGTCGATCTGCAGGTCGGCGGGAACTATGCTCCCGACATGTTCTCCTCCATTGCCAGCGTGAGCGAGGGCACACTGCCCGGTGGGGGCTACGGTCCCTACGTGGTCTATTCTCCGCAGAATGTACTGTACAAGGAATGGTGGGCCTCTGTAGCCGTCAAGAAGAAAGTGGGAGACTTCACGCTGAGCGGCTTCCTGAAATATCAGGATATGGTGGGGAAGTTCCGTGAATACCGCAACCGCAACAACGGCTTTTCCGGTAATGCGCAGGCCAGATACTACAATGCGCATCGTCGTCTTACAACGTCGTTGGGCTATTACTACAACCGGTTCTACGGCGTGTCCGCCCAAGGCTGGAGCACGCGGGATATGGACTATTTCAGTTTTGTCCTCAGCAAGAACATGCTGAAGCAGCGGCTGCGCCTGACATTCCAATACACTTTGCCCGTGTTCTTCACCGACTCCAAATACACGGAGCACTCCGGTTCTGCGGCCCAGACGCTCGACCGCGTCTCATATATCCGGCGGACCAACGCCAACGCCCTGTCGCTGACGGTGGCCTACCGCTTCATGTGGGGGAAGAGTGTGCGGAAGTATGACCGGGAGATGCAGGAAGAAATATGACATCCGTGTGAACGCCTTCCGCGCTTGTCGGTGCGGCGGCTTGGTGTCTGCCGCTTGCAGAGGACAGCGCGTCCCCTTTATAAAGTCGTTTAGTTGTAAGTATTTTTTATACTTTGGCAGGTCTTCATTTAGGGGTTTGCAGGTGCTTTCGCACCGTTGTGCGCACAACCGGAAGTTTTCTTGCGCACAAACCGCTTCGGCTGTGCGCACAAACGTGACCGGTTGTGCGCAAGAAAATCCGGCGTTTTGCGCAAGGATTCCTGCTGTCTTGTAGCGGCTTGTTTATCAAACACTTGCGAGGAGCGTCCGCTGTGCATCGTTTTTGTCGGCGGCGCGGTGCACGGTGATGAAAGCCGTTGCTGTGTTTGTCTTGTTTTTTTACGGTCTGTTTTTGTCGGTAAAACGTATAAAACGGCCTCGCGGGCATGGCATATCGGACGGCAAGACGGTGAAGCTCGCCCTGTAGGAGGGGGATGCAAGGAAAGTCCTTGTGCTTTTCCTGCAAAAAGCGGGCATCCGCACCGCCCTGTATTTCCCGTCGGGGGCAGGGGATGCGGATGCCTGATGTGTCTTGTCGCGCAGTGCGCTGTTCTTACAGGTCCTTTATTTCGTCCAGATTGTGCTGGATTTCCTCGTCATTCAGTTCATAGTTCGTCAGGTTGCCGGCCAGATACTGGTCGTAGGCACTCATGTCGATCAGTCCGTGTCCCGACAGGTTGAACAGGATGACTTTCTCTTCGCCCGTCTCCTTGCAGCGTTTGGCCTCGTTGATGGCAGCGGCGATGGCGTGGCACGATTCCGGGGCGGGGATGATGCCCTCGGCCTTGGCGAACAGGCATCCGGCGTCGAACGACTCCAGCTGCTGTATGTCGACGGCTTCCATCAGCCCGTCTTTCAGCAGTTGCGATACGATGACGCCCGCGCCGTGATAACGCAGGCCGCCTGCGTGGATGTTGGCCGGGGCGAAGTTGTGTCCCAAGGTGAACATCGGCAGCAGCGGCGTGTAGCCGGCCTCGTCTCCGTAATCATATTGGAAGTGCCCGCGTGTCAGTTTCGGGCATGAGGCCGGTTCGGCTGCTATGTAACGGGTCTTGCGGCCCTCCTTGATGGTGTGGCGCATGAACGGGAAGCTGATGCCGCCGAAGTTGGAGCCGCCGCCGAAACAGCCGATGATGATGTCGGGGTATTCGCCTGCCATTTCCATCTGCTTCTCGGCTTCCAGGCCGATGACGGTCTGGTGCAGGGTTACGTGGCTCAGTACGGAACCGAGAGTGTACTTGCAGTTGGGCGTCTCGCGGGCCAGTTCCACGGCTTCGGAGATGGCCGTACCCAGCGACCCCTGGTGGTTGGGGTATTTGGTCAGGATGTCCTTTCCGGCACGGGTGGACATGGAGGGCGACGGAGTGACCTGGGCGCCGAAAGTCTGCATGATGCTGCGGCGGTAGGGTTTCTGCTCATAGCTGATTTTTACCTGATAGACGGCAGCCTCCAGTCCGAATACCTTGGCGGCGTAGGCCAGTGCTGCACCCCACTGTCCGGCACCGGTCTCGGTGGTGATGTTCGTCACGCCCTCTTTCTTGCAGTAGTAGGCTTGTGCCAGAGCCGAGTTCAGCTTATGCGAGCCGATGGGGCTGACGCTCTCGTTCTTGAAATAGATGTGTGCCGGTGTGCCGATGGCTTCTTCCAGTCCGTAGGCCCGCACCAGCGGTGTGCTGCGGTAGTACTTGTACATCTCGCGCACTTCTTCAGGAATCTCTATCCAGGTGTCCGTCTGGTTCAGCTCCTGCCGGCACAGCTCTTCGGCGAAGATGGGGAAGAGGTCCTCCGGTTTCAAGGGCTGTCTGGTTGCCGGGTTGAGCGGCGGCATGGGCTTGTTCACCATGTCGGCCTGGATGTTGTACCAATAGTGCGGGATTTCATCCTCAGTGAGGAAATATCTTTTTCTCTTTTCCATGACGTTTTATGTTTAAAAATGAATGCTTCTTTGTCGTTTTGTCACCGCAAACTTACGAAAAAATGATGAAATAGATAAGGAAAACGGGAATATATTATATTTTTGACGTTGAGAATGTTTATACTTTATACGGACGAATGTCGCAGATAGCCTTGTTTTGCATTCCGGTTGCCGGTTCTTTCCGGGGAAGTTGGCTGACGGTGTTTTCAAAACAGATGTTTCATCTTGTAACGGCAATCCGGGTTGAATAAATATTCATTCCGGCAAGTGTATGGCGGATGGTTTATCTGCTTTGTGCACAATGTATTTTTGAATAATTCTGAATAAAAATAAGAAAAAAGTGCATAATATGCAATGCATACCGACAAAAATGTGTACCTTTGCCCTCGTGAAACCAAGATAGAGAGTCGCATGAAGAATAAGGACAGCCGTTTGGAGGCTATCAAAATGATAGTGTCAGCTCAGGATATATCCAATCAGGAGGAACTGTTGAGGGAATTGGCCAAGGTGGGCTTCAGGTTGACGCAGGCCACTTTGTCCCGTGATTTGAAACAGTTGAAAGTGGCAAAGGCGACAAATGCCTTCGGAAAGTATATCTACGTGCTGCCGGCATCACCGCTTTACCGTCGTGTGTCGGACTCTCATCTGACGTCTTCCTCCTTGCATCAGGCCGGTGCCCTGTCGGTGAAGTTCTCCGGAAACATAGCCGTTGTGCACACGTTGCCCGGACATGCCAGTCATATTGCCTACGACATAGACAACAAACGCTTCGAGGAATTCTTGGGTACGCTGGCCGGTGATGACACCATTATTCTGGTGCTGGCCGACGGTGTGATGCCTGCTACAGCGTTGCGGCGGCTGGCCGAGGTGATTCCCGGTGTGGGCTGAGCGGAAAAGTGAGAGCCGGAATAAGGAAATGAAAATACATATATATACAATTAAGGAAAGTGGAATACAATGATGGAATCAGGGTGGTAGTGGCAGATGCCAGCCACGAGAAGTATGTAGACATCATCCTGTCTACAATAGCGGATTCGGCCCGCAAGCGCGGTTCGGGCATAGCTTCGCGCACGCACGAATATCTGGCCACGAAGATGAAGGAGCGCAAGGCGGTCATCGCCTTGGCCGGGGAGGGCGATGCGGAAGAGTTCGCCGGTTTCTGCTATATTGAGAGCTGGGGAAACAAACAGTACGTGGCCAATTCCGGGCTGATAGTGGTGGAGAAGTTCCGGAGACACCATCTGGCCACACGCATCAAACAGACGGCTTTCACCCTCTCCCGCCTGCGCTGGCCTCATGCCAAGCTGTTCGGACTGACCAGCCAGAGTGCAGTGATGAAAATCAATACGGCACTGGGATATGTGCCGGTGACGTTCGCCGAACTGACGGATGATGACGCCTACTGGAAAGGATGCGGCACGCCGGAGCATCCCTGTTGCATCAACTATGATATCCTGCAGCGCACGGGGCGTAAGTATTGTGTCTGTACGGCCATGCTCTACGACCCGGCCATGCACCCGGACGAGAAGCTCCCCGTGGAACTGCCGCCTGATGTGGTGAAGATGGCCAAGGAGGCGGCTGAGAAGAATTTGCGCTAAGGACAGAAGAATAAAAAACGATTAAAACGAAATAACATTATGGCAAAAAAAGTAGTTGTGGCGTTCAGCGGCGGGCTGGACACATCGTATACGGTCATGTATTTGGCCAAGGAGAAAGGATATGAGGTCTATGCGGCTTGCGCCAATACGGGCGGTTTCAGTGCGGAACAGCTCAAGACGAACGAGGAGAACGCCTACAAACTGGGAGCGAAGCAGTATGTGACGCTGGACGTGACGCGGGAATACTACGAGAAAAGCCTGCGCTACATGATTTACGGCAACGTGCTGCGCAACAACTGTTACCCCATCTCGGTGTCTTCGGAGCGCATCTTCCAGGCCATGGCCATCGCTCGCTATGCCAACGAAGTGGGGGCGGACGCCATTGCCCACGGCTCGACAGGAGCGGGCAACGACCAGATCCGTTTCGACATGACCTTTCTTGTTATGGCACCCGGCGTGGAAATCATCACCCTGACGCGCGACGGCAATCTGAGCCGTCAGGAGGAAGTGGACTTCCTGAACAAGCACGGTTTCCATGCCGACTTCACCAAGCTGAAGTATTCCTATAATGTGGGTATCTGGGGTACGTCCATCTGCGGTGGCGAACTGCTGGACAGCAACCAGGGACTGCCTGAAAGCGCTTATCTGAAACATCCTGTGAAAAGTGGTACGGAGCTGTTGAAGATAGGGTTCTGCAAGGGCGAAATCTGCAGCGTGAACGGTGTGGAGTACGATGACAAGATTAAGGCCATACAGGAGATAGAGCGAATCGGTGCGGCCTATGCCATCGGGCGCGACTGCCATGTGGGCGACACCATCATCGGCATCAAGGGCCGTGTGGGCTTTGAGGCTGCGGCTCCGATGCTGATTATCGGTGCGCACCGCTTTCTGGAGAAGTATACGCTGAGCAAATGGCAGCAGTACTGGAAGGAGCAGGTGGCCAACTGGTATGGCATGTTCCTGCATGAGAGCCAGTATCTGGAGCCGGTGATGCCGGACATCGAGGCCATGCTCACCAGTTCTCAGCGCAATGTGAACGGTGTGGTGACGCTCGAACTCCGTTCGTACAGCTTCAGTACGGTGGGTGTTGACTCTCCGGACGATCTGGTGAAGAACAAGTTCGGCGAATACGGCGAGACACAGAAAGGCTGGACGGCCGAGGATGCCAAGGGATTCATCAAGGTGACTTCCACACCGTTGCGCCTGTACTATGCCAATCATAAGGACGAAGAGCGTATCAAGTAACCATGGCGGGGACAGATAAGAAACTGGAACGCCCCCGGACGGGGCGGATGCTTGCAGGGGTATGTGCAGCCTTTGCCGCGTATTTCGGGCTGGATGTCACGCTCGTTCGGGTGGGTTATGTCCTGCTTTCCCTGTTCACGGCATTTTCCGGTGTGCTTGTCTACTTCATCCTTACTATTATTATTCCTCAGGAAAAAAACAGATATTTCAAATGATAAGAGTTGGTATTATAGGAGGAGCGGGCTATACGGCCGGTGAGCTGTGCCGCATCCTGCTCAATCATCCGCAGGCGGAACTGGTGTTTGTCAACAGTTCGAGCAATGCGGGCAACCTGCTGACGGACGTTCATGAGGGACTGTACGGCGAGACGGACATGCGTTTCACAGACCAGTTGCCCTTTGATGCGGTGGACGTGATATTCTTCTGCTTCGGGCATGGCAAGAGTGCGGAGTTCCTGGCTGCTCATGAAGTGCCGGCACATGTGCGGATCATCGACCTGGCGCAGGACTTCCGTCTGGCAGCTACGGCGGGTGACTACGTGTATGGTCTTCCTGAACTGCAGCGTGAGAGGATAGCCAATGCACGGCATGTGGCTAATCCCGGTTGCTTTGCCACCTGCATTCAGCTGGCTTTGTTGCCGCTGGCCAAAAACGGATTACTCAAAGGCGATGTGGCGGTGAATGCCATCACGGGCAGCACGGGGGCCGGAGTGAAGCCCGGTGCCACCACACACTTCAGCTGGCGTAGTGGCAATATGAGCATATATAAGGCATTCAGTCATCAGCATGTGCCCGAAATTCTGCAGTCGCTCCGGACACTGCAGCCGGATTTCAGCGGAGCGGTGGACTTCATTCCCTACCGGGGTGACTTTGCCCGCGGTATCTTTGCCACGGCGGTGGTGCGTGTGGATGAGTCGTCGGATGTGGAATACTTTGCAAAGCTTTATAAGGATTACTATGAGGATGCGGCTTTCACGCATTATGTGGACAAGCCCATCGATATGAAACAGGTGGTGAATACGAACAAGGCATTAGTGCATGTGGACAAGTTCGGCGGCAAATTGCTTGTGACTTCCACTATCGACAATCTGCTCAAGGGGGCCAGCGGACAGGCCGTGCAGAACATGAACCTGATGTTCGGACTGGATGAGACCACCGGCCTGCGGCTGAAACCGTCGGCTTTTTAACGGATAAGAAAGGACTGTGAATATGAAATTATTTGATGTGTTTCCGCTTTTTGACGTGAATATAGTCAGAGGCAAAGGTTGTCATGTGTGGGACGACAAGGGGCAGGAATATCTTGACTTTTACGGCGGTCACGCCGTAATCAGTGTGGGACACTGCCATCCTCATTATGTGGAAGTGCTGACCCGTCAGTTGGGACGCCTGGGATTCTACAGCAATTCCGTCATAAATGAGTTGCAGGTGGAGCTGGCCGACCGTCTGGGAAAAGCCTGCGGTTATGAAGACTACCAGCTCTTTCTGATTAATTCCGGGGCAGAGGCCAACGAAAATGCCCTGAAACTGGCCAGCTTCCATAACGGACGCAGCAGAGTATTGTCGGCCAAAGGTGCCTTTCACGGGCGCACTTCGCTGGCAGTGGAAGTGACGGACAACCCGAAAATCATCGCTCCCGTCAATGCCAACCGGCATGTGACTTATCTTCCGTTGAATGATCTGGAGGCTTTCAGGGCCGAATTGGCGAAAGGTGATGTCTGTGCCGTCATCGTGGAATGCATTCAGGGTGTAGGTGGCATCCGTCTGGCCACGCCGGAGTTCCTGCAAGGGCTGCGCCAGGCATGCGACGAAACGGGCACGGTGTTGGTCTGCGACGAGATACAATGCGGTTATGGCCGTTCGGGTAAGTTCTTTGCCCATCAGTATCTTGGTGTTAAGCCGGACCTGATTACCGTAGCCAAGGGCATCGGCAACGGATTTCCGATGGGAGCAGTGCTGATTTCGCCGAAGTTCAAGCCGGTTTACGGACAGTTGGGAACTACATTCGGCGGCAATCATCTGGCTTGTGCGGCGGCTTTGGCCGTGTTGGATATTATGGAGCAGGAGCATCTGACTGAGAATGCCGCCCGTGTAGGACAGTTCATTATGGACGGCATAAAGAACCTGCATCTGCCTCATGTGACTGACGTTCGCGGGCGCGGTCTGATGATTGGTGTGGAGCTTGACCAGCCTTATAAGGAAGTGCGCGGCAGACTGCTGTATGAAGAGCATTGCTTCACGGGGTGCAGCGGTACGAATGTGCTGCGTCTCTTGCCGCCACTGACGCTGACCGAGACGGAAGCCACAGATTTTCTGACGCGGTTGGAGCGCGTGTTGAAAAGTTGATGACTGGTCATGGAGAGAATGGGAAATAGTGACAGGTCGGTCTTCCGGATGAATGTCGGTGACCGGTCTGTCATTGCTTTTAAAATATAAAGAGGAGAAAGAAATATGAAATTCACGATTATCGGTGTGGGAAATATGGGAGGTGCTTTGGCTCGTGGATTAGCCAAAGGCAGTCTGGTTTGTGCGTCGGACATCACGGTGTCCGATCCGTCGGTGCAGCGTACGGAAGCTCTGCAGAAAGAATTCCCGGAAATGAAAGCTGTTCACAATAACAAGGAAGCTGTAAAAGGTGCTGATGTGGTGCTTTTTGCCGTGAAACCCTGGTTGCTGGAGGGCGTGATAGAAGAGGTGAAAGACGTGATGGATTATGACTGTCAGACGGTGATATCCATAGCCGGCGGCGTAGGCATTCAGCAACTGTGCAAGTATCTGGACCGTGGCGACGCGGGATTTCCGGCGATATACTACCTGATTCCTAACACTGCGGTGGCCGTAATGAACGGTATGACCTTCATGACATCAGTGTTCTCTACGGAGGAGATGGATGCCCGGCTGCTGGCTGTCTTCAAGGAATTGGGTGATGCCATGTTGGTGGACGAGCGTCTGATGAATGCCGGCATGGCTTTGGCCTCGTGCGGCATTGCCTATGTGATGCGCTATATCCGTGCGGCCACAGAAGCCGGTGTGGAACTGGGCTTCTATGCACACGACGCACAGCGCATCATGATGCAGACCATGAAAGGAGCCGTGGCTCTGCTGGCTGAGGGCGGACAGCATCCTGAAGCCGAGATAGATAAGGTGACTACGCCGGGTGGGCTGACCATTCGCGGTTTGAATGCAATGGAAGAAGCCGGTTTTACTCAGAGCGTCATCAAGGGATTGCGTGCTTCGGTGAAATAGTTTGAAAACCGTGACATATGGTGCAGAAGTATAAACGCATCGCCGTGAAGATCGGCAGCAATGTGCTTACGCGAAAGGACGGTGCACTGGACATCACCCGCATGTCGGCCCTGGTGGATCAGGTGGCAGACTTGCGCGAGGCGGGTGTTGAGGTCATTCTCATCTCGTCGGGGGCTGTGGCCAGCGGACGAGGAGAATTAAAAGCTGCAGTGACCCGCAAGATGGACAGTGTGGACCAGCGTCAGCTGTTTTCCGCTGTGGGGCAAGCCAAACTCATCAACCGCTACTATGAGCTTTTCCGTGAGCATCATCTGCATGTGGGACAGGTGCTGACCATGAAGGAGAATTTCGGTACGCGCCGGCATTACTTGAATCAGCGTAACTGTATGATGGTGATGCTGGAGAATGGCGTGATTCCCATCGTGAACGAGAACGACACCGTGAGCGTAACGGAACTCATGTTTACCGACAATGACGAGCTGTCAGGACTGATTGCCACGATGATGGACGTGCAGGCCCTGGTTATTCTGAGCAATGTGGACGGCATCTATAACGGTGTGCCGGGTACACCCGGTGCGGAAGTCATCCGGCAAGTGGAGCCGGAACGGGATTTGCATGAGTACATCAGGACTGAGAAGTCCGGTTTCGGCCGCGGCGGTATGATGACCAAGAGCGGTATCGCACGCAAGGTGGCTGATGAGGGTATCGAAGTAATCATCGCCAACGGACGGCGCGAACACATACTGACTGATTTGATCCTGTGTCCCGATGATGTGGTATGCACCCGTTTCACACCACGGGAGGCCACGGTGTCGAGCGTGAAAAAGTGGATTGCTCACAGCACAGGATTCACCAAAGGACGCATCTGGCTGAATTACAGGGCTGTGGAGGCCGTCTGTGGCGATCGCGCCGTCAGCATCCTTCCGGTGGGCGTGACCCGTATAGAAGGCGACTTTGAGAAAGACGATCTCGTTGGGGTCCTCTCACCGGACGGGCGTAAGATAGGGCTGGGACGTGCGGCCTACGGCAGTGCGGAAGCCCGTGGACTGATAGGGAAGCACGACTGCAAGCCGCTGGTGCACTATGATTATTTGTATCTGGAATGATGAATAGCAGAATATTTTATGGAATTGAATCATTTATATGAAGCGGCCAGAACGGCCGGACGGAGCCTGTTGCAGCTGCCGGTAGAGCGGGTGAATGAAATACTGCGGGCCGTGGCTGATGCGACTGTTGCTCATGCGGAAGATATATTGACAGAGAATGCGCGTGATTTGGAGCGCATGCAGCCGGAAAATCCGTTGTATGACCGGTTGAAACTGACGCCGGAACGTCTGCAGAGCATTGCCGCAGACACACGACATGTGGCGGAACTGCCTTCTCCGTTGGGCCGGGTGTTGCGGCATACCGTGCTGCCCAATGGGTTGGATCTGACACGGGTGAGCGTGCCTTTCGGGGTTATCGGAGTCATTTATGAGGCCCGTCCTAATGTGACTTTCGATGTGTTTGCCTTGTGCCTGAAGGCAGGGAGCGCCTGCGTGCTGAAGGGCGGGAGCGATGCCGATTGTTCCAACCGCGCCATTGTGCAGGTCATTCATGGCGTGTTGGAGCAGTTCGGGGTAGATCCGGCCACACTGACTCTTCTGCCCGCCGGGCGTGAGTCTACGGCCTCGCTGCTGCAGGCCCGCGGTTATGTGGATCTGATTATTCCGCGTGGCGGTCGGACGCTGATTGATTATGTACGTGAACATGCCCGCATTCCGGTCATCGAGACCGGAGCCGGTGTATGCCACGCCTATTTCGATGCCGCCGGTGATCTGCAGAAAGGGGCCGCTATCGTGAACAATGCCAAGACCCGCCGTGTGAGTGTATGCAACGCGCTGGACAGTCTGCTCGTGCACGAGAGCCGTCTGGCCGACCTGCCCGCCCTGTGTGCTCCTCTGGAGGAGAGCCGTGTGCACATCTATGCCGACGGTGCTGCGCTGGCGGCATTGCATGGCCACTATCCGGCAGAGCTGCTGGAGGCGGCGACGGAAGAGAATTACGGCATGGAGTATATGGACTACAAGATGACCGTCAGAACGGTGGCGTCTCTTGACGAAGCCTTGGCGCACATCGCCCGTTTCGGCTCAGGACACAGTGAATGCATCATTACCGAAGATGCGGCTGCGGCCGATCGCTTCCTGCAGATGGTGGATGCGGCATGTGTGTATGCCAATGCGCCGACATCGTTCACCGACGGGGCGCAGTTCGGCCTGGGGGCTGAGATTGGCATCAGCACACAGAAGCTGCATGCCCGCGGACCTATGGCATTGGAAGAAATGACGACCTATAAGTGGCTCATCCGGGGCAACGGACAAGTGCGTCCGAAATGAGCCGTCGGAGTGCGGATTTATCACAAAAATTAGAATAATCATGAGAGTATTTCAGAATGCAGAAGATTTAGGCAATCTTGCGGCGGCTTTGAAAGAGGCGGCTGCTGTGAAGAAAAACCGTTTCCAATATCAGGAGCTGGGGCGCAACAAGACGGCTTTGCTTATCTTTTTCAACAACAGTCTGCGAACCCGTTTGAGCACGCAGAAAGCCGCAATGAATCTGGGTATGAATGTCATTGTGCTCGATGTGAACCAAGGGGCATGGAAGCTGGAGACGGAGCGCGGCGTCATCATGGACGGTGACAAGAGCGAGCATCTGCTGGAGGCCATTCCGGTGATGGGGTGTTACTGCGACATCATCGGGGTGCGTTCGTTTGCCACCTTTGAGAGTCGCAGGGATGATTATGAGGAGAAGATACTGAATCAGTTTATCCGTTATTCCGGCCGTCCGGTGTTTTTCATGGAAAGTGCCACGGTGCACCCCTTGCAGGCGTTTGCCGATCTGATAACCATCGAGGAGTATAAACGGAAAGCACGCCCGAAAGTGGTCTTGTCGTGGGCGCCTCATCCCAAGGCCTTGCCGCAGGCTGTGCCCAACAGTTTCGCTCAGTGGATGAATGCCGCCGATGTGGACTTCGTCATCACGCACCCCGATGGTTACGAACTGGACCCGAAGTTCGTGGGGAACGCACGTGTGGAGTACAACCAGATGAAGGCTTTCGAGGGAGCCGATTTCATTTATGCCAAGAACTGGAGCTGTCCCGGCGTGACACGTCCGGAAGACTATGGCAAGGTGCTCAGCAAGGACATGAGTTGGACCGTGGATGCCGCGCACATGGCCGTAACGGATAATGCCTATTTCATGCACTGCTTGCCAGTGCGCCGGGGGATGATAGTGACGGACGATGTAATAGAAAGTCCGCAGTCGCTCGTCATACCGGAGGCGGCCAACCGTGAGATTTCGGCCACGGTGGTGCTCAAGCGTATGCTGGAGTCGCTCTGAGTGTCCGGCACTCGGATGTACGGAAAGTAATATCCCCGTCCCTGTCACAGGCTTTCAACAGAAAAGAAGCCGGGCAGGGGCGGGGAGTTTTTTCAGTGTCTCCGGAGGGTGTTTCCGGGAGTGCTTTGATGATTGTGGCCGACGTGGTTCGGATGCGTCGGGGGCGGGTCGTTCCGCCATGCGCGGAACATGCCGTGGTCTTGCGCATGACTGTCGGAAGTCTTCCGCATGAAAGAGAACAGTCTTGCGGATAAAATGAGCGGGTCAATAAGCCATATTCCAGACTTGTTTCCCGTCGAACGTCAGGACGGTGAAGGAGATGCTGTCTCCTTCCTGCAGGCTCAGCTCGTCCAGAGGCAGACTGGCGTATACTGTGGTGGAGTAAGCGGGAGGGTCTTCCCCTTGTCGGTGGCAGAGCGACAGATGCAGCGTCTTGCCGTCGCGGCGGTCTGTGACGGAGTCTCTGCGGTAGTCCCATTGATGTTTGCCGCCTTGTGTCTTGGGAGCGAGCTGCAGATTCAGGTAGCCGCCTCCGCGCCAGATGGCGGTCAGGGCGGTAGGATCGTCGGGGACTGTGTCAGTCTGGTCCGCCGGGTGCAGCAGACAGACGTTTTCCACGCTGTACACTATGGCGATGGAATATGGTCCGTTCTTTTCCTGCGTCGGTTCATAGCCGCAGACGATGCGGTAGGCGGCCTCAGCCTGCAGGCCCTGGATGGGCGTACGTATGGCGTAGGTCTGTCCGTCATCGGTGGTGAACAGTACGCCTTCTCCCTCACTGTCTGTATACAGCTCCGCCAGCTCTGTCAGCAGCGAGGGGTAGGCATAGCCGTCGTCATCAGCGTCGGAACAGGCCGCCAGGCAGCATAGCAGGGCTGCCGTCAGGGCGACGGCACATGTTTTCGGCCCTGTGCCGACGGTCTTTCTGATACGGATGTAGCGTCGGTTTCCTTTCATGTTAGTTTTCCTTAAGGGCTTTGAGCTGGTTGCGCAGCGGATTGGCGTACATCGTCAGCAGCTGTTGCCGCAGGAATTTGTAGTCTGGCTGCGGCAGTGTCACCTTTTGCAGTTGCTCCTGTACGTACGATGTGAAACGTTCTTTTTCCTCCGGGGTATAGTGTAGTCCGGCAAAGCGGTTGCTCTCGTCCAGCAGATCAGCTGCGATATAGTTCCCCGGATACAGGGTGTAGCCCAGATGAATGTCGCGGTCGATGCGTGCGGCTATTGTCGCGAGCAGTTCTGTCCGTGCCAGGTTTTCAGGCAACGTGTCGAGCCATTCATCCAGACACTCAGCCATACGGAAGCAGATGCGTCCTTTCTTTCCGAAGATGCCGGTCTGCATGTTGGTCAGATCGTCCTGAGGCGTCTTGCGGTAGTCCGGATTGTCGCGCTTCTGTTGCATTTCCTGTGCTTTCAGGTAGTCGCAGGGGTCGTATTCGTAGGAGAGGGCTATGGGCACGAGGTGCAGTTGTCTGAGCCGTCCGGCGGTGGAGCCTTCTCCGCCCATGGCCATCATTTTGAGCACGGCCTCCTGTGTCCGGTCGTCGGCGTCCTTGGCTCGTCCCTGGCGTTGTGCTATCCAGATGTTCTCTCCCTTGGTACTGATGGCGTAGTGCATGTACCGGCCGAGCCGTGTGCTGGATTCGAGCATCTGCCGCATGCCGGCCGAACGTTGCACTATGAAGGCTTTGTCCACGCGCACGAGCCGTTTGATCCACGGTCGGATGAGCAGGTTGTCGCCGATGGCTATTTCCACGGTGTTGCCGAATCCGGCGTCGAGCAGTCCGATGGAGAGGAAGGCCGGGTCGGTCACGATGTCGCGGTGATTGGTGATGAAGGTGTGCGGCAGGCTTTTGTCTGTGAGCCTTGTGCAGTCCATCCGGAATCCGTCGCTGCATTGCCGTATCAGTTTTTTGAGCAGGGGGTAGAAGAAAGTCTGCTGCACTTCCAGGTTCGTGCGGCACAGACGGAGGCGGGCGCAGGCTTCTTCATAAGGCGTGTCGGGCAGCATCTTTTCTGCTACGGCACGGAATTCCGGGTCGGCAATCAGTTCTTCCAGTACTTCAGGAAGTTCTTCCGGGTCATAAGGCCGAATTTCGTCAAATTCTTTAGGCGTAGACATAGGCTGGATTTTTCTATTGGAACTTGTCTTCGATAATGTCGGTGAATACATCCGTGAGGCTCAGCCCGGCGGCGCGTACTTGTTGCGGTATGAAACTGGTGGAGGTCATTCCTGGCGTGGTGTTGATTTCCAGAAGGTTGATTTTCTCTTTCGTGCTGCCGTCATGGTCCGTGGTGTGGCTGATGATGTAGTCCGCACGGATCAGTCCGCTGCATCCCAGAATGTCATAAATGGCAGAAGTAATGAGTCGCACGCGTTCGGCTGTGTCTTCTTTCAGGCGTGCCGGTGTGATTTCGCGCACCTGTCCATTGTATTTGGCATTGTAGTCGAAGAACTCGTTAGCCGTTACCACCTCGGTGATGGGCAGTACGACTTCCTTGTCGTGCGTCTTGTAGCATCCGCAGGTTATCTCTGTTCCGTCGAGGAATGCCTCAACCATCACTTCGTCGCTTTCGTGCATGGCTTTCATGATGGCGTCGTGCAGTTGCTCGGCTTCCTTTACTTTGGTCACACCGAAGCTTGAGCCTCCGGCGTTTGGTTTAACGAAACAGGGCAGGCCTATCTTCTCTACAATCTCCTTTTTGGTGACCATTTGTTCGAATCCTTTGCGTATGATGAGGCTTTCGCTTACGCTTACGCCGAATCCTTTCAGATACTGATTCAGCGTGAACTTGTTGAAAGTCATGGCTTCAGTCAGGACGTCGGATGTGGAATAGGGCAAATGCATCAGGTCGAAGTAGCCTTGCAGGATACCGTTTTCGCCGGGAGTGCCGTGTATGGTGATGTATGCGAAGTCCGGTCGTATGCGCTGTCCGGCTTCCATGAAGCTGAAGTCGTTACGGTCAACGGTGGCCCGGTCGCCGTTTTTCAGGTGGGCTTCCCAAAGCATACCTTTTATTTCTACTATATAAACGTCATATCGTTCTTTGTCAAGGCTGGCGGCAATATTTGATGCGCTTTTCAGGGAAATGTCATGTTCAGAAGAGTCTCCTCCGGCTATGACGGCAATGGTTCTTTTCATTTTGTGTTATTTTGTTATATAATCATTGATTTCATGTCTGTTGTTCCTCTTATGGGTTATGATGCGCCGTGTAAGTGCGCCATCGTTCGATAAGTTGTTTCATGTCTTCCGGTAGATCGGAAGAGAAGTCCATCTCCTTTTTGGTACGTGGATGTACGAAACCCAATGTCCGTGCATGGAGTGCCTGGCGCGGACACAGCTCTAAACAGTTCCGGATAAACTGCTTATAATTGCCCGATGGTGTTCCTCTAAGGATTTCGTTTCCGCCATAACGCTCGTCGCTGAAGAGCGGATGACCGATGTGTTTCATGTGTGCGCGTATCTGATGAGTGCGTCCTGTCTCCAGCCTGCATTCGATAAGCGACACGTAGCCGAAGTCTTCCATCACGCGGTAGTGGGTGACAGCCGGTTTGCCTATTCCGCTATCCGGCGGAAAAACGGCCATCTGCATTCTGTCTTTCGGGTGGCGTGCGATGTTGCCTTCAATGCGTCCTTGCGGTTCGGGAAAAGCACCCCATACCAGCGCGTTGTAGAGTCGTCGGGTCGTTTTGTTGAAGAATTGCCGGCCTAAACAGGTCTTGGCATCTGCATTTTTAGCCACGACGAGTAATCCCGATGTGTCTTTGTCGATACGGTGTACCAGTCCTACGGTAGGGTCATTGGGGTCATATGCAGGATCATCTTTCAGATGCCAGGCTATGGCATTGACCAATGTTCCGCTGTAGTTTCCACATCCGGGATGCACAACTAATCCGGCAGGTTTGTCGATCACCATGATGTCCGAATCTTCATATACGACATTCAGTGGAATGTCTTCTGGAATGATGTCATTGTCATACTTGGGCCTGTCGAGCAGAATGACAATCTCATCAAGCGGTTTCACCTTGTAGCTGCTTTTCACCGGGCGGCCATTCACGAGTATGAAGTCTTGTTGGGCTGCGCGTTGCAGACGGTTGCGTGATGTGTTGCCCAGATGCTCTGTGAGGAACTTGTCTATCCTCATCGGTTTCTGTCCGCTGTCAGCCGTCAGGCGATGGTGCTCATACACCGATGTCCCTTCTTCGTCCGGTTCTTCCGTAGCGGAAAAAATGCTGTCCGTTTGCCGTTTGTATTCTTCGTCCATACTTGTTTTAGTTATGGGGTTATGACGGCATCAATAGAGGACTCGCTGTCTGTATATTCCATATCTTCTGTATATAGTCCTTCGTCTGTCGTTTGTGTAGAGGCGGAATCGGACATAAGGTCGAATTCATCTGAGAAAGTTCCGCTGCCCACTTGCAGAGTCAGTTCCGCATCGATAGGGATGCGATCTCCGTAAAATACGTTTCGTCCCTTGTATTTAACGCCATAAACCCAGTCTTTTTCTCCGTCAACGTATTCACAAGGTGTGAGTTTCAGTCCCATGGCTGTCAGACGCGCTTCGGCTTCACGCAGCGAGCTGTTGTCGGCAATGTCGGGCATTTGCAATGTGGGTGTACGTGTGGTATTGATGGTCAGGTAGATTTCCCGTCCGGGCTTTACACGGCTTTCGTTTATCGGAGTTTGTTCCAGTACCGTTCCGGAGGGCAGGGCTTTGTTGTATCCGGAGTCTGTGACAACAGCTTGTAGCCCTTGGCTTTCAAGGATCTTCCGTGCATCGTCCACGCGTATTCCTTTTACATTGGGTACGGTGATTTCCACACCGTGCAAGGTATAGCGGTTTAAGACGATCCATGACCCGGTAATGATAACTATGATGACCAGGAACATGGCCAGTAGATTTACCCAGATGATTTTGCTCGTCAGTTTTCCGAAGAATTCTTTTATAGTCATAGAGGAACGTTCTTCTTTATTCGGCCTCAAAGTTAGTAATAAAAAACAAAAAAGAAGTAAGGCCGCCCTTACTTCTTTTTGTTCTGTGTCTGAAAAAAGACCCTTTTAGTTTATTTACTGTGTCTCTCATCAGATACTGTCAGTTTCTTACGTCCCTTGGCACGGCGTGCGGCCAACACCTTGCGACCGTTGCGTGTCGTCATTCTTTGACGGAATCCGTGCTTGTTCTTTCTCTTTCTGTTGTGGGGTTGGAATGTTCTTTTCATTGTTATCTTTGCTTTTTGTTTCTTGAATTTCTTCTGGTTCGGGGTGCAAAATTAGGCACTTTTTTTAAATTAAGCAAGGGGAAAGTCATTTTTACATAAAAGTTTTGTGTTTTTTTTCTTTTTTCCATTAACTTTGCACCCGCGAAGAATTTTCGTTTCGACTATTTACAATAAGGATAGACAAATAAAGCAAGATTTTTATGATTAACGCTCAAGACATTAAGAAAGGTACTTGCATCCGTATGGATGGTAAACTGTATTTCTGCATTGACTTCCTGCATGTAAAGCCAGGAAAGGGTAATACGTTCATGCGCACAAAACTGAAAGATGTGGTCAGTGGATATGTAATCGACCGTCGTTTCAATATCGGTGAAGCTCTGGAAGACGTGCGTGTGGAGCGTCGTCCTTACCAATATCTTTATCAGGAGGGTGATGATTACATTTTCATGAATCAGGAGACGTTTGAGCAGATTCCTATTGCAAAAGACCAGATTAACGGTGTGGACTTCATGAAAGAAGGCGAAGTGGTGGATGTGGTGTCGGATGCTTCGACGGAGACTGTGCTCTATGCCGATGTGCCGACTAAGGTCGTACTGAAAATCACCTACACGGAACCGGGTGTGAAAGGCGATACCGCTACCAATACCTTGAAGCCCGCTACTGTAGAGACGGGGGCAACAGTGCGTGTTCCGCTCTTTGTGAATGAAGGTGAACTGATAGAAGTGGATACCCGTGACGGTTCTTATCTTGGACGTGTGAAGTAATCCGGATTCATTGAACGTTAGATTTAAAATGAATAATAAGGTATATAGTATGCCTTGTTGTTCATTTTTTTTGTTACCTTTGCTCAATGTCAAATTTGGGAGGTTTCCTTTTGTAGTTGATTGAGGTATGAGATATTCTTTGATTATACCGGTCTTTAATCGTCCTGACGAGGTGGATGAACTGTTGGAAAGTCTTGTCGGACAGTCGTTTAAGGACTTTGAGGTGCTGGTCGTTGAGGACGGGTCCGAGCGTCCGTGTCGTGAAGTGGTAGAAAAATACTGCGGCAGGCTGAATGTCAGTTATTACAGTAAGCCGAATTCAGGGCCGGGACAGACACGTAACTACGGTGCGGAGCGTAGTCATGGAGAATATCTGATTGTATTGGATTCCGATTGTGTGCTTCCGCCGGGGTATTTGGAGGCGGTGGAATGCGAGCTGCAGCGTGAACCGGCAGAGGCTTTCGGCGGGCCGGACAAGGCGCATGCCTCTTTCACTCCCATACAGAAAGCCATCAGCTATGCCATGACTTCTTTTTTCACTACGGGTGGTATCCGTGGCGGTAAAAAGAAAATGGATAAGTTTTATCCTCGTTCGTTCAATATGGGAGTCCGGGCGGATGTCTATCGCCGGTTGGGCGGTTTTTCCAAGATGCGCTTTGGCGAAGATATTGATTTCAGCATAAGGATTTTCAAAGCCGGTTGCCGTTGTCGGTTGTTTCCTGAAGCGTGGGTCTGGCACAAGCGTCGCACCGACTTGAAGAAGTTTTTCAAACAGGTGCATAATTCCGGTATTGCGCGTATCAATCTCTACAAGAAATATCCCGAATCGCTGAAACTCGTGCATTTGCTGCCTGCGGTGTTCACCGTAGGGGCGGCGTTGCTGTTGCTGGTTGCCCTGGCGGGCTGGATAGGAGCGGTCTGGATTTTCCAGATGGCACACCGTTATGTCTATGCCGTTGAGATGCCGTGGCTGGCGGAGCACGCCGCGCTGTTTCACGCGTTGTCGTGGATACCGCTTTTGCCTTTGTTGTTGTTCGCCCTGTTGGTGGGCGCGGATGCCGCTGTCAGAAACCGCAGTATGAAAATCGGTTGTTTGGCTGTTGCGGCTTCCGTAGTGCAACTTGTGGGGTATGGTACGGGATTCTTGCGCGCATTCTGGCTGCGTTGTGTAAGAGGAAAGGACGAGTTTTCTGCCTTTGAAGGGAATTTCTATAAGTAGGGACGGGCATGGCAGGCGTGAAATTGAATATCAACCAGTGGGCTGAAGACGACAGACCTCGCGAGAAACTCATGCAGAAAGGAGCGGCATCGTTGAGCAATGCCGAGTTGTTGGCTATCCTTATCGGTTCCGGCAATCAGGAAGAGACGGCTGTAGAACTGATGAAACGGGTATTGGCTGATTGCGACAATCGGTTGAAGACGCTGGGGCGTATGTCGATCGAAGAGCTGACCGGGACGGTGGAAGTGGCAGATCCGGTCACGGGGAAGCCCCGCAGAGTGCGCCGTTACAAGGGATTGGCCGAGGCCAAAGCCGTTTCCATCTTGGCAGCTTGCGAGTTGGGACGCCGCCGTATGGAAGAAGATGCGGTAGAGTTACCGTCCATCCGTTCGAGTGTGGAGCTGTATCGCTATGTCCTGCCTTTGATGCAGGACTTGTCGCACGAAGAATGTTATGCCCTGTTGATGAATCAGGCATGCCGGGTGATGGACAGGATTCTGGTGAGTCGGGGCGGTCTGACGGAGACGGCGGTCGACATCCGCCTCATCCTGCGGGAGGCATTGGTGCATCGTGCGCCTGTGATTGCTTTGTGTCATAACCATCCGTCGGGCAATGTGCGTCCGAGCTTGGAAGATGACAGGTTGACCAAACGCTTGCTGGAAGCCTGTAAGGTGATGAATATCCGCTTGCTGGACCATATTGTCGTGGCTGAGAACGGATTTTATAGTTATTGTGAAGAAGGAAAATTGAGTTAAACAGATAAGAGCGGGATTATGGAAGAAGAAAAGAATATACCGGAAAAGTTGCAGATAGAAGAGAAGGTGATAGAGATGCTCAAAACGGTGTACGATCCTGAAATACCAGTCAATGTTTACGATTTGGGGCTGATTTACAAGATAGACCTGTCGGATGATTTTGCTCTGAGTGTGGATATGACATTGACGGCTCCCAACTGTCCGGCGGCAGATTTCATCGTGGAGGACGTGCGCCAGAAGCTGGAAAGCATAGAACATGTCAGGTCGGTGGAAGTCAATCTCGTGTTTGAACCGGAGTGGGACAAGGACATGATGACCGAGGAGGCCAAGATGGAGCTGGGCTTTCTCTGACCGGTCTGATTAGAATCTTCGGATATGAAAGGTCTATTGTTATCTTTTCTTATGGGTACAACCCTGCTTTCTGCTCCGCATGAGGAGCAGAAAGCAGGGCAGATAGACATTGCATTGGAAGAAATGAGGCACGACACGGTGCAGGTCGCAAGGTTTCTCATTTCGGATCTGGAACAAAAAAATGTGAAGGTGGACACCTTGCTTCCCGGTCTTTCTGCGTACACTTATGTGGCGGAGACCGATACGATACCTTATAAAGTGTTCATCGCGTCGACGGGAAATCCGGGCCATGCCATCAAGCTTGTGCTGTTTCCGGGCGACCGGGTCAGCATAACCGGCAGTGTGTTGGACTATCAGGTGAAAGGCAGCGGCTTCAATGACCGCCTTCGGGCAGTACAATACGCCTGCAGGCCCTATGAAGAGAAGATGGATTCGCTCTTCAGCATTATGACGGAAGAGATTTACAACAAGGAATATCTGCCCGCCTGGAGACAGCGTGACAGCGTGCAGGCCGATTACATCCGTCGGCATCCCGACGACGACCTGTCGCTCTTCCTGCTGGGGGAAATCAAAGGAAAATGGATAGACGGACTGTACCCCCTGTTGACCGGCAAGGTGAAAAACGGTCCGTTTGCCTCCATCGCGCAATTCATCGACAAGGGACTGCAAAGGAAGAAGAAGTTTGAGGACAGCAGACAGAGAATCAAGGAAGGGGTAGAGGCCCCCGGTTTCACGTTGAGAGACATCGGCGGCAGGAATCTGGCCCTTTCGTCCTTGCGCGGCAAGTACGTGGTGCTGGACTTTTGGGGAAGCTGGTGCGGATGGTGCATCAAAGGTTTTCCCGACATGAAGAACTGTTATGACAAATATAAGGGAAAGCTGGAGATTCTGGGCATTGATTGCAACGACACCGAGGAGAAGTGGAGGGCGGCTGTGGCGCAATATGGACTGCCGTGGCTGCATGTGCGTGATGACGGACAGTCGGATGTACGTCTGCAGTATGCCGTACAAGGCTATCCCACGAAAGTCGTCGTAGACCCCGATGGCAGGATTGCCCGAATCTTTTTAGGCGAAGACCCCGCTTTCTATCAATATCTGGACGAATTGTTCAACTGACCAAACACAGTTACCTGTTATGAAGAATGTATATTTCCTTTCGGATGCCCATCTGGGCTGTCGCTCCATCCCGCACGACCGGACACGCGAACGGCGGCTGGTGAACTTCCTGGACAGCGTGAAAGACAAGGCATCGGCCGTATATTTGCTGGGCGATATTTTTGATTTCTGGTATGAGTACCGCACGGTAGTGCCGCGTGGCTATACACGTCTGCTGGGAAAGTTCAGCGAGTTGTCCGACCGTGGGGTGGAGCTGCACTTCTTTACGGGAAATCACGACCTGTGGTGCGGCGATTACTTGGTGAAGGAATGCGGGGTGATACTCCATACAGAGGCGCAGACGGTAGAGTTGGGCGACAAGGTGTTCATGCTGGCGCACGGCGACGGACTGGGTGACCCGGACCGCAGTTTCCGCTTCCTGCGCCGGTTGTTCCGCAACCGTTTTTGCCAGCGTCTGTTTTCGTGCATTCATCCTCGCTGGGCGATAGATTTCGGCCTGTCGTGGTCGGCCCACAATCGTTTGAAACATGGTATGGCTGAATGTGATGCGCCTTATATGGGCGAGGACAAGGAATATCTTGTACAGTTTGCAAAAAAGTATTTGAAATCACATTCGGAAATCAATTATTTCATTTTCGGCCATCGCCATATCGAGCTGGACCTGATGTTGTCGCGTACCAGCCGGATACTGATTCTTGGCGACTGGATTACGCAGTTCACCTATGCCGTGTTTGATGGTGAGAATCTTTTCATGGAGAATTATATCGAAGGCGACACGAAACTGTAGTTTTGCAGATGGTCGTAGTTCCTGAAGCGGTTGCATGCGAAACCGTGGATGGGGCATGTTATTCTGCCTGCAGGTTGCCGGTAATGTCGTGACTTGTATGGCTTTTCTGCAAAGGCTTTTCCTGTATTGCGCAAAAGACGTCGGTTTTTTGCGCAAGAGCGGTGATGTTTTTGCGCAAAGAAGGGAACGTCTTTGCGCAAAGAAAAAACTGCTGTGCATGTTGCTGTTTGTCTGCGCTTTGCATTAGTGTTTCGGAGTGTGAGGAATATTCTGGCATTTGTTTTTCTGAAAGATGGCGGAATACCGGTCGTGGGGGGATGAAAAAAGTGCGGTGTGGAAGATAATTTTCCACACCGCACTTTGTATGTTGCCATTACGGCCTGTTCCTTATTCTTATGCTGACAGGAAGCTTTTGCCGTTTCAGATCAAGGCCATGGTGTCCTTGGCGATCATCAGTTCCTCATCGGTAGGGATGACACAGACGGTCACCTTGCTGTCCGGCGTGGAGATGATGGCCTCCTCGCCGCGCACGGTGTTGTTCTTGGCCTTGTCGAGCGTCACGCCCAGATAGTCCAGTCCTTCGCAGAAAGCCTCGCGCATGTCGGCCTGGTTCTCGCCCACGCCACCGGTGAAGAGGATGATGTCCACACCGTTCATGGCAGCAGCGTATGCCCCGATGTACTTCTTCACGCGGTAGGCGTACATCTCCAATGCCAGCCGGCAGCGGGGATTGCCTTCTTTGGCTGCGGCGATCACTTCGCGCATGTCGGACGACACTCCCGTTACGCCCAGCACGCCCGACTTTTTGTTCAGCAGGTTGGACATTTCTGCGGGCGTCAGGCCTTCTTTTTCCATGATGAATGTCACGGCACCGCCGTCTATATCACCGGAGCGGGTGCCCATCATCAGGCCTTCCAGCGGTGTGAGGCCCATGGATGTGTCTATGCACTTGCCGTCTTTCACTGCCGAGATGGAACCGCCGTTGCCCACATGGCAGGTGATGATGCGCTTGCCTTCGGGGCTGACACCGAGATATTCGCACACGCGGTGCGACACGTAGCGGTGGGATGTGCCGTGGAATCCGTAGCGGCGTATGCCATAGCGTTCATACATGTCATAAGGCAGAGCGTACATGTAGGCGTAGTCGGGCATCGTCTGATGGAATGCGGTGTCGAATACGCCTACCTGCGGAATGGAAGGCAACAGTTCCGATACGGCACTTACGCCTTTCAGGTTGGCCGGGTTGTGCAGCGGGGCCAGGTCGTTGCAGGCCTTGAAAGCCTCCAGCACTTCGGGTGTGAGCCGCACGCTCCGGTTGAACTTCTCGCCGCCATGCACCATGCGGTGTCCCACGGCGCCCAGCTCGTCGAGCGATTTCAGTGCGCCCAGCTGAGGGTCGGTCAGGATGTGGAAGATGAATTGCACGCCTTGGGTGTGTTCCGGAATGTCTTTTTCGATGATTTTCTTTGTGCCGTCGGGCATTGTCATCTTCAGGAATGATCCGGGCAGCCCTATTTTTTCTATTCCGCCTTGTGCCATGACGGAATGGTTGTCCATGTCGTAAAGTTTGTATTTGATGGAAGAGCTTCCGCAGTTCAATACTAATATTTTCATGTTTGTTAAGATGTATGAATGAAAATGATGGTTTATTCTCTTGCCTTTGCGGCGATGGCCTGGTTGGCTGTTACGGCCACCATGGTATAGACGTCCTCAATGGAACAGCCGCGCGACAGATCGTTCACCGGACGGGCTATGCCTTGCAAAATGGGACCGATGGCTTCGGCATGTCCCAGCCGTTGCACCAGTTTGTAGGAGATGTTGCCTACTTCCAGGTTGGGAACTACCAGCACGTTAGCGTGTCCCGCGATGACCGAGCCGGGTGCTTTGCTTTCGCCTATGCTGGGAACCAGTGCGGCGTCGGCTTGCAGTTCGCCGTCGATGCTCAGTCCGGGTGCCATTTCACGGGCCAGTCTGGTTGCCTCGACCACTTTGTCTACCACTTCGTGTTTGGCCGAGCCTTTGGTGGAAAAGCTCAGCATGGCCACTTTAGGATCCATGCCCGCTACGGCCTGTGCTGTGCGTGCGGTGCATACGGCTATTTGTGCCAATTGTCCGGCGTCTGGAACGGGTGTGACGGCAACGTCTCCCATGACCAATATTCCGTTTTGTCCGTAGTTGGGTGCTTTGGTGAGCAGCAGCATGGCTCCCGACACGCAGGTGATGCCCGGAGCTGTCTTGATGATCTGCAGGGCCGGACGCAGCACGTTGCCCGTTGTGTTGCGTGCACCGGCCAGCTGGCCGTCTGCATCACCGGCTTTGATCATCAGGCAGCCATAGAAAAGCGGGTCGAGCACTTTTTCGTGAGCTTCCTCCAAGGTCATGCCTTTTTTCTTGCGCAGTTCAAAAAGCAACTGGGCATATTCTTCTTTTTTCGGACTTGTGACCGGGTTGATGATCGTGGCTTTGGAAATGTTGCCTAAGCCCCATTTTTTTGCTGCTTCTTCTATTTCGGCGGGGTCGCCCAGCAGAATCAGGTCGGCCACTTCGTCCGTCAGAATCTGATTGGCGGCTTTCAATGTGCGTTCTTCTGTTCCTTCCGGAAGAACAATGCGCTGTTTGTTTGCCTTAGCGCGTGAGACAATTTCCTTGATTAAGTCCATAGTTTTATGCTTTAATTTGATAACTCTGCATGGCAATTTGTATGCTTTTGCAAAATTAAGGAATTTCGTCCGAATAATCGTGCTTTTCCTGTTTTATTTTTTTTATATTGATATCTGATGTTTTTCCGTTGTTTTTGTGTTTCTTTGGGCAAAAAAACAACGTTTATGCCGCTTGATTTTCATCCTTTGTCGTTGTCGGACCGTGAACTGGTGTGGAGATATACCGAAAATGCCGGTCGCCGTAATTGTGATTTGTCGTTTGCCAATCTGTATGCCTGGTGGACGCTTTATCATACGGAGATAGCTGAGTGGGGAGGTTTTCTGCTGTTCAGGTTTCAGACGGACGGTCATCTGGCTTATCTTATGCCGGTGGGGACGGGCGACTGGCGTGCGGTTCTGCGCCAATTGAAAGAGGATGCTTGTCGTTTGTCGCATCCGCTGCTGGTTATAGGCGTGTGCGAAGAACAGCTGTCGTTGGTGCGGGATTGCATGGAAGGGCATTGCTGGCAGAGTGAGAACAGAGAACATGCCGATTATCTCTACTTGCGCGAATCGTTGGCTGCATTGTCCGGCAAGCGGTTGCAGCCGAAACGTAATCATGTGAACCGTTTCATGAGGCTTTATCCGGATTGCCGTTATGAGGATTTGACAGATGAGCATGTGCCGGCTTGTATGGAGCTGGCAGAACGCTGGGCGTTGAATCATGCCGGCAAGGCGGAACAACGGGCTGTGGCTGCCGAGACCGAGGCTATTCGCCGTGCTCTTTCCCGGCGCAGTGAACTCGGTATTACCGGAGGTGTGTTGCGGATGGGCGGGCGTGTTGTGGCTTTTACTTATGGAGCACCGATCTGTAATGACACGTTCGATGTCTGCGTGGAGAAGGCGGATATGGCTTACGAAGGGGCTTATGCTGTTATCAACAAGGAGTTTGCGAGCCGTCTGCCCGAACGTTTTGTATATGTCAATCGTGAGGAAGATCTGGGAGTGGAAGGCTTGCGGAAGGCCAAACTTTCTTATCAGCCTGTAAGATTGCTGAAGAAATACAGCGTATGGTCGTCATGCACTGTGGAAAAGGAACGGGGTGATTCCGGACTGACCCAAGAGGAGTTGCAGGAAAAATGGCAGACACGGGCCTTGTGGAAACTTTGTTTCGGCGACACGGAAGATTTTGTCCGGCTGTATTTTTCCATGAAATATACCCCGCAACGGAACAGTTGTCTGAAGCATGACGGGCGGGTGACGGCGGCCTTACAACGTTTGCCTTACGTTATGATGTGCGGTGAGGCGGGGAATATGACTGCTCCGGTTGCGTATGTGTCAGGAGTTTGTACGCATCCGGAATATAGAGGAAAGGGATATATGACAGAACTGATGCGACAGGCTCTTCACAAAATGCATTCCGATGGGTTTTGGTTTACTGCACTCATTCCGGCTGATGAGGGGCTTTTTTCCTTTTATGAACATTTCGGTTATGCTGCTCTTCCGGCGGCTGCTCCTGCCCATTTTATGGCGGTGTCTGACAGTCCTGCTGTGAATATAGAGGTCTATACGGCTTTACGGAGTGATGTGGTGTCTGGAGTGCACTCGCTTTTTGAGCGTTGGTGGAAAGGCATACCTTGGGCCTTTTTGCATGATGAGGACGATATGCGTGCCGTCTGTTCTGATTTGTTTCTCAGTGGTGGCTGTATGGCAGTGGCGCGTGACGGGAAGGGAGAGTGCGCAGGTGCTTTGCTGGCGGTGCGGCGCGGGGATGAATTATGCATCCTGGAGAGTTGCTCTCCTTCTCAGGCGGTAGAGGATGAGATGTTGAGGCGTGCTTGTCAGACTTTGGGAGTGGGCCCTGCTGCGCGTCATGTCCGCCAGTGCAACAGGGCACAGTTGCGGCCTGTGTGTCTGCCGGAGGTGATGAGGTGGTGTGCAGCACAGCATCCCGAAAAAACGGAATGTATACAAGTGGTGGGCGATGATGTGCTGACTGATAATAACGGGTATTATATATGGGAACGGGGTGTTTGTAGGAAGGTCGTCGCGCCGCTTGACGGGATGCCTTGCCGTGTGGTTCATATCACGGAGATACCGGACAGGGTGTTGGGGTGTTCCGGTCTCTACTTGAGTCTGATGATGAATTGAGACGGTCAGGGGCGGTCTTCGGTAAGAAAACGTTCCAGTTCCTCTGCCGACAGTCGCAGATGGAACATGTCCTTATAGGCTACGGAGATGTTGCCTGTTTCTTCAGAAACGATGACTGCCAATGCGTCCGTTTCCTGTGAGATTCCTTTGGCGGCACGATGGCGCAGTCCTAATTCTTTCGGGATGTCCATGCTGTGCGACACCGGCAAGATACATCCGGCTGCCTTGATGCGCTTTTTGCTGATGATCATGGCGCCGTCGTGCAACGGACTGTTCTTGAAAAAGATGTTTTCAATAAGCCGCTGATTGATGTTCGCATCGATGATTTCGCCGGAGCGGATAATGTCGTTCAGGGGCAAGTTACGCTCAATGACAATCAGTGCTCCCACCTTTTGCTTGCTCATGCTCATGCAGGCCATGACAATGGGCATGATTTCATCTTTGCTGGCTTTCTTCGGGTCTTTTTTGCCTCTCCTGATAAGTTTGAGCAGACTTTCTACCTGCCGGTGGGTACCGATGGTGAAAAAGAAGTTGCGTATTTCTTCCTGAAAAAGGATGATGAGAGCTAAGGCGCCCACACTCACCAGTTTATCGAAAATAGAGCCCAGCAGTTTCATCTCTAAGATTTGGGAGACGAACAGCCAGAACACGACAAAAATCAATACGCCGAAGAACACATTCAATGAACGGGATTCTTTCATCACCTTGTAGCAATAGAACAGAATCAGCGCTACGAGGAAGATGTCTATAAAGTCTTTTAGTCCGAAATCTAATGGCATGAGCTGGAGTTATTGTTGTTCGTTCATCTTGTTGAATATCTTGATTGCTTCTGCGCACGCCTTTATGTCGTGTACACGTAAGATATTGGCCCCTTTTTGTAAGGCAATCGTGTTGAGCACTGTCGTCCCGTTTAGAGCATGCTCCGGAGTCGTATCGAGGAGTTTGTAAATCATGGATTTACGGGATATGCCCACCAGTAACGGCAGACCGAAGATTTTAAAATCCTCCAAGTGTTTGAACAGTTCGTAGTTGTGTTCCAATGTCTTGCCGAAACCGAATCCGGGATCCACGATGATATCTTTTACTCCCCGTGCATGCAGGTCGTTGATTTTCTCTGCAAAATACTGCATGACTTCCTGTCTCATGTGCTTGTAGTGAGACTGTTGTTGCATGTTTTGCGGGGTGCCTTTCATGTGCATCATGATATAGGGCACGTTCAGACGGGTTATCGTGTCGAACATTTGCTGATCCATTTCGCCTCCCGAAATGTCATTGATTATTTCTACACCGTATTCTTCCACGCACATGGCGGCTATGTCTGCTCGGAACGTGTCCACGGAAACGATGGCGTTTGGGACGTTTTTACGGATGATAGCGAGGCCTTTGCGCAATCGGTCTGCTTCTTCCTTGCAACTGATGTCGGCGGCGTCCGGACGTGATGAGTAAGCTCCGATGTCAATGATGTCTCCCCCCTCTGTGTAAATCTGTTCGACTCTTTCGGCTATCTCCCTTTCGCTTTCCTTTCTGCTGGCGGAATAGAATGAGTCTGGCGTTACGTTGAGTATGCCCATGATTTTGGGCGTGGACAAATCTATGAGTTTTCCGCCTGCCGACAGGCAATATGGCACGTTGTCGTTCATCTGCATTTCCTTTGTTTCCTGCTGCAAATGTACGCAGAATAATTTGGTTTTTCATACTTTTCGATTATATTTGTCGGGTAAAAACGGGAATTATGGAAACAGATAAGCTTTATGAACTTTATAAACAGCATCCTGTAATTACAACGGATAGCCGTAACTGTCCGGCAGGATCCATCTTCTTTGCTTTGCGCGGAGAGACATTCGATGGCAATGTGTTTGCGGGAAAGGCTCTTGAACAGGGATGTTCTTATGCTGTGGTGGATGATGAGAATTATGTGCGGCCGGGGGACGGGCGTTATATCTTGGTGGAAAATGCTCTGAATGCTTTGCAGCAGCTGGCTCACTTTCACCGTGAGCAGTTTGATATACCCTTTATTCAGGTGACCGGAACGAACGGGAAGACTACTACCAAAGAACTGATAGCGGCCGTATTGTCTAAAAAACATCGTGTGCTGTTTACGGAAGGTAATCTGAATAACCATATAGGCGTTCCCAAAACACTGCTTCGTCTGACACCGGAACATACGATAGCGGTAATAGAAACCGGAGCCAATCATCCGGGCGAGATTAAGACGTTGGCGGAACTGGTGGATCCGGATTTTGGTCTGATTACAAACGTGGGGATGGGACATTTGGAGGGGTTTGGCTCTTTTGAGGGAGTGCTTCGCACAAAGGGCGAACTTTACGATTATCTGCGTGCCAAACATGGGACTGTTTTTGTGGATCGTGACAGTGCGGAGTTGGTGCGTATGGCCGGCGGATTGCATCAGATTACTTACGGATGTGAAGGACTTGAACCCTTGAATGTGGAGGGAGAGGTCGTCGAATGTGCTCCTTTCTTGAAATTCCGGTGGCGTCCGGCGGGCGGAGAGTGGCAGATGGTGCAGACTCATTTGATAGGTGCCTACAATGTGAAGAACATGATGGCGGCAGCTGTTGTGGGGCGTACGTTTGGCGTTGAAATACAGAAAATCAATGAAGCTTTGGCTGAATATCGACCGGAGAACAACCGTTCGCAGTTGATGGAGACGGAGTGTAATAAACTGATAGTGGATGCCTATAATGCCAATCCTACAAGCATGAAAGCGGCCATAGAGAATTTCCGTGATATGAAGGTGGAACGTAAAATGGCCATATTGGGCGATATGAAAGAATTGGGTAAGGAGAGCTGGAAGGCGCATCAGGAGATGGTGGATTTTTTGGTGGAAGCGGGTTTTGATCATGTTTGGTTGGTGGGTCAGGAATTCAAGG
Organism: uncultured Paraprevotella sp.; assembly: GCA_944321365.1. Classification (GTDB taxonomy): domain Bacteria; phylum Bacteroidota; class Bacteroidia; order Bacteroidales; family Bacteroidaceae; genus Paraprevotella. The sequence goes on from CALULA010000003.1 coordinate 263,165, forward strand.
CGACGCATCATCCTTTCCGTACATTTGAGGATGTTGAGCAGGTGAAAAACGCATTGTCTATCAAGAAGCCTAAAGGATATTATATATTAATAAAAGGTAGTCATAGTACAAAACTATATGAATTGCCCGCCTATTTATGACAAGAAAGGCAAGTCTATATTGAAAGGAATGTTATAGGGTCACTTTTTCTTGTGAGAAAGAGTGACTTTTCTTTTCTCCATCTCCTTTTTCTTTTTTGCTCCGTTTGTCCTCGTCATAGCCCGGATGTTTTCCCTGCTTTCTCGCGGCCTTTTCTGTCTCTGTCCGCTGCCGTCGGCGTTTTTGCGCAAGGGTGCCG
>CALULA010000004.1 GCA_944321365.1 uncultured Paraprevotella sp.
CCCCGCCTTCCCGCATGCCGCCTCTTCGCGGGCTTCCGTCATCCTTCAGCCATCCTTCAGCCTTCAACGTGCTGTCGATGAGTGTGTTATCCTTCATCCTGAAAGATGAAGGATGTTTTTTAAAAACTCCTGTGGGGAGGAGATGGAGTGTTTTTTGAATGGGGCAGCAGACGAATGATGGTGTCTACTGAGCATTCACTATTGTCTGTTCTGGAACATAATCCTTTATTGTTCACCACGGATAAACATCTGCTCGTAGTTGATGACAAGGCGTTTGAATGATGAGACAAAGTCTGTTCCCAACGAACCTGAAAATAGCGGGCCGTTGATGGAGTCTTTCAGTACTTCTGTTTGATGAAGTGTGACAGGTTGTCCAGAGCAACTAAAACGGAACTTGGGCAATGTCACGACTTTTGCGTATGATACACCGCCAAATCCGCCATAGCGGCTTTGATGTTCTGTCAGTTCTGACACGGCTTCGGGGAATATCCGTGCAAATGCATTTCCCAAGCGTGACTTTGCATTACCTGTATCAAACACGATGTCGAAAGGTTTCCCATCGTATTCGATGCGTATCTGGGGCGTGTTGCCGGAAAGAAACATGTTGGACTCTCCGTCTGATATCCGGTATGGGAAGATAAATGAACGGGATGCATTGTCGATGATGATCTCCTTGACGTCCCGGATGAAGTGATAGCCCAGTACGCCGTCGAACGTGAAGATGGAATCTACTTCTTGGTCTGGCGGGGCCACCATGAATATGGGGTTGTGATAGATAATCTCACCGACTTGCAGGGAGTCTGCCGTCGCCAGTTTTACAAAACCTATCTCTGCTCCTAAAACCGGAATGGAGTCGGACAGTATTTTTAGGCCGACCTCTTTGGCGTACTTCTCAGAGACGAAGTTGCCGAAAGAACATCCCGTATCGAACACATAGTCCTTTGTGATTCCGTTTACTATAACCGGAATATGAAAGTGATACCCGCGTCCGGCCGAGTCACATTTCAGGGGGGACCGTGATGTCGCGATCAGGCCTTTCCATGTAAGGGGCAGGGGTATCGGCCAGGGCCTTGCCTATACGCTCTATAAAGAAATAGGAGAAAATGGATTCAAAGGGGGCCACATCCTTGAACTTGTTTACCAATTCCTCCCCGGCCTTTCCCGCTTGTGCATACCGTCCTAAATTCAACAGGGTCATCGCACGCAGTGAGGCCATTGCGGTTGCCGCATCGCCCAGCTCTTCCTGATGGTGCAGGCACAGGCTGTCCAATGCCGTTGCGGCACTTTCCAGACGGTTGAAGCCGCAGCCTAATTGTGCTTCGGCCACCAGTCTGAGCATCTTGACGCGGACCGAATCTTTTAGTGCCGGGTATTGGGCTTTTAATCGGAACAAATCACCGCTGTTCAGGATTTCTGCCAGTCTGGCATCTGCTATTGTTTGTGAACAGATATGATTGCATCCTAATATAAGTGAGATAAAAAAGACTGATAATTTCAAATAGTATCTCATAAGAATCGTATGTGTAAAATCAAAAGCGAAATAAGTATTAAAGTGTTGCGGATTCATGCCCGCAAGATTGTTTGTCTTACAAGGAAGAACTGATTCTAAAGTTAATTGAATTTGCGAAAGATGCGCGATACAACGCACATAAAATATGTTAAAGACGACTTTGAGGTTTCTCTTCTTCATCGCATTTTTGCCTGAAAATCGGACTCCGAGACTATGGTGCTCATCGCTTAAGGGACTTGCACGGCAGTGGGGGATTTACGTTGCTGCGGATTTCCTTTTTGGGCGATGGGATTACGGGTGCCTTTCGTTGAAAGGAGGTAAAATCGGTGGGGATGCCTGTCGATGTGGCACGTAATAAGAGTATGTGATTTGTGTCAGCATCATCGTAACATCCATTTGTGCGCTTTGTTTTTGCTTCTAAACAGGTCTGTTGTGATAGAATTTCTTTTTTAGTCTCTTTTTTCTTTTGATTTATTTGTGCTTTTGTTCTAAAACTTCTATCTTTGTACCCGTTAAACAAAAGAAAGAGAAAAATGATGAGTATTGCAACAATATTGCTGGCCATTTTGGGTATTCGACTGCGTGGGGTAGTGGAAAGTGTGGTCTGTGCATGAATTGTTGTGTGATATAATTGAAGCCTTTCCCACTTTCCCGGTGTGAAAGGCTTTTGTTTTATTGGATATTAATGAACATAAAGAATATGAGTGACAGATTATTTATTTTTGATACGACATTAAGGGATGGTGAGCAAGTGCCCGGATGTCAGTTGAATACAGTAGAGAAGATCCAAGTAGCCCGTCAGCTTGAAGCTTTGGGGGTGGATGTGATAGAGGCGGGATTCCCGATTTCCAGTCCAGGTGATTTTAATTCCGTAATAGAAATTTCAAAGGCCGTCACGTGGCCTACGATATGTGCTTTGACCCGTGCGGTGGAAAAAGATATAGATGTAGCAGCTGAAGCTTTGCAGGCGGCAAAGCATAAACGCATTCATACCGGAATAGGAACATCCGATTCGCACATCAGGTACAAGTTCAACTCCACGCGTGAAGAGATTATCGAACGTGCGGTGGCGGCCGTAAAATATGCAAAGAGGTATGTGGAGGACGTGGAGTTTTATGCTGAGGATGCCGGACGGACGGAAAATGAATACCTTGCAAGAGTGGTGGAAGCCGTGGTAAAGGCCGGGGCCACTGTGGTCAACATCCCCGACACAACGGGTTATTGTCTACCCCAGGAATACGGTGAGAAGATTAAGTATCTGATGGAGCATGTGGACGGACTGTCGGCCGGTAAGGCGATTCTGTCCACCCATTGCCACAACGACTTGGGCATGGCTACAGCCAATACGATTGCGGGCGTCATGAACGGGGCACGGCAGGCCGAAGTGACCATCAACGGCATCGGAGAACGGGCCGGGAACACCTCGCTGGAGGAGGTGGCCATGATTCTGCGGTGTCACAAGGGCATCGGCATTGACACGAACATCAACACGCAGAAGATCTATCCGACGAGCCGCATGGTATCCAGCCTGATGAACATGCCCGTTCAGCCGAACAAGGCCATCGTGGGACGCAATGCCTTTGCCCATTCCAGCGGTATTCATCAGGACGGTGTGCTGAAGAACGTGCAGACCTATGAGATTATAGACCCCAAGGACGTGGGCATCGACGACAATGCCATCGTGCTGACGGCACGCAGCGGACGTGCCGCACTGAAACACCGCCTGAGCGTACTGGGCGTGGAGATGAGCGGTGAACGTCTGGATGCTACTTATCAGGAATTCCTGAAGTTGGCCGACAAGAAGAAAGAGGTGAACGATGATGACATTTTGATGTTGGCCGGTGCAGACCGTGCGGCAGCTCATGCCGTCAAGCTCGATTATCTGCAAGTGACTACAGGGTTAGGGGTGCGCTCTGTAGCCTGCATAGGTTTGGACATTGCCGGTGAGAAGTTTGAGGCTTCGGCCAGTGGCAATGGCCCGGTGGATGCGGCTATCAAGGCCCTCAAGAACATCATCAAACGTCAGATGGTGTTGAAAGAGTTCACTATTCAGGCCATCAGCAAAGGGTCGGACGATGTAGGTAAGGTGCACATGCAAGTGGAATACGACGGACATGTCTATTACGGCTTCGGTGCCAATACGGATATTGTTACGGCATCGGCAGAGGCGTATATAGATTGTATAAACAAGTTTAAGAAGTAATATATTCAAGAAAAAGCAATGGCAAATACTTTGTTTGACAAGATTTGGGACAAGCACGTGGTGCAATATGTGGAAGATGGTCCGCAACAATTGTATATCGACAGGCTTTATTGCCATGAAGTGACCAGTCCGCAGGCTTTCGCCGACATGCGTGCCCGTGGTTTGAAATGTTTTCGTCCGGACCATATTTATTGTATGCCGGACCATAATACCCCGACTCACGATCAGGACAAACCTATCGAAGACCCTGTGAGCAGAACACAGGTGGACACATTGGCCAAGAATGCCGCCGACTTCGGACTGACACACTTCGGGATGATGAATCCCAAGAACGGCATTATTCATGTAGTAGGTCCGGAGCGGGGATTGTCGCTTCCGGGTATGACGATTGTCTGCGGTGATTCCCATACCTCTACTCATGGTGCGGTGGGAGCCGTGGCTTTCGGTATCGGTACGTCGGAAGTGGAGATGGTGATGGCCTCGCAGTGCATCCTGCAACAGAAGCCTAAATCTATGCGTATTAATATCAACGGTGAATTGGGGAAAGGAGTGACGGCCAAGGATGTGGCCTTGTTCCTGATGTCCCGTCTGACGACTTCCGGTGCCACGGGCTATTTTGTGGAATATGCCGGTTCAGTGGTGCGTAGTCTTTCGATGGAAGGCCGTCTGACGCTGTGCAACCTTTCCATTGAGATGGGGGCCCGCGGCGGTTTCATAGCTCCGGATGAGGTGACTTTTGCATACCTCAAAGGGCGGGAGTATGCTCCCAAAGGCGAAGAGTGGGATAAGGCTGTGGCTTATTGGAAAACGCTGAACAGCGGGCCGGATGCCGTGTTTGACAAAGAACTGACATTTGATGCGTCCGAGATAGAGCCGCGCATCACCTATGGTACGAATCCCGGTATGGGCATTGGCATTACGGAAAACATACCGGCCATAGACACTGTTCCGGAGGCCGGTCGTGCTTCTTATCTGAAATCGCTGGGCTATATGGGCTTCCAGCCGGGTGAATGTCTGCTGGGCAAACCGGTGGACTATGTATTCCTCGGTGCCTGTACGAATGGCCGTATTGAGGACTTCCGGGCCTTTGCCTCCATCGTGAAGGGCCGCAAGAAAGCGGATCATGTTGTGGCATGGCTTGTACCAGGGTCGTGGATGGTGGCCGATCAGATTAAGGCCGAAGGGCTGGACAAGGTGTTGGAGGACGCCGGTTTTACCCTCCGTCAGCCCGGTTGTTCAGCTTGTCTGGCGATGAATGACGACAAGATTCCGGCAGGAAAATTGTCTGTCTCCACCTCCAACCGGAATTTTGAGGGCCGTCAGGGTCCGGGGGCACGGACGATACTGGCCAGCCCGTTGGTGGCTGCCGCAGCCGCTGTGGCAGGAGTGATAACCGATCCGCGTACATTAATGTAAATTCCATCTTATGAAAAAGAAGTTTAATATCATTACCAGTACATGCGTTCCCCTTCCTTTGGAGAATGTAGACACCGACCAGATTATCCCAGCCCGCTTCTTGAAAGCGACGACGCGGGAGGAAAGTTTTTTCGGAGAAAACCTGTTCCGCGACTGGCGTTACAATGCCGACGGAACGTTGAACAAGGATTTTGTCCTCAACGATCCGACCTATGGCGGAGAAATACTTGTTGCCGGAAAGAACTTCGGCAGCGGTTCCAGCCGTGAGCATGCGGCCTGGGCTATAGCAGGCTATGGCTTTCGGGTGGTCATCAGCAGCTTTTTCGCAGACATTCATAAGAACAATGAGCTGAACAATTTCGTGTTGCCGGTAGTGGTCAGTGAGGAGTTTCTGGCAGAGCTGTTTGCTTCCATCAAAGCCGATCCCAAGACGTTGGTGGAAGTAGACCTGCCTAATCAGACAGTGACCAACAAGGCAACCGGACGAAGTGAGCGTTTCGAGATTAACGGTTATAAGAAATATTGTTTGATGAATGCCCTTGACGACATCGATTTCCTGTTGGAGAACAAGGACAAGATAGAAGACTGGGAACGTAAGAATGCCTGTTAAAGCCGATAAAAGATGAACGCAAATCCCGTGAAGATAGAGATCATGGACACGACGCTGCGCGACGGCGAGCAGACCAGCGGCGTGAGTTTCGTGCCTCATGAGAAGCTGATGATAGCCCGTGCGTTATTGCAGGATCTGAACGTGGACCGCATAGAGGTGGCTTCTGCCCGCGTCTCCGACGGAGAGATGGATGCCGTGCGGAGCATCTGTCAGTGGGCGCGTCAGACAGGTCGGATTCATCGTGTGGAAGTGCTGGGCTTTGTGGACGGCCATATCTCGCTCGACTGGATAAACAGTTGTGGGTGCAAAAATATCAATTTGTTGTGTAAGGGCTCGGAGAATCATTGCACGAATCAGCTGAAGAAGACGTTGGAGCAACACGTGGCCGACATCCGGCAGTCCTTGGCTTACGCCGAAGAGCTGGGCATTGATGTGAATATCTATTTGGAGGATTGGAGCAACGGCATGAAGCATTCGCCGGATTATGTGTTTGCTTTGATGGATGCCCTGAAGGGTGAGCGCGTCCGCCGTTTCATGTTGCCCGATACGTTAGGTATTCTGAATCCGTTGGACTTGTTGGGTTACATGCGCAAGATGGTAAAGCGCTACCCGGAACTGCATTTTGACTTCCATGCCCACAACGATTATGATCTGGCTATTTCCAATGTATTGGCTGCTGTATTGGGTGGATGTCGTGGCATTCATACCTCGGTCAACGGATTGGGTGAAAGAGCGGGTAACGCGCCGCTGGCCAGTGTGCAGGCCATCCTGAAGGACCAGTTCAATGCACAGACCAGCATAGATGAAAGCCGGCTGAATGACGTCAGCAGGATGGTGGAGAGCTATTCCGGCATTCCCATTCCGCCCAACCGTCCGATTACGGGCGAGAGTGTGTTCACACAGGTGGCCGGTGTGCATGCCGACGGTGATAACAAAGCCAATCTGTATTGTAATGATCTGCTGCCGGAACGTTTCGGACGTAAACGCGAGTACGCTTTAGGAAAGAACAGCGGGAAAGCCAACATCCTGAAGAACCTGGAAGAACTGGGACTGGAGTTGTCGCCGGAGCAGACACGGAAAGTCACGGACCGTATCATCGAACTGGGTGATAAAAAGGAAATCGTGACGCAGGAAGACTTACCCTACATCGTTTCCGACGTGCTGAAGCATGAAGCTTTGGAAGAACATGTCAAACTGCTCAGCTATGTGGTCACGACAGCCTACGGCCTGAAGCCCATGGCTTCCGTGCGGTTGTCTGTCAACGGACGGGCGTATGAGGAAAACGCCTCCGGCGACGGACAGTTCGATGCCTTCATGCGGGCGGCCCGTCATATTTATAAGTATAAGCTTTCGCGCAAGTTCCCTTGGCTGGCCAACTATAGTGTCAGCATTCCGCCCGGCGGACGTACGGACGCATTGGTACAGACGGTCATCACGTGGAATTGGAACGACAAGGTGTACCGTACGCGTGGACTGGACGCCGACCAGACGGAAGCGGCCATCAAGGCGACGGTGAAGATGCTGAATCTCATAGAGCGTGATTATGTGAGAACAGAGAATACAGAACAAGAAAACAAACAAAAGACAAACGAATAATTATGGATTTGAAAATTGCCGTATTGCCTGGTGATGGCATAGGCCCTGAGATTTCAGAACAAGGAGTGGCTGTGATGAACGCAGTGTGCGAGAAGTTCGGCCACAAGGTAAGTTATCAATATGCCCTGTGTGGGGCGGAAGCCATAGACAAGGTGGGCGATCCGTTCCCCGAAGAAACGTTCAAAGTATGTATGGAGGCTGATGCGGTGCTCTTTTCTGCCGTGGGAGATCCGCGCTTCGACAATGATCCCACGGCCAAGGTGCGTCCGGAACAGGGACTGCTGGCCATGCGTAAGAAACTGGGGCTGTTTGCCAACATCCGTCCGGTGGAGACATTCGACTGCTTGATTCACAAGTCGCCCCTGAAAGACGAACTGGTGCGTGGCGCGGACTTTATCTGTATCCGTGAACTGACGGGCGGTATGTATTTCGGAGAGAAGTATCAGGACAACGATAAGGCTTACGATACCAATGCCTATACTCGCCCTGAAATCGAACGTATTCTGAAAGTGGCTTTTGAATATGCCATGCGTCGCCGTAAACATCTCACCGTGGTAGACAAAGCGAATGTGCTGGCGTCGAGCCGGCTGTGGCGTCAGGTGGCTAAAGAGATGGCTGTGCAGTATCCGGAAGTGGAGACGGACTACATGTTTGTAGACAACGCCGCCATGCGCATGATTCAAGACCCGCGCTTCTTCGATGTGATGGTGACGGAGAATACTTTTGGCGACATACTGACCGACGAAGGATCCTGCATCACCGGGTCCATGGGCTTGTTGCCTTCGGCCTCTACGGGTGAGCACACACCGGTGTTTGAACCGATTCACGGGTCATGGCCGCAGGCCAAAGGGCTGAATATAGCCAATCCTTTGGCACAGATACTCTCTGTGGCCATGCTGTTCGAGTATTTCAACCTGAAGGAGGAGGGAGCACTTATCCGTAAGGCCGTCAATGCATCGTTGGATGCCAACGTGCGCACACCGGAAATCCAGGTGGAGGGCGGTGCGCGTTATGGCACCATCCAGGTGGGCCAGTGGATTGTGGACTACATCAAGAAAGCCTGAGGGCATTATTGTGGCTCGTTGACGGTCTCCGGAAGCTATGACGACTTCCGGAGACCGTTGCTTTTTTATATTGCTCTTTCTTCGTGATAAAAAGTCATGAATGAGAGAAGTGGCGGAGGTCGGCGGGAACTTTCTGCATTTCTTTGCGCATAAAAGGACGTCTCTTTCCGCAAAGAACGGTGAGACTTTCCGCAAGACCGTCTTGCGTTTCCTGCAGTGCGGCGGACGGTGTTTCTGCCCGGAGCTGTTGGGCACCGGAGTGAAAAGGTGTGATGTTCTTGGTCGGGCGGGATGACTGAAGACGTGGCGGCTGACGGACGGGCTGCACTCTGCAAGAACCTTTACGGGCATTTTGCGGACAGTTCAGTCCTGTTTCGGACGATTTTCACTGAAAAATGATGGCCGGATTCTTTTCTTTTCTTACATTTGTAGGGTATGAATAGTGTTGACGAAGAAATAGCTTTGTATGCTTGTATGGATAAAAAAGAAAAGAAAATGAAGAAGTTGGTTTGCATCTTATGTCTGTGCATCGCGACAGTGAGCGGATGGGCACAGACGGAAAGCACGTATAAGGAATATGTGCGTAAGGCTTTGGAGGCCATGTCGACAGACAGTCTGACGGAGGCGGAGGCGTTGTTCCGCGAAGCCATGAAGGCAGAACCTGCACAGCGTTCCAATGCCATGATTTACTATCAGATAGGACAGATGCAGGAGTATCGCGGAAAGTATGACAAGGCGTTGGAGAACTACACGTTGGGACTGAATATCGCCCCCCACGTCCTGCCCTTGCGCATGGCACGGGCCGGGCTGTATCTGCAGCTGGGCAATAAGGAAAAGGCACTGGCGGACTACAGTGAAGTGTTGTATTGGAAGGCTGATGTGCAGGAAGCGTTGTTCATGCGGGCTTATATTTATACTGATCAGCGTTTGTATAAAAAAGCCCGTGCGGACTATCAGGCCTTGTTGCAGATTAATCCGGCGCACGAGGAAGGGCGCATCGGACTGGTGCTGTTGAATGAGAAAGACAACCGGCCTCGTGAAGCCATGGAGCAGATCAATGCCATGATCAGTGCCGCGCCCGACCATGCGGTCCTGTATGCCGTCCGGGCTGGACTGGAACAGACACGTAAGTTGTATGAGGCTGCAGAGGCCGATTTCACCAAGGCTATTTCATTGGATCCGGGAAACATAGATTATCTGCTTAACCGGGCTGCGCTCTATATCGAGACAAAACGTTCCAAGGAAGCCCGTGCCGATCTGGACAAGGCTATGGAATTGGGTGCCAATCCCGATGATGTGGCCTCGATGCGTCATGAATTGCGATGAGGCGGACCGGGAGACAGGATTGAGGCCATGAAGCAAAACCGCCCGCCCGGTGAGAAAGTCCGGGTGGGCGGCAGCTGTCTAAATCAGGGGGTAATTTAGACGTGAAGATTTGATATTCGTTTTATTTCTTTCTGATGATGGTTTGTGCACGGTCCGGACCTACGGACAAAATGGTGATGGGAGTCTCTAATTCTGTTTCCAAAAAGCGGATATAATCCTTGAATGCTTGTGGAAACTGACTTTCGTCCGTCATAGCGGACAAATCCTCTTTCCAGCCCGGAAGTTCTTTGTAGACGGCTTCGCAGCCTTCTGTCTCAAATGGCATGTCTTCCATCACCACGCCGTCTTTTTTATAAGCCGTGCAGGCTTTAATGGTATCGAATCCGTCGAGCACATCACTTTTCATCATGATCAGTTGTGTGACACCGTTGATCATGATGGCATATTTCAGAGCCACCAGGTCTATCCACCCGCAGCGGCGGTTGCGTCCTGTGACAGCTCCGTATTCATGTCCCACTTCGCGCAACGTATCTCCGGTCTGGTCGAACAGTTCCACGGGGAAGGGTCCGGCACCTACACGTGTGCTATAGGCTTTGAAAATACCGAAGACTTCACCAATATCGGTCGGACCTACGCCGAGTCCTGTACATACGCCGCCGCTGGTGGTGTTCGAAGAGCTAACAAAAGGATAGGTGCCATGATCGATGTCGAGCATGGTGCCCTGCGCTCCTTCGGCCAACACGTTCTTGCCTTCTTTCAGATAGCGGTTGATTTCTATTTCCGTGTCTGTCAGCTGAAAGCCACGCATGTATTCGATGCCCTTCAGCCATTGCGCTTCTTCCTGACTGATGTCGTAGTCCGTATAGTGCAAGTCTTTCAGGATTTGTTCATGGCGTTTTTTCAGCGTCTGGTATTTTTCCTCAAAACGGTCCAGAATGTCGCCCACGCGCAGCCCGATACGCGCAGCTTTGTCGCTGTAGGTCGGGCCGATGCCTTTGCCGGTGGTGCCCACTTTGGCCTTTCCTTTGGCTGCTTCGTAGGCACGGTCCAGTACACGGTGCGTCGGCAGGATGAGGTGTGCCCGTTTGCTGATGTGCAGCCGTCCTTTCAGGTTATAGCCGGCGGCCTCCAGTTCTTGGGCTTCTGCCATGAACAAGTCCGGAGCGATGACACATCCGTTGCCGATGATGTTCACCTTGTCTTCCGAAAAAATGCCTGAAGGTATGGAGCGGAGTACGAACTTCTTTCCCTCGAAAATGATGGTGTGTCCGGCGTTCGGACCGCCTGCAAAGCGGGCCACGACGTCATATCGGGGTGTGAATACGTCCACCACCTTTCCCTTGCCTTCATCTCCGAATACGATGCCCAGCAGGGCGTCAATTTTTCCTCTTTTCATAAATCTAATAAATCTATAGTCTTTCGAGTCGTACAAAGTTAAATCTTTTTTGTGTAAAATCAGAATGAAATGGCTCCTATTTTTAGATAATATGTCAGAATCCGGCTGTCTGTAGAATTTTCTCACCTTGTCGGAAAGCTGTTTCGTTCAGGTCCTGATACTTTTGCAGAGCCGATAATGCCGCACGTCTTACGGCAGGTGTGCCGTGCAGTGCCGTGGCGGTCTGATCAAGAAATTCGTCGGCTGAACGTTCGTTGGGCTGGAGCTTTTGCATGAACAGGCGGGCCAGGATGAGGAATCCGCACACTTGAAACATCTCGTTTTCCGTGGCAATCCATTCAAACGCTTTCTGTGAGGCGTAGGGCAACCGGCAGAACAGGTTCTGTACGGTATGTTGCGCAATTTCTGTGTTGGGCATGGTTTCTACCCAGATGTCGGCGATTTCGGGATAGAAAGTCTCGATGGGCTGAATCATGGCGGCCAGCAGTTTGCATTCTCGTATGTCTTCTTTCCACAGTGCCTGGGCCAGCTGGTGATCTTCGGGCAGTCCGGCGGCGATTTCTCGCAGGCGGGGGATTTCCACGCCGAAGTTCACTTTGTAGTTCATACCGCTTTCGCGCATGTAGGCCGATGCCACTCCGTTCATGGAGAGGCGTAGTTCTGTTTTTATTTTTCTGAGTGTTTCTTTTAGTTCCATGGTCAATCGTTTACGTAAGGCAGGGTCGCGTAATCGTGGCTGTAGCGTAACATCTGTGCATCGTATGCTTCATCATAGCTTACTTTGACGTCTGTGATCTGCTGATGCTCGTCATACACGGGGGTGTATACGGGATTGATGAAACCTTTGTAGGGCGAGAGATGCAAGGCGCGGTAGCGTGTCAGGACTTCTTCATGCAGTTCCCGGTCAATCTGTATGCCATAACGTTCCACCAGATTTCGGGCGGCTTCATAGTCACCCTCGCTCTTTATGCGTTGTATTTCAGCCAGCAGCCGGCCGAATAACACACGCAGTTTGGCATAGTCGTTGATGCGGATGTATGTTTTTCCGTCCTTTCGGACAAATTCGGTCACCTGCTCTGAGGCTCCTTGTTCAAAGGTCCAGCGGGCGATGAGAGCACGGTTGCGCATGTGGGCCTCTTCGATGTTCTTGCCAGGTTCGATACGTACCATCTGGGTGAGTAAGCCGTTCATCATGTAGCTGTAGTATTGGGCTTTGTAGGCTTGTCCGTCAGGCGTCAGTCCCAGTTCTGTCAGTTTGGGATCGGCTATGTAATACAGTCCGAACAGGTCGGCACGCGCTTCCTCTATGGTGGCACCATAAGCCTTCAGCGCGTCCGGGTCAACGCCGGGCAGCAGTCGGCCACTGCCATGTCCGAGACATTCATGCAGGTCGGTATGCAGGTCGTCACAGTCGTCTTGATAACGGTCCAGCAGTTGCCGGGTTTCATCGTCGATGACAAATTCCTGTTGGAATCCGTTGCCGTGTGCGGCTTTATTGTAGGCGTCGGTCAGGTTGCCGATTGTGACGCTTTTGCTCCCGTATTCGGCACGGACCCAGTTTGAATTGGGCAGATTGATTCCGATGGCCGATGCCGGATAGAGGTCGCCGCCCAGGATGGCTGCTTTAATGACTTTGGCCGATACGCCTTTGCAGTGTTCTTTCTTGAAGCGCGGTTCCACCGGTGAGTGGCGTTCAAACCATTGTGCATTGGCACTGAGTTTTTCTGTCCGCTCTGTAGCCTTCAGGTCTTTGAAGTTGACATATCCCTCCCAACTGGCTTTTAGTCCTAACGGGTCACCATAGGTTTCCGTGAATCCGTTGGTAAAGTCTACCAGTGCTTCGGTTTCCTGTACCCACAGTATCGTGTATTCATCGAACGTTTTCAGGTCTCCGGTGCGATAAAAATCGACAAGTTTGCGGATAACTGCCGCTTGTTTCTCATTTTCTGCCACAGTCGCCGCTTTCTCTAACCAATAGATGATGCGGTCTATGGCCGCTCCGTAGAGTCCGCCCGACTTCCATACCTTTTCTCTTAGTCGTCCATGACTTTTCACCAGTCGGCTGTTCATGCCATACATGACGGGGTGAGGGTCATGGCTCTTTTTGCAGCGGCTGTAGAACTCTTCTGCTTCGGCCTGTGTCACTTCTTCGGCATAGTAATTGCAGGCTGAAGTCTGTATGAGGTCTTCTCCGTCTGCCTGGTTCACTCTTTTGGGCATGATGTCCGGGCGGAAGATGACAGGGATGAGCAGGTCGCACAGCTCATCCACGCTTTGTCCGTTCTCCAGAGGCAGTTCGTCTGCGGGCAGCTGTTTCACGGCTGTGCGGAAGAACTGTTCGCTGAATCCCGGTATGAATTTTTCACAACCGTAGTGGTGATGTATGCCGTTGGAGAACCACACACGCTTCATGTAGATGCAGAAGGCTTTGAATTCCTCATCTTCACGATTGCCGCAGTAATGCGTGTATAGTGTTTCCAAGGTCTTGCGTATGCGCAGATTGTATTTCCCGTTCTGGTCCCAGAGGATGTCGCGTCCTGTCAGTGCGGCTTCCGACAGGAAATAGACCAGTTTTTTCTGCTGTAGTGTCAGCTGTTCAAAACCATCTACGCGGTAACGCAACATCTGCAAGTCGGCGAACTGTTCATCGGTATAAGAAAAAACTTTTGTCTCTATCATTTTATATAATCAAAAAAAAGGGATATATCGCATGGATGTATCCCTTTATCGGTTGTTGAAATGGCTTATCCTTTTATTGTCTCTTTCTCTTTGGCAAGATGCTCCATGCGGTAACTGCGGGGAGTTACGCCCAAAATCTTATAGAAGGCGGCATAGAAGGACTGGCGGTTTGCGAAACCCACCAAAGCGGATATTTCTTCCATCGTCTTGTCAAGAAAACGTTTGTCGGTCAGAAGATACTGCGCGTCCTTAATGCGGTATTCGTTGACCAGGCTGGAGTAGTTCTGGTGAAAACGTATGTTCACCACGGCACTGATGTAGCGTGTGTTCGTATTAAGCTCCTCGGCCAGCTTCTTTGCGGAGTAATTAGGGTCACGGTATTTCTTGTCCACGACGAACACCTTTAGGATTTTTTCATACAGCTCATCTACCAGTTCTGCTCTGACCAGCGAACGGTAGGCTGCGTTTTTCTCTTTTTTCTCAGTTAAATTATACTTTCCCATACTTCATTAAAATATTCAATAAAAATAATCATGTCCTGTTTACCTTTCCCCAAGGATATGATTACCCCCTTGTATGATTCTTTCCCCTGCAAAAATCGTTTTTTTTTCTTGTACATACAAGCTTATTCAATTAAAAAAATAAAAAAGGAGTATCTTTGTACCGTTTTTGTCTTTATGGCCCGTTCTGAATAAATATGCAGAGTATATTAAAACGTTATTTTGGTTTTTCTGCTTTCCGTCCGTTGCAACAGAACATCATCGGCAAGGTGCTGGAGGGGCGTGATGTTCTGGTCCTGATGCCGACCGGCGGTGGAAAGAGTTTATGTTATCAGGTGCCTGCTTTGATGCTGGAGGGAACGACGATTGTGGTTTCTCCTTTGATTTCTTTGATGAAGGACCAGGTGGAAGGTTTGTTGTCCAATGGCATTCCGGCTGCGGCTTTAAACAGCATGAATGATGAGGCTGAAAATGTGAAAGTGCGCTCGGCCTGTTTGCGTGGTGAGTTGAAGCTGCTTTATATCTCACCGGAACGGTTGATGGCGGAGATACCTTATTTAATAAAGGACATGAAAGTGGCCTTGTTTGCTGTCGATGAGGCGCATTGTATTTCGCAGTGGGGGCATGATTTCCGTCCGGAGTATGCCCAATTGGGGCTGTTGCGTGAGAATTTTCCGCATGTTCCGATAATTGCTTTGACAGCCACGGCCGACCGGCTGACGCGTGAGGATATTTTGCGGCAGCTGCGCATGAGAGAGCCGGAAGTGTTCGTTTCTTCTTTTGACCGTCCCAATCTTAGTCTGGAAGTGAGACGGGGATACCGGCAAAGAGATAAGGACAGTGCCATTCTGGCTTTGATTGCCCGCCATCCGAATGATAGCGGCATTATCTACTGCATGAGTAAGAAAACGACAGAACGTGTGGCCGGAATGCTTGGTGAGCACGGTATTGTGGCCGTTGCTTATCATGCGGGATTGCCGGCAGACGAGCGGGAGCGGGCGCAGAATGATTTTATTCATGACCGTGTGCAGGTCGTATGTGCGACTGTGGCTTTCGGCATGGGGATAGACAAATCAAATGTCCGTTTTGTCATTCATTACAATCTGCCGAAAAGCATAGAGGCTTTTTATCAGGAGATTGGCCGTGCCGGACGTGATGGCTTGCCTTCGGAGACGGTCTTGTTTTATTCGTTAGGTGACTTGGTGCAGCTTTCCCGGTTTGCTCAAGAGAGCGGACAGCAGGAAATCAATATGGAAAAGTTGCGGCGTATGCAGGAGTATGCCGAGTCTGATGTATGCCGCCGCCGCATTCTGTTGAACTATTTCGGAGAGACGGTCGACCATGATTGCGGTAACTGCGATGTCTGTCGCAACCCGCCGCAGCGTTTCGATGGAACTGTCCTTTCGCAGAAAGCGTTGAGTGCCATTGTGCGGGCGGATGAGCAGGTCAGTGCAAGAACGCTGACGGATATCCTGCGCGGCAGTTTCACCTCGGAAGTGTTGAAGGGGCGGTATGACACGTTGAAGACTTTCGGGGCCGGGCGTGACGTGCCGGCCCGCGACTGGCAGGATTACCTGATGCAGATGCTGCAGAACGGGCTTTTTGAGGTAGCTTATGACGAGGGCAACCATCTGAAGCTGACAG
Organism: uncultured Paraprevotella sp.; assembly: GCA_944321365.1. GTDB lineage: Bacteria > Bacteroidota > Bacteroidia > Bacteroidales > Bacteroidaceae > Paraprevotella. Next base: position 15,945 of record CALULA010000004.1, read on the forward strand.
ACAGGGGCAGGCAGGTGCTGTTTCAGGGAAAGGGCGTGTCGTTTGCCGTAGTACGCCATGAAGAGAAAACCCGTCGGCGGGGCCGCAGCGATGCCGTCCGCCCGGTTGCGGCGGAGCTTTCCCCGTCCCGTCCGGAAGCGGTGCCGTCGGCCGTGTCCTCCCGTCGGCAGGAGTTGTTTGAGGCATTGCGTGCCTTGCGTAAACGGCTGGCAGACGCGCAGGGCTTCCCGCCCTATATCGTCATGTCCGACAAGGTGTTGCAGAACCTGTGTGAGGCCTGTCCCACAACGGTGGAGGCTTTCGGCATGGTGGGCGGCATCGGTGAGTTTAAGAAAGCAAAGTACGGGGAGGATTTTGTGGAGGTCATCCGGCGTTATGTGGAGGCTTGACCCGTTCCGAATGGTGCGGGATGTCCGGGCGGACTTTTTGCGGAGAGTGACGGCGGGTACGTCCCTTGCGGGGTTTTCCCGTATCCATTGACGGGCTTGCGGACAAGCGGTGGCGTTCTTGCGGAAGAAATGTTCCGTTCTTGCGGAATATTTTTCTTTCTCTTGCGGAATACTTTTTGCGGTTGTGCGGGACAGTGTTTTTCTCCTTTCCGGAAAGCCCGTCGGGTGGCGAGGTGGCCGGAAGGGGATGGCGCGTTGTGCGGCAGAAAAGCCCCGGCTTCCGCATGCCCGCTGATGGTGCATATGGAAGCCGGACAGGGCATGCTGCGTGTACAGTTCATGGGCCAGCCAGGACACGCTGCGCCTTTGGCCGGACAGTTCCTGACGGATGAGATTGCCGATGTGTCCTACATCGCCACGCCGCTTGCCTGATATTTGCGACAGAACGTGGCGGTGGAGATGACACCGATGACGACAAAGGCTGCTCCTACGAGTGCGGGATAGTTGTAGGGCAGGCCGTAGGTGACAGGGAGTCCGCCGCAGTAAGCTCCTATGGCATTGCCCAGATTGAAAGCTACTTGTACAAGTGCGGCTCCCATCATCTCCCCGCCTTTGGAATAGCGCAGCAGGAGCAGTTGCTGCGGGGCGGACACGCCGAACAGGCAAGCCGTGCAGACACACATCATCAGTACGGCAATGCCCGGATAGGAAGCGAAGAAAAATGTTACCAGCAGTCCGAATATCATGGTCAGTTGTACGCCGAGAATCGTTTTGCCGGGCGTATAACGGTCCGCCAGTTTGCCCCCGGCAATGTTGCCTACACACATGCTTCCGCCTGCCATGACCATTAATAATGTAATTTCTGCCGGACTGAACCCTGCAACCTTGTTCATGAGCGGGCTGATGTAACTGTACCAGCAGAATATGCCTCCGTTGCCGAACATTGTGGTGGCGGTGATGAGCCAGGGGGCCGCGCTCTTCAGAAAACGGAATTGTCCTTTCAGACCGGTATTGGGAAGTGGGTCCATGTGCGGAATCAGGCGGTAGAGCAGGATGAAAGTCAGTGCGCCCCACATTCCGTTGAACAGAAAGATAGAACGCCACGACAGCAGTTCGCTTAGCCATGTGCCGGTAGGAACACCGATGAGATTGGCCACAGTCATGCCGGAACACATCACGGCGATGGCCGATGTGCTCTTGCCGCGGGGAGCCAGACGGTCTGCCACGATGGAGCCAACCCCGAAATAGGCGCCGTGTGGCAGTCCGGAAATGAAGCGGAACAGAATGCCCAGATGCAGATTGGAGCAAAAAGCCATCAGAAGATTTCCGGTCAGGTAGATGATGATGAGGCCGAGCAGGATGCGGTGGAGGGCCTGTTTGCGGGCCAGCAGTACTACGGTCGGCGCGCCGACGCATACACCGATGGCATAGGCTGAGATGAGATGTCCGGCTTCCGGGATAGAGCATTGCATGGAATGTGCCACGTAGGGCAGGATGCTCATCATGACGAATTCGGCCATGCCAAGGGCGAATGTACCGAAAGCTAAAGCGATTAGACTTTTTTTCATGTTTACTTGAATCTTTTTACCTTATTATATATAGTCTGTCTGTGTATTCTTGTGCGGGGAGTCCTGCGTCAGCGGTTCTGGCGGAGGTAGCGGATGAAAGCATTGCTGATGCATCTTGCCAGCCGTTTTTGGCCTTTACGTGATTTGATGAACTTCTCTTCTTGCCGGTTGGAGATGAATCCCACTTCCGTCAGCACGGCCGGCATGCGGGTCTGGCGCAACACGGCAAAGTTGGCCGTTTTCACTCCACGGCTTTTCCTTCCGCCATGTCGGGCGTATTCTTGTTCTATGTAGCGGGCCAGTTGCTCGCTGCGGCTGCCGCGTGCCGAGGGATGGATGAAGGTTTCCGTGCCTTCGGCCCATCCGCGTGCCGAATTGGAGTGAATGGAAATGAACATGTCGGCCCGGTAGAAGTTGGCCATGCCCGCCCGGTCGTCCAGTGAAATGAATTCGTCGTCCGGGCGTGTCTGTATCACTGCCACTCCTTTACAGTTTTTTCGGATGAGTTTGCATACGCGTTTGGCTACGTTCAGATTGATGTCTTTTTCCAGTGAGCGGCGTCCGGCTGCTCCCTGGTCGTTTCCGCCATGCCCTGCATCTACAACGAGGACGAAAGAACTGTTCTGCAGGGAGCGCGACGAACGGCATCCGGACAGCGTCAGCAACAGGCTGAACAGTAGCAGACCGATGGTGTAACGGTAGAATTTACACATGGCCTTGTGAGTTTGTAGCTTGACTGTCTGTTGCATGTTCTCCTGCGGCCAGCTTTTGCAGTCCGGCCTCGTGTGCGTCGAGCTGTGCCTGACATCCGGCTATTTTTACAAGTATGTTGTTTTGTTCGCTTTCCAGTCGGGCGATTTCGGTGTTCAGCGCGGCGGTCCGGTCTTCTTTGTCTTGTCCTTGCGAGAGGGCGTTCACCTGATGGGCTGCTATGGCCACCCGTGCTTCCTCCACCCGTGCTTCTGCCAGCATGTTGTTGAGTGTCAGGGCGCGTAGCTCTTTCCGTAGAGCGTTCCAGTCCGTCGTTTCGTTGAATGTTTGTTCCAGCTCTGAGAATTGTACGGGTGAATGGTCCGCATTATATTTTCTGATCCAGATGTCCAGATCAGAACGTTCCTTGGCTATGTCGGCTTCTATGAGCTGTATGGTCTCGGCGGTACTCTTGCTGCAGCCTTTTGTCTGTTCGGCCAGTGCGTGTGCTTCGTAAGCTTTGTCGGCAGTTTCCTCCTTTATGACTTCCAGCCTGATGATGTTGGAATATAGCGTTTTGCTATAGGCATCCACATCGCTGTCGCGGAACAGTTTGTGCAGTTGTTCGTCGGCCTGATCGCGATATTCAGACATTTGTCCTATTTTGTTTGCTATGTCGTCGAGTTGTTTGTTCAGCGATTGCATGTATCCGGCATTCATTTCTCTGCAGGCTTGCAGGCGGGCGTATTCTTGCCGCGTTTCGTTCATCTCCTCTTTCAGGGTGCACCAGTGCTCCTTTTGCTGTTGGATGTAGACGCGCAGAGTCTCTGCATTTTCCGTCCATACTTTATACCAGTTGGAAATAGCCATCATACTGTCGATTTCCTCGTACATTTCGCTGAAGTTTCCGTTGTTGCGTGTGAGTGCTCTTTGCAGTTGTTCCACGCGGTAGGCCAGCACCTGGCAGCTCGTGTTTACCTCGTTCACCCGGATGGCAAGGTCGTTCTTCTCCTGTTCTTTTTGCGAGATCTTTTTGTTGAGACTGTTGATGCACGACTGGTGGTAATTAAATCTGTCCAGCTCTTTTTGGGCTTCTTCTGCATCCAGACCGGTTTTTTCCGAGAGTTGCTGTAACATGATGCGCCGTCCTTCGAAATTCGTGCTGGCTGAGCAGTCCTTGAACGAACGGTCCAGGGGGATGAACGTATTCCAGTGTTCCACGTTGTCTTTCAGTATCTGCTTGTATGTTTCCAATGCCTGATAGCCCATTTCGATGCGTCCTTCCTCCATGCCCTGCTCCTGTCGCAACTCGGTCAGACGTGTCTGTTTGTGTTTCAGTTCGGTTGAAGCCTGTTCAAACTCCCTTTTGATTTCTCCTATCAGTTTGCTTTGTTCCAACAGCGTGTCAGAATGGTAGGGATGATGTGTGGCGCCACATACACTGCAGCTGACCCCTTCCTGCAAATCTTTGCGCAGTTGCATGATATCTTGGCTCTTGCTCAAGGTATAGGCGTATTTCAGTTCTTCACATTGTGTCAGCAATCCTTTGGTTTCTGTTTCTGTCTGTGTGATTTCCGCTTTCAGGGCATCATTGTGATGCTTCATCCTCATGATTTCCTGATTCTTTTCATCTACGCGGGCATATCCCTCCGCAATCTGTTTCCAGAGTTGTGCCGCGTGGGTGAGCATTTCGCGGCGGCTTTTCAGGTCCATGGCTCGTTGCTGCAGGCTGTAGCTGTTCATGCCCAGAATGCTTTTCAGATGCACTTGCAACTCGCTTTGCAGACTGTTGATTTGTGCTTCCGTATCTTGGGATGCCGCGAAGAGCCGGTTCAGTTTCTCGTCTTGTTCATGCTGTTGTTTCAAGGTGCGTTCCAAGGCGGCCTGCACCTGTTCTTTTCGTTTCTTCAATGATTGCAGGAAAGCCAGTTTGGTCAGGATGACGTCGCCTACTTCCAGCATCCGTTGTTGTGACGCCAGATTTTGCTGTAACTGTTGCTGCTTTTCGCTCTTTTCCGTCACTTTTTTCAGCGCGTCGGCGAGTTCTGTATCTGTGTCCTGCGTGCTTGTCAGCTGTTCGGCTATGTGGTCTTTGTAGCTGTTCAGCTCGCGGATGTCGGTCGTATAGGCTTGCAACAGGGCTTGCAGCCGATAGCCTTCTGCCAGTGAGGGCAGAGTCAGCTTCAGGGCGTTCCATCCCTCTTGTCGTTTCTTTTTACTGGCTTCGGCTTGTTTTTCTGCAGCTTTGTCGGCGTCTTGCGCCTCGCTCATGCGTACCGCCTGTTCGGTTTGCACATCCCGCAATTGCTGCAAGAGCTTTTCTTTGCTCCTGATGCTTTCATAATTTCCTCGCACCGCATCGAAAGCCTCAAAGCGTTCCAGCTCGCGCAGGTCCTGCAGCCGGGCGTTGTATTTTTTGTTGCTTTCAAAAAAGGCTTGTCTGAACTTCTCCAGCGTGCTGTTGAGCTGCTGATATTTGTGCAGCCATTCTTTCTGGCTCTGCAGCCCGTCCAGGGTCTGTGTGATGTTGGTCAGTTTGGTTTTGTAGAACCTCATGCTCTCTTGGATGCGTTTCAGTTCGTTTGCGTCGAGCACTTGTTCGCCCGCTTTTTGCCGTTTGGCTTCTGTTTGTGCCACATGTCGGAACAGACGTGTCACTTCTTCCGGCATGTCTGTGCCGAAATGTCCGGCAAACCATTGCCGGGCTTCTTCTTCGGCTGTCAGGTGGTTGCTTTCTGTGGGGGGCGTGACCGGGGCGAAAGAATTTTCTGCGACCGGTTGCCGCTTCTCTTCGGGGGCGGATTTGCGAAAAAACTTCATGCGTTCAGATGCTTCTAAATCTGGTGCAAAGTTAGAAATAAAAAAGGTTTCAGACAGCATCTTGCTCATATTATCTCGGTGTGTAATGGCTGCCGATACGAAAAAAAGATGTAAATTTGCGGTCAGAATCATTAAAAAAACGAATAATATGGCTACGAAACCCGGCATTCCGAAAGGAACGCGCGACTTTTCGCCCGTGGAGATGGCGAAGCGCAATTATATATTCGACACCATTCGGAGCGTATATGCTCTGTATGGATTCCAGCAGATTGAGACGCCTGCCATGGAAAACCTTTCTACGCTGATGGGGAAATATGGTGAGGAAGGGGACAAGCTGCTTTTCAAGATTCTGAATTCCGGCAATTTCCTCTCCGGTGTTTCTCAGGAAGAATTCAGCGAGGAGAATACGAACAGACTGGCGGCACGGCTTTGTGAGAAAGGTTTGCGTTATGACCTGACCGTGCCTTTTGCCCGCTATGTGGTGCAGCATCGCGACGAACTGACCCTGCCTTTCAAGCGTTATCAGATTCAGCCGGTATGGCGGGCCGACAGACCGCAGAAAGGCCGCTACCGGGAGTTTTACCAGTGTGATGCGGACGTGGTGGGAAGTGACTCACTGCTGAACGAGGTGGAGCTGATGCAGATTGTGGATACGGTGTTCACGCGTTTTGGCATAAGGGTGTGCATCAAGCTCAATAACCGCAAGGTGCTGACGGGTATCGCCGAGATGATAGGAGCGGCAGACAAGATTGTGGACATCACTGTGGCCATCGACAAGCTGGACAAGATAGGACTGGACAATGTGAATGCCGAACTGCTGGCCGATGGAATCAGCCAGGAGGCGGTAGACCGCTTGCAACCCATTATCAACCTGAGCGGAACGAACCAGGAGAAACTGGCCGTGATGCGGCAGGTACTTGCGGAGAGCGAGACGGGGCTGAAAGGCATTGATGAATGTGAGTTCGTGCTCGACACGCTCTCCACTCTCGGATTGCGGAATGAGGTGGAGCTGGATCTGACGTTGGCCCGCGGGCTGAACTATTACACCGGCTGTATCTTCGAGGTGAAGGCTCTCGACGTGAAAATCGGAAGCATTACCGGCGGCGGGCGTTACGACAATCTGACCGGCATTTTCGGCATGCCGGGATTGAGCGGCGTGGGCATCTCTTTCGGAGCCGACCGCATCTTCGATGTGCTGAATCAGCTCGACCTTTATCCGCAGGAGACGGTTGCAGGGACCGAACTGCTTTTCGTGAATTTCGGTAAGACCGAGGCGGCTTATTGTCTGCCGCTGATGGCGCAGGCGCGTCAGGCCGGTGTGCGGTGTGAGATTTATCCGGACAGTGCGAAGATGAAGAAACAGATGGCTTATGCCAACGCTAAGGCGGTTCCTTTCGTTGCGATAGCCGGAGAAAACGAGATGAATGAGGGGAAAATCACACTGAAGAACATGGCTACGGGCGAACAGTCGCTCCTGACGGCGGATGAGATGATAAATATTATTAAAAAACGCTGATCTGCACAACGCATTACGGCCTTTGTCGCTAACTTTATGAACAGGCGGCAAAGGCCGTTTTTTTATCACTTTAAAGCAGGAGGTGCAGATGAGAATGAAGTTTCCCGTATTGTGGGCTTTCCTGTCGGTTGTCCCGGTGATGTCCGAGGCCCAGGACGCTCCCGCCTTCAAGGCCGACAGTTTCAGTGTGGCGGTCAATTACATGATGCCGGTGTCCTATCCGGCCCGGCTGCTTTCCTATGGCTATGTGGTCGGGCTGCGCAATGACTCCGCTTTTGTCTGTCTTCCTTATATGGGGCGTGTCTATCAGCCCGCATTGAATGATGAGGGCCTGCGTTTCGCCCTGCCCGCTGCGGACATCGTGACCCGCCGGACGAAAAAAGGGGAGACGAGGGTGGCGTTCACCGTCCGCAAGCCTCCGATTGTCTATAAGTTTACAGTGACAGCCTATGCCGACCGGCGGGCAGATGTTATCCTTATACCCAGCAATGCGCAAAGTATATCTTATTCCGGCGATTGGGAATGAAACTGCGTCTTTGGGCTGACATTCTGTCAGCTTAAAAGCGTTTTTCAGGAATAAGAAACGTTTGTTTGAGCATGGAAACAGGAAGCGGTGCAGTATGATTATACATGGATTGCCGCATATATGCATGACTTTTCTGCATATATGCGGTTTTTTGTGCGCATGAATGGTCGCGGCATTGCGGAAAGACGTGAGCGTTTGTGCGCAAAAAACGTTCGGAATGTCCGCACGGACGGCGGACGGGATGCGCAAAGGCGGTTTGTGTGGTGCGCCTTGAGCCGTTTTTCCAGCTGGTTGCTCCTTCTGTGTATTCCTCCGGGCGGATGCAGGATGTCAGCGAAGGCCGGTTTTTGCTGACGCACATCCGGAACTTGTGCCGCACAATGCGGCCGCATCTTGTCGCCTGTTCTGATTCCGGGCGTTTTCCTTGTCATTTTGCCAGACGGCGGATGCGCGAGAATCGCTTCTTTACAGGCGGGAGTACCGATGGCCGTAAATGACGCAGTCTCATGGGCGCAGATTGACATTCTGTCACTTTGCCCGATGGGCTGCCGCAGAGTCTGTGTCCGGTGCCCGGTGCGGGACAGGCTGCTCTGTCTGCAGACGGTCCGCTGCATTTCCCGGCCTTGTATTGGGCATTTCGGGATATTTGATTAATTTTGCCCGGACGAAACGGACATGGAAATGAGAACAGAGACTGCATTTGAAATCAATCAGGCCGTTAAGGACTTCCTGATGCTCCACGCCGATGCCCGCTATGCGGCTTTCTCGTCTTCGCTTGTGCCCGGAGCGCGCCGCATCGTGGGAGTGCGTCTGCCCGTCTTGCGGGCTTTGGCTAAAGATATAGCCGGGGGCGACTGGCGGACTTATCTGTCCGTGGCTTTGGATGACACGATGGAGGAAACCATGCTGCAGGGATTTGTGACCGGACTGGCCCGCATGCCTTTGGCGGAACGTCTGGAGCGTGTGTCGGCTTATGTGCGCAAGATAGACAATTGGTCGTTGTGCGATTCTCCCGTCACGGGCTTCAAGTTTGCCCGCAGGCATAGGGACGAGGTGTGGGCGTTTCTTCAACCTTATTTATATGGCGGGCAGGAATTCGGCCAGCGTTTCGGGGCAGTCATGCTGCTGGCTCATTTCGTGACCGACGGTTATGTGGACCGTGTGCTGGACGCCTGTGTCCGTATGTGCCCGACCGCTTTTTATGCCAGGATGGCGGTGGCCTGGGCCGTTTCGGTCTGTTTTGCCAAATATCCGGAGCAGACGCGGCCGGTGCTGGCCGGTGGCGGATTGGACGATGAGACACAGCAGATGGCGATACGTAAGATAGTGGATTCGCTGCGTGTGACAGCGGAGGATAAACAGTGGGTGCGTACGCTTCGTCGGACGGCTGTCCGGACGCGATAGCGTGCAGATGTATGACAAAATGAGCAGAAGATGAAACTGAAAGTGATTGTGGGCGGTCTGCTGGCCGCCGCCGTGATGCTGGGCGGAGGCTATGACCGCTTGCGGACTTATGCGGAACGTTGGTGGAATGGCACGGCCGCGCAGGAATGGGTGGCCGGGCAGTTGCGTGAGGCTAAACAGCCTGTTGCGGTGCCGGCGGACGATGTGGGATTGCCCCGTCTGACCAAGGAGAGAAGCAGTCAGGTGATTCGGCACATCGGCTATGCGGTGTCCTATAATGCCGAGACCAAGATACCGAACTGGGTGGCCTGGACGCTGACGCCCGACCGTTTTGAAGATGTGGTGAGCCGTTACGACAAGTTCCTTCCGGATCCGGAGGTGCCCGACCCTGTGACCACGGAGGACTATGTGCGCTCAGGATATGACCGCGGACACATGTGCCCGGCGGCAGACAACAAGTGGGACGAGGAGGCCATGCGCGAAAGCTTTTATCTGACCAACGTCTGTCCGCAACATCACAATCTGAACCGCGGCGACTGGAAGGAACTGGAAGATGCCTGCCGCGACTGGACATTGAAGTACGGGAAACTCTTCGTGGTGGCCGGTCCGATTCTCTACCGTCAGGAACATAAGCGCATCGGCGACAGCCGCGTAGTAGTTCCGGAGGCTTTCTATAAGGTGGTGCTCTGTCCCGACCCCTGCAAGGCCATAGGCTTTATATATAAGAACACATCAGGCAACCGCAAGCTGGACGCCTATACCAATTCTGTGGACGAGGTGGAGCGCATCACGGGCATCGACTTCTTTGCCGGTCTGCCGGACAGCCTGGAGAATGCAGTAGAGGCAACGTACGACTTGGACGAATGGCAGATGCCCGAACAGTGAGTCAGACCGAAGGAGTGTGCGATTTCAGACTGCGGTGCCTTTCGCGTACCAGCAGGATGAACTGTTGGAACAGGAACAGCACCCAGAACATGCAGAAAAAGCAAACGCCGGAGATGGCATTGTCTATACCGAGCGGCGCGAACGGTATGGCGCAGAACGAATAGAGCAGACAGTAAGCCAGCAGCTTGTGTTCGCGTGAAATGCGCCAAAGTCTTTTGCGCTTTCTGCGCGATGAGAGGAAATAGATGGTGAGCAGTGTGGCAAAGATGAACACTTTGTTGTTCCATAGCTGGATGAACCCGCTGGCGGTCTGGGCGGAAAGGGTGTTCAGGTCGTTCCACGACTCCGCCCGCCAGTAAGCCGATTGCGCAAGCGTGAGCGTGGTTCCGATGGCAAACCCGATGACCATAGGCCAGCAGGCCAGGCGGAACAGCCGGTCGCGCTGCAGGTAAGACAGCGTGAGGAAGCCCGCGCACAGCGGAATGGTGACGCTGTCGTGCGTATAGCTGCAGAAGATTCCCATCAAAAGCATCAGGAAATAGCCGTACTTGAAATTCTTGTTGGATATGCGGTTGTATTGCGAGATGAAGAAAGGCACGATGCAGGTGGAGGCCAGTTCCATGACGGCGGTCTCGTCGCGGTTGAAAAACTGTTGCGAACCGGGATAGAACAGCAGGATGAACGAGGCCGTGCAAAGGATGCCTGTCACGCTGTTTGTGGACCCGGCAATGTGGCCGGTCAGGAAAACCAGCAGCGTGAAGAGCAATGCCGACACCGGATTGATGAGTTCCGGCTGCCAGATGTAGCCTCCTGTTTTGGGGAGAAGACTCAACAGGAGCAGCATCATGAGGAATACGGCAAGATAGGTAAGTCGCAGTCGCATGCTTTTGAACTTTTTGCAAAAGTACATAATAAAATTCATTTTTGAGTGTTTTCCGCTGGTTGATGTTACAGAAAAGGGCTGACAGCAGGCTGACAGGAAGTCTGCCGCGGAAGTATATGCGGGACACAAACTTCTGCCAAAATGTCAGGAAAGGCATTCTGGCACGGTATTGGTATAAAATGAAGTAGAAAATTAAAATCAGAGAACTAAAAACATACAGATTATGAACATTAAACCGTTAGCAGACCGGGTGCTGATTGAACCGGCTCCGGCAGAGACAAAGACAGTAGGTGGCATTATTATTCCCGACACAGCCAAGGAAAAACCGTTGCAGGGCACCATTGTAGCGGTGGGCAAAGGCACAAAAGATGAGGAGATGGTCCTCAAGGAAGGCGACACTGTGCTGTATGGCAAGTATGCCGGAACAGAACTGGAGTTCGAGGGAAAGAAGTATCTGATCATGCGTCAGAGTGATGTTGTGGCTGTTTTGGCCTGATAAATAACGTTTAAAATAAGAAAGGAATAGAATCATGGCAAAGGAAATCAAATTCAATATAGAGGCCCGCGAATCAATGAAAAGAGGAGTGGACCAGTTGGCAAACGCAGTGAAAGTGACGCTTGGCCCGAAAGGACGTAATGTCATTATCGAAAAGAAGTTCGGTGCGCCGCAGATTACGAAAGACGGTGTGACCGTGGCCAAGGAAATCGAACTGGCCGATGCGTTTGAGAATGCAGGCGCACAGCTCGTGAAGAGCGTGGCCAGCAAGACCGGTGATGATGCAGGCGACGGAACGACAACGGCAACAGTGCTGGCGCAGAGCATCGTAAGCGTAGGCCTGAAGAATGTGGCTGCCGGTGCTAATCCCATGGATCTGAAGCGCGGTATCGACAAGGCCGTGGCTAAGGTTGTGGAGCGCATTAAGGCACAGGCTGAGCAGGTAGGCAACGACTACAGCAAGATTGAGCAGGTTGCGACCGTAAGTGCGAACAACGACCCTGAAATCGGCAAGCTGTTGGCTGAGGCTATGCAGAAAGTCAGCAAGGATGGCGTGATTACCATTGAAGAAGCCAAGGGACGCGACACTACCATCGGTGTGGTCGAGGGTATGCAGTTCGACCGCGGTTATCTGTCGGCTTACTTCGTGACGGATACAGAAAAGATGGAGTGCGTGATGGAGAATCCGTACATCCTGATATACGACAAGAAGATTTCTAACTTGAAAGATTTCCTGCCCATCCTCGAACCCGCTGTCCAGACAGGCCGTCCGCTGCTGGTTATTGCTGAAGACGTAGACAGCGAAGCTCTTACCACGTTGGTAGTAAACCGTCTGCGCAGCCAGCTGAAGATATGCGCCGTGAAGGCTCCTGGGTTTGGCGATCGTCGCAAAGCCATGCTGGAGGACATCGCCGTGCTGACCGGTGGCGTGGTTATCAGTGAAGAGAAAGGCCTGAAGCTTGAACAGGCTACCATCGAGATGCTGGGAACCTGCGACAAAGTGACCATAACCAAGGACAATACTACGATTGTCAACGGTCACGGTCAAAGTGAACTCATTAAGGATAGGGTGAACCAGATCAAGAATGAGATAGCCAACACGACGAGCGACTACGACAAGGAGAAGCTGCAGGAGCGTCTGGCTAAGTTGAGCGGCGGTGTGGCCGTGCTTTACGTAGGTGCACCAAGCGAAGTGGAGATGAAGGAGAAGAAAGACCGTGTGGACGACGCCTTGTGTGCGACACGTGCAGCCATCGAAGAAGGTATCATACCGGGTGGCGGTGTGGCCTACATCCGTGCTACGGAAGCTCTGGAAGGTCTGAAAGGTGACAATGCTGACGAGACCACGGGTATCAACATCGTGAAACGCGCTATTGAGGAACCGCTCCGCCAGATTGTTGAGAATGCGGGTCTGGAAGGCTCTGTAGTTGTAGAGAAAGTGCGCCAGGGCAAGGACGATTATGGCTACAATGCCCGTGAGGATAAATATGAGAACCTGAAGGCCAGCGGTATTATTGATCCGGCTAAGGTGACACGCGTCGCATTGGAGAACGCTGCATCTATCGCAGGCATGTTCCTGACCACGGAATGTGTGATATGCGACAAGAAGGAAGAAAAGGCAGAAATGCCGATGGGTGCGCCCGGAATGGGTGGCATGGGCGGCATGATGTAATCAGGCCTTGCTGGAGATAGAAAGAGGGAGGACGTTCCGGACGGAATGTCCTTCCTCTTTTTCTTTAGCGTATACGCACAGGAGGGATGTTGGCCGTGCGGCGCGTTTCGATGCGTACGACGGAGAACTGCGGTCCGCCTTGCAGCGAACTGATGTCGGCGGAGGGGACGACCGACAGTCGGTAGAGGAAGTTCTCGTCCACTTTGTAGTTCTCCACGTTACCGGTGATGACAAAGCGGTCAATCATGAAGAGGCATGGCCCTTGCAGGTCCGGGAAGTATTTCTCCCGGATTTGTGGGAGCGACAGGAGCCTGACGTCCTTTGCGTTCTTGAGTTGCAGGAACCACAGTCCGGTGTATTCCTGCCCGTTGATGACGACCGGCTGCTGTTGCGGGTCCTGGCTCACCACCACGGAGTCGCCTTTGCCGTTGATGTCCCGGATGACGAGGGGATAGCGGTCCGCGCTTTTGCGGACGTAGGTCACGGAATCCACGTTGATGCCGATGGCATTGCCCACAAAGCGGTTGCCGTCGATGAGGACGGCATACGGCGTCCGGTTGATTTCCTTGTCGGTGACCGGGTCAAAGGCGTGGTCCGAAAGGTTGGAAGTGGCCGGGAACGTGATGGCCGGCGGTGCGGCGGCTTGCGCGTGGAACGGCAATGCCAGTCCGCACATCAGGGATAATAATGTCTTGTTCATCGTGCATGGTTTTAGAAGGTTTTTTTATGTCTTTCTGATGTAAAGAAAGGGAAAATGCAGGATAAGTAAAAAGATGGAATAGTTAAAAAAAGTGAAAGTCCGGCGTTCTTAACTATTCCTGCCCGAAAACTCACTATTTTTGGACGCTTGAACAGAATGGATTTTCATTATGGGATTAGGTAAATGGATAGGCGGCGTCATGGGATTCATGTCCATGGGGCCGTTGGGTGCGCTGGCCGGTTACTTCATCGGTGCCTGGTTCGACCGCAAGACGGCAGAGGGCCAAGGCGCGGCGCAGGGCACGGCAGAAGAGCGTGCCCGTTTTGAGCAGGGACAGCGGAACAGCTTCCTGTTTTCCATGTTGGTCATGGCTTCCTACGTGATGCGGGCCGACAAGAGAGTCATGCACAGCGAGATGGAGTTCGTCCGCCGCTTCCTGCGCACGAATTTCGGAGAAAGTGCGGTGGAGCAGGGCGAACAGATCCTGCTGAAACTCTTCGCGGAGGCCAAGCGTCTGGACCAAGCCTCGCCCACGGCCTACCGCGAAATGATCTTCGATTGCGGGCGGCAGATTGCGGCCAACCTGAATTATGGCGAGCGGCTGCAGCTGCTCAACTTCCTGATAAGGATAGCACAGAGCGACGGGACGGTCTGTGCGGAAGAGGTCGTGGCTCTGCGCGAGGTGGCGCAGGCCATGCAACTCTCGGCAGGAGAGGTGGACTCCATGCTCAACCTGAAGGGCGACTCGCTGGCCGATGCCTATAAGGTACTGGAGATTGAGCCGTCGGCCACGGACGACGAGGTGCGGGCGGCTTACCGCAGACTGGCCCTGAAGCATCATCCCGACCGCGTGGCGGCCTTGGGTGAGGACGTGCGGCGTGCGGCGGAAGAGAAGTTCCAGCAGATTAATAACGCCAAGGAGCGCATTTATAAAGCGCGGGGCATGAAAAAGTGAACAACGTGGCGGAGACATTGCAAGGCGTGAGAAAAAGGTGGGGCGCGGTGCTGGCGACATGGTGTCTTGCCGTGGCTGCCGCAGCGCAGGGGCTGACCTGCATCGCCCCCGGAGGGGAATGGCCGGACAGCAAAGGGGAGCACATCAATGCCCACGGCGGAGGTGTGCTCTGGCATGAGGGAACCTATTACTGGTATGGCGAGAACCGTCCGGCACGCGGCTTCACGACGGAGGTGGGTGTGGAGGTCTATTCTTCCACCGACCTGGTGAACTGGACCGATCGAGGTGTGGCACTGGCAGTGTCTGCCGGGCCGGGCAGTCCGATTGAGCGCGGCTGCATCATGGAGCGTCCCAAGGTGGTCTACAACCGGAGCACGGGAAAATTCGTCATGCTGTTCCATCTGGAACTGAAGGGGCAAGGTTACGCGGCGGCCCGCGTGGGATTTGCCGTGAGCGATACGCCTGTAGGCCCGTTCCGTTTTATCCGTTCGCTGAGACCGAATGCGGGGAAATGGCCGGACGGTTTCTCGCGGAGAGATATTCGCCGGGCGAAGAAGCTGAAAGAGGCGGACTACAAGGAGTGGTGGACGCCGCAGTGGCGCAAGGCCATTGCGGAGGGATTGCTGCTGGCGCGTGACGTTCCGGGCGGACAGATGAGCCGCGACATGACGGTGTTTGTCGACGATGACGGCAAGGCTTATCACATCTATTCGTCCGAGGAGAACCTGACGTTGCATCTGGCCGAACTGACCGATGACTATTTAGACTATACAGGAAAGTATGTCCGCATCGCGCCGGGCGGGCAGAATGAGGCCCCCGTCCTGTTTAAACGCAACGGTGTATATTGGTTGATTACGAGTGGCTGTACGGGCTGGCGCCCTAACGAGGCCCGTATGTTCAGGGCAGAGTCTTTATGGGGACCGTGGGAACAGCTGCCCACTCCGTTTGAAGGAGCGGATGCCGCGACGTCTTTCCACTCGCAAGGCACGTATATGTTTAAGGTGGAGGGCACGGCGGACGGTTGGGTGTTCATGGCCGACCGTTGGATGCCGGACAGCCTGAGGTATTCGCCATACGTGTGGTTGCCTGTCGTTTTCGGGGCCGATGGCGTGCCGGTGCTGCGTTGGGCGGACAGTTGGTCGCCCGCCATGTTTCCCGCCGGAGCATCCGGCCGTTAGTCTTGTCCGGCAACCGGCGAAGGAAAGGGGCGTGAACAATGTCTCATTCCGTCTGAAATGGAATGAGAGAGACCGCCTTTCCGTTTGCGGTGCACCTGTAGATCAGATTCATATAAAGCAGCCGCCGGACGCATCCTTTCGGGGAATGCGTCCGGCGGTCGCTTGTCTGTCTATTTGAAGTTCCTGATTTCCTTGGTCATTTTTTGCAGGGCAGCTTTGTCAGCCGTGGTGGAGAGCACCTGTTGTGCTTTGGCCAGCAGGGCCGGGCGTTGCTCCAGCTGTTTCAGGGTCAGTGTGGGCACGGGGCGCGTGCGCAGGTCATTTACGGTGATGCTCAGTGCCGACCATGCTTCGAGCCGCTCACGCTCTGCCTGCGTGATGTGCACGACAGAACCATGCCGGGGGGTGAAGTCGCCCTGCGTCTTGGTGTTCTGCACGAACGTGAAGTGTTTCAGGTCGTTGCTTTTGCAGAACTGGTAGAAGCCTTGGGCGTAACAGTCGTACATCAGGACATATTCGTCCGACCCGATGAGCGGGAACACGCTGGACCCTTCCACCGGATATTGTCCTTCTTTCTGCACGTGGTGCCATTCGATGTCATACGGTCCGGTCAGCCGTTTGCTTGTAGCCCGCATCACGCCCTGCCGCGTGCGGAATCCCTTGTTCAGCACGGAGCGGCCTTCGTCTTTGAAAAACAGCACATATTCCTGCGTTTTCGGGTTGTAGATAATGTCACCGTCGATGGCGGCCGTGCCGAAGTCGAAGAGCAGTTTCGGGGTGGTGATGTCCGTAAAGTCGTCGTTGACGTAAGAGTAGAACAGCTTGAAATGAGGCTGCTTGAAGTTCGGGTCGTCCGTAGGATACTCCCAGTCGTGGCGGCCTATGGAGTAATAAATCATATACCGTCCGGCTTCCTTGTCCCAGATGAGCTGCGGGGCCCACACGGCGTGCAGGTTCGCGCGGTCGAATCCGGGCAGTTCCGGAAAACGGTCGGGGAAGTCGATGGCCGTGTGCTGCCAGTGAATCAGGTCGGTGCTCTTCATCAGGATGAGCCCGTCGTTGCTTTGCCAGCCTTCGTCCGAACGCATGTCGGTGAGCACCATGTAGAATGTCTTGCCGTCTTGCCCGCGTGTGATGTAGGGGTCGCGTATGCTTTTCTTCAGGGCGATGGTGTCCGATGCCACTACCGGACGGCCCTGGTTGAGCGAAGTGTAGTTGAAACCGTCGTTGCTCACGGCGTAGCGGACTTGTTCTCCATAAGGAGAGTTGTTGGAGAAAAAGGCGAACAGATAGCTGGTACACGGCGGTGTCTCCTCCTGTGCACGTAACGGCAGGCCTGCTGTCAGTGCGAGGCAGCCTGCTGTGATCCAATGTCTGATTTTCATGATTAGGTTATTGTTTTTATGATGATGTAAAAATGATGTCTTCCTGCAAAGGTAGGCAAAATAATCCGTACGGGGAAATCCTTGTCGTCATATTGCTCGGAAAAACGAAGCCGTGCAGGCCGGTCCTTAGGGTAATGCGGAACATCGCGTCCGGCTTTGCGCAAGACCACTCTCGGCTTTGCGCAAGACTGTTTCCGGTTTTGCGCAAAACGTGCCGGCGGGATGCCGGCCGTCGGAAACGGTGTCCGTTCGGCAGAAAAAAGCGGTCGGGGATATGTGGCGTGCGGAATGTTTTTGTATTTTTGCATCAGTGCGGCAGGCAAACAAGTCTGTCGGCAAAAATGTCTTGATTATGGAGGATATGGTAGTAGGAATGGGCGAGGTGTTGTGGGACATGTTGCCCGAAGGCAGGAAGATGGGCGGTGCTCCGGCCAACTTTGCCTGCCACGTTTCGCAGTTCGGATGGAAGGGATGTGTGGTCAGTGCCGTGGGCGATGATGCGCTGGGACGTGAGATACGGCATCTGTTCCGCAGCCGGGGGATAGAGGCTTGTGTGGACACTGTGCCTTATCCTACGGGTACGGTGCAGGTTGAGCTGGACGCTGCCGGAGTGCCGCGTTATGACATCAGGGAGGAGGTGGCATGGGATCATATTCCTTTCACTCCGGCATTGGAAGAGCTTGCCGGGCATACCCGTGCCGTATGTTTCGGCTCGCTGGCTCAGCGAAGCCCGGTGTCGCACCGGACGGTGGAGCGTTTTCTCGATGCCATGCCTGACGAAGAGGGGCGGTATAAGGTGTTCGACATCAATCTGCGACAGCCGTTTTATACGCCGTCTGTCGTGCAGTCCTCGCTGCGGCGGTGCAATGTACTGAAGATTAACGATGAGGAACTGACTGTGGTGAGCGGTATGTCAGGCCTGCCGGCCGTGGATATGCGCGTGCAGTGCCGTGAACTGTTGGCGCGTTATGACTTGCAGATACTGATTCTCACGTGCGGTGTGTCGGGCAGTTATGTGTTTACGCCGCAAGCCGAATCGTTTATGCCCACGCCTGCGGTGCGGGTGGTCGATACGGTCGGCGCAGGCGATTCGTTTACAGCGGCTTTCGTTTCGGCCTTACTCTACGGGCAGCCTTTGCGCGAAGCCCATCGGCTGGCAGTAGAGACTTCGGCATATATATGCACGCAGGAGGGGGCCACGCCGCAGTTGCCTCTGCCGCTGTTGCAGCAGATGCGGCCTGTTTAGTTGAGCTTGTCGCGGCAGGTACGGGCGTATTCTTTGGCCTTGCAATCGGCTGCAGGCCCGAACAGCAGCTTGAAAGCATGCTGGTATGGCAGTCCGAACCGGGCCGCGATTTCCTGCGGCGGGCGCAGTCCGCAGCGGATTTCCCGTTTGATGTGGCACAGCATCTTCAGACGCAGATATTCGCTGAGGGTCTTTCCGGTTTCGTTTTGCACCAGATCGTTCAGGTAAGCCGGCGAGAGGTCGTCTACCGTCCGTTGCAGGAATGCCACTCCGTCGGACACTGACTTCCGGCCTTCCAGCTCGAAATAATGCTGTGAGGCGTCTGCCAGTCGTTGCAGGACGGCCTGATTGTCGTTGGTCCGCACGATGAACTGACGTTCATAGAAGCGCCGGCAATAGTCGAGCAGCAGCTCGATGTATACGGCTATCAGTCGCAGACTGTGGCGGTCTATGCCTGTACGTGTCTCCTTTTCTATGTGTTTCAGGCAGTCTGTCAGAGTTTCCTGTTCCTGTAGTGAGACATGGAGCGACTCGTTTTCACGGTAAGCGAAAAACTTGTAGTCGTTTTTTTTGAAGATGAGGCTTTTCTGGTTGAACACTTCCGGGTGGAACAGTATGCCGGAGATGCCGTCTGCGGTTGCGTCGGACCGTTGCAGCCGGACGAGGTCTCCGGGTTGTGCGAATGCCACCGTACGGTATTGAAAATCGCAGCATCGGCGTCCGTAGCGTTGGTCGCCGCATACGGCGTGTTTGAAGTAGACGGCATAGAAATTCCCCGTAAAGGCATATTCTTCTTCGTTTTCCAGCCGTTCAGGCTCAATGCTCGTCAGCAGCGGATGCAGGGTCGGCTGTTTCATGAGCTTGTTGAAGTCATTTATGGTCGTTATGTGCGGTATGCGGTTCATTTTTTTGTGCGGGTTTATGCTCGTTCATGCGGTGCTGCCCGATGTCTTGAGCTGTTCTCAGTGTGTTTCTTCTTGACTGGGATAAACAATTTTTAAGTGTTGCAAAGTTATGCTTTCTGCTTCACCCGTTTCATATATATATTACGGAATAAATAACCCCTTTTACGGAATAAATGTGTTTTGCCCGCCGCCGTCCGGTTCCTGTCCGGTCTGTGCGGGGAGTCTGCGGCTGGTCCGTATGCACGCATACCGTTGGCATGGCTTTTTCGTTTGTGATAATTTGAAATTAAAATCAGGCTATTTATTACGGTTTTCACGCCGAAAAGAAAGTTTTCTGCTTATTCCTCAGACTTCTTTCTTAAATTTATGGTTTAATTTTTGCCCGTTATGGAAAAAGACGTTAATTTTGTACGCTTAAAAGAAGGATGTATATAAACCATTATGGAGATGAAGCATAAGTTGAGGAGTGCGCAGAGCACTGAAGGTCGCCGTATGGCGGGAGCCCGCGCGTTGTGGGTGGCCAACGGCATGAAGCGTGAACAGTTTGGAAAGCCGATTATTGCCATAGTCAATTCTTTCACGCAGTTTGTTCCCGGACATACCCATCTGCACGACATCGGTCAGCGGGTGAAGGCGGAGATTGAGAAGCTGGGCTGTTATGCTGCTGAGTTTAATACCATCGCGATTGACGACGGAATCGCCATGGGGCACGACGGGATGTTGTATTCTTTGCCCTCACGGGATATTATCGCCGACAGTGTGGAATATATGGTGAATGCCCATAAGGCGGATGCCATGGTCTGCATCTCTAATTGCGACAAGGTGACGCCCGGAATGCTGATGGCTGCCATGCGGCTGAACATTCCTGCCGTATTCGTGTCGGGCGGGCCGATGGAAGCGCATAAAATCAACGGAGAGAACGCCGATTTGATTACCGCCATGATCAAGGCGGCCGACACCTCTGTGTCGGATGATGAGATAGCAAAGATTGAGAACTGTGCCTGTCCGGGTTGCGGAAGCTGTTCGGGTATGTTCACGGCCAACTCCATGAACAGCCTTACCGAGGCCATCGGCCTGTCTCTTCCGGGAAACGGTACGGTGCTGGCTACTCATGTCAACCGCGTGCGTCTGTTTGAAGATGCCGCGCGTCTGATTGTGACCAATGCGTTGAAGTATTATGAAGAAGGGGACGACAGCGTTTTGCCCCGCAGCATTGCCACCCGTCAGGCTTTCCTGAACGCCATGACGCTGGATATAGCCATGGGAGGCTCTTCCAATACGGTGCTTCATTTGCTGGCTGTGGCTCACGAGGCCGGCGTGGATTTCAGAATGGCCGACATCGACGCCTTGAGCCGCAAGGTGCCTTGCCTGTGCAAACTGGCCCCGAATACGCAGAAATATTCCATACAGGAGTGCAACCGTGCCGGAGGTATCCTCAACATCTTGGGCGAACTGGATAAAGCCGGATTGCTGGACACCTCGTGCAAGCGGGTGAATGGGCATACTTTAGGAGAGGACATCCGCAAATACAGCATCCTGAACACACCGGTGGACGCCGACGCCTTGCGCATTTACAGTAGTGCTCCCGGCGGAGTGTTCAGTACGAAGATGGGGTCGCAGGACAAGGTGTACGACACGTTGGACACCGACCGGACCGCAGGCTGTATCCGTGATGTGCAACATGCTTATAGCAAGGACGGAGGTCTGGCCGTACTCTTCGGCAACATCGCTCAAGACGGTTGCGTAGTCAAGACAGCCGGTGTGGACGAGAGTATCTGGCGTTTCAGCGGTCCGGCCAAGGTGTTCGACTCACAGGAGGACGCTTGCGAGGGTATCTTGAACGGCAGTGTAGTGAGCGGTGATGTTGTGGTTATCACACATGAAGGACCCAAGGGCGGTCCGGGCATGCAGGAGATGCTTTATCCGACCTCTTATCTCAAGAGCCGTCATCTGGGCAAGGAGTGTGCTTTGATTACAGACGGACGCTTTTCGGGCGGAACTTCCGGGCTGAGCATCGGACATATTTCGCCGGAGGCGGCAGCCGGCGGCAACATCGGAAAGATCGTAGACGGTGACATCATCGAAATAGACATACCGAACCGGAGTATCAACGTGCGGCTGACAGACGAGGAACTGGCAGCACGTCCGCAACGTCCCATGACCCGTAAGCGGGTGGTGCCTAAGTCGCTGAAGGCATACGCTTCAATGGTAAGCTCGGCCGACAAGGGCGGTGTACGTATTATTGATTAAAATTGAAACAGAATTATGGCAAAAGAAAAGATAACGGGCGCAGAGGCTTTGATGCGTTCTTTGGTTCACGAAGGGGTAACCACCTTATTCGGTTACCCCGGTGGGGCCATTATGCCGGTCTATGATGCCTTATACAGTTATAGAGATAAGTTGAACCATATCCTGGTGCGCCACGAACAGGCGGCCGCCCATGCTGCACAAGGCTATGCCCGTGTTTCGGGACGTGTGGGGGTTTGCATGGTCACCAGCGGACCGGGTGCTACGAATACGGTAACGGGTATTGCGGATGCAATGATGGACAGCACGCCCATTGTGGTGATTGCCGGTCAGGTCGGTACGGCGATGTTAGGATCGGATGCATTTCAGGAGTGCGATCTGGTGGGCGTTACGCAGCCCATCAGTAAATGGTCCTACCAGATCCGCCGTCCGGAAGACGTGGCATGGGCCGTGAGCCGTGCTTTTTATATAGCGAAAAGTGGCAGGCCGGGCCCGGTAGTGTTGGACTTCGCCAAGAATGCCCAGGTCGGTATGGTGGATTATGAGCCTTGTAATATCGATTTCATACGGAGCTATGTGCCGGTACCGAAGGCCGATCCGGATGCCATTCGTCAGGCAGCCGAGTTGATTAATAACGCAAAAAGACCATTCTTGCTGGTGGGACAGGGCGTGGAAATCGGCGGTGCGCAGGATGAGGTGCGCCGGTTGATGGAGACGGCTGACATACCGGCCGGATGTACCCTGCTGGGCCTTTCCGCTTTGCCGTCCGAGCATCCGCTGAATATGGGCATGTTGGGTATGCACGGCAGTCTGGCCAGCAATGTCAAGACACAGGAGTGCGACGTGCTGATTGCTGTGGGCATGCGTTTTGACGACCGCATTACGGGTAAGCTGAGTACGTATGCTACGGGAGCAAAGAAAATACATTTCGAGATAGATCCCAGCGAAATTAATAAGAATGTGCCGGTGGACGTGGCGGTGCTGGGCAATTGCAAGCAGACGTTGTCCGACGTGCTGGCACTGGTGAAGCCTAATCATCATGAAGAGTGGGTGAACAGTTTTGCCGAATATCAGGACCGGGAGAACGAAGTGGTGATAGAACCGGAGATTCATCCTGCTGAAGGTCCCATCAAGATGGGTGAGGTAGTGCGCAAAGTGACGGAGATGACCGCGAATAAAGCCGTGTTGGTGACCGACGTCGGACAGAATCAGATGATGGCGGCACGCTACTTTAAGTTTACGGAGTGCCGCAGTATTGTAACCTCCGGCGGTATGGGTACAATGGGATTTGGCCTTCCGGCCGCCATCGGTGCCACGTTCGGCACGCCCGGCCGTATGGTTTGCCTCTTTCTGGGAGACGGCGGCATGCAGATGACGTTGCAGGAGTTGGGCACTATTATGGAGCAACACAGTCCGGTGAAGATCATTTTGTTGAACAACAACTATCTGGGCAATGTCCGTCAGTGGCAGGAGATGTTCTTCGGAAGCCGCTATTCTTTTACGCACATGATGAACCCGGATTATAACATGATAGCTTCTGCCTATGGAATACCAAGCCGGACGGTGGTGGAGCGTGCCGAACTGGAAGATGCCATCCGTGAGATGATTACGACCGACGGACCTTATCTGCTTCAGGTAGCTGTTATCGAGGAGGGACGAGTGTTGCCGATGTGCAGTCCCGGAAACGATGTGGATAATATGGTGTTGGACTATTAAAGTGAGGTACATAGATGGAACAGGAAAAGAAATTCTATACGTTGATTGTGTTCTCCGAGAACTTTGCAGGATTGTTGAATCAGGTTACGGCCGTGTTCACGCGCCGTCAGGTGAATATTGAGAGCCTGAACGTGTCGGCCTCCAGCATTCAAGGCGTGCACAAGTATACCATAACCTGTTGGAGCACGAAGGAACAGATACAGATTATAACCAAGCAGATCGAGAAGCGTATTGACGTGCTTCAGGCGCATTATTTTACAGATGACGAAATCTTTATCCAGGAAGTGGCCCTTTACAAGCTCTCCACTCCGAAAGTTCTGGACAATCCCGCCATATCATCGGCTGTACGACATCACGGAGCGCAGATTGTAGAGGTGAATCCTACGTATACTGTCGTAAGTAAGAAAGGTATAACAGACGATATCCTTTCGCTCTATTATGCGCTCAATGAGTTTCATTGCGTGTTGCAGTATGTCCGTTCGGGACGTATTGCCATCACGAAAAGTTGTACGGAATATCTGGATGAGTTCTTGGAGGAGCGCCGTCGTTCTTATGAGCAACTGCAACATAAGAAAGAGTAAAATGCGATGAAGAAGAATAAGATTGGTACATATTCTTTTGTGGCCGAGCCTTTTCATGTGGACTTCACGGGGCATCTGCATTGGAGCGTATTGGGCAATCATCTGCTGAATTGTGCAGGATTTCATGCCATGGAACGTGGCTTTGGTATGGCTGAGGTGAACCAAAACAACTATACGTGGGTGTTGTCGCGTCTGGCCATAGAGATGAACGAGATGCCGGAACAGTATGAAGAGTTTTGCATTGATACGTGGGTGGAGAATGTTTATCGTCTGTTCACCGACCGGAACTTCGCCATTTATGGCAAGTCGGACGGGAAAATTTATGGCTATGCCCGTTCGGTGTGGGCCATGATCAACATGGCGACCCGTAAACCTGCTGATTTGCTGGATTTGCATGGAGACAGTCTGCTTGACTTTATCGAGACGGAAAAGCCTTGTCCGATAGAGAAGCCGGGGCGCATACGGGTGGGAGAGAGCATGCCCGTGCGGACGTTGGGAGTCTGTTACAACGACATCGACCTCAATGGTCACGTGAACAGCATCCGGTATATGGAGCATATCACCGACCTTTATCCGGTGGATTGGTATGTTTCTCATCGCATCAGGCGTTTTGAAATGGTCTATGTGGCTGAAAGTTATGCCGGTGACAACCTGAGTTTCTTCCGTGAGGAAACTGTCGACGGCAGTCATGACATCGAAGTGCGTAAGAATACGGGGGGAGAGAATCCCGAAGGAGAGGTTGTTTGCCGTAGTAAACTTAAATTTGATAACAAATAGCTGTTTATTGGATGTAGTTTAGAATAATTTTGTAACTTTGCTTTCGCATTTGATGTGATTTAGTTAAACGACAATAAAATTGAGGACCGCGGTCCGTAATGACCGCATAAAAACAAAAACAGAAAATGGCAGAAATGAATTTTGGCGGCGTCATCGAGAATGTGATGACCCGCGAAGAGTTTCCTTTGGAAAAGGCTCGCGAGATTTTGAAGAACGAGACAATCGCAGTGTTGGGCTACGGTGTGCAGGGGCCTGGTCAGGCTTGTAATCTGCGCGATAACGGTTTCAATGTGATTGTCGGGCAGCGTCAGGGCAAGACCTACGAGAAGGCTGTGGCCGACGGATGGGTGCCGGGTGAGACGTTGTTCTCCATCGAGGAGGCTGCTCAGAAGGGCACCATTGTCTGCATGCTGCTTTCCGATGCGGCTCAGATGCAGTTGTGGCCTACCATCAAGCCTTATCTCACTGCGGGCAAGACGCTTTATTTCTCACATGGTTTTGCTATTACATGGAGCGACCGCACGGGAGTTGTTCCTCCAAAGGATATTGATGTGATCATGGTAGCCCCGAAAGGCTCCGGCACTTCCTTGCGCACCATGTTCCTTGAAGGCCGTGGCTTGAACTCTTCTTATGCAATCTATCAGGATGCCAGCGGGAAGGCTTTGGACAAGGTGCTGGCTTTCGGCATCGGCATCGGCTCCGGTTACTTGTTTGAGACTACTTTCAAGCGTGAGGCCACCTCGGACCTGACGGGTGAACGCGGCTCGCTGATGGGAGCCATTCAGGGACTGCTGCTGGCGCAGTATGAAGTGTTGCGTGAGAATGGGCATACGCCTTCCGAGGCTTTTAATGAAACGGTGGAGGAGCTGACTCAGTCATTGATGCCTTTGTTTGCAAAGAACGGTATGGACTGGATGTATGCCAACTGCTCAACGACTGCACAGCGCGGTGCATTGGATTGGATGGGTCCGTTCCATGATGCCATTAAGCCGGTGGTGCAGAAGCTGTATCAGAGCGTGGTGAGCGGAAATGAGGCGCAGATCTCCATCGATTCCAACTCTAAGCCGGACTATCGCGTGAAGTTGCAGGCTGAATTGAAGGCTTTGCATGACAGCGAGATGTGGCGTACGGCTGAGACAGTCCGTAAGTTGCGTCCGGAAAACAACTGATTTGTATTGGGATTGTTTACTGAATTATTATTCATACACATGAGGGGGCGTGTCCGTGAGGATGCGCCTCTTTTTTGTGCCCTGGGTGGAGCATTCCGGATGGCGAAGGCGATTCGTGAGCCTGCAGTGGCTTGCTTTTGCGCAAGACTGTCGACAGTCTTGCGTATGACAATGCGGAGTCTTGCGCAACATTTTCCATGCTTGGGCGGAAGATGTTACACGGCATTAAGGCCGCTTTTGTCATCGTGCCCTTACAGATGTGATGCTTTTGGAGATAAACGGCTGTTGCATCGCCGTTTCCTGTTGACAGTCTGCCGGGAATGGGGAGTCCGTGGGCTGTTTTTCCGGCTGCTTTATGTCCGGTTGATATAGCAGATTGGCTGTTTGGACTGTTGTGGTGAAGTCTGTCCGGCAGTCCTTCCGGCAGGTGAAGGGGGAGCTGAAAAAGGGAGGCATCCTGGCGTTGTGGCTCAGGATGCCTCCCTTATGTTCTCAGACGTGGCCTCACGGCAGCTGAGGCCGGTCTGTGGTTTTACGTTTTCCCTTGTCAGTGCATCAGAAGAACAGATAGCGGTTGTCTGTTACTTCAGCGTTTTCATACAGGTCATTGATAAACCGGCTGGCAGCACGCATGTTGTTCATTTCCTCTACACTTTCCTCGCTCTTGGCATCGAACTTCTCGGCAGATTTGTTCTTGCCGATAACCTGCAGGGCATAAACGGCATTGTTACCTTTGAACGGGCCGGAGAATTTGCCTCGCTCTGTCATGCTGGCAACGGCACTCAGCATAGGTTCGCTGGCTCCGGTCTTCATGACGAAGGCCGATGCGCTGAATGTGATGTGCTTGATGGTGTCGCTCACAGCACCTTTCACTTTCATCACGTCGGCGATGCTCTTGGCTGTGGCCATCTGTTCTGTCAGCATCTGTGCTTTCTTGTCTTTGATGACTTCCTGTGTGAGCAGGTCTTTCACGTCCTCCCATGGACGGTAGCCGGCTTCATGTATGCCCGTGAGCACTACGACAAGCATTCTGTCGTTGTCGCCGCATTCATAAAGGGGTGAGACCGTTCCTTTCTCTGTATCTTCATTGAAGATCCAGCGCATGGCGTCGCGGGTATTGGTGATTCCGCCCACGTAGTGTTCGCTGCTGTACAGGTCTTTGCGTTCCTGCACATTGTAGCCGTTCTTCAGGCTGTTGGCCTCAAGGTCTTTCAAGGTCGGGTTAGAGGCGATGAACTGACTGAAGTCGTTGTATGCCTTGCTGTAGGTTTCTTTGCTGAACTCTACCGGACACTTGACAACTGCAACATCATATTTGTCTATCATGGCGCGGCGGTCGGTCACCTGGGCAATGACGCAGCCTTGTGAGAAATCTATTTTCTCGATGGCGTTGACAGGCATGTTGGTGACGGTCTTGATGTATTTCATGTTTTCTGCATCCATTGTCGTGCCTTCGTAATTACGCGATGTGATCCACAGCTTTTCGCCGGTCTGATTGTATTTTTTTGCAATGGAGTCGAAAGGCGTGCCGTTGTTGAGTGCGGTCATGATGCTGTCGGCGGTTTTCTTCGCTGCTTCCACGTCTGCTCCTGCCACTTGGATCTGTCGCAATTGGATGGAGTCCGGAGCGCTCACTTTGTTGAGCAGTTTGATGATGTTCATCGTGTTGTCTGCGGCATAGTAGTAGGGGGCTTTCATCTGTCCTGTCGTCATTGAATCCAGTTGTGATGCAATGTCGTGCGGGAAGATGTTTTTGCTCACCGGCAGTTCGCTGTAGGCTATGACGGAACCGCTTTCGCGCACAATCTTTGCGATGTCGCCGCCTGCGGCCAGAGCCTGAGCCGTTTCGTTCATGTCTTTGTCCAATGCGGCTTTGTCGGCTGCGCTGGCTTTCACCTGGACGGTGATGTATTTGATGTCGCGGCTTTCTACCGTTTGCTTGAACCGCTCTTTCATTTCCTCATATTTGGCTTTCAGCTCGCTGTCATCCACTTTGATGTCTACGTCGTTGACGGTGCTGTAAGGCAGTGCGGCCATGTGTACGTTGTACTCATTGGTACGGTCGTTAAAGGTTGCCGTGTTGCAGATCTTGTTGCTGATCAGTGCCTGACTGAGCAGGACCTGGTATTTTTGTGCCAGACATTCCTGCCGGAGAGACTTTTCAATGAACAACCAGTAGCGGTAAAGTCCGTTTACATATTCCAGATATTCGTTCGGCATCTGTGACGCATTGTTCTGCATTTCCTTATGATCGGTCAGGAATTTGTCCAATACGGTGACGTCGAACCGTCCTGTCTTTTCGTTGCGGAACGGAGTCTGGGCCAGCAAAGGGTTGTTGCCCGCAACCACGATAGCCCGCAGTTCTGCGTCGGTTACGGTGAGGCCCAGTTTTTCTGCCTCGTGTTCGATCAGCTTGCTGTTGACATAAGTGTTCCACACTTGGTCGCGGAGCTGGGTCATCTGCGCGTCGTTCAGTGATGCGTTTCCGTTGGTGAATCGGATGATTTCAGCATATTCGTCCACCATATTCTGAAATTCGTGGACGGAAAGTTTCTTTCCGTAAATCTCTCCGACTTGTTGTCTGCTTTCGTTGGAGGCCGATTGTATGGATCGCATCGCTTCTTCTGCAATGAAAGCAAAAAGAGCCACGCCGATTACGATGACCAATAACGGGCCTTTGGATCTGATTTTTTGTAATGTTGCCATTGGTTTAGATGATTTATTTTTGATTATTTTCTTTGTCCGATTTAAGCGCACGAAGATACTAAAATATTCTCACATATCCGGCGTGTTGCGGAATAAAATTTAGTTATTCGATGATTTTCAACTTCACCAGTTCGATTTTCGTCGTTGTGCTTTTGAGAATCTTGAATTCAAAATGCCCGAAACGGATCACTTCATTGAGCTTGGGGAAGCTCTGATATTGGTGCAGAATGAGTCCGCTGACGGTGAGATATTCCTCGGATTCCGGAAGGTGCAGTCCCAGAAGTTCGTTGGCTTTTTCTATTTCGAGGCGTCCGGACAGGACAAACTCGTTGCCGCTGAGTTGCTTGGCCACGTAGTTGGTGTTGTCGTGTTCGTCTTCTATGTCGCCGAATATCTCTTCTACCAGATCTTCCATGGTGACTAATCCGGCTGTTCCGCCGAATTCGTCTACTACAATGGCCAGTGATTTCTTCTGCTGCATGAACTTTTTCAGCAGCTTTTGTGCTGTCATGGTTTCCGGAACAATGGGAATTTCCTTGATGCATGAGGTCCAGTCGTCCGGATTGCGGAACATCTCTGAGGAGTGTATAAAGCCTACGATATGATCGATGTCCTCTCTGTAGACGATAATCTTGGAGTTTCCGCTCTCGATGAAGCGGTTTTTCAGGTTTTCTATAGACGAATTGATTTCCACGGCTTCTATTTCAGTGCGTGGCACCATGCAGTCTCTCACTTTGATTTCTGAGAAATAGAGAGCATTTTGGAATATCTTTATCTCATCGGTAACGTCTTGATTGTCTTCTGTCGATTCGATACTGGACTGGATCAGGTTGTCCAAGTCTATTTTGGTGAAGGCATGTTCGGAAGCATTCTTGTTCACCTTGACGCCTGCTATTCGTAACAGGCCTCTGGACAATGCACTGGTAAGTTTGGAGATGGGGTAGAGAAGTACATAGAAGAGGAAGGCCGGGACGGCAAAGATTTCCATCATCCTGTTGGGATTGATCTTGAAGAGCGTCTTGGGCAGGAACTCTCCCGTGACCAGTACGATAAGAGTAGCTATGACGGTTTGGAGCAAGATTCGTATGGTCTCGTTGCCTGTCCAATGCAGGGGCGTAAGGACAAACTGGTCGATGATGTGGGCCATGAGAAGGCCGTAGACGACCAATGCGATGTTATATCCTACCAGCATGGTGGAGATGAAGTCATTGGGACGGCCATAGAAGATGTTCAGTATTCTTGAGGTTACGCTGGTTTTGTTGCGGTCCAGTTCCACGCGCAGTTTGTCGGAGGCGACAAATGCGATTTCCATGCCTGAGAAGAATGCGGAGAACAGCAGGATGGCGATGATGTTTATGAACGGCTGCGTCATGGCTGAATAGGTTTTGATGGTGCCGTACGGCTCACGGTGTCGTTGGCTGTTGTCGGACTGTCGTCCTTGAACGGCGTTTCGGCGTTGGCGTTAGTGACCGAATAGCGCGTCATTTGTTCATTGGACCGGAAGTTGTAGCCTTGCAGGAACTCATCAGGTTTGCGGATTGTCATGAACTGCGTGGAATACATTTCATGGCGGTCCATGTCCCAGAAGAGTTCCTCGCTGGTGAAGACCGTGCCTTCCTGGTTGCGGATGACGACCCTTCCGCGCAGTTCCCAAAGTTTCTGGTTGTGGCAATATGCTGTGTCAGACTGTACGAACCAGTCGATGTGGAACGTAGAGTCGAATTTTTCCAGCAGGATGCCTTTTAGGAATGTCCAGCGTGGCGGTTTGGTATTGTTGTAAATGTTCCATTCCTCTGCGATGATTTTGTAGCGGATGACACCGGAGTCGGATATGAATGTAGATACTCCCCATGATTGCATGAACGGGAAAGAGTCGTTTTCACTGACTGCCGGTGCGCGGTTGGTTTCCTCAGAACCGCAGGCCGAAATGCAACATAGTATGATGGCTGTCCATACAAAAACCGTTATGCGGGTGAGCCTTGCAAATGCTTCCGGAGGGCATTTGTGGTTTACTTGCATTATTGTATCCTCCTCTTCATAAACCATCTTTCGTTGAACGTAATCCCAACGCTCAGACGCAGGTAGTTCTCACTCATCAGGGATGAATTGCCCGGAGCTGACCGCAGCCACTGGAATGAGACGTTGACCATGGAGCGGTTGCTGGCGTTGCGTGATACCGGCAGGCCCAGACCTGCCGAGACACCGAATTCCTTGGGCCCGTCCACTCCGTCTACTTTATAGTAAGATGTGGCGAACGAAGCTCCGAGGCGGTATTGGACACGGCGGAGATATTTGTTGCTGTATGCGTCAGGTTGCCATTCGCCGCCTACGGCGACCTTGGTGCGGTTGTGGTAATTTGTGTTCGTGCTGACGAACTGGTCATTGATGATTTGAGGAATATTGGCATTCCCCCAACGTTGGTGTGTTACGTCCAGCCCGACTTTCCATTGTTCCTTATGCGCCCAGGCCAGTCCTGCGCCGAACGAAGTGGGCAGGTCGAAAGCTTTCTCTATAGTAGATTTGGCCGTGTCGCCGTTGGTCATGTAGTTGTAATAGTGCGCCGGTGAGTCGATGGTATGTCCAATGCCGTACGTTACACCGGGAGTCAGTATGTCGTCTTTCCCTATTTTTATAGGGTATTGCAGTCCGATGTCTATTTTATAGGTAGACAGGTCGGCCTGAATTTGACGGTGCAGTCCGTTGCTCGAACTGGTGGCGGTTCCGCCTTCATAGAAAGTCTGCGTGATGTCCTGACTGTAGCTTCCCCACAGATATCCGATGTTGGCTCCTATGGAAAGGTCGGCGAACGGGTTCCAGCCCAGTCCCACAAATACTTCATGCAGGCCGCCGTCTCCCGAATAAGTGCTGGTGTAACTCATGGCGGTTCCGCTGTTGAAGTGGTTTCCCAGATATGTGCTTTCCGAGAAATTATATCCGATGCTGGAGTAGGGGATGAAGCCGAGTGAGAATCCCAGTCCGGGGGCCAGCCGGAAACCGGCATGGATATAGTCCAAAGTCGTGTTGTGGGCATTCACACTGTTGTTTCCGCTTTTGAAGTTCGCGTTTTGCAGGGTGATGCCGACATCGAAGATAAAAGCCAGAGAGTCTATGGCAGAGTAGGACGCCGGGTTTTGCATGTTGATACGGTGCCCATTGCGGAATCCCAGGGCAACGCCGCTCATGGCCTTGTTGAAACCTTGCGACTGGTCGGACAGATTTCCCAGTCCGAAGCGGGAGTAGGGCGAGTTGGAGCCGTTTGTTTGGGCTGAAACATATAGTGTTGACAGGACCATCAACACGTAGATTATGAGTTTTCGACTATTCATTATTAAATGCTAATATGCGGTTCAGCCCTTTGGGCACTATATATTTGTCTGCAAATATGAGGTTTTTTATTTTACTATCAAAGTTAAAAATGTCACCGCCGGTTAAAAAAACCAAAAGCGACGGGTATTTCTCCTGGAAATATTTGATACGTCCTTCAATCTCGAATTTCATACCTTGAATGACGCCGGTGCGGATGGAGGTTTCCGTGTCGTAGCCCAGCTCCGGCAGCGGGCCTTCGCTGTCGATAAGAGGAAGTTTGGCGGTGAAAGCCCGCAATCCTTTCAGACGCATCTGCAGTCCGGGCGAGATGCAGCCGCCTTTGTAGTGTCCCTCTTTGTTGATGAACTCGTAAGTCAGGCATGTTCCGGCATCTACGATCAGAATGTCCCTGCCCGGAAACTGCGTGTATGCTCCTACGGCTGCTGCCAGACGGTCGGCACCGAGCGTATCGGGCGTGCGGTAATCGTTGACGATGGGGATGGGGGTGGAGGAATTCAAGTAGAGCAGAGGGAAACGGAGCCGTTTCAGCTGGCGTTCTGCCTCGACAGTGATGCCGAAGACCGTGCCTACGATGCCCCGTTCGAACGGATATTTCTTGATGAACTCCGGAAGCCGGTCTAATGTCTCGTTGGAAGTCTTTAGCTCTTCCACCGGAATATCGCCGTCGAAAGCCACTAATTTGGCCAAGGTATTTCCTATGTCGATAATCAGATTCACGTGTTCATGATTTGCGCCTGCAAAGTTAATCAAAAATCACCATGCGCGGAGATTTCTTTGTCAAAAAGATGCTCCGGGCGTTTTTTTCCTGTATCGTGAGTGGCGGAAAGTTGAAAAAAACTTAACTTTGCAAGGCAATTATCACGATGCGATGAACAGATTGAGAATTGGTGCCGTATTCACCTTATTATATATATGCGGTTGGCTGAAAGCGATGTCTTTCGATGCTATGGAGGTCAGTTTGCTGACCTGTTCGCCGGGACCTGCGATATATGAGCTGTATGGCCATACGGCTATTCGTATGAATAATCCTTCTACGGGTGAGGATTGGGTATTCAACTATGGCATGTTCAGCTTCAACCGTCCGCATTTTGTCTGGCGTTTTGTGTGCGGAGAGTGCGATTACCAGATCGGTGCCGTGCCGTTTGCCTACTTCGCAAGGGAATACGCGGAGCGAGGATCAGCCGTATATCAGCAGGACTTGAACCTGACACCGGAAGAAAAAGAGCGGCTGTGGAATCTGCTCTTGGAAAACATGCGCCCGGAGAACCGTGTATATCGCTATAACTTTCTTTATGACAACTGCACCACGCGGGCACGCGACCGGATAGAAGAGGCCATAGCGGGTGTGGTGGTCTATCCTGAGCCGGACACGCTTCGCTCTTTCCGCGAGATTATTCATCAGTACACCCGCGACTATCCTTGGGCCGAGCTGGGTGATGATCTCTGTCTGGGTGCTGAGGCAGACCGTCCGGTCAGCGTGCGTGAGCAGATGTTTGCGCCCTTTTATCTGCTGCGTTATGCCGACGAGGCCGTGATTCGCGACAGTGCGGGCGGAGAACGCCCTCTGGTGTTGCGCAAGAGTGAGGTGGTTCTTGCGCAAGAACGTGCGGAGTCTTCCGCAAAGACTTTGTCACCCGCCTGGTGCGCCTGGCTGCTGTTGGCGGCAGTTGCGGTACTGACAGCGGTGGAACGCCGTCGCCGGTGCTGTTTCTGGTGGGCGGATGCCCTCCTCATGGCGGCTACGGGGCTGGCGGGCATTGTGGTGACATTCCTGTTCTTCTTTTCCGTTCATCCCACAGTGGATTCCAACTGGCAGATTTGGGTGTTCAATCCGTTGCCTTTGCTGGCCATGCCGAGAGTCGTCTGGTGCGCAGTCCGGCGCAAAAAGACTTGCTATCATGCAGTGAACATGGCCGTTTTAACTTCTTTTGTGATTTTTTCTATCTTTATACCGCAAGATTTTTGCGCGGTCGTTGTACCTTTGGCACTGGCTTTGTTGCTACGCTCATGTAGCTATTGGATGAGCTATCGGAAAGAAAACAAAATAAAGGACTGAAGAAGATGCACTATAAAGGCCATCGTTTCCTGACACCGCTGTTGCTGGTATTGGTTTGGGCGAATGTGGAAGCCCAGACGGCGCAGCCCGTGCCCCGTCTGGTGGTCAATGTGATGGTCGACCAGTTGCGTACGGATTATCTGGAGGCTTTCTCTTCGCTCTTCGGGCCGGACGGCTTCAACCGCATGTTGCGTGAGGGCCGCACGTATGTGGATGCGTCCTATCCCTTTTCCAACATCGACCGTGCTTCGGCCGTAGCCAGCGTCATGACCGGCAGTGTGCCTTATGACAACGGCATCGTGGGAGAGCGGTGGATGGACAGGAAAACCCTGCGTCCGATGTTCTGTGTGGACGATGCTTCTTGTCAGGGATGGCTGACATCCGAAAAATATTCGCCCTCCACGCTGAATGTTTCAACGATTACCGACGAGTTGAAAGTGGCTACGAACGGTCGTGCCCTGGTCTATGGCATAGCCCCCGAACCGGACGCCGCGATTCTGTCGGCCGGTCATGCTGCCGACGGGGCGTTCTGGATTGACAATGCATCCGGGCAGTGGAGCAGCACTTCCTATTACGGAGAATATCCCAATTGGGCCTTGTCGTATGAGGCTTCCGAGCGTCTGGCCAGCCGGATTTCCGATCTCTCGTGGACGCCCATCAGCTCTATTGTCGGCAATTTCAATTATTTCATTTCCCCTCAGGAGAGCAAACGTTTCCATCATAGCTTTACGGGCGACCAGCGTTTCCGCGAGTTCAAGACCAGTGCCTGTGTGAATGACGAGGTGAACCGCTTTGTGCGTCATTGCCTGAACAGTACGGAGTTGGGCACCGACCGTGTGACGGATTTCCTGTCAGTGACTTATTATGCCGGAACGTTCTGCCACAAGCCAGTTGCGGAGTGCCCCGTGGAGTTGCAGGACACTTATGTGCGGCTCGACCTGAAGCTGGCAGAACTGTTTTCCATGTTGGAAAAGAAAGTCGGGGCGGGCAACTACCTCGTGGTATTGACCTCGACGGGCTATGCCGATAATGAGGTGGTGGATTTCTCCAAATACCGCATTCCGACGGGAACATTCAGCATTACGCGGGCTTCGGCCTTGCTGAACATGTATCTGATGGCTGTCTACGGACAAGGGAAATACGTGGAGACAGAATTCGGTTCACAGCTGTTCCTGAACCAGAAACTCATAGAAGACAAGCAGCTTAATCTGAGCGACATATTGACCCGTTCGCAAGCCTTTCTGATTCAGATGGCCGGAGTGAAAGACGTCTACACGTCGGAACGTCTGGCACTTTCGGCTGCCATGCCGGATATTAGACGCTTGCGCAACAGTTTTAACCAGATGCGTTCGGGAGATATTTTCATCGAAGTGTCTCCGGGATGGAAGATGGTGAACGAAGAAACCTACGAACAGACGCTGGAGAGAGCGTCCTACGTAGGCTTCCCGTTATTTTTCTTCGGTTGCAATGTGCGCCCTGAGACGGTCAAAGTTCCCGTAACGGTGGACTGCATTGCTCCTACGGTGGCGCGTTTCATGCGCATTCGCGCTCCCAATGCCTGTTCTTCGGCTCCGCTGTCGGCAGTACGTTGACGGACGGTCATCCCCTTTTACTTATTCATTTGCGCTTCAGTGGTGCGTTCCATCGCCGGAGCGTGTTTTCCCCCTTTTGCATAAATAAAAACAAAACAACAGATTATGGATATAAACAAGTTCTTAAGCAAGCTGTTCGGAAACAAGTCGACCAGAGACATGAAGGAGATTCAGCCATTGGTTGAAGAGGTGAAGAAAGCTTATCCCGCCATTCAGGCACTCAGCAATGACGAGTTGCGTGCCAAGACACAGGAAGTAAAAAAGTATGTGCAGTCTTCGGCAGATGACATCAAGGAGAAGATCACCGGTTTGAAAGCCAAGGTGGAGGAAACTCCCATAGAGGACCGTGCCTCGCTCTTTTCGCAGATAGACAAACTGGAAAAGGACGTGCTGGAGCGGTATGAACAGGCACTGAACGAGGTGATGCCCGTGGTGTTCTCTATCGTGAAGTCCACAGCCGAACGGTTCGCCACGCACGAAGAAGTATGCGTGACGGCCAATGACTTCGACCGTGAGCTGGCTGCCAAGTTCGACTTTGTGGATATTGACGGCGAAACGGCCCGTTACCATAACCATTGGACGGCAGGCGGCAACGACACGGTGTGGAACATGATTCACTATGACGTGCAGCTCTTCGGCGGTGTTGTATTACATCAAGGCAAGATTGCCGAGATGGCTACGGGTGAGGGTAAGACGTTGGTCGCTACCTTGCCGGTATTTCTGAATGCCTTGACAGGCAACGGTGTGCACGTGGTGACGGTGAACGACTATCTGGCCAAGCGTGACTCCGAATGGATGGGGCCGCTTTACATGTTCCATGGCCTGAGCGTGGATTGCATCGACAAGCATCAGCCCAACAGCGATGCGCGTCGTCGTGCTTATCTGGCAGATATTACTTTCGGAACAAACAACGAGTTCGGCTTCGATTATCTGCGTGACAATATGGCTACCAATCCTAAAGATTTGGTGCAACGCGCACACAACTATGCCATCGTGGACGAGGTGGACTCCGTGTTGATAGACGATGCCCGTACGCCGTTGATTATTTCCGGTCCGGTACCCCAGGGAGACAATCAGCTCTTTGAGCAATATCAGCCGTTGGTGGAGAAACTGGTGAGCGTCCAGAGGCAGTTGGCCACACAGTATCTGGCTGAAGCCAAGCAGATGATAGCCTCAGGAGACAAGGAACAGGTGGAGAACGGTTTCCTGCAACTCTTCCGCAGTCATAAAGCCCTTCCCAAGAACAAGCCGCTGATCAAGTTCCTGTCGGAGCAAGGCATCAAGTCCGGTATGTTGAAGACTGAGGAAATCTACATGGAGAACAACAACAAACGTATGCCGGAAGCCGTGGAGCCGCTTTATTTTGTGGTGGACGAGAAGTTGAACAGTGTAGATCTGACCGACAAGGGATTTGCCTGGCTGGCCAATGCCACGTCGGATCCTGACCTGTTTGTCATGCCTGACATCACGTCGGCCATGTCTGCGCTGGAGGCCGACAAGTCGTTGGGCGATGAAGAACGACTGATTAAGAAAGACCAGTTGTTCTCAGAATACGCCGTGAAGAGCGAGCGTATGCACACGTTGCAGCAGCTTCTGAAGGCTTATACGATGTTCAATCGGGATGATGAATACGTCGTGATCGACGGCGAGGTGAAGATCGTTGACGAGCAGACAGGCCGTATCATGGACGGACGTCGCTGGAGCGACGGTCTGCATCAGGCCGTGGAAGCCAAGGAGCATGTGAAAGTGCAGGCTGCTACACAGACATTCGCCACCATCACCTTGCAGAACTACTTCCGTATGTATCACAAACTGGCCGGTATGACAGGTACGGCAGTGACGGAGGCCGGCGAGTTCTGGAGCATTTATAAACTGGATGTCGTGGAGATTCCTACCAACCGT
Organism: uncultured Paraprevotella sp.; assembly: GCA_944321365.1. Classification (GTDB taxonomy): domain Bacteria; phylum Bacteroidota; class Bacteroidia; order Bacteroidales; family Bacteroidaceae; genus Paraprevotella. The sequence continues at coordinate 53,236 of CALULA010000004.1, forward strand.
CCGGTGGCACGTATCGACATGGAAGACCGCGTGTATCGCACACAACGCGAAAAATATAAGGCCGTCATCGAGGAGATAGAGAAATTGGTCAAGGCCGGTCGCCCTGTTCTGGTCGGCACTACGTCCGTAGAAATCTCGGAAATGTTGAGCAAGATGCTGCAGATGCGCAAGATTCCGCACAACGTGTTGAACGCGAAGCTGCACCAGCAGGAGGCCGAAATCGTGGCCAAGGCGGGCCAGACAAGTACGGTGACCATCGCCACCAACATGGCCGGTCGTGGTACCGATATCAAGTTGAGCGACGAGGTGAGAAAAGCCGGCGGTCTGGCCATTATCGGTACAGAGCGTCACGAGAGCCGCCGTGTGGACCGTCAGTTGCGCGGTCGTGCCGGTCGTCAGGGAGATCCCGGCTCTTCGGTGTTCTTTGTTTCGTTGGAAGACAAGTTGATGCGTCTGTTTGCCAATGAACGGATAGCCAAGGTGATGGATCGTCTGGGCTTCACGGAAGGAGAGATGATTGAGCATAAGATGATCAGCAAGGCCATCGAACGTGCACAGAAGAAGGTGGAGGAGAACCACTTCGGCGTGCGTAAGCGTTTGCTGGAGTACGACGATGTGATGAACAAACAGCGCACGGTGATCTACGAGAAGCGTCACCACGCCCTGATGGGAGAGCGTATCGGCATGGACATTGCCAACATGATCTGGGACCGCTGCGTGAACATCATTGAGAATAATGACTATGACGGCTGCAAGGAAGGCTTCATCAGCATCATGGCCATGGAGGTGCCTTTCACCGAGGAAGAGTTCATCAACATGAAGCGTGAAGATTTGTGCGAAAAGGCGTTCCAGGCCGCTATGGCGCGTTTCAAGCAAAAGACAGAGATGCTGGCCGGTGTGGCATGGCCTGTTATCAAACAAGTGTACGAAACCAGCGGCCACATGTACGAAAACATTCTGGTTCCCATCACGGATGGACGCCGGATGTATCAGATCTCTACCCCGCTGAAGGAGGCGTATGAGACGGAAAGCCGTTCGGTGGTGAAAGCTTTCGAGAAAGCCATATTGCTGCACACGATAGACGAAGCGTGGAAAGAGAACCTGCGTGCACTGGACGAACTGAAGCATTCGGTGCAGAACGCCAGCTACGAACAGAAGGATCCGCTGCTGATCTTCAAGCTGGAGAGCGTGAAGTTGTTCGACAGCATGGTGGACAAAATCAACAACCAGACCGTGAGTGTGCTCATGCGCGGACAGATTCCGGTGCAACAGCCGGAACAGGTGCGCGAGGCTGCTCCGGAACCGGCACGTAAACCGGAAAAATATGTGGAGTCGCGCGAGGACCTTACCGACCCCGATCAGGAGGCTGCAGCCCGTCGGGATACGCGCGAGCAGCAGAAGCAGCAGCCGGTGGTGGCCGAGAAAGTGCCGGGCCGCAACGACCCCTGTCCTTGCGGTAGCGGGAAGAAATTCAAGAACTGCCACGGACGCGGGCTGTAAGCCGTTGCACTGCGTGCCGTGATATGACAGACGAGAGGGACGTTGCCGGATGACGGCGGCGTCCCTCTTTCGGTTTCGGGATGGAGCGTGACCTGCCTTTCCGTTCGCGTCGAGGTAGCTGTGCAGCCTTAGGTTGTGTGTCTGCTCCGATGATGAGGCACGGATGTCGTTCCGGAGATAATGCTTCCGGTGGGCGGGCAAGGGGCAACTTCTTGCGTCCTTTTTATGCATTTTCCGGCCAAAGTCTATGCTTTTTCTTGTTTTTTTTGTACTTTTGGTTGTAATAAGGACCAATAAGGAATGATATGAAACCCACATCACAGACCATTCAACAGATAGAACGCGCACTGAGGAAAGTAGCCGCCAAATATCCGCCGGGCCGTGAAGACCTGTTACTGACGGACATCCACCTTCAGGTCAAGGCGGAATCAGGAGAGCTGCTGGCCTTTAATGACGATGACGAGGAACTGACACGTTGCGTGATAGAGCAATGGATAGGAAACCAGGACGAGGATTTCTATGCCGAGGTAACGCCCGTGCTGCGTCAGTGCATTCAGAACATGCGCGACATGTTGGAGACTTTGTGCATCCTGAAGCCCTATTCTTTCGTATTGGTAGACGAGGACAAGGAGACCGTGAGCGACCTTTATCTGGTGGATGACGATACACTGATTCTGGACGGTGAGTTGCTGAAAGGGCTGGATGAAGACCTGGATGCTTTCCTGAAGAACTTGTTGGCAGAGTAGGTCTGCCTCTTTTTCCTCCGCATCGGAACGGACGGTTCCGGTGCGGAGAGCTGTTTCTATAGAGCGGTTTCCTGTGCCTGTCCTTTTGTTAAGGTGTTGTGGCGGTGGTGGCGATGTGCATTGCTCCATCTTGTCCGTATGGATTCCGTATTCCGTATAGGTTTTCGGTATGTGTGCTTGTCTGCGACCGCGCGGGCGGCTGTCTGCACGGCGTGTTGTCACTATGCGGAAAGGGCACGGATTTCTTGCGCAAGATTTGTTCCGGTCTTGCGCAATACCGGAATGTTTTTTGCGCAACACTTGTTTCGGTTTTCCGCATGACGGAAAGCAGTCGTGCGTAGGGCTTAAAGTAAACCTCCCCCGCATACGGGCAAACCGGGTGCGGGGGAGGTGGCATTTCAGGCCGTCTGGCCGCGTGTCAGAACAGACTCCAGGAGACGGTCAGCCCTGCCATGACGATAGCCACCATGGACATCAGTTTGACCAGGATGTTCAGACTCGGACCGGAAGTATCTTTGAACGGGTCGCCCACGGTGTCGCCCACCACGGTGGCGCGGTGCACTTCGCTGCCTTTTCCGCCCAGATGGCCTTCCTCAACGTATTTCTTCGCATTGTCCCACGCACCGCCGGAATCGGCCATGAAGATGGCCAGTACGAAACCGGCTGACAGACCGCCTACGAGCAGGCCGAGCACGCCCGGCACGCCGAAGATCAGTCCCGTGGCTACAGGGGCGATGATGGCCAGCAGCGACGGGAACACCATTTCGCGCTGCGCCCCTTTCGTGGAAATCTGTACGCAACGGGCGTAGTCCGGTTCGGCCTCACCCGTCAGGATGCCCTTGATTTCGCGGAACTGCCGGCGCACTTCTTCCACCATGTGGGCTGCCGCACGCCCCACGGCGTTCATCGTCAGACCGCAGAACAGGAAGGCCATCATGCTGCCGATGAACATGCCGGAGAGCACGGTGGGGTTCATGAGCGTCACGTTGTAATAGCTCATGAAGTCGGTGAACGACGCTTCATGTATGGGCAGCAGGGAGCCGTCCGGCATCTGGAGCGTGGTCTCTCCCAGACGGGTCAGCCCGATGCGTATCTCTTCGATGTAGGATGCCAGCAGTGACAGTCCGGTCAGTGCGGCCGAGCCTATGGCAAAGCCCTTGCCCGTGGCGGCGGTGGTGTTGCCCAGCGAGTCCAGCGCATCGGTGCGTTTGCGCACCTCTTCGCCCAGACCGCTCATCTCGGCGTTGCCGCCCGCATTGTCTGCTATGGGTCCGTAGGCGTCAGTAGCCAGCGTGATGCCCAGCGTGGACAGCATGCCCACGGCGGCTATGCCGATGCCGTAGAGGCCCATGCTCACGTTCGTCAGGTCGAAACCGGCGGCCAGCCAGTAGGACAGGATGATGCCTGCTACCACGGCGATAACCGGTATGGTGGTGGACACCATGCCCAGCCCGATGCCGGAGATGACGACGGTGGCCGGACCGGTCTTGCCGCTTTCAGCCAACTGGCGGGTGGGGCGGTAAGACTGCGAGGTGTAGTATTCTGTGGAACGTCCGATGATGATGCCCACCAGCAGTCCGACGATAACCGCAAAGGAGATGTTCAGCCAGTTGTCTATCTGCAGCGTCCATAAGATAAGGAAGGTGGCGACGACTATCAGGGCGGAACTGAGGTTCGTGCCGGTGGACAGCGATTGCAGGAGTTGTTTCATGCCGGCGTCCTCTTTGGTGCGTACGGAGAAGATGCCTATGATGGACAGCAGGATGCCTACGGCGGCGATGAGCATCGGGGCGATGACGGCCTTGAACTGCATGTCCGTGTCGCCGCTCGCCATGAAAGCTGCCGCACCGAGGGCCGAAGTGGCCAGAATGGAACCGCAGTAGGACTCGTAGAGGTCGGCTCCCATGCCGGCCACGTCGCCCACGTTGTCGCCCACGTTGTCGGCAATGGTGGCCGGGTTGCGCGGGTCATCTTCCGGGATGCCGGCCTCCACCTTGCCCACAAGGTCGGCTCCCACGTCGGCAGCCTTGGTATAGATGCCGCCGCCCACGCGGGCGAACAGGGCCTGCGTGCTGGCTCCCATGCCGAAGGTGAGCATCGTGGTAGTGATCATGCAGAGCTTGGCTCCCGGAGCGTCAGCCGTAGAGGGGACGAACGTGTCCAGCAGGATGTACCAGAACGAGATGTCCAGCAGACCGAGTCCTACGACCACCAGTCCCATGACGGCACCGCTGCGGAAGGCAATGCGCAGACCTTTGTTGAGCGAGGTGCGCGCCGCGTTGGCCGTCCGTGCGGAGGCGTAGGTAGCTGTTTTCATACCGAGGAATCCGGAGAGGCCGGAGAAGAAGCCGCCGGTGAGGAAAGCCACCGGCACCCATGAGTTCTGCAGGTTGAAGCCGTAGGCCATGACAGAGAAAATCAGGCATAGCACGATGAACACGATGCCCACCACCTTGTACTGTTGTTTCAGATACGACATGGCGCCCTGGCGCACGTGTGATGCGATTTTCCGCATTTGCGCAGTGCCTTCGCTTTCTTTCATCATCTGCTTGTAGAAGAACCAGGCCAGCAGCAGGGCCAACAAGGATGATACGGGTACCATCCAGAAGAGGAGATGTTCCATGGTTGTTTAACGTTAATTTAAAGTTCACCCAAAGTTACGGAAAAGATGTAAAGTGACGGCCCCCCGCAAACCCTTTTTCTGTTATTTATACACTTTTTATCGTTTGCCCGCACAATCGGGTGGGACAGGGTATGGAAAAAGGGCTGCAAAACACCCCGAAGATGCCCTGCAGCCCTGATGAAGATGGGAAATTGTTTCAGAAATTCAATCCGGCCCGCAGGCTGAACGTGTTGAAGCGGGCTTCCGGAGCCATCTTGTTGAAGTCTATGCCGTAGCCGATGCCGAAGTTATACTGTCCGTAGTCGGCGGTGATGCCGATCTGCCAGCCGGCCTGGAAGCGTTTCCAGTCGCAGCCGTCCTCACCGTACACGCTGTAGGAGTCCGATGCCGTGTTCCCTTCCACGCCGGCCTCATACTTCTCTTTTCCCAACAGTCCGAGGCGCAGGTAGATGCCGGTGTAAGGTTTGAGGGCCAGCTTGTCGTTGATGCTGATTTTATAGACTACGTTGGCCGGGATGTACAGTCCGAGCAGGTTGTGCGAGGTCTTCAGCGTGATGTTTCCCTCCGAACTGTCGAAGCTGTGACGCGAGAAGCTCAGACCGCCTCCGGCTTCCACGAAGAGCGGCAGCCGCTTGCTGATGTTCCAGGCCTGCACGTAGCTGACGGTGAGTCCGTTGAATCCCTGTTTCAGGTCGCTGTCGTCGCTGGTGGACTTCAGTATGGAGCGGTCGTAAGCCAGCCGCAGGCCTCGCCATGTGGAGCGGTCGCTGTCGGTGAGTGTGCTTTTAGTCTTTTCTACGAACTGGGCGTGCAGCAGGGTCTGTCCGCACAGGAGGCAGACCAGCAGGAAAAATATTCTTGAAGTTTTCATTTTTGTGTGTCGTTAATGTTTAAACTTGTCCTTGGGCTTTGTCTTGCAAGCTGTTCCTTTCGCATCTTTCTGTGGAGGCGGGATTTTGGTCCGCGTGTCCTTTCAGTCGTGCTTTGCCCGTTGATGCTGCGGTTGGTATAATTCAAGGTCCAGTCGTCATTCCATTCTTGGTTATAGCCGTAAGACACGATGCTCATCCCCGTACCTTTGCCGCTCCAACTACTGGTATAAGAATATTGCGAGCGGATTTGGGAAATGGAATTGTCTTGGTTGTAGTATACTCCTGTTATGGTGTAGGTATTGTATTGCTCATCGAAATACTGATATTCGTTATAGGTCGTGGGTATGTTCTTGCTGGGCTTTCCCAACATGCCGCCATACAGGAAAATGTCGTAGAACAAGCCTCCGTATCCGCACGCTTGGTAGTCGCAGAAATGCCATACACCGCTATTGATATAGGTGGGTTCTTCGTAAGTCATTTCTTCCCGGTAGTGGTATTCATCTGTTTCTCCCTCCCATTCGTAATACTCTTTATAATCCATTTCTGTCAGATTGCCGTCCACCCATGTGAATGTACCGGTTCCGTTACCCGTCTCTCCGTCCGAACACGAATAGGTAAACCGTTCAAGGATGAGATGTCCGTCGCCATCATACGCGAGAGTAACGGAGTAGTTTTCCACGTAATCTTCATCATCGTCATAATCTTCCCGGCATTCATAGTCGCAGGATGTGATAAAGCCGTCGCTGTTGACCTTTATATTCTTGTATTCCTGCACCTCATCATATGAAGAATTAGTGCGGGTGACTCTTACGGTCAGCGGGTTGGAGGTGATGGTGATGCTCTCGTTGTTCAGCCTTTCAAAGCCTCCCGATATGCATCCGTTTTGATAGGTGTAGGCTTCTGCCAGGTTGTTGTTGTGATAGATGCTTGTCACCGGAAACTCTATTCCCGCATTGGCCACTGGCGGTGTGCTTGCGGCGTTCTTGCCGTAGCTGGCCACTCCGCCTCCCTCTTCGTCCTCATTGCTGCAGGCCGGCAGGACCGCGGTCAGCAGTGCCGCGGTGCAGACCATGAGGCATCCTTTCGTAAAGTTCTTTTTCATGTGCTGTAAGTTTTTGTGCCGACAGAAAGCCCCGGATCCGGCGGGTTCATAATTAGTGAAAAGGAAAGACGTGGGCATCTGTACTTTCGCTCATCCCGCATCCAGGCCCTCGCATTTGCCTTTCCCAAGGATAAGCAACGCAGCCAGCCCACGTCGAGATATTATTATGCCAACGCACGGAAAGGCTTCACAAAGAAGCCGCCCGGACGGGTATAATGCACCCTACGTGGACGTTCCGTTGCCGTCACTTCCTGGGATTTCAGACTTGCGAGGTTTGAATGCAGAAGCAAACGTCCGTAAACGTCCTTTTACCATCGAAGATGGACTGTGCCCACCCCTCCGGGCTGGCTGTGTCCGAGGCAAAGGTTTGTTTTTATGACAAATTATGCAAATTTTCTTTTGTTTTTCTGAAAAAAAGTAAGAAAAGGACGCGCGGGGATGTTGACGTAGGGAGCAAAAGAAAGGGCTGTTTCCAAGAGAGGATGGAAACAGCCCGACGGGCGGACCGTGAAGAGGTTCGGCATTATTTCTTCAGACGGGCGAGGCTTTCCTTCAGCGCCGCAATCTTGCTTTCGGCGTCCGACTGCTTCTTGCGCTCCATGGCCACCACGGCTTCGGGGGCGTTGGCCACGAAACGTTCGTTGGAAAGCTTCTTCAGAACGCCTGCCAGAAAACCTTCCAAGTGCTTCAGCTCTGCCTCCTGACGGCTGATTTCGGTTTCCACGTCTATCAGGCTACCGAGCGGCACGGCGTATTCGGTGGTCCCTACCATGAACGAGGCCGAGCCTTCGCCTTTCTGTTCTACTGTTGTGACGCTCTCCACATTGGCCATTTTCTTCGTGATGCAGGCAAAGGCTGCTTCGGGATCGTTGCCCACCACCTCCAGTGTCAGCACCTCTTTCTGGGCGATGTTTTTCTGGTTGCGCACCATGCGTACGCCTGCCACGATGTCCTTCACATTTCCGATATGGGCTATCAGTCCGGCGTCTTCCGCAGTGGGGGCTGCCGTGTGGAGCGGAGAAATCATGATGCTCTCGCCCGGCAGACGGTCGTAGAGGTGCTGCCACAGCTCTTCGGTGATGAAAGGCATGAACGGATGGAGCAGTTTCAGCAGCGTGTCGAAGAACGACAGCGTCTGGTCGTAAGTCGTTTGGTCGATGGGTTGCCCGTAGGCCGGTTTGATCATTTCAAGATACCAGCTGGAGAACTCGTCCCAGAACAGCTTGTACACGGCCATCAGAGCTTCGCTCAGACGGTATTTGCCGAACAGGTCGGCCACTTCGGCAGCGGTGGTGCGCAGCACGGCGGCGAACCACTTAGTGGCAATGGCCGAACTCTCCGGTTGGGCCATGTCGGCCGTCTGCCAGCCTTTCACGAGGCGGAAAGCATTCCATATCTTGTTGTTGAAGTTGCGTCCCTGCTCGCAGAGTGCGTCATCGAACAGAATGTCGTTTCCGGCAGGAGCGGAAAGCATCATGCCCATGCGCACGCCGTCTGCTCCATAGCGTTCTATCAGTTCGAGCGGGTCGGGGCTGTTGCCGAGCGACTTGCTCATCTTGCGTCCCAGCTTGTCGCGCACGATGCCCGTGAAGTAGACGTCCTTGAACGGCATCTTGCCTTCGTATTCGTAGCCCGCCATGATCATGCGTGCCACCCAGAAGAAGATGATGTCCGGACCGGTGACGAGCACCGATGTGGGATAGTAGTAGCTGATTTCCTCGTTGCCGGGGTTGTTGATGCCGTCGAACAGCGAGATGGGCCAGAGCCAGCTGGAGAACCACGTGTCGAGCGCGTCCTCGTCCTGACGCAGGTCGGCCAGTGTCAGTGCCTCGTTGCCCGTCTTTTTCCTGGCCATTTCAAGGGCCTTTTCCGCAGTTTCGGCCACCACGAAGCCTCCTTGCGGCAGGTAGTAGGCCGGGATGCGGTGTCCCCACCACAGTTGGCGGCTGATGCACCAGTCCTTGATGTTCTCCATCCAGTGGCGGTAAGTGTTCTTGTATTTTGCAGGATAGAACCGGATTTCGTCCTTCATCACCGGTTCCAGTGCGATTTTGGCCAGATGCTCCATCTTGAGGAACCACTGCATGGAGAGCTTCGGCTCGATGGGCACATTGGTGCGCTCGGAGAAACCTACCTTATTATTATAGTCTTCTGTCTTCTCCATCAGACCGGCTTCCTGCAGGTCGATGGCAATCTGACGGCGCACGTCGAAACGTTCCATTCCGACATATAAGCCGGCGGCTTCACTGATGGTGCCGTCATCGTTGAAGATATCTATGGAGGGCAGGTTGTGCTTCTCGCCCAGCATATAGTCATTCACATCGTGGGCCGGGGTCACTTTCAGACAGCCCGTTCCGAACTCGATGTCCACATAGTCGTCTTCAATGACCGGAATGCAGCGGTTCACCAAGGGTACGATGACCCGTTTGCCCTTCAGCCACGTGTTCTTCGGGTCGGCCGGGTTGATGCACATCGCCGTGTCGCCCATTATTGTTTCGGGACGGGTGGTGGCCACCACTGCGTAGCGTCCGCTGCCGTCGGGCTGTCCGTTTTCACCGGCCACCATATATTTCAGGTAGTACAGCTTGCTGTGCTCTTCCTTGTAGATCACCTCTTCGTCCGACAGGGCGGTCAGGGCCTTGGGGTCCCAGTTCACCATGCGTACGCCGCGGTAGATCAGTCCTTTCTCATACAGGTCGCAAAATACCTTGATGACGCTCCGGCTGCGAGCCTCGTCCATGGTGAATGCCGTGCGGTCCCAGTCGCAGCTGGCACCCAGCCGGCGCAGCTGTTTGAGGATGATGCCGCCATGTTCGTCTGTCCACTCCCAGGCATGTTTGAGAAATTCCTCGCGGCTCAGGTCGGTCTTCTTGATGCCTTTCTCGGCCAGGCGGTTCACCACCTTGGCTTCTGTGGCGATGGAAGCATGATCAGTGCCGGGCACCCAGCAGGCGTTCTTCCCGTCCATACGTGCACGCCGGATCAGAATGTCCTGAATGGTCTCGTTGAGCACGTGCCCCATGTGGAGAACGCCCGTCACGTTGGGAGGCGGTATGACGATAGTATAAGGTTCGCGTCCGTCGGGTTTAGAACTGAACAGCTTGTTGTCGAGCCAGTACTGATACCATTTGCCTTCCACTTCGGCAGGGTTGTATTTGCTTGCTAATTCCATTGTTTATAATGTTTTTATGTATTTCCGTTCTGAACTTGCAAAGTTACGCAAATTCGTCGTAAAACAAGAATAAAACGGAAAGAATGAAGACCGTGCGGGGTGTGAATTTTTTCCGGCGGGAACGTTGCGGAAGACCGGCAGAAGTCTTGCGGAAAACCAACTGAAGTCTTGCGGAAAACCAACTGAAGTCTTGCGGAAGACCGGCGGAAGTCTTCCGCAAGAAATTTCCGGGTGGCGGGCGGTGGTGTCTTTTCCGCTGGTTTTGCGGTGCGCCGTGCGTGCGGAACGCGCCACCGCCTTATTTCCATCCTCCGCCCAAGGCTTTGTAGAGCTGGATGAGAGTCACCTGCTTGTCGCACACGGCATTGCTCAGCGACACCTGGGCGTCGAAGTAACTGCGCTGGGCGTCCAGCAGGTCCAGATAGCCGATCACTCCGTTGATGTATTGCAGCTGTGCCAGTTGCACGGCGGTATGTGCGGCCTCCGCCAGTTGGCGTCGCGACTCGTAGATGTCCTTCATCTTATTGAAACTGGTGATGGCGTCGTGCACTTCCCTGAATGCCTGTAGGACTACTTTCTCGTAGTGGGCCACAGCACCTTCGTAGGCCGCCTTGCTGGCTTTCAGCCGTGCCCGGTTTTTCCCGACGGAGAACAGCGGGCTGAGCAGTCCGCCTGCCACATAAGTGTAGGGCGACTTCAGCACATCCTTCAGCGCGTCGCTCTCTGTTCCCAGCGTGGCGGTCAGTGATAGTCGCGGAAACATGTTGGTGTAGGCCTGTCCTATGGCGGCATGGGCGGCGATGAGCTGCTGTTCGGCCTGCCGGATGTCGGGACGGCGTTCCAGCAGTGTCGAGGGAATGCCCATGGGCAGTGTGTCGGGCAGGTTGATTTCTGTGGGCAGAATGCTCCGTCTGATGGCATGAGGGTAGTCGCCGACGAGCAGTGAGATCTCGCTCTCCTTCAGGGCAATCTGTTGTTCCAGGTCGGGAACCATCGTGGCTGTTCTGGCCAGTTCCACTTGTGCCTGCTGATAGACGATTTCGGAGGTGAGTCCGCCCTTGAACCGGATTTCGGCCAGCCGGACACTTTCGCGGCGTGCATCAAGGGTGTGGCGCACGATGGTCAGTTCGTTGTCCAAGGCCATCAGTTCAAAATAGGCTTGTGCCACTTGGGCGACGATTGCCATACGTATGGCGCGGCAGTTCTCCACCGAAGCCAGAAATTCGGCCATGCTGCGGTCGCGTGCCCAACGCAGGTTGCCCCAAAGGTCAAGCTCCCACGAGATGTTGGCTTTCAGTCCGAATTCCGGGTCGGGGTCCAGATTGTGTCCTCCGTAATTGGTGGCTTCGCGGTTGGCTCCGGCCTCGGCGGTGGCCTGCGGGAACAGGTTGGCCACGTCTATGCGTCTCAAGGCTCCCAGCTCACCCATGCGCGAGGCGGCCTGCTTCAGGTCTTTGTTGTAGGTAAGGGCCTGCGTGAGCAATTGCTGCAGCGTGGTGTCGTTGTACAGTTCCCACCACGACAGGTCGGCTATGGAGGCCGAGTCGGTCTGCAGGCTGTCCGTCTGCTGTGGCAGGCGGAGGTCCGGACGGACATAGTGTTGGCCGAGCTGACAGGACGACAGGCCCAGACCGGCGGCGAGCAGCAGCATGCCGGTTTTCACGGATTTGTGGGCCAGCTTCTTGCGGGCCTTGTAGATCATGACGAAGAAGAACGGTACCAGCAATATGCCGACGGCCACCGCTGTTATCATGCCGAAGAATACGCCCGTGCCGATGGCGCGGCGGCTGGCAGAGCCTGGTCCCTCGGCGATGACCATGGGGAGCATGCCCAGGATGAAGGCCAGTGAGGTCATCAGGATGGGGCGGAAGCGGAGCCGGGCCGCATGCAGGGTGGAGGCCACCAGCTCGCCGCCGCGGTCTACTTCGTCCTTGGCGAACTCTACAATCAGAATGGCATTCTTGGCAGCCAGTCCGACCAACATCACCAGCCCGATCTGGAAGTAGATGTCGTTCTCCAGTCCGCATACCGCCACGCCGACATAGGCACCGAGTGCGGCTACAGGTAGCGACAGCAATACCGCGACAGGCACGGTCCAGCTCTCATACAGGGCCGAGAGGAAGAGGAATACGAACAGGAACACCAGGGCCAGGACCAGTCCGGTCTGCCCGCCGGCTTGTTTCTCCTGATAAGACAGTCCGCTCCATTCCACGCCGATGTTATCCGGCAGATGCTCGCGGGCAATCTGCTCGATGATGTCCATGGCCTGTCCGGAACTGTAACCGTCGGCGGCGTTGCCGCGGATGACGGCACTGTTGAACATGTTGAAGCGTTTGATGCTGCCCGGTCCTGTGGTGTAGGAGGTAGTTCCCAGCGACGTAAGCGGTATCATGGAGCCGTCCTCTCCGCGGACAAAGAAGAGGTTGATGTTCTCCGGATGGGCGCGGTAGGGAGCTTCGGCCTGGATGTATACGCGGTAGATGCGGTTGAACATGTTGAAGTCGTTCACGTAGACCGACCCTGTGTAGGCTTTCATGGTGGAGAACACGTCCGACATTGGCACGCCGGACAGGCGCACCTTGTCGCGGTCCACGTCGAAATAGAGCTGCGGAATCTCGGCCTGCAGCGAGGACGACACGCCGGAAAGCTCCTTGCGCTGCGCGGCATAGTGCAGCAGGGTGTCGGTGGCCTGCACCAGATTGTCGAACGTGGCATCGCCGCGGGCCTCCAGCTGCATCTCAAAGCCGCCGGAGGTGCCCAGTCCGGGGATGACCGGCGGTGTGGACAGATAGACTTTGCATTCGGGATATTCCGTGAAGTGTGCTTTCACCTCGGCCATGATGTTGTCTATTGTCGTGTGGTCGCGTTCCTTATAAGGCTTCAGAATGACGGTCAGTTCGCTGCGCGACTGGCTGGTGCCCACGCGAGGGCTGGTGCCGGTGACGTTCTGCACATACTCTACGGCAGGATGCTTCATCAGGTAGCGGACGGCCCGGTCTGTGACCTGGCGCGTGCGTTCCAGCGTGGCACCTTCCGGCAGTTCCAGCTCCACCTTGAAATATCCCTGGTCCTCCACCGGCAGGAAGCTGGATGGCACAAGGCGGTGCAGAATGAAAATCAGGCCGATGATGAGACAGAAGTTCAGAATGATTCTTTTGGGATGGGCCAGCACGTGCTCTATACCTTTTATATAATGGTTGTTGCCGGAGGCCAGCCATTGGTTGATTTTGCGGAACACGACGTTTTTGGGACGGTCGGGATCGGCGGGTTTCAGGATGAGCGAGCACATCACCGGACTGAGGGTCAGGGCCACGATGGTGGAGATGAGCACCGAAACGACGATGGTGATGGTGAACTGCCGGTAGAGCTGCCCCGTGATGCCCGGCAGGAAGCTCACGGGCACAAACACGGCGGCCAGCACCAGCGAGGTGGCTATCAAGGCACCGGCCAGTCCGTTCATGGCTTTCTTGGTGGCTTCGTAGGCCCCGATGCGTTCCTGCTGCATGATGTGTTCCACATTTTCCACTACCACGATGGCGTCGTCCACCACGATACCGATGGCCAGGATGAGGCCCAGCAGGGTGAGCATGTTGAGCGAGAAGCCGAAAATCAGCATGAATCCGAACGTGCCGATCAAGGAGATGGGCACGGCGATGACCGGTATGAGTGTGGCGCGCCAGCTTTGCAGGGAAAGGAACACCACGAAGATGACCAGCACCAAAGCCTCGAACAGCGTCTTGTAGACCTCATGGATGGATTCCGATATGTAGGTAGTCATGTCGAACGGCACTTCATACGTCAGTCCTTCAGGGAAATTCTTGCTGATGTCTTCCATGGCGTTCTTCACGTTGTCGGCCACTTCCATGGCGTTGGCTCCCGGCAGCATGTAGATGCCCAGCACGGCGGCATTTCCGCCGTTGATGCCGCTCTCGGTGTTGTACGACTGTGCTTCGAGCGACACACGCGCCACATCGCGCAGACGGATGAGCGAGCCGTCGGCATTGGCCCGCAGAACAATCTCCTCGAATTGCCCGACAGTGGACAGACGTCCCTTGGTGGAGACGGGAATGGTGATGTCCAGTCCGCTGACCGGTTGCTGTCCGAAGACGCCGGCTGCCGACTCGCGGTTCTGGTCCTTCAGCGCGTTCTGGATGTCCTGGACGGTCAGGCCGAAGTTGGCCAGCTTGTCGGGCTGCACCCAGATCTGCATGGCGTAGTAGCGGCTGCCGATGTTGGACACGCGCCCCACGCCCGGAATGCGCCGCAGCACGTCCACCACGTTGATGGTGGCGAAGTTGCTCAGGTAGATTTCATCGAACTTCGGGTCGTCCGAGGTCAGACAGATGGTCATCAGCTGGCTGGGGGCCTGTTTCTCTACCGAGATTCCGTTCTGTATCACTTCGGCAGGCAGGCGCGATTCGGCCAGCTTCACGCGGTTCTGTATCTCTACGGCGGCCAGGTCGGGGTCGGCAGAGATGTCGAAGGTCACGGTGGCCGAGAAACCGCCGGAGTTGGAGCTGTTGGACTCCATGTAGAGCATGCCCGGCGTGCCGTTCAGCTCCTGCTCGATGGGCGTGGCCACGGCCTGCGACACCGTGAGCGCACTGGCTCCCGGATACGATGCGCTGATCTTGACCACCGGAGGAGTGATTTGCGGATATTGGTCTATGGGCAGCAGGGTCAGTCCGATGAAGCCCACGATGACTATCAGGATGGAGATGACCGCAGAGAGTACCGGACGGTCGATGAAATAGGTCACTTTCATGGCGGTCGTCTTACTGGATTGCGGTTGTTGTCGTATCTTTCTTCTCCTCCGCTGTCTGGCGGCTGCGTCTGACCTTCATGCCCGGCGTGAGCTTGTGGTAGCCTTCGGTGACGATCTGTTCCTGCGGGGCCAGTCCGCGTTCCACCACCACATTGTTGCCGAACTCAGGTCCCAGCTCGATGAAACGCCGTTCTACGGTGGAGTCCTTGCGCACGACGAAGATATAAGCACCGCCCTTCTCGATGATGAGAGCCTTTTGCGGAACAACCGTAGCGTTCTCGCGGACGTCGAGCAGGGCCTTGACTTTGGTGAACTGTCCGGGCAGCAGCACGTGTCCGGGGTTAGGCATCTCGGCGCGGACGGAGAATGTGCCCGTGCGCGGGTCTACCTGCGGTTCGGCGAAATCCACCAGACCTTCGTAGGGATAGGTCGTGTTGTCCGGCAGGGTGATGGTCACCGTGGGCTGCCAGGAGCGGTTCTGGTCTTTCTGTCCGATGTTGACGTTGCGTTCCTTGCTCTTCAGGTAGTCCAGTGCTGTCATGCTGAAGTCCACCAGTACGGTATCGCTCTTGACAATGGTGGCCAGCAGCGACTTACCCCCCGTGCCTACCAGTGTGCCGAGGTCTACATGCCGCTCGCTGATGTGTCCGGAGATGGGGGAGCGCACGATGGTGTAGCCCAGTTCCTGTTCCGCCTGATCCAGGTCGGCCTGGCTCATGCCCACGCTGGCCACCGCCGTCTCGTAGGCGGCTACGGCGTTGTCCAGATCCAGCTGGCTGGCTGCGTTCTGTTCGTATAGCGGGCGGATGCGGTCCAGATCCCGTTTAGCTTTCCGTGCCTGCGCTTCGTCCTTTTTCAGCTGTGCCCGTGCCTTGTCGGCCTTGGCGCGGTACTGCCGCTGGTCGATGATGAACAGCACCTGGTTGCGGGTGACATACGTGCCCTCCTCGAACAGCATCTGTTCCAGGAATCCCTCTACGCGGGCCCGCACTTCCACGAACTGCTGGGCGCGTATGCGGCCTACGTATTCGCCGTAGATCTCAACGTTCTGTTGCTGTACGGGCATGACGGACACGACCGGATATTCCGGTTCCGGCTGTTTCTCCCTCGTCAGGAAATAGTAAAGGACGAAAAGGGCTGCCATGCACAGCAGGGCATACATCAGTCTTTTCTTTCTGAGTCTGAAGTTTCTCTTATAAGACAGATATTTCATGATGAAAAACCGATAAAGTCATGTGCCATGTGGATTTTTCGCACCGGTACGAAACGGCGAAGCGTTGCAGCTGCATCTTTGGGTTGTCAGTGCCGGATGGGTTGCCGTTCCGTCTGCACATGCCGAAATGACGTGCAAAAGTAGTGCGTTTCCGGCTATTTACGCAAATATTCTTTCTAAAAAAAGGCTAATGGCAATCTTTTTTTGACGTGCCCATGGTTGCGTGAGGCCGGGAGGGCACCGGGATGGAAAACCTCCGTTTCCGTCAGAAAAATCCGGCGGAGGGCCGTCCGTTTCTTTATCTCTAACCTAAAGATATATATCTTTAGCCTGGACATATATATCCTTAGGCTGGAGATGCATATCCTTAGCCTGAGGATAGAGTTTCCGGCGGCGGCTCTGCAGGTTTGTCTCCGCAGCCGTCGTTTTGTCATTCACGTCGTCTGCGTTTTGGGGTTTCTGCCCGTCCGGGTCTGTTTCTGCCTGATGGCCTCTGGGCGACCGTCTTTTCAGTCCGGAATGTTGCGCATGCGTCTGCGGATGGCGTTCGATTCGCCGAGCAATTGGATGAACTTCAAGGCTGAATGTTTGTGGTAGGCGTTTTTCAGTGTATGGATGCATCCTTCCATTTCGTTCTCTTTGATGTCCAGGGGGATGGCTTTCACGCCGGGCGTGTCGTGGATGGTTGCTTCGGAAAGGATGGAGACGAGGTCGCTTTGTTTGAGGAGTTTCAGCAGGATGTTCACTTCATTCAGTTCCACCCGTACCTGAAAATGGTAGTCTTTGTTCTGGAAGAACTGTTCGAGCGTGTTCCGTGCCTGCAGTCCTTTGGCCGGCATGGCGAACTCATATTGTTCCAGTTCGCTGAGTGACACTTTGGTTTTCCGGGCCAGTTTGTGTCCGGAGCGGACGATGACGGACAGATGGTTGTCGAACAGAATCTGCGACTCTATCTGCTCGTAACGGCGTGTGGGCTTGAAGGCCAGCACGAAATCCACTTCGCGCCGCACCAGCATCTGCATGAGTTCCGTCATGGTCTTGTAGTGTATGTTGAGCTGCACTTTCGGGTATTGCTTCATGAAGGTCAGGACGGTCTCGGTCAGGATGGGGCTGAAAGAGTAGGTCACGCCGATGTTGAGCGTTCCGGTGAGCAGCTGTTGCAGGTCGCGCAGGTGCTCTTTGCAGGTTTGGGCGGCGTAGAGCGTCTCTTTGGCATAGGGCAGCAGTTCGTTGCCGGCTTCTGTCAGTGCCACTTCATGGCTGTTTCGTTGGAACAGCTGGATGTCCAGTTCGTTCTCCAGCTGTCTGATTTGCTGTGACAGCGTGCTTTGTGTGATGAACAGCTGTTTGGCGGCTTCGGAGAAGTTGAGCGTCTCTGCCGCCTTGACGAAATATCGGAGTTGTCGTAGTTCCATGTCGTTGAGTCTGTTAGCGGGTGGCTTTGAATGAGGTGTTCTTGAACAGGAAGATGGGGACCGTTGCCCCGATGACCATGCACAGGATGATGAACGTGCACGTCAGTCCGTTGTAGGATAAGAGATAGAAGTAGTGGCTGAATGCTTCTTCTTCCTGATGGGTCAGGCAGAGCAGCAGGGCTTCTATGGTGCGGTAGGCGTACATGCCCGGAATCATGGGCAGCAGGGCGGGGAAGGAGAAGGTCTCGGCCGGGCATTTGGCGCGCGGGGCAAGGAATACGGTCAGCACGCCGATGGCCAGCGATGCGATGAAGCTGGCACCGATGATGTGCATCTCGCCATACGGGTTGTGGGTCAGCACGTAGCGCGTGGCGTGCCCTATGGCGGCGATGAGGGCGCAATATCCGTACGCCTGGCGCGGCGGGTTGCTGATGCTGGCGAAGCCTATGGCGGCTATGGCTGCGAAGAAACCGTCCTGGAGGATGTGAAAAAAGTAGGTCGTCATGTTCTAAAGCCATTTGATGTTCATGAGTAGAAGGCCGCCGCACAGACCGGCCGACAGGCAGGCTGTCAGGACTATTGCGTTCATGAGGCGGCTGAAAGAGCTGATGTAGTGGCCGTCCAGCAGGTCGCTCACCGAGTTGATGTAGGGAATGCCCGGAATGAGGTAGAGCACACTGGTGGCCAGTGCGACGTCCGGTGTTTCGCCCCATTGGAACACATATCCGGCGGAGCCGATGACGGAAGAGAAAAATGCGCAGCAGAAGAAGACGAAGCGCGCGTCCAGCCCGTCTTCCAGCATGATTTGTTTCAGTCGGTAACCGGCAAGGGTGCCTGCCAGCACTGTCAGCATGGCCGTAAAGTCCCCGCCGAACAGCCGGCAGAAAGACATGTTTGCCAAAGAAGCCAGCAGCCATACCATCCATTTGTTGGCCGGACGGGTGCAGGTGATTTCCCTGTATGTGCGGCGGGCTTCCTCGAAATCCGTCTTATTGTCGGCTATGGCCCAGCTGAGTTTGCTCAACTGCGTGTTGATGTTGAAGCTGATGCCGGTGTGGCGCAGCCTGACGATGTTGCTGTAAGAGTGGCTGCGGTCTTTGTTCCATACGGTCATGTGGATGTGCGAGGGCAGAATGGTCATTTCAGACAGGAGCTCCCAGCGTTCGGCCATGCGCCTCACGTTCTTCTCGATGCGTATGCATGTGGCGCCGCAACCCAGCAGGCATGCCGCATAGTCCGAAAGGAATATGCAGGCTGTTTTGGGGTCGGGGAGGTTTTCTCCGGCATGGTTGTCCTCACACCTCTTCGTCGTCGTAGTCGTCATACAGGGCGTTTTCGTTTTCTATTTCCAATATTTTGCTGTCGCCGGTCTCTCTGCGCATTTTCTGTATGCTGCGGATGATGAACACCAAAAGTAGGAATCCTACGGTTAAAATCCAAACAGTAGTCTGATTATTCATGACAATTTTATTTTTCCGGCTGCAAAAGTAAGGGGAATCTGCAGGAAAACGAAATTTTCATGTACGGAAGTTTCGATAACCGCTATCGCTGCAATCTGACGTTTGCTATCGAAAATAATTATCGTCAAAAAGTATTTCCCGACCTTGGCTGTCTGCAAAAAAACGCTATTTTTGCAGACACTTGTTTAACGTGGAGACGAATTTATGCATACAAGAGAAGAGAAGTTGGAAGCATTCGGGCGTTTTCTCGACGTGCTCGATACGCTGCGCGAGAAATGCCCGTGGGACAGAAAGCAGACCAACGAGAGCCTGCGCCCCAATACGATTGAGGAGACGTTTGAACTGTGCGACGCCCTGATGAAGAACGACAAGGCGAACATCTGCAAGGAGCTGGGCGACGTGCTGCTGCACGTGTGCTTCTATGCCAAGATTGCGAGCGAGACGGACGATTTCGACATTGCAGACGTGTGCAACCGGTTGACGGACAAACTGATATTCCGCCATCCGCATGTCTATGGCGAGGTGAAGGCCGACACGGCCGGCGAGGTGACGCAGAACTGGGAGCAGATCAAACTGAAAGAGAAAGGCGGCAACAAGAGTGTGCTGGGCGGTGTGCCTGATGCCTTGCCGTCGCTCATCAAGGCATATCGCATACAGGACAAGGCCCGCAACGTGGGCTTCGACTGGGAACAGAAGGAAGACGTGTGGGACAAGGTGCGCGAGGAGCTGGGCGAGCTGGAGACTGAACTGGCCGGAGAAGACCGCGACAGGGCCACGGACGAGTTCGGCGACTTCCTGTTCAGCGTCGTCAATGCCGGGAGGCTCTATCACATCAATCCCGACAATGCGCTGGAGCGCACGAACCGCAAGTTCATCCGCCGCTTCAACTACGTGGAGCAGCACTCCATCCGCCAGGGACGTCCGCTCAAGGACATGACGCTGGCCGAGATGGACGCCCTCTGGAATGAGGCCAAAGAACTGGAGCGGCGCGGCGAGCTGTGACAGGCTGCGGTGTCGGCGGCAAAGGTCTCCCCGCTCTATTCGTTGTGGAGCGGGGAGACCTTTGTATGTTTATGCGGGATGCACTCGTTTCACATGCAGGACGCACCGTTTGTATGCCGTCAAGGCAGGAGTCCCGTTGTCGCTCACGTAAAGGATGATGTGCAGGGTGGTTCCCGCCGCGTCCGTGGGGATGGCGACGCGGCAACGCGGGGAGTCCGCTTCTTGTATGGCAATGTCCCCTGCATAGGTGCCGGGGGCTTTGTAGTATTCCCAGCGGTAGGTCAGGGAGTCGCCGTCGGGGTCTTCAGATGCCGAGGCGTCCAGGGAGAGCGTGCTGCCGGCTTTAACTTTCTTTTCGATGTGGACGGGACGGTCGTCACCGTCAACAATGGCTATGGGATGATGGTTCACGGCGGAATAGTCGTCTGTTGTGCTCCATTGCATCCGGGCGGCAAAGTCGTTCCATATCTGCTCTTTCCACTTCGCGATGGCTTCCACCCCTTCCCCGGTGGCGGCATGCATGTGGTAAGGGTCGTACCGGGCCTCGTCCTTATGACTTCTGACAATGAAGTCCATTCCCCGTATGCCGGGCTCTTTTTCGGCCTTGAACCGTCCGCCCCAACCGCCGTAGGTCACTTCTTCCGGTACATTCAGTCCGTTGGCATACACGTAGAGAAACGACGGGGAGTCGCCTTCCGTGGCCCATATCCGGTCGGGATAGTGGCGGCCAAGCGGCAGGCAGTTTTGGATGTTGTCTTTTGTCCATTCATCGGATGGTGCCCATCTGTAGACGGCTTTGTTACGGATGTAGAGGAGCGTGGGAAAGTTCCTGGCCACCCATGCGCCGGCATCGTCCTGCCCCAGCACATCATAGACGCGCAGTTTGCTGATGAACTGTTCCACTTCTGCCGGGGTGCGTGTGTGCGACACTTTCCAAAGAGCCTGCGCTACGTTGTTCATTCCGCCCCATGCCGCCACCCACACGGGACGTTTGTCGTGCCGACGGTCCACGGCCTCGATGATGAGTTCCGAGCCGGGAGAGTCTTTTCCGTCGCCCACTCCGTCCATGTTCGCATGCGTCTGCCCCTGCCGGATGATGGAGTGCAGGTAGTCCTCGCTGGGGTAACCTCCGGCATGCCGACGCAGGTTGGGCAGGACTTCTCCGAAATGGTCCACCGTCTTGTGCAGTTGGTCTGTGTGGTGGGGCATGTCGGCCCACACCTGCGAGCTGATGATGCCCTCAATGTCTATGACGTTGGAGCATACCAGCAAATGAATCATGGACTGGATGTCATCGGGGTCCGTTCCGCCCAGGTCCGTGGTCACGATGAGCCTTTGTTTGTAGTTGTCGTTTTGGGAGGCGCGGGCTGTACCGTTGTAAAAGAATGTCAGGCCGGCCAGTCCGATGCTGAAGATGATGTGAAATTTGTTTCCCATGGCTTTTGTCTGATAGGTTGCGGGGGCAAATATAGGCAATAAGACATTTCCTCATTTTGTACTATGTAACAGATTGCTTTATGTGGCGTTACATGGTGGATTTTCGTGGATGACGGGAGCCGGTATGGCAGCAGCCCGACATTCCGCAGGCAGCGTTTTCCTTTTGCTTCTGCCTGCGGAATGCGCCGCGTATGGCGGGGTGGTTGCGGTTCAGAACGGGAAAAGCAGCGGCAGCGTGAACACCATCACTATGCCCATGATGATTTGCAGCGGCAGGCCTACCTTTACGTAGTCCATGAACGTGTACTGTCCGGCGGGCATGACCAGTGCGTTGGGCGGCGTGGAGAACGGCGAGGCGAAACACATGCTGGCCGCCACCGTCACGGCAAAGAGGAACGGCACGGGACTGACGCCCAGTTGTTGTGCGCTCTGCAGGGCGATGGGGGCCAGCAGTACGGCAGTGGCCGTGTTGCTGATGAACATGGTCATCAGCGAGGTGGTGAAGTAGATGCCCGCCATGAGTGCTATCGGTCCGTAGGCACCCAGCCCGCTGACCAGTCTGTCGGAGATGAAAGCCGACGTGCCTGTCTTTTCCAATGCCAGCGACATGGGCAGCATGGCGGCAATCAGCACGATGCTTTCCCAGTTGATGGTTTTGTAGGCCGCCTCGACGTTGCGGAAGCAACCCGTGAGCACCATCAGCAAGCCCGCGATCATCACTGCCGTGACGGGGTCCACAGGAATGAAGTCAAACACCATCATGACTACCATCAGCAACATGATGACGGCTGCCAGCGGTGCCTTGTAGTCCAGCGTCACTTTGGCCGCTTCGTCCAGCGGCTGTCCCAGTACGACCCATTCCTCGTCCTCGCTGCTCAGCCGGGCTATGTCGTTCCATGTGCCCTGCACCAACAGGACATCCCCGGACTGGATGCGGGTGTCGCCGAGCTGCTGCAGCAGATATGCGGTCTTGCGCCGTATGCCCAGTATGTTCACGTTGTATTTGTCGCGGAATCCGGCTTCCTTGATGGTCCGGTTGATGAGACGGGAAGAGGGCATGAGCACGATTTCCGCTATGCCGATGTCATAGAAGTCCAGTGACTGTCCGGCATGGGAGGCCTCTTCGGTTGTGTGGCCGTCCACCAGCACCAGTCCGCATTCTTTTGCCAAGGTGTCGATATGTTCTATCTCTCCTTTCACGTAGAGTATGTCTTCGGCTTGCAGCACGGTGTCCGGTTCGGCCAGTTTCTGCGTAATGGTTTTCAGGAAACGGTGCTGCGAGGCATCACCGCGCCGTACCTCCAGAACGTTCACACCGTATTTGTGCCGGATGTCCAGCTCGATGATGGTCTTTCCTTTCAAGGGTGAATGCGCCGGAACTTTCAGGCGGAACAGATTGTCGGACAGACCGTACTCCTTCACCAGTTCCTTGAGCGATTTGCCTGCGTGGCCGGTCCCGTCGCTTGTTTTCTTCTTTTTGGAGAGGAACAGCTTGCTGAGCGGAAGCAGGACTACTATACCCACAGCGATGCAGATGAGGCCCACCGGCAAGAAGGAGAAGAACGACAGTGCAGGGTAGCCGGCTCCGGTCAGCGTGTCCTGGATGACAAGGTTGGGCGGCGTACCGATGAGGGTCATCATGCCGCCCATGCTGCTGGCAAAGGCCAGGGGCATGAGCAGCCGGCTGGCGGACATGTTGGTGTTGGCTGCCAGGCTGACCACGATGGGAAGCATCAGGGCCACTGTCCCGGTGTTGCTGACAAAAGCACCGATGGCCGCCGTGACGATCATGACCAGAAGGAACAGGCGCAGCTCGCTTTTTCCCGCCAGTTTCAGGATGCGTGCGCTGATCATCTTGGCCAGTCCGGTCTGGAAGATGGCTCCGCCCACGACGAACAGTCCGATCATCATGATGACTACGGAGCTGGAAAAGCCGGAAAGGGCCTCTTCCGGAGTCAGGATGTGGAAGATGAGCAGTGCCACCAGTGCGCAGAGTGCTACGATATCTGAGCGGAGCTTGCCATTGATGAAAAAGATGGCGGAGAGCACCAGGATGCAAATTGTTGTCAGCATAGGTCTGTCGTGTCGTATTTGTGATTCGTGAATGTTTCAAAATTACGAAAATAGTGCGGCATGGTCAAAGCTTTTATTGTTTTTTTTGATTTGGGCGTTGCACGGAACTGCCGGTGTTCATGCGCAAAGACGCCATCGTTTTTCCGCAAGACTGTGTCTGTTCTTGCGGAAAAAAACAGTGGAGAGGCTCGGAGGTGGAATGCCGGTGTTTGCAGATGAAAAAAAGACTCCGTGCGGCGGAAAGCAGCCTGGGGCTGCGGGTTGCACAGAGTCTTGTCCTTTTAATCCTATTTATTGCGGGCGGATGGGGGTGCGGGCGGCGGTGCCTGTTTTTTTGCCGTCCGGTTGCTGAAGTTCCGCAGCATGCGCCGGTGGAATCTGTCTTCCGCCTTCATGGCCTTGTGCACTTTCTTGGCGGGAATGGTCTTGCACATTTTCCGGTAGTAAGTGTCCTCCACTTCGGCCAGCTCTATCTTCAGTTTGTTGATCTCGCATATAAGATTATAATATTCCTTGTCTGCGGCATTGGCCGGAAGCGTCCTCTTTTTCAGCTCGCGTATTTGCCAGTTGATGCCGCGCTGTTTGTCGTGCATCTCGTGGAAAATCGGGAAGAATGCGGTGGACTCCGCAGGAGTCAGGCAGGCTTCTTGAACGATGAAGCTCTCTAGTTTCCTGACAAAGTCCTGTGGCGAGAACGATTTCCTGCGCGGTTGTGCGCTGACAGATTGGAATGTATATGCCAGAAAGAGACAAAGCAGAGTGATTATCGTTTTATACATACGCGATGATTAGGTTTGAGTGTTAATAGGCTTCTGTCAGGTATAGGGCGATTTCGTTGTTGCTGACCATGGCATAGTCGAGTGCGTCTTCTATATAAGCATCGTCCGTATCTGCCGGGTCGGGGGTATAAGTGGCCACGGCATTCCCCTCGGCATTGCTGTGGCGGTTGGTGAGGCGCAGTGTGCCGAAAGCGATAATTCCGCACACCACTGCCGCTGCGGCGGCATATCTGATGAAAGTCAGCCTTAGTTGCCGTCCGTAACGGCGTGGCTGCATGCTGCCGGGGCTGTCTTTTTCCGGCAGCTGTTCCATCAGGCGGGCCGTGAATTGCTCGAAATAGCCTTCCGGAACCTTGAACGGATCGCGGTTTCCGCATTTTCTTCTGATGAAATCTTCTTCTTTCATAGTGTCATTCTTTTCTTTATTTATTGGATGTCCGGCAGTAGAAAAGGTTTAATCACCGGACTGAAAAAAATCATATATCTTTTTGACTGCGTGATGATATGAGGCTTTCAACGCTCCGATACTGGTGTCCAGGATGCGGCTCATCTCCTCGTATTTCATCTCTTCGTAGTACTTGAGCTGAAATACGGTCCGTTGTTTTTCCGGCAGACGGGCGATGGCCCGTTGCAGTTGCAGCTCGGTCTCGTCGCCGTCGAAGTAACAGTCGGCGGTGAGACGGTTAATGAGATTGTCCGGCGTGTCCTCTATGGCGGTGGTGCTCCTGTTATGTTGCATGAGGTTAAGTGCTTCGTTGACGGCTATCCGGTAGAGCCATGTGCTCAGTCGTGCGTCTCCGCGAAAGGTTTCCAGGTGTGTCCAGGCTTTGATGAAGGTGTTTTGCAGCACGTCATTGGCGTCATCATGGTCGTAGACCATACGGCGGATCTGCCTGTATAGTTGCGGACTGTATATGCGTACTACATCCTCGAAAGCTTCACGTTGCGACTGAGGCTGGCAGAGTCTGCTGATGAGTGAGGATTCTTCCTTTGCGTTCATGCTGCTGAATGTCGTTCTTTGATTTAGATATTTGCGGTTCGGAATGGTTTAAAAGCAGTTGAACTTTTTTAACAGAAGCTGGTCATAACCATAAGGATCCCCGCTTTCATGCAGCTGGCCTGCAGTGTCGGGATAGAGGGTATAGTATTGGATGAACACCGGTACGGGCGGTTGGAAACGTTGCACGCCGGTAATCGGAGCCGGATCGGGCTGGTCGGCTGTGTCTGACTGTCGGGGAACGGGTTCATATAATGGGGGTAGCCCTATGGCTGTCCTGAGCCGGTCGATGGCTTTTTCGTCGTGTTCGGGCAGCAGGAATATGGCCAGTTCCAGTGGCTGTTCCACTCTGATGCAACCGTGGCTGATGGCTCTGTTCTTGCGTTTGAAGGCTTGCCGGTTGTTGGTGTCATGCAGAAAGATGGAGAAGTCGTTGGGAAACCGGAAGATGAGTCTGCCCAGCGAGTTGCCCTCTCCGTTGTCCTGTCTGATGCGGAAGTTGCCGCTTAGGAGCATGCCGGCAGTTACTGAAACCGGGTCAAGCTCCTCGCCGGTAGTTTTGTCTATGATGCGGTAACGGTTACGGCTGAAGTAGGCCGCGTCTTGTGCATGTCGCGGGGCTATCTCTTTCTTGATGATGCTATATGGGATGTTCCAGTAAGGATTCATTTCCACCTTTTCTATGCGGCTGTTCAGCATCGGGCTTTTGTTTTTCGGACTGCCGCAACATATTCTCATGTGCAGCTTCCGGTTTTCTTTTTCATCCACTGCGGTCAGTGTCATATCGGCCAGGTTGACCCATACGTACTTGCCTTCGGGCCTTTCGGACTGCCAGCGGCTGCGTTCCATGTTGGCAGCTATTTTTTTTCGTCGCTGTTGGTCCTTTTCGGT
Source organism: uncultured Paraprevotella sp. (assembly GCA_944321365.1). Lineage (GTDB taxonomy): Bacteria > Bacteroidota > Bacteroidia > Bacteroidales > Bacteroidaceae > Paraprevotella. The sequence goes on from CALULA010000004.1 coordinate 79,283, forward strand.
CTGGTAGGCGGTTTTGAGTGTCTGGTAGAGTTTGTTGTCGGGCTGTACGCTTTGCAGGAACGGCGGGAGCTGTCGGCCTTTCAGCGCGTTCAGGGCCTGGCGGATGAATGTCGTGTCCGGGCTCTCTGTCGGTATGGCATATAGTGTGTGGTATGCGGCATGTTGCGTGGTGTCTGTCTTTTCAAGTGTGTTGAATAATGTAGCGGGGCGGATATAACCGAAACGTTGTCCGCAGGCATACCGCAGGTAGGCCTGCGTCAGCAGATACTCTGTCTGTCCGAATATCGTATTGACAGGGTGTTGTCTGTCGAAGTCAAGCTGACGGATTCGTCGGATACCTTCTTTAATGTGTTCAGTCTGGAAGATCTGCTCAGGAATGCCGTCTGTTGTTGCCGTTGTGATATGGCGGAGCAGTGTGTCGGCCTTTTCATCGACTCCATAGCGTGTAATCCACAGAAACGTTCCCTTACCGGCATAGTATTCCCGGACGAATTTGTCGGCATGCATTCGGGTGGGGCGCAGGCGCATGCTGTCTATCGTGTAGCGTATTTTACGGCTGTTCAGTTCATAAGCGGCAGTATCCCATGCGGCAAAGTCGTCCCGTTCGATGGATATATGGGATTCATTCTTCATTTCTCCACACGAAATGAAGAGAACCATGCACAACAGATGGACAGGAAAACGGGAGAGAGGCATTCCCTTGCTTAGCGAATGGAAACTTTCCGGACTACTTTATCGACCTTTAATATATAACAGCCTTTCTTCAGTGTGAGGTTCACGGTCTCTTCGTTGCTCGTAATTCTTACGGCAGCAACCTTTGTACCCGTCAGGGAAAAGACCTCAAGTGTGCTTCCGCTTGCGTTATATATGGAGAAAGTAGTCCCTTTTACAACTATGGATACTGCCGAAAGCTCAGTGTCCGGCATGCTTTTTTCGGCCTGTGCGCGGCATACTGCAGAAGAGTCCAGCAGGAAGACCGCCAATACCAAAAGAAGTGTTTTTTTTACCATAGTTCTTGTTCTCTGTATTTTTCTAAGGACAAATATAGAGATTCCCAACGAAAAAAACAAACTTTATTGTGTAAAACTCATTCTTTTTTGCTCAAATTTTAATGGTGAGTCCTTCTTTAGCCAGTACAGTATTGGGAAACAGCGTTTTGGCTTCGGCCAATAAAGGGGCTTCATTTTCATACCGCGCAGAAAAATGGCCTATGCAGAGCTGTTTCACTTTGCTGTCACAGGCCAGCTGTGCGGCTTGCAGTGCGGTGGTGTGAAAGGTTTCCCTGGCGCGGGCTGCGTCTTCATTTATGAATGTCGCTTCGTGGAACAGGAGATCTGTTCCGCGGATGAGTTCCGCGATTTCCGGCAGATAGACCGTGTCGGAGCAGTAAGCATAGCTGCGTGGCGGGTCTGCGGGTGTGGTCAGCCGGGTATGGGGGACGGTCTGGCCCTCTTCCGTTGTCCAGTCTTTGCCGTTTTTGATGTTGTTGATTTCGCACAGCGGGATGTGGTAGAAATCAATCATGTCCCGTCGGATGTGCGGCAGTGAGGGTTTTTCTCTGAAAAGGAATCCGGCACAGGCTATGCGGTGTTTGAGCGGAATGGAGTAAACGCTCACGGAACGGTCCTCGTGAATCAGCGTGTGAAGGGAAGTGTCTATGGGGTGAAACTCGACGTCGTATTCCAGTCCCTGGCAGAAGAAGTCCAGCTGGCTTCTCAGCTGTGTCCCGAAAGCCGCAGGGGCGTGTACGTGCAGTGTGGCCGTACGTCCCAGCATGCCGAGTGTGGACAGCAGTCCGATCAGTCCGAAGCAATGGTCGCCGTGCAGATGGGAAATGAATATATGGTTCAGGCGGTTGAATTTGAGCCGTGAGCGGCGCAGTTGTATCTGCGTTCCTTCGCCGCAATCTATCATATATAGTTTTTCGCGGATATTCAATACTTGCGAGGTGGGGAAGTGGCGTGTGGTGGGTAGTGCTGAACCGCACCCTAATATCGTGACTTCAAATTTTTCCATATACCTTATTATATTAGACCGGTTTCCGCAAAAGTACATAAAAAAAGGACGATGAAGAAGAATCATCGTCCTTTTCTTGTATGCAGGTTTTAATTATTCACCTTTTTCCATTTGAGCTTTCAGGGCTGCCAGAGCGTCGATGTCGCCCAATGTGGTAGAGGCTGCCTGGTTCTGGATAACGGGAGTCTCTTCCTTCTTGCTGCTCTTCTTGGCACTGGTGGTCTTCTTGGCCTCCTTGGCCTCAGCACGCTGTGCATCTTCGTAGATGCGGCTGTGAGACAGGATGATGCGCTTGCTGTCCTTGTTGAATTCTATGACTTTGAAAGGCAGTTTCTCGTTCAGCTGAGCCTGGCTTCCGTCTTCCTTCACCAAGTGTTTGGGAGTGGCGAAACCTTCCACGCCGTATTCCAGTTGGATCACAGCACCTTTGTCCAGCATCTCGACAATCGTACCTTCGTGGATAGAGTTCACGGTGAAGATGGTTTCAAAGACATCCCACGGATTCTCTTCAAGTTGCTTGTGGCCTAAGCTCAGACGACGGTTCTCTTTGTCGATTTCCAGCACTTGCACTTCTATTTCTGCACCGATCTGGGTGAACTCAGAAGGATGTTTGATCTTCTTCGTCCATGACAGGTCTGAGATATGAATCAGGCCGTCGACTCCCTCTTCGATTTCGACGAATACGCCGAAATTGGTAAAGTTGCGCACCTTGGCTGTGTGTCTTGAACCAACAGGATATTTCTCTTCGATATTCTCCCATGGATCCGGTTTCAGCTGTTTGATACCCAAAGACATCTTGCGCTCTTCGCGGTCCAGGGTCAGGATGACGGCTTCTACCTCGTCGCCCACTTTCATGAAGTCCTGTGCCGAACGCAGGTGTTGGCTCCATGACATCTCTGATACGTGGATCAGGCCTTCTACGCCCGGAGCGATTTCGATGAATGCGCCGTAGTCTGCCATAACGACAACCTTGCCTTTCACCTTGTCGCCCACCTTCAGGTTCGGGTCCAGAGCATCCCACGGGTGCGGAGTCAGCTGTTTCAGACCCAGAGCGATGCGCTTCTTCTCGTCGTCGAAGTCGAGAATAACCACATTGATTTTCTGGTCGAGCTGCACCACTTCCTTCGGATCGCTTACGCGGCCCCAGGAGAGGTCGGTGATGTGGATCAGACCGTCTACGCCGCCCAAGTCGACGAATACGCCGTAAGAGGTGATATTCTTGACCGTACCTTCAAGCACTTGTCCTTTTTCCAGCTTGCTGATGATTTCTTTCTTCTGCTGTTCCAGTTCGGCTTCGATGAGAGCCTTGTGTGAAACAACCACGTTGCGGAATTCCTGGTTAATCTTCACAACCTTGAATTCCATGGTCTTGCCTACGAAAATGTCGTAGTCGCGGATGGGCTTCACGTCGATTTGCGAACCCGGCAAGAAGGCTTCAATGCCGAATACGTCCACAATCATACCGCCCTTGGTGCGGCACTTGATGTAGCCCTTGATGATTTCTTCGTTTTCAAGTGCCTGGTTCACGCGTTCCCAAGAGCGTGAAGCGCGGGCTTTCTTGTGTGAAAGAACCAACTGGCCTTTCTTGTCTTCCTGGTTCTCGATATAAACTTCCACTGTGTCTCCTACTTTCAAGTCGGGGTTGTAGCGGAATTCGCTCATCGGGATGATGCCGTCGGATTTGAAGCCGATGTTCACCACCACTTCGCGTTTGTTCATTGCGATCACCGTACCGTCCACTACTTCGTGGTCGTTTACTTTGTTCAAAGAACCTTCATAGGCCTTTTCTTCGGCCTCGCGGTTCGTGTTTACAGAGCTGTTGCCTGATTCGTAAGCATCCCAATCGAAGTCTGCCAACGGTTTTACTTCTGAATTTGTCATTGAATAAATTTGATAATGAATTTAATAATGTTAGACATTATGTTGTTTCTAATCGGGCGCAAAGATACGATAAAAACTATAAACGAGCAATTAAAAGGATAAGAAAATGAGTCTTTTCCTGCTTTTTTGTCTGTACTTATCCGCTGAGGGGCCTGAAAGTTTCTCCGGTTTTGACGGCGGGGATTTGTCTGTCTGTCCGTGGCGGGCGCAGGGTGGTTTGTGTGGTCCGACTGCCTGTTTGTCCGTCTGCCGGAATGGTGCGGATTTTTTTGCGCAAGACTTTGTGCGGTCTTGCTCATGATGGCCTCCGTTCTTGCGCAAGACCGGTCGGGGTGTTGCCGGACTGTGGTCTGACCGGTGCGGGGAAGTGCGTTTGGCCTCACGGGCTGGTGAAAGTTGAAATCCTTTTGAAACTTCAGAATGTTACGGCAGGTTGATATGCCGTCAGTATTGTTCCGTTGGACTAATTTTCGGTGATTTGCCCTGCTGTTCACTTTTTTATATTATCTTTGCAGGGTCAAATTACATATCAAAATGGGAAAGATTAATTGTATAGGTATTCTGACGTCTGGAGGCGATGCGCCGGGCATGAACGCGGCTATCCGTGCGGTCACGCGGGCCGGCATCGCAGCCGGATTGAAGGTGAAAGGTATTTACAGGGGGTATGAAGGATTGATTAATAATGAAATCAGAGATTTCACCACGGAGGATGTGAGCAACATCATCCAGCGGGGCGGTACGATATTGAAGACGGCCCGGAGCAAGGAGTTCATGACGCCCGAAGGCCGGAAAAAGGCTTATGACAATATGGTGGAGCAGGGGGTGGACGCGCTGGTGGTCATCGGCGGAAACGGCTCCCTGGCGGGAGCGCGCATCTTTGCCGAAGAGTTCGACGTGCCGTGTATCGGTCTGCCGGGTACCATCGACAATGACCTGAGCGGGACGGACTCGACCATCGGTTACGACACGACGCTGAACACCATCGTGCAATGTGTGGATAAGATACGCGATACGGCCACCTCGCACGAGCGCATTTTCTTCATCGAGGTGATGGGACGCGATGCCGGCTTCCTGGCGCAGAACAGTGCCATTGCAAGCGGGGCCGAGGCGGCTATCATTCCGGAGGACAGCACCAATGCCGACCAGCTGGAGCAATTCATCAGCCGCGGCATCCGTAAGAGCAAAAGTTCCAGTATGGTCATCGTTTCGGAAAGTCCGAAGTGCGGTGCCATGTATTATGCAGACCGGGTGAAGACCGAATATCCGGAGTTCGACGTACGGGTGTCCATTCTCGGTCATTTGCAGCGTGGCGGATCGCCCAGTGCTTCCGACCGCATTCTGGCTTCCCGCCTTGGAGTGGGGGCCATCAATGCCTTGCGCGAAGGACAGCGCAACGTGATGATCGGCATTAGGAACGACGAGGTGGTCTACGTGCCGTTCTGCAACGCCATCAAGAGCGATAAGCCCATTAAGAAAGAACTGATCAACGTGCTGGGCATCTTGTCTATCTGATGCCCTGACAGCGGGAATATACAGGCATAAAGGCCGGAGGTGCGCATGGCGCTTCCGGCCTTTATGTTTTCAGTTTCCGTGTGGACCGGCTGCCGTGTCGTCCGGACGGGATGTGCAGCCGGGCCATGCGGGCAGACAGATGCCGCCCCGTCGGCGCGTGTCCGGCGGGGCGGTGGTTTTCGGTTCTGCAGGAGTGACTTTTAATAACCTAAAACAATTGACACAGTTTGCAGCCCGGTCTTTCCTGTCCGGCTAGTGGACTGTGGTTTCTTACCACAAGTCCCAGCCGTTGTTGCGGTTGGCGTCGGCCGCATCGATGCCGAAATCGGAGGCATCTCCGCCGAAGTCTATACCCAGATCGTCCGACTTGATGCCGGAAACGGCCTGCATCAGCACCTCGCCCTGCAACTCTGTCTGCTCCACGGCGGGAGCCACATATATTTTCTTTTCCATGTTTGTCTTTTATTATCGAATGGTTATATAATCTGTCTTAAAACGTTCTCACTTGGTCATCTTCTGGCCGTCCACGATGTAGATGCCGCGCTGCAGGCCGTCCAGTGCCTCGGCTTTCTTCACGCCGCTCTTCACCTTCACGCCGCTCAGGGTGTAGACGTCTACGGCTTTTGCGGAATCAGCTGCGCTCTCGCCCAGAACATCCTCAATGGCGGTCACTTCACCGTCGATGTCGATGAGCAGGCGGTTCACCTGTGATGCCTCATTTCCGCCCTCGACAGTGATATAGGCGCGGAAGCCGTTCAGGGTAACGTTGGCTTCTGCATCTGCCACGTAGAATACGTTGTCGCTGATGAAGTATGCGCCCTGCGGCACGGTGGTGGCGGAATAGTTACCAGTGATGTATACTTGTCCTACCGCATCGGCATAACCGATGGCCTGTGCCGTCGGAGCTGCTGCCTGAACCGTCACGCCTTCAACCTTGATTTCGGAAACGTTGCTGTTCACCTGGACGATGTACGGAACGCCTGCCTTCACACCGTCTGATACCGTTTCGGCAGTCAGAATGACGCTGTTGCCGCTGGTCGATACGCCGGAGAAGCGGCGCACTTCGCTGATGCCGTTGTCCGTGAGCTGTTCAGCCGTCATGTCGAAGGGCACGCAGAAGGTGTTCCACTTGCCGTCGGCCTTCAGGCTGCGCGTCAGGGTGACGTTGGCGTAGGTGTCGGCAGTCACACTGTAAGCCTGTGTCTCGTTCAAGGTCAGGTCTACGGCTACGGGAGCCAGTTTGTAGAGTTTCATGTCGTTACAGCCGACCCAGTTGGCATCGTTTCCTTCTTCTGTCTTTATGCCCAGCTGAACGCTTTCACCCTCATTTGAAGTTACAAGGAAAGCCACCTTATATACATTGTCCAATGTCCGTCCATCGGCGATGGCCTCACCCTTGATGTCACCGGCATATATGGAAGCGGCCAATTTGTTTCTGTCGCCGATGTTTGCTCTTGTGCCGAAAGCTTTCAGTGTCATTTCGTAAGATCCTGCCGGGATTTGTACGGTCTGGTACAGAACCCACGTGCCAGCTGCGAATTCTGAGTTCTGATAACTTTCATAGAACTGGCTCGGATCCCCGTTGTTGGCGAAATTGTTGCTCCAAGAATTGGTGCAAGACACCCAACCGAAAGAGGAAACCGTAGCTTTGGGTAGGTCTGTCACGTCCGGAGTGTTTAGCAGGAACGTCATGTCGAACTGCTGGTCACCGGTCGGGGTGGCTATTCGGGCGTAGGTCTGACGGGCAGTTTCCAGTGTGTTGTAGCACTCTTGCAAGGCTTCCACTGTAGTCAGGGCTTCGTAGCCTTCAGCCGCACTGATGGCATCGCTGAGGGCGGTTCTGGCCGTTTCGTCAGCTACTCTGGAGTTGTCCACATAAGCCTGGCATTCCTGCAACAGGGCGGGCAGGGAAGTCTGGAGTTCGAATGCGGGAGCACATACGGCCATAGCCTCGTTGAGTGCGTTGTATGCCGTGTAATATTCAGCCGTAGTGGTCACCGGTTTTGCCAAAGCCTCATTCAGCTGAGTGGCAAAAGTCCCGGTCAGTTCGTCCTTGATGGCGTCGGCTTCAGCCTTCAGTGCGTCATACAGTGCTTTGATTTCGGTTGCGCCGTCGTTGACATAGGTCAGGCGGAAGTTGTCAAATTTGAGCGTTTCTGCGTCTTTTATCCATTCCACACCCATGGTAATCTGTCCGTCGATGACCAATACGTTGCCTACACTGCTTCTTTGGGCTTCCTTGTTCGCTGCCCATGACGCCAGAATGTCTGCGTCATCCATGGCACCGGTCCACTTGAACAGATAGGTCTGTTTCTGATAAGAACTTTCCAAGAACACCTGATTGCGGTCGCTTTGCGCGAAGCCAATCTGCACTGACATGGAGTATACACCGTTGGGCACTGCCATGGTCTGTGCCACGCGCCAGTTCCTTCCACCTTTTCTTACCATGTGTTCCGTCCCGTCTTCATTGGCATAGATGTCGGCGTCGGACAAACCGGTCCAGCCGTTAATCGGCGTTTCATCCTCAAATCCCGGATTCACTACCAATAATGTTGTGACGTCAAAGTTTGTCACACCCTCGTTCATGCCCGTGTTTGCGGCATAGTAGGTTTTGTATGCGGCGGTCAGGATTTCGGCCTGTGCGGTCCATACCGTCTCATCGTCAGAAGCCAGGGCTGTGGCTGTCGCTGTGCTGATGGCACTCTGCAGAGTGGTCTTGGCGTCCTCTGCGGCTGCGAAAGCGGCCAGAACGGTTTCGGCATACTCTTTCGTGTCGAGGAACGCATCAGCGAACGGTTTCACTTTTGCTTGGGCTTCCTCTATGTTCACTTCAATCGCGTTGATGGCTGCGACGTATTCTTCTACCGTTGCGGGTGAACCGGAAGCCCCTTCGGTCAGTGCGTCCGTATAAGCCGTCGGCACTTTACCCTCCAGTTTTGTGGCTAAGGCTGTTGCTTCGGCTACTTTCGCTGTCAGGGCAATGGCATAGGCCGTCACATCGCTGCCGACAGACGTCAGCTTGACATTGGATATGGCTACCCAGTTGTTGCCGTTGTCGGCAGCAGCCTGCAGACCGATGCGCAGTGTGCCGTCGGTCACTATGCCCGTGGCGCTCACTGTGCCCCAGACGTTGGTGGTCACTTGTGCGCGTCCGTCGTTGGCAAAGAGGTACAGGCCGTCCGCGCAGACGTCACCGCCGCCTTGGTTGCGCCCCATGGCTACAGCCGTGATGGTGTATACACCGTTGGGCAGGTCTGTGATGTCCTGATAGATGAGGTCGGCATCCTGAGTGGCTCCGCCGGTCCAGAACTCTATGCCTATGCCGGAGTAGTCATCGCTGTTCAGGGCTGAGTTGTTGACATTGTAGCTGGCCGAAGCGTTGGCACCGTCTTTTAACCAGCCGTCTCCCCCGGTGCAGTCTGCGTTGACGACTTTTGAAGCGGTGATGTCTTCCGATTGTCCGGCCGTTTCGTTTTCCTGTGATGTCGCATCATCAGGAGCGGCCCATGCGGTTGCGGTGATTCCGGTGGTTTTCTGCGTCGGAGTTGTACCCCAAGCACGCTGTACAGTCATGGTGGATGTGCCCATCAACACCGCCATGAATAGTAGTTTTGTTTTCATTCTTTTGGGTTTTAGAAATTAAGTTAATAATATGATTTAAACAGTCTTACTTTTCAAGTCTTGCCTGTTCGGGCGTGACGGAAGGCGTTTCATTCGGTCGTAATTTGCGCTTTTCATGCCCGCTTGTCCGGGAATACGGTTGTCCGCTCTCTTCGGAAGAGATACATCGAATGCACTATTGAGTGTATCTTTCGCAGCAAATATAGGATTTTCACAGAAAATATCCAACAGATTTCCGCCTTTTTTTAAAAAAAGTTTAGAAAACGGACGTCGTATGAGCAGATGTTCTCTGTTTGTTTCCTTGTAATCAACGGCTTGACGTCTGTTGTAAGGTTCGCGATGTATCTTTTCCGAAGAGAAAGACAGACGTAAGGCATGTTGTATATCTTGATGGTTCTGTATTTGTGAGTTACTTTTCTTAGGGTTATATCACTCATTGCAGGGTGCTTCTTTGGGGAATGCTTATTCCATGGGTGTTTTTTTGTTGCGCAAAACGTTCTGACGGTTTGTGCAAGCCATGCGGACATGTTGCGTCCGATTGTTTCTTATGTGGGTTGTGGTGGTGGATTGTGAGAAGTACGGTGTACAGGTGTGTCTTGTTGTGGAGCTGGCCATAGTGCGGAGACAAGAAAATCGGAGGCTTGATTTTGTTTGAAAATGACCGGCAAAAAGTGGAGTGAAGTTGTAATAAGTGCTGAAAAAGAATGAGAAAAATCGTAGAACTCTTAGTAAGAGATATATTTCTCTCTGCAAATATAGTGAATACGACAGTCTTTTCCAATCTTTTTGTTACATATTTAAACAAATACGAGTGTAGGGCATCTGCTTATGTTGTTGATATACAATAGCCTGTTAAGGCTGGCCTTTGTTGCGGTATATCTCTTACTAAGAGAACGCTTTCTTTCTGTGTGTTTGTAAGGTATGAATCCAATGTGGTCTATGAAGAAACGAGTTGACAGTTGGCTTTGTGTCAGTATATATATAATAGGTATAGTGGGAACTGTTATGATTTCTTGTAATGGCAGTGGACGCCGTAAGGTGGAAGGCCGTCGGGCGATGTGCACTCCGTTGTTGGGCAAACAAGGGATGGATTGTCCGGTGGCGGAAGTGGCTTCTCCTGCCGGACAGGTCTCTTTGTTCCGATTTCACGAAGGGCGACTGGTCGGAGGATACAGTACCGACTATGGTGTGCTGACTATTGATGTCAGGCCATTGGAGATGGAGGTGGAGGAGCGGACGGCGGGTTCCGTCCGTATGGCATCGGGGCATGCGGTGTATAGGCATATACGTATGACGCAGGAGGGGTATGTTACCGCCATGAGCTTCAGGCAGCGGCATACAACCACGGCCGGGACTGGCTATGTGCGCAGCGGTTATGTCCATGCGTCGTATACTTCGGAGGGGCAGATAAGTCGTTTGCAGTATGTGTATGACGACAGTCGCGGATTTCGTGCTAAAAACAGCATGAAGTATAGCTGGAAAGATGGCGATTTGCAGTACGTGGTGTCGGATTTCTTCCACTCGGATGATTTGTATGAAAAGCACTATATGATTTCTTTTGTCTATAGTGAGCCTGATACGCTCCTCCCCAACAGCGGCATCTACTGGGAGCAGATGATGCCGCCGTCTGGCGTGCTGCATGATTTCATGTGGTATGGCGGGATGCTGGGAAAGCCCACCGCGCATGTTCCGGTGCGGGTGCGCCGCGAGACGGTGGGCGACGGGACGCATCACAGCGAGCAGTGGGACATCCGTACAGAGCGTGATGACCATGGGCGTGTGTGCGCTGTTTACTACGGCGACCGTCTGTACCGCAGGTATGCCTATGACCGGACGGGCTGTCCGGACAACGTGGCGGAGGATGGTCCGGGCGGTGCGGAATAAACCTGTTGCCCGATGGCGGAAGCATTGATTCTTTCCCCTTTTCCGCCCGGTGCACAGTACCGCCGCCGGCAGAGGTCCGGCGGCGGTTTTCTGTGGGGCGGGACGTGACAAAAGAAATGCGGGCCGCTTCCCAGCGACCCGCATTCTTTAGTTTTTTAGGTATTAGTTTTGTTTAAGGTAAAAAGATTGTTTTCAGGATAACGATGCAAAGATAAGCCCAATTTTATGGGCATGCAAGTAATTAATTATGCTTTATAGCATGTTTTGTATAAAACCTTGCATTTTCCTTAAATTTCCTTATCCGATTCCGTCTTTCTGTTCTTCCGTCAGGTGAAAACGGGTGATCTCCTGTATGGGTTCCTGCAGGATGTGTCCGATGTCGTAACCGGCTGCATATACTGCTGCAGACAGTTCGTCACGGAAGTGCCATGCGATGCTTCCCACGAAATGGATGGGAAGGTGCCCCGGAGCGTAGGGGGCTACATTTCGTTGCAAAAAGCTGTTAAAACAGTCGTACAACAGCGTATGTAGAGCAGGGTGTGTGCGGTGTTCATACACGAACGGAGCCAGTGAGGCCAGGAAGCGGTTGGCTTCCGGCTCACGGTATACCCGGCGGATGATGTCGGCTTCGCTGAGGCCGAACGTCTCGTGGAACTGCCGGCGGATCTCGTCAGGCAGAAGTCCTTTCAGGACATCAGCCACCAGCCGTTTGCCTATGGCCGTACCACTGCCTTCGTCTCCCAGAATGTAGCCCAGCGGCGGAGTCTGCTGTATGATGCTTTTGCCGTCATAGCGGCAGGAGTTGGATCCGGTGCCCAATATGCAGGCAATGCCGGGGGTGTGCCCACAGAGGGCGCGGGCCGCTCCCAACAGATCGGAGTCTGCTGATACATCAGCCAGTCCCATGGTCTGCCGGAGCAGATCTGCCATGCGCTGTCTCACGAAAGGCAGGCATCCTGCGCCATAATAAAATAAGGTAATGGCAGAGTCTTTATCCGGCAGTAAGGCTTTCAGTTGTGGACTTACCTCTGTCTGCAATATGGCAGTCAGGGTGGCATCGTCTTGCAGGGCCGGGTTCATGCCGCGACTGACAAACGTATGTTGCTGCCCTCCGGAGAGGGTCAGTTGCCAGGCGGTTTTGGTGGACCCGCCGTCGGCTACCAGCAAATGTACGAGGTTATGATGTTGCATTTTCATGACGGTTCTTTTTTCCGAATTCAGGATCGATTTTCAGTAAGGCCGTTACGCCCACCGTGACCAGGCAGCAAGCCATGACGATGAGGAAGAAGTTGGAGTAGCCCACGGCTTCCTGCAGCTCACCGGCGATCAGTCCGGGCAGCATCATGGACAGTGCCATGAAGGCCGTGCAGAGGGCGTAGTGCGAGGTCTGCTGCTCGCCTTGCGAGTAATAGAGCAGGAACAGCATGTAGGCCGTGAAGCCGAAGCCATAGCCGAACTGCTCGATGAAGATCAGTACGTTGATGAGCAGGAAGTCCGTCGAGTGGAAATAGCTCAGATATACATATACCAGGTCGGGAATGGTTATGCTCCACACCATGGGCCATAGCCAGCGGCGCAGCCCGTGGCGGGCGGCGGCCACACCGCCGATGATGCCTCCCAGTGTCAGGCCGAACACGCCTACCGTTCCTTGTACGAATCCCACTTCCTGTGTGGAAAGTCCGAGACCTCCGGCACTGGGGGGGTCCATCAGGAATACGTTAGACATTTTGATGAGCAGGGCTTCCGGCAGACGGTAGAGCAGCATGAAGAGAATGGCGGTTACCGCATGAGGCTTCTGCACGAAGGAAAGCAGGGTTAGTCCGAAGTCCTTCAGCAGTCTGCCCGGCGGTGTGTGGCGCGTGCGGTCGCAGGCAGGACGGGGCAGCTTGAAGATGTGGTAGGCCAGCGCGAGCGCGAAAAAGGCAGACAAGGCATAGAACGTCACGGACCAGGAGAACGCCACGCGGCGGGTGTAGGTCTCCAGAGCACCGGCCAGCATGATGAGTACCCCGCCGCCGGCAATGGTGGCGATGCGATAGAAAGTGCTTCTGATGCCCACATAAAGTGTCTGTTCGTGCGGATTGAGGGCCAGCATGTAGAATCCGTCGGCGGCAATGTCGTGTGTGGCACTGCAAAAAGCCATAAAGGCGAAAAACAGCAGTGTGGACCACAGAAAGTGTGTTGAGGGTATGGTGAAAGCCACACCGGCAATGCTTGCGGCGATGAGCAGCTCCATGACCAGAATCCACCAGCGTTTGCTCTTCATGAGATCGATGAAAGGGCTCCACAGCGGTTTGATGGTCCAGGGCAGATAGAGCCAACTGGTGTAGAAGGCAATCTCTGCATTCGACAGTCCCAGCCGCTTGTACATGACGGTAGATACGGTCATGACTGTCACGTAGGGCAGTGCTTCAGCAAAGTAGAGTGTGGGTATCCATTTCCACGGATTGGTCCGAGTGGAAACGGTTGTCTGACTGTCTGCCGGATTTTGTTTCATTTCATTCATATACTTGTTGTATGTCAGCTCCGTCGTAATAGTGTTTCAGAATCTCGTCATAGTGGTAACCTTTGGCACCCATCACGGCTGCGCCGATCTGACACATGCCCACTCCGTGTCCCCAACCGGCTCCTGTCAGGGTAAATGTGCCCGGAATGTCGTCTTTTATGTCGCTTTTTTCTACGATGAATGCCGAACTATACAGGTGGTTTTTACTCAGGACACGGCGGATTTCCAGCTCTTTTCCGATGATGAGTTGCTTGAGGCTGCCGATGATCTTCAGTTTACAGATATGTCCGCCCCGTCCTCGTTCTATCGGAATGAGGTCGATAATGTTGCCGAAATCCGTTTTCAGATTATCTGTTATGAGGCCGGCCAGTTCTTGCTGGCTGTATTTTACTTTCCAGCGGTAGAAGTCATGCGTCTCACAGTCGTAGTCGTTCAACACCTGTTGCAGGATTGTTCTGTCGCTGGTGTTGCAAAACGAGGGCGGATTGCTCTGTATCCATTTCGCAGCCTCGTCCTCTCGTGTCAGGTCCGGGACGGGCGGGCGTTTTCCCCGTGTGGCGACAGGTGCTGTGTCTCTCACGCTGGACAGGTAGGGCAGATGCTTGTCTTCCCAGCAATATTCAAATTCTTCTGTCACACCGCCGCAGCATTTGGAAAAGCGGGCGTCGCAGATTTCATTGTCCGAAATCAGTATTTGTCCGCGCGTGGCCTTGACGGCCTTTTCCACGGTAGCGTTGCTGGCGCGGGTGATGCCTTGGTAGCGTTGGCAGTGGTCGTCGGCACAGACATCGAATATGGTGTGATCTTCGCGGTCATACCAGCGCACCAGTTCACCTTCAGTCCGGTTGAACGAGAAAAAGCCGCGGTCGTTGCCGCTCATTCGTTTGCGTTTTTCCATTTGGGCATAGAGCCAGCTGCGGCTGATGACGGCCGATGCTTTCAGAAACTCCATGGAAGCCGTGGCATTCATTTCGCTGGAAATGACGCTGACAAGGTAGGATTCTACGGGCAATACGTTAATAGCCACGATTTTCTCTTCTTCCACTACCAGTTTCAGCGTGCCGCAGAATGTTTGGGTCTCTTGGCGTTCCCAGTGAAAGTTTATGCCGATGGTAACCTCATGAAGTGAGAAAGATGCTGCGGGTTCCTGCGGGACGAATGCCAGTTCGCGGTACAGATTACCGTTCCACAATATGCCGCCTTCGCTGTATTCTACGGTCTGGTCTCCCCGGACGGTCTCTCCCTTGGCGGTATAGGTGGCGTTGAGTGAAAAATGGATAACCGTGCGGCTCATGATGCCAACGCTGACTTCCGGTTCACTCTGAGCGTTCTTGAGGACGTCGGCCGGCTTCTTTTCGGTCGTGGCAGACGTTTGGTCTTGTTCGCTGCGTCCGGTGATTTTTTCTGATATAGCGTCGATCTCTTCCCGGCTAAGCGTAACTTCCCGTAGAATGGAGGCCGCTTGTTCTGCTGTCAGGCGGTTGAAGTCCTCCTCGCGTGGCGTAATGAGCAATCCGCCCATATCGAGTGCTCCCGGACTGATGAGCATCTGCCTGCTCCCGGTTTGCGTGTAGCAGTCCGGCCGATGCTTTTTGCGCGGGAAAATGATGACGACAATTTCATCTTCCCTTCCGGCATTCCATGATTGCCGCCAGGCTATGACATTCATCCGCGGCTCGTTTTCTCCTGCAAGTAAGGGAAGTGCATGGTAGAGCTTCCTGAATAAGGTGCATTCCTGTTGCTCGGTCGGAAGAGTCCGGATGACGAAAGCCGGGCATACATAGCCGCCAAGCAGATAAAGTCCGCAGTGGCTGTTTTGTGCGATCGTTTCGTCCAGTGACTGCTCTTCTCCGGGATACAAGGGGAAAAGTTTCTTTAGAGTCGTTTCATAGCTCTTCCAGTCGCGTTCTATGGGTACGATACCCCGTAGTCCGGCTTGCAGATGGGCGTGATCGGGCGCCGAGGCTCCACAGTGCGGCCCGTTGTAGAAAAAAATATGATCGGGAAGATTCCAGGCCAGTCTCTTCAGCGTTTCGAAGTGAGGCAGAATGTTTTGTGGGGTATGCCGTCGTGTGGGAATGGTGAAGTGTTCAGGAAGAATAGGGAAAGGGTTGACCAGCAGTTCGTAGCGGTTCTCTATCGGCAGGGAATTCTGTTTGGACGGGCGATTGAGGGGACACAGGAAGCAGGGCCTTTTCGACAGGTTGCGGCTGCTGATGTCGGCTGTGGTTGAATTTATGCGTGCGGGATTAAACTGGGCTGCAAGTTGATGGTCGCCTGTAGTGAGGGGCTTGACCTGTACCTGTTGCAGGTCTTCATAGCGCAGACGGGCTTCGTCCCATTCTTCCAATTGCTGTTGGAAGAACATTTCCAGTTCTTCTGCGGTGAGCTGATGTGCCCGTTGTCTGTTCAGGCGTTGCCGGGCTTTCACTTCGATAGTGCGCAGGCGGTCCTTATAAAGGTTGTTGGCATTGACTCGTTCTGTGCTCAGTGCGGCATCGGAGTTCCCTTCCCATCTGCGGCAAAGGTAGATTTCGTCATATATGCGTCCGATGCGGTAGAAACGTGAGAAGCACAGTCCCAGGGCATAGTCCTCGCCATAGCTGGTGTTGGGGACTTGTATTTGCCGCAGGACAGGGGTGAAGAAGGCGCGTGGTGCTCCCAGCCCGTTGATGCGCAGGGCGTTGTTGCGGCCGTTTTCGGGCGTCCATTCTCTGTGGTCTATGCGTCCGGGCGGGAGTGTGTGCAGGGAAAAGTCCGTCATGCGGTAAGAGCCGATGACCATGGCTGCCTTTTCCTTGTAGAAGGTGTCGACGATACGCTGCAGCGTGTCGGGCCCGCTGTACAGGTCATCTGAGTCAAGCTGTATGGCAAACCGTCCGCAGCGTGCGTCGTGTATGGCCATGTTCCAGCAGCCGCCAATGCCCAAGTCATTGCGGTCGGGTATAAGGTGAATCAGACGTGGCTGGTTGGCAAACTGGCGTAATATGTCTGTCGTTCCGTCATCGGAATGGTTGTCCACAACAATCAGGTTGAAATCGAAATCAGTCTGTTGGGAGAGGACGCTCTCTACGGCTTGTGCGATGGTCCGTGCACGGTTCTTCACGGGAATGACTACCGTGGCTTCACAGGGAAAGTCTTCCGCATTGAAATTCACATCATCGAATTCGTCGGGAGGAAGGTAAGCCCCGATTTCTTTGAGATGTGCCGTACAGGCTGTTTCCATCTCTGTTTGTACGGAACGGTTTTTCGGATCCACATAGTCGAAATTCTTTTCTCCGCTTTTCCGAAAATCGGTTGCCACTTCCGTGTAGAGGGGTTCATTCAGATGGAACAGCTCTCCGTTACGGCTGAGGTATAGGCGCAGGTCGTACCAGCCGGCAAAGCGATAGTCTGGCAGTTGTTCTTGCCGCACGTAAGCTTGCAGGTATTCATTGCGTATCAGAACGAGAGGTCCGAAGTCGAAATCGTCTCGCAGGCTTCCCGGCTGGTAGTCGATGAGGGGATGCGGGACGCGAGTCGTTCCCGTTATGCTGTAATGGTCGGCATAGATCATTGCAGCCTGACTGTCGTCAGCCACGTGCAACAGGCGGTCTATGGCGTGAAATCCCAGTTCTAAGGGCAGCGGCTTCTGATAAAACAGGCAGTATTCAGTTTTACAATGTGCAGCTATGGCTTGCAGGGAGGCTGTGCTGAAAAGACTGTCTACGGGCAATAATGAGTTTTGAGCCGTAGCGGCATCTGCCCCCTTGTCAGTCGTGTATAATCCGTAAATACGGTGTATGTGTCTGCTGTTTGCCAGAACTTGCGATAAACAGGCGAACAAATCTGCGTTCCCGTATGGGACAAAGCAGTCGATTCGAGCAGGGTATAGTGGTTTTCCCATCTTAAAATAATATATTATTAGGTGCAAATATACTAATAGAAGTCTAATATTGTCGACAGTTTTCTCTTTTTTCCTTAACTTTGTCTGCAAAATCAAGAAGAAAAGATGACCGGACAGGCTAAAATATCGTTGTTAGGAATGACGCTGGCTGAATTGAGAGGCGTGGCGGCAGAGATGGGATTACCTGTTTTTTCGGCCCGCCAAATGGCGGAATGGATTTACGGAAAGAAGGTAAAGTCTATCGATGAAATGACAAACCTGTCGGTGAAAAACCGTGAAAGGCTTAAGGCGCATTATACTGTGGGGTGCTCAAGCCCGGCGGACGGGCAGCGTTCGGCCGATGGTACGGTGAAGTATCTTTACCGTACGGCGGGCGGTGGATATGTGGAAACGGTCTATATTCCGGATGGAGACAGAGCCACATTGTGTGTCTCTTCTCAGGTAGGCTGTCGGATGAATTGTCGTTTTTGCATGACAGGCAAGCAGGGATTCGCAGGAAATCTGACGGCTACGGATATCTTGAATCAGCTGTATTCATTGCCGGAGCGAGACACGCTGACGAATGTTGTCTTTATGGGACAAGGAGAACCATTGGATAATCTGGAAGAGGTGTTGCGTGCAACGGATATCTTGACGGCGGATTACGGTTATGCCTGGAGTCCGAAGAGAATCACCGTGTCTACGGTAGGGCTACGCAAGGGCTTGAGACGCTTTTTGGATGAGAGTGAATGCCATTTGGCTGTCAGCCTTCATAATCCTTTTCCGGAGCAGCGGGCAGCGTTGATGCCTGCGGAAAAGAGTTTCGGCATTCATGAAATAGTAACCTTGTTGAAGACGTATGACTTTACACATCAGCGTCGCCTTTCGTTTGAATATACAATGTTCGATGGCGTAAACGATACTATGGCGCATGCCCGTGAGCTGCTGAGGCTGTTGAGCGGATTGGAATGCCGGATTAATCTGATTCGTTTCCACCCCATTCCCGGAAGCGAGCTGAACGGCACGCCAGAGGAGCGGATGCTGCAGTTTAGGGACTATCTGACTCGTCATGGCATATTCACAACCGTGCGGGCTTCGCGCGGGCAAGACATATTCGCCGCATGTGGCTTGTTAAGTACGGCGAAACAACAGGAACAGAATCTCAAAAAATAGAAAGGATATGAGAAGAAGTTGGATTATTTTTAGAAGTTGGCTGTTATTGTCATTCTTGATGATGCTGGCAGCTTGTGACCACTTCACTACGCCAACCTCCAGCGGACGGCCGTACGAGGTGCTGGTGGTGATTGATAATCAGATGTGGGAACGTCCGTCAGGGCGCGCCTTGTTTGGTGTGCTGGATATGGATGTTCCGGGACTTCCGCAGCCGGAGCGTTCTTTCCGGATTTCACAGACGGATCCGAAACGCTTCAGTCAGGCGATGAGGCTCTTCAGAAGTATTATTAAGGTAGAGATTGACTCTACGCAATATACTCAGTCAAAGATGAAATTCTCCCGCAATGTCTATGCCCGTCCACAGGTGATTCTGACCATTCAAAGTCCTAATGAACGCGAGTTTGCCTCCTTCGTGCAGAAAAATACACAGAACATCATTGATTTCTTGGTTCGTATAGAGATGAACCGTCAGATTAATGAACTGCAGGATAAGCATTCAGAACTTGTCTCGCAATTGGCACAACAGCTTTTCAATTGCCAGTTGTGCGCTCCGCCTGAGATACAGAGTTATAAAAAAGGAAAAGACTTTTTCTGGGCTTCTTCCAACAGCGCCTCGGCAATGGTGAACATTTGCATGTATTCTTATCCTTATGAAGGGCCACAAACTTTTAACAAACAGTATGTGTTGGCCAAGAGGGATTCTGTGATGAAAGTGAATATTCCCGGTGCGGAACCTTATATGTATATGACGACTGACACCTTGTGTACGGCTGTGAAACCTATAGTCGTAAAGGATAATTATGCAATGGAAATCCGTGGTCTGTGGCAGATGGAGCGTGACGCTATGGGAGGACCGTTTGTGAGTCACTCACGGGTGGACACCGCGGCCAACCGAGTGGTGGTGGTAGAAGGCTTTGTCTACGCACCTGAAAAGATGAAACGCGGACTGATACGGCGTCTGGAGGCTGCCCTCTACACGCTTTGTCTGCCGGGGGAACAGCAGCGTGAGCTGAAAGCTAATATTCCGGAGGTGACCGTTGTGGTGAATGAGAAAAACGAATAATATCAAAGATAGATTATGAAGAATGGTAAAATATTGGTGGGGATCACCCACGGTGATATCAATGGTATAGGATATGAGATTATTCTGAAACTGTTTAGCGAGCCGATGATGCTGGATCTGTGTATACCTATTATATATGGATCGCCCAAGGTCGCCACTTATCATCGCAAGGCGATGGAATTGACCACGAACTTTGTGACGATACAGCAGGCGGAAGAAGCCGCGGAGGGCCGTCTGAATCTGGTCGATTGTCTGCCGGATGAGGTGAAGATCGATTTCGGCCAACCGTCTGTCGAGAGCGGGAAAGCAGCCTTGAATTCATTGGAACGGGCTTTGAAAGATTATCGTGCCGGATTGTTTGATGTGCTGGTCACGGCACCGATCAATAAGGCTGCCATACAAAGTGAGACGTTTCACTTCCCCGGACATACGGAATATATACAGGAACGTGCGGGTGAGGGCCATGAAGCCCTGATGATTCTGATGAACGATGTGTTGCGCGTTGCGCTGGTGACTACGCATTTGCCTCTCCGGGATGTGGCACAAGCCATAACCAAAGATGCCATTGTGCGTAAAGTCAGAATCTTTTATGAAGCATTGCGTAAAGATTTCAGCGTATCAACGCCGCGTATTGCCATATTGGCTCTGAATCCTCATGCCGGTGATGACGGCTTGTTGGGAACAGAAGAGAAAGAAATTATCCTTCCTGCTATTCAGGATTTAGAGAAAGAAGGCATTATTTGTTTCGGCCCGTATGCAGCCGATGGCTTTTTCGGTAATCGTACTTATGAATATTTTGACGGCGTGCTGGCCATGTATCACGATCAGGGATTGGCACCGTTCAAGGTGCTGGCTATGGAGAACGGTGTGAATTATACAGCCGGACTCCCCATCATACGCACCTCTCCCGACCATGGAACAGCCTATGACATTGCGGGGCAAGGCAAAGCGGATGAGACGTCCTTGCGGCAGGCCGTCTATACGGCTATGGACATTTACCGTAATCGTTTGCGGTATGAGGAGGCGCATGCACATCCTTTGCGCAAGCAGTTCCATGAGAAACGGGACGATAGTGACAAACTTAAGCTGAATGCACCGGAAGAATAGCATGAAGTCTTTGTATAGAAACATCTTTCTGGTTATTGGTGTGGTGGCTATAGTCATCATGCTGTGCACTTCGGATTTGTCTTACGAAGAGATGTGGGCCAACATACGACGTGCGGGATATTGGTTCCCGGCTGTCGTCTTTCTGTGGGCACTCATTTACTTGGTGAATGCATGGTCGTGGTCGGTGATCATCAATGACGGGGAAGCGCCTAAGGTTCCTTTCCGGACGGTTTACAAATACACCATCAGCGGATACGCCTTGAATTACGTCACTCCTGTGGGATTATTGGGCGGGGAGCCTTACCGCATCATGGAGCTTACGCCTTATGTGGGGGCTTCTAAGGCCACATCCAGTGTGATTCTATATGCGATGATGCATATTTTTTCCCATTTGTGTTTTTGGGGCTTCTCCATCTTGCTTTATCTAGTGTTTTATGGGCGGAACATGTCCGCAGGAATGGCTTTTTTCCTGTTGGTCTGTGCGGTTTTCTGTGGACTGGCCATTTATTTCTTTCTGAAAGGGTATAAAAATGGGCTGGCCATGAGAGTGCTGCGTTTCCTTTCTCATATTCCGGGGCTTAGAGGACGGCTGACTCGTTTTATTGTGAACAAAGAAGATTCCATACGTAAGGTGGATGCTCAGATTGCCGAGCTGCATGCGCAGCGTAAGTCTACTTTTTATTTGTCTCTTTTTCTGGAGTTTGGTGCGCGTGTGGCCGGGTGTCTTGAAGTGCAGTTTATCCTGCTGATTCTGACAGACCATGTTTCTTTCCTTAACTGTCTGCTGATTCAGGCTTTCACATCCTTGTTTTCCAATTTGTTCTTCTTCGTTCCCATGAGTATGGGAGCGCGTGAAGGTGGTTTTGCGCTGGCTGTCGGCGGACTGTCTATGGCCGGTGCTTATGGGGTGTACACCAGTCTGATTGTGCGTATCCGTGAACTGATATGGATAGCTATCGGGTTGTTGTTGATAAAGATCGGCAATAAATCCCCGTTGCAGGCTCAGAAGGTTGATTGATGAGGACATGGGAAGCGTTAGTTTTTTTGGGGAAAAGTTGTGTCACACCGGATTTTTTTATGTAATTTTGTCCGTAATAGCATTTTAGGAACGAATATATGAATACATCTGATGTTCAGGCTCAGAAGCGGAGATATGGCATTGTCGGCAATTCCGAGGGGTTGAATCATGCTGTGGATATAGCCTTACAGGTAGCAAAGACGGAGCTCTCCGTATTGATTACCGGTGAAAGTGGTGTGGGAAAGGAGGTGATACCCCGCATTATTCATGATAACAGTTTGCGCAAGAGCAAGAAATATTTTGCCGTGAACTGTGGTTCGATTCCTGAAGGCACCATCGATTCGGAGTTGTTTGGGCATGAGAAAGGGGCTTTTACCGGAGCGGTCGGCGAGCGTGAGGGCTATTTCGGTGCTGCCAACGGAGGAACATTGTTTCTGGATGAAGTGGGAGAGTTGCCTCTGGCCACGCAGGCCCGTCTGCTCAGAGTGCTGGAAACAGGAGAATATATCCGGGTAGGGTCGAGCGATGTGCGCAAGACCGATGTGCGTATCGTGGCGGCTACGAACGTCAATATGGTGCAGGCCATTCGCGATGGACGTTTTCGTGAAGATCTGTTCTATCGTCTGAATACGATTCCTATCAAGATGCCTGCTTTGCGTGAGCGTGGCGATGATGTGGTGCTGCTCTTCAAGAAGTTTGCGATGGACACGGCGGAGAAGTATAATATGCCTGATCCTGTTGAGCTGACCGAGGCCGCGCAGCAGCGATTGAAAAGCTATCCCTGGCCGGGTAACGTGCGTCAGCTGAAGAATGTGACGGAGCAGATTTCCATTTTGTCGCGTGAGCGGGTGATTACGCCGGAGATTCTTTCGGAATATATTCCGGATACACCGGTTACGCGCGATATTGTGCCGGTGAATGCGCCGCGGAAAGAGACGCACAGTTTTGAGAGTGAGCGCGAGCTGCTGTATAAGATCCTGTTCGACCTGCGCAACGATGTGACTGAATTGAAGAAACTGGTCAATGAGCGGCGTGGAGAACATACGGCTCCGGTCGTTTCGGCAGAAAAAGTGTCCGGCGAGCAGGCGGTGACCTATTATCCGTCAAAAGTGCCGGCTTATCCGGTGTCATCACATACGCTGAAAGGAGATGAAGACTTCCAGACACCTGAAGAATATGTGGAGGAGTCCGTTTCGTTGGATGATTTGGAACGCCAGATGATAGTGAAAGCTTTGGAAAAAAATAAAGGTAAAAGACGGAAAGCGGCTCAGGAGTTGAATATATCTGAGCGGACGCTTTACCGTAAAATCAAGGAGTATGGCTTGGACAAGGAGAATTTGTAGACTGTGCGGCATATCGGCATTGGTGTCGGGAATGATGGTGTTGGCGGCTTGTTCCATTTCTTACAAGTTCAATGGAGCGTCTATTGACTACACCAAGACGAAGACCATTCAGATTTCACAATTCCCCATTCGTTCGGCATACGTCTGGGCCCCCATGCAGGCTATTTTCAACAATCAGCTGACAGATATCTATGCACGCCAGACAAAGTTGCAGCAGGTGAACCGTAACGGCGACTTGCAGCTGTCGGGCGAGATCGTGGAGTACAGTCAGTTCAATAAAGCTGTTTCGGCTGACGGTTATTCTGCCCAGGTTCAGTTGAAAATGACAGTTAATGTGCGCTTTGTGAACAATGCCAATCATGATGAGGACTTTGAACAGAAGTTCAGTGCAACGACTCAGTATGACTCTTCTCAGCAGCTGACTGCCGTTCAGGAGGAGCTGGTTACGCAAATGGTGGAGGATATAGTAGATCAAATCTTTAACGCCACAGTGGCAAATTGGTAAGAGGCGTATGGAGTTGAGTTTGTCTGAGTATATCAAACATCCGGAGCTGTTGGACAAGAACTCTCTTGGAAGACTGCAGAAGTTGGTGGCTGATTTCCCTTATTTCCAACCGGCCCGGTTGCTTTACTTGCGTAATCTTTATCAGTTGCATGACGCTGCATTTGATAAAGAGTTGCGGCGTGCTGCTTTTTTCCTGTCAGACCGTAAGGCACTCTTTTTGTTGATTGAGGGCATGCATTACCGGTTGGAACCGCAGAAGAAGCATCAGCCCAAGGCCGTGGCTTCAGGCGGGGAAGCGGACCGCACCTATTCGCTTATCAGCGATTTTCTGGCTAATCTGCCTGAAGAGAAGCCCCGACGTCCCAAGCCTGTAGATGCTTCCACTGATTATATGGCCTATCTGCTGCAAAATGAGGAACTGCCCGATGTGATGGCGTCTGTTCCCCGCATGCAGCATCAGGAGCTCATCGATGATTTTATAGGGCAGGGAGATAAGCGAATTGTGCTGACTCAGCGTTCCGATGAGGAGATGCAGCTGCCGGAACTTCCTGAAGAGAATGAAAATGCGGAAGAAGAGGACTATTTCACGGAGACGTTGGCCAAAATCTATATAAAACAAGGCCGATATACGAAAGCTATGGAAATAATCAGGCGTTTAAGCTTGAAATATCCAAAAAAAAATCGTTACTTTGCAGACCAGATTAGATTTTTGGAGAAATTGATCATAAATAATAAGAATAAAAAAGCGTAAAAATGTACACATTATTGGTTATTCTCATCGTTATTGTTGCGATTCTGATGTGTCTGATCGTACTCATTCAGGAATCCAAAGGCGGCGGTCTGGCATCCAGTTTTTCTGCCTCCAATCAGATCATGGGCGTGCGGAAGACTACAGATCTGGTGGAGAAGATTACGTGGGGACTGGCTGCGGCCATGGTGGTGTTCAGCGTGATGTCGGTGTTTTTCATCCCCACACTTCATACTGAAGAGTCTATCATGATGAAGTCTGCCACAGAGCAAAAGGCTGTCAATTCCAATAACTTGCCGGGATTCGGTGCCAGTCAGCCGCAAACGAATGCAACAGGACAGAGCGCTCCCGCGCAAGGGACGTCTGCCGCTCCGGCCGCAGCAGGTGATGCTGCTCCGGCTCAGAATGCCGCGACGCCTGCACAGTAAACAGCCTGGTCTGTCAGGGAATTGGACTACAGGTCGTGAGAATAAGACATTGTCGCCTTTCTGCAGAGAGGTGATGCGTTATAAAGGAGGAAGATGCCGCAAGGTTTCTTCCTTTTTTTGTATGTATATGGTATTTTCTTTGCGCAAGGATGCCAGCGGTCTTGCGCAAGAATGCAGATGAGCTTGCGCAAAACCGGATAAGGTATAGCGCAAGGCCGTCCGCCGTCTGGGCCGGCCGCTGTACAGATGCAGGGCCGAGTGTTATGATTTCATGCTGTCCGTCGCGTCTGTCAATGAGTCCGGCGGGGACAGTTTTTTCTTAATCACGGCCGGATTGCCTGCGGCCATACAGTCCGACGGGATGTCGTGCACCACTACGCTTCCTGCGGCGATGATGCAGCGGTCGCCGATGGTTACGCCCGGACAGATGGTGACATTGCCGCCTATCCAGCAGTCTTGCCCGATGCTGACGGGGTAGGAATATTCTTTGGATGTGCGCCGTTCCGCCGGGTCGATGGGATGATGGGGGGTATAGATTTGTACGGACGGGCCGACCAGTGTGTGTGCACCGATTGTGATGAGGCCGCCGTCGAGGAACGTACAGTTGGCGTTGACGAATACGTGTTCGCCCAACCGTATGCCGTGTCCGTGGTCGCAGTGGAACGGTGGGCATATTATGGAAGAAGGAGGAATGTCCGGGATCAGCTCTTCCAGCAGGCTGCGGTAGTCGTTGTCGTAGGTGCTGCGTGTGCGCATTTGGGCCAACAGACGTTTGCAGTGCCTGAAGCTGTCTTGTATCTCCGGTGCGTTCATGTCGGCCAGTAAGCCGTTGCGCATTTTTTCCATCTCATTCATAGGCGTATGTTGTTGTGTGGCATGTCGGTGTGTTCAGGCCGGTGTTGTGCCGGTGTCTTCCGCAAGTTTGCTCTTGAGGTACCGTCCGGTGTAGCTTTGAGGGCAGGCAGCCACCTCTTGCGGTGTGCCGCACACCACGATGTTGCCCCCGTTGTTGCCCCCTTCCGGTCCGAGGTCGATGATGTAGTCGGCACATTTGATGACGTCCAGGTTGTGTTCGATGATGATCAGCGTGTGTCCGCGTTCGATGAGTGCGTTGAACGAGTCCAGCAGTCGCCTGATGTCGTGCAGATGAAGCCCGGTGGTCGGTTCGTCAAAGATGAATATGGTGGGTTCTGTTTTCTCCATGCCGAGGTAATAGGCCAGCTTGACGCGCTGGTTCTCACCGCCGGAGAGCGTGCTGGATGACTGTCCCAGTTTGATGTATCCCAGGCCCACGTCCTGAAGTGTCTTGAGTTTTGCCGCGATTTTTTCCTGCCGGTGTTCATTGAAAAACTCGATGGCCTGGTTCACGGTCATGTTCAGAATGTCATTGATGTCCTGTCCTTCAAATTTCACTTCCAGCAGGTCTTTCTTGAAACGTTTGCCGTGGCATGATTCGCATTCCAGTACAAGGTCGGCCATGAATTGCATTTCCACTTTCACCGTTCCCTCTCCTTTGCATTCTTCGCACCGTCCGCCCTCGGTGTTGAAGGAGAAGAAGCCGGCCGTATAGCCCATTTGTTGTGCCAGTGGCTGTGAAGCGAACAGCTTGCGTATCTCATCATAGGCTTTGACATAGGTGACGGGGTTGCTCCGTGAAGACTTTCCGATGGGGTTTTGGTCTACGAACTCTATGTTTTTGACCATCTGCAGGTCGCCGCCCAGTTTGAGATACTCACCCGGCAGGTCGGCTGCTTTGTCCAGTTGACGCATCATGGCGCGGTAGAACGTGTCGCGCACCAGGGTGGATTTCCCGGACCCGCTCACACCGGTGACTACGGTCATGACATTGAGCGGGAAGATGACGTTGATGCCTTTCAGGTTGTTGCTTCTTGCGCCTTGCAGCTCGATGCGGTTGTTCCAGGGGCGCGGGCTGTCGGGCAGTGCTATTCGCTCTTGTCCGGTCAGGTATTTCACGGTGTAGCTTTTGCTGTCGGTCTGTTGTCCTTTGTCGAGCATCTGTTGCAGATTGCCTTGGAACACGACTTCACCGCCCAGCCGTCCGGCTTTGGGACCGATGTCGATAATATAATCTGCGGCGCGGATGATTTCTTCGTCGTGTTCCACTACGATGACGGTATTCCCTATTTGTTGCAGTTGCCGCAGTACGTGGATGAGCCGGTCGGTGTCGCGGCTGTGCAGTCCGATGCTGGGCTCGTCCAGGATGTAGAGCGATCCCACCAGACTGCTGCCCAGTGAGGTGGCCAGATTGATGCGCTGGCTTTCACCGCCGGAAAGGGTGTTGCTCGGTCGGTTCAGCGTGAGATAGCCCAGTCCGACGTCCAGCAGGAACTGCAGGCGGTTGTTGATTTCGTCCAGCAACCGCTTGGCAATCTGCTTTTCGTTGTCGGTGAGCACCAGCGTGTCGAAGAACTGTTTCAGGATGTTGACAGGCAGTTCGGTCAGTTCGGAGATGGAGCGTCCGCCGATTTTCACGTAGCCGGCTTCAGGGCGCAGGCGTGTGCCGTGGCATTGCGGGCAAGTGGTCTTCCCCTGATAGCGTGCCAGCATGACCCGGTATTGTATTTTGTATGATTCGCTTTTCAGCATCTGGAAGAAATTGTCCAGACAAGGTTCGGTCGGGTGATCCGGTGAGTCCGGATGCCCGTGCCACAGATAGTCTTTCTGTTCGCGGGTCAGTTCATAGTAGGGCGTGAATACGGGGAAGTTGGTTTTCAGGGCTTCGCGGCAGAAATCTGTTTTCCATTGCCCCATGACTTCTCCTCGCCAACAGGCTACGGCTCCCTCATATATGCTGAGCGTGCTGTTGGGAATGACCAGTTTTTCGTCCGGACCGATGATTTTGCCGAAACCTTCGCATCTCGGACATGCTCCGACCGGTGAGTTGAAAGCAAACATGTGGTCTGACGGCTCCTCGAAAGTCATGCCGTCGGCTTCAAATCTGGTGGAGAAGGTGTGCAGGATGCCTGACGGTATGATGCGCAGCATGCACTGTCCGTTGCCTTCATAAAAAGCTGTTTCCGTCGAGTCAGTCAGTCGGGATATGGCGTCTTGTTCGTTGCTGCAGGCCATGCGGTCGACAATCAGGTTGATGATGGCCTTTCTGTCTGTTTCCGGATGGCGGTTCAGTTCTTGCATATAGTCTTCTATGCGTGTCACTTCTCCGTCCACTTCTATGCGGGAGAAGCCTTGCTTGAAGTAGCTGTCCAGTTGCTCCTCAAGACTGCGTCCCTCTCGGATGACGAGGGGAGCCAGCAACATGAAGCGTGTGCCTGCAGAGTAGGAGAGCATGCACCGCACCACATCTTCCGGCGTGTGCTTCTTCACTTCTTCTCCGCTGATGGGCGAAATGGTGCGTCCGATGCGGGCATACAGCAGTCGCAGGTATTCGTAGATTTCGGTGGAAGTGCCTACTGTTGATCGTGGATTCCGGCTGGTGACTTTCTGTTCGATGGCGATGGCGGGCGGAATGCCTTTGATATAATCGCATTCCGGTTTGCTCATGCGTCCGAGAAACTGGCGGGCGTAGGCCGAAAGGCTCTCCACGTAGCGTCGTTGTCCCTCGGCATAGAGCGTGTCGAATGCCAGAGATGATTTGCCCGATCCGGAGAGTCCGGTGATGACGATCAGTTGATTGCGGGTAATGTTCAGGTCTATATTCTTCAGATTGTTGACCCTCACGCCTTTTAGTTGTATGCAGTCGCTCATGTGCGGAATGTTTTTTGTGCGGACACAAAGATACATCAAAAAAACCGCTTTTTATGTAAAAGAAGCAGTCTGCTTGCAGAAAAAAAAGTAGAAAAGCCGGCTAATGTTTGTAAATCATCGGTCATTTATTGTATTTTTGCACGGAAATAAAAGCAAGATGAATAAAAAGTTTCTTCCTATTCTGGTGTTGTTGTGGCTGTATGCTGTCGGACTTTCAGCTCAACTGTCGCCCAAACGGGAGTTCCGTGGGGCGTGGATACAGTGTGTGAATTATCAGTTTATGGGAATGGGGACGGCCGAGATGCAGCGCACGCTGACCAGTCAGTTGAACGAGTTGCAAAAGTGTGGCATCAATGCCATCCTTTTTCAGGTGCGTCCGGAGTTTGATGCGCTCTATGCCAGCAGTTTTGAACCGTGGAGCCGTTATCTGACAGGCCGGCAGGGAACGCCGCCCTCGCCCTATTGGGATCCGCTGCAGTGGATGATTGAACAATGTCATGCACGGAACATGGAACTGCATGCCTGGATCAACCCTTATCGTGCCAAGACAAAAGGAACGAAAGAGCTGGCCAAAACGCATCCTTATTTCCAATATCCCGACCGCTTTTTCGAGTATGGCGGGCAGCTGATTATGGATCCCGGCATTCCGGAAAACCGAGATTATATCTGCCAGATCGTGACCGACATCCTGATGCGTTATGACGTGGACGGCATTCATATAGATGACTATTTCTATCCTTACCCGGAGAGCGGGTTGCAGATTCCGGACGACCGCACTTATGCCCGCTATGGAAAAGGTATGGAACGCGGTGATTGGAGACGTGATAACGTCAATAGTCTGGTCAGGCAATTGCATGAGTGTATCCATGAAGTGAAACCATGGGTGAAATTCGGCGTGTCGCCTTTCGGCATCTACCGCAATCTGAAAAGCGATCCGCAGAACGGCAGCAACACGAGAGGGTTGCAGAACTACGATGATCTCTACGCAGACGTGTTGAAGTGGGTAAATGAAGGATGGGTGGATTACAACATACCGCAGATATATTGGGAGATAGGCCATCCGGCTGCTGACTATGCCACGTTGATCAGATGGTGGAGCGAGAACGCCGGACACCGCACGCTGATAGTGGGCCAGGACGTGGACCGTACGGTGGCGAAAGCCGATCCGGTCGACCCGACCAGACACCAGATGGAACGCAAGATGGCTTTGCAGCGCTCTTTGCCGAATATTGAGGGGAGTTGTCAATGGTATGCCAAAGCGGTTGTGGACAACAAAGGTAACTATGGAACGATGTTGCGCGACTACTATCACCGTTACCCGGCCTTGCAGCCTGAAATGCCGTGGATAGATCATAAGCGTCCGAAGAAAGTGCGTCGGCTGACCACGCTGTGGACGGAAGACGGATACATGCTCTTCTGGCGCGAGCCGAAGGGGAAGGATGAGATGAACCGTGCCCGTCAATACGTCATTTATCGTTTTGCCGACGGCGAACCGATAGATTTGGATTATGCCGAGAACATTGTGTGTATCACTTCAAATACTTTCTATAAGCTGCCCTATGTGGATGGCAGCCGTAAATATACCTATGTGGTGACGGCATTAGACCGGCTGCACAATGAGTCGAAGAAAGTAAAGGAAAAGGTCCGTCTGTAGGAATCTGCTGCATACCGCCGGATGAAAATCGTTTGTTTAAAAGGTGGATTAGGCAATCAGATGTTTGAGTATTGCCGTTTTCGTGACCTGAAAGAAAGCGGTCTGTCCGGTGTATATCTTTATTACGACCGGCGGCGGTTGAAACAGCACGGAGGGGTGAAGTGCTTTGACTGTTTCGATATAGGGCGGCCGGCATGCCCCTGGCGGGTGAGTGCTGTGGTAGGGCTGCTCAAGATTTGTCGCGGATTGGGGGTGTTGAGAAAGCTTTATGATGACGAACGGCCGACAGCGGTGCTGATAGATGATTTCTGTCAGGACCGGCGTTTCATCTCCAATGCCCGCCGTTATTTTTCTTTCCGCCCGGAAGTGAAGCGCATGCGTGCCGATGTGGCGGAGCAGATCCGGGCAGCGGCCTGTCCGGTGGCGGTGCATGTCAGACGCGGAGATTATCTTCATCCCTCTAATCTGAGCGCTTTCGGAGTGTGTGGTGCCGACTATTTCCGCACTGGTATACAGCTTGTGAAAGACCGGTATCCGGAAGCCCGTTTTTTCTTTTTCTCGGACGACATGGAATGGGTCCGGCAACAACCGTGGGCCGCAGACGGTGTGTGTGTGGAACGCAACGGGTTATGTCCTGATTATGTTGACCTTTATCTGATGACCCTTTGCCGGCATCACATCATATCCAATTCCACATTCGGCTTCTGGGGGGCGTACCTGGCCGCCGGTGAGGGAGGGACGAACATCTATCCAAAGCGGTGGTTCGCGGAGCCTTCGTGGGCCGACCCGCCGATTTTTCCTTCCTCGTGGATTGCCGTTTAGGCTGTTCTGCCGCCTCCTTATATAATAGGTATGGGAAGACGGTGCCGTCGGCCGGGGGCGGATGTGCCGCTCCGCTTGCCTATATTGCGGGAAGAGCGGCCTATTTCCTCATATATTCCTTTGGCGGACACCCCACGGCGGCTTTAAAGAACTTGCCGAAAAAGGACGCGTTGGGGAAGTTCAGCAGGTCGCCCACCTGCTGCGCTGTGTATCTCCCGCTTTTCAGCAGTGCCTTGGACTCCAGAATGATGTAGTCCCTGATCCAGTCTTTGGCATGCCGTCCGCTGGCCTGATAGACCACATTGGACAGGTATTTGGGCGTGAGGCACAGCTTGTCGGCGTAGAAGTTGATTTTCCGTTCCGTGGCGTAGTGCTTCTCGACCAGCGAGATGAAGCGGTTGAAGATGACGTGCTGCCGGTCGGGAGTTTCTTTGTTGGGCTGCCTGCTTTCGTTTTCCGTGAGCCATTGGTAGCCGTAGTAGCACATCACTTGCAGGTAGCCGGCCAGAATCTTGTGCGTGAACTCGCCGCCGGTGTGGTGGATGCAGTGGCGCATCAGGTGATAGACGGACTGTATGTCCTGCATTTCCTTCTGCAACAGATGGATGACTGGCGTACAGGAAAGGTATTTGCGGAACCGTACGGCCATGGAGGCCTCCATGAGATTGAAGAGCGTTGTGTCCGGATAGGCGATGAGAGCCACTTGGCAATCCTCGTGAAAAGACAGGCATTCCCCGATGTTTCCGGGGAGCGCGACGAGAACGTCGTTCTCATTCAGCTCATATTCTTTCAGGTTCAGCCTCACCAGCATGCGTCCCCGCAGGCAGAACAAGGCCATGGTGAAGTTCAGTTTGAAAGGATAGGGACTCAGAACAAAGCGCGAGGTCTCGTCAGGTTGCAGTGCGATGCCGATGTTGTCGGCCAGCATGATCTCATTTCCGAACGTCAGTGTCCGTCCGGAAATCGGCAGGTCCCTGACGCTCAAATCCTCAAAGGCATGTTTCTGTTTCATTCTGTATGGTGTTTGCGATGCTGTGGAAAGCGGATGCAATATTAGGGTAAAAAAGCGAGTATTCCAATTCTTTTTCTATGAAAATCCGTCCTTTTGGACATCTTGTTCTCCTAAAGGGTTATGGCTTTCTGCGTGGAAAAACCGACTTTTGCGGTAAAGAAGCAAGAATTATGGTGAACAAGAAGAAAGGAATAGGCGGACAGGCCTTGGTGCTGCCGCTGCTTTTGGGAATGCTTTGCGCATGCGGGCATACGACTGAGAACCAGGAAAAAACTGTTCATACCGTGGTACTGGTGATGCCGCAGGCAGAAGGTGGCCGAACGGTGGGCACGCTGTCCGGTGTTGTGTGCGATGCGCGTGAGGTCAGTCTGGGATTCAAGACCCCCGGACAGCTGTCCCGCGTGCTGGTCAGGGAGGGAGATGCAGTCCGAAAAGGACAGTTGGTGGCCGTGCTGGACGATGCCGACTACCGTCTTGGCGTAGAGGCTTTGCAGGTGCAGTGTGAACAACTGCGGCGTGAGGTGGGGCGGATGAAACAGCTTTACGACAGCAAGAGCCTGTCCGGCAATGACTACGACAAGGCCGTTTCTGGTCTGCGGCAGCTGGAGGTGCAGCTCCGGACCCAGCAGCACAAGCTGGACTACACCCGGCTCTACGCTCCGGCGGACGGCATCGTGCGGGCTGTGGATTTCGAGCCGTCGGAGATGGTGGACGCCGGGACACCGGTCATCGTGCTGATGGAGCGCGGGCGGCAGGAAGTGGAAGTGGCTTTGCCGCAGCAACTCTACGACCGTTTGGACGACTTGTCTGATATCTGCTGCCACTCTTCCGCATTGCCCGGCGGGCGGATGCCGATGCGTGTTTCCTCCGTCGTGCCCAAGGCGGACGGCAGCCAGCTTTACCAGGCGCGTCTGGTCTTTGACGGGCAGTCCGGCGGCAGGCTGGCTGCGGGTATGAACGTGACTGTTGCATACCATTTGTCCGACAGTATGGCGCAGATGCGGTTCCTGCTGCCGTCGCACGCGGTGTTTCAGGACAAGGGGGAAACCTGCGTGTGGACGGTGGACGACGATACCGTGGTGCACCGGACGCCTGTGGATGTGGCGTCGCTGGACGGAAAAGGGAATGCCGTGGTGCGGGCCGGACTGAAAGGCGGCGAGCGTGTGGTGCGGGCCGGAGTCGGCATGCTGCGTGGCGGCGAGCGGGTGCATGTGGCCGGTGAGGTTTCGGAAACCAATGTAGGAGGGCTGCTGTGATGAGGATGACCGAGTTTTTTGTGCGGCGGCCGGTGCTGTTCTGGTCGCTGGTGGTGGCGATACTCATTGCCGGGGTGCTGGCTTACGTGCAGATGCCCAAGCTGGAGGACCCTGCGGTGGCGGTGAAGCAGGCCATGGTAGTGGTGCCCTGGCCCGGTGCCGGTACGCACGAGGTGGAGCTGAAAGTGGCAGAGCCTGTGGAGGATGTGCTCCGTACGCTGCCCGACGTGAAGAAAGTGACGACGGAATGCCGTGACGGGATGGCCCAGTTCGCGGTGGAGTTCGAGATGACGGTACCGCTCGCGGAGCTGGAGCAGCACTTCGACCTGTTGCGGCGCAAGGTGAACGACGTGCGGGGCAGGCTGCCCCAAGGGTGTTACGATCCCGTGGTGGTAGACGACATGATGGACGTATACGGCATTTTCTATGCCTTTACGGGAGAGGGTTACACTTATCCGGAACTGTATAAGTACGCCAAGCTTATCCGGCGTGAGCTGCTGGCCGTGGATGGTGTGAAACGTGTGAACATCGTGGGAAACCGCGATGAGGTGGTCAATATTGTGCTTTCGCGGGAACAGGTGGCCCGCAACGGGCTGCTGCCCACCCAGATCATGATGGCCCTGCAGGATGTGGCGGGCCCGGTGAACGGCGGAAGCATGCATAGCGGAAGCGACCGTCTGCGGCTGGTGGTCGGCGGAGAGGCAGCGGACGAAGACCGTTTGCGCGGTCTGGTCATTTCCACCGTGGACGGCAGGCAGGTGCGTCTGGGCGACATTGCGACCGTGGAACGGGCTTACGCCGCGCCGCAGCGGAACGGTTTCTTTGTGGAAGGCCGTCCGGCACTGGCCGTCTGCGTGGCCATGGAGGCCGACGCCATTGTGCCGGATGTGGGACACCGGGTGGACGGACGCCTTGCCGCCGTCATGCAGCGTGTGCCGGTAGGGATGCAGGTCGAGAAGATATTCTTCCAGCCCGACAAGGTGGACGAAGCCGTCAATTCCTTTATGGTCAACCTGGCGGAGTCGGTGCTGATTGTGATTCTTGTGCTGATTTTCACCATGGGATTCAGGAGCGGGGTCATCATCGGCTTCGGACTGGTGCTGACCATAGCCCTGTCGTTCCCCGTCCTGCTGCTGTGCGGGACGACGTTGCAACGCATCTCGCTCGGTGCCTTCATCGTGGCTATGGGCATGTTGGTAGACAACGCCATCGTCATCATGGACGGCATCCTGATAGACAAGAAGCGGGGGCTGGGGCCGGAGACGTATTTGTACCGCATCGGGCGCAACACGGCGTTTCCGCTGTTGGGGGCCACCGTGATTGCCGCTGCGACGTTTGTCTGCATTTACCTCTCGCCGGGTTCGGTGGGAGAGTATGCGGGCGACCTGTTCCTGGTGTTGTGCGTGAGCCTGCTGGCCAGTTGGGTCTTTGCCCTGGTGCAGGTGCCTGTCTGTGCCAAGGCGTGGTTGCCGAAACGAGAACCAGCGGACGGCAAGGGAACAGAGAGGACGGAGGTTCTGAACTCTCCGGTCCATCGCTTCGTGCGTCGCGTCATCGGCGTGCTGATCGGGCACAAGAAGGCTACCGTTTCCGTAGCCGTCGCAGTGTTGCTGCTCTGCATGGCGGGGCTGACCCAGGTGAAGAACCTGTTCTTTCCGGATTTCGATTACAAGCAGTTCGTCGTGGAGTGCTACATGCCTCCGCAGACCGATCCCGACAGTGTGCGTGAGGAACTGCTGGACATGAGCCGCCTGTTGCAGCGGAATCCCGCCGTGGAGCGCGTGGCGGCCAGCATGGGGAGTGCGCCTGCCCGCTATTGTCTGGTGCGGCCCATGACATCGGGCGGCGACTGTTACGGGGAGCTGATGGTGGACTGCAAGGATTACGCCACCGTGCTGGAGCAGATTCCCGGCATACGGGACAGTCTGCGGCGGGCGTTTCCCGGCACGTACATCCGCATCAGGAAGTACAATTTCTCCATTTCCACCTCCCATACGGTGGAGGCCCGCTTTACGGGGCCAGACCCGGCCGTGCTGCGCGACCTGAGCCGTCAGGCAGAGGACATCATGCGTGCCTGTCCTTATGTGGACCCCTACTCGGTGGGCAACAACTGGAAGCCGCGGGCACAGACGCTGGTGGCCGCTTACCGTGAGGAGGATGCCAGGCGGGCGGGCGTCAGCCGCAGCGATGTGGGGAATGCCTTACTGGCTGCGACGGACGGCATGCCTGTGGGCGTGCTGCATGACCAAGACCGCATGGTGGCGGTCAACCTGATGGTGAGGGAGAACGGCGGGCAAAGGATAACGGATCTGGATAATATACCGGTGTGGAGCACCCTGAATGTGCGTGCGTCGGATGTGGATGTGCCGAGAATGCTTGCCGGAGGCATGTCACCCGATGAGGTGCAGCGGGACATGTTCAGGAGTGTGCCCTTGCGGGCCGTGGCCGGTCCGTTGCGCCTGTCGTGGGACGAGAATATGGTGGCCCGCGTGAACGGACAGCGGGCGATAGAGGCCGAATGCGACCCGGATGCCGGCCAGTATGAGGCCACTCCGGCCAAGGTGCTTTCTTATATTAAGGAAGATGTGGAGGCCATTCCCTTGCCGGAAGGCTACCGCTTGCAGTGGGTCGGCGAGCAGGAACTGCAAGGCGAGGCCATAGGCGACCTGATGAAGTTCCTGCCTGTTACCTTGTTCATCGTGTTCTTCATCCTTCTGCTGCTCTTCAATGCCTGGAAGAAGGTTATCCTGATACTGATGTGCTTCCCGTTCGTGTTCTGTGGCATCACGCCGGCACTGCTGGCCCTCCGGGAGCCGCTTACGTTCATGGGCATCGTCGGCATGATGGGGCTGATCGGCATGATGGTGAAGAACGCCATTGTATTGGTAGACGAGATCAACCGCTTGCAGATGGAGGAGCACTTCCATCCTTACCATGCGGTAGTGGAAGCCACGGTGTCGCGTGTGCGTCCGGTGCTCATGGCCTCGCTGACGACCATCGTGGGGATGATTCCGCTGGTGGGCGACCCGATGTTTGGCTCTATGGCCGTCACGATCATGGGCGGACTGACGGTGGGCACGGTCATCACACTGATGCTGCTTCCCTTGTTCTATACCGCTTTGTACCGCATTCGTAAACCTGTAGCTGAGGAGGATTTGAAATGATTGGTTCTTATAGCAAGACAAATATGAGGAAAATGGCTGTGGCCCTTGCCGCATGGGGGCTGGCCATGGGGGCCGTGGCGCAGGAACGTCTCGTTCTTTCTGCCGGACAGTGCCGCGAGATGGCCCTGGCCCACGACGAAGAGTTGCGGAAGGCAGACAATGCCGTGCGGCAGGCTGAGCTGGACAAGGCCGTGGCTTTTGCGGCCTTTCTGCCCAAGGTGGAAGCCACGGCGACGGCCATCTATATGTTTCCGGACATGGACATGATGGGCATGGAGCTGCAGATGCGCGGCATGTATATGGCCGGCATCTCGGTGACGCAGCCCCTGTATGCGGGAGGCCAGATCCGGGCTGGGAACAGGCTGGCGGAGATAGGTCGTGAGTGTTCCGAGGAGAACCGGCAGAAGACCCGTATGGAAGTGCTGGCCGGGGCCGATCGTGCTTACTGGAATTTCATTGCTGTGGGGCGCAAGGTGAGGATGCTTGAGGCATACCGGCGGCAGATGGACGCCCTCTACCGTCAGGTGGAGGCCAGTCTGTCGGCGGAGATGGCCACGGCGGACGACCTGTTGCGCATCGCAGCCAAGCGTAGCGAGATAGACTATCAGTGGCAGAAGGCCTGCAACGGGGCCGAGCTGTGCAGGCTGGCCCTTTGCAATGCCGTGGGCTGCCCGCTGGAGACGGAGATTGTGCCGACAGACACCCTGCCGTTGCTGACACCTCCGGGGAATCTGACGGAGAGCACGGCCCTGCGACCGGAACTGCGTCTGCTCCAGAAACAGGTGGAGACAAGGGAACAGCAGGTGAGGATGGCGCGTGCGGAGGTCCTGCCCAAGGTGGGCCTCTCAGCCGGTTATCTGTATTACGGCAATGTCAAACTGAGAACGCCGACAGCCGCCGGCCTGTTCACCGAGCGTCTTGATGACGGCATCTCGTTGGTGATGGCCTCCGTCAGCATCCCCGTATTCCATTGGGGCGAAGGGCTGAGAAAGGTGAGGAAGGCCCGGCTGGACGCGGAGAACGCCCGCCTGGACCTGCAGAAGAACGCCCGCCTGCTGACGATAGAGGTGCGGCAGACCGTGCAGAACGTCACGGACGGCTACCGGATGGTGGAGACGGCGCAGGCGGGGTGCCGCCAGGCCGATGAGAACCTGCGCGTCATGCGCGGCCGCTATCTGGCCGACATGTGCACGCTGACCGACCTGCTGGATGCGCAGTCACAGTGGCAACGGGCACAGAGCCAGCTGATAGAGGCGCAGGCGCAGTATAAGATATATGAAACGGAATACCTGAAAGCCACGGGCACGCTGCAGTGACGGCGGACCGTGGCGCGAAGAGACGGGCACTGCCCCGCAGCCTTACCTGCAGAAACGACTGGAGGTGAGGCTGCGGGGCGGCATTTTTTGCGGACGGCGGTGCGGGGCTTTCCCCGTCGGCGGCTTTTCCGTGCGGCCCGTTCCGCCTTCCCGGCGGGACCGGCCTGCCGTCAGCGTCCGGTTTGCCCATCGGTGGCAAATGTTGTGACAAAAAGAAGGAATATCGCTGTTTTATATGACAAAAAGCATGTTTTCTGCTGTTTGCGCTGACGGGTGCTTCCTGCTGTCCGCTCCAAAGAGAATACTTTTCTTCATGTTTCATTGCGTTTATTTGCTGTTTTTAACTGAATTTCCGTAAAAACGCGGTTTGCTTTGCGGAAAGACGCGGACGGTGTTGCGGAAGAAACACTTTTTTTGTGAGCAACGCGGGGCGCGTTTGTGCGCATAAATCCGGAAAACGGTCCGCAAAGCCGGGAAAAAACGTCCGCAAGGCGGTCCTCAGCCGTGCTTTTCGCCGCTTTTCTCTCTACTTTACATAGGAAAGCCGCTTCCGCCTGTATGTCAGAAAGGCAGCGGAAGGTCCCGTTGGCTGACGCGACCCGCCGACTCTTGCGCACGGCCCGCCCCGTCAGCGTGCAGCTGTCCAGCGAAAGCCGCTTTCCGCTGACGGCGTGATTTTTCAGAAGCGCGCGAGAATCGCGTATTTGCCGCCGGATGCCCGTCCGCCTGCAAATACGCCAGCCAGACGGGGCAGGATTGACATTCTGTCAGCGTGACAGCATGTAAGATAGGACGGCTGCCGGGGCATGGTACACGGGGAGCCGCCGCCTCGCCTTGCCGGAGTGCGTCCGGGAGATGCCGGGCAGCGCAGGCCCTACGGACGTCCGGCAGCTCTGTTTTTCTTCCGTGCGCCTGTCTTTTTGTACCACAGGTAGTAGCCGCTGAGCGGCAGGAGGCCGCCGATGAGCGCGGCCAGGAAGTAGGGGATTTTGGTCCACATGCCGCCCCACGAGCCGGTGTGGAAGGCGTAGAACCAGCCTTTCAGCGTCTGCGATGCGGGGGCGTCCTCGTGGCGTGCTATGGCAGTCACCTCTCCGGTCTGCGGGTCGAAGGTGAGCCGGTCGGTCTTGCGCAGTGGCGACGACGGGTCGGGGTCCACTTCCATGCTGCCCTTGCCCAGCTTGATGGACTTGTAGTGCGGATAGCGTTCCTGCGCGGCGGCGAGGGCGCGGTCCCACACGGTGTAGTCAAATGCCGCTTCCTTGGTGGCCTGTCCGCCGTGGCTGCGGCTCCGTGGCAGGCCGACCGTTTGCTGCCGGGCGTCATGGTGGCCGCTCTTGCCGTCTGCCCGGTGTGGGGCGGGCGTGCCGTCCGTCTGTTGCTGTGGCCGGGTTGCCGTCGTTGTGCCGCCGAATAGGGCGTAGGCTGCCGTGCGGTACCATCCGAACGACCACGTCAGCCCCGTCAGGGCCATGACCAGCAGGAGCAGTGTGGCATAGAAGCCGAGCGACACGTGGCTGTCGTACCAGAACCGCCGCCAGCCTTTGGTGCACGACACGCTGAGGCGGCTGCGCAGGGCCCGCCGGTTGCGCGGGACCCATATCACCAGTCCCGTCAGCAGGATGGCCGTCATGGCAAGTGTCGTTACGCCCACCACCGTCTTGCCTGTTGAGGGCATGCCTTTCTGCTGTGGAGCGTCCATCAGCCAGCGGTGCAGCCGGCGCATGGTCTGAAAGAAGGGCAGAGTCTGCGTCCATCCTTTCACTTCGCCTGTGTAGGGGTCTGCAGCCAGTGTCTGTCGCTTTACGTTCTCGAAGCCGGCCATGCAGGTGGCTTGCGGGTCTGCTGTCAGCCGGAGTGAGGACAGCCGCAGCGAGTCCGGCATCTGCGTTCTGATGCATGTTGCTATTTCAGACGGGCGGAGAGGAGTAGCGTCATTCTCAGGCATTTGCACCCGGTGGAGTTCCGGGTGCAATGCGCGGGTGATTTCCTGCTCGAACACCAGTGCCGCGCCCGACAGGCAGACGATGCAGATGAGGAGTCCGAACGGAATGGATAGCCAAAGATGAAGTCTTGAAAAAAGTTTTCTCATGTTGTGTTCCGGTTTAGAAAGACGTGAGTTTGCCCACGGCGGACACATTGTCGTTGGTGACGATGGTCAGTCCTTTCGTAGCCGAGGCCGTTGCCGGGTCTATCCGGTAGAGGGCGGGCGAGCTGCCGTCTGTGGTCACCACGGGAATGTAGGCCACTCCGTTCTCACAATAGGGAACACCGAGCGAAGAGATGTCCTTTTGTGCAGGCAGTCCGTTGGTCACCGGGGTCAGCACACCGCTTTCTCCTTTGAAGATGGCCAGTTCGGCCACCGGTGCGTTCTTGCCGCTCATCGTGCCCTCGCTGTACATCTGGAGCAGGAAGTAGTCCTCCGTGATGTGCCAGCAGCGGAACATCGGGTGGCCTGTGCCTTGAGCTTCCAGATTGTAGTAATAGTCAGGGTCGAAAGTGGTTTCGCCCGCCTTGATGCGCACTACGCCAGAGGGCAGCTGGCCGGTCACTTTCTTCAGGTCGGCCGTTGAGGTGGCCGTGCGGCCGTAGCCCGGTGAGAACACATAGAGGTCGCCGTTGTCTGCCGTCCAGATGGTCTGATAGTATTGCGAGCGGTTGCGTCCGCAGGCAAAGCCGACCTTGCCGGTGCGGGCGATGACGGGCGTCTCGTCGAACGAGTCACCGCTGTAGATGGCGATGAAGGCACTGTCGGGATACTGCGTTGCCGGGATCTGTCCGGCTGTGTATTGCCCGGAGCCTTGTCCGCCGTCGCTGGTGGCCACCAGTTCAGGGTCGGTAATCTTGTCGGGGAATGTGTTTACGCCGTAGTGGCTCATGCCCATGGGTATCACCGAGGTATAGAGTCGTCCGCCCGTCTCTACGAATCCGGCAAAGCTGACAATCTCGCCGTTGCCCAGGAAGTTTTCGGCTATGCGTGTGCCTGTTGTCGTATTTCCCGTGTTCACGTTCAGGTAGTTGAACTGCATGTACTTGGCATAGTTGCCTTCGGCGTCTTGTTCCCGTGAGCCGTCGTTGGTGGAGGCCGTGATGATGTTGTCGCCCCATGTGCCTACAGTTGTCACGCGGTTGAAGGTGTAGGCACGGTGCTGTTCCACGGTTGCGCTGGTCCCGTTCAGCTTGAATGAGAAACCCGTGCCCGCTGCTCCGTCATTGTATTGCAGGCTGAACAGGTAACGTTCGCCGTAGAATACCCAATAGGAGCCGCTTTCCGTCTCCGTGCCGTTGTTCATGATGGTGACGCTGCCCTCGTCTAATGATTCGCTGGTAACCAGATAGGCGGCATCATCGGCAGAGGCGGCAATGACATAGCGACTGATGCCCGGTGTTCCTTCTGGCTGGTTGTCGTTTCCGTTGTCGTTGTCGCTGCAGGAAGTCAGAGTGCCTCCGGCGCAAAGGGCTACGGTCATTGCCCATGCAAAGATACTTTTGTTCATGTTGTTGATGTTTTATGGATTGTTGTATGGTTGATATGATTGTGCCTGATGGTCCTTATCTGCCGAGACAGACCCGCACCTTGCCGTAGAAAGCCCGTCCGGCTTTCTGCAGGCTGTAGTTGTCATAGAGCTTCTCGTCCGTGAAGTTGCGGCACTCCAGGGCCAGATTGTAGCGTCCGCCCTTGATGCTGTAGTTCAGCGTCAGGTTGTGGGCGAACTGCGTGGGCACGCGCCGTTTGGTGGACGGGTCGCCGAACCGCTCCCAGTAGAGCGGGAACTCGTGCTGGTAGTAGCTGTCGTAGGTCAGCGAGAGCACGTTGCCCTTGCCGCCCATGCCGTGCCAGTATACGGCGGCGTCGAAGTTGGCGTAGCGGTAGGGTTGGTTGGGGATGCGCTGTCCGTAGGTGAGGGCGGCCTGTTGCGTGCCCTCGGCCAGCGTCTTTTCGTCGTCGCGTGCATCCATGCTGTTCCATGTGCCTCCTGCACTGAACCAGCGCGAGTAGTTGTATCGCAGTGACACGTTGTAGCCTTTGGTCTTCACCCTTCCGTGGTTTTCGTAGATGCCGAAGTTCAGATCGCCCACGCGGTCCAGGCCACGGCGGATGTAGTCTTTCGTGTAACGGTAGATGAAACTGCCCTCCACATAGATGGCATGCTTACCGAAGTGCGGACTGTAGCTCAGGTTCAGATTCACGTTGTCGCTCTTCTCCGGCCGCAGATCCGTCTTGCCCGCCTCCAGATCTTCGTCACCGAACAGCTCGTCGGTGGTGGGCAGGCGGTAGGCTCTTTCATACGACAGTTTGGCTTGCAGGTCGTTCAGGATAAAGTAAGTGCCCGCCGCACCGTAACCTGCCGCGCCGGTGCGTCGGCTGAACAGGGCATAGTTGCCGATGCCATCGTCGCTTTGCGAGACGGACCCTTCGTTGTATTGGTTGTAGTATTTCCCGAAAACGGTGGCGTTCCAGCGGTCGGACGGCATGAAGCGGTAGGACAGTCCCGTGACGTTCTTGCGTGTCCGCTTGGGAGTGGTGAAGTCCGACAGACGCGAACTTCCGGCTACATAAGAACGCGTGGTGCGGCTGAAGGTGCTCACCACGTGGTTCAGGGTGAGGGTGTGGCCCGTCCCGATGCGGTAGTTGGCCGTGAACGTTCCGTTCCAGTTCCTGTTCTTCTGTTCGTTGTTCTGGTTGGACTGTTCGCCCGGACTGCCGGTGTACTTCCGTTGTCCCAGCCAGTTGTACTTGTATGATGCGGTGTCGATGTTGTGCGTGATATTATGGTTGTAGTTCACCGTGGCCGTCACGTCCAGTCCTTTTGTGAACAGGTTGCGTTTGCGATACTCCAGCGAGGGGACAAAAGAGTAGCCGTGTCGGTGCTTTTGTCCGAACACGATTTCCTGCCTTACGGCTGTCTGAATCTCCTTATAGAAGTGGGTGTAGGTGAAGCCCAGCGTCAGACGGTCGGCCCATGGCTTGTCGGCCACACCGATTTTGCCCGTAACGGCCTCGTTGTGGAAGCGGTCGTTGAAGCGTTTCACGCGGCGGATGTCGTTCATGTCGGTGTTCTCCGTGATGCCGTCGTTGCCGAACAGGGTCACGTAGTTGTCGATGTGGTAGTCGTTGTCCGAAAAGTTCTGAAAGGCATTCACCTCATAGAACCACCCCTTGCGGAGCGACTGCCCGAAGTTGAGGTAGGAACGGTGGGTGTTGAACGAGCCGTAGGAGTACGATGCATCGGCGAACCACCGTTGCCGCCGCTGGTTGGTGACGATGTTCACCACGCCCCCCAGAGCGTCCGTACCGAAGCCCACGGGCACCACGCCGCGGTACACCTCGATGCGTTCGGCGAAGTTCACCGGCAGGTTGTTCAGGTCGAGGGCCGTTCCTGCCCCCTCCTGCGGCACGCCGTCAATGAAAATTTTCACATGGCGGCCTGAGAAGCCGTCGAGCATGAGCTGCATGTCCGACCCCACACCGCCCGTCTCGCGCAGCTTGACGCCCGGCACGGTGGTCAGAGCCTCGGCCAGTGTCTTGCTTTGTCCGGCCATTCGTTTCAGGTCCACGGCCACGGCGTTGAAGGCCGAGCGGTTGATGCGGCTCACCTGGCTGGCCTCCACTTGCACCTCGGTCAGCTCGATGTCCTTGGGGTGCATCTTCACGTTGAGCTTCTGCCGTTCGCCCGTCCGGACGGTCACCTGGCGTTCCACCGTGGCATAGCCCATGGCCCGGAACACCAGCGTATGTGTGCCCGGTGTCAGGTGCAGGTGATAGATGCCTTTTGAGTCGGGATGCGTTCCGTGTGACGTGCCTTTCACTTGTATGGTGGCAAAGTCCATGATTTCTTGTGAGGCGGAGATGACTTTTCCTGAGACTGATGCCTGACGGTTGTCTTGTCCGCAGGCCATTTGCTGTCCGGTGAAAAGCGTGAGCAGAAGTGCCCATAATCTCAGGGTTGTACAGACTCTTTTTTCCATTTCTTACCATTCAATGTTTGCGGCTGCAAAGATAGACGGAGTTTACGGCCTTTGCAATCGTGAAAAATGGGTAAAAGTGAGGCTGTGAAAATAATGGTTTCCGGGTATTGACCGTGTGCGTGACGCTGCTATGTTCCGTAGTCTGTCTACCTGTTTTCAGTGATGCGCCTTACGCTTCGGCATGTTCTGCCAGAGCCGCCGGCTCAGGCTTCTGCCGGCATGGATGAGCCATGACGGGAAAGGTCTTGCGCACGATGAGGACAGGTGTTGCGCAAAAACGGTTGCTGTCTTGCGCAAGAAAAATGCGGTTTGTCTGCAATGGGAAGATGGTGCACGGTGGCGATGGTGACGTATGGAAGCGGACGGCAGGGGCGATATACAAAAAAGGTGGGTGCAGATTTCTTGCACCCACCTTTTCTTGATGGTCATATCCGGAAGTTTTTTGCTTCGTTTCAGTTCTTGAACGTCAGACCGTCGTCTGTGGCGTCTACGATGATGGGGCGCGTGCGGTCTACGTGCTGGGCCAGCATTGTCTTCGACAGGTCGTTCAGCAGATAACGCTGGATGGCACGCTTGACCGGACGGGCACCGAACTCCGGGTCGTAACCGGCACTGGC
Source organism: uncultured Paraprevotella sp. (assembly GCA_944321365.1). GTDB lineage: Bacteria > Bacteroidota > Bacteroidia > Bacteroidales > Bacteroidaceae > Paraprevotella. The sequence continues at coordinate 123,490 of CALULA010000004.1, forward strand.
CAAGAAGTCCACGGCGGCATCGGTGAGCTGCAGCGTCACGCCGTTGCCTTCGAGCATCTTCGTGATGCCGCCTATCTGCAGACGTACCACTTGCTTGATCTGCTCTTGCGTGAGCGGCAGGAACATGATGGTCTCGTCTATACGGTTGAGGAACTCCGGACGTATGGTCTTCTTCAGCATGTTCATCACCTCTTTCTTCGTGTCCTCGATGAGGGCCTCGCGGGCCTGTGCACTTGTGGCCGGCGTCAGCTTCTCGAACTGGCTCTGGATGTACGAGCTGCCCAGGTTGCTCGTCATGATGATGATGGTGTTCTTGAAGTTCACCGTCCGTCCCTTGTTGTCGGTCAGACGGCCATCGTCGAGAACCTGCAGCAGGATGTTGAACACATCCGGATGTGCTTTCTCTATTTCGTCGAAAAGGACTACAGAATAAGGCTTGCGCCGCACGGCCTCCGTCAGCTGTCCTCCCTCGTCATAGCCTACGTATCCCGGAGGCGCACCGATGAGTCGGCTCACGCTGAACTTCTCCTGATACTCCGACATGTCGATACGGGTCATCATGGTGTCGTCATCGAAGAGGTATTCCGCCAGGGCCTTTGCCAGTTCGGTCTTGCCGACACCCGTTGTGCCGAGGAAGATGAACGAGCCGATGGGTCGCTTGGGGTCTTGCAGTCCGGCACGGCTGCGTCGCACGGCGTCGCTCACGGCCTGTATGGCCTCGTCCTGTCCGATGACCCGTTTGTGCAGTTCCTCTTCCAGATGGAGCAGCTTTTCGCGCTCGCTTTGCAGCATCTTGCTCACGGGGATGCCCGTCCAGCGGCTTACCACGTCGGCGATGTCCTCAGCCGTCACTTCCTCTTTTATCATGGCGTCGCCTCCCTGGGTCTGACGGAGCTGTTGCTGTATGCGGGCAATCTCGTCCTCCAGTGCTTTCAGTTTGCCGTAACGTATCTCGGCAACCTTACCGTAGTCGCCCTCGCGTTCGGCACGTTCGGCCTCGAATTTCAGCTGTTCTATCTGTTGTTTGTTCTGCTGAATCTTGTTCACCAGCGCACGTTCGGCCTCCCACTTGGCCTTGTAGCTGCTCTCCTGCTCTTTCAGTTCGGCTATCTCCTTGCTCAGCTGTTCCAGCTTGGGCTGGTCGTTCTCGCGTTTGATGGCCTCGCGTTCTATCTCCAGCTGTTTCAGCCGACGCTCTATCTCGTCAAGCTCTTCCGGCACGGAGTCGCGCTCCATACGCAGTTTGGCGGCGGCCTCGTCCATCAGGTCGATGGCCTTGTCGGGCAGGAAACGGTCGGTGATGTAGCGGTTGGACAGCTCGACGGCGGCAATGATGGCGTCGTCCTGGATGCGCACCTTGTGGTGGTTCTCGTAGCGTTCCTTCAGTCCGCGCAGGATGGATATGCTGCTCAGCGTGTCCGGCTCGTTGACCATTACGGTCTGGAAACGGCGTTCCAGTGCCTTGTCTTTCTCAAAGTATTTCTGGTATTCGTCCAGCGTTGTGGCACCGATGCTCCGCAGTTCGCCACGGGCCAGGGCCGGTTTCAGGATGTTGGCGGCGTCCATGGCACCTTCTCCCTTTCCGGCTCCCACGAGTGTGTGGATTTCGTCGATGAAGAGGATGATGCGTCCCTCGCTTTTCGTCACCTCGTTGATGACGGATTTCAGACGCTCCTCGAACTCGCCTTTGTATTTCGCTCCGGCGATGAGGGCGCCCATGTCCAGCGAGTAGAGCTGCTTGTCCTTCAGGTTCTCCGGCACGTCGCCGCGCAGGATACGGTGGGCCAGCCCCTCCACGATGGCAGTCTTACCCGTACCCGGTTCGCCGATCAGGATAGGGTTGTTCTTTGTCCGTCGGCTCAGAATCTGCAGCACGCGTCGGATTTCCTCGTCTCGCCCGATGACCGGGTCGAGCTTTCCGCTGCGCGCCTCCTCGATGAGGTTTTTGGCGTACTTGTTGAGGGCTTGATAGGTGTCTTCGCTGTTCTGCGAGGTCACTTTCTGGCCCTTGCGCAGTTCGTTGATGGCGGCAGCCAGTTCCTTTTCGGTTACACCGGCGTCTTTCAGGATGCCCGACACCGTGCTCTTCACGGCCAGCAATGCCTGTAGTATCGGCTCTATGGAGACAAACTCATCTCCACTCTTGGCGGCATAATCCTGCGCCCGTGTCAGCACTTCGTTGCTTTCGCGGCTCAGGTAAGGCTCTCCGCCCTGCACTTTGGGCAGTGAGGCGATCTGGCGTTCCACGACCTGTTCGATCTGCCGTCCGTTGACGCCCAGTTTCTGGAACAGGAAGTTGGTGACGTTTTCGCCCACCTTCAGGATGCCTGCCAGCAGGTGCTCCGGTTCGATGGCCTGCTGGCCGCGAGCCTGCACGAGGTTGACTGCTTCCTGGATGGCCTCTTGGGCTTTGATGGTAAATTTGTCAAATGTCATGATTGTTTTCCTTTCTATATTTTAATGTTTTTCCTTTTCAGTCTTTTGTGTGGCCTTTTACGGCTACACTTATGATGTATCAAAATGTTTGCCATACCCGCAATGCTGTCAAAATGTCATGAAATATGAAATTTTGTCAGACGAAATGGCGTGGAGATTTGCCTCTTTACCTTTTGCTTCGATGCCCGATGGAGGATGTCCTTTTGTCAATCTGTCAGATGAGGAGGCGCGAGCGTGCGCCATGCTGTCCCTGTGGCGGTGGCGTGGCCGAATACGCGATTCTGGCGCGTTGCGGGCGTGTCAGTCTGTAAGTCCGGCCTGCGTTCTTGCTTGCTTTTTGTCGGTCGTCCGCCTTTGTCGTGCGGCATGCCGGGTGGCGGGCGTCGGTCGGACGTGCTTTTCCCTGACATTTTGCTGTCCGTTTCCTGCCGGGCGGGAGGCTCCGGTTAGCACGAAACCGGTGGCTTTGGGCACGGTTGTGCCCCGCTTTGCGGTGTGTCGCGGCGTTCTTTGCGCATTGCCGTGGACGTTTGTGCGCACAAACGCCGGTTTCTTTGCGCACAGACGGATGCATCTTTCCGCATTGCCGGGTTGGGTTTTGCGCAAGGAATCCTTAAAATAGGCTAATGCGAACGGGCTTTAAGCGCAAAGTGTGAAAAAGTGTGTTCGTGCGGTGGCCGTCTTGTTGCGTAGAATGTGTTTTCTTGTTCGGACTGTGGCGGTGCTTTGACGGCATTTTGCTTACTTTTTGATGCGGAATGCAGCGGTTGTGGTGTCAGACGGACAGTAAGTGGAGTGCGGGAGAGGGGAGCGGTGCGACTTGCCGGACAGCAGGGTTTTCTTGGGACGTAGCGGAGCAAAATCAGTCTGCGTATTGCTGTTACGGGATAAAAGCCTTATTTTTGTCCTGCAAAAAACGGAATTAAAGTAAGTGTATTATGGAGCAGACGAGATGGTGTGAGAATGTCATTCTGGTGGATGCGGATTATGTGGATGCCGTGGCATTCGATCTGATAGTGAACTTTGAGCGGATGCTGAACCGCCCGATGCCTAAGGCCGACCTGGCGCAGTGGCTGGTCTGTGTGGCACTGGACGGGGGCATAAGGCAGGGGAAGAACGACATACAGGTGGTGCTGATTTACGGCAGGGAACGGAAAGCGTTGGACAATTTCGCGCCGTCGGATTTCGCAGCCGAACTGGACGGCAAGGCTTTCACGGATGACTATGTGGGTGAGTTCAGGCTCAGCTCCGTGAAGAAGGAGGAATTGTCCGATGCGGAACATCTCTATCTGCAGTCGCTTGAGGCATTGGCCGACGCGAAGGACATACGGCGTCTGATCGTGGTGCCCGACATGGAGAAATATGGTGCCCGTGTGCGGGAGATTCTCGGACGGACGGAAGGCAAGGAGATTACCTTGCTGGCCATGGAGCCACAGGCAGGCCGGGGCTTCCGGTCGGAGATTCTCGGCTACTCGCTGATGAACGCTTTGGGCATCAGAGGGGATGAGTTCAAATAGGGAACAAAAAAGCAGACTTTTCCTTTACTTCTTGGAAAAAGTCATTAACTTTGCAATCAATATCATCAATAAAAGTAAATACCGAAGTTAAAGATGGGAAAAGTTTTAATCATCGGAGCCGGAGGCGTGGCTACTGTCGCAGCGCACAAGGTGGCTCAACATCCAGAAGTGTTCGATGAGCTTATGATAGCCAGCCGGACAAAGGCTAAGTGCGATGCTATCGTGAAGGCCATCGGCAATCCTGCCATAAAGACTGCTCAGGTGGATGCCGACAATGTGGAGGAACTGGTGAAGTTGCTGGAAGGTTATAAGCCGGACATGGTTATGAACCTGGCCTTGCCGTATCAGGACCTGACCATCATGGAAGCCTGTCTGCAGACCGGTTGCAACTATCTGGACACGGCCAATTATGAGCCGAAAGACGTGGCGCATTTTGAGTACAGTTGGCAATGGGCCTACAAGAAGAGGTTTGAGGAGGCCGGGCTGACCGCCATTCTGGGTTGCGGTTTCGACCCCGGTGTGTCCGGTGTCTATACGGCTTATGCGGCAAAACACTATTTTGACGAGATACACTATCTGGACATTGTGGACTGTAATGCCGGCAACCATCACAAGGCTTTTGCAACGAACTTCAATCCGGAAATCAATATCCGTGAGATTACGCAGAACGGACGTTATTATGAAAACGGGAAGTGGGTGGAGACGAAGCCCATGGAGATACACAAGGACCTGACTTATCCGAACATCGGTCCGCGAGATTCCTATCTGTTGTATCATGAAGAACTGGAGTCGTTGGTGAAGAATTTCCCGACTATCAAGCGTGCCCGCTTCTGGATGACGTTCGGACAGGAGTATCTGACCCATCTGCGTGTGATACAGAATATCGGCATGGCGCGGATTGACGAGGTGGACTATAACGGTGTGAAGATTGTCCCCCTGCAGTTCCTCAAGGCCGTGCTGCCCAATCCGCAGGATCTGGGTGAGAACTATGAGGGCGAGACGAGTATAGGTTGCCGTATCCGTGGCATGAAGGACGGCAAGGAGCATACCTATTATGTATATAACAATTGCAGCCATCATGCGGCTTATCTGGAGACGGGCATGCAGGGCGTGAGCTATACTACCGGCGTTCCGGCCATGATCGGGGCCATGATGTTCCTGAAAGGCATCTGGAAGAAACCGGGTGTGTGGAATGTGGAAGAGTTTGATCCGGATCCGTTCATGGCTGAACTGAACAAGGACGGGCTGCCTTGGCACGAAGTGTTTGACGGCGACCTGGAGTTATGAGGTCATACATGCGGATTTGAAAAATGATTTAACAGCATTGAATTTATGGCAAAGAAAGAAGGAGACACCGGACTGTTTGAAGGGCCGAATGCAGAGAAGCTCAAAGCCTTGCAGGCAGCCATGGACAAAATAGAAAAGAATTTCGGTAAAGGCTCTATTATGAAGCTGGGAGACGACCACGTGGAGCAGATCGATGTGATTCCCACAGGGTCCATAGCACTGAATGCAGCGTTGGGCGTGGGCGGTTATCCCCGCGGGCGTATCATAGAGATCTACGGTCCGGAGAGTTCCGGTAAGACCACGTTGGCTATTCATGCCATAGCCGAAGCACAGAAAATGGGCGGGATAGCAGCCTTTATCGACGCAGAGCACGCTTTCGACCGCTTCTATGCGGCCAAGTTGGGTGTGGATGTAGACAACCTGTGGATCTCACAGCCGGACAACGGAGAGCAGGCTCTGGAGATTGCCGACCAGCTGATTCGTTCGTCGGCCATAGACATTATCGTAATAGATTCCGTAGCCGCTCTGACACCGAAGGCGGAGATTGAAGGGGATATGGGGGATAATAAGGTCGGCTTGCAGGCGCGGCTGATGAGCCAGGCGCTGCGTAAGCTGACGTCCACCATTAACAAGACCAATACCACCTGCATCTTCATCAATCAGTTGCGCGAGAAAATCGGTCTGATGTTCGGCAATCCGGAGACCACTACGGGCGGTAATGCGCTGAAGTTCTACGCCAGCGTGCGGTTGGATATCCGCCGGGTGTCGAGCATCAAGGATGGAGATGAGGTGATTGGAAATCAGGTGCGTGTGAAGGTGGTGAAGAACAAAGTGGCGCCTCCGTTCCGTAAGGCTGAGTTTGAGATTACTTTCGGTGAAGGCATTTCCAAGATTGGCGAGATTGTGGATTTGGGAACAGAGCTGGGCATTCTGAAAAAGAGCGGTTCATGGTACAGCTATCATGACACGAAAATCGGACAGGGACGTGATGCCGTCAAGAATATGTTGAAGGATAATCCTGAACTGTGTGATGAAATTGAAGAACAGATCGCTGCGGCCTTGCAGGATGCAGCCGTAAAGCAATAGGCAGTCGGGCACGTTGCTTGCAAGGGGCGGTCCGGGAACGGCTTCCTCTTGAACGGTTTGTTTAATGATTGAAAAGGAAGATGGTGTGCCATTCCGGCACACCATCTTCCTTTTTGCATCTTGTGACCGGCGGCATCGATGTGCCGCCGGTGCCCGTGGCCGTGCCGTCGCCGCCGGTGCGGCGGAAAGGGTGATGCGGGTTTCCGGGCCGCGGGGATACGGAAAAGGGGTGCGCGTGCGCACCCCTTTGTTGTCAGGAATAGGGAACCATGCTTACCGCATCAGCTTGAACGTCTGGTGGCGGCCGTCGGACAGTTCCGCCGTGACGAGGCTGATGCCTTGCGGCAACGCCACTTCTGCCGACAGGCTGCCGTGGGCGTCGGTCTGATTCAAGAGACGGCCTGCGGTGTCATGTACCGACACGCAGGTGATGCCTGTGGCGGCACTTTTCACCTCAGCCGTACCTTCTCCGGTGAGTTCCACATACACGTCCGTAGCTGTGTCAATGCCCGTTACCGTGGCGGTGCGGGTGAGGACGAAGCGTCCGGCGTTGGTGCCCACTTTCGGCAGTTCTACCGGCGTGTCGAGGGTGTAGGTGAAGCCCGTCTCGCGGTCCTCCAGCTGCCAGTCCGTGAGGTCGAAACCGCCCACAGGCTCAAAGGAGAGGGTGACGCTGTCCGCCCGTTCCATCACCATGCCCATGGCGATTTGCGGTGCCTGTGCGGACGTGATGACGCGGGCCTTACCGTCTACGGCGGCAAACAGGGCCAGCTGCGGTGTCACCTCGCCGTCTGTCATCATTTCGCCGGCGGCGTCTGCGTTTTCTCCGTCAATCCACATGCCACTTTGCATGTTGCTGCCCGTCCGGGCGATGACGCGGAGTCCTGCGGCGGTCTGTGCGTCGTCGGTGGCCTGTGTGTCGTTGGCGTCCGTCAGCATGTCCGGTGTGAAGATGACGCTCAGCACGTATTTCGTCTTAAAGGTCTGGGCATTGTCGGAGTTGATTTGCTCCGTGGTCACCTGGCCTTCTTTGGCCGTGGCCAGGAAAGCCTCCATCGGGGCGATGAGCGGTTGTCCCGTGCCGCTGAACAGGAGGTTGCCGCTGTCGTCCAGCGAGGCGGAAGAGTAGGTGTTTCCGTCATAGACGCTGATGGAGCTGATGCTTTCGGCGTTCACCTCCAGGAAGCGTTTCATGTCGATGTGCGACATGAAGGGATTGCCCACCAGGAAGCGTTCGTCAAAGCCGGAGTCCCCGCCGATTTCGCCGGTCTCGCTGTTCAGCATCACGGCATCGTTCATCGCTTTCAGGGTGAGCCGCTGTCCGTTTTCGCTGTCGGTGGGGAAGTCATACCTCTTGGAGTCCGCGTAGTCTGCAACGGGCTGGGTTTCCGCCATTCCTTCCGCCCGTTCGTAGGCGAACCGTCCGGCGGTGCCTATGCGGCCGTAGTCCACATATTCAGGTTGGTCAGGATCAGCTTTACCTGTGAACAGTTCTTCACCGTAGTCGGAGAAGTAGGTGTATTCCTTATGTTCCTTCGGGAAACGGAACACGAAGTCCTGTCCGGCGGGCAGGTTGCCGTTGTCCACCCAGATGGAGATGCCGTTGCCGGGATTATAGCGGTTGAAGAGAGCGTTGAAGTTGCGTGACCATTCTCCTGCCTCGACGGTCATTGTCTCGTTCTCGTTGTTGAGCAGCTTGCCGTTCACATAGGTTTGCCATACGCGCTGGTAGACGCTCGGATTGAGGCGGCTTTCCGGGGCCGTGGTTTCGTTGAGCGGGGTGAAATAGTCCGTCATGGCCTGGCCTTTCAGGGTTTCGGGGATGAACATGTCACCCGTGACCATGGCCTGCAACGGGGCGGAGAACAGGTAGTAGCGGTTGGGCCGCAGGGCGGTCTCCACCCAGGCCTTGGCATAGGCCAGACGCGGGGTGTTCACCACTTCGGCTCCCGGAGCGAAATGGATGCCGTCGCAGCAGAAAATCTCGCCGGTATCGTCCGTGGGCAGCACGGGGTAGCGTTCGGCTCCGGAGGGGATGATGACATCCGTACAGCAGTAGGGCGACCCGTTGGTCCAGTTGCTCCAGTTGTTCCAGTCCTGGTTGACGGCGTTGGTGCGCCAGGTGGTCTGTTGGGGATAGACGTAGGCCATGAAGTTGTTCACCGTGTTGCCGCTGCCGTCTTGGATGAGGAAGCTGTAGCGTCCGGCTGTCTGGAACGTGGCGGCGGGTACCGTAAGGTAGACCGGTTCGCCGGCGGTTACGGCGTTTGTGAACTCCGCCGTATATCCGAGTGACGGACAGGAGATGGTGTATTTCTGGCTGTCGATGCCGCCACGCAGCGTGAAATTGAGGTCTTTGCCCGAATTGACACAGATCTGGTTCATCTCAATCTCGAAGCCCGTGGTGCAGGATTCGGGGTCCTGACAGTCGGGCAGGCCGTCGTTGTCCGTATCGTTGCGGAAGAAGAGTCCGTAGTAACGCTGGTAGTCCAGCAGGGTGGCCACTCCGGCGATGGTGATGCGTATCTCGTCATAGGGCTGTGTGGGGTGGGAGATGAGGTACTTCTTGTCCCCGTAGCCGATGACATCCAGTCCCAGCACGCTCCAGTTGGTGAACTCGTCGCCTGTTGCTTTCCCGTTCAGGTAGGTTGTGATGGTCATCCAGTTGGCCGCCCCGATGCCGGCCACGAATGTGGCGTTGTCCATGACGAGGCCGAACTGCTGGTGATGGTCGGCGGTGCGTCCCAGTTTGACGTGGAATATGGCTCCGCCTCCTACCTCTACGGTGTTGGCCACCATCATGCAGCTGTTCATGTCATTGTCCACCAGGTGTGAGATGTCGGTCACGGCGGAAGCCACGCTGGCGGTCTGGAAGTCGATTTGCGGAATCACCGTGGCCCCGTTCTCTGTGGAGATGGGAACGATGCAGCCGTTCTGTCCCAGCGGGTCGGAGCAGTTGTCCGAAGCCCGTTCGATAAAGGCGTTGTAGATGCGGAGGGTGTTCAGACCGATGTTGGCCACGCCGGAACGCCACATGCGGATTTCATCAAAGTCCACGTTGGCCGGCACCTCGATGCTGAAACGCGTCTTTTGTGACTGTTCCCCGCCGATGAGTCCCACGCCCACCGCGTTGCTTTCGTCAATGACGGCATTGTAGTCTTCTTCCACTTCCTCTCCGTTTTTGTAAAGCCGGATTTGATAGAACTCTAGCAAGTCCACGTCAAGAAAAGTAGATTGTTCTTCCACGATGAAGCCCACGCGCAACGCTTCGTCCGTCCAGCCTGTGACCTGGCGGAGGGTCTGTCCGTTGTTGGTGGTGATGCCGATAATGCTCAGGTTGTCTGCAATGCTGAGTCCGGACACGTAAGAGGCAAATTTGTCGTTGTCGCCGCTCAGTACGTTATCGGGGTCCACCATGTCGGAGATAGAGAGCAACGCGCCGTCCTCTGCCACGGGGTTGGACACTTTGAAAATCTTGCCGTACATTCCGTCGTTCACCAGCGGGGTACTGCATGACGTCTCGTCGACGTATTCCAGATTAGTCCCCTTGTTCAGCGTCACCTCCTCGTAGCAGCCGTCGGTGGCTGTGGCGCGGAAGATGTAGTCTCCGTTTTCAGTCAGTCCGGTCACGTAGCCGTTGCCGTCGATGCTTACCGCCGCCTTAGCCTCTTCCGTGGGTGCCTCTTCAAGGCTCCACACCACGGGGATTTCGGTGTTGGACAGCAGTTGGAACGTGGTCTGACCATCGCAGATGTTCGTTCCCACGTTGGCGTTGATGGGGCAGTGGTGGTCCACTATGGGTTTCTTCTTGATGAAGCCGTAGTAGACGGCAATCTCGCCCAGGTTGACGCTCAGGGCACCGGCCCCGATGGCGAAGCGCACAGCATCGAATTCCACATTGGCCGTGGCGGCTGACTTGAATTGGTCGCTCGTGTTGATGAGTCCCAGCCCCAGCACGCTGGCCTCGATGCGCTCTTCCTGCACCTTTTCGCCGTTGCGGTAGAATGAGATGGTGGTGAATCCGCCGAGGTCCAAGTCGAGCAGTCCCTTGTTGGAGTAGACGAAGCCCACTTCCGTGCCGGCCTCAAGCGTCTGGTTGAAGGCCGTATGTACGTGGCACCATTCGCCGATGGCGAGTCCACCGGTGGTCAGTTTGTTGGTCAGGTTGTCGTCGTAGAACCGTTCCGCCAGGTCGTCGTGACGGATCCAGCTGTCCACCGGCCAGGGCATACCGTTACAATCGTCCAGATTGATTTCCAGGTCGGAGGCGTATTCCTTCACGCCATTGAAGGTGAGGGGATACTCCGTGCTTTCGCCCACAAAGGCATATTTGATGCCCAGTTGGGAGATGGCTTCCACGCTCACGCCTGCGACTTGCAGATAAACCTCGTCGAATTCTTTGGTGGTCGTGACAGTCAGGTCCACCGACACATGGTCCGAGCCGGGAATCTTTATCAGGTTCAGGCCCACGCCCGTGCCCAGTTCCTCATCGATGGATAAGGTTTCTTGCTGTACCCCGTCCAGATAGGTGATGATGCTGAATGTGCTGGCCACGTCCAGGCCGAGCAGTCCGCCCTGTTGGGGCGACACGATGGTGAAGCCGGCTTTCACGCCCGGCGCGTAGCTGTGGCGCGTGTCGCGCACGCCGAAGATGGGACGCAGGCCTGTGCCTACACTGACAGCCGTGATGGAGGCATAGTTGTTCAGGTCCTCGTCCGTCACGGCATCGAGGTTGTCATAGTTGGTGAGCAGCTGCGCGGCACTGCCGTATTGGTTGATGACGCACCCGGTTCCCACGAGGGCTTTCCGATTGCCCAGGTCCTCTTGGGTCAGCGGGGCTTCCTGGCTTTGTGCGGCGGTTGTCAGGGCAAGCCAGCACAAGGCGGCAAGGGTGCATATCAGTCTTGTTGTTTTCATATCTTTCTTCGTTTTTGGGTTCATGAGGGTTACTCGTTATTTCTATAGTTCATCAGCATCTTCAATTGCTGAAAGAGTACCGGTAATCTTATATGACTTGTTGCGGCGGAAATAGAACTGTTCGCCGTCCGTCACAGACGTGATGATGCCCGTGGCGTTGTCGGCCTCCGAGTAAGCGTTGGTGTAGAGGTGGTAGTTATAATGATAAGCATAGTTCTCGCTTCCGTCCGTTGCCCAACAAACCCGTACTGCCAGTTCGGTAATGGTGGGGAGCATGTAAACAGTGATGTTTGCTGTCCCGTTTTCCGCACAATTATCTATGCCTAACAAGTGCCATACCCCGGTACCATTTTCCGCGTCAGGTGAGGGTTGTGCCGGTTCATCCGCATTGTGGAAGTCATCGTAGGAGGAAAGCATGGTGTGGGTGTTGACATTATTGGCCAACAAGGCAACCCAAAAACGTTTGTAGATATCTTTTATGTCGTTTTCGATTTCTACCGTAACCTTGGCCACTCCCCGGTACAAGTCTCCTGTCACTTCATTGATGTCGTTGTAGCTGATGATGTCCTCTCCGTGTTCATTGGTACAGATGCCGTAAAAGATTTCCGGTGCGGGAGCGGCCACCATGCTCAGTGGATCGTTGTGCTTGTCATTCCTTTGGTTTAGAAATGCGTGATTTTCATTCATACCCAAGTAATAGTAAGGCGTTGTATTGGCACTTGCATTCCCTCCCAGTGTACCGAAAGGACGTTCCATGTCACTTTTTCCCAGCTTGTTGAAGAAATCTTCGCCTTGCTGGTGTTCCGTGTCCAAAGTGAGCGCGAGGCTCTGCGGGGTGGTCACGCCGTCTTGCAGGTTCAGGTTGAAGAGGGTTTTCTCGTTGCGGCCGACTGCGTAGAAGTTGCTTACTGCCCCGTACGCCTCGTTGTATCCCAGCGCGATGATCTTATATTGGCGGCCCTTCTTCTTGGTCAGCGTGTAGTGGAACTTGTGCTCGCCATCTTCTCCTGTGGCTTCCGAGGAATTCCGATCCCACTCCAATACGATTTCATTGGAGGTCTGGCCCAGCTCGTTGACGGTCTGGTTCTCCTCCGCATGGTATATAAACGGTTTCACGTCTTCGCTTTCGAGGGTCTCCTCGCGGCTGAAGATGATGAGGCGGATGCGGTCTACAACGCACGTTCCGGACAGTAATCCTGTTTCCATGCCGGGGGGAAGGTCGCGCACGACGGGGGTGCCGCCGCCCACTGAGATGTTGACCGGTACGGTGATGGTTTCTTCCTCCGGAGCCGGCCCGGCGGCCGGCAGTTCGGGCAGGTCGTTCTGGCAGGCGGCCAAGGGCAATAAGGCCAGCGGCCAGAAGATGAGTCTTTGTATCAGCTTGTTCATATCTTTCTTGTCGTTATGGGTTCTCATTCGTTAGGGTTTAGGAGAGTCGGGCTGTATGGTGATGGCATCGTCCCTACTTTCGCCATAGATGGCTTCCCAGTTCGGATGCACGATGATTTCTGCCGTGTTCTTCCCGTCGTTCAGGTCTACGGGACTTCCCATGGAGCCGATGCCGTAGTAATGGTTGGCCTGGAGGGCGAAGTTCAGGACGGGAGTGCCGTTGTCTGCAGCTTTCTCCTGCACCTGGCGTTCGGCAAGCACTTCACCGGCGGCGTTCAGCAGCCGGAGGGTGAGGGTTGCGGTGGTGGCTTGGGCCGGTGCGTCTACCGGCAGCAGATAAGCCCCACCGGTGGTCACGCCCTGGGGCTGGAACATCTCCTTGGGCAGGCTGATCAAGGTCTGGCCGTCCGTGGCTGGGCTGTCCGATATGGGGCTGTCCTCACCCGAAAGGAGGCTGACCGTTGTGTTCTGCTCCGTATAGAGCCTTACTTCGAGGGTTTCCACTGAGTCGTTTGACAACTGGGTGTCTTTCACCTTTTCCGGTATGTTGGTGACGAACAAGGCCACGCCCGCCACTTTGCGTTTCAATTCGATGCCCACGGGGCTGTTCAGCTTCTGCGGCTCAATTTGCGAACTGCCGGAGAAGAGTTCCGCACTACCCATGTCGGCGGCAGTGCGTCCGTCGGCCAGCGAGGCTTCCGCCTCAGCCAGCGTGGAGGCCTGTCCGTCCGCAGCCGTGGTGATGGTGCCCGGCAGACCGTAGGCATATGCCGAGCCTTCGGTGGCAGCGGCGGTGCCGGCTATCTCTTCGGCCGTGTTGTCCAGTCCCACGGCCAGGAAGGTGTATTTCGTTTCCCCTTGGGGGAGTGCGGGCAGCGGAGTACGCAGCAGGTAATACTGCTTGGCACTGGTTCCCGCAGGTTGGTTCCAGCCTACATTTTCCGAGGCTACGCAGACGGCATCGTCCGATGTCCCGGCGAAAACATAAAGATGCATGTAGGCTACATGCTGCACGTTCTCGCTGTTTTCCAGCGCGGTGCGTTTCTCCGGTTCCGAGGTTGTCTGCAGCACCACGGCCACCGTGCCGGCCGGAATGGGGCCGGAGGTCGTTTCCGGCGCCGCAGGTGTGCCGGAATCGCAGGCGGCTGAGAGCGACAGGGCCGCAAGGGCTAAAAGTAGGTTTCTTGTCTTCATCTTTATGATTGTGGTTTTGAAGTAAAAAATGCCGGCGCATGGGGCGCAAGGCGAGGCTCGCGCTTCCATGCGCCGGAAAAACTGAACATATTCGCAAGTCGGGAACCGATTCTTGCGTAGTGGGTCAGGTCCGCAGACGGACCTGATTCCTGATTACTCGGCTGCGCCCAATTCCAAATCGTGGATGGCACTCCAGTTGGCATTGACCGTGATGGTGATAATCTGATCCTTGCTCAGGTCAACGGGGTCATCAGGATCGCCAGTGTTCGGGTCATCCGGATCGTCATCATCTCCGTCATCCAGGTCTCCATCGGTGTTGTTGTCAGCTTCCTTGTGTCCGATGCCATAGAACCCGTTTCTGTCCAGACCGAAGTCAGTTGAGCTGTCATCCATCTGCACGGGATAGGTCTTCAGAGCTTCATCATCTTCGCTGTACAGTACGACTTTCATAGTCTTCCCGCCGGTGATGGCAGCGCAGGGCAGAGAGTAGCCGCCCACGAGGAAAGAGTTCTCCAGCTTGGCAGGGTTGCCCGCAGAACCGGTGGTGACTGCAGCACAGGTGTAGATGTTCTTGGCCTCGTCATATTGTACGGTCCCATCGAATGTGATGCTCATCAGTTCCGTATAGCTACTGCCATCGCCGAACGTCTTTTCCGTTGCCGGATCCACGAGTGCGGCGTCGGTGGCATTCTGATTCAGCTGGATGGACACTTTCGCTACGCGCTTCATTGTACCGTCAGCAGCGAGGACCTTGTAAGGCACGTTCTTGAAGTAACCCAGGACACCGGCCACGGCGCGGGTCAGCGTGATGTTGACACCCAGGCTCTGCGTGTTGGCATCCACGGTGTACACGTTGGTAAAGCCGGCGAAGAACTCGCTGGCCTTCTTGCCGGAGGTCAGCTGGATTGCAGCTTGTTCAAGGGTAGTAGTGGTCGTAAAGCTGAGTGCCTCATAGGTCTCATCATCCTCCAGTCCCACAGCAAGGAACTTGTACGAACCATCCGTCAGGGCCGTTTCGATCTCCATGGAGTGAGCCTCGTCGCCGATTGCGGTAGCGTTATCAAAGTCTGCAATGGTATAAACCTTGTTATCATAGACGTAGCTGCCGGCGTTTTCCTTAAAGACATACACGGTCATGCTGTTCACCTGCTGCAGGGCCTGTGAACTGTAGAGCGGGCGACCGGCGCGTTTCAGTCCTCCGGCAGAGAGGTTGAAGTCAAGGTTCAGTGTGACGGGGTGCGCCTGTTCAGCAGGTGCTGTCACCGTCAGTTCATCATCATTGCTACAGGCGGTAAAAGTCGTCATACCGGCAACCGCCAATAAAAGAAATAGTTTTCCAATTCTCATAATGATTTAAATTTAGAAATTGATAATGTGTATTGTTCTGTTATTCTTGCGGTCCTCGTCAAGGCTCTTCAGCCTCTCCGAGTTCCAGGTCGTTGATTTGTTTCCATCCTCCGTCCACGGCCAGATAGGCATCCACCTTTCCGGTAGTATGGTCGTAGACATAGCGCACGTAGGTGACGGTGTTACGTTCCAAATTGATGTTCACCGCCTTCGGTGCGATGAGGGGCGTGGTGTCGTCCGGGTCATCGTAGAAAGCCATGTCCAGCCGGCTCTGCTGTCCTTCGACTGTCGGTGCGAGGTACGTGTGGCTGTTCATGTCATCCTCTGTGGCAGCGTTCCATTCGAGGACAGTGGCCACGGAGGACGATCCGCTGTATTCCATGTCCTGGTCAACGGAAGCCGAGAGACCGCTGATGGTCTTGCGTGACAGACGTATGCCGTCCGGCATCTGTTCCGCCTCGATGACGAGTCTGCCCTTGAGCCGGTGGAGCGAGACAACGTAGTTGGCGTGGTAGGCATCATAGAGCAGCGTGTCGCACGTCATGTACGCGTCGTAGCCCTGCGCCTGGTTGATGTGGAAGTTGTAGGACGTGCCGTCGTCATCAATAGGCACCTCGCTCTCGATGTTGCCCCAAACGGTGAGCACATATTCCCCGAAAGGCAGGTCGGCAGGCAGGTCGGCCGTGGCCATGGCATGGTCGCCGGTCACGTCATGCAGGTGACGGGTGTAGACCGTCTTTCCCGTGGCCTTTTCCTGCAGCACATAGTATAGCTTTTTCACGTAGTGTATGAAAGGCTGGTTCTCGTCCTCCGGCTGCAGGGGTGCTCCGAGGCCAACCACTTCGTTGATGTTACTGTAGTTCTTGTCCCCCACGGCGATGCTCACAGAGAGGGGTTGGCAGTCCTCCACATCCTTGCGGATGCAGGACGTGAGGACCGTCGCCGCCCACAACAGGGCAGGCAAATACCAATGTTTTATCGTTATGCTCATGGTCGGGTATGGTTTGCGTTAGAGGGAATTCCGGTCGTGGCACCGTCCAAGGTGGCAAATTCCGGGTCAGTGGCGGCGCGGGCGGCCAAAGCCGGTTCGGTGCAAGCATTCTCCAAATGCTCCCGTGCGGCAGCTGTGTCGCCCAGACGGGCACAGGCGATGGCGCGGGCGTATTCGGCGCGCGGACTCCGGTCGTCCAGTTTGTCCAGCATGTCCTGGGCTTCCTGGTCCTTGCGCACACTCAGGGCGGCGATGGCACTGTTCAGGTCGCCGAAAGGACGCAGCAGTTCATAAGCCTCCTGCAGTTTGCGTTGCTTGGCCTTCAACAGTCCCAGATTGTAGCGCGCTTCGGGCAGCTTTACGTCCTGCAACAACTCCACGGCCCGTTCGTAGTCGTCGTGATAGACATAAGTGGCGGCAAGCGTGTTCAGCATCTCCGGCGAGAAGTCTTTCATGCGTTCGAGCACCTTTTGGGCCTCTTCAGGCTGGTTCTTGCGCAGGTAGAGCACTGCTGTGTTGTTGGCGGCCACCTGCGATTGCGGGAAATACCGTGTGAGGGTCTGATAGACCTCCATTTTGCGGTCGTCTCCCTCGGCCAGCGTGGCCACGCGCAGCAGTTCCTCCTCATTGAAAGCATCGGGCCGCTTGTCGTACATGGCCAGCAGTTCGGCATCGGTGGTGAAGCTACGGATGGTGTAGTTATAGACATACTCCACCTTGCGGTCTTTCTGCAGGTACTTCTCGCGGATGTCGTCCCAGCAGTCCAGCCGGCGGATGTAGCTTTCCTGCACGTCGTCGTTGCTGTCGGCGTATTTGTCAAGGATGGCTTTCACTTTCACACTGTCCGCATTACCGTCGGCTGCCATGGCGGCCACTACGGGCATCCAGCCTTCAGGCCGCGAGTCGGCTGTGATCATCCGGGCAGACAGCACGGTGCGCGTGCCTTTCAGATGGTCCACCAGCCAGGCGCGTGCCGATGCGGCGCGGTTGCGGGCCAGTCGTGTGTTGAGGGCCAGCGAGCCGTCGGCCGAGGCGAGACCGGTGATGGCCAGTCCCTTCAGTGTGGCCAGCGTGTCGTCGAGGATGGGACGCAGGGTGTTCGTCATCTTTTCCATCTCTTCGCGGTTGTGCCCCAGTGCAAGGTCTATGTCGTATTTGTTGATTTTGAACTGCAGGTTAGCCGTTCCGCGGCCTTCCATGATTTTGGGACGGATGACGAATTCCGGTTCCTGCCAGGAGAGCTCCAGTCCCTTTTCAGGCTCTATGAGCGTGACAGGGTTGCTTACGGTGCCGATGTCCACCGTGTCAACACCGGTGCATTCGCCGCATCCGTCTTTGGAAACGATGGCTATGATGCGTCCGTCCGTAGCCTCAAACGGCAGGAGTACGCTGTCGGAATAGGCCAGTTCTACGGCCTGTCCCGCGCGTTGCTGGCGGATGGCTCCGGCGGCCAGAGGGTCGGTCAGGCCTTCAAGTACCTGTTTCCGCATTTGCTTCTTGGTGTAGGCGGGAGCGTCCACCACGGCGGCGGCGAAGTCTACCGTTCCGTTTCCGGCAATGAACTGCGGAGTGATGATCAGACGGTTTCGCCGTGAGAAATAATGTTCCGGCACGTGGAACTTCACATCGAGCTTCAGCCGGTTGGCACTGTCGGGAAATACGGCTACAGGGGCGGGGGTGATTCCCACGCCTTGCTGCACAGCCTTGCGTGAAGCGCATCCGGCCAGTACCGCGACTGACGCGGCCAATAGGGCAGTATATGTCAATGAATGATTCATATGTTCGTAGGATTTAGAAGATATACGAGATGGAGAGGCCTATCTTCGTGGGCCCCACATAGTTTTTATGTTCGGGACGGCTGCCCTTGTTGCATGGCAGACACTCGCTCTGATCGTACCATAAGCGGGCGTAGCCTACACCAATCGTGGCTTCCATGTTCCAATGCGGGGACAGAATCCAGGCATAGCCGTAGGAAAAGCCTCCACCGACCAGGTAACCGTCATAGCGGTTGTCGTTCATTTCCCCATAGAACTGTGCGGCGTGGGCGTGAATCCCTACAAAGTGTCCCTCGAATCTCTCGCAGAACCAATAGCGGGCCTCAGGCTGTGCCAGCCAAAAGTGTAGCATCCCTTTCTTGAAGTTCCAAGGGTTGTAGGCGGCTGACAAATCCAACGTAAAGCGCGGGGTAAGTCCGATTTCCACTCCCGCGTTCGGGGATGCCCCGGCCCAGTAGAGTGCGTTGGTCTTGACCGCCACAGTCTGTGCCCGGCCAGCCACCGTATAGCCCCACATGGCGCAGCATATGGCCGCGCAACATATCAAATGCCTCATTCGGAAATCTTTTTAATTTTCTTTAAATTGTTGCAAAGGTATGCTGTTTCCGTTGGGGCGGTGTTACAAAAATGATGCTATTTTTTATAAAAACGGGGCTTCTGTCTCTCTTTCCTATTATATTAAGGTATGATGAGGTTTGAAGAGGAATGGCGCACTTCCAGAGGGGTTTTCTCGAAATGTTTTTTGCAGAACGTGCTCAGGTAGGCCTGGGAGGAGAAGTGGTAGCGGTCGGCGATTTCAGCAAACGAGAGTTCGCCCATCAGGATGTCACGATAGACGAGGCGGGCTTTCTGTTCGGTAATCCATGTGTGGAAAGGCGTTCTGAACACTTTCTTGAAGGTTCGTTTGAAGGTGTCGGTACTCATGTGGGTTTCTGCGGCGAACTCCTTGGCAGTGAGGAAGCGGGAATAGTTTCCCCTGATCCAATTCTTGAAATCCATTTCCTCTCCCAACAGCGGGAAGAAGAAGGTGGAAAGAACCTCGCTGCTGTAGTAGGCACGGAACAGCAGGAAAAGTTCCTGTCCTTTCATCTCGTGGAAGTGGGTGCAGCCGATGCCGTCTTCCAGATAGTGGGCCAGCGGGGTGAGAAATTCCTCAAGGCGGGAGTGAATGTCCAGTGTGGTATAGTCGTAGCGGAATCCTTCGGGGATATGTCTGTAGAGGTTCCGGAAAGTGAAGCGGTTGCAGAAATTGAGCGGCTCGGTGAAGGCGCAGCTGACGAAGCGACCGGGGGTGACAATTTTGATGTAGCAGCAGGAATGGACGGGAAACAGAGCCATTTCTCCGGAATGGAGAGGCTTGTCGGTGAATTCGTCACACGTGATAAGGATTGTACCTTCGAGGAGGAACACTATGGTGGAGCGTTGGATTTCCACAGACTGCGGCAGATGTCTGGACGGGAATGTGAGATATTTGAACCTCGTAGGTGAGGGGCGGTTATAGTCCAAACACGACAGATGTTCTTCACGGTGCTGAATTTCCATAATCGTACAAGTGCATTTTCCGGAAAGAAACGGTCCGTCGGTGTTTCTGGTCGTAGGACAGTGCTTCTTCCTTTATGTTGCAAATATGGCGTGAAAAAGAGAGGGTTGGAATAATTGCACTGTTAACGAAAGTTAACGGGGGGGGGGTAATTATGATTGTTTAACAAATGCGTGGCATTTGGATATAGAAACTTGGGACTATGGACGTGGTTGTATTTTGATATTTGCTATATTGTGTTTTGAGTCGCTTGGTGTAAACTTATATGCAGATGCTGATTGCCTTCGGCATGGTATCAGAAATTGAAACCGGCTCGTATGTAGCCCGAAACTTTGGCACGGTCGCTGAATCCTATGGTAAGGCCGATGGGGCCGATAAACGTGCGTAGATCATATTTGACGGCTCCGCCAAAGATGTGGTAACCAAACAGTTCGTTTCCGCCGAAACTGTTTTTGAGAAAGTGTTTCCAGTCTGTCGATGTGGCGGCTATGTTAAATACGCCGCTGATGTAATGCTTGCCGCCGATACGTTGTCGTGCTTCAATTCCAGCTATAATGAGTGTGCGCATGGTCATCTCAAAGTGGTTGATGCCATAAAATGGGATTTGCTGACTGAAGTATTTGCCTCGTTCTTGCCCTCCGAGTGTGTTCATTTCCGATACGGTGTTTTCTGTAGTTAAATATCTTCCTTCTACTCTGGGCATCAGCGTGAAGCGGCTGTTGAACGAGAACGCTGCACTCCAATGGATGTCGGCTGTGTGGAATGGCTTGGACTGGTCGAGCGGGATAGCGTAGTGGTATCTCATTTCCAGCTCGCTGCCCTTGGTGGGGAAATACTGATCGTTGAAAGTGTTGACGGCATATAATGCTCCGAATTTCAGATAGCTTTCCTTTTCGATGTCTGTAGCGGCCTCGTTATGGAAACGGTAGAGAAATGAGCCATAGTTGTAAAGTTGATAACTTCCACCCAATTGCAGCCGGACGAATTTCCAGCTTTTTGTGAATCCTATTTCTCCGAGATGGTGATTGAAGTTTACACCATATAGCCTGTCGCCTTTGTCGTAGATGTTGAAATCATTATAAGTATAGCGGTAACCAGTCGTAAAGTTCCACTGGCGTCCCAGATGCAGGCCATAGTGTACGTCACCATAAACCTTTTTTCCCAGCCGCAGTGTCAGCGCCATGTTGTGATTCTTCTTTTTTCCGAGCAATAGTTGTCCGTTGAAAAGTAGTGCCGCAAGTTCCTCATTGTCGAAGCGCAGTCCCAGATTAATGGAGTTCTTAGGTGCTTCGCCTATGAGCGTTTTCAGCACTTGTGCGTGTTGCGCTTCAATGTCGCCCGGTCTGTGGCGATAAAAATAGGGCGGAATGGAGCGTTGTGAGATAGAATCGCAGCACCCGATGCGTTGTTTGATGGCTTGCAGACTGTCAGCTTGTTTCAGCGCAGCTTGTCGGCCCCGTTCGATCAGGGAGTCGATGGCTTCTGTGGTGAAGCTTGCGGCGTGATAGTCTTTGACGTTTACTTTTATGTAGATATCAGAGTTCTGTATGTTCTGCACCCAACGGTCTTTCCGTTGCAGATCAATGATTTGTCCCAATTGTGCCAACACGTTGTTCTGCAGTTCGTCTGCGGTTTTCATAGGGTCTTGTACGTCTACTCCAATAATGATGTCCGCTCCCATTTGTCGTGCGATGTCTACGGGATAGTTATTGATGATGCCGCCGTCGATAAGCAGTTGCCCGTCGAGGGCTACGGGGGAGAACACACCGGGGATGGACATGCTGGCACGTATGGCGAGCGGTAATATACCACTCTTGAAAACCACTTCTTTGCCTGTGACAAGGTCTTGCGACACACAGGCAAATGGAATCGGCATGTTGCGGAAGTCGATGGAGTCGTGATAACCTTCGGTCAGCTGCCAGAGCATTTTCCCTATGTTTCGTCCTTTTATGAGGCCGCCGCTAATCAGATCTTGCGGTTTTTCAAAGAAAGGGATAGAGAGGACGTATTGTGCGTTCTTTTCTCTGTCTTGCAGATTGGTGGATGTGGGCCGCATCTTGTCACCCAGCAGTGTAGGCCAGTCCTGAGCCAGGAAAATGCTGTCTAATTGTTCGGGAGTATAACCGATGGCATATAGTCCGCCGATGATGCTTCCCATACTGGTGCCTACGATGACATCTATGGGTATGCCGGTTTCTTCGATGACCTTCAATGCGCCAATGTGTGCTGTCCCTTTGGCACCTCCACCGCTTAGTACTATACCTACCCGTGGCCTTTCTGCCGGGATGGCCGGGATGCATAGCAGTAGTAATATATATAATAGGTATATTGCTTTAGTCATATAAAAACTTCGTATTCGGACATTTTGGCAGGTTTTATGTTGCGGAAAACATATCTTTGCCGAACTATGGACAAAGATAACTGAAAAACTTCATCTTTTTCCTCCAGACTCTTTTTTTATTATTTTTTCAGTCATCTGGCACAGTTTGGCACGCGGTTTGTTTTTGTTTTAGTGCGCAACGGTCAAACGGTGCGTGAGTGACATTTCATTTGATTAATAATAGAAAAAATAGATACGATTATGGGAAAGATTATTGGAATTGACTTAGGAACTACGAACTCGTGTGTTTCTGTTTTTGAGGGAAATGAGCCGGTGGTGATTGCCAACAATGAGGGAAAGCGCACCACTCCTTCAATTGTAGCGTTTAAGAACGGTGAGCGTCTGGTAGGCGATCCGGCGAAACGTCAGGCTATTACAAACCCGAAAAATACGGTGTTCTCCATCAAACGTTTCATGGGTGAGACCTATGATCAGGTGCAGAAAGAAATCGCCCGTGTGCCTTATTCGGTAGTAAAGGGCGACAACAACACGCCGCGTGTGGATATTGACGGTCGTCTCTATACACCTCAGGAAATCTCTGCCATGATTCTGCAGAAGATGAAGAAGACGGCTGAGGATTATCTGGGTCAGGAAGTGACGGAAGCTGTCATCACCGTGCCGGCATACTTCTCCGACTCGCAGCGTCAGGCTACGAAAGAGGCCGGACAGATTGCCGGACTGGACGTGAAGCGTATCGTGAACGAGCCTACGGCCGCAGCCTTGGCTTACGGTGTGGACAAGTCCAACAAGGACATGAAGATTGCCGTGTTCGACCTGGGTGGTGGTACGTTCGATATTTCCATTCTGGAGTTCGGTAGCGGTGTGTTCGAGGTGCTCTCTACCAATGGTGATACCCATCTGGGAGGTGACGATTTCGACCAGGTGATTATCGATTGGCTGGCTGCTGACTTCAAGAGCGAGGAGGGTGTGGACCTGAAGCAGGATCCGATGGCCCTGCAGCGTCTGAAAGAGGCCGCAGAAAAGGCGAAGATAGAACTGTCTTCTTCAACCACAACGGAAATCAACCTGCCGTATATTACAGCAGTCGGAGGTGTGCCTAAACATCTGGTAAAGACGTTGACGCGTGCAAAATTCGAGCAGTTGGCCGATCGTCTGATACAGGCTTGTAAGGTGCCGTGCCAGAAAGCCATGCAGGATGCCGGTCTGAGCAACTCGGATATTGACGAGGTGATCCTGGTGGGCGGTTCGAGCCGTATTCCGGCCATCCAGAAGCTGGTGGAGGACTTCTTCGGCAAGACGCCTTCCAAGGGTGTAAATCCCGATGAGGTGGTAGCCGTAGGTGCTTCTATCCAAGGCGCTATCCTGAACAAGGAAGCCGGTGTAGGCGACATCGTGCTGCTGGATGTTACTCCGCTGTCAATGGGTATTGAGACCATGGGTGGTGTGATGACCAAGCTGATTGATGCCAATACGACGATTCCGTGCAACAAGAGCGAAGTGTTCAGTACGGCTGCCGACAACCAGACCGAAGTGACCATCCGCGTATTGCAGGGTGAGCGTCCGATGGCCAACCAGAACAAGCAGATTGGACTGTTTAACCTGACAGGTATTACTCCGGCTCCGCGTGGCGTGCCTCAGATTGAGGTGACTTTCGACATCGATGCCAACGGTATTCTGAAAGTGTCTGCCAAGGATAAGGCTACGGGCAAGGAGCAGGCTATCCGTATCGAAGCCTCTTCTGGTCTGAGCAAGGAGGAGATTGATCGGATGAAGGCTGAGGCCGAGGCCAATGCCGATGCGGATAAGAAGGAGCGCGAGCGTGTGGACAAGATGAATCAGGCTGACTCCATGATTTTCCAGACGGAGAACCAGTTGAAGGAGTTGGGTGACAAGCTTCCTGCCGACAAGAAACCGGCCATTGAGAGCGCACTGCAGAAGCTGAAAGATGCTCATAAGGCAGGTGACATCACGGCAATCGATGCTGCCATCGCAGAACTGAACAATGCATGGCACACTGCCAGTCAGCAGATGTACCAGGGCGGAGCACAGGCTGGTGCCGGTGCACAGCAGAATGCCGGCGCACAGAGTAACAATTCGAATGCCGGAGGTTCGTCTTCTGATGACAATATTCAGGATGCAGACTTTGAGGAAGTCAAATGATTCCGATAAGTAAATACATACAAAACGACATGCAAAAGCGTGCAGCTCAATGAGTTGCACGCTTTTTGCGTTTATGGGGTTCTTGGTTTCTATGCCTTTTTTACGCCCTTTTTTATCTCTTATTTGCGACATATTTGCGACAAGACAAAAAAGTAGATAATGTGGGACAAAATCCTACTAATCTCAACTAATACATACTTAAAAGTAGAAAATATGCCAACAATCGGATTTGAAATCAAAAGGAAGTGTAAGGTCTGCGGCAAAGTCTTTGTCGCAAAGACTCTCGACAGCTACTACTGTTCGCGCAAGTGCAGCAATGTAGCGTGGAA